>JAEUNO010000006.1 GCA_016791045.1 Methyloversatilis sp. | reverse complement strand
CTCTTCAACGACGATCCGGATACCGACGCGGTCATCATGATCGGTGAAATCGGCGGTCCGGACGAAGCGGAAGCGGCCGAGTGGTGCAAGGCCAACATGAAGAAGCCCATCGTCGGTTTCATCGCCGGCGTCACCGCGCCGGCCGGCAAACGCATGGGTCACGCCGGCGCGCTGATTTCCGGCGGTGCCGACACGGCCGATGCCAAACTGGAAATCATGGAAGCGTGCGGCTTCACGGTGACGCGCAATCCGTCGGAGATGGGCAAGCTGCTCAAGGGGCTGCTCTGATTCCGGCGCACTGACCGCCATACGTGACGAAGAAGGCCACCGCCCGGGCGGTGGCCTTTTCATTTGTGCGCGTCATGCGGCCGCACCGGTAGAATCCGCCCTTCCGCAATTCGAATGCAAGACCATCATGGATTTCAGTTCTCCCGAATTCTGGCTCGCTGTCGGTCAGATCATCATGATCGACATCCTGCTCGGCGGCGACAACGCGGTGGTGATCGCGCTGGCTTGCCGCAAGCTGCCGCCCGCGCAGCGTCGACTGGGCATCATGTGGGGTACCGCAGGCGCCGTGCTGTTGCGCGTGGTGCTCATCATGTTTGCGCTGACGCTGCTCAAGCTGCCTTTCCTGAAGCTGATCGGCGCGCTGCTGCTGCTGTGGATCGGCATCAAGCTGCTGATGGCCGACGATGACGACGACCACGCGAACATCAAGCCCAGCGACAAGCTGTGGGCGGCGGTGAAGACCGTCATCGTGGCCGACTTCGTGATGAGCCTCGACAATGTGATCGCCATCGCCGGCGCGGCCGAAGGGGCCGGTGCAGACCACCAGTTCGCACTGGTCGTGTTCGGGCTGGTCGTGTCGATCCCGATCATCGTGTGGGGCAGCCAGATCGTGCTCGGCCTGATGACCCGATACCCCATCATCATCACGCTCGGGGCGATGTTGCTTGGCTGGATCGCCGGCACGATGGCGGTCGGCGATCCGGCGATCACGCCTTATCTGCCGTTGATCGAGCCGTCCTCACCGACCGCGGCACCGGAAGCGATTGCCGCCGTGCGCTACGGCGCAGGCGTCGCCGGTGCGATCTTCGTGCTCGCGCTCGGCAAGATCCTCGGCGCGCGCAACAAGCCGGCCGACTACCCGATCCAGTAGTCAGCGATGGCGCTCTACCTCACCGAAAGCGACGTCCGTCAGGTGCTGACCCTGCAGGACGCGCTGTCGGCGGTGGAAGACGCGCACCGCTGGCACGCCACCGGCGAAGCCATCGATACGCCGCGCGCGCGCAGCCGCACCCCGACGTCCGCGCTTCACATGCTGCACGGCGCCGTGCTGCCGCTCGGCGTGATCGGCTACAAGAGCTACACGACCAGCCGCGAGGCCGCGCGCTTCTGGGTCCATCTGTTCGACGCCACAACCGGCCGCGCGCTTGCGGTGCTGGAGGCCGACTACCTCGGCATGATGCGCACGGGCGCGACGGGCGGGCTGGCAGCCCGTCTGCTGTCGAATCCGGCTTCGAAAGTCGCCGCTGTGTTCGGCGCCGGCTGGCAGGCGCAAAGCCAGATCGCTGCGCTGTGTGCCGTGCGCGAAGTGGACGACATCCAGGTGTTCGCCCGCAAGCGTGACAAGCTCGAGGCCTTCTGCACCGAACAGACGGCACGGCTCGGCCGCAGGGTTCGTCCGGCCGCCAGTGCCGAGGAAATGGTGAAGTCGGCGGACATCCTGGTGACCATCACCACCGCCAGCGAGCCGCTGTTCGACGGGCGCTGGCTCAAGCAAGGTGCGCACGTGACGGCCGCCGGTTCCAATGCGCTCATCCGTCGTGAAATCGACGAAACCGTCATCCGCCGCGCTGCCGTGGTTGCGGTCGACTCGCGCGCGACGGCGTTGCGTGAATCCGGTGACCTGCTGCCGGCGCTCGAAAAAGGGCGGCTGGCCGAATACGGGATGGTCGAACTGGGCGAGTTGCTCAACGGCATGCGTCCGGGGCGCCAGGCGGACGACCACATCACGCTGTTCGAGTCGCAGGGCATGGCGATCCAGGACCTCACGCTGGCAACGCGCCTGCTCGAAAAGGCCAGGATGGCCGGGCTGGGCCGCGAACTGCCGTACTGACGTCCCGCGCAATGTGACGATTTGAATGCGTGCAGCGTGATATTCCACCGCGCAGGGTGAAGCCCCGTTTGACGGAGTTGAGGCTGAACTGCAAGAATATGTGACAGATGACTGTTTTCTCGCGAGACTTGGTTTTGCGTGAAAATCAGGTAGGTCACACAACAACGAGCAGGTCACCGGCCTCCAGCAGTCAGGAAGCCACAATTTTTCGGGGGTGAGCGTGGCCAAAGCCGCTGTATGGAAGACGGATTGGTTCCTGGGCGTCATCATCAGCCTGCTGTTCCTTTTCTCCACCCAGTCCGACCTGATCCAGAGCCTCGAACGCAAGGCCTACGACATCGGTGTCGCCGCGACCGACCGTACCCCCAGTCCTCGCATCGCCATCATCGCGATCGATCAGCAGAGCATCGACAACATCGGCCGCTGGCCGTGGCCGCGTGACGTGCATGCCCGCATGATCGACAAGCTGGCGCAGGCACAGGCCAAGGTGGTCGGTACGACCATCTTTTTCGCCGAGCCGCAGCTCGATCCGGGTCTCGTCTATGTAAACAGGTTGCTTGCGCTGGAGAAGCAGGCGCGTGACCAGATCGAGATCGCGGCGGCTGCCGAACCCGTTGTCGAAGGTGAGGTGGCTGCAGATCCGCCCGTGCAGGCCGTCAATCCGCTGGACGCCTTCAGCGCCACCCTGCGCGAAGCCGAAGCGGCGCTGAACACCGACCGGCAACTCGCCGACAGCATGAAGCGGGCGGGCAATGTCGCGCTGCCGATGCTGTTCCTCGACGGCGAGCCGCAGGGCCGCCCCGACAAGCCGTTGCCCGAATTCGTACGCGCCACCGCGCTGACCAATGTGAGTGGTTCCGAGCCGCTGCCGCCGTTGACGCTGGACGTATCGGCCGGCGTCATCGAACAGCTGGGTACGGTTGCCGCAGCGGTCGGCCACCTGAATCCGTCGATCGATCGCGACGGCGGCCTGCGGCTGCATCCGCTGGTGATGACCCATTTCGACCAGTTCTACCCGTCGCTGCCGCTGCTGATTGCGGCAAGAAGCCTGAATCTCGGCGTCGCTGACATCAAGGTCACGCTGGGCGAGTCGGTGTCGCTGGCCCGCCTCAACGTGGCCACCGACCCGAGTCTGGGCATGTACAGCTTTTACTACCGCGGCGAAGGTGGCAAGCCGGCGTTTCCGGTCGATTCCTTCTTCGATGTCATGAGCGGCAAGATCCCGCTCGACAAGTACCGCGACCGCATCGTGCTGATCGGCCAGACCGCGCCGGGCATCGGCAATTTCTACGCCACGCCGGTGTCGCCCGCGATGTCGTCTGTAGAGGTGATGGCGCACGGCCTGTCGAGCATCCTGCAGGAACACTTCTTCGTGTCGCCGCCGTGGTCGGTGGCGGCCGAGTTCGGCGTGTTCCTGCTGGTGGCGCTCTATCTCATCGTGCTGCTGCCGCGCTTGAAGGCGGGTCTGGGTGCCGGCGTCACGGCTGCCCTCTTCATTGCACTGCTGGCAACCCACTTCGTACTGATGACCAGCCAGCTCATCTGGCTGCAGCTCATGCTGCCGGCTGCGTTGCTGCTGGTCGGCCATTTGCTGCTGACGACCAAGCGCTTCCTGGTGACCGAGCGCGGCAAGGTGAAGTCCGACGAACAGTCGGCCGAGTCGAATCGCATGCTGGCGCTGGCCTTCCAGGGCCAGGGACAACTCGACATGGCATGGGACAAGTTCCGCCAGGTCCCGCTGTCCGACGCGGTGATGGAAAACCTCTACAACCTTGCGCTCGACTTCGAGCGCAAGCGCCAGTTCAACAAGGCCGAGAGCGTGTTCCGCCACATGGCTGAGTTCAACCCGAAGTTCCGCGATCTGGAAACACGGGTGAAGCGCGCCAAGGCGATGTCGGAAACCGTCATGCTCGGCGGCGGCAGCGGCGGCCGCACGAATACCAGCATCCTCGAGGACGGCACGGTCGAGAAGCCGATGCTCGGGCGCTACCAGGTCGAGAAGGAACTGGGCAAGGGCGCCATGGGCGTCGTCTATCTCGGGCGCGATCCGAAGATCAACCGTGTCGTCGCCATCAAGACGATGGCGCTTTCGCAGGAGTTCGACGAGGAAGAGCTGGCCGATGTGAAGGAACGCTTCTTCCGCGAAGCCGAAACCGCCGGGCGCCTGAATCACCCGAACATCGTCACCATCTTCGACGCCGGTGAAGAGCACGATCTCGCCTACATCGCGATGGAGTTCCTGAAGGGACGGGACCTGGTGCCGCAGACCAAGCCGGGTCAGCTGCTGCCGCTGCCTAAGGTGATGGACGTGGTGGCGCGCGTGGCCGAGGCGCTCGCCTACGCGCACGGCAACCACGTCGTGCATCGCGACGTGAAGCCCGCCAACATCATGTACGAAGCCGAGTCGGATCAGGTCAAGGTGACCGACTTCGGCATCGCGCGCATCACCGATTCGTCGCGCACCAAGACCGGCATGGTGCTGGGCACGCCGTCCTACATGTCTCCGGAACAGCTGGCCGGCAAGAAGATCGACGGCCGTTCCGACCTGTTCTCGCTCGGAGTCATGCTGTTCCAGATGGTCTGCGGCAAGCTGCCTTTCGAAGGCGATTCCATGGCGCAGTTGATGTTCCGCATTGCGAACGAAGCACATCCGGACATCCGTGACATCCGTCCTGACGTTCCGGATTGCCTGTCCGCCATCATCGACCGTGCGCTCGCCAAGGAAGTCGATGCGCGCTATCAGTCGGGTGGAGACATGGCGGCCGACCTGCGTACCTGCGCCGGCAACCTGACACAATCCATCACCCAAGTTGATTTCGATATCTGACATGACACAGTCCGCATGCCCACACCACCTGCTGTCCCCGGAGGGGATGTGTCCGTGTATCTGCTTGTGCGGGCGGTACTGACATGACCCGGGATCTCGGTCAGGCGCTGCAGATGGTCAGTCGCACCCATTCCGGCATGGTGCGCACCCACAACGAAGACGCGGTGTTCACGCAGCCCGGTGTCGGCCTCGCGATACTGGCCGACGGCATGGGCGGCTACAACGCCGGTGAGGTGGCAAGCGGCATGGCGACCGCAGTCATCGGTTCCGAGCTTGCGCAGGGCCTGCTTGAAGCGAAACACGGCGTGTCGCAACTGCTGGAATCGGTCATTGGCCGCGCCAACAACGCGATCTATCAGGCGGCCGAGAGCCAGCCGCAGTATTCGGGCATGGGTACGACCCTGGTCATGGCCGTTTTCCGCGACAATCACATATCCGTCGCGCATATCGGCGATTCGCGCATGTACCGGCTGCGCGACGGCGCCTTCGAGTGCGTCACGCGTGATCATTCGCTGTTGCAGGAGCAAATCGACAGCGGCATGATTACGGAAGAAGACGCGCGTCGTTCCCAGAACAAGAACCTCGTGACGCGCGCGCTGGGCGTAGACCCGGAAGTCGAGCCCGAAATACACACCTACGACGTGGTTCCCGGAGACGTTTACCTGTTCTGTTCCGACGGACTGAACGACATGGTCGAGAACGACGACATCGCGCTGACGCTTCAGGCCTTGTCCGCCAACCTCGATCTGGCGGCCGAACAGCTGGTACAGATGGCGAACGACAACGGCGGACGCGACAATGTGTCGGTGATACTGGTCAGGGTGCTGCAGGCCTTTCCTGCCACCGAACGCGGCTGGCTTGCGCGCCTGCTTGCATGGTTGAAGTAAAGGGACTGGAAAATGGCAAAACTGATACTCAGCATGGATGGACTGGTCCTCAAGGAGTTGCCGCTCGCAAAGGAGCGCACCACCATCGGGCGCAAACCGCACAACGACATCCAGATCGACAATCTTGCGATCAGCGGAGAGCATGCGGTCATCGTCACCATCCTCAACGATTCCTTCCTTGAGGACATGAACAGCACGAACGGCACCTATGTGAACGGGCAGCCGATCAAGAAGCACTTCCTGCAGAACAACGACGTGGTCGAGCTCGGCAAGTACCGGCTCAAGTACATCAACGAAACGCCGACCGTCGCGCAGTCGCCGGATTTCGAAAAAACCATGGTGTTGCGTCCGGACATGATGCGCAAGGCGCCGGCCGATGCACCGCCTGCGCCAGCACCCGTACGGGCCCAGACGGATACGCAGACCGGTTTCCGTCCCGGCCAGTCGATGCCGGCCGGATCGTCGCTCGGCGGCTCCGGCCTGCCGCCTCCGCCGCCTCCGCTGGCACCCCCGCCGCCGCCGCCGGCGGCGAGCGCCAATCAGGTCGGTGCGATCCAGATTCTCAACGGTGCCAACGCCGGGCGCGAACTTGAATTGACGAAGACGCTGACCACCCTCGGCAAACCGGGGCTGCAGGTCGCCGTCATCACACGCCGTCCGCAGGGTTATTTCATCACCCACGTCGAAGGCGCGAACATGCCGGTCGTCAATGGTCGCCAGCTCGATGCCCAGGCGCACCCGCTCGAGGATCACGACGTGATCGAAATTGCCGGTGTGAAGATGGAGTTCTTCATCAAGCGCTGACGACGCCCGATCCGAGCCTGTCATGCTGCCGCGTCCGGCGCCTGCCGTCCGCCGCCCCGCAGGGCTTGCGCCGGATGAGGCGCGGCCCGGGTCGGGGTGCGTTCCCGGACGTCCGCAATGAACCAGAACGCGCTGCGCTACGGCATCGGCCTGCTGTTCCTGCTGATCCTGCTCGGCCACGCCGCCCGCCTGTACCAGATTCCGGTGCTGGGCAACCTTGATCACATCGCCTACGACACCAAGTTGTCGCTGACGATGCCGGGCGGCATCGATGACCGGGTGGTCATTCTCGACATCGACGAGAAGTCGCTGACCGAAGTCGGGCGCTGGCCATGGGGACGGGAACGGCTGGCCGTGCTGATGGATCTGCTGTTTGACCGCTACGGCGTCAGCCTGCTCGGCGTCGACGTCGTTTTTGCCGAGCCGGACACCAGTTCCGGGCTGCCGGCGCTGGAAAGGCTGGCGCAAGGCGCGCTGGCCGACAACGCCGATTTCCGTGCATCGCTCGACACGCTGAGGCCGCAGCTCGATTACGACCAGCGCTTCGCGGCCTCTCTCAAGAACCGGCCGGTCCTGCTGGGCTACTACTTCGGCAACCGCGAAGACGGCCTGAACAGCGGTGCGCTGCCGGAGCCCGTCTTGCCGGCCGGCACCTTTCGTGGCCGCAACATCGCGTTTGCGACCTTCAACAGCTTTGGTGCCAATCTCCCGCGCTTCCAGCAGGAGGCGCTCGGCGCCGGCCACTTCAATCCGCTGCCCGATTTCGACGGTCTGAACCGGCGCGTGCCCATGCTGGTCGAGCACCAGGGCGCCTATTACGAATCGCTGTCGCTCGCCATTGTCCGAACGCTGCTCGGCAGTCCGAAGCTGGCACCCGGATACGCCGAAAGCGGCTTTTTCTCTTCGGCCAGCCGGGACTACGCCGGTCTCGAATGGCTGGAAATGACGACCAGCATGGGCACCTTGCGGGTGCCGGTCGACGAGAACGTTGCCGCGCTGATTCCGTATCGCGGCCTGCAAGGCAGTTTTGCGTACCACTCGCTGGCGGATGTACTGGCCGGCCGCACGCCGGTCGATGCATTGAAGGGGCGCATTGCCTTGCTGGGCACCACCGCACCCGGGCTGCTTGATCTGCGCGCCACGCCGGTCGGCAGTACCTATCCGGGCGTGGAAATTCACGCCAACCTGATCGCCGGCATGCTGGACGGCCGCATCAAGCATCGTCCGCAGTACGTCACCGGGTTCGATGTGGTGGTGCTGCTCGTGATCGGCGGCCTGCTGATCTGGTCGCTGCCACGTCTGTCGCCCCAGTACGCGACGCTGCTTGCCGGGGGGGCGTTGCTCGCACTGGTCGGCATGAACTTCGCGTTCTGGCAGTTTGCCGACTTCGTTCTGCCGCTGGCGGCATCGGTGCTGCTCGTCGTCGGGCTGTATGCGCTTAACATGTCGTACGGCTACTTCTTCGAGTCACGGTCGAAGCGTCAGTTCACCCGCATGTTCGGGCAGTACGTGCCGCCCGAACTGGTCGAGGAAATGAGCCGCAACCCCGAGCACTACACCATGGAGGGGCGCAATGCCGAGCTGACCGTGCTTTTTTCGGACATCCGTGGCTTTACCAGCATTTCGGAAGGCCTCGAACCGAAACAATTGACGCAGCTCATGAACGATTACCTGGGCGCAATGACCGCGGTGATTCAGGATCAGCGTGGGACGCTCGACAAGTACATCGGCGACGCCATCATGGCGTTCTGGGGTGCGCCGGTGGATGACCCCGAGCATGCCCGGCACGCGGTCGCCGCTGCGCTGCGCATGCATGCGGCGCTGGCTGAACTGAATCGCTCCCTGATGGCGCGCGGCTGGCCGGAACTGAAGATAGGTGTGGGTTTGAACACCGGCCCGATGACGGTCGGCGACATGGGGTCACCGGTACGCAAAGCCTATACTGTCATGGGCGATGCGGTGAATCTGGCGTCCCGCCTCGAGGGACTGACCAAGCAGTACGGTGTGGGCGTGCTGGTTGGGGAGGCGACGCGACGTGCGGTCAAGGATGTCGTCTTTCGCGAAATCGACCGGGTCCGGGTGAAGGGCAAGGACGAGCCGGTATCGATTTTCGAGCCGCTCGCCTTCGAAAGCGAATTCGACCGCAGTCGGGTCGAGGAACTGAAACTGTGGAATCTCGCATTGCGACAGTTCCGCGGTCAGGAGTGGGATCAGGCTGAACTGACGCTGTTCAACCTGCAGCGCATCGCGCCCGACTGCGGGCTGTACCGGCTGTACGCCGAACAGATCGCCGACTACCGCCGCCACCCGCCCGGCAAGGACTGGGATGGCGTGCGGACCTTTGAAACGAAGTAGTGTTTTCTGGACCAGGAATTGATGAGGATACGGGTGCTCGGTTGCAGTGGCGGTATCGGTGGTGCGAATCTGCGCACCACCTCGCTGCTCGTGGACAACGACATCCTGATCGACGCCGGTACCGGCGTGGGTGACCTTTCGATCGCCGAGCTTTCGCGCATTGATCATGTGTTCGTCACGCACAGCCATCTCGATCACATCGCCTGTCTGCCGCTGATGGTCGATACCGTAGGTGAGTTGCGCGACACGCCGCTGACCGTATGGACCACCGGTCCGACGCTCGAAGTGCTGCGTCGCCACATCTTCAACTGGTCGATCTGGCCTGATTTCACCGAAATTCCGTCGGCCGAGAAGCCGTTCATGCGCTTTCGCGAACTGCGTATCGGCGACGAGATCGAGCTGGGTGGCCGCGCCATCCGGGTGCTGCCCGCGCAGCACACCGTTCCGGCGGTCGGCTACGCCGTGCGTTCGACCGGTGGCACGCTGGCGTTTTCCGGCGACACCACGGTGTGTGACGAATTCTGGTCGGCGGTCAACGCACTGCCCGACCTGCGCTATCTCATCATCGAAACCGCCTTTCCGGACCGTGACCGCCAGCTGGCGGTGATGTCGCGCCACCTGTGTCCGGACATGCTGGCAAGCGAGCTCCAGAAACTCGAACACCCGGCCGAAATCTACATCACACATCTGAAACCGAGCCAGATGATCATGACCATGCGGGAGATCGCCGAAACATTGGGCGCACTCCAACCCCGCATGTTGCGCAACAATCATGTTTTCGACTTCTGACCGGCTATCAGCACATCTGCGCGGCGTCCCCGATCAAGGTGCGCCGGCCTGCGGAAACGAGGTGATCGAATGAGTGCAGTGATGCCGCCGGCGAGTGATCTGGGCGCCATGAGCGATGTATCGAGCCGGCTGGCCTTCTTCAAGAATCTTCAGGGTGTCACGACGAAGATTCACGCCACCACGAACATCGACGAAATCATGCTTGAGCTGTCGCAGGAGATTTCTGCGCTGTTCAACGCTGATCGCCTGACCATCTACGTGCTGGGCGACGACAAGTCCACCATCGTGTCCAAGGTCAAGACCGGCCTCAATTCGTTCAAGGACCTCCGGTTGCCGCTGACCGAACAGTCCGTCGCCGGTTTCGTCGGCATGAGCCGTCACCTGCTGAATCTGCGCGACGTGTACGACGAAGAGGAACTGAAGTCGCACTCGCCCAGCCTGCGTTTTCTCGACGGCGTCGACAAGAAGACCGGCTACCGCACCAAGCAGATGCTGGTTGCGCCCATTCTCGATCCGGAGAAGAAGGATCTGCTCGGGGTTGTCCAGCTGATCAACAACAAGTCCGGCCAGCCTTTTTCGGCGCTTGCGGAAGAGGGCTTGCTGAGCATGGCGCACACGCTGGCAGTCGCTTTCCAGCAGCGCAACCGCAGCACCCACGTCGTGAAGTCGAAATACGACTATCTGGTGGTCGACGGCGTCATGTCGCCGCAGGAGTTCGATCTGGCGTCGCGTGCGGCACGGCGCAAGGGCGTCGATATCGAGGACGTGCTGGCACGCGACTTCCAGGTCAAGCAGCAGGCGATCGGCGCATCGCTGTCAAAGTTCTTCGGCGTCGCCTATGAGCATTTCCGGCCGGAACGCATCAAGCCGTTCGACCTGATCAAGAACCTCAAACGCGAGTACCTCGAGGAACAGCAGTGGGTGCCGGTGGAAGAGGGCAAGGACGGCATCGTCGTGATGGCGCTCGACCCGGAAAAGGTCAAGGGCGCGCGCGTCGTCAACAACATCTTCCCGAAGTCCAAGCTGCTGTTCCGCGTCACCACGACGAAGGAATTCGTGCAGACGCTCGACCAGTTCTACGGCTCGACGATGGACGAAACCAGCGTCGGCGACCTGCTGTCGGACATGCTGGGCGAGGACGAAGCCGCGCAGGACGCCGGGAACGATGACGTCAGTGCAGCCGCCGACAATGAACTGGTGCGGCTGGTGAACAAGATCATCATTGACGCCTACCAGCAGGGCGCATCCGACATCCACATCGAACCGCGTCCGGGCAAGGACAAGACGCAGGTGCGCTTCCGCAAGGACGGCACGCTGCACCCGTACATCGAAGTGCCCGCCAGCTATCGGAGCGCGCTGGTCACCCGTCTCAAGATCATGTGCGACCTCGACATTTCCGAGCGTCGCAAGCCGCAGGACGGCAAGATCAAGTTCCGCAAGTTCGGTCCGCTCGACATCGAACTGCGGGTCGCGACGATCCCTTCGGCCGGCGGCGTCGAAGATGTCGTGATGCGTATCCTGGCTGCCGGCGAGCCGATTCCGATGGACAAGCTGGGCGTGCTGCCGGTCAACCTCGGCAGGCTGAAGGAGGCGGTCAGCAAACCCTACGGCCTGTTTTTCGTCTGCGGCCCGACCGGCTCCGGCAAGACCACCACGCTGCATTCCATCCTCGGCTACATCAACACGCCGGAAACCAAGATCTGGACCGCCGAGGACCCGGTCGAAATCACGCAGAAGGGCTTGCGGCAGGTACAGATCAACAAGAAGGCGGGGCTGGACTTTCCGGCCATCATGCGCGCCTTCCTGCGGGCCGACCCGGACGTGATCATGGTCGGTGAAATGCGCGACAAGGAAACGGTGGCGATCGGCATCGAAGCTTCGCTCACCGGCCACCTGGTCTTCTCGACGCTGCATACCAACAGCGCGCCGGAATCCATCGTGCGTCTGCTCGACATGGGGATGGACCCGTTCAACTTCGCCGACGCATTGCTCGGCGTGCTGGCTCAGCGTCTCGCCAAGCGGCTGTGTCCGGTGTGCAAGGAAGCCTGGCATCCGAGCGACGACGAAATGAAGCATTTCCTGCAGGAGTACTGCGAGGAGATGCGCAATACGCCCGATTTCGTGGTCGATGCCGAAGGTGCGAAGACGCGCATCTTCAATGAGTGGAAGAAGGCCTACGCCGACGACAAGGGCCGCTTCACGCTCTATCGCGCAAAGGGTTGTCCGGAGTGCGGCGAAACCGGCTATCGCGGGCGGCTCGGGCTGCATGAATTGATGATCGGCACCGACGCGATCAAGAAGAACATCCAGGAGCGCGAACGTGTGGCCACCATGCTGGCGACTGCGCTGCAGGAAGGCATGCGCACCCTGAAGATGGACGGCATGGAAAAGGTGTTGTCCGGTGCGACCGACATGAAGCAGGTTCGCGCGGTCTGCATCAAGTAGGCCGCGGACGCCAACCGGAACGCACGCCATGGATACGCTCGACGATCTGCTGCGGCGTCTGGAACAGCTCAACGAGATCGGCAGCGCGCTGTCGAACGAACGCAACATCGATGCGCTGCTCGAAAAGATCCTGCTGGCGGCCAAAACCATCACCCATGCCGACGGCGGTACGCTGTACCGCATCGACGAAGCGGGCGAGCAGCTGCGCTTCGAAATCCTGCGCACCGACTCGCTGGGGATCGCGATGGGCGGCAGCACCGGCAAGCCGATCGCCTTTCCGCCTCTGCCGCTGCACCTCGACGACGGCTCGCCCAACCTGTCCATGGTGGCGGCCTACAGCGCGCTGAAAGGGCAGACGGTCAACATCGCCGACGCCTACCGCGCCGAAGGCTTCGATTTTTCCGGCACGCGCGCCTTCGACGCACGCACCGGCTACCGCTCGACCAGCTTCCTGACCGTGCCGATGATGAACCACGAGGGCGCGGTGATCGGCGTGCTGCAGCTGATCAATGCCGTGCATCCGGTCACCGGCGCCGTCGGAATCTTTTCCGGCTCGGATCGCCAGCTGGCCGAGTCCCTCGCCTCGCAGGCCGCCATCGCGCTGACCAACCGCCAGCTGGTGAGCCAGCTCGAAGCGCTGTTCGAATCCTTCATCACGCTGATCAACAACGCGATCGACGAAAAGTCGCCGTACACCGGTGGCCACTGCCAGCGCGTGCCGACGCTGACGATGATGCTGGCCGAAGCCGTGAATGACACGCAGGACGGCCCGCTTGCCGGCTTCACGATGACCGAAGCCGATCGCTACGAACTGAAGATTGCCGGTCTGCTGCACGATTGCGGCAAGGTCACGACACCGGTTCACGTGGTCGACAAGGCCACCAAGCTGCAGACCATTTTCGACCGCATCGAACTGATCGACACCCGCTTCGAGCTGATCCGGCGCGACATCGAACTGGCCACCCTCAACAGCCGCTTCGCTGCCGGCCTCAATGCCTCACCCGCCGTGCTGGCCCAGATCGAGCGTCATGGTGCAGACCGGCTGCGCGACATCGACGAAGACCGCGCCTTCCTGCATCACGCCAACATCGGTTCCGAGCGCATGAGCGACGCCGACGTCGAGCGCGTGCATGCCATCGCCCACCGCTGGCGCTGGACCGATTCACAAGGCACGGAACGGTCCTGCCTGAGCGAGGAAGAGGTCGACAATCTCACCATACGCGCAGGTACCCTGACCGGTGCCGAGCGGGAAATCATCAATTACCACATCGTGTCGACGATACGCATGCTCGAAGCGCTGCCCTGGCCGCGCCACCTGACCAATGTGCCGGAGTACGCCGGCGGTCACCATGAGCGCATGGACGGGAAGGGCTATCCGCGCGGACTGGCGCGCGATCAGATGAGCGTGCAGGCGCGCGTGATGGGCATCGCCGACATCTTCGAGGCGCTGACCGCGAAGGACAGGCCGTACAAGCGCCCGATGCGGCTGTCGGAAGCGCTGCACATCCTCGGCAAGTTCCGTCTGAACGGCCACATCGACCCCGACCTGTTCGACGTGTTCGTGCGTCAGAAGGTCTATCTCAAGTACGCCGAAACCTTCCTCGACCCGGAACAGATCGACGACGTCGACCTGTCGGCCATCCCCGGTTTCCAGCCGTGAGCCGACCCTGAGCTGACAATTTGCGTCACATGCTGCCTGTGCGCGTCAGCACGCAGGCATCTGTTTCGGACTGTGTCAGCACAGGCGGAAATAAAAATACTGTAAATCAAGCGCTTGTAAAAAATCGCTAAAGCTGGCACCCGCCTTGCTCGATATCACCCTGAGCGCACAGGCGCCCGTTCCGTTCAAATTTCAGGAGAGTGATATGAAAAAGGTTCAACAAGGCTTTACGCTGATCGAACTGATGATCGTGGTGGCCATCATCGGCATTCTGGCCGCGATCGCGATTCCGCAGTATCAGGATTACACCGTGCGAGCGAAGGTGCAAAGTGCGTTGGCTTCAATCAGTGCCATCAAGACTGCAGTGGGCGTTTGCATCCAAGAAAATGGTGGTGATGAGTCGGTATGTGACGAAGGTAACAACAATATTCCGACGGACCTGGTCACCAATGAAGTGAGCGGTGTAACGACTACAAACGGTACGATTGTGATTAACTTGAAGGATGGCATTGGGACCGGCATCACGTCAGCTAGTACTATTACTTTGGATCCGACTGCTACCCCGGGTGCCGCAAGCATCACTTGGGCAGGCTCCACATCCGGCATAACCAACACGGTTGCAACGACTGCAATTAGTAAGGCATACCCGGCAGCTGCGGCGGCGAGCAGTTCGTCCAGCTCAACCAGCTCAACGAGCTCGACCAGCAGTACTGGCGGCTAATAGAGTTTAGACGTGAAAAATGAAGGCCCCGGAAGGGGCCTTCATTTTTTGATTCTGACGCCATGCGCCTCTACAGTTACCTTGCCACCCTTCTGTTTCTCGGCTTCGGTCTGACGTACTACACACGGATCAGTCCGTGGCACGTTGAATTTCTGAACAAGACACTCAGTTTCCAGTTGGAAGGCGGTGAGCTGCACCTTTCGATCTTCAATATCTACGCATGGGTGGTCATCGCATACGCGATAGTCCTACCGTTTTATTACCGTCATTCAGACGGTGAGTCGAAGGCGCTGGTCGTGGCACGTGCGTGCCGAACTTTGATGCTCGAAAAACGGCGGTTTTCGAATGCCGAATCGCTCGCAGCGCGCATCCTGCTTTTGAAATTCTTCTTTGCGCCGCTGATGGTGTCGTGGCTCGCGCAGCATCTTTCGGGGTTCTTCGATCTGTCAGCCACGCTGAATGGCGCAGCCGCGGCTTCGATGGGCTGGATGGAGCTCTACAACAAGGTGCTGCATGCAAAGCTCATCCATCTCGTAATCTTCTTCGATGTGTTCTTCTTCACCATCGGTTACATGGTGGATCACCCGAAACTGAAAAATACTTTTGTATCGGTCGATCCGACGCTTTCGGGATGGCTGGTCTGCATCATCTGTTACCCACCTTTCAATCTTGGTCTGAAATCGTTCATTGGCTGGTACAGCACGGATTCACCCGCGGCCGATGCTGTGGGTGTGCAGTTCGCATTGAATCTCGCCGTGTTGCTGACATTCGTTGTCTATAGCGCGGCCAGCCTGAGTCTTGGCTTCAAGGCCAGCAACCTCACCAATCGCGGTATTGTGGAAACGGGGGTCTATCGCTTCATTCGCCATCCCGCCTACACATTCAAGAATCTGGCGTGGTGGCTGGGTGCCATGCCCGTGCTGTGGCTGGCCGTGCAGCGGTCGCCGCTGGAAGTGGTCGCCATCCTGTTGTCCCTGTGCGGCTGGACAACGATCTACATCGCACGTGCGCTGACCGAGGAGCGTCATCTGCTGATGACCGACAATGGCTATCGCGAATACATGCAGCGTGTTCCCTATCGCTTTATCCCGGGCATCGTCTGAGCACGAGTGCTTGTGCATTGATTGAACGCGCGGGCGCCTTCATCAATTGCCTGCAGTAACGATTCATTCCATCCCTGCCAATTTGTACGGCGCTGATTCGAAAGCGCAACCCATATCCATGCGCCATCCGCCGTGATTGCCGCAAGTGCAGTCGTGCCCGGGAGGCTGCCGTCACGCCAGAAAACGGCGGGATCGCCGAAGCGACGCTCAACATGGAATATGAGGCCGTGGCAGTTGCGCCGCCCGGCGAGGCGCCGGCACGCATCAGGTGCGATGTCCAGAAGATCCAGGCTTGTCCTGTCGAATGCGGCATGCATCAGTCGTGCAAGATCCGTTGCGGTCGATTCGAAGCCGCCGCTGGCCAGCATTGCGCTGTAATTGAATCGGTAGCGTGCCGGATCGTCAGCCCTGTCGTCCGGGCTGGGGTGATACAGCACGGCCGTGCTGCGGCCGTCATGAACGCGGAGTGACGATGCTCCGATGTGGCGTTCCACCATGCTGCCGATGATTTCCGAGAGAGGTGCATGATGCGCCTTCGACAGCGCTTCGCCGACCAAGCAATACCCCATGTTCGAATATTCAAACCGTTCGCCGGGGCGGCGTGCAAGCGGCTCAGCAAGCACTTCGGCCGACCGGCCCGGACAGCGTGGCCGGGGGCGCAGCGTTTCGTCGAGTCCGTCGTTGCGCGCGAGTCCGCTTCGGTGGGCAAGCAGGTCACGTATGCGGATCGAGCCCGCCCCTTCGCCAACAGACTTTCGCGACAGATCGAGCGCGTCGATCAGATAGCTGTCGAGCGGCAGCAGGCCCGATCGGTCGGCTTCGAGCGCCGCGAGCCCCGTCAGTACTTTCGACAGACTGGCGATGCGCAGGGGCTGCTTGACGGTGAGCGGCTTGCCTGGCGACGCTTCGCCGACCGCAAGCTCGACGAATTCGCCGCTTTGATGCAGCAATGCAAACTGCAGACCCGGGAGTTCTCTAAACTGAGCTGCCGCACGCACGCTGTTTCGAAGATTTTCAGCGCAGGTCGATCGTAGTTCCTGCGCTGCCGCGTCAAGGGCAACGCCACCCCACAGGCACGACATCATCACGGGACCACCGATGAAGCGCGCCCAGGCACTCATTCACTGCGACTGCAGCAGTTCGGCTGTCAAAGATGCCCGCAGCACCGTCTGCGTTTCCCCGTCCCGCACCCGGTTGCTGAACCACCACACCGCGCCCTTCTTCACGGTCCAGTCCGCTTCCTGACCGGACAGCAGCAGGGCGGCGAGCTGGCCGAGCGTGGGTTGATGGCCGACGATGAGCACTGCGCCGCCGCCGGTCGGCCACTCGGAGGCGGCGATCAGGTCGGCGACCGAGTTGTCGGTCGACAGCAGGCGTGACGTTTCGAAATCGAGGCCGAGCGCCTGCACGGTCTGCTGGCAGCGGGTGGCCGGGCTGGCCAGAATGCGGGTCTGTTTCGGCAGCCGGGGCTTGAGCCATGCAGCCATCTGTGCAGCCTGACGTTCGCCGCGGCCGGACAGGCGGCGTGTCGCGTCGGGCAGGGTGTCGACGGCCTCCGCGTGGCGCCACAGTATCAATTCCATGTCTGTTTCCTCCATCATTTTCAGGGCGCGCGGCAGTGTGGGCGCCGGGCGTGACAGTGGAATGAACGCACGGCGATGTCAGCGTGGCAAAGGCATGCGCGACAGGCGTTTCAGCAGTTTCGGGGCATCGCTGACGATCCTGCGGTAGCGCGGCAGGTGATGACGTGCAATCAACGCCACGGCCGCCACGAGTGCGGGGTCGTCGCCGGCGGCGGCGAGCAGACGCGGTCCTGCCTGACTCAGGTCGTTCAGGAAGCCGAGATCTTCCTGCGCCTGCATCAGTGCGCCGATCGCCCGTCTGGTCTTGCGCGGGCCGAGCAGCGGCGCGAAGAATTCGATGGCGTAGCGCAGCCGCTTGATGTCGATGCGCAGCGCATGCAACGCCCCGATGTCGCCATCGGCCGCGTGCCGGCAGGCATCGACCATGCGCGCGTGGGCACGGGCCAGACGCTTGTGCGCCAGCGTGCGCAGATGGCCTTCACCGTCCGGCGGCAGTTCGTGCAGCGCACGCAGCAGCGCCATCATCAGACGTGCCTGCCGGCCGTCCTGCAGCGCTTTCTGAACGCGGTCGCGCACCTGCTGCCGGGTGGCATGGAGCGCGCCATCGAGTGCGTGCAGATGATCGGCCGCGTCGTGGGTAAGTACGGGTGCGAGCAGTTCGGATTGCAGCACGTCCCGATCGCGCAACTCGCCCAGATCACCGGCAAGCGCGCGCAGCGGCAACGCGAGATCGGCCGCCATGCCTTCGGGCAGCGCCGGCGCGAACAGGCGCAGCGCACTGCGCAGCCGGCGCAGCGCCACCCGCATCTGGTGAATGAATTCCGGTGCGTCGGACTGAAGGGCACCGACTTCGTTGGCCTGGTAGTGCTGGATGCAATCCAGCGCGACCGCGCGGAAGGCGTCCCGCGCGCCGCCATGTGGATCAACCGGCGAACGCGTGGCACGCACCGGCTGACACGGCTTGTCTTCGATCAGTGCATATCCGCGCTGCGCCTTGCTGCGCGATTCGGCACGCAGAGGCAGGCTGCGCACCAGGGTGTCGGCATGGTCGAGCAGCGCTTCGATCGGTGCGCCGGCCAGTTCAAGTTCCAGCTCCGAAATGCTGTCGCGCCGTCCGGCTGCTTCGATCATGCCGCGGTCGGCCATCAACAGCAGTTCGCCGTCACCCGCCGCGAAACGCCACTCGCGCCGCTCGAAATTCGTCTCGAATACCTGTGCCAGCAAGCCCCGGTCACGCAGCCCTTCAAGCAGGCGGCGCAGCGCTGCGTCATCCACTTGCGAAAAATCGAACTGGCCGGTAAAGGCTTGTTCCCACTCCGGGCGGGAGGACAGGCCGGCGCTGGCGGCGCTGGCGCATTTCACCGTCTGCAGCCAGCGCCGTCCGACGCGGCGCAAGCGCAGCGCCGCGCGCTGTTCGCGCAGCCGGAAATCCGGTGTGTCGAAATAGAGGTTGCGCAAGGTGTGCGTCTGCGGCGCGGTGACCGCCTGACGGAGCAGGGGGTGCCGCGAAAAGGCACGCCATCCGTGTTCGGCAAGCGCCAGCTTGAGTTCCGTTTCCCGGCCCATGACTGTCCTGTCGCATCGGGCGTCACTGCCCGGAAGGCGCCGATGGTAGAACGAAACAGCCCCGCTTCGTCACCTTGCGGCGGCGCGGCCCGATTCAGTCCGCCTGCCAGTGCCCCGATTTGCCGCCGGCCTTCTCGAGCAGGCGGATGTCACCGATCTGCATGCCGCGGTCCACCGCCTTGCACATGTCGTAGATGGTCAGCAGGGACACGCTGACCGCGGTGAGCGCTTCCATCTCGACGCCAGTCTGGCCGGTGGTGCGCGCGGTGACTTCGCAATGCACGGCGCTGCCGGCTGCATCGAGCGTGAACGCCACGCTGACCTTGGTCAGTGCGATCGGATGGCACAGCGGAATCAGGTCCGACGTGCGCTTCGAGGCCTGGATGCCGGCGATGCGCGCCACGCCCAGTACGTCGCCCTTTTTCGCGGTGCCATCGCGCACCCGTTCGAAGGTGGCCGGCAGCATGGTGATCGACCCGGCAGCACGCGCCACGCGCGCGGTGTGCGCCTTGTCGCCGACGTCGACCATGTGGGCCTGGCCTTCGGCGTCGAAGTGCGTCAACTGAGGGGGCAACTGAGCGGGATTGTCGGCACTCATCGTATGCGCCCTCAGCGCGCCATCGCCGACGGATGCGGCGGCTGGATGTTCAACTCGAGCCAGTAGCGCGCCAGCAGCGTCAGCGTTTCGGAAAAGCTCACGAAGTCGAGCGACTTGCGGACGAAGCTGTTGGCGCCAAGCTGGGCCGCGGTGCGGATGTCCCGCTGCTGCGAGGAGGCGGATACGACCACCACCGGCAACACATGCGTCTGCGGGTCGGCGCGCACCAGACGCAGCACTTCCATGCCGTTGATGCGCGGCAGCGTCAGGTCCAGCATGATCAGCGCGGGCTGGTAACGCGTATCGCGTCCGGCGTAGTTGCCGCGACCGAACAGGTAATCAAGCGCTTCCTCGCCCGACGGTACGACCTTGATCTGGTCGGCCGGCACGATGGTGCGCAGTGCCGTGGTGATGAGCTTCACATCCTCGGGCACGTCTTCAATCAGCAGCAGGGCGTGCGAACCAACCGGAATCGATGACATCGGGTGCGTAGGCGTGAAGGGGTGAGGATGGCTGTCTGGCAACGCCTGCGTCACATGGCAGGCGACGCCCTGCAGGTGCCTGACCCGCTGCCGGTTGTGCAGCGGGCCGTCCGGGCTGCGGAGCGACGATGCCGGCCAGCGTACCGGAATCGAACGATCGTTCACTTCGCTTCGTTATCATAGCATCGCCATGAGTCACTTCTTCACCCGCCGCAGCCTGCGCACCGCTGTCGTTGCCGTCCTTCTGCTGCCCTTGTCCGTACCCGCGCAACCGTTGCCCGATCTGGGCGATTCGGCCCAGGCTGACCTTTCGCCCGCGCTGGAGAACCGCATCGGACTTGCGTTGTGGCGCGACATGCGGGTGCGCGAGCGCGCCTACATCGATGACCCGGAAATCAACGGTTACCTCAATCACCTCGCCGACCGGCTCACCGAGAAGCTGCCCGGATCGACGCAGGACTTCGAACTGTTCGCGCTGCGCGATCCGAGCCTGAACGCCTTTGCCTGGCCGGGCGGCTTCATCGGCGTGCACAGCGGACTGATCGTCACTGCGCAGAGCGAATCCGAACTGGCGTCCGTCATCGCGCACGAAATCTCGCACGTGACGCAGCGTCACATTGCGCGCCAGTTCTCCAATCGCGGCCAGTCGACCATCATTGCGCTGGCGTCGCTGGTCATTGCCGTGCTGGCGGCGCGCGGCAATTCGCAGGTTGCGCAGGGCGCCATGATCGCGGGCCAGGCGGCGACCGTCGCGTCGCAACTTGCCTACACGCGCGATTTCGAGCGCGAAGCCGACCGCATCGGACTGCAGATGCTCGACAGCGCGGGGTTCGACACGCGCGCCATGGCGGCCTTCTTCGAGCGCATGCAGCGTTCGGCGCGCTTCTACGAGAGCAATTCGCCGGCCTATCTGCGCACCCACCCGCTGACGGTCGAACGCATCACCGACGCCAGCGCACGCATCGAGGAAACGGCCTACAGGCAGGTGCCGGACAGCCTCGATTTCCTGCTGGTGCGCGCCAAGCTGCGCGCCTACGAAGGCGATGCAAGGGAGGCGCTGGCCGAATTCGACAACCGCTTGCGCGACGTGCAAGGCAGCATCCGGCTCGCCACGCGTTTCGGCCTGGCGCATGCCGCATTGCGCCAGCGCGATTTTGCCCGCGCACAGCAAGAGGTGGATGGGCTGCGTGCCGAGCGCTTCGAATCACCGATGCTCGACAATCTTGCCGGCCTGATCCTGCTCGAATCGGGTGATGCCAAGGGCGCCATCGAGCGCTTTCGCGACGGCTTGAAGCGTTCGCGTTCGCGCGCGCTCACCTACGGCCTGATCGAGGCGCTGCTCGCCGACCGGCGAGCCGTCGAGGCACTCGCACTGATCAATGACGAGGTATCGGCCTACACGCAGGACCCGCGCCTGTATCGCTATCAGGCACGCAGCCACGCATTGCTCGACCAGCGGCTGGCGCAGCACCGCTCTCAGGCCGAAGCCTACGCACTCAACGGCCAGTATCAGGCGGCGATCGAACAGCTGGAAATCGCGCAACGCGCCGCAGATGGCGACTTCTACCAACAGTCGGTGGTCGACGCGCGGTTGCGCGAACTGCGCGAAAAACTGGCCGAACTCAAGCGCGACGGGCTGTGAACACCGGCCCGGGTCGACAGGTGTAAACTCGCGCTCCCTTTCATCGTGACCCGAGCGACCGGAGCAGACATGGAATTCGACAAGGAACTCGATGCGCGCGGCCTGAACTGTCCGCTGCCCATCCTGCGCACGAAGAAGGCGCTGTCCGAAATGAGCAGCGGCCAGGTATTGCGCGTGGTCGCGACCGACCCCGGTGCGGTGCGCGACTTCGAAGCCTTTGCACGCCAGACCGGCAACACGCTGCTCGAAAGCAGCGACGCGAACAAGGAATACGCTTTCCTGCTGCGCCGCAAGTAAGCCGCGCGATATCGCAGGGCTGAAGACCGGATCGCCTGCGAAGCCGGCCGGCCATGCAGGGCCGACGGCGGGACGGCTCCTGCGAAAACGTCGATAGTGCTGCCCTTGGTAGGAGCGGACCCTGTCCGCGATAGGTGCGTTGATCAGGCGAAGTCGCGTGTTCCGAGGCGGGAATCGCCTGCGGGGCAGGCTCCTACGAAAATCTCGACGGCTTCATGACCGGTGACGTTCTTCGCAGGAGCGGACCCCGTCCGCGATGCGAATGAACATCACGTGACTCCGCAGGGCGGCAGATCGGATCACCTGCAGGCAAACGCCTGCCGGTACAGGCGGTCAGGGCACGGCCTACGCAGCGCGCCCTGACGCTGCCTGTCAGCCCAGCCGGCCGAGCTGTTCCTTCAGCTTGCCGAGCAGATCGCCAAAGTCGGTCATGCGCTTGCGCTCCTGTTCGACCACATTGGCCGGCGCGCGGCCGACGAAGCTGTCGTTGCCCAGCTTGGCTTCGCACTTGGCGATTTCGCCGCTGACGCGCGCGATTTCCTTGCCGATCCGCTCGCGCTCGGCCGCCACGTCAATCTCGATCTTCAACAGCAGGCGGAAGTCGCCGACCACCTGAACCGGCGCCGGTGAGGCCGGCAGTTCGTCGCCGACCGCCTGCACTTCGCTCAGTCTGGCCAGCGCCGCGAGGTAGGGCGCGTAGCCCGTGATCGCCTCGACATTGCCGGAGGCCAGCAGCGGTACCTTCTGCGCCGGCGACACGCCCATTTCACCGCGCAGGCTGCGGCAGGCGTCGACCATGGACTTCAGTTCCGTCACCCAGGCATCCGCTGTTGCGTCGATCCGGCTCGGCACCGCCTGCGGATAGCGCACGATCTGGATCGAATCGGCCTCCTTGCGTGCCGCCAGCGGCGCGACCGTCTGCCACAGTTCTTCGGTGATGAACGGAATCAGCGGGTGGGCGAGGCGCAGCACGGTTTCGAGCACGCGCAGCAGGGTGCGGCGCGTGGCGCGCTGCTGCGCCGGCGTGCCGTTCTGGAGCTGCACCTTGGCCAGTTCGAGATACCAGTCGCAGTACTCGTCCCAGACGAAGCGGTAGATGGCCTGCGCCACCAGGTCGAAGCGGTACTCGCCGAACTGCTTTTCGACTTCGGCTTCGACGCGCTGCAGCTCGCTGACGATCCACAGGTCGGGCGCCTGGAAGTGCAGCGCACCGTCCGGGCCGCACTCTTCGTTGCACGGCGCCATGCCGCAGTCCTGGCCTTCGCAGTTCATCAGCACGAAGCGGGTGGCGTTCCACAGCTTGTTGCAGAAGTTGCGGTAGCCCTCGCAGCGCTGCATGTCGAACTTGATGTCGCGCCCCGGGCTGGCCAGGGATGCGAAGGTGAAGCGCAGCGCGTCGGTGCCGAAGGCGGGAATGCCGTCCGGGAATTCCTTGCGCGTGCGCTTCTCGATCTGTTCCGCCTGCTTCGGATTCATCAGACCGGTGGTGCGCTTCTTCACCAGTTCGTCGAGCGCGATGCCGTCGATCAGGTCGATCGGGTCCAGCACGTTGCCTTTTGATTTCGACATCTTCTGGCCTTCGGCATCGCGGATCAGGCCGTGCACATAGACGTCGCGGAACGGAATCTTCCCCGTGATGTGCGTGGTCATCATGACCATGCGTGCCACCCAGAAGAAGATGATGTCGAAACCGGTCACCAGCACCGACGACGGCAGGTAGAGGTCGAGCGCCGGGTTGGATTTCTCCGGGTTGCCCGGCTCCCAGTCCGGTGTCCAGTCCAGCGTCGAGAACGGCCACAGCGCCGACGAATACCAGGTGTCGAGCACGTCCTCGTCGCGCTTCAGAAGCGGCAGGTTTTCCTTGATCGCGTAGTTGCGGCCGACCTCGGGCAAGGTGTCGCCGGACATTTCGCGCGCCATCGCGGTGGCGACGGCGAGGCGCTTCAGGTCCGGATTCGCCTGCGCAAGATGTTCGAAATACTTCTGGTAGGCCTCGGCTTCCGAGTGCGCGACGAACACATTTCCGCTGTCGTCGTACCAGGCCGGAATCTGGTGGCCCCACCACAGCTGACGAGAAATGCACCAGTCCTGGATGTTGTTCAGCCACTGGTTGTAGGTGTTCACCCAGTTTTCCGGGTGGAAGCGGATTTCTCCGTTCGCCACCACGTCGAGCGCCTTCTGCGTGATGCTCTTGCCGTCCTTGCCCGGCTTGCTCATCGCGACGAACCACTGGTCGGTCAGCATGGGCTCGATCACCGCGTTGGTGCGGTCACCGCGCGGCACCTTCAGCGTGTGCTTGTCGGTCTTTTCCAGCAGACCGGCTGCTTCGAGATCGGCCACGATGGCCTTGCGCGCTGCGAAGCGGTCCATGCCCTGATACTTCGCGGGCGCGTGCTCGTTGATCTTCGCATCCAGCGTGAGGATGGAAATCATCGGCATACCATGGCGCTGGCCGACCGCGTAGTCGTTGAAGTCATGCGCCGGTGTAACCTTGACCACGCCGGTGCCGAATTCGCGGTCGACGTAGTCATCTGCGATGACCGGGATTTCCCGCCAACCGCGCGCATCGAGCGCGTCTGTTCCAACACTCGTCAGCGGCAGCTTCACGGTCCTGCCGATCAGCGCGGCGTAGCGCTCGTCTTCCGGATGCACCATGACCGCGACGTCGCCCAGCATGGTTTCCGGACGGGTCGTGGCGACCGTCAGATGCCCCGAACCGTCGGCCAGCGGATAGCGGATGTGCCACAGCGAGCCGGGTTCTTCCTCCTGCACCACTTCGAGGTCGGACACCGCCGTGCCCAGCACCGGGTCCCAGTTCACGAGGCGCTTGCCGCGGTAGATCAGACCTTCTTCATGCAGGCGCACGAAGGTTTCGGTGACGATCTTCGACAGGCCTTCGTCCATCGTGAAGCGTTCGCGCGTCCAGTCGGGCGAGGTGCCCAGCCGGCGCATCTGGCGCGTGATGGTCGAGCCGGAGAATTCCTTCCACTCCCACACCTTCTTCACGAAGGCTTCGCGGCCGAGGTCGTGGCGCGAAATGCCCTGGGCGTCGAGCTGGCGCTCGACCACGATCTGGGTGGCGATGCCCGCGTGGTCGGTGCCCGGCTGCCACAGCGTGTTGTCGCCGCGCATGCGGTGGTAGCGCGTGAGCGCGTCCATCAGGGTCTGGTTGAAGCCGTGACCCATGTGCAGCGTCCCGGTGACGTTGGGCGGCGGCAGCAGGATGCAGAAGTTGGGCTTGTTCGGGGTGTCTGTGTCCAGACCGGCAGCGAAGTAGCCGCGCGATTCCCACTCGGGGTACCAGCGGCGCTCGATGTCGGCCGGTTCGAAGCTCTTGGCCAGCGTCATGACGGATTCGCGTAAAAGCAAACCGTCGATTATAGAGGCTGGTCCGGTGCTTCCGACGGGTCGCGGGACAGCGCGGCGGTGACCACTGCCACGCTGCGCGCCTCGATTTCACCGGCGATGGTGTCGCGCAGGTCGAGCACCGCCTGCTCGCGGATGCGCGCCATGGCGTTGTCGACGGCGGCGCCCATCGCGGCTTCGAGCGCGGCACGCAGTTCAAGCCCGACCAGCGCCGGCAAGGTGGTGCGGCTCCAGTCGTCGATCAGACTCTGGATCAGCGGCGCCAGATCATCGAACTGCTGCGTGAGGGCCTGCGAGGTTTGCTGCTGCAGCGCGTCCCGGATCTCTGCGCTGACCTCCGCCCTTACCGCATGGCGGGCCTCGTCGAGCAGATCGAGACGGGTTTGCGCGGCGACTTGCTGCGTGACGCGCTCGGTGACGTCGCGCGTGACCTGCTCGGTGACTTCCGTCGTGACCTGCTGCGCGACCTCTGCCGTTACCGCGGCCGTCACTTCTGCTGTGACCCGCGCCGTCACGTCGGCGGTCACCCTGTCGGTGACCGCAGCAGTCACCTCGGCGGCCACGCGCTCCGTGACCTCTGCCGTGACCTGTGCGGTGATCTCCGCCGTACGGTCTTCCGGTTCCGGGACGGCGATCAGCGCGTCGAGATCGATGGCTTCGGTCAGCAGAGGGATGCCGTCGTCGACCGGGGCTGGCACGGCATGACCGGCCACGAAGCTGCGGCTGCGCCGCATCAGGCTGTCCGCCCGGCCAAGCAGATCGTCACTCATGCGGTCTCCGCCGTGGCGTGTCGGGTGTGCAGGTCACAGCCGTGCTGCCGGTAGAACACGAAGCGCGCGCGGGCGGCTTCGCGGTCTTCGGCGTCGCGACCGACGATTTCGACGATGTGCTCGCGCTGATCGAAGCCTGCCGGCACCTGGGCAGACAGGTTCAGCAGCACTGCGTCGGTCGGCGCCAGCGCAGGATCGCGGCCGATGCGCACCGGGCTGGTGTCGGCCAGTGGATGACCATCGCGCACATGCGGCACGAAGGCGAGGTGCTCGAAGGTCCACAACATCTGGTCGACGCGCGCCGCAAGCAGGTCATCGGCGCAATGGATCCACACCCGGCGCCCGGCAGCGTGCCAGCCGGCGACCAGTTCGCAGGCGTGGCGCAGCTTGTCGGGCGCGTCGTGGTGGAAGTCGACCCGGGGCATGGGCTCAGAGCTTGCCGGCGCGTTCGAGCAGGAAATTCACCAAAAGCGGCACCGGCCGGCCGGTCGCGCCCTTGTCCTTGCCGCTCTTCCAGGCGGTGCCGGCGATGTCCAGATGCGCCCACTTGTACTTCTTCGTGAAGCGGGACAGGAAGCAGGCAGCAGTGATGGAGCCGGCCGGGCGACCACCGATATTGCCCATGTCGGCGAAGTTGCTCTTCAACTGCTCCTGGTAGTCGTCCCAGATCGGCAGCCGCCAGGCGCGGTCGAGCGCGCTCTGGCCGGCGGCCAGCAACTCGTCGGCCAGCGCGTCGTCGTTCGCCATCAGCCCGCTGGTGACGTGGCCGAGCGCGATGATGCAGGCGCCGGTCAGCGTGGCGATGTCGACCACGCAGGCCGGCTCGAAGCGTTCGGCGTAGGTCAGCGCATCGCACAGGATGAGCCGGCCTTCGGCGTCGGTGTTCAGGATTTCGATGGTCTGCCCGGACATCGACTTGACCACGTCGCCCGGCCGCGTTGCCGCGCCGCCCGGCATGTTTTCGACCGTCGGAATCAGGCCGACCACATTGATCGGCAGTTTCATCGCGGCGATGGCCTGCAGCGTGCCGAGCACGCTGGCGGCACCGCACATGTCGTACTTCATTTCGTCCATGCCTTCGCCGGGCTTCAGCGAAATGCCGCCGGAGTCGAAGGTGACGCCCTTGCCGACCAGCACCACCGGCGCATCGGCCTTCTTGCCGGCGCGATACTCCATGGCGATGAACTTCGGTGGCTGGCGGGTGCCCGCCGACACCGACAGCAACGAACCCATGCCCAGTTTCTGCATGTCGGCGCGTTCCAGCACGGTCACCGCGATGCCGCTCTTGCGGCCCAGTTCAAGCGCCTGCTCGGCCAGATAGGTCGGCGTGCACACATTGGGCGGCAGGTTGCCAAGGGTTTTCGTGAAGGCGACCGCGTGGCCGATGGCCGCACCCTGCACCAGCGCTTCTTCCGCCGCACTGGCGCTGCACTTCTTCGGCAGCGTGAAAGCCATCTTTGCCAGCGCACGCGATTCATCCTTTTTATGGCGCGCGTGCGTGTCGTAGCGGTACAGCACGTCGAGCACGGCGCTCGCCGCCTGGCGCAGCGCGCGTGCGCCGCCGGACTTGCGCGGCGCCTCGTCGGCCAGCGCGCACACCGCGTCGGAAGCACCTGTGTCGCGCAGCGCGCGCACCGCCGCAGCGACAGCATCGCGGTATTCGCGGGCGCCGAATTCCTTCTCCTTGCCCAGACCGACCAGCAGCACGCGCTCGGCGGCAACGCCGGGCAGCTTGTGCAGCAGCAGCGTGCTGCCCGCCTTGCCTTCCATGTCGCCGCTGCCGGTGATTTCGCCGATGCGGCCCTTGCTCGCCGCGTCCAGCGCAGCGGCAGCGGCAGTGAGCTTGCGGGATTCGTAGATGCCGACGATCAGTGCGCCCGTGCGCAGTTTCTCGGGGCTGCCGCTCTTTATGCTAAATTCCACCCGCTTCTCCTCAAGTCAATTCGCGCCGCTTCAAACCGCCTGATTATCGGCGTGAAGCCGCACACGAGTCAAAAAAGAACGCTGCGATGCGCCCCGGCGCAGAGCCGTTCCGCACGGAGCCCCAGGCTTGATCTTCCAGCGCGCCGCCCTGCGCGAATTCGCCAGCACAGCCTTGACGGTCTTCGTGGCCCTGTTTGCCATCGTGCTGTCCACGCAGCTCGTCCGCCTGCTCGGACAGGCGGCCGGCGGAAAGGTGGCATCCGAAGCGGTGATGGCGCTGCTCGGTTTCGGCGCGCTGCGCTACATGTCGGTCATCCTGTCGCTCACGCTGTTCATCGCCGTCCTGCTGTCGATGTCGCGCAGCTGGCGCGATTCGGAAATGGTCGTGTGGTTTTCGACCGGTGTGTCGCTGACTGCCTGGATACGCCCGGTGCTGGTGTTTGCCGTCCCGCTGACCGTGCTGGTGGCCGTGCTTTCGCTCTATCTGGCGCCCTGGGCGCTGAACAAGAGCGCCGAATTCCGCACCCGCATGAGCAATCGCGACGACGTCGCCCAGATGTCGCCCGGCAGTTTCCGTGAATCGTCCCAGGCAGACCGCGTGTTCTTCGTCGAAAGCGGCGAGGGCAAGGACGGTGCGGTGAAGAACATCTTCGTCAGCACGACCGACAAGGGCAAGCTGGGGGTGATGGTGGCCGGCGACGGCTACACGCAGACGGTGGAGAACGGCGACCGCTTCGTCGTGATGCTCGAGGGGCGTCGCTACGAGGGCGTGCCGGGCAGCCCGGAGTATCGCGTGATGGAATTCGAGCGCTACGCGGTGCGCATCGAAACGCGCGAGGCGCAGGGCGTGGAGTCGCGGCCCTATCTGCGTACGGTCGAGGAACTGCTGGCCGATCCGACGCCGCCGAACAACGGCGAACTGGCATTCCGCATCGGGCTGCCGATCGCTGCGCTCAATCTTGCGCTGCTCGCGATTCCGCTTTCCTTCGTCAATCCGCGCGCCGGCCGTGCCACCAATCTGCTGACCGCGCTGCTGATCTACCTGATGTATTCGAACCTGCTGAGCATCACGCAGGCGTGGGTCGCGCAGGGCAAGCTGTCGTTGTCCGGCGCACTGTGGTCGCTGCACGGCGGCATGTTCCTGCTGCTCGCAGTCCTGTTTGCCTGGCGCACGTATTCACACGTGCCGCGGGCGTGGCTGAATCGCTGATCATGCTGATACACGAACGCTACCTGCGTCGAGAGGTCGTGCTGGCCACCCTGCTGGTGCTGGCATCCTTTCTCGGCCTGTTCGGCTTTTTCGACCTGATCAACGAACTGGACAACCTGGGGCGCGGCAACTACGGGCTGGAGCATGCGGTGATGTATACCGTGCTGACCATGCCCGGTCGCGTGTATGAAACGCTGCCGATCGCCGTGCTGATCGGCGGGCTGTATTCGCTGACCACGCTGTCGCGCCATTCCGAAATCACCGTGCTGCGGGCATCCGGCGTGTCCACGCCGCAGCTGCTGCGTCTGCTGGCGCGCATCGGGCTGCCCTTTGTGGTGTTGACCTTCGTGACCGGCGAGTTTGTTGCACCGCCCGCCGAGAAGGCTGCGCAGGAGCTGAAGCTTGCCGCCCGCTCGCAGTTGCTGACCAGCGAATTCCGCAGCGGCTTCTGGATCAAGGACGAGAACGACTTCGTGAATGTGGGCAGCGTGACGCCCGATGGCAGGTTGCAGCAGCTGCGCATTTTCGAGTTCAACGACAGCCGTGTGCTGCTGTCGGTGCTCGAAGCCGCCGGGGCCGCCTATCTGCCGCCCGAAGGCTGGACGCTGACCGACGTCACCCGCACCGAATTCACCGACAAGGGTGCGCGGGTGAGCCGATCGGACAGCCTGGTGTGGGAATCGGGTCTGAGCCCCGATGTGATGAGTGTGATGCTGGTCGTGCCCGAACGCATGTCGGCATGGAAGCTCTGGCACTACATCCAGCATCTGGTCGACAACCGGCAGGAAACCGGTCGCTACGAAATCGCGTTGTGGAAGAAGTTCACTTATCCGCTCGCCTGCATCGTGATGCTGGCGCTTGCGTTGCCGTTTGCCTACATGCACAACCGCAATGCCGCGGTCAGCATCAAGGTGTTTACCGGCGTGATGATCGGCGTGTTCTTCCACATGCTGAACGGGCTGTTCTCCAACCTGGGCGCCATCAATTCGTGGCCGCCCTATGCGGCCGCGCTGACGCCGGGACTGCTCTTCATGTTCGCCGCGGCCGCCATGCTGTGGTGGGAAGACCGGCGATGAACGTCCCTTCCACCTGACCTTCCGGGCAGCTTACTTGATGCGGATCACCCGCGTGCCGGCCAGCCGATCGTGCAGAAACTGGCGCTCGCGATCGAACAATGCCCAGATCAGTCCGGCGCCGCAGAACAGCACCGAAGGCCAGCTCAGCAGATAGCGCAGCGTGGCGCGGCGCCAGTTCGGCGGATTGTCCTGCGTCGCATCGACCACCCGGATGCCCCAGGTCTGCATGGCGAGCGTCTGCCCGCCGGTGTGCCAGTAATGCACGAAATAGAGGCCGAGCAGCGAACCGGCGTGCAGCCAGGCAAACCAGCCCTGTGGTGCGACCTCGAAGAACAGCCCTATCACCAGATACGGCAGCATGAAGCCGGCGGCCAGCACGCCCAGCAACAACAGGGATTCGTACAGCAGCGAGGCGAGGCGGCGGCGCAGGCCGGCGGCCGGAAAACGGATAAGGTCGGACATCGGGCAGTCAGGCAGCGTGGAATGGCGCCCCAAGGCTTGCTGGAATGCGAAGCGCACTCCGGCTAACCTTGGAGAACGTACATAGTTTACTTGCGTACCGGTGTCGCGGCGGCGGCGCCCGGCGCTTTCTCTGCCGGGCGTTGACTGTCATTGAAGCGTTTGCGTTCTTCGCGCGACAGGCTTTCGTAGGCTTCCCACTTGCGCGCAAGTGCTTCGCGCTGATCGGGCGGCATGGCCTGCAGGCGCTTGTAGCGCTCGCGTGCCTCGACCCGCTCCTCCGGTGTAAGGCTGGACCAGTAGCTCATGCGAGCGCGCATGCGCGCCTGTTCATCGGGCGTCATCGACGGAAATCGCTGCGCCAGATCGAGCCATTTTCGGCGCCGATCATCGTCAAGGTGATTCCAGTCTCCGCCCAGCGGGGCGAGCACATTGCGCTGCGCGGCGCTCAGTTGCTGCCAGTCGGGCTGGTCGCCGGCCTGTGCAGGCACGGCAGCGGTCATGCCCAGTACGACCGAAACCACGCACAGCAGGCCGCGCATCAGACGCCTCCCTGGTGCGCGACCCAGGCGGTGAAGCCACGGTCGAGGTAGGCATCGATCGGCAGGTCGTCCGTCAGCAGTGCGCTGTCGATTTCGATGACTTCGCTGTGATTGGCGTTTGCGGAGTACTGCCCCGCAACTGTGGCGATCACGGCCAGCATGACGATGCCGAGCGCCGGAGTGATGACGTCGCGCAGCCAGTGCTGCCCTGAGCCCGGAAAGCCGACCAGCTGGAACAGCGCGATCGGCGCCCGCCGTCTCGATGCATGCAACGCGAGCGCCTTTTCGCGTGACTGGCCGAGACGGAATACGATGTCCGGCGGCAGCGCGGCACTGGCGGCTTCCAGCGCGGCATGCGCCCGTTGGCCGATCGCGGCCTGTTCAAGCGCACTCGGGAGGGGTGTGGTGACAGGATTGTTCATAACTTGACGCCGCGCAGTTTCAGGGCGGCGGCCAGAGAATGCGTGGCGCGCGAACAGTGCGTCTTCACACTGCCCTCGGAACAGCCCATGACCGCCGCAGTTTCGGATATGTCCATCTCTTCCCAGTAACGCATCAGGAACGCCTCCCGTTGACGGCCCGGAAGCCGGGCAATCTCACGCTCGATGAGCGCCATCACTTCCGCTTGCCCGACGTTCTGCTCCGGGCTGCGGCCGAATGACGACGGATCGTCGATCACCATGGTGTCAAGCGGGTCGTAATCGTCGTCTTCATCCGCGCCCGAAAAGGCCGACAGCAGTGTCGTCCACGTCGAGCGTACCTTGCGCCGGCGGAATGCGTCGCGGATGACGTTCTGCAGGATGCGCTGGAACAGCATGGGAAACTCGCCCGCCGGCCGGTCACTGTACTTTTCGGCCAGCTTGAGCATTGCGTCCTGCACGGCGTCGAGCGCGGATTCGTCGTTGCGCAACGCAAAAACAGCCTGCTTGAAGGCGCGGCGTTCCACGGCTGCAAGAAAGCTCGACAGTTCTTCTCTGGAAGCCAGATTGATTCCTTCTAGGGGTGATCTGCGCCGAACGGTCAGTGCGTTCTGGATCGATCGGATGGGGGCCAGGTTCCCGACGGACGGCGCACCCTGATCAGCCCGGATCGTCGGGCCGGCGGCGGACAAATGCCTTGACCACGCAACAGGTGCAGGCTACCCTCTGGCGCTTTTCCGGAAATTTTATACAGGTGCTTCAATGCTATTGACCGGAGCGGAAATTGTAGTCAGGTGCCTTGCGGAAGAAAAGGTCGAATACGTGTTCGGGTATCCGGGCGGTGCCGTCCTGTACCTGTACGACGAGCTTTTCAAGCAGGACGCGGTACGCCATGTACTCGTCCGGCACGAACAGGCTGCGCTGCATGCGGCCGACGCCTACTCGCGCTCGACTGATCGTGTAGGGGTTGCGCTCGTCACGTCCGGTCCCGGTGTCACCAATGCCATCACCGGCATTGCCACGGCGTATATGGACTCCATCCCGATGGTGATCATTTCCGGTCAGGTGCCGACGGCTGCCATCGGCCAGGATGCCTTCCAGGAGTGCGACACGGTCGGCATCACGCGTCCGTGCGTGAAGCACAACTTCCTGGTCAAGGACGCAAAGGACATCGCCAGCACGATCAAGAAGGCCTTCTACATCGCCAAAACCGGCCGCCCGGGCCCGGTGCTGGTCGATATTCCGAAGGACATCACGATCGCCAAGGCGGAGTACGAGTACCCGAAATCGGTGACGATGCGCTCGTACAATCCGATCATCAAGGGGCATCAGGGCCAGATCAAGAAGGCCGTGCAGCTGCTGCTCGACGCCAAGCGCCCGATGATCTACGCCGGCGGCGGCGTCATCCTGTCGGATTGTTCAGAGCAGCTCACGAAGCTCGTGCGCACGCTCGGCGCGCCGTGCACCAATACGCTGATGGGCCTTGGCGCCTACCCGGCGACCGACAAGCAGTTCGTCGGCATGCTCGGCATGCACGGCAACTACGAAGCGAACATGGCGATGCAGTACTGCGACGTGCTGATCGCCGTGGGCGCCCGGTTCGACGACCGCGTGATCGGCAATCCGGCTGATTTCGCACGCATTGCCCGCAAGATCATCCACATCGACATCGATCCGTCGTCGATCTCCAAGCGCGTGAAGGTGGACGTGCCCATCGTGGGTAACCTGCCGGACGTGCTGGACGACATCCTTCGTCTGCTCGACGGCTCGGCTGACCGCCCCGATCAGGAAGCGCTCGGCGAGTGGTGGAAGCAGATCGAGGAATGGCGCCGTCGCGATTGCCTGAAGTACAAGCAGAGCGACGAAATCATCAAGCCGCAGTTCGTCATCGAAAAGCTCTGGGAAGTGACCAAGGGCGATGCCTTCGTGACGTCCGACGTCGGCCAGCACCAGATGTGGGCGGCCCAGTACTACAAGTTCGACAAGCCGCGTCGCTGGCTCAACTCCGGCGGCCTGGGCACGATGGGCGTCGGCATTCCCTACGGCATTGGCGTGCAGCTCGCGCACCCGGGGTCGCCGGTTGCGGTGGTGACGGGCGAAGGTTCGGTGCAGATGAACATCCAGGAATTGTCGACCTGCAAGCAGTACCGCATTCCTCTGAAGATATGCAGCCTGAACAATCGCTATCTGGGCATGGTTCGGCAGTGGCAGGAAATCATCCACGGCAACCGCTACTCCGAGTCGTACATGGATTCGCTGCCGGATTTCCCGAAGCTGGCAGAAGCCTATGGCCACATCGGCATGCGCATCGAAAAGCCGGGCGATGTCGAAGGCGCACTGCGCGAGGCGTTCAAGCGCAAGAATGATCTGGTGTTCCTCGACTTCCAGGTCGACCAGACCGAAAACGTTTATCCGATGGTGATGGGCGGCAAGGGTCTGACCGACATGATCCTGTCTTCGGAAGACCTGTAACCGTAGTTCGAACGCTGCTGTACGCGGAACTGGCCGGCCCGGCCGACCAGTCCGCCTGCCGGGATTACCCGCCCGGCAGGTACCGGGCACCGGCCTCCGGCAGCCCGTCTCCGCGGCGGCGGTCTCTGCAATCCCTACCAAGGCGCTCGCAATGAGGCACGTCATATCCGTATTGATCGAAAACGAGGCAGGTGCTCTGTCTCGCGTGTCCGGGCTGTTTTCCGCTCGCGGCTACAACATCGAATCGCTGACCGTGGCACCGACCGAAGACGTGTCGCTGTCGCGCATGACCATCATTTCCACCGGGTCGGATGACATCATCGAACAGATCACCAAGCAGCTGAACAAGCTGATCGAAGTGGTCAAGGTGGTCGATCTGTCCGAAGCCGCACACGTCGAGCGCGAGCTCATGCTGATCAAGGTGCGCGCGACCGGCAAGGACCGTGAAGAACTCAAGCGGGTCGCCGACATCTTCCGCGGCCGCATCATCGACGTGACCGACTCGACCTATGTCATCGAACTGACCGGCAACACGTCCAAACTCGATTCCTTCGTCGGCGCCATCGATGCGTCGCTGATCCTGGAAACCGTGCGCACCGGCGTCTGCGGCATTGGCCGCGGCGATCGCATCCTGCGTCTGTAGGCAGCAACCGAATCCGAACCACCTTCACGTACCACACCACCGCTCAAACCCACACGTACAAGGGAAAACCCATGAAAGTCTTCTACGACAAGGACGCTGACCTGTCCCTCATCAAAGGCAAGAAAGTCACCATCGTCGGTTATGGTTCGCAAGGCCATGCCCACGCACAGAACCTGTCCGATTCGGGCGTCAAGGTCACGGTCGGCCTGCGCAAGGGCGGTGCATCGTGGAAAAAGGCCGAAGGTGCCGGCCTGAAGGTGAAGGAAGTGGCAGAGGCGGTGAAGGGCGCGGATCTGGTCATGATCCTGCTGCCGGACGAGAACATTCCGCAGGTGTACTACGGCGACATCGAACCGAACATCAAGAAGGGTGCGACGCTCGCATTCGCGCACGGCTTCAACATCCATTACAACCAGGTTGTGCCGCGCGCCGACCTCGATGTCGTGATGATTGCGCCGAAGGGCCCGGGCCACACGGTACGTTCCGAATATCTGCGCGGAGGCGGCGTGCCGTCGCTGATCGCCGTGTATCAGGACAAGTCGGGCAAGGCGCGTGATCTCGCGCTGTCGTACTCGGCCGCCAATGGCGGCACCAAGGGCGGCGTGATCGAAACCTCGTTCCGCGAAGAGACCGAAACGGATCTGTTCGGCGAACAGACCGTGCTGTGCGGCGGTCTGGTCGAACTGATCAAGGCCGGCTACGAAACGCTGACCGATGCGGGCTATGCACCGGAAATGGCGTACTTCGAATGCCTGCACGAAGTGAAGCTGATCGTCGACCTGATCTTCGAAGGCGGCATCGCCAACATGAATTACTCGATCTCGAACAACGCCGAATATGGTGAGTACGTGACCGGCCCGCGCATCATCGGCGCGGAAGCCCGTGCCGCGATGAAGGAGTGCCTGGACAACATCCAGAACGGCAACTACGCCAAGCGCTTCATTCTCGAAGGCCGCACCAACTACCCGGAAATGACGGCTCGTCGCCGTCTGACCGCCAATCACGAAATCGAGAAGGTCGGTGCCGAACTGCGTGCGATGATGCCGTGGATCGCGAAGAACAAGCTGGTCGACCAGTCGAAGAACTGATTCGGTATCGGTGCAGCCCGATCCGTCTGCGCGCATGCGCGGACCGATCGGGCTTTTCCATTCCGGGATTGGATGATTCCGTTCGCGCCATGCGAAAAGGATCGTCCATGAAGGCGAACCGGATCGCCCTGAACACAGTGTTCTGCCTTGCGCGCTGCCGTCGCGCGAGGTTTGCCGGAGTGAATGCATGTCAGAGTACGACCCGCAATACGTGAAACCCGCCGATCCGCTGAAACGCCGGCGCGGCATCTACATCCTGCCCAACCTGTTCACCACCGCATCGCTGTTTGCCGGCTTTTACGCGATCGTGCAGGCCATGAACGGGCGTTACGAATACGCTGCGGTCGCGATTTTCGTGGCCATGGTGCTGGACGGCCTGGATGGCCGTGTGGCACGCCTCACGCATACCCAGTCGGCGTTTGGCGCTGAATACGACTCACTGTCAGACATGGTGTCGTTCGGTGCAGCGCCTGCGCTGATCGCCTATGAGTGGGCCATGCGCGGCCTCGGAAAATGGGGCTGGATTGCCGCCTTCATCTACTGTGCGGGCGCGGCATTGCGACTGGCACGCTTCAACACCAATCTCGGCACGGTGGACAAGCGCTATTTCCAGGGCTTGCCCAGCCCGGCCGCGGCTGCGCTGGTGGCCGGCCTTGTGTGGGTCACGACAGACAATGGCTACACCGGCCCCGACATGCGCTGGGCAGCCTTCGCAATCACCCTGTTTGCAGGCCTGACAATGGTCAGTAATGTGAAATTCTGGAGCGGCAAGGACATCAATCTGCGGCGCAGCGTGCCGTTCATCGTCATTTTCGGATTTGTTCTCGCCTTTGTTGCCGTGTCATTGAATCCGCCCATCGTGCTGTTCGGCCTGTTTGTCGCCTATGCACTGTCCGGTTACGTCATGCTGCTGGCGAAATTCTTCACCCGGAAATCAACCCCTCCGGCGGCCTGAGCCGGACAAAGGAGATTGCCGGCCTGCGTAATTGCATTTATATTCGTGGCCATGAACGCGATTCGCCTTCCGTCGTCCTCCCTCTCGCTGCGCCGCCTGCTGCTGGCCCGGCCGCTGCTGCGCTCGCGCGCACACTAATTCCTCCCCACAATTTGCTGAAGTCTGCCCGCCGTGCGCCAGTGCCACCGCGGTGCGATCCCGTACGCCGAACATTCCAGTCTGAATCCGGAGAAAGTCATGTCTGAACGATTGATCATTTTTGATACCACCTTGCGCGACGGCGAACAAAGCCCCGGCGCATCAATGACGCGCGACGAGAAGTTGCGCATTGCCCGCCAGCTCGAACGCATGCGGGTCGACGTCATCGAAGCCGGCTTCGCAGCCGCTTCGAACGGTGACTTCGAATCGGTGCGCGCGGTGGCGGAAGCCATCCGTGAATCCACCGTGTGTTCGCTTGCCCGTGCCAGCGAGAGCGATATCCGCCGGGCGGGCGAGGCGATCAAGCCAGCCGCCAGCGGGCGCATCCATACCTTCATCGCAACAAGCCCCATCCACATGGAGAAGAAGCTGCGCATGACGCCCGATCAGGTCGTCGCGCAGGCGATCAAGTCGGTCGGCTGGGCGCTCGAGTACACGGATGACGTGGAGTTCTCGGCCGAAGACGCCGTGCGCAGCGACATCGATTTCCTCGTACGCGTCTTCACCGAGGTGATCAAGGCGGGTGCCCGGACGATCAACGTGCCCGATACGGTCGGCTATTCGGTGCCGGCGCAGTGGGCCGAGCGCATGAAGCAGCTCATCGAGCGTGTACCGGGCGCCGACAAGGTCATCTGGTCGACGCACTGCCATAACGATCTCGGGATGGCGGTCGCCAATTCGCTTGCCGCGGTGATGGCTGGCGCACGTCAGGTCGAGTGCACGATCAACGGACTGGGCGAGCGGGCAGGCAATGCGTCACTCGAGGAAATCGTCATGGCGGTGCGTACCCGGCGTGACGTGTTCGGCCTTGAGACCCGCATCGATGCGACACAGATCGTGCCGGCGTCACGCTTGGTGTCGACCATCACCGGCTATCCAGTACAGCCGAACAAGGCGGTGGTCGGTGCCAATGCCTTCGCGCACGAGTCCGGCATCCATCAGGACGGCGTGCTCAAGCACCGCGAAACCTACGAAATCATGCGTGCCGAGGATGTGGGCTGGAACACCAACAAGCTGGTGCTCGGCAAGCTTTCGGGGCGAAACGCATTCCGCGCGCGCCTGAATGATCTGGGCATCGTGGTCGAGTCGGAAGAGCGATTGAATGTCGCGTTTGCCGCCTTCAAGGAGCTGGCCGACAAGAAGCACGAAATCTTCGATGAGGATCTGCAGGCGCTGATGAGTGACGAGTCGGTCACGCCGGAAGAGGAGCTGTACAAGCTGGTCGCCATGAGCGTGCGTTCGGAAACCGGTGAAACGCCGCATGCCGCAGTGACGCTCATCGATGCAGGTCGCGAGGCGACTGTCGAATCGAAGGGCAGCGGCCCGGTCGACGCGGCGTTCCGGGCGATCGAAATGGTGGCGGCGAGCAACGCCGAACTGTTGCTCTATTCGGTCAACGCGATCACCACCGGTACCGATGCGCAGGGCGAGGTGACAGTCCGTCTGGCGAAGGGCGGGCGCATCGTGAATGGCCAGGGCGCCGACACCGACATCATCGTGGCTTCGGCCAAGGCTTACATCAACGCACTGAACAAGCTGCGCGGTGGGCAGAAGCTGAATCCCCAGGGTGCAGGCCCGATCTGACCAAGGCCGGCGCCCACGGCGCCGGCCTTGGTCACTCCGCGGCAGCCAGCCGGCTTGGCGCGGTCAGCTTCGAGTAGAACATGCAGCCAAAAAACAGCGTGGTGGTCAGCACTGTCGCGACGGCTGCCAGATGTGCCGACAGCCCGCTGTCCGATGTCGCGCGCACGATGCCTTCCGTGAAGTAGACCAGGCTGAGCAGTGACATCCATTGATGCGTGTAGCGCTTGCCGCGCAGGATGCCGAACAGCGCGGCCAGCAGCGGCACGATCTTCAGCACCAGCCAGGATCCGCCTGGGCGCAACGGCGCCAGCCACAGCTCCCAGGCCAGGCCGAGCAGGATGAGGGCGACCAGGCTGATGCTGGCCATGAGATTCCAGTGACGTGCGGTCATGTCAGGCGACCAGTTTGAGTGCAGTGAGCGCGAGCCTGCGACCGAGTGCGAAGGCGAGGCGTGCCTCCGGCTCGGTCAGCCGGTTGTCGCCATCGGCGCCCGCCACATGGCTGGCGCCGTAGGGCGTACCGCCGTCGGGCGTCGTGGCGAGGTCCGGTTCGGAGTAGGGCAGGCCGACAATGACCATGCCGTGATGGAGCAGCGGCAGCATCATCGTCAGCAGTGTGCTTTCCTGACCGCCGTGCTGCGAGCTGGTCGAGGTGAATACCGCAGCCGGCTTGCCTGACAGCGCGCCCGACAGCCATTGCGGACTGCTGCCATCAAGAAAGTACTTGAGCGGTGCGGCCATGTTGCCGAAGCGGGTCGGACTGCCCAGCGCCATGCCGACGCATTCTTCCAGGTCGCGTGCTTCGGCATAAGGTGCGCCGCTGTCCGGGACTGTCGATGCAACCGCCTCGCACACCGTCGATATGGCGGGCACGGTGCGCAGGCGTGCGGCTGCACCGTCGACCGAATCGATGCCGCGCCCGATCTGGCGTGCCAGATTGAACACCGAGCCATTGCGGCTGTAGTACAGAATCAGAATTTCCTTCACCGGATTTCTTTCAACGCAGGTGTTCCAGCACAATGAGGTGGCTGAGTGTACAGGCCCCGGCCCCGGTCACCGAATTTCCCGTTCCTCCTCGCGTACGACATGTCCTCCCGTTTCCCGGTTTCGCTCATCCGCATTTTTCGGACACTCGCGGCCGCAGCCCGGCGCCATCGGGATGCCCATGCGGCCCAATCCGCTGCGGCACTGGCACTTGCGTTGCTGTTCGCGCTGGTGCCGCTTCTGGTGCTCGCACAGCAACTCGCCGACCTGTTGCCTGATGCGCTGCGCGTCGCCAAACCGCTGCGCGCCTATCTGACCGGTGCGCTGCTGCCGGATGAAACAGGCGCATCGGTGGTCCGCCACGCCATGCGCTTCGTCGCAAAGGCGCGGCGCCTGTCGTCGGCCGATCTGCTGGTGCTGCTGGTCAGTGCCTGGGTGTGGGTGCGCACCGCTGACCATGCGCTCAATGCAATGTGGCCACGTGCGCCGCGACGCGGCGTGCGCCAGACCTTGCTCGTCTATCTCGGCCTGCCGCTGCTGGCACCGCTGGCCCTGGGTACCGGTGCCGCGCTGAGCCTGTATCTGGTCACCACATCGCTTGGCCTGATCGACGAGCCGACCTGGCTCAAGCTCACGTTGCTGCGCGCGGCTGCTGCGCTGGTCACGGCCGCTTTCCTGCTGCTGCTGTACTGCATGCTGCCGCGCGCCAGCGTATCGGTGCGCTACGCGGTGACCGGTGCGCTGGTCGCCACGGCGATGCTGTCGTTGATGCAGAAGGCACTCAGCGTGTACATCGATCACGTACCGGGCTACGAGCTGGTGTACGGAGCGCTGGCGACCTTGCCGGTTTTTCTGCTGTGGCTCTATCTGTTCTGGAGCATCGTGCTGTTCGGCGCCAGCCTGACCGCGGAGCTGCACGCAGGCAGACCCTAGGACGTCATCAGTTCTTCCAGTTCGAACAGTTCAAAGGCGTGGGTTTGCAGGGTGAGGTCCGACAGCCGGGCATCGCCCAGCCGCAGTCGCTCGCCAGCGGCATGCGCGATGAGGATGTCGCGTCCGACTGCGGCGCCCGTTTGCAGCATCAGGGCCGGCTGCGGGCGCCGCGTGGTCAGCGGCGGCAGCCGCAGTGCCGCGACCGATATGCGACCGGATGCCCGCTCGGTGCCGAATATCACCGTGGCGGCCTGTGCGCCATGGCTGAGCAGCTCGACACCGATTTCCATCTGGTCCGCCTGTCCGCTGCGTGCCCAGCGCACCACGCAGATCATCCATTTCCGCGAATCGACGCCCTTGATCATCACCGGCGTGCCCGGGCGTACAAGTCCGGTCTGTCCGCTCGCCAGGCTCAGCGCGAAGCCGCTCGCACTGTCGTTCTGGATGATCCAGTGCGAACTGCAGTTCTGCCAGTCCGGTGAGGCATCGCGCCGTTCGAGCAATGCCCAGATCGCGTCAAACCCGATCAGCATGCGCACGTCCTGCACGCGCTCACGGCGAGCCTGCTGGCGCCTGGGCATCGACATCCAGCGCGACTGGAGCATGCGCATCAGCCGGCGTGTCGGCAGTTGCTCGAGACAGGCCGGCAGATGCAGTTCGCCGGCACTGCCACCTTCGTCGATCAGGTCGAGGTGCTGTCCGAGTACCTGCCCAAGCCGCTGACAGGAACAATAAAGAATGTGCCCGGTGCGTTCCACGTCGGCCGGTGTGCGCAACAGCGCTGTGGGACCGCGGTCGATCTCGTCGTCGAGCCAGAACCAGGAATCCAGGTCGCGATGCGGCGGTTGCACCTGCATCTGCACCGCACCCGAGTAGCTGCGTACGTACTCGGCCACCCGGAAGAAATCGGCGGGGGCGAGGTTGGGCGGCTGGGCCAGCGCCAGCGCGACCAGCTGCCGGTACAACTGCTCCGCGTCAACGGAACCGGGACGGCTGGCAACCGGCGCAGCCACGGTCCGCGCATGCATCAACAGCGCATTGGCGGTGCCCCACATGCCCGGCGGGTCATCGGCCGCGATGAGCACATTGAGTGCATAGGCGTCGAGTACGCACACCATGGCGTGTCCTGCAGTACGTTCGGGCCGATGGGCCGCGCCTTCTGCGAGTGCCTCGAGATAGGCGCGGGCGAGCCGCATGTGCAGCAAACAGAGCGTTTCCGCGGTGGTGCGCATCCCATGTTCGACCGGCAGGGCACTCGCCGCAAGTTCGGGCTTCAGCGCCGCTGCGCAGGTTCGTGCGCGGTCGTGGAAGATATCGAGAATGCGCACGCGGGCGGTCTGCGCCACGTTCGCATGGTCGAGCATGTCAAGGTGGGCGGACAACGCGGCCGATTCAACCGCGACTTGGCTGTCGGCCGGCTGTGCGAGCCAGTTGAGCACCGTTCTCATGCCGTCTCCCGTCCGCGCGTCACGGATGAGCCCTTCGAGCACGGGCGATACGGAAGCGGGAAAAGACATCGTGAGTGATCGTTGCAGCGGAAGAAGGTAGGGGTGATTCTAGTAAACTCGTGCTTTTCGTGCGCAGGCCATACGCCTCACTTCATTCTGGATCATGACCGACTTACGACCCGCCAGCGCTGAACGCCCCATCATCGACCCGGCCGACCGGCTGATCGTTGCCCTGGATGTACCGAGTGCCGATCGGGCACGCGCCATCGTCGACCAGCTGGGCGACGCGGTGCGCTTCTACAAGATCGGTCTGGAGCTGTTCATGACCGGCAACTACTTCGAGCTGCTCGACTGGCTCGTGAAGCGCGACAAGAAGGTGTTCGTCGACCTGAAGTTCTTCGACGTACCCGAAACCGTGCGTTCCGCGGTCCGCGCACTGTCTTCCAGCGGTGCGACCTTTGCAACGGTGCACGGCAATCAGGCCATCATGGAAGCGGCTGGCGCCGACAAGGGCGCGCTGAAGATTCTCGCGGTGACCGTGCTGACCAGCCTCGATCGCGGCGATCTGGACGATCTCGGCTTTGCCTGTGATGTCGACGCACTTGTGCTGTCGCGTGCGCGGCGCGCGTTGGCTGCCGGGTGCGACGGCGTCGTGTCGTCAGGTCTTGAAGCCCCGGCGATTCGCGCCGAACTCGGTTCGCGTGTGCTGGTCGTGACACCGGGCATCAGGCCGGTCGAAAACCGGCCGTCCGACGACCAGAAGCGTACCGTCGATGTCGCGCAGGCGCTTGCCAACGGCGCCGATTACCTCGTGGTCGGGCGCCCGATCCGCAATGCGGCCGATCCGGCTGCAGCCGCGCGCCAGATGCAGCAGCAGATCGCACAGGCGCTGGGTGTCTGCTGAAAGGGAGCCTGCGCACTTCATCAGCCCTTCGGATGATGATTTGCGCGTGAGCCTTGCAGCATACTCATTGTGTCTTCAGTCAGCGTCGGGGCAGTACCGCGTTCACGTGCTTGCGTCGGCACATACACCCGCCCGGTGGTCCATGCGCGCCCGGTTTTTCCGGGCAGCCGGTGCATTGCTGTGCGCGTTTCTCTTGCTTGGTACGCCAGCCGCGCTGGCAGCGTCCGTTCTGGTTCTGCTCAGTGATCCAGGGGGTGCCTATGCAGAGTTTGCCGATGCATTGAAGGCTGAGCGCGGAGCGCGTGGCGGCTATTCGATTGCCGTGCTGTCGCGGGCAGATTTTTCGCCCGAGGCGCTCGACTCGCATGATCTGGTGGTCGCGGTCGGCGCGAGTGCGCTGCGCACGCTCGTGCAGAGCGAGGTCAAGGTGCCGGTGCTGTCCACGCTGGTGCCGAAATCGGCCTACGAAGCGATGGTGGCCGGTGATGCGCGCAGATGGTCGGCCATTCATATCGATCAGCCCTTCTCGCGTCAGGTGGCGCTGATCCGTCTGGCACTGCCCGATGTGCGGCGCATCGGTGTGATGGCTGATGCCGAAACACCACAAAGGCTGCAGCCGCTGCGCGAGGCGATGGCCAGTACGCCGCTCCAGCTGATATCCGCAACTTTCACCGGCGAAGCGTCGCTCTTCTCGTCGCTCTCGCAGGTTCTCGAGCAGTCGCAGGTTTTTCTCGCACTGCCGGATCCGCGTGTTCACAACGCCGGCACCGTGCGCAATCTGCTGCTTACATCCTTCCGTGCCCGCATACCTGTCGTCGGATTTTCCGCTGCCTACGTGCGCGCCGGCGCAGTCATGTCGCTTTACTCGACGCCCGAACAGATGGCGCGCCAGGCCACCGACGCGATGATCGGCTGGACACTTGAACGCAACTGGCCGCCTGCGCGCTTTCCCCGTCACTTCACGGTGTCGGTGAATACCCATGTTGCACGCTCGCTCGGCCTGCGGATCGCCGATGCCGAAGCCCTGCGCGACCAACTGGTGCAGCAGGAGAAATCGCCATGAAGCATTGGGGAATCCGATCCCGCGTTCTGCTGGTGGCACTGGCGCCGCTATTGGTATCTGGTCTTGTCGGTGGCGTGTGGCTGGTGCTGGATCGCCTGGCCGCACTCGAAAGCGCCCTGGTCGAACGGGGTCACGCGACTGCGCGTCAGGTCGCAGCGTCCGCCGACTACGGCGTGTTTTCCGGCAATACCGATGCACTGGTGGCCCTGATCGAAGCCGCGCGGCGCGAACGCGACGTCACCGGCATCATGGTTTCGAACCGCGACGGCGACCTCGTGGTGTCGGGCGGTTTGCTCAGCCGCGAAGCCTATGTGCCGGGTGCCCGGCCGGCCGGGCTGGCACTGGTTGAGCTTGAATCGTCGACGCTGTTCATCGAACCCATCGTGCGCAGTGCGGTGATCGGCGACCAGGACATGTTTGACGGGCTGACCGAAGGCGCCGCCGACAATCGCCCCACCGGTTGGGTACTGGTCGAGGTGTCGCGCAAGCGGGTCGATGCGCTGAAGACCGATTTCGCCGTGACCAGCGCGATCGTCATCGCCTGCGTACTGCTGGCGGCCAGCGCCTTTGCGATCCGCATCAGCCATACGGTGACCCGACCGGTGCGCGAGGTTTCGCGCGTGGTCCGGCGCATTGGCGACGGTCATCTCGACGAGCGTGTGCCGGTGGCGGGAGGCGGGTCGCTGCGCATACTGGGCGAAGGCGTGAACAACATGGCCGAGCGGTTGACGCGGGCGCGCGACGAGCTTGAAGCACGCATCGCCGACGCGACCCGCCAGTTGCGCAGTCGCACGGACGACGCCGAACGCGCCAATCACGCGAAATCACGTTTTCTTGCAGCCGCCAGCCATGACCTTCGCCAGCCGATGCACGCGCTCGGACTGTTCGTTGCTGAACTGGCGGAGCGCTTGCGGGGCTCGGAACATCGTTCCCTGATAAGGCAGATCGAGGAATCGGTCGGCGCGATGGAAGATCTGCTCGATGCGCTGCTCGACATGTCGAAGCTGGACGCCGGCGGCGTGACGGCACGTCGTTCGGAATTTGCGTTGCAACCGCTGTTGTCCCGCATCGTCGATGACTTCGCGGCCGATGCACTGCAGCGCGGACTGCGCCTGAAGCTGCGCACGACCGATGCATGGGCGGATACCGACCCGTTGCTGCTTGAACGCATCATGATCAATCTGGTGTCCAATGCCGTGCGCTACACGCAGCGAGGCGGCGTGCTGATCGCCGTACGGCGTCGCGGCGATCAGTTGCGCATCGAGGTGCGCGACTCGGGTCCGGGCATCCCGGACGAGGCGCTCGAGATGATTTTCGAGGAGTTCTACCAGTTGCAGAATCCGGCGCGCGCGCGCGGCCAGGGTCTCGGGCTCGGGCTGGCCATCGTGCGGCGCCTGGTCGGATTGCTTGGCCACGAGGTGACTGTGCGTTCACGGACCGGCGCGGGGTCGGTGTTCGCGATCGAAGTGCCCCGTGTCGAAAGTGGCAACCGCCCGACGCCCGAAGAGGTGCCGGAAGTGATGCCCGCCCGGCTTTCGCTGTTCGTTGTCGTCATCGATGACGATCCGGGGTCTCGCACGAGCATCGCCGGCCTGCTGGCTTCATGGGGTTGCGAAGTGCTGTGTGCCGGCACATTGTCCGAAGCGCGCGACGCCATCCGGCAGCGCGACAAGGCGCCGGCGCTAATCCTGTGCGATTTTCGGCTCGCAGCCGTCGCGACCGGTATCGATGTGCTCGATACGCTGCTGGCCGAGCAGAAGGGCGAGATCGCCGCAGCGCTGGTCACCGGTGACACCGATCCGCAGGTGAGGCGCATGGCGACTGCGCGCGGCTACCCGGTATTGCACAAGCCCGTGCGACCGGCCCGGTTGCGTGCTTTGATACAGCAGGTTCTTGCGCAGTCGCAGAACCCTGTCGCCTGAGGTTGTCCGCGGTTACGCGGTGAATGTCTTGCTGCGTAGTGGGTTCTTCGCTAATATCGCGGGTTTTCCTCGTTTCGAAGGAAGTGTAATGGTCGTCATCCGTCTCGCGCGTGGGGGTGCCAAGAAGCGCCCGTTTTTCAATATCGTTGCGACCGATTCCCGCAATCGTCGCGATGGCCGGTTCATCGAACGCGTCGGTTACTACAATCCGATCGCCCCGGAAGGTACCGGCCTGTCGGTCAATACTGAACGACTGGCTTACTGGACCGGTGTCGGCGCGCAACTGAGCCCGACCGTCGCCCGTCTGGTCAAGAAGGTCGCCTGATTTCCGGCTCGGCGAGCACCCTGGTCGTCCTCGGGCGACTGTCGGCGCCGTTTGGCGTGCAGGGCTGGTTGAGGCTGCACCCCTTCGGTGACGATCCTCAGTCGTGGAAAGTGATCCGTGACTGGTGTGTTCATGCCGATGCGGACGCGCCAGCTGATCAGTGGGGCACGCTGAAGCTGTCTGCGTTGAAACTGCAGAACACCGGGCCAGTGGTGAAGTTCGAAGGTTGCGACGACCGCAACGGGTCGGAAAAGCTGGTCGGCCTGTATGTCGCAGTGCCGCGCCATGAGCTTCCGGATACCGCCGAGGATGAGTATTACTGGGGCGACCTGATCGGTCTGACGGTCGTCAACACTGCAGGCGTGACACTTGGTCGCATCGACCGGCTGCTGGAAACGGGCGCCGACGACGTACTGGTTGTGGTCGACGCGTCAGCGGGCGACACGCCCGTAGAACGCCTGATCCCGTTTGTGTCCGCGGTGGTGACCGATGTTGATCGCGAAGCAGGTGTGGTCCGCGTCGAATGGGACGCGCAGTGGTAGGGGCTGACAGCGCTGAAGGCGGCATCGGAATGGCGGGCATTGCCTTCGAGGTGATCACGCTGTTCCCTGAAATGTTTGCGGCCATCGAGCGCAGCGGCATCACGCGACGCGCGATGGAGCGATCGCTGTGGCGCGCGAATTATGTCAATCCGCGCGATTACGCGACCGATGCCCACCGTACCGTGGATGATCGTCCGTATGGCGGCGGACCCGGCATGGTGATGATGGCGGAACCGCTGGCGCAGTCGATTGCGGCGTGCCGGGCACGCCATGGCGGCGCGGTGAAAGTGGTGCACTTTTCACCGGCAGGCGAGCGATTGACGCATCGTCGCGTGATGGACCTGTCAGGCGCGCAGGCGCTTGTCTTGTTGTGTGGTCGGTATGAAGGGGTGGATCAGCGCTTGATCGACCGCCATGTCGACCTGGAAATATCGCTGGGTGATTTCGTGTTGTCCGGCGGTGAGTTGCCGGCGATGGTGCTGATGGATGCCATCATCCGCCAGCTTCCGGGCGCACTGAATGACGCAAATTCGGCGATCGAGGATTCATTCGTCGCAGGCCTGCTCGACTGTCCGCACTACACGCGGCCGGAAACGTGGGAAGGCGAAACGGTGCCGGAAGTGCTGTTGTCGGGTGACCATGCCCGTATCCGGCGCTGGCGCGCCGAGCAGGCTCTGGCGCTGACGCGCAAGCGTCGTCCGGACCTGCTGTAGGAAAATGACGTAAATGCAGTTGAAGTAGAGAGGGTGATCGCTGTATGGATCACTTCAATAAATGCGCGCATCACGGAACAGGTGCTCTGCGGCAAGGCAATGCCACTGACCAGGAGTTTTTGCAATGAATCTGATTGAGCAACTCGAACAGGAAGAAATCGCCCGTCTGGGCAAGAACATCCCCGACTTCGCGCCCGGCGATACGGTGATCGTGAACGTGAACGTGGTCGAAGGCGAGCGCAAGCGCGTCCAGGCTTACGAAGGCGTCGTGATCTCGAAGCGCAACCGTGGCCTGAACTCGAATTTCATCGTGCGCAAGATTTCCAGCGGCGAAGGCGTCGAGCGGACCTTCCAGACCTATTCACCGCTGATCGCATCGGTCGAGGTGAAGCGCCGCGGCGACGTGCGTCGTGCCAAGCTGTACTACCTGCGCGAGCGTTCGGGCAAGTCGGCACGCATCAAGGAAAAGCTGGTTCGCCGCGCTGCACCGGCTGCCAAGCAGGACTGACCGCCAGCCAGCGGCGGGCGCTTCGGCGACTGCCTGCAGCGATCATGAAAAAGGGACCTTGCGGTCCCTTTTTCATGTCTGGCCTTCTTTCGTCAGGCCATGCCCGGAGCTGTCAGCCGACGTCCAGCGGTTGCAATGCGGCCCGTACCCGAGCCCGCACGCCGGCCTCATCCAGACCGACTTCCGCCATCAGTTGCGACGGATCCCCGTGATCGACGAAGCGGTCAGGCAGGCCGATACGCACCACGCGACAGGCGAGCCTTGCATCGTTGACCACCCTTTCGACCTCGCTACCGGCGCCGCCGATCAGCGCGTTTTCTTCCAGCGTCACCAGCACTGCATGGCGCTGCGCCAGTTCGAGTACAAGTGCGGTGTCAAGCGGCTTGGCGAAGCGCATGTTCGCCACGCTGGCGTCGAACTCATCCGCCACGGCAAGTGCCGGTGTGAGCATGGCGCCGAAGGCGAGCAGGGCGACTTCGCCATTGCCGGAACGGCGCAGCTCGCCCTTGCCGATCGGCAAGGCGCGCATGTCGCTCTGCAACGGCACACCTGGCCCGCTGCCGCGCGGGTATCGCACCGCGCTGGGACCTTCGTGCAGGTAGGCGGTGTACAGCATCTGCCTGCACTCGTTTTCGTCGCTCGGTGTCATCACGACGATATTCGGCAGGCACAGCAGGTAGGACAGGTCGAACGCACCGTGATGGGTTGCACCATCGGCACCCACCAGACCTGCGCGGTCGAGCGCCATCATGACCGGCAGGTTCTGCAGGCAGACGTCGTGGATCAACTGGTCGTAGGCACGCTGCAGGAAGGTCGAGTAGATGGCGACCACCGGCTTCATGCCTTCGCATGCGATGCCGCCCGCGAACGTCAGCGCATGCTGTTCGGCGATGCCCACATCAAAGTAACGCGTCGGGTATTCCTGGGCGAAGCGCACCATGCCCGAACCTTCGCGCATCGCCGGCGTGACCGCCATCAGCTTGTCGCTCAGCGCCGCCATGTCGCACAGCCAGTCGCCGAACACCTGGGTGTAGGTCAGCTTGCCGGCGCCCTTGGCCGCCTGGATACCCGCGTGATGGTCGAACTTGCCGACGCCGTGATACAGGATGGGGTCGGCTTCTGCCAGCTTGTAACCGTAGCCCTTCTTAGTGATCACGTGCAGGAACTTCGGTCCCGGCAGCTCGCGCAGGTTTTCCAGCGTGGGAATCAGGGCGTCGAGATCATGTCCGTCGATTGGGCCGTAGTAATGGAAGCCGAATTCCTCGAACAGCGTGCCGGGCGTGATCATGCCCTTCACATGTTCTTCCGCACGCTTGGCGAACTCCTTCAGCGACGGTGCAAGTTCGAGCACCTTTGCGCCGGCGCGCCGTGCAGCGTTGTAGGTCTGGCCGGACAGCAGGCGCGTCAGATACTTGTTCAGCGCGCCGACCGGCGGCGAGATCGACATGTCGTTGTCGTTCAGGATGACAAGGATGTCCGCGTCTTCGACGCCGGCGTTGTTCAGCGCCTCGAACGCCATGCCGGCGGTCATCGCGCCGTCGCCGATCACCGCGATGCTGTGCCGTTTCAGCCCCTGCGCGCGGGCTGCTACGGCCATACCCAGCGCCGCGGAGATGGAGGTGGAAGAGTGTGCGGTGCCGAAGGTGTCGTACTCGCTTTCGCAGCGGCGCGGGAAGCCGCTCACGCCTTGATACTGGCGCAGTGTCGACATGCGTTCGCGCCGGCCGGTCAGGATCTTGTGCGCGTAGGTCTGATGGCCGACATCCCACACGATGCGGTCGTGCGGCGTGTTGTAGATGTGGTGCAGCGCGACCGTCAGTTCCACGGTGCCAAGGTTGGACGACAGGTGGCCGCCGGTGCGCGACACCGATTCAAGCAGGAATCTGCGCAGTTCGGCCGCCAGGGGCGCGAGGTCGCGCGCATCGAGCGCCCGCACGTCGGCCGGAGAGCCGATCGTGTCGAGCAGCGGGTAGGCGCTTGTCGTTTGCAAGGATCTGTCCATGTTCAGTTCTGCCGTGTCAGCACGAAATCGGCGAGTTCGCGCAGGCGTTGTGCCTTGTTGCCGAAACCGGTGAGGCTGTCGAGCGCTTCGTCGTGCAGTTCGCGGGCGCGCTCGCGCGCCCGGCCGATGCCCAGCGTGGTGACGTAGGTCGGCTTGTTCGCTGCGGCGTCCTTGCCCGCAGTCTTGCCCAGCGCCGCCGTGCTCGCTTCACAGTCGAGCAGGTCATCCACCACCTGGAACAGCAGCCCGACCCGTGCCGCGTAATGGTCCAGCTTTGCCGTGCCGGCTGCGTCCAGTTCCCCGCAGGCGGCGCCCAGTTTCACCGCACAGCGTATCAGCGCACCGGTTTTGTGGATATGCATGAATTCGAGCGCTTCGACGTCGAGTTCCAGACCGACCGATGCCAGATCGATGGCCTGACCGCCGGCCATGCCGCGCGAGCCGGACGCGATCGCCAGTTGCGTGATCAGTTCGACCCGCGTGGCCGGGGCGACCGAACAGTGTTCCGCAAGAAGCAGGAAAGCAAGCGATTGCAGGCTGTCGCCGACCAGCAGCGCCGTGGCGTCGTCGTACTGCACATGCACCGTGGGTTTGCCGCGGCGCAGCACGTCGTCGTCCATGCAGGGCATGTCGTCATGCACGAGGGAATAGACGTGGATCAGTTCGAGCGCACAGGCGGCGGCGTCGAGTGCTCCGGGCGTGGCGCCGGACAGGGCGCCTGCCGCGTGACAGAGCAGCGGACGCACCCGCTTGCCGCCGCCCAGCGCGGCATAGCGCATGGCTTCGTGCAATCGTGCAGGGGCGATCGTGTCCGGCGGCAGAAAGCGGTCGAGTGCGCTTTCGGTACGCTGCTGTACCGCACTCACCCATTCACCGAAACCGGGTCCGACGTCAGTCATTGTCACGCGCGCCTGCATCGGCCGGAAAATCGCGCAGCAACCCGTCTTCGAGTATCTGTACCTTCTGCTCGGCCGCATTCAGCGCCGACTGGCAGTGGCGCACCAGATCAACGCCTCGCTGGTAACGCTCCAGCGCGCTGTCGAGCGGCAGTTTGCCGTCTTCCATCGCACGCACGATGGATTCGAGTTCTTCGATGGCGGTCTCGAAGCTGGCGGGGTCTGACGCCGCTTCCGATTTTCGGGTCATTCTGGGTACGGGCGCTGGCTGGACCGCGAAAAATAGCTGATCCACCCCGGGCGGTCAAACCTGCATCTGGTTATACTCACCGGCTTTGTCACGCGCATCCGGCCCTCGCACATCCGTGCACAGACTTTCTTGTGCCGTGTGTTCCGCGCAGGCCGGCGCGCGGTTTTCCAACTTTGACTTCGGGGGTTGGGGAATGTCCGATCTACAGTCCATTACCCGTCTGGAACCGGCGCAATCACAGTTTCCGGTGTCCTGGTACGTCGATGCATCGCTGTTCGAACTCGAGAAGCGCGTGCTGTTCGACAACGGGCCGGGCTATGTGGGGCATGAGCTGATGGTGCCCGACTTGGGCGACTATCAGACCCTGGGCTGGGCCGACGATGCACTCATGCTGGTACGCAACGCGTCCGGCGTCGAACTGCTGTCCAACGTGTGCCGCCATCGTCAGGCGCTGATGATGAAGGGGCGCGGCAACGCGTCCAACATCGTCTGCCCGGTCCATCGCTGGACCTACGACACGCGGGGCGAACTGCTGGGCGCGCCGCATTTCCCGGATACACCCTGCCTGAATCTGAAGCGCCGGCCGCTGCAGAACTGGAAGGGATTGCTGTTTTCGGGCCAGCGCGACATCGCAGCCGATCTGGCCGGCATGCAGGTGGCACCGGATTTCGACTTTTCCGGCTACCGGCTCGATCACGTCGAAATGCATCAGTGCAACTACAACTGGAAGACCTTCATCGAGGTCTATCTCGAGGATTATCACGTCGAGCCGTTCCACCCTGGGCTGGGCAAGTTCGTCACCTGCGATGACCTGAGCTGGGAGTTTGCACGCGATTACTCCGTGCAGAGGGTCGGCGTGAACAACCGCCTCGCGCGGCCCGGCACGCCGACCTACGAACGCTGGCACCGCGCGGTGCTCGACTACTACCAGGGCGAGCTTCCGCCGCACGGCGCGATCTGGCTGACCTACTACCCGAACATCATGGTCGAGTGGTATCCGCACGTGCTGGTGGTCAGCACGCTGTACCCGCAGGGTCCGGACAGCACGCTCAATGTGGTCGAGTTCTACTACCCGGAAGAGATCGTGCTGTTCGAGCGCGAGTTCATCGAAGCCGAACGCGCCGCCTACATGGAAACGGCACGCGAGGACGACGAAATCGCGGAGCGCATGGACGCCGGCCGGCGGGCGCTGATGAAGCAGGGCCGCTCGGAAACCGGGCCGTATCAGTCGCCGATGGAGGATGGCATGCAGCACTTCCACGAGTGGTACCGCCGCGAAATGGCCGACTATCTGTGACGGCCGGATGCCCGTGAGCCCGGGTCGGTGCATTGGGCGGGACGGGGCACCCCGGTGCCCCGCTTCCTTGTGCAGCTGAGGGGCTGACGATGCAGTCGCTGTGGATGGTGCTGGCCAGCCTGCTGTTCGCGTCGATGGGCGTGTGCGTGAAGCTGGCGAGCGATGCGTTGCCGGCGTCGGAAATCGCTTTCTACCGTGGATTCATTGCGCTGCTGCTGGTGGCCGTGGTGATGCGTCTGCGCGGGGCCGACTTCGCCACGCCGCACGCCGGCGTGCACCTGAAGCGCGGCGTGTCGGGTGCGGTGTCGCTCACCCTGTACTTCGAAGCCATATCGCTGTTGCCATTGCCGACTGCGGTCACGCTGAACTACACCTCGCCGCTGTTCATGGCCGCCTGGCTCGGCTTCACTGCTTCGGGCGAATTGTCACGACCGCTGATGCTGGCGCTGGTCACCGGTTTCGCCGGTGTCGTGCTGGTGCTGCAGCCGACGCTGGGCAGCGACCAGTGGGTCGGCGGCCTGTTCGGACTGGGGTCCGGGTTGATCGCCACCATCGCCTATCTGAGCGTGCGCGATCTGGGGCGCCTCGGTGAACCCGAGTGGCGCATCGTGCTCTACTTCTCTGCGTGTTCGGCCGTGCTGGGCGCGCTCTGGGCGCTGGCCGACGGCGGATTCCACGTCCATTCGGCACGCACCTGGGCATTGCTCGGCGGCGTCGGGGTGTTCGGCACGGCGGCACAGCTGTGCATGACCGCCGCCTACAAGGGGGGGCGCACGTTGGTATCGGCCAGCCTGGCCTACACGACAGTCGCCTTTTCGACGCTTTACGGCATCCTGCTGTGGCAGGAGGTCCCGACTGCAGTAGTCTGGCTGGGCATGCTGCTCATCGTCGCCAGCGGCCTGCTTGCGCTGCTCAGGCCGCCGCCGGTGAAGTCCTAGTTCTGAAAGGAGATTTCAAATGATCGCAACGGAGTCCGAAGGCAATCTGGTGACGGTGTCCGCCTTCGGCGAGTTCACGCTGGCGGATTACCGCGAGTTCGAAGACCTGGTGAATTACCGCATCAAGTTCGAAGGCGTGGTCAATCTGCTGATCGACCTGCGCCAGATGACCGATTTCACGCTCGACATGGCGCTCGAGGAACTGCGCTTCGCCCGCGCGCACAGCCACGATTTCGGCCGTATCGCGGTGATCGCAGGCAGTCCGTGGATGGTCTGGACGGCCTGGCTTTCGCAGGTGTTCGTCGATGCCGACGTGACCGTGTTCGACGACGAAGCCAGCGCGCGCGCCTGGCTCGCCGAAACGGTGTGAGCGCCATGGGCCCGCTGATCAGCGCCGATGCACTCGCCGGTCGCCTCGGCGACGACGCCCTGGTCGTGATCGACTGCCGGCATGACCTTGCACGACCTGACGCCGGCGAGTCCGCCTGGGCCGAGAGACATATTCCCGGGGCGCTGTTCATGCACCTCGACCGCGACCTGTCGTCGGTGAAAACCGGCAGCAACGGCCGTCACCCGCTGCCGTCGCCGGCCGCCTTCACCGCGCTGCTCGGCCGCTGCGGCATCACGCCACTGCACTCGGTGGTCGCCTACGACGACGCGGGCGGGATGTTCGCCGCCCGTCTGTGGTGGATGCTGCGCTGGGTCGGCCACGCCGACGCCGCGGTGCTCGACGGCGGCCTTGCCGCCTGGCGGGCCGCGGGCGGGGCACTCGATCAGAGCGTGCGCAGCCGCCCGGTCACGCGCTATCCGGAGGGCATGGTCGACGCCACGGTGGATGCCGATGCGCTGCTGGCCAATCTCGACAGTGGCGCGCTGCTGGTGGTCGATGCGCGGGCACCGGATCGATTCCGGGGCGAAAACGAAACGCTGGATCCGGTCGGCGGACACATTCCGGGTGCGGTCAATCGTTTCTTCAAGCTCAATCTGACCGACGATGGCCGCTTCAAGCCGGCGGATGTGTTGCGCGCCGAGTGGTGCGCCATCGCGAAAGCACGCGATCCGGCAACGCTCGTCATGCAGTGCGGCAGTGGCGTCACGGCCTGCCACAATCTGCTGGCGCTCGAATTGGCCGGCCTGTCCGGTGCGCGCCTCTACCCGGGTTCGTGGAGCGAATGGTGCAGCGATCCGGCGCGGCCGGTGGCGCGCTGAACAGCGCCACCGACGATGCGGAGATCGTGCGCGAACTGCTCGCGCAGGTTGCCCTGCGGGGCGCCGGGCGTTCGATCTGCCCGTCTGAAGTCGCGCGGGCGCTGGCCGCTGACTGGCGCGCGCTGATGCCGCGCGTGCGCGAGGTGGCACGCCGGCTGGCGCGCGAGGGCCGGGTCGTCATCACGCAGGGCGGTGAACAGCGCGCTGCCGACGGCGACTGGCGCGGCCCGATCCGTATCGCTCAGGCGCCCGGGCCTTGTTCCGGCTCCACCTGAGCGAACTGTTCACCGAGGAAATCCAGCAGCCGGCGCACCCGCAGCGGCATGTGGCGGCCGGCCGGCAACATCGCATGCAGCGGAAAATCTTCGCCGCGCCAGTCGGTCAGCAGTTCGACCAGCCGGCCGCTCGTCAGATCGTCGATGACGTCCAGCCGCGCCTTGGTTGCGACGCCCAGCCCTTCGATCACCCACTGCCGCACCAGTGCGCCATCGTATGCCAGCCGGTTGCCCCGCACCGTGATCGTCGTTTCGACGCCGGCGCGTTCGAAGCGCCATGCCAGATGCGGCCGGCCGCTGCGGTACAGGGCAAGGCAATTGTGCTGTACCAGTTCCGACGGATGAGCGGGGGCGCCGTGCCGTGCGATGTAGTCCGGCGAGGCCACGACGACCCGTCGCGTGACGTGCAGCCGGCGCGCCACCATGGAGGAGTCGGGCAGCTCGCCGTAGCGCACTGCCAGATCGACCCGCTCCCGCACCAGGTCCTGCACGGTGTCGGACACGTACAGCGTCAGCCGCACATCCGGGTGCTGTTCGATGAAGCGGTCCAGCATGGCGGACAGCGCACCGCGACCGAGATCGGACGGCGCCGCGAGGTGGATGTCGCCGCTCAGGGTCTCGCGGCCGGCACCGAGCAGCGCGCGCGCATCGTCGAGATCGCCGAGCGCGCGCCGTGCATGGTCGCGCAGCAGTTCGCCCTCGGCCGTCAGCCGCATCGAACGCGTCGACCGCTCGATCAGGCGCACGCCGAAAACCGCTTCCAGCCGCTTCAGCGCGGCGCTGGCGGCAGCCGGCGTCAGATCGAACTGGCGCGCGGCGGTGCTCAGCGAACCGGCGTCGGCGATGCGGACGAACAGCTCCAGTTGGGAAAGGGTCAGGTCGCGCAGTTTCATTTTCAAAAATCGTTTGAAGATGAATTGGGTATTTACCGGATTATCAATCGATTCTGCAGGCGTTAGCATGGCGGCCACTTCATCCGTCGTCAGAGCCAATGCCATGAAAGCCGTCGCCTTCCGCGAAAACCTGCCGGTGGATCGCGCAGAGTGTCTGGTCGATATCGAACTGACGCCGCCCGAGGCGCACGGGCATGATGTGCTCGTGCGGATCGAGGCCGTGTCGGTCAACCCGGTCGATACCAAGGTGCGCCGCAACAGTGCGCCGCCGGAGGGTCAGTGGCGCGTACCCGGCTGGGACGCTGCCGGCGTGGTCGAAGCCGTCGGCGCCCAGGTCACCCGCTTCAGGCCGGGCGACCGCGTGTGGTACGCCGGCGACCTGACGCGGCAGGGCAGCAATGCGCAATTCCAGGCTGTGGATGCGCGTCTGGTCGGTCGCATGCCGGTCTCGCTCGGATTCGCCCAGGCGGCAGCGCTGCCGCTGACCGCCATCACGGCCTGGGAGCTGCTGTTCGACCGGCTGCAGGTGCGCGACGCCGAAGGCCGGCTGCTGGTGGTGGGTGCGGCCGGCGGCGTCGGCTCCATCCTGCTGCAGCTGGCGCGTGAATTGACGCGGCTGACGCTGATCGCCACCGCGTCGCGACCGGAAACCGAAGCATGGGTGCGGGAACTGGGTGCGCATCACGTGATCGATCACCGGCAGCCGCTGGCGCAGGCGCTGCGCGCGGCGGGCATCGAATCGGTGACGCACGTCGCCAGTCTGACCCAGACCGATCTGCACTACGCGCAGCTGGTCGAGGCACTGGCGCCGCAGGGCCGGCTGGCGCTGATCGATGATCCGGCCGGTCCGCTCGATGTGCTCGCCTTGAAGCGCAAGAGCCTGTCGCTGCACTGGGAACTGATGTTCACGCGCTCGCTCTACCAGACCGCCGACATGGCCGAGCAGGGTACGCTGCTCGACGCCGTCGCCGACCTGGTCGACGCCGGACGCCTGCGCAGCACGCTGGGCGAGCACTTCGGCGCCATCAACGCAGCCAATCTGCGCCGTGCGCACGCGCTGCTGGAAAGCGGCCGGGCGCGCGGCAAGATCGTGCTGGAAGGATTCTGATTCCATACCGCGGATGAATGCTGCAAGACCCGATCACGGCGGATCGCTTCGGGTCGGACCGGTGCGCATCCGCGGCGAGGCCATTTCAATTACGGGAGTACTGCATGACCACACTTTTCGACCCGCTCAAGCTGGGCGACATCGCACTGAACAACCGCATCGTCATGGCGCCGCTGACGCGCAACCGCGCGCTGCCCGGTCAGGTGCCGGGACCGCTGACCGTCGAGTACTACACGCAGCGCGCCAGCGCCGGCCTGATCATCGCCGAGGCGACGCAGGTCAATCCGATGGGGCAGGGCTATCTCGACACGCCGGGCATTCACTCGGCCGAACAGGTCGCCGGCTGGCGCAAGGTGACCGATGCGGTGCATGCCGCCGGCGGCCGCATCATCCTGCAGCTGTGGCACGTCGGCCGCATTTCGCACACGTCGCTGCTGCCTGGCGGCGCATCTCCGGTGTCGTCCACGTCGCGACGTCCGGATGCGCAGTGCTTCACGCGTGATGGTTTCGTTGATGTGTCCGCACCGCGGGCGCTGCGCGACGACGAACTGCCCGGTCTGGTCGACGACTACCGCCGCGCTGCGCGCAATGCGATAGACGCCGGCTTCGACGGCGTGGAAGTGCATTCGGCCAACAGCTATCTGCTGGAGCAGTTCCTGCGCGACAGCGTGAACGACCGCAGCGGCCCGTATGGCGGCCCGATCGAGAACCGCGCCCGGCTGCTGCTGGACATCATGCAGGCCGTGGTTGACGAAGTCGGCGCCGGTCGCACCGGCGTGCGTCTGTCGCCCGCCACGACCTTCTGCGATACGCCGCTCGACAGCAACCCGCAGGCGCTGCACAGCCATGTGCTCGACCGGCTGTCGGCGCTGGGCATCGCCTTCGTGCACATGATCGAGGGCGAAACCGGCGGCGAACGCGCACCGGCCAGCGTCAAGCCGCCGATCGACTACGCGGCGCTGCGCGCGCGGTTCAACGGTGGCTGGATCGCGAACAATGGCTACGACCGCCAGATGGCGATGGATGCCGTCGCATCGGGTGGCATCGACGCGGTGGCTTTCGGCCGTCCCTTCATTTCGAATCCGGATCTGGTGCGCCGACTGCGCGACAACGCGCCGTACAACGACCTGCGCGCCGAACTGATGTACGGCGGGGGTGCAGCGGGCTATACCGACTACCCGGCGCTGGACGCTGCCTGATCGCTCAGGGAAGGTCTTGCGGCAGGGGGCGCGCCGCCGGTTCGGGGCGCGTCCACATCCAGCCGGCGACCACCGTCAACATCACATACACGCTGCCGCGCACCCACACCGGCATCGGGCTGAACCACAGCGTGGTGGCGCTGAACAGCATCATCGCGCTGGCCAGCCATTTGGCGCGCCGCGGAATGGCGCCCTGTTCGCGCCAGTTCGTGATGTAGGGGCCATACGTCGGGTGCGCCAGCAGTCTGGCTTCCAGCTCCGGCCAGCCCCGGCTGGCCGCCCAGGCCGCCAGCAGCAGGAAAGGCACGGTGGGCAGCACCGGCAGCACCGCACCGATCACGCCCAGCACCACAGAAATCGCGGCCAGAAGCCGCCATAGCAATTGTCGGGTCCAGTGGATCAAGACGGATGGCGCGAGGTGTGAAAGCTGCATTGTGCCGCAGCGACTCAGCGCCCGCCGTCAAGGGTTTGTCGACCGAATCGCGAGCAGGGCTCGCTCCTGCGGGAGAACCGTGCCGCTGCTGTCGGAGCGACCCCCGGTCGCGATCGGCGCGGTGATCGGGTGCCGTCACGGGTTTGTCGACCGGAATCGCGAGCAGGGCTCGCTCCTGCGGGAGAGCCGTGCCGCTGCTGCAGGAGCGACCCCCGGTCGCGATCCGGGCGCTGTGCACGGACATTTCTCCTGTACGCGTGCTGTCTTACCGTCGCAGGTCGAGCGTGAACGGGAAGTTCGGGTTGCGGTCTTCCGGCGGGGCGGATACGTGGCCCGGCGTGTGGCCCATGGCGAAGAAGCGCGCCAGACGGCGGCCCTCCGCCTCGTACGAATTGACCGGGAAGCTTTCGTGGTTGCGCCCGCCCGCGTGCGCGACGTGGTACTGGCAGCCGCCCATCGAACGCTTCATCCAGTCGTCCACCAGATCGAACACCAGCGGGGCGTGAGGCGGGATGGTCGGGTGCAGGCAGGTGGCCGGTTGCCAGGCGCGGTAGCGCACGCCGGCGACGTATTCACCCACGCGACCGGTCGGCGACAGCGGCACGCGCCGGCCATTGACCGCCAGCACATGCCGGTCGTCGACCAGGCCCTGTACCTTGACCTGCAGGCGCTCGACCGATGAATCGACGTAGCGCACCGTGCCGCCGGCCCCGCCTTCCTCACCCAGCACATGCCACGGCTCGAGTGCGCTGCGCAATTCCACCAACACATTGCGGGCAGAGAACTGGCCCATGCGCGGAAAGCGGAATTCGAAGTGCGGCGCGAACCACTCCAGTTCCATCGGGTAGCCGAAGGCACGCAGGTCATCGACCACGTCGCGCATGTCCTCCCACACGAAGTACGGCAGCATGAAGCGGTCGTGCAGTTCGGTGCCCCAGCGCTTGAGCTTCGGCGGCGCATACGGTTGCTGCCAGAAGCGGGCGATCAGCGCGCGCAGCAGCAGTTGCTGCGTCAGACTCATGCGGGCATGCGGCGGCATCTCGAAGCCGCGCATTTCCAGCAGGCCCAGCCGGCCGGTCGCGCCATCGGGCGAATACAGCTTGTCGATGCAGAACTCTGCGCGGTGCGTGTTGCCGGTGGCATCGACCAGCAGATTGCGCAGGATGCGGTCGATCAGCCAGGGCGGCGTGTAGCCCGTGTCGCGCGAACGGCGCTCGATCTCGGCGAACGCGATCTCCATCTCGTACACCGAATCGTTGCGCGCCTCGTCGATGCGCGGCGCCTGGCTGGTCGGGCCGATGAACAGGCCGGAAAACAGATACGACAGCGCCGGATGGTTGTGCCAGTAACTGATCATGCTGCGCAGCAGATCGGGCCGTCGCAGGAAGGGCGAATCGGCCACCGTGGCACCGCCCAGCACGAAGTGATTGCCGCCGCCGGTACCGCTGTGGCGGCCGTCGATCATGAACTTCTCGGTACCGAGGCGGGTTTCATGCGCGGCCTCGTACAGGAAGGTGGTGCCGGCGACCATGTCGTCCCATGAGTGGTAGGGCTGGATGTTCACTTCCAGCACGCCCGGGTCGGGCGTGATGCGCAGCACTTCGACGCGGGCATCGCGCGGCGGCTCGTAGCCTTCGAGCACCACCGGATGGCCGCAGGCGGCCGCGGTCAGTTCGACCGCGGTGACCAGTTCGAGATAATCGTCCAGCGTCGGCAGCGGCGGCATGAACAGATACATGACGCCGTGGCGCACCTGCGCGCACAGCGCGGTACGGGTGATCCAGCCGGCCGATTCGAGCGCTTCCGGCTTGCGGTCGGCGGCCGGCACGCGGGTCGCCGCCGCACCGGCGGGGGCGAATTCGATCCCTGCGGTGTCGTCGTCCTCGGGCTGCTGCAGGCGCACGGCGATGTCGCGCTGCGGCCGCAGCGGCACCTGCCGCTGCACCGGGTCGGGCGCATGGACCCACGGATATTCGGCGGCCGACACCCAAGGTTGGGAATCGAGCGGCAGCCGGTAGCCCATCGGCGAATCGCCCGGAATCAGGAAGCAGCGTTCGTCGCGCAGGAACCACGGACCGCTCTGCCAGGCGTTGCCGGCCGGTGTGCGCGCCAGCGGCAGGATGTGGCCGACCTTGCTGTCCAGCCCGTCATGGAACAGCCGGCGCATGCGCTCGCGCTCCAGCGGATCTTCGAGCCGTGAATCGAACGGATCGACGTTCACCGGCAGCTTGCGTTCGCGCCACAGGTAGTACCAGACGTCCTCGAAGGCCGGAAACACGTACTTGGCGTCCACTTCGAGGCGCTTCGACAGCGCTTTCAGGAAGGTCGCGCAATGTTCGGCAGTGAGCGCGTAATCGACGGCTTCGTCGGCGATCAGACCGGGATCGGTCCACATCGGCTCACCGTCGCGCCGCCAGAAGCAGGACAGTGACCAGCGCGGCAGTTGCTCACCCGGATACCATTTGCCCTGGCCGTAATGCAGCAGCCCGCCGGGTGCGTAGCGGGCCTTCAGCTTCGCCAGCAGTTCTGCGCCGAGCAGGCGCTTCACCGGCTTGTCCGGCGGCGAATCGGCGGTGGTGTTCCACTCCGGGCCATCGCGGTCATCCACCGACACGAAGGTCGGCTCGCCGCCCATGGTCAGCCGCACATCGTGCTGCACGAGATCGGTGTCGATGCGATGACCCAGCGTTTCGATGCGCGACCAGGCGTCGTCGGTGTAGGGCTTGGTCACGCGCGGCGCTTCCCACACGCGCTCGACCTTCATGTGATGTTCGAATTCGGTTTCGCACTTTTCGGTCAGTCCGCTGATCGGCGCCGCCGAAGAGGGGTCAGGCGAGCAAGCGAGCGGAATGTGGCCCTCGCCGGCGAACAGGCCGGACGTCGCATCGAGTCCCACCCAGCCGGCACCCGGCAGATACACCTCGCACCAGGCGTGCAGGTCGGTGAAATCCTTCTCCGGGCCGCTCGGGCCGTCGAGCGACTTCACGTCGGCGGTGAGCTGTATCAGATAGCCGGACACGAAACGCGCCGCCAGCCCCAGATGGCGCAGCACCTGCACCAGCAGCCAGGTCGTGTCGCGGCACGAGCCGCTGCCCTTTTGCAAGGTTTCCTCCGGCGTCTGCACGCCCGGCTCCATGCGTATCAGGTAGCGGATGTCGCCCTGCATCTGCTGGATCAGTGCCACCAGATAGTCGACGCTGGCCTTGCCGTTGCTGCCGAAGAGTGCGCGCGCGTCATCGACCCAGCGGGTGAATTTCGGCGCGTTTTCGCGGGTCAGCGGCAAGGTGACCAGATACGGGAACAGTTCGCGCGTCTGCTCTTCGTTGTATCCGAAGGGAATCTTCTCGGCCGCCGGTTCGAGGAAGAAATCGAACGGATTGATGACCGACATTTCGGCGATCAGATCGACCTCGATGCGCAACTCGCGCGTACGTTCCGGAAACACCAGGCGTGCCAGATAGTTGGACTGCGGGTCCTGCTGCCAATTGATGAAGTGCTCGGCCGGCGTGACGCGCAGCGAATACGACAGGATGGGCGTACGGGTGTGCGGCGCCGGGCGCAGTCGCACCACCTGCGGGCTCAGCAGCACCGGACGGTCGTAGCGGTAGTGGGTGACGTGATTCAGTGCGACGTGGATGGACACGGAATGCTCCGGTTGCGGGCAGTGAAGGGGGTTGATGCACTCAAGCAATTAGCGTGCGCGAGGCAAGTCCATGATTTTCTGTGATTTTCGTTTCAGCCTGTCGACAGCCTTTGCACGCTGTGGGGCGTACGCACCGCATCGGTGCGTGACCTGTCCGCAGGCCGCCGGCGTCGCCTGTCATTTGAGTCCGAGGCGGCGCGCCAGCTTGTGCAGATTGCTCGGGTCGACATCCAGCCGCCGCGCCGCGTCGGCCCAGTTGCCGGCACAGGCATCGAGCGCGGCGCGGACCAGCCGGCGCTGTGTGGCATCGATCGCTTCGCGCATGGACGGCAGTATGGCGCCGGACATCGGGTCGCGGGTCTCCGGCGTTGCAGCGGGGGTGGTCACGCCATCCAGATCGAGCAGGTCGGCCGGCAGCGACACGATGTCGGTGCGTGCGGCGCCACGGCTCACCGCCTTCAGCGCGGCACGGCTGATCACATGCTCGAGTTCGCGCACATTGCCCGGCCAGGGGTAGCGGCACAGGGCGTCTTCCGCGTCCGGCGACAGGCGCAGGCTGCGCAGGCCCAGTCGGGCACGGTTCAGTTCGAGAAAGCGGCCGGCCAGCAGCAGAACGTCGTTGCCGCGTTCACGCAGCGGCGGTATCGGCACCGGATAGACCGACAGCCGGTGATACAGGTCGGCGCGGAAGGCGCCGTCGCGCACGCTGTCGCGCAGCGTACGGTTGGTGGCGGCGATCACGCGTACATCGACGCGTCGCGGCTGGTCGGCGCCGAGGCGCTGGATTTCGCCGTTCTGCAGCGCGCGCAGCAGCTTGGCCTGCACGGTCAGCGGCAGTTCGCCGACCTCGTCGAGAAACAGCGTGCCGCCGTCGGCCGCCTCGAAGCGGCCCGGGCGGTCGGTGGTGGCGCCGGAGAACGCGCCTTTCACATGGCCGAACAGCTCGCTTTCGGCCAGCGATTCGGGCAGCGCCGCGCAATTGACATGCACGAGCGGCTGCGCGGCGCGGCGCGAATGACGATGCAGGTGGCGCGCAAACAGTTCCTTGCCCACGCCGGTTTCGCCCAACAGCAGCACCGACAGTTCCGAATCGGCCACCACCTGCATTTCGTTCAGCAGGCGCTGGATCACCTCGCTGTGGCCGACGATTTCGGCTTCGTCCGCGCTGGCGCCCTGTGCATCGGCCCGCTCGCCGCCGCGCGACAGGCGCAGTGCGTGCAGGTCCTGCTCGAGCCGGGTCACGCGCACCGCAGCCTCGACCAGCAGGGTCAGGCGGCGCAGGTCGTCGCGCGCCGCCTCGGTGAAGGTGCCGGTCTGCAGGGCGTCAAGTGTCAGCGCGCCCCAGTTCTGGCCCTCGACGTAGAGGCTGGTGCCCATGCAATCGTGCACCGGCAGCGGCTCGCCGACCCGGGTGTCGAGCAGTCCGTCGTAGGGGTCGGGCAGTGCGCTGTCGTGGTCGAAGGTCGTGATGTCGCGGCGCGACAGGATGGTGGCCAGTCGCGGATGCTGGCCGACGACGAAGCGCCGCCCCAGGGTTTCGCGCACCAGCCCGTCGACCGCCAGCGGGCGCAGGCTGTCCTCTTCCAGCTTCAGCAGAGCGACCGCGCCGCAGCCGAAGTGGGTGCGCAGCCCCGATACCAGACGCTGCAGGCGCACGGCGGGCGGCAGATCCGACACCAGGTCGGCAAGCAGCAGTGATTCCATCATGGTGAAAGTGACCCTATGTGGTCCTAAATACCATTTCATTCGAGGGTTGAAAATACCTCAATTTCCATAGGTCATTGATTTTATTTGATCCGGATGCATGGCCCGGACCTTGCGAAGTGAAGGTGTCTTCTTCCCAACGAGGTCTTCGCCATGAACCTGATCGACCAATCCCTCGGCGCGCTGGCGCGCAGCATTCCCGGTGCCACCCAGGTCTTCCACGAGCACAAGCTCGATTTCTGCTGCGGCGGCAAGCACAGCCTGCAGGACGCGGCGGCTGAGCGTGGCATCGACGCGCAGCCCATCGTCGAGCGCCTGCGCACATTGCTGTCGCAGGCCACGCGCGAGGAACGCGACTGGCGCACGGTGCCGGCGGCAACGCTGATCGAACACATCCTGTTCCGCTTCCACGACCGCCATCGCGAACAGCTGCCGGAGCTGATCCGCCTTGCGCGCCGGGTCGAGCAGGTGCATGGCGATCGCCCGGACTGCCCGAACGGCCTCGCCGATCATCTGGCAACCATGCAGCAGGAACTGGAAAGCCATATGCAGAAGGAAGAGCAGGTGCTGTTCCCGATGCTCGCCCGCGGCCACGCGGGCGCACTGCACGGGCCGGTCACGGTGATGCGCAGCGAGCACGACCAGCACGGCGAGGCGCTGCAGCGGCTGGAAGCGCTGACCCACGACATCACGCTGCCGCGTGGTGCCTGCAACACCTGGCGCGCGCTCTACACCGGTCTGGCCGCGCTGCGCGAAGACCTGATGGAACACATCCATCTGGAGAACAACATCCTGTTCGAGGGGCTGAACGCGGCACCGGCCGAAGCGGAGACCGCTCATGGGTAATTACCGCAAGCTGTGGTTCACGCTGATCGGCGTGCTCATCGTCACCTTTTCGCTGCTCGGTTACTACGGCGTCGAGGTGTATCGCAACGCGCCGCCGATACCGCAGCAGATCGTCAGCGAGGACGGCCGCGTGCTGTACACGCATGACGGCATCCTCGACGGCCAGACCGCCTGGCAGTCGGTCGGCGGCATGCAGCTGGGCTCGATCTGGGGGCACGGCGCCTACCAGGCACCGGACTGGACGGCCGACTGGCTGCACCGCGAACTGGTGGCCTGGCTCGATCTCGCCGCGCAGGACGCATATGGCACGCCGTACGCGGAACTGGATGCCGATGCGCAGGCGCAACTGGCAGCACGCCTGAAGCGCGAGTACCGGCGCAACACCTTTGACGAGGCGACCGGCGCGGCCACCGTATCCACCTTGCGCGCCCGGGCGATCGAGCGCACCGCCGACTACTACGTCCAGCTGTTCGGCGACGCGCCGGCGCTGCAGGGCTCGCGCGAAAGCTATGCGATGAAGGACAACACGCTGCCCGACCCGCAGCGGCGCGCACAGCTTGCCGGCTTCTTCTTCTGGACCGCCTGGGTGGCCGCCACCGAGCGGCCGGGCACCAGCGCCACCTACACCAACAACTGGCCGCACGAACCGCTGATCGGCAATGCGCCGACGGCGGAGAACGTCGTGTGGTCGGTCGTCAGCGTGGTGGTCATGATGGCCGGCGTCGGCTTCCTGATCTGGGGCTGGGCCTTCCTGCGCCGACAGGACGAGAGTGAACCGGCCGCGCCGGCGCAGGACCCGCTGTCACGCGTCGCGCCGACGCCGTCACAGCGAGCGCTGGGCAAGTATCTCGTCCTGGTGGTGGCGCTGTTCGTGTTCCAGGTCATGATGGGCGGCTTCACCGCGCACTACACGGTCGAGGGCCAGACCTTCTACGGGATCGACGTGTCGCAGTGGTTCCCGTATTCGCTGGTGCGCACCTGGCACATCCAGAGCGCGTTGTTCTGGATCGCCACCGGCTTCCTCGCCGCCGGACTGTTCCTGGCGCCACTGATCCACGGCGGACGCGATCCGAAATTCCAGAAGCTGGGCGTGGACGTGCTGTTCTGGGCACTGGTCGTGGTGGTGGTCGGCTCCTTCGTCGGCAATTACCTGGCCATCGCGCAGATCATGCCGCCGGAGCTGAATTTCTGGCTCGGCCACCAGGGCTACGAGTACGTCGACCTCGGCCGCGTCTGGCAGATCGGCAAGTTCGTCGGGGTCGCGCTGTGGCTGGTGCTGATGCTGCGCGGCATCGTGCCGGCGCTGCGCACGCCCGGCGGCGACAAGAACCTGCTCGCGCTGCTGACCGCTTCGGTGGTGGCGATCGGCCTGTTCTACGGCGCCGGCTTCTTCTATGGCGAGCGCACCCACCTGTCGGTGATGGAGTACTGGCGCTGGTGGGTGGTGCATCTGTGGGTCGAAGGCTTCTTCGAAGTGTTCGCGACCACCGCGCTGGCCTTCATCTTCTCCACGCTCGGCCTGGTGTCCGCGCGCATGGCGACGGCAGCCAGTCTGGCCTCGGCTTCGCTGTTCATGCTGGGCGGCGTGCCGGGCACCTTCCACCACCTGTACTTCGCCGGCACGACGACGCCGGTGATGGCGGTCGGCGCGTCGTTCAGCGCGCTCGAAGTGGTGCCGCTGGTCGTGCTCGGCCATGAAGCGTGGGAGCACTGGCGCCTCAAGGATCGCGCTGCGTGGATGGCCAGGCTGAAGTGGCCGCTCATGTGCTTCGTCGCGGTCGCCTTCTGGAACATGCTCGGCGCCGGTGTGTTCGGCTTCATGATCAACCCGCCGATCTCGCTCTACTACGTGCAGGGTCTGAACACGACGCCGGTGCATGCCCATGCCGCGCTGTTCGGGGTGTATGGCTTCCTCGCCCTGGGCTTCACGCTGCTGGTGCTGCGCTACGTCCGGCCGCAACTCGCCTTCGGCGAGCGGCTGATGAAGACCGGCTTCTGGGGCCTCAACGCGGGCCTGGTGCTGATGATCGCCACCAGCCTGCTGCCGATCGGCCTGATCCAGTTCCACGCCAGCGTCAGCCAGGGCCTGTGGTACGCACGCAGCGAGGCATTCATGCAGCAGCCGCTGCTCGAAACGCTGCGCTGGGTGCGCACCTTCGGCGACGTGGTGTTCATCGTCGGCGCGCTGGCGGTGGCCTGGCAGGTGGTGTCGGGCGTATTCGGCCGCGCCGGCCGCACGCCGGAACCGGTCAGTACGCTGGCAGGGGCCCGTCGATGAGCTGAGCGCAACCGTCCGCTTCCTTGCCGCACCGCTTCGGCAAGGTTGGGGCGCCGCGCCGACAGGCCGGCGCCCCTCTTTTTTTCGTCGCTATACTGTTGCCGCGCACCCGCGCGTTCCCACACACGACTCAACAACAGGAGAGCGGAGCATGGCGAAGTTTCAGTTGAAGAAGGCTGCGAACGGCGAATTCCACTTCACGCTGCTGGGCTCGGATGACCAGTCCCTGCTGCAGAGCGAGATGTACAAGACGCGCACGTCCGCCGAGAACGGCATCGAATCGGTGAAGAAGAACGCGGCCGACGACGGCCGCTACGACCGCAAGAAAGCCACGAACGGCAAGGATTACTACGTGCTGAAGGCCGGCAACGGCCAGGTGATCGGCCAGAGCAGGATGTTCGACAACGCCGGCGCGATGGAAGCGGCGATCGCCGCAGTGAAGAGCGGCGCGGCCGGCGCCGCTGTGGATGATCAGGCCGGATGAGGTGATGCCGACGGCGCGTCCTGCAAGTCTGCGGGATGCGCCGACATCGTGCCGCCGACAGGCGAGAGTCGCCAGGGCCGTGCGGTCAAGCCGCGACGCGCTTCACCTTCGGGTCGTCGGCCATGCGCTGCGTCAGTTCGTGCAGCGTCGAACACAGCGCCATGAATGCCTCTTCCGGCAGGCCGGCCTGACAGGCGACTTCGCCCTGGATGCGCGCGACCGCGTGCTCCAGTTCGCGTCCGGCCGGCGTCAGGAAAGACTGCACCACGCGTTCTTCGGTCGGCGCACGCTGCCGTGCGAGAAAGCCGGCGACCTCGAGGCGCTTGAGCAGCGGGGTGATGGCGGCTGAATCAAGATGCAGGCGCTGCGCCAGCTGGCTGACGGAACGGCCGTCCTCTTCCCACAGCGCGAGCATCACCAGGTACTGGGGGTAGGTCAGTCCGACTTCCTTCAATCGCACCCGGTACGAGCGGGTGATGCCATGGGTGGCGGCGTAGAGTGCAAAGCAGAGCTGCCGGTCGAGCCTGAGGTTCTGGTATCGGGTCATGGTCCGCTGTTGTCGCCTTGGGGTGCAGTCAGGGCTGCCATCTGCTCATCGTGACCGCTTTCGAGCCAGTTCGGGAAATTGCTTCGCGCGACATGATTGCGGTCGATCCGAATGTGTCAAACGCTCGGGATGACGTCAAGGACACGCACCGGCTGCACGCGGTTCAACGAACAGACCACAAGGAGACGGAGAGGGTCGGCAAGCGCGACGGCTCAGTGCGCCAGATCGTCTGCGCGGCGGACCACGACAGCGAACAGGTCGCCCAGCGCCGCGAGGCTTGCGGCCTGCAGCGCCGCGGCGCTGACTTCACCGCCTCCTGCGAGCGGCAGGTCGCGCGTGGCGGTGGCCGATGCAATCACGGTCGGCGAATAGCCTAGATTGAACGCGCCGCGCGCGGTCGAGTTGATGCACATGTGCGTCATGAAGCCCGCCAGCACGAGTTGCTTGACGTCGAGCCGCTTCAGTTCTTCGTCGAGCGAGGTCTGAACGAAGCTGTTCGGGTAGTTCTTGGTGATGACGAGTTCGCCAGCCTGTGGCGCAACGATGTCAGATATCCGGCCGATGGATGCGCTCACATCGTAGGGCGTACCGGGACCGGCATCGTGCTGGATATGGATGACGGGGCGGCCGAGCCCGCGCGCAAGGTCAAGCGCGCGGCGCGCCTCGACCAGTGCGGCTTCGACACCGGCGAGCTGCATGACGCCTTCGCGATAGGTGTTCTGGCAATCGATCATGATCAGCGCGGCGTGGTGCAACGAGCCCGGTACATGGCCAAGACCGGTGAGGTCACGCAGTGTGGTCATCGCGGTCATCGGGAAATTCCTTTCGGGAGACGGTGAGAGGCGGTGCCGGGCAATGCGCTGACCGGACACAAGGCTTACCGGAAACGGATTGCATGATTGCGGATGAGGGCGTGTGAAGGTCCAATGACGACCTCTGCGCAGAGCTTATCAGTGGTCCTCGATTCCCCGGATATGAATTCCAATGCCTGACATGCGCATCCAGATCGAACCGGCGTGGCGCTTCCGCAACGCAGAAGGACGCGAGATCGATCCACTGCTGTTCCGCGTGCTGGCCGCCGTGCAGCGCAACGGCAAGCTCACCGAGGCGGCGCGCGATGTCGGGTTTTCCTATCGTCACTGCTGGAACCTGATCCGGACCTGGTCGGCGTTTTTCGGCACACCGCTGGTCGAGCTGTCGCAGGGCAAGGGCGCCGAGCTCACGCCGCTCGGCGAGAAGCTCACCTGGGCGGCACAGCGCATCCAGGCACGACTGACGCCGCAGCTGGAAAATCTGTCGGTCGAGATCGACCGCGAAATCAACGCCGCACTGATGGATACGCACCCGGTGCTGCGCCTGCACGCCAGCCACGGCTACGCCATTGCACTGATGCCCGAGCTGATCCAGCGCGTCGCCGGCGTGCGGCTTGAGCTGCAGTACCTCGGGTCGGTCGACGCGCTGGCGTCAATGTCGCGCGGCACCTGCGACCTGTGCGGCTTTCATCTGCCGAGCGGCCGGGTCACACCGGAGCTGGCGGCGCGACTCGGGCGATATCTGAAGCCGCGCGTGCATCGCGTGATCCGGCTGGTCACGCGCACGCAGGGGCTGTTCGTCGCCGCCGGCAACCCGCTGAACATTGCGTCGCTACGGGATCTGATCCGGCCTGACGTGCGCTTCATCAACCGCCAGGCGAGTGCCGGCACGCGCCTGCTGCTCGACCTGCTGCTGGCCGAGCAATCGCTGGACCCGGACCGGATCAGCGGTTACGAAACGGTGGAATTCACGCACGCCGCGGTGGCTGCACATATCGCCAGCGGCATGGCGGATACGGGTTTCGGCGTCGAAGCGGCCGCCACCCAGTTCAGGCTTGATTTCGTGCCGCTGGCGCAGGAACAGTACTTCCTCGCCTGCCGCGTTGAAACACTCGAGCTGCCGTCGATGCAGCGCATGCTCGAAGCACTGCGTTCGCCCGACTTCGCTGCGGCGGTCGCCGGTCTTCCCGGCTATGCCCTCAATTCGCCGGGCGAGGTGCTGACCGTGGGCGAGGTGCTGCGCGACTGAGTCCGGCTGGCTGCGCGACAAAAGAAGGACGCCGCTTCATGCACGGCAATTCGCCTTGCGAAGCCAAGAAGTTCCGCGCATCTTCGCGGGCGGAATCGCGAGCAGGGCTCGCTCCTACAAGAACGTGTCACCCCTGTAGGAGCGACCCCCGGTCGCGATCCGCACGTCGATCGTGCGTCCGGCCGCTTGTTCGGAGGAAGGAATCGCGAGCAGGGCTCGCTCCTACAAAAACCGCGCCGCCCCTGTAGGAGCGACCCCCGGTCGCGATCCGCACGTCGATCGTGCGCCCGGCCGCTTGTTCGGAGGGAGGAATCGCGAGCAGGGCTCGCTCCTACAAGAACGTGACACCCCTGTAGGGGGGGCCCGCGGTCCCGGTCCGGAAGTCGAGGGTGC
>JAEUNO010000047.1 GCA_016791045.1 Methyloversatilis sp. | reverse complement strand
GGCCTTGACTCTCAGCGGGCGCCCGGACTTCAACTTCTCCACCAGATCGGCCTCGGGCAACAACTCTTCCACGCCACGCTTTATCCAGTGCAACGCTTGTTCGACATCTGACATGACAGTACTCCGGCTATCCAGAAACGCCGGCTGGCCCAGATCAGGCCGGCCGACGTGCAAATCGCGCGATGGTATAGCAAGCGCGGGACCGCGCCGACGGGACGGCTCATGAAGGAGCTCTTCGTCGGAATCATGTCGGGCACCAGCCTGGACGGAATTGATGCGGTACTGGTCGATTTTTCGGCTGAGCAGCCTGCCCAGCTCGCACATGCACACCAGCCCTACGCGAGCACGCTGCGCGATGAACTGACCGCGCTGTGCGCGAGCGGGCCGGACGAAATACATCGATCGCAACGCGCAGCCATTGCACTGGCCCATATGAGCGCCGAACTGGTTTCCGGGCTGCTCGCCGCAGCCGGGCTGTCTGCAGCGGATGTAAGCGCCATCGGCTGCCACGGCCAGACTGTCCGGCACATGCCGGACGACGGTTACACCTTGCAGATCAACGCACCTTCACTGCTGGCCGAGCTGACCGGAATTGCAGTAGTCGCCGACTTCCGCACGCGCGACATCGCGGCGGGCGGACAAGGTGCGCCGCTGGTGCCGGCGTTCCACGCTCACGTTTTCTCCGATGCAACGCGATCGCGCGTAGTACTGAATATCGGCGGTATGGCAAACGTGACGCTGCTGGCGCCGGGCGAGCCGGTGCGTGGATTTGACTGCGGCCCCGGCAACGTGCTGATGGACGGCTGGATCGCGCGTGCGCGCGGACTACCCTACGATGCCGATGGCGCGTGGGCAGCAACCGGGAAGGTGGATCTGAGACTGCTCGATGGGCTGCTGTCGCATCCGTTCTTCGCGCGCCAGCCGCCAAAGAGCTGCGGGCGAGAGCAATTCAATCTCGATTGGCTGGATTCGCTGCTGTCGGGTAACGAACGCGCCGAGGCCGTGCAGGCCACGCTGGCGGAACTGTCCGCAGTATCGGTATGCCAGGCGCTGGCGTCCGTCGGCTTCAGCGCTGACGAGATCGCCGTGTGCGGCGGTGGCGCATTGAACACGCATCTTGTGCGCCGACTGCAGGTCCACACACGAGCTCAGGTCGTCAGCACCGCCCAATGGGGTGTGGCGCCCGACAGCGTTGAATCTCTCGCGTTTGCGTGGCTTGCGCGGCGCACCTTGCGCGGCGAGGCTGGCAACGTAGCAAACGTTACCGGCGCCCGCGGCGCCCGGATACTGGGCGCCGTGTGGCCGGCCTAGAAATCAGCTTGCAGAATCAGACCGAGAAAGACGAGCCGCAACCGCAGGTCGACGTCGCGTTCGGGTTCTTGATCACAAACTGGGCACCTTCGAGGCCCTCGCTGTAATCGATCTCTGCGCCAACCAGATACTGGTAGCTCATCGGATCGATCAACAGCGTCACACCGTTCTTTTCAAGCGCCGTGTCGTCTTCGTTGGTCACTTCGTCGAACGTGAAGCCGTACTGAAAACCGGAACATCCACCGCCCGACACGAAAACGCGCAGCTTCAGGTCAGGGTTGCCCTCTTCGAGGATCAGCTCTTGGACCTTGTTTGCCGCGCTGTCTGAAAAAAGCAGCGGCATCGGCATTTCGGTCATTGCATTCATGTTTCGTCACTCCAAGGTTGCTGCACTACAAGACAGGTTCGTTCAACTCAACTTCCACTGGCCAATTTCAGCTCTATCGCACGCGGGGCCGCGTTCTGGTGTTCAAGCTGCCCCTTGACGATAGCACCAAGATGCACCTCAAGCCTGTTATAGACCACATCGCCGGAAATTCGTGCCTGCGGCTGAAGCTCAAGGAACTCGGACGAGACGATGGGCCCGTTGACGAGGCCATTCACCATGGCATGGGTTACCGACACGGCACCTTCAATCCGCGCATGCTCGCTCAGCACCAGTGTGCTGGATTCATCCCCATCCGCGCGAACATTGCCAACTACTTCACCGTCAATGCGCAGACCACCCCGGAAATGTACGTCACCGACCACTCGTGTGCCGGCGCCAATCAGGCTGTCGATCCGGTTGCTTGGCTTCTTCGACTTCTTTCCGAACATGCCGTCCTCCAAGGGTTGTCGAGTCAAACCGCGGCGGTCGCGCGTGCCCTGATCTGTCCGTCCTGAACAAAGCGGACTTCTATCGACTTCAGCCGCGCGCCGTCGGGCACAGTGATTACGCCATCGACACGCTGAAAGTGCCTGAAGGCGACTCGATGCGACGCGTCGCCGGGTTTAGGCGGGAATGTGATATTAGCATCGTGCCCATGTTGATCAATTGTCGCAACAATCTCATAGGCCCCGAGGGCGTCCCGGTCGGGCTTGCCGCCCTGTCGAATGATCAGCATGCGATAGCGATAGCGCCCGGCGTCGCCATCTGGTTCAAGCACCAATCGATTGATCTTGAAGCCCTGCTCGGCGCCGGATGAACCGGCCAGACTTTCGAACACCAGCATATCCTCGCGCAGACGGCTGTTTTCGCTTTCGAGGGAACGAATACGGGAAGTCAGCTGTTCCTGCGCGCTTCGCTCGATCTGCAACGTGCTGTGCGCTGCGTCGGCCTGCTGACGAATACCCGCCAGTTCGCCTTCAAGCACCGACACGCGCTCCCGGAGCGATCGCGCCTCCGACTGCATGCCCGAAACGTCCAGGCCCACCCAGCCACGTCCCGCGTCGAAAATGACTTGTGCAAGCACCAGCGCAATCGCCACGACGCCCGTGACCGCAAGCGCCTTGAGATACCAGGGCGCGTGCGAACGCACCGCAACCTGACGGGCTGCGATGCCGTGGCGCGAACGCCAGCGACGCGCCTTTACGGCAAGACCGGTACGAGCTCTAGTCCACACGACTCATCGAACCCGAACATCAGGTTCATGTTCTGCACCGCCTGCCCCGCTGCACCCTTCACCAGATTGTCGATTACGCTGAGGACAACCACCGTATCGCCTCCTTGCGGGCGATGAACCGCGATTCGGCAAGTGTTGGACGCGCGAACCGATCGCGTTTCAGGATGACTGCCCACCGGCATTACATCGACGAAGCGCTCGTCAGCGTAGCGCTCCTCAAACAGCGCCTGCAGGTCACAATCCTTCGTCAGGCGGCCATACAGGGTGGCGTGAATGCCGCGAATCAGAGGCGTCAGATGCGGCACGAACGTCAGACCGATTTCGCTGCCGGCCACGTTCGACAGACCCTGCCGGATTTCAGGGAGGTGGCGGTGTCCCGGTACCCCGTACGCCTTGAAGTTGTCAGCTGCTTCAGCGAAAAGCGTATGCACTTCCGCCTTGCGCCCCGCACCGGACACGCCGGACTTCACGTCGGCGATCAAGCTGGCGGGATCAATCACACCTGCTTCGATCAGCGGGATGAATCCAAGTTGCACCGCTGTCGGGTAGCAGCCAGGGTTCGCGACGATGCGAGCGGAACGAATCTGCGCGCGGTTCACTTCAGGCAAACCGTATACGGCTTCAGCGAGGATGCCCGGACAGGCGTGCGGCATGCCGTACCATTTTTCCCAGACAGCTTCTTCCTTCAAGCGAAAATCCGCGGCAAGGTCGATCACTTTCACTCCTGCCGCCAGCAGTGCTGGAACCTGCTGCATGGCGATGCCGTTCGGCGTGGCGAAGAACACCACATGGCAGCCCTCCAGGCCCGCCTCAGCGGGGTCTGCAAAACGCAGACCGACGTGTCCACGCAGGCTTGGAAACATGTCGGCCACGGGTTTGCCCGCATCGCCGCGAGAGGTGATCGCCTTCAGTTCAACGTCTGGATGTCGCGCCAGCAGGCGCAACAATTCGACACCCGTGTAACCCGTTCCGCCGACGATACCAACACGGATTGCCACCTCGATTCCCCTTTGAATGGATGCGGCGTGGAGCGGACTCGTAGCTCCGCATACGCTGCATGATGCCAGAAACGAAAAAGGCCGCTGTCGAGGCGGCCTTCTCCGGTGAGGCGGCTGACGGATCAGCGCTTCGAGAACTGCTTGCGACGACGTGCCTTGTGGAAGCCAACCTTCTTGCGTTCCACCTCACGTGCGTCGCGCGTTACGAACCCAGCCTTGCTGAGCGCCGGCTTCAGCGTTGCATCATAGTCGATCAACGCGCGGGTAATGCCGTGGCGAACTGCGCCCGCCTGGCCCGATTCACCGCCACCGATCACGTTCACCATGATGTCGAAAGTGCTGACATGCTCGGTCAGCTCGAGCGGCTGGCGCACGACCATGCGACCCGTTTCGCGCGAGAAGAACTCGTCGACCGGCTTGTCATTCACAACGAACGCGCCCTTGCCCGGACGGAGGAACACGCGGGCAACCGCAGTCTTGCGCCGTCCCGTGCCATAGTAATAATCAACATTGAAAGCCATGACCGGACCGTCCTCAGATGTTCAGCGCTTTGGGTTGCTGCGCGGTATGCGGATGTTCCGTTCCCGCGTAGCACTTCAGCTTCTTAAGCATTGCGTAGCCGAGCGGCCCCTTCGGAAGCATGCCCTTGACTGCCTTCTCAAGAACACGCTCCGGAAAGCGTTGCTGCAGCTTCGTGAAATTTGTTTCGTAGATACCGCCGGGGTAACCCGAATGACGGTAGTACTTCTTGTCTTCTGCCTTGTTGCCGGTGACGCGCAGCTTCTCGACGTTCACGACAACGATGTAATCACCCGTATCGACGTGGGGCGTGAATACAGGCTTGTGCTTGCCGCGCAGGCGGCGTGCGATTTCGCTGGCCAGGCGCCCGAGCACCTTGTCAGAGGCATCGACGACATACCAGTCGCGCTCGACTTCGTGCGGCTTGGCTGAAAAGGTTTTCATCTCGAACGTCCCAATGATTTCGGGCCAGATCGCCCAAAAGCCGGCGAATATAGCCCGCGGAGTCAGGCGTGTCAATGCTCGACGCCCGAATAAAAAAAGCGCGACTCATTGAGTCGCGCTAAATCCACACCAAAGGAGGAGGGTGGAGGAGACACCTGCGGAAAAACGATCGCGAAACCGGCGGCAGACACCAAGTGAACGATCGTTCTCAAAACTGAATTGATTATTGTCCAGCCGATCCGCGTAAGCAAGAAATTTTTGCGTCGCACAAGTGACGCGGCACATCCGACGTGTGTGCCAGCGCCGACCCGATCCCATAAAAAACCATAATTTTCATTATGTTATAGACCGACCCCTCGTAAGCCGAAAAATCAACCCTTCAAAAATGCGGATTACTTCGCATTGCCATCGAGCTCGTGACGCATTGCAACAATCTCGATGCTCGCGGATTGATCGCGTCTGAGCATTACAATCACGCGCTCTTACAGGAGATGGCGCAATGGAATGTGTCGTGAAGTGGCTGGACGGTGTGAGTTTCGTGGCCGAGACGGGCTCCGGCCACATGCTGAATATGGACGGCGCACCGGAAGCCGGCGGCCGCAATATGGCACCGCGGCCTATGGAGCTGCTGCTCGCCGGTACGGGAGGCTGCACAGCTTTCGACGTCATGCTCATACTGAAGAAAAGTCGTCAGGCGGTCACCGGTTGCGAAGTGGAACTCAAGGCAGATCGCGCGCCCGAAGACCCTAAGGTATTCACCCGCATCGGCTTCCACTTCAAGATCAGCGGCCGGCAGCTCAAACCTGAGGTGATCGAGCGCGCGATCCACCTGTCCGCCGAAAAGTACTGTTCCGCTTCCATCATGCTCGGCCAGACGGCACGTATCGAACACACCTGGGAAATCATCGAAACGCAGGCCTGATCGGCAGGCGCAGTCAGGCGTGGTAGGCGAGTCTCGTCATCACCGACGACGACGCGCGCATCACAGCCCGGACGGGCGCCGGCAACTCAGCCGCGCCCAACCTCTCCGCCACGCGCGCATGCTGCCGTTCATCCTGCCTCATCTGCTCGAGCAGCCTCCAGGATTTCTGGTCAGCTGCCGGCAGGCGATCCAGGTGCCCCTGCAGATGTGCCTCGACCTGTCTTTCCGTTTCCGCCAGAAAGCCCAGATTCCACTTGTCGCCGACCAATCCTGCGGAAACGCCCGCAAGGAGCGCACCGCCGTACCAGAGCGGATTCAGCAGACTGGTCCGCGCACCGAGTTCGCCGATGCGTGACGCAGTCCAGCACAGGTGTTCGGTTTCCTCGATGGCCGCCTGACGCAATGCATCGCGAACCGACGGATCGCGACACGTCAGCGCCTGTCCCTGATAAAGAGCCTGGGCACAGATCTCGCCAACGTGGTTGATGCGCATCAGCGCGCCGACATGACGGCGCTGGCTGTCGTCGAGATCCGGCTCCGGCAGTTCGGAACCCGGAATCGGGCGCGCCGTGCGCGCAGGCGCTGCAAGCGTCCGCAGCGCACGATCAAGCTCGATGATCAGACGGTCAAGGAACATTATTCAGCGATAACCCGTAAGTGGCGTGCCCACACGCGGCTTGAAGCTGGCCGCCATCAGCTCGATCGCCTGAGACGGGGTCTGCGGACGATCGCCCGCACACACCAAACCATCGAACAAGGCGTAGTGATACGCGTTGAAGCGATTGCCGGTGTAAACCGGAGACCAGCGCACACCACGCGGAGTCACCCAGCCCGACCCAGCCCTGAGATAGGCATACAGACGGCGCTCCGCTGTTGCGCAGCGGATGCCCTCGACCGACACAGTCTCTGCGCCACCCGCCGTCAGCACACGCGAGATGAAGCGCGTCACCTCGTCCTTGCCCACGCTGATACTCGCGCGCGCTACGAAGTAGCGATTTCGCGTCTCGGAACCGACATGAAATTCGACCCAGTCCGTCGCCTGTGCAACGTCGGGCAACGCGTAATCGTCCTCCTTGAGTTCGCCCGGTTCGCCGGCTTCTTCTCCGCGATAGGGATCCGGCTTCTGCCAGTCGGTGATCTGCGCACCCGCGCCAGTCATCCAGAAGCACAGCAACAGGGCCGCAGCGCAACGTCCGGCGGCTAGAGAATGTTTGATCGACATATGAGCAGTTGAGGGTCCCTGGTTGAGGCAGGTTCCGCATCATTCTGCAGAACCTGCCCAGCCCGGACGAAATGCGACGCGCTCAAGGCGCCGGGGAAACGGAGTCCGGTCGTGAATCGTCCGGAAGCGGCGCAACCTTGTGTTCCTCGTCGTCGCCATGACTCGCGCAGCCTTTCGCGCGGGCGTTCCGGAAGGCCAGCCGCGCCAGTTCGGTCAGCGCCTGCTGATAGACCTGCCGCTTGAACTCGATGACCGAATCCAGCGGAATCCAGTAATCGTGCCATCGCCAGGCGTCGAATTCGGGATGATCGGTGGCGCGCAGGCAGACATCGCAGTCGCGACCCACCATGCGCAACAGATACCAGATCTGCTTCTGGCCGCGATACGCACTGCGCCACTCGCGCCGCACCCAATTGCGCGGCACGTCATAGCGCAACCAGTCGCGGGTTCGCCCGACGATGCGCACATGCTGCGGACGTAGCCCCAACTCTTCCCAGAGCTCGCGGTACATCGCCTGCTCGGGCGATTCACCGTGGTTGATGCCTCCTTGCGGAAACTGCCAGGCGTGTTCGCCTATGCGCTTTCCCCAGAAGACTTCATTGCGCCCGTTGATGAGGATGATGCCGACGTTCGGGCGGTACCCTTCCCGGTCGAGCATGACTGAACCTGCCTGATGAAATTTTTGTGGATTCTTCCACAATTCGTCACCGAATTGAAGCAAACGTCGCCGCTTCAGCCTGTTGGTGCCAAGCGGCTAGAATCGCAGGTTGGCCACTTCACCATTCCCGGGTTCGCGAACTTCATGCACGCCAGCAAATTCTTCATTTCCACGCTCAAGGAAGCCCCCTCGGACGCCGAGGTCGTATCGCACAAGCTGATGACCCGCGCCGGCATGATCCGCAAGCTCGCCGGCGGCATCTACAACTACATGCCGATGGGGCTGCGGGTGATCCGCAAGATCGAAGGCATCATCCGGGACGAAATGAACAAGGCCGGCGCGATCGAGCTGCTGATGCCGCTCATCCAGCCAGCCGAGCTGTGGCAGGAGACCGGGCGCTGGGACAAGATGGGTCCGGAAATGCTGCGTGTGAAGGATAGACACGACCGCGACTTCATCATCCAGCCGACGTCGGAAGAGGTGGTGACCGACATCGCTCGCGCCGAAATCCACAGCTGGCGCCAGCTGCCGAAGAATTTCTATCACATCCAGACCAAATTCCGCGATGAACGCCGGCCGCGTTTCGGCGTGATGCGGGGGCGCGAGTTCACGATGAAGGACGCCTACTCGTTCGATCGTGACGATGACGCTGCAGGCCGCAGCTACGACATCATGTTCGACGCCTATCTGCGCATCTTCAACCGGCTCGGCCTGCAGTTTCGCGCCGTTGCCGCCGACACCGGGGCCATCGGCGGCTCGCGCAGCCACGAATTCCAGGTGATCGCCGACACCGGCGAAGACCTGATCGCCTGGTGCCCCGCGTCCGACTACGCCGCCAATATCGAACTGGCGCAGGCAATGTCGCTGATCCCGCAACGCGGAACAGCGACGCAGGTGATGGCTGTCACACCGACGCCCGGCACGACGCGGTGCGAGGATGTTGCGGCGCTGATCGGCATCCCGCTGGCCTCGACCGTCAAGTCCATCGTGCTTGCGGCCGAAAAGGAAGGCAGGACCGAACTGTGGCTGCTCATGTTGCGCGGGGATCACGAACTGAATGAGGTGAAGGCATCGAAGCTGGCGGGTCTCAAGGACGGATTCCGCTTTGCGTCCGAAGCGGAGATCGTCGAGCACTTCGGCTGCGTGCCGGGTTATCTCGGGCCGATCGGCCTGAAGAAGCCGGTGCGCATCGTGGCCGACCTGACGGTTGCCAACATGAACGACTTCGTCACCGGCGCCAACCAGCCGGACGCCCACCTGACCGGCGTGAACTGGGGTCGCGATCTGCCGGAACCCGAAGCGGTCGCCGACCTGCGCAACGTGGTTGAAGGCGATCCGTCACCGGACGGCAAGGGCGTACTGGCCATCCAGCGCGGCATCGAGGTCGGCCACGTGTTCTTCCTCGGCACCAGGTACTCGGAAGCGATGAACTGCACCTATCTCGACGAAACCGGCAAGCCGCGCACCATGGTGATGGGTTGCTACGGCATCGGCGTGACGCGTCTGGTCGGCGCAGCGATCGAACAGAACCACGACGAACGCGGCATCATCTGGCCGCAGACCATCGCCCCGTTCGAAGTCGTGATCTGCCCGGTCGGCTGGAGCAAGTCCGACGCCGTGCGCGACGCGGCGCAGTCGCTGTACAGCGAACTGGTTGCGAAGGGCTTCGACGTCATCCTCGACGATCGCGACGAGCGCCCGGGCGTGATGTTTGCCGATTGGGAGCTGATCGGCGTGCCGCATCGCATCACGGTCGGTGAGCGCGGCCTGAAAGAGGGGTTGGTCGAGTATCAGCACCGGCGCGAGGGCGTGGTACACAAGGTGGCACCGGACGCCGTAGCCGGACTTCTGGGCACCCCTGCAGGACACTGATGAGACGCGCGCCGCTCGCCTGCCTCCCCCTGCTGCTCGCTTTGCTGACGGGCGGCGCGGTCGCGTCTCAGCAGTATGAGCCGCTGGCCGACAGCGTGCGCGCGGCGCTGCACCGGGCGATCAGTGACCGACCGGCACCGGAGTCAGCCGGCGGCGCGTCGGCCGAACGTCAGCTCTGGCTGAACACGATGTCGGAGCGGCTGACCAAACGCATGCCGGACGAAGCCGGGCGCATGGAATTCCTGAAGGCGGTGCATTACGAGGCGACGCGGGCCGGGCTCGACCCGCAACTCGTGCTCGGCCTGATCCAGGTGGAAAGCGGCTTCCGCAAGTACGCGGTGTCGAGCGCCGGTGCGCGCGGCTACATGCAGGTCATGCCGTTCTGGGTGAAGCTGATCGGCAACGAGGAAAGCAACCTGTTCCACCTGCGCACCAACCTGCGTTTCGGCTGCACGATCCTGCGTCATTATCTCGACATCGAGAAGGGCAACCTGTTCAGGGCGCTCGGACGCTACAACGGCAGCCTGGGCAAGGCCGAGTACCCGAATCTGGTACGCGGTGCGTGGGAGCGTCACTGGTCCTGGCCTGGCTTGAGTGCCAGCAACCCCTGAACCGGGTCAGCGCAATGGCTCCGAGAGCAAGCGCCATTCGGTGACCTGAACCACCAGTTCGGCCAGCGAATCGACCTTCATCTTGGTCATCACCCGCGCGCGGTGCTGTTCAACCGTTTTCGTGCTGATGCCGAGATCGACCGCGATCTCCGCGTTCTGGCGCCCATCCATGACGCGTTCGAGCACTTCGCGCTCGCGTGGGGTCAGCGTTCCCAGGTGTTGTCCGACTGCAACAAGGCGGCTGCGCCGGCCGCGCTGCGCACTGTGGATGCCGATCGCTTCATTCACCCGTTCGCGCAGTTGCACCGGATCGACCGGCTTCAGCAGAAAATCCAGCGCTCCGCCGCGCACCGCCTGGACCGCCTGGCTCACCTCGCAGGGGCCGGACACGAACACGATCAGGGCGCGGCTGCCGATGGCGCGCAGACTGGACTGCAACTCGACGCCGCCGATGTCCCGCAGGGTCGCGCTGACCACCAGGCAGGCCGCGCGCGCGATGGCGCTGCGGTTCTGCAGCAGCGAACCGGCACCGGCAAACACCTGCACCTCGATGTCCGGTCCCTCGAGCGCTTCCGCCAGCGCGCGGCGGGCACGCTCGTCGTCATCGACGACGCATACCAGCTCGCGGACCACGGCGACCGGCTCCGCGCGCTCAGCGCATGCCCGGCAGCATGCCCTTCATGCTGCGCATCATTTTCTGCATGCCGCCCTTGGAGAACTGCTTCATCATCTTCTGCGTCTGTTCGAACTGGTTCAACAACCGGTTCACCTCCTGCACCGACGTGCCGGAACCGGCTGCGATGCGCCGTTTTCGACTCGCCTTGATCAGTTCGGGCTTGGTGCGTTCGGTCGGCGTCATGGAATTGATGATGCCTTCGATGCGCCGGATGGCCTTGTCGTCCTGGCCACCCTGCATCTGCTGGGCAGCACCTGCGAACTGCGCCGGCAGTTTGTCCATCAGCGCCGACAGGCCGCCCATCTTGCGCATCTGCGCGATCTGCTGCTTGAAGTCATTGAGATCGAAGCCCTTGCCGCTCTTGAGCTTCTGCGCCAGATCGCGCGCCTGATCCTCGTCGACCTGACGGCGTGCGTCTTCGACGAGACCGAGGATGTCACCCATGCCGAGAATGCGCGACGCCATGCGCTGCGGGTGGAACTCCTCCAGTCCGGTCAGCTTTTCGCCGACGCCGGCGAATTTCAGCGGCGCACCCGTCACATGGCGCACCGACAGCGCTGCGCCACCGCGTGCATCGCCGTCGAGCTTGGTCAACACGACGCCGGTCAGCGGCAGCGCGTCCTTGAATGCCTTGGCGGTATTGACCGCGTCCTGACCCAGCATCGCATCGACAACGAACAGCGTTTCGATCGGTTTGATCGCCTCGTGCAGCGCGCGGATCTCATCCATCATCGGCTGGTCGACCGCGAGCCGGCCAGCGGTGTCGACCAGCAGCACATCGAAGTAACGGGTTTTAGCGAATTCGACCGCCGCGCGCGCGATGTCGACCGGCTTCTGGTCGGGCGTCGACGGAAAGAACTCGGCGCCAGCCTGGCCGGTGACGGTGCGCAACTGCTCGATGGCGGCCGGGCGATAGACGTCGCACGACACCGTCAGTACCTTCTTCTTCTGCGTCTCCTTCAACCACTTGGCCAGCTTGCCGACCGTGGTCGTCTTGCCGGCGCCCTGCAGGCCGGCCATCAACACGATGGCGGGTGGCTGGGTCGCAAAGTTCAGACCGACCGAGGCGCCGCCCATCAGCGCGGTGAGTTCGTCATGCACGACGCCGACCAGCGCCTGACCCGGCGTGAGCGATCCGACCACTTCCTGACCGACCGCCTTTTCGCGGATCTTCGCGACGAGGTCTTTCACGACCGGGAGGGCGACGTCGGCTTCAAGCAGGGCCATGCGCACCTCGCGCAGCATGTCCGCGATGTTCTCGTCGGTCAGGCGGGCCTGACCGCGCAGCGTCTTGACGACCTTGGCGAGCCGTTGGGTGAGGTTGTCTAGCATGTCGGGGCGGCCTGCGCCTTGGGTTAAACTGGGAGGAATGATTCTAATCGAACTGCTCCCCTCCGCCCTGTACGCCGCACTGGCGCTTTGGCTTACCCGCCCTGCCATGCTGGCCAAAGCACTGCCGGCGCCGGGCAGCAGTACGCGCACCGCGGCGCTGGCCTTCGCGCTTGTGGTGCATGGCATGGTGCTGTCGCACCAGCTTTTCCCGGACGGTCAGATGCGGTTCGGCGCGGCCGACGCGCTGGCCGTGATGACCTGGCTGGCGCTGGTTTTCTACTGGGTGGAAAGCCTGTCGTCGCGACTGGATGGCCTGCACACGCTGGCGCTGCCTGTGGCTGCGGTGTGCGCCGCGATTCCCGTCATCTGGCCGGACCGTCACGCGATCGGCAATGCCGACAACCTGCTGTTCCGCACCCATTTCGTCATGGCGATGACGGCCTACAGCCTGTTCACCCTGGCCGCGCTGCACGCGATGCTGATGTCGGCGGTCGAGCGCAGCCTGCACAAGGGCCGCCTGACCCGATTGCTCGACAACATGCCGCCGCTCCTGGTGATGGAAGGGCTGCTGTTCAGGCTCATCACGGTCGCTTTTGTCCTGCTGAGTGCAACGCTGGTCAGCGGCATCGTGTTTTCGGAACAGGTGTTCGGCAAGCCGCTCACCTTCAACCACAAGACGTTCTTCGCGATCCTGTCCTGGGTGCTGTTCGGCATCCTGCTGGCCGGGCGGCACTTCCGCGGCTGGCGTGGCCGGCTTGCCCTGCGCTGGACGCTGGGCGGCTTCTTCGTGCTGCTGCTCGCCTACATCGGTACGCGCTTCGTGCTCGAGGTCGTGCTCGGCCGTACCTGAGCGATGGATTCGATCCCCCTGTCCAGCCAGTTCGTGGCGCTGGCCGTGCTGCTGGTGCTGTCGGGCTTCTTCTCGATGGCCGAGACCGCGATGATGGCGTCCAACCGCTACCGGCTGAAGGCGGCGGCCCAGGGTGGCTCGCGCGGCGCACAGCACGCGCTCGACCTGCTGGCACAGACCGACAAGCTGCTCGGCGTCATCCTTCTGTTCAACAATCTGGTCAATGCCGCGGCGGCCACGCTGACCGGGGTGATCGTGATCGGCCTGTTCGGCGAAGGCGAGCTGACGCTCGCGTTCGGCACGCTGCTGATCACCTTCCTCATCCTGGTGTTTTCCGAGATCACGCCCAAGGTGGTCGGTGCGGGCTACGCCAATGCGATCGCCCCGGTGGTCGCGTTCGTGCTCAAGCCGTTGTTGAAGGTGTTCTACCCGGTCATCTGGTCGGTCAATCTGCTCGTTTCGGGCATTCTGCGCATCACCCGCCTGAACCCGGGCGACCAGGAAGAAGGTCATGCGCTGTCGGCGGACGAACTGCGCGCGCTGATGACCGAATCGGGCCATTTCATCCCCGCTGCGCACCGGCGCATCCTGATCAACCTGTTCGAGCTGGAGGACGTGACGGTCGAGGACGTGATGACCCCGCGCAACCAGATCGAGGCGATCGACCTCGAACAGCCGCTGCCGGACATCCAGCATCAGATTGCCACCAGCCACCATGGCCGGGTACCGGTCTATGTCGGCGAGCTGGACCGGGTGCTCGGCGTGTTGCCGCAGCGGCGGGTGGTCAGTGCGCTGTCTGCGGGCGAACTCGACAAGGATGAAATCCGCGCGCTGCTCACCAAGCCCTATTTCGTGCCGTCGGCGACGCCACTTTACAGCCAGCTGCAGTTCTTCCAGGAGAACCGGCAGCGCCTGGCGCTGGTGGTGAACGAATACGGCGAGGTCGAGGGACTGGTCACCCTCGAGGACATCATCGAGGAGATTGTGGGCAAGTTCACCACCGGCCAGCCTGGCAGTGCGCTCTCCTTGACCTGGCTGGACGGCAGCGTCATCGTCGATGGCAGCCGCAGCCTGCGCGAACTGAATGGCAAGCTTGGGCTCAACCTCCCGCTTCAGGGGCCGAAAACACTGAATGGGCTGTTGCTTGACCACCTGCAGGACATCCCTGAATCCGGCCTTTCGGTACGGATAGATAATGTGACGATGGAAATACTGCATACCGAAGACCGAATGGTGCGCAGCGTGCGCCTGTTCAAACCGGTCGACGAACCGAAACGTTGAAGCAGCGCTGAAGCGCCAGAAACCGTTTACAGATCAAGCCTGAATCGTCATCATCAAAGGCGATTTATCAACTTTCGCACACACGTCTCCGACTCCGATCATGGCCGCTACAGCAAAAAGCTCCCTGTCAGGTCTGGCGCGCGCGCTGGCTCAGCACGGCCGGCTGACCGAGACGGAAGCCAGCACGCTGACCCGTGAAGGCGATCAGTCGGGGGCCGGTTTCGTCGCCCAGCTCGTGGCGAGCGGCAAGATGACCGCACGTGATGCGGCCGTGTTTGCATCGGAAACCTTCGGCTATCCGCTGCTCGACCTGACGCAGTACGACCCCGACCAGTTCGCGACCGACGCGATCGACAAGAAGCTGATGCGCACGCATCGCGTGCTCGCGCTGAAGAAGCGCGCCAACCGGCTGGCCGTGGCGATCGCAGACCCCTCCAATCTGCGCGCCATCGATGAAGTCCGCTTCCAGACCGGACTGGCCGTCGATCCGGTCGTGGTGGAAACGGACAAGCTGTTTGCGCTGGTCGACAAGTTGTCGGAATCGGTCGAGAAGACGCTCGAATCGCTGTCGTCAGCCGAGTTCGACTTCGAAGGCGAGATGGCGCCGGACGAGGACGCCGCCAGCAACGACACCGGAGCGGTCGAGATCGATGACGCACCGGTCGTGCGCTTCATCCAGAAAATCCTGCTCGACGCGATCAACGAGGGCGCGTCCGACGTCCACTTCGAGCCCTACGAAAAGTATTACCGCATCCGCTACCGCACCGACGGCGTGCTGCGTGAAATCACCCAGCCGCCGCTGGTGCTGCGCGAGAAGATCGCGTCGCGCATCAAGGTCATTTCCCGGCTCGACATTTCGGAAAAGCGGGTGCCACAGGACGGCCGGATGAAATTCGTGCTGTCCAAGACGCGCGCCATCGACTTCCGGGTCAGCACGCTGCCGACGCTGCACGGCGAGAAGATCGTCATGCGGATTCTCGATCCCAGCTCGGCCATGCTCGGCATCGACGCGCTGGGTTATGAGCCTCCGCAGCGCGCGGCGCTGATGAATGCGATCGGACGTCCTTACGGCATGATTCTGGTGACCGGACCGACCGGTTCGGGCAAGACCGTGTCGCTCTACACCTGCCTGAACATCCTGAACCAGGCCGGCGTGAATATTTCGACGGCCGAGGATCCGGCTGAAATCAACCTGCCCGGTGTCAATCAGGTCAATGTGAACGACAAGGCCGGCCTGACCTTCGCTGCGGCGCTCAAATCCTTTCTGCGGCAGGATCCGGACGTGATCATGGTGGGCGAGATCCGCGACCTCGAAACGGCCGAGATTTCGATCAAGGCCGCCCAGACGGGCCACCTCGTGCTGTCGACGCTGCACACCAACGACGCCCCGACCACGCTCGACCGCATGCGCAACATGGGCATCGCGGCCTTCAATATTGCATCGAGCGTCATATTGATCACTGCACAGCGCCTTGCGCGGCGCCTATGCTCCTGCAAGCAACCGATGGACATTCCGGTCGAAGCGCTGCTCGAAGCCGGTTTCACCGAGGAAGAACTCGACGGAAGCTGGCAGCCCTACGGCCCTGTCGGCTGCGAGCGCTGCAAGGACAGCGGCTACAAGGGCCGGGTCGGCATCTACCAGGTGATGCCGATCTCGGACGAGATTGCGCATATCATCATGACCAATGGCAACTCGATCGACATCGCGCAGCAGGCCCGGCGCGACGGCGTCAAGGATTTGCGACAGTCGGGACTGCTGAAGGTCAAGCAGGGTGTGACCTCGCTGGCGGAAGTGCTTGCCTGCACCAATGAATGAACGGTCGCGGCATCCCCGCCGCGCCAGCACGAGCGGACATACCGCGCTAGGAGCTTGATTTGGCCACCGCAACCCGACCCGTACGCAAGGACAGCGGTTCCAAGGACCAGGTATTCAACTGGGAAGGCAAGGACAAGAGTGGCAAGCAGGTGCGCGGAGAAATGCGCGCCGGCGGCGAAGCCATGGTCCAGGCCACACTCCGCCGTCAGGGCATTCTGGTCACCAAGGTCAAGAAGCGCAGCTTCGGGCGCGGCGGCAAGGTGACCGAAAAGGACATCACGCTGTTCACGCGCCAACTCGCGACGATGATGAAAGCAGGCGTACCCCTGCTGCAGGCCTTCGACATCGTCGGCAAGGGCGCTGCGAACGGCGCCGTGTCACGTCTGCTGGGCGACATCAAACTCGAAGTGGAATCCGGTTCGAGCCTCAACCAGGCCTTCCGCAAATACCCGCAACACTTCGATCCCCTGTTCTGCAACCTGGTGTCGGCCGGCGAACAGGCCGGTATTCTCGACAGCCTGCTCGACCGGCTGGCGACCTATCGCGAGAAGATCCTGGCCATCAAGGGCAAGATCAAGTCGGCCATGTTCTATCCGGCATCGGTGCTGGGGATCGCAATCATCATCACCGCGGTGATCATGATTTTCGTCATCCCGGAGTTCAAGAAGGTTTTTTCGAGCTTTGGCGCCGACCTGCCGGCACCGACGCTGGTCGTCATTGCGATCTCGGATGCCTTCGTCGCCTATTCCTGGCTCATCGCGCTCGTCGCCGCCGGCGCCTTCATCAGCTTCGCGTACATGCTCAAGCGATCGCTGCCGCTGCAGATTGCCGTCGACCGGCTGCTGCTCCGGTTGCCGGTGATGGGCGACATCGTGCGCAAGGCCACCATTGCGCGCTGGGCACGCACGCTGTCGACGATGTTCGCGGCCGGCGTACCGCTGGTCGAAGCGCTCGATTCGGTCGGCGGCGCCGCCGGCAATCACATCTACCGCATGGCAACCAAGCAGATCCAGTCGGAGGTGAGTACCGGTACCAGCCTCACGGTGGCGATGCAGAATACGAATGTGTTCCCGGTGATGGTGATCCAGATGGCGTCGATCGGCGAGGAATCCGGGCAGCTCGACGCCATGCTGTCCAAGGTGGCCGACTTCTTCGAGCAGGAAGTCGATGACTCGGTGGAGGCGCTGTCCAGTCTTCTGGAGCCGATCATCATGGTGGTACTGGGTACGTTGATCGGCGGGCTGGTGGTGGCCATGTATCTGCCGATCTTCAAGGTCGCGCAGTCGGTCTGAGCGCAGGCGGGTCACTTCATGAACATCGACCTGCTGGCCCAGTCCGGGCCGCTGGCGCTGCTGAGCGGTCTCATCGGACTGGCCGTCGGCAGCTTCCTCAACGTGGTGATCCATCGCCTGCCGCTGATGATGGAACGCGAATGGGCTGCACAGTGCGCGGAACTTGCCGGCCAGACGCCAGCCCCGGCTGACCCGCTGACCCTCTCTGCACCGCGTTCCCGCTGTCCATCCTGCGGCCACGCCATCACCGCACTGCAGAACATCCCGCTGTTGTCATGGGCGCTGCAGCGCGGTCGCTGCAGCGCCTGCCGTACGCCGATCAGCGTGCGCTATCCGCTGGTCGAACTGCTGACCGGCCTGCTCAGCACCGCCTGCGCCCTCAGTTTCGGCCCGACGCTGCTGCTGGCTGGCGCGCTGGTGTTCGTGTGGGCGCTGATCGCACTGACCTTCATCGATCTCGATACCCAGCTTCTGCCCGACAGCATCACGCTGCCTCTGGTCTGGGCCGGGCTGCTGCTCAATCTGGTCGGCGGTTTAACCGACCTGTCCTCGGCGGTGGCGGGCGCCATCGTCGGCTACCTGGTGTTGTGGTCGGTCTACTGGGCCTTCAAACTGGTTACCGGCAAGGAGGGCATGGGTTACGGCGACTTCAAGCTGCTGGCTGCGATCGGCGCCTTCCTCGGCTGGCAGATGCTGCCGGTGGTCATCCTGCTGTCGTCGCTGGTCGGTGCAGGCGTGGGCATCGCGATGATCGTCTTCCGCTCGCACGGCCGCAACGTACCCATTCCATTCGGCCCCTATCTGGCGGCTGCCGGTGTGCTGGCCCTGTTTTTCGGGCAGTCGATCAACCAGACCTACCTCGGTGCTTTCTGAACGGCGGCCCCGGACTTGATTCCGGCGCGCCAACCCCCACCTCACGATTGCCGCGCATGGACTGAAATGTGCATGTGCAACAATGCCTTAATCTATACTTCTGCGTTTTCCGGAGCCTGACATGCCGATTTACGGTTACCGCTGCTCGTCCTGCGGTCATGAAAAAGATGTGATGCAGAAAATCAGCGAGGCGAAGCTGACGGTCTGTCCGGCCTGCGGCGCATCGACCTTCATCAAGCAGCTTTCCGCCGCCGGCTTCCAGCTCAAGGGCAGCGGCTGGTATGCGACCGACTTCAAGGGCGGCGGCGCAAAGCCGTCCAGCCCGGCAGCCGGCGCCGATGCCCCGAAGGAGGCGTCATCGGGATCCTCTGCCGAGCCGGCTTCGACCGACAGCAGTCCGGCCGCGCCGAAGGCGTGCGGCGGTCCGTGCGCCTGCCATTGATGAAACGTTATTTCATCACCGGTCTGCTGATGTGGATTCCGCTCGCGATCACCCTCTGGGTGCTCGCGTGGATTCTCGGCACGCTCGATTCAACCATGCTTCTGGTGCCCTACAAATGGCGGCCGGAGCAGCTTTTCGGGTTCGACATTCCGGGTCTGGGCGTTATCCTGACCGTGCTGATCATCCTGATCAGTGGCGTCGTGGGTCACAACATCATCGGCCAGCGCCTGCTGCGCTACTGGGAAAGCCTGCTGTCGCGCATTCCGGTGGTCAAGTCGATCTACAACGGCGTCAAGCAGGTATCGGACACGCTGTTTTCCAGCTCGGGCGAGGCCTTCCGCAAGGCGATGCTGATCCAGTACCCGCGCCACGGCAGCTGGACCATCGCCTTCATGACCGGACAGCCGGGCGGCGACGTGGCCAACCATCTGACCGACCACATCAGCGTCTATGTGCCGACCACGCCCAATCCGACCTCCGGCTTTTTCCTGATGGTGCCGCGCAGCGAGGCGATCGAACTCGACATGACGGTGGACGAAGCGCTGAAGTACATCGTGTCGATGGGCGTTGTGCCGCCCGCCCGCAAACCCAGGGTACAGAAGACGGTCGTGCCCGCACTCGATAACTGAAACCGGGGCGCGGCCGCGCCCCTTCTCTCTTCCGGAAACACACCATGCGTACGCAATACTGCGGCCTGCTCGATGCGGGCTACCTTGATCAGACCGTCACACTGTTTGGCTGGGCGCACCGCCGGCGTGATCACGGCGGCGTCATCTTCATCGACCTGCGCGACCGCGAAGGTCTGGTGCAGATCGTGTGCGACCCCGACCGCGCGCAAACCTTTGCCGTGGCCGAGTCGGTCCGCAACGAGTTCTGCCTGAAGGTGACCGGCCGCGTGCGCCGCCGCCCGGAAGGCACGACCAACGCCAATCTGGTGTCCGGCCAGATCGAGGTGCTGGCGCATGAAGTCGAGGTGCTGAACCCGTCGGTCACGCCGCCCTTCCCGCTCGATGACGACAATCTGTCGGAGACGGTGCGCCTGACGCACCGCGTGATCGACCTGCGTCGCCCGGCGATGCAGAAGAACATGATGCTGCGCTACAAGACCGCGATGGCATTCCGCCGCTTCCTCGACGAGAAGGGCTTCATCGACATCGAAACGCCGATGCTCACCAAGAGCACGCCGGAAGGCGCGCGCGACTATCTGGTGCCCAGCCGCGTACACGATGGTCATTTCTTCGCCCTGCCGCAGTCGCCGCAGTTGTTCAAGCAACTGCTGATGGTGGCCGGCTACGACCGCTACTATCAATTGACCAAGTGTTTCCGCGACGAAGACCTGCGCGCCGACCGGCAGCCGGAATTCACCCAGGTCGATATCGAAACCAGTTTCCTCGACGAGCACGAAATCACCGCGCTGATGGAGGAGATGATCCGTTACGTGTTCAGGGAGGCGCTCGCGGTCGAGCTGCCGTCGCCGTTCCCGCGCATGACCTACGCCGAAGCCATGGACCGCTTCGGTTCCGACAAGCCGGATCTGCGCGTCACGCTCGAACTGGTCGACGTCGCCGATGCGGTCAAGGACGTCGCCTTCAAGGTGTTTTCGGGCCCGGCCAACGACCCGGCGTGCCGCGTCACCGCGCTGCGCGTGCCCGGCGGCGCCTCGCTGTCGCGTGGCGAGATCGACAGCTACACCGAATTCGTCAAGATCTACGGCGCACGCGGTCTGGCCTACATCAAGGTCAACGACGTCACGAAGCTGAACGAGGAAGGCCTGCAGTCGCCCATCGTCAAGAACCTGAGCCCTGAATCGCTGGCCGCCATCATGGCGCGCACCGGCGCGCAGAGCGGCGACGTGATTTTCTTCGGCGCCGACAGGAGCAAGGTGGTGTCGGACGCGCTGGGCGCGCTGCGCCTGAAGATCGGCCATGAAAAGAAGTTCGTTACCGGCGACGCCTGGCGCCCGCTGTGGGTGATCGACTTCCCGATGTTCGAATACGACGAGGACGAAAAGCGCTGGAATGCCTGCCACCATCCCTTCACCAGCCCGAAGGATGAGCACATCGGCCTGCTGAAGACCGATCCGGGCAAGTGTCTGGCCAAGGCCTACGACCTCGCGCTCAATGGCTGGGAAATCGGTGGCGGCTCGGTGCGTATCCATCGCGCAGACGTGCAGGAAACCGTTTTCGAGGCGCTGAACATCGGTCCGGAAGAACAACAGTTGAAATTCGGCTTCCTGCTCGACGCGCTGAAGTACGGCGCGCCGCCGCATGGCGGCCTGGCTTTCGGTCTGGACCGCATCGTCACGATGATGACCGGCGCCGAATCGATCCGCGACGTGATCGCCTTCCCGAAGACCCAGCGCGCGCAATGCCTGCTGACGCAGGCGCCGAGCCCGGTGGACGAGCGTCAGCTGCGCGACCTGCACATCCGCCTGCGCAATACCGCGAAGGCGGACCCTGCACAGTAAGCCCGCCGATGACCTGGGGACCGTTTCGCCGGACCGGCCGCAGTGCGGTGCTCGCACTGCTCTGGCTGCTGCTCAGCGGCTTCGCGCCGCCCGGCGGCCTGCCCGAGGTCGAGCTCGACCGACTGCCGCCGGAGGCCGCGCGCACGCTGACGCTGATCAAGCAGGGCGGGCCGTTTCCTTACTCGCGTGACGGCGTCGTGTTCCAGAACCGCGAACGCCTGCTGCCGGCACGCCAGCGCGGCTATTACCGCGAATACACGGTGCGCACGCCCGGTTTGAATCACCGCGGCGCGCGGCGCATCGTCGCCGGCGAGGGCGCCGAACGCGATGTGCGCAGCTCGGGCGAGTATTACTACACCGGCGACCACTACCGAAGTTTCCGCAGAATCAAGGAGTAACCATGTCTTCCCTGCCGCCACCGACCTCGATGGAGGCGCGATTGCGCGACGCCTCGCGCAGCGGCGTGTTTTTCGCGCAGCCCACCGCGGCCGCCCGCGCAGCGCGCGTGGCCGATCAGGCCGGACTGCTGCTGATCGGTCTCGATCTGAAGGACGCACGCGACCGGACTGCGCTGTTGCTGGCTTTCGCCGACACCTTCGGCTTTCCGGCCACCTTCGGCCACAATCTCGACGCGCTCGGCGACTGCCTCGGCGACCTGTCGTGGATTCCGGCCGGCGGCTATCTGGTGCACCTGAGTGGCTGTGCGAAGCCGGTCGAACACTGCAAGGACGACTTCAATGCCATCGTCGCCGTGCTCGACGAGGCTGCCGCCGAATGGCGCTCGCGCGGCACGCCGTTCTGGGTGCTGATCGACCAGCCGAATACGCTGGCGCGTCCTTTCATGGCCAGCGCATGAAGCGGCCGCAGTCGGTCCTGGTGCTGATCCACAGCGCCTGTGGCGACATCCTGCTGATCGAGCGGGCGAAGCACCCGGGCTTCTGGCAGTCGGTCACCGGCAGCGTCGAAGCCGGCGAAACGCTGGCCGAGGCAGCACAGCGTGAAGCGGCCGAAGAAACCGGCATCCTCGCCCCGGTCGAGCACTTCGAGCGCTGGCATCACAGCAGCCGCTTCGAAATCTTCCCGATGTGGCGCCAGCGCTACCTGCCAGGGGTCACCCACAACACCGAACACCTGTTCAGCCTGTGCGTGCCGCGCAACACGCCGATCACGCTGGCACCCGACGAGCACCGCGACTGGCGCTGGCTGCCCTGGCGCGAGGCGCTTGACGCCGTGTTCTCGTGGACCAATCGCGATGCGATACGGATGTTGACCCAGCGCAAGGCGTTGCTGCGGCGGTCTTGAAATCACTTTTTCCCGACCCTAGTTTGGAAGCACGCGGGCGCTCCCCGCACCAGACATGAAAGGGAAAGCCATGAATCAAGTCACCCGTTGGGACCCGTTCGAAAACCTGTTCAAGGACTTCCGCGGCCTCGTGCTGCAGCCGGTCGATCTCGCCGGCAATCCGGACGTACCGGCGCTGAAGGTCGACGTGAAGGAGGACAAGGATGCCTACACGGTTCATGCCGATCTGCCCGGCGTGACCAAGGACGACATCCACGTCAGCATCGAAGGGCCGGTGGTGTCGATCAGTGCGGAGAAGAAGCGCACGGTCGAGAACAAGGAAGGCGAGCGCGTGCTGCGTTCGGAACGTCATTACGGAAAGGTGTCGCGCAGCTTCCAGCTCGGCCAGGACATCGACGAGGCGAACGCCCAGGCCCGCTTCAGCGACGGCGTACTGGAACTGACCTTGCCGAAAAAGGTGGTGGCTGCATCGCGCAAGCTGACCATCCAGTAAATCGGACCGGCGTTGCATCGGAAGCGGACACCCCGGGGTGTCCGCTTTTTGTTTGTGCAGTGCACGGCTAGAATCCGCCACCATCATCTCCAGCTGCCGGACACCCGAAATGCCCCACTCTTCCGACCTGACTTCCGGACTGTCACCACACGCCAAGGCCGCCGTGCTTTCGGAGGCGCTGCCCTATATCCGGCGCTTCCAGGACCGCACCATCGTCATCAAGTACGGCGGCAACGCGATGACCGACCCGGCGCTGAAGCTGGGTTTCGCGCGCGACGTGACGCTGCTCAAGCTGGTCGGCATGAACCCGGTGGTGGTGCATGGCGGCGGACCGCAGATCGACGACCTGCTGAAGCGGGTCGGCAAGCAGGGCACCTTCGTGCAGGGCATGCGCGTGACCGACGATGAAACGATGGACATTGTTGAAATGGTGCTCGGCGGCCACGTGAACAAGGACATCGTGAACCTGATCAACCAGGCCGGCGGCAAGGCGGTCGGACTGACCGGGCAGGATGCGTCCTTCATCCGCGCCACCAAGCTGATGATGCCGAACAAGGACAAGCCGGACGAGATGCTCGACATCGGACTGGTCGGCGACATCGTGTCGATCGACCCGACCATCATCAATTTCCTCGACAGCGGCGACTTCATCCCGGTGATCGCGCCGATCGGCGTCGGCCCGGACGGCGAAAGCTACAACATCAACGCCGACGTGGTGGCCGGCAAGCTGGCGGAAATCCTGAAGGCCGAAAAACTGGTGCTGCTGACCAACACGCCGGGCGTGCTGGACAAGGAAGGCAATCTGCTGACCGGCATCACGCCGCGCGACGTCGATGCCATGATCGCCGACGGCACGCTGTCCGGCGGCATGCTGCCCAAGATCGGCTCCGCGCTCGATGCCGCACGCAGCGGTGTCAAGAGCGTGCACATCATCGACGGTCGGGTGCCCAACGCGCTGTTGCTCGAGGTGCTGACCAATGACGGCGTCGGCACGCTGATCAAGAGCAAATGACGTCCCCCTGGGCCCGGCGCCGCCCGGCCCGTCCCCCGGAGGGGGTAAGACATCAGCCCTGACCCGATTCACGCGCGACGCCCGGACGCCGGCAGACGTCCGGTCTGGATCTTCGATCTGGACAACACACTGCACGACGCCAATCCGCACATCTTTCCGCATCTGAACCGGGCGATGACCGCCTGGCTGATGACGGAACTGGGACTCGAACACGCCGAAGCCGATCGCCTGCGTACGCACTACTGGCATCGCTACGGCGCCACGCTGCTCGGACTGATGCGGCACCATGGCACGCGGCCGTCGCATTTTCTGCGCGGGACGCACGACGTCGAGGCGCTGCGTCCGGGTATCGTGTTCGACCGCGCGCTGCGCCACATGCTGACCCGCCTGCCGGGCCGCAGGATCGTGTTCACGAACGGTCCGGCGCACTACGCCGAAGCGGTGCTGGCGGTGATGGGCATGCGCCACCTGTTCGACGCGGTGCATGCCATCGAACACTCGCGCTACGTGCCGAAGCCGCGGCTCGCAGGCTTCCTGCATCTGCTGCGCGACCAGCACGTGGTGCCCGCTGACTGCATCATGGTGGAAGACACCGCGGCCAATCTGCGCACCGCGAAACAGCTCGGCATGCGCACCGTGTGGATCAGCCGCAGCGCGGGCCACCACAACTACGTCGACCTGCGGCTGACCTCGGTGCTGAAGCTGCCGCAGGCCATGCGACTGCTGAGCGTCAGGCGCCCCTGAGCCAGCGCGCGGCGTCCAGCGCGTAATAGGTCAGGATGCCGTCGGCGCCGGCGCGCTTGAATGCGAGCAGCGCTTCCATCGCGGTGGCGCGCTCGTCCAGCCAGCCGTTGGCGACTGCGGCCTTCAGCATCGCGTACTCGCCACTGACCTGGTAGGCATAGGTGGGCACACCCAGCTCCGACTTCACCCGGCGCACGATGTCCAGATACGGCATGCCGGGCTTCACCATGACCATGTCCGCACCTTCGGCGATGTCGAGCGACACTTCGCGGATGGCCTCGTCGCTGTTCGCCGGGTCCATCTGATACGTGTATTTGTTGCCCTTGCCGAGGTTGCCTGCCGAACCCACCGCGTCGCGGAACGGGCCGTAGAAGGCCGAGGCGTACTTGGCCGAGTAGGCGAGGATGCGCGTATGGATCAAGCGGTGCGCGTCGAGTTCGAAGCGGATGCGGCCGATGCGCCCGTCCATCATGTCCGACGGCGCGACGACGTCGGCGCCGGCACGCGCATGGCACAGCGCCTGTTTGGCCAGCGCCTCCAGCGTTTCGTCGTTCATCACATAGCCGGTCGCGTCGATCAGGCCGTCCTGCCCGTGGCGGGTGTAGGGATCGAGCGCAACGTCGGTGATCACGCCGAGTTCGGGGAACCGCGCCTTCAGCGCCTGTACCGTACGCGGCACCAGCCCGTCCGGATTCCACGCTTCGGCCGCATCGTCGCTCTTCAGCGGGGCGTCGATCACCGGAAACAGCGCCAGCGCGGGTACGCCGAGCGAAACCGCCTGTTCGGCCACCCCCATCAACACATCGACGCTGACCCGGCTCACGCCGGGCATCGATGCCACGGCTTCGCTGCGCGTCGGGCCGTCGAGCACGAATACCGGATAGATCAGGTCGTTGGCGGTGAGCGTGTGCTCGCGCATGAGCCGGCGCGAGAAATCGTCGCGGCGCATGCGGCGCAGGCGGGTGGACGGGAAGTGGCTGGCGGGAGGAAAGGACATCGCGGTGGCCCGGTTCGCAAAGCCGCGATGATAGTACGAGCGCAGCAGGCTTCGCGTGCCGGCACACGCCGCCGCGCGCTGCCGCGACGCAACAAATCCCGGAACTCGCGCCGACGCGACCCGGTCAGAGCAAGCGACGGTGCAAGCCGTCACCCGCTTCACCTCCCTGAGCGGGTGCTTCTTCAAGAGGCGTTTCGAGCCCACGGCTTCCATCCCCTTTGGCCGTGGGCTTTTTTCTTTCCGGCTCCGGCGTTCTGTGCGCCGTGGGCCGTTTCGCTGCGACAGATGTCAGACCGGTGTCGACGAAGCCTGATCCGGCAGATGCGCAGCCAGCCATGGCGAAACGGCCGCCTCGGCTTCCTCGACACCGGTCTTCTTCAGGCTGGAGAACAGTTGAACGCTGACCTGCTCGCCCATGCCGGACAGCTGTCTGCGCACGTCGGCCAGCGTTGCCGCCTGAGCGCTGCGGGTCAGCTTGTCGGCCTTGGTCAGCAAAACATGCATCGGCTTGCCGCTCACCGAGAACCATTCGATCATGTTCCAGTCCAGAGGCGTGAGCGGGTGGCGCGCATCCATGATGAGCACGAGGCCGGCCAGGCTTTCGCGTTCCTTCAGGTAGCGCTCGATCAGCCCCGCCCAGGCCTTGCGGACTTCGATCGGCACCTGGGCATAGCCGTAGCCGGGCAGGTCGACCAGAAAGCCGCCGCGAACCAGCGTGAAGTAGTTGATCAGCTGGGTGCGCCCGGGCGTCTTGCTGACGAAAGCCAGACGCGTGTGGCCGACCAGCGTATTGATGGCACTCGATTTACCCGCATTGGAACGGCCGGCAAATGCGATTTCCGGGCCGGCAGGCGCCGGCAGGCCCGATGGCTTGGCGACGGACAGATGAAATGCAGCACCGCGGAACAGAGAGGACAAATCGATTACGCGCCACGCGCGCCCAGGAAAACACGGTAAAATGAGGAGTTTACCGTATCACCTTACTCAACCGGCCATAGATCCACCCGGCACCGACTCGCCCATCGACCGGGCCATCGACCGGATTCATCGTTCAAGGATAGTCATGCGCACGCTCAAGTCTTTCGGTTTTGCCCTGTCTCTGACCCTGGTTTCCGCCAGCGCGCTGGCGTCTGACGAAAAAACCGCCCCGAAAGCGGACATCGCGGCCGGCAAGACCATCGCGACCCAGGTGTGCGCGGCCTGTCACGGCGCCGACGGCAACAGCGTCATCGCAGTCAATCCCAAGCTGGCCGGCCAGCACCCCGAATACCTGTACAAGCAATTGATGAATTTCCGCAGCAAGGATGGCCAGCCGCCCGAGCGCGCCAACGCCATCATGGGCGCACTGGCCTCCGGCCTGTCGGAAGCCGACATGCGCAACGTGTCCGCCTACTACGCCAGCCAGACCCAGACGCCGGAGAAGGCCAAGGGCAGCCGCGAAAGCATCGAACTCGGCCAGCGCCTGTGGCGTGGTGGAAACCTCGAAAAGGGTCTGCCCGCCTGTGCCGGCTGCCACGGACCGGCCGGTGCCGGCATGCCGGCTCAGTACCCGCGCATCGCCGGTCAGCACGCCGAGTACACCGAAGCGCAGTTGAAGTACTTCCGTGTCGCCGAACGCGCGAATGACCCGGCCAAGATGATGCGGATGATTGCCATCAAGATGACCGACGCGGAAATCAAGGCGGTGTCCGACTACGCGGCGGGTCTGCGCTGAGCGGTCAGGCTGTCGATTTCGTTTTCCGAAAAGCCCGCCGCCAGGCGGGCTTTTTCGTTGACCGGCGGCTGCAGCCGCGGCGCATCGAAAGCATTGAACAGTGCGAGGAAGGTGGCTTCGGGCGCCAGTCCGCGCTGTGCGCACACATGACGGAACCAGCGGTCACCGATCGCGACATGCGTGATTTCGTCATTCAGGATGAGGTCGAGGATGGCCAGCGCCGGCGCATCGCCGATGGTGCGCAGCTTGTCCATGATGGGCGGCGTGGCGTCCAGCCCGCGCGCTTCGAGCACGCGCGGCACCAGCGCCATGCGGGTCAGCACGTCATCGGCGGTGCGCCGCGCCATGTCCCACAGGCCGGCGTGCGCCGGAAAATCACCATAGTCGAAGCCGAGCGTCTGCAGGTGGGCGCGCAGCAGGCCGAAGTGGCGCGCTTCGTCAGCCGCCACACGCAGCCAGTCGGCCAGGTAGGCGTCCGGCAGGTCACGGAAGCGCCAGGCGGCATCGAGTGCAAGATTGATGGCGGTGAATTCGATGTGACAGATCGCATGGATCATCGCCGCATGACCTTCGCGCGTACCCACGCGGCGCGAGCGCAGCGCCGAGGGCTCGACCAGTTCGGGTCGCGCCGGGCGACCGGGTTCGTCGATGGCATGCGGCAGCGCTGCCGCGCGATCGAACACCACCCCCGCCTGCCAGTCTGCCCACAGCGATGCCACCGCAGCGCACTTGGCCGGCGGCGCCTCGCACATCAGCAGATCGAGCAGTTCGGGAAAAATCTTTCGGTTCATCTGCAGTCATACAGGTAAGGTCGCGCGGATGCGGCCGGTCAGCACTGGGGTCTGTTGCGTTCGATCGCAGGCCGCACGCGATTGAATGCCGATCCCCCGTCCGGACACCCTGCAGCGTACAACGAGGAGCTTCACCATGCTGATCAAACGCCCGGCCGACATCGTGCCATCCGACATCACGCCACGCGCGCTGTTCGACACCCGCCGCGACTTCATCCGGGCAGCCGGACTGGGTGCCGGTGCGGCGCTGCTCGGCGGCCTGCCGGGGGTCGCCGATGCGCAGGGCAAGCGTGGCGACAAACTCGGGCCACTGGTGAAGAGCCCCTTCTCGACCGACGAGAAGCTGAACGACTACGAGGACATCACCAGCTACTGCAATTTCTATGAATTCGGTACCGACAAGAGCGATCCGTCGAAGAACGCCCACCGCATGTCCACCCGGCCGTGGACGGTGAGCATCGAGGGCCTGGTGCAGAAGCCCAGGACGCTGGGCATCGAGGAGGTGCTGAAGCTGGCGCCGCTGGAGGAACGCATCTACCGGCTGCGCTGCGTCGAAGCATGGTCGATGGTCGTGCCCTGGGTCGGCCTTCCGCTGTCAGTGCTGCTCAGGCAGGTCGAGCCGCTGGGCAGCGCGAAGTACGTCGAATTCACCACGCTGGCCGATCCGAAAACCATGCCCGGCGTGCGCAGCGCGGTGCTCGAGTGGCCATATGTCGAAGGCCTGCGGCTCGACGAAGCCATGCATCCGCTCACCCTCATGGCGGTGGGCCTGTATGGCGAAGTGCTGCCGAACCAGAACGGCGCACCGATGCGGCTGGTGGTGCCATGGAAGTACGGCTTCAAAAGTGCGAAGTCGATCGTGAAGATCCGCTTCACCGACAAGGAGCCGCTGAGCGCCTGGTCGCGCGCCGCCGGTCGCGAGTACGGCTTCTATTCGAATGTGAATCCGGACGTCGACCACCCGCGCTGGAGCCAGGGACGCGAACGGCGCATCGGCGAGTTTTCGAAGCGCAAGACGCTCATGTTCAATGGATACGGCGATCAGGTTGCGTCGCTCTACACGGGCATGGACCTGAGGAAGTACTACTGAGGTGCAGGCACGTGCCTCGACCGCAGCGCCACCGGGCCGCAGCGCACGCGCCTGGACACCGGGGCCCGCCGTGTTCCGCTGGCTGTGGCGCATCGTCTGGCTCGCCTGTCTGGTGCCGCTGGCCTGGCTGGCATTCGGCGCATATGCCGACCTGCTGGGCGCCAACCCGATCGAACACATCACGCGCGCCACCGGTGACTGGACGCTGCGCCTGCTGCTGGTGACGCTGGCCGTGACGCCGCTGCGCCAGGTTACCGGCTGGCACTGGCTGGTACGCCTGCGCCGCATGCTCGGGCTGTACGCGTTCTTCTACGCCAGCCTGCACCTGCTCACCTATCTGTGGCTGGACCAGTTCTTCGACATCGAAGGCATCGTGAAGGACATCATCAAGCGGCCCTTCATCACCATCGGGTTCGGTGCGTTCCTGCTGCTGCTGCCGCTCGCCGCGACCTCGACCAACGGCATGGTGCGCCGGCTCGGCGGCCGGGCCTGGCAGCGGCTGCACAAGCTCGTGTACGTCGTCGGCATCCTCGGCGTGGCGCACTACTGGTGGCTGGTGAAGAAGGACCTGACCGAACCCATCCTTTACGCCTGCATCCTCGCCACGCTGTTCGCCGTGCGCCTGTGGCACGCCCGCCGCCTGCGCGCGCACGTGGCGGCGCAGACGACGTGAGGACGTCGTTCAGCGACGCGCGCGACGGGCGGCGCCCGCCACACCGATCAGGCCCGCCAGCATCAGCGCCCAGCTTTCCGGTTCCGGCACCGCGGTGATGCTCACGTTGTCGATCGCCAGTGCGGTCGTCACGCCGAAGTCGCCCACATCGACGACACCGAACGCCAGCTGTACCGCACCGCCGCGCGTGAATACGTACTCGAAGCTGCGGATGCCGGTGTCGGCGGCAAAATCCAGAATCGGGTCTGACGTGGCATCAGCCGACGAGGCGATGCGCGTGATGTCGCCATCGACCGCGAGAAAGCCGAAGTCGGGACGGGCGTCCATGCCGACTTCGTTGGTGGCGAGCAGCCAATCGAAGCGCAGCACGTCGCCGACATTCACGTTCACCGTCCGCCAGATGGCTGAACCTTCATACGCGAAGTCATCGCCACGGTCGAAGGCGCCGGGCGCCGCGCCGACGAGCGATTCCAGTGCAAGGCCGGTCTCCACCGGTGCCACGCCGGTCAGGTTGAAGATGCCTGCGGGCAGCGGAAAGTCATCCTCGAACGCCGGTGACGCCGTGGTGAGAGCGATGTAGAGATCACCCGAATTGTCCTGTTCGGAGACATCGCCGGCTGTCTGCCATTGGGCGGCATAACCGCTGTTGAAGTCTTCGCTGAAGCGCACGTCGGCGTGCGCTGCGGTGGCGAACAGCGAGGCGATGAGCGCTGCGGCGGCAAGGGGTCTGAAGGTCATGTTCGTATCTCCGGAGCGTCAGGTTTTCAGTAAAGGAAGGACGCGCTGCCCAGTTGAGCCGGCAGCACATTGCGCAGGGTCACCAGCGGACGGGCCGCGGCGCGACCGGCAGACCCGTCGGCGTCGAACAGCACCATCGTGTTCGGTCCGGTCTGGCGGACGCTGATGTGGCCACTGATCAGCGGGTCACTGCCGGTCGTGACGCCGGCCAGCAGCTGTCGCACATCGAGCCGATCCTGCTGCGGGTCGAAGTCGGTGATGGTGTCGAGCGCGTCGCGCACGCTTCGATAGACAAAGGTGTCCGCGCCGGTGCCGCCGGTCAGCAGGTCAGCGCCTTCGCCGCCGGTGATGACGTCATCGCCCGGCGTACCGGTCAGCGTGTCGCGACCGGCGCCACCGTTGATCGTGCGCAGCAGGTTCAGCCCGATGAGGACCGGGTCGTGGTCGGATGAGCGGAAAGCGGTCGGCGCGTACAGGTCCTGCGGCTTGAACTCGGTGTTGTAGTCGATCACGAACGGCTCGTCGGTATTGATGTGCCACTGCGTGATGCCGCTCACCTTGCCGGCCAGCGCGGCGCTGGCCAGCGCGTGGTCGAGCGCGCCGCTTTCGCCGTCGAAGGTGTAGGTGTAATTGAGCTCGATGCCTGCGGCCAGATCGCTCAGACCGCCCGAGGTCAGCGCAAGAACGGGATCTTCCTTCGCATAGGCGTTCAGGTCGCCGATGACCAGCACGTCGGCCGCGCCACCCTGACCGGGCAATTGCTGGATGAAGGTCTGCAGCGCAGCGGCCTGCTGCACGCGCAGCGGATTCCAGCAGCCCTGACCGTCGCCCTGATCGGCCTCGACACCGGCGGCATCGCCGCAGGACTTCGACTTGAAGTGATTCACGATGACGGTGAAGCGCTCGCCGTTTGCGGCGGCGAAGGTCTGCGCCAGCGGCGGACGGTTGTGGACGGTCGCCGTGTCGCTGATCGCGCTGCCGACCGGCGTGAGCTTCGCCGGCTTGTAGATCATGGCCTGGCGGATGGCGTCGGTCCCGGTGCCGCCGACCGGCAGGCCGACTGCGGCATACACCACGCCACCGGCGGACGCGTTCAGCGCGGCCACCAGATTGTTCACCGCGCCCTGACCGTTGTTCTCGATCTCGATCAGGCCGACCACGTCGGCGTCCATCGCCCGCAGCGCGGCGACGATCTTGTCGCGCTGACGGGTGAATTCGAGCGCGCTGTCGGCGCCGCGGCAATCGCTGCGCGTACCGGTCGGGAAGCACGATGCACCGGCCTGATCGATCGTGCTGAAGTAGTTCAGCACATTGAAGCTGGCCACCCGCACATTGCCGCCGACCGCTGCCGGCGTGGCAGTGCGCGGATTGTCGCGGCTGAATTCCGGCGTCAACACCGGGTGCAGCTTGTAGTCGCGCGGACCGTCGCTGGCGGCGGTGATCAGACCATGATCGATCACGCCGGTCAGGCCGGTCACCGTATCGCCGGCACGCAGTGTGTTGTCGGCGCCGATGAAGGGGATCGGGTTGGGGTTCTGTGCGGACGAACCGTCGTCGAGCACGATGCGCCGACGTGCATTCTCGTCGCGCAGCGCAAGTGCTTCGGCACTTCCAGCCGGGTAGCGGTTGGTCGGGATTTCCATGCGCCCTTCGGCCGACAACGTCACCTGACCGTAGCGACCCTGGAAGTAGTTCTGCGACGCGGTGAGCGGCGAAGTGATGCGTACGAGCATGCCTTCGTAGCGCTCCAGTTCGCCTTCGAAAGCTTCCGGCAGCACGATGTCGGTCGGCGTGATCGACACACCGCTGCCCAGTACCTGCACGGCGCTGGGCGACGTGAGCTGGGTCACCGTGTTGAATTCGGTGACGCTGGCGGTCAGGCGAAGCCGCTGGCCGACCACGGCGGAATTGCCCGGCGCAAACACGAAAATGCCATCCGACGTGCTTACGTCGCCATCACCGGCGTCGTCCTGCAGGGTGTAGCCGTTCAGGCCGGGGAAAACGGCGCTGACGACGCCTTCGGTGCTGACGACCTGACCGTTCAGCGGGCTTTCGTCACCGCTGCCCTGGATCGCCGGGATGGGCACGATGGCCGCTGGCGCAGCAACCGTGATATCGACACTGCACGTTCCTTCCTGCGCCTCGTTGTTCGTGAAGCGCAGACCGATGCTGTACTGGCCGGACGCGGTACCCGCCGCGACACGGACCTGCGCCGACGCGCTGCCACCGTCGGTCGCCGCCGGTGCGAAACCGTCGACCGTCACGCCATCCGGCAGCACACCGGTCAGCGAGAATGCCTCGACCACGCTGTCGGCGTCGCTGGCCGCCACCGTCACGCTGCCCGCTTCGCCGGCCTGCAGCGCAAGCGCCGGGCAGCTGGTCACGATGGGTTGATTCACCGCACCGCTGCCGCCGCCCTGCACCGATATGTTGTCGATGCCGACCCACTCGTCGTTGCCCGGCGCATTGGTCGTGATCACACGCAGCTGCAGCAGCGGCTGGTTGTCGGCGTCGGCCGGCAGCGTCACCTGCACCGGCGTCACCTTGCCGGCCAGCGACGGGCCCTCGGTCGCGTCTGCGACATACGCTTCCGGCACATTGATGAAGCTGCCGCTGGCGCCGACGCGGTACTGCAGCGCCACCTGCTGCTGCGCGTTGTCGGCCGAGCCGTCGAGATCGCGCAGGTCGTAGCGCACGACGATGCCGCTGTGACCGGTGGTGTTCAGCGAGAGCAGGATGAAGGGCGCATCGGCGGTGCCGGAGCCGGTCAGTGCGACGACCGGATCGGTCAGGTGGAATTCGGTGACGCCACCGGTGCTGAAGGTGTTCGGATTGGTCTGGTTGGCATTCACGTCGACCGGCGATGCGGTGCCATCGGCCGTGATCGTCTGCGGATCGACGCCGGTCGCGCTGGTGAGTTCATCGCCGCGGTAGCCGGTGATGCCGGGCACGCCGCCCCAGTTGTCATTGGCGGTGATCAGGCCGATGTTCGTCCAGTCCTGCCCAAACGGCAGGGTCTGCGGCGTATTGTCGGCGTGCGCTGCCGAGACGAACAAACTGGCGATGGCCAGCGTCAGGGCGAGTCGGGGCGAGGCATGGCGGTCGTAGGATGACATGTGGATTTCCAGCGAGAAAGGCAGGGTAATCGAAGCGGCCCGCCGGCGATAGCGGACGGGCCGGGAGGCTGAATCAGGCAGCGACGGCGTTGCGGCGGCGGGCAGCCGCGCCGAGCAGGCCCAGACCGGCCAGCAACATGGCCCAGGTATCGGCTTCCGGCACCGGCGAGATCGCCAGATCGACCAGACGACCGGCCGGGTCGAGCGGGTCGGCGACGCCGTAGCGGCTGGCACTGATGACGCCGCCCAGGCCCCCCTCCGAGGTCGCATCGGTGATGTATTCCTGCAGCGCCTGCTGGTAGGTGATCGAGCTGACGGCATTCTCGAATTCGATGCCGGCGGCCGCGAACGGGTAGCCGTCGCCGCCGTTGGCGGTGAAGTCGATCGTGGTCAGCGAGAAGCTGCGCGCGTCATCCACCACTTCGCCCCCCTGCACCAGCACGGTACCGTCGTCGAGCACGATGCTGACGATGCGCTCACCCGACGCACGCGTCGTGTCGTACACGACCCGCATGCCGGACACCTGGGCGAAGCGACCGTCGGCGTTGCCGCTGGCCGATGCATTGGCGACCGAATGTTCCATGATGGTCTTCAGCTGTTCCGCATTCACGCTCGGCGCGACATCGACCAGATTGGTGAAGGGCAGCACGTTGAAGGTGTCGCCCACGCTGACATTGCCGGCATTGATCGAGGTGCGGATGCCGCCGCCGTTCTGGATCGCGATGTCGGTGCCGCCGGCATGACGCATCGCGTCGGCGACCAGATTGCCCAGATTGGTTTCCGCATTGCGCACACCTGCCTGGAAGCTGCCGGGCGTACCGGCGGCGCCGCGGTTGCCGTTCAGGAAGACGTCCGACTGACCGATCACGGTCGCATTCAGCACGTCGATGTAGCCCTTCACCGGATCGACCACCGCGGTCTTCAGGAAGCTGTCGCCCGCCACCGCGTCGGTGTCGGCCAGTGCGCCCGAAACGCGGTACAGATTGGCCCCGTTGATCGCGGTCACGACACCGGTCGTGTCGTCCAGCGTCAGGTTGAGCTCACCGACATAACGGTTGCCGAAGTTCGAGGTCACCATGGCCACCCCTTTGCCGTCGGCATCCGTGACGGTCTGCGGCAGGCCGGTGATGGCGCGTACGTCATTCGGAATGAGTGCGTCGTCGGCGTCCGCCATCAGTTCGTGGCCACCGCCCGACAGCACGACGTCCACGCCGCGCAGTCCGGGGATCAGCACGTCGCGCTCGTTGGCGGCATTCTGCAGGTGGCTGATCACGATGACGCTGCCGGCACCCTGGGCGCGCGCAGCGTCGATCTGCTGCTGCACGAAAGGCACCAGCGCCTGCAGGTTCTGCGCCTCGGTATTGCCGGCGCTCCAGCCGGCCGTCAGGTTCACCGCGCCGGGCGAACTGATGCTCGACAGCAGCGGCGTGGTGACACCGACCACCGCCACCTTGTTGCCGCCATTCGTGCTCAGCAGCGTGTAGGGCGCGACCGTGCCGGTCGCCGCCAGCGACGCGAACGCGGGCGTGGCGCTGAAGTTGAGGTTGGACGACAGATACGTCGTGCCGGAAACCTGGGCGAAGCGCGCCGCGACGTCCGGGCCGAGGTCGAATTCATGATTGCCGAACACGGCGGCATCGAAGCCGATGTGACGCATCGCGATGGCGTCGTAGAAATCCTGTCCGCCGTCGATGTAGGACGAGCCCAGATTGGCGAAGCTGGCGTTCAGGCGGGGCCCGGGCAGGAAGGCGTCACCGGCGTTGAGCTTGAACACCGTGTTGCCGGCCAGTTCGGCGGCCGACTCGGCGGCGAACATGACGCTGGCGAGGCGATCGACACCGCCATAGAACGACACACCCTGCGAAGCGTTGTCGCGCAGATTGCCCTGTGCCGATAGCAACCATGACTCCTGGTCACCGACATGCAGCAGCGTCAGACCTTCGGCCAGCGCCGGGCCGGCGAACAGCGACGAAATCAGGATGGCAAGCGTATGCCTGCGCACGACGAGGGTGGCTTTCATGGGACATCTCCGGAACCGTTGTCGGACGGCGGGCGCGCAGCAGCACCCGACGGTGTGACAGGAAGGTTAGGGCGCGAAGATGACCGGACTGTGGCCGCGAAAACCCTGCTGCATGATCTGATCGGACTATGCCGCGCGAGCCGGACGACGAAGCACCGTCAGTGCCCACAGCAGGCAACCGATGCCCAGCGTGCCGCAGGCGAAGGTCCATGCCACGGGGGATGTGATGCCCCCGGACAGGTCCAGCACGCCGCCGAACACCAGCGGCGCGATGAAGCCCGCGCCGAAGCCGCCGAGCGAATACAGCGCCATCGCCGCTCCGCGCTGTGCGGCCGGCGCTGCATGCACAAGGCCGGCGGTCAGCGAGGCCGAATCGGCCATCACAGCCGTGTTGTACAGCGCCAGCACGCACAGCATGAGCCACCAGGGCAGCGCCGCCGACGCGCCGGCCAGCCAGCAGAGCAGGCCCGAGGCGATCATCATGGCGACGATCCAGCGCCGTCGCCCGACACGTCCGGCCATTTCGTTGCCGAGAATGCTGGCCGGCAGTCCGAGCAGGTTGATCAGCGCCGCCGCTTCGGTCGGCGACAGCGCGGCCTGCGCCGACGACAGTCCGTAAGCGAAAGCGATGAACGCCACCATCCACGACCGCAGGCCGAACAGTTCCCAGCAATGCACCGCGTAGCCGGTCACCAGCTGGCGCACCCGCGGGTGCGCCAGCACCGGTCCGAACCGCGGCAGCCAGTGCGCGTCGGCGGCACCGGGCGGCGCATGCGGCGCGGTGCCTGCAAACACGATGACGGCCGCCAGGAGGGGGCCGACCGCCATCAGCGCAATCGCGATCCGCCAGTCCATCAGATTGCCGAGGGCGCCGGCCAGCAGCAGCGACAGGCTGGTACCGATGCCGAAGCTCGCGGTGTAGAACGCGATCGGTCGATTGCTGAGGTCCGTCGACACACGATCGGTCAGTACGCGCAGGCCGGGCATGTAGCAGCCGGCAAGTCCGGCGCCGCACAGCGCCTGAAAGAAGGCGCCACTCCACACGCCCCGGGCGAGCAGCGCGAAGCCCAGCGTCCCGCCTGCCATCAGCACGCAGGACGCCATATAGACAACGCGCGCATCGATGCGGTCGGTGACGCCGGACAGAAAGGGCACGGCCACCATGTAGCCGAAGAAGAAGGCGCCGCCGATCAGGCCGGCTTCGGCGCCACTCAGCTGCCAGGCGCCGGTCAGCAAGGGCAGAAAGGACGGATACGCTGCAAAGCCGGTCATGCCCAGCGTCTCGGCAGCGCACATGAGCAGCGTGAGCCGGGCAGACGGCGACATGGTCAGTCGCCGTCCGCCGTCTTGCGCAGATCCGATTTGAGCCGGGCGCGGCTGGCCTTCTTGTCCTGCCGTGCGTGTTCGCCACCCTTCTTCATCAGCGCCGCCGTGGCCAGGGGGTTGCGCGGCTTGAGGCTGCGTCCCTTGGCGCTGACCCGCACGGCGTCGCTGCGCTTCATCGCCGGCGGCCGCGTTCGAACTGGATGATCGCGCGGCCGTCTTCGGTCTGGCGCGGCTCGCCGCGCCAGGCGTGGCCGTAGATGATTTCCATCGTCGCCGGCAGGCGGCCGTCGTCACGCAGCCGCAGCAGTGCATCATCGAGCCGCGCACGGGCACGCGGCGTCAGCAGTCCGCGCGGCCGCGCAGCCAGTGCACTGAAACCGCCGGTATCGGCCAGATCGCGGTACAGCGCGGCCGGCGTGTCGAAGGTCAGGGTGATGTGTTCCATGTCCATCACCGGTTCGGCGAAGCCCGCCTCGACCAGCATGTCGCCGACATCATGCATGTCGACGAAGCGGTGCGCACGCAACGGCAACCCGGCCTCAGCCAGCGCGCCACGCAGTTCGCGCAGCGTGTCCGGGCCGAGCATGGAGAACATGAACAGCCCGCCGACGCGCACGCAGCGCTGCACCTCGCGCAGTGTCGCCGGCAGGTCCGCCTGCCAGTGCAGCGTCATGTTCGACCACACCATGTCGATGCTGCGCGGCGCAATCGGCAAGCGCGCGATCTCGGCACGCACCAGCGCGGTCTGGCTGCCGCCGAGCACCCCGGGCAGCCAGCGCCGCCAGCGCGGCGTGCGGGCGGCTGCCCGCGCGAGCATGGCAGCCGAACGATCGATGCCGATCATCTGCATGTCGGGGTAGCGGGCGCGCAGCGGCTGCAGATCGGCGCCGGTGCCGCACCCCAGATCGAGCAGGCGCGCCGGCTTCAGCATGACCATGTCGAGCCGCTCGGCCATGCGCCGGGCCACTTCGCGATGCAGTACCGCCGCGTCGTCGAAGCGTGCCGCGGCACGCTCGAAGCCGCGCGCCACGGCGCGCGCATCGAGTGCGAGATCGGGCGGAACCGCAGCGACGATGGCCGGGCGCTCCGCGCTCAGACCGACCGGATGCCCAGCCGCTCCAGCAACCGACGATCGTTGTCGGCCTGCGGGTTGCCGGTGGTCAGCAGCTTGTCGCCGTAGAAGATGGAATTGGCGCCGGCCAGAAAGCACAGCGCCTGCATCTGGTCGTTCATCGCCTCGCGTCCGGCGGACAGCCGGACGTGACTGTCCGGCATCGTGATGCGGGCGCAGGCGATGGTGCGTACGAATTCGAACGGATCGAGATCGGGCGCATCGGCCAGCGGCGTGCCCTCTACCTTGACCAGATTGTTGATCGGTACCGATTCCGGCGGCGTGTCCATGCTGGCCAGCGTGGCGATCAGGCCGGCGCGCGCGCGACGGGATTCGCCCATGCCGACGATGCCGCCGCAGCACACGTTCATGCCGGCTTCGCGCACCGCCTGCAGCGTGTCGAAGCGGTCCGCCTGCGTACGCGTGCCGATCACGTCGCCGTAGAACTCCGGCGCCGTGTCGATGTTGTGGTTGTAGTAATCCAGCCCCGCCTTCTTCAGCGTTTCGGCCTGGCCTTCGCGCAGCATGCCCAGCGTGGCGCAGGTTTCCAGACCCAGGCCCTTCACCGCCGAAATCATTTCGGCGACCGCTTCGACGTCGCGATCCTTCGGGCCACGCCAGGCGGCGCCCATGCAGAAGCGCGTCGCACCGGCATCGCGCGCCGCGCGCGCGGCGGCCAGCACGTCTTCGACCGGCAGCAGGTCCTGGCTGGTCACACCGGTATCGTGGCGCACCGACTGCGGACAATAGCCGCAGTCTTCCGGGCAGCCGCCGGTCTTGATCGACAGCAGGGTGGATCGTTGTATGGCATTGGGATCAAAATGCTCGCGGTGTACCTGCTGCGCGCGGAACATCAGATCTGAAAACGGCAGCGAGAACAGTGCCTCGACCTGTTCGGTGGTCCAGCGCTGGGGCACTTGCGAACGGGAGGACGGCGGAAGATGGATGACCTGGGTATGCATGATGTGAAGTCTGGCGGGCGCATCGGCGCCGAAACGGCGAAGCCCGCATTTTCCGCGAAAACGGCCTGCCCATGTTGCACCGCGTGATCGCCGCCGCGCGAGCGGCAAGCGGGCGATTGCTGCCGCAGGACTGCCGGCTGTGCGGTCTGCCATCGGGCGACGCGCTGCTGTGCGCGGGCTGCCGCGACGAAATGCCGCGCCTGCCCGCGGCACATTGCCCGGTCTGCGCGCTGCCGGTCCCCACGGCCGACGTGTGCGGACGCTGCCTGAGGCATCCGCCGGCGTTCGATGCGACGCTGGCGGTCTGGCCATACGCGGCGCCTGCCGACCAGTTGATCCATGCGCTGAAGTTCCGCGCCAGCCTGCCGCTGGCCGGCTGGTTCGCGCGCGAGCTGCATGCGCTCGGCCTGCCGCCCTGCGACCTGCTGCTCGCCATGCCGCTGCATCCCAACCGGCTGCGCGAACGCGGCTTCAACCAGTCGGTCGAGATCGGCCGCGCGCTCGGCAAGCTTGATCGCCTGAACTTCGATGCCTTCGGTCTGGTACGCCTGCACGACACGCCGCCTCAGCGCGATCTCGCGTGGTCGCAGCGACGGCGCAATGTGCGCGGCGCCTTTGCGGTGCGCTGCGAGGTAGCGGGTCGGCATGTCGCCGTGGTGGATGACGTGCTGACCACCGGCGCCAGCCTGCATGAGGTCGCGCGCATGCTGAAGGCGGCCGGCGCGCTGACGGTGACCAATCTGGTGCTGGCGCGCACGCCGCGGCTGCGCGGAAAGTAGCGTCACCTGCGTCGCCGCGGCACAATCCCGCTCCCCGACCCGGCGCCCGCCCATGTTCCACATCGTCCTTTACCAGCCCGAAATTCCGCCCAACACCGGCAACGTGATGCGGCTGTGCGCCAACGGCGGCTTCAGGCTGCATCTGGTGAAGCCGCTCGGTTTCGAAATCACCGACAAGCACCTCGCGCGCGCTGGCATGGACTACCGCGACCTGGTGAATGTGACGGTCCATGAGGACTGGGCGGCGCTGTCGGACGCGCTGACGCTGCAGGCCGACGATCCGCGGCTGTATGCGCTGAGCACGCGCGGGCGCACGGCGCACACGACGCCGCAGTACCGCGCCGGCGACATTTTCCTGTTCGGTCAGGAAACCGCCGGTCTGCCCGGTTCGCTGCTCGACACGGTGCCGGTCGCGCAACGCCTGCGCATTCCGATGCAGCCGGACAGCCGCAGCCTGAACCTGAGCAATTCGGTGGCCATCGTCGCCTATGAAGCGTGGCGCCAGCATGACTTCTCCGGTGCGGCGACACCCTGAAAAGATTACAGCAGCGGCGTTTCCGCCTTCGGGTCACGCGACAGCAGGCACTCGACCGCGTCAGCCGCGGCCAGTCGCCCGTCGAGCACGGCCGCCACCGCCTGGGTGATCGGCATGTCGACCTGCAGGCGCTCGGCCAGCGCGGCCGCCTCGCGCGCGGTCGGCACACCTTCGGCAACATGGCCCAGCGTGGCCAGCACCTGCGCCAGCGAACGCCCTTCGGCCAGCAAAAGGCCGACGCGCCGGTTGCGCGACAGGTCGCCGGTACAGGTCAGGATGAGGTCGCCCATGCCGGCCAGCCCCATGAAGGTCTGGCTGCGGCCGCCGAGCGCCACGCCCAGGCGGGCAATCTCGGCCAGCCCGCGGGTGATCAGCGCGGCCCTGGCGTTCATGCCGAAGCCGAGTCCGTCGCACACGCCGGTGGCGATCGCCATGACGTTCTTGACTGCGCCACCGACCTCGACGCCGATCAGATCGTCATTGGCGTACAGGCGCAGCCGCGGACTGTGCAGTGACGCGACCAGCGCACTGACGAATTCGATGTCATCGCTCGCCACGGTGATGGCGGTCGGAAGACCGCGTGCCACCTCGATCGCGAAACTGGGCCCGCTGAATGCCCCGCGCGAAATCGACGCGGGCAGGATGTCCAGCGCCACCTGATGCGGCAGCAGACCGCTGCCACTTTCGAAGCCTTTGCAGGCCCACAGCACGGCGGGCGCCCCGCTGCGTGCAACCGCTTCGAGCGCAGCGCGCAGGCCGGCGATCGGCGTCGCGATGAGCGCCAGATCACATCCATCCAGCGCACGCGCGGCGTCGGACGACACCGCAATGCCGGGCGGCAGCGCAATGCCCGGCAGATAGCGTTCGTTGCAATGCGAACTGTGCAGCGACAGCGCGTGGTCGGCGTCGCGCGTCCACAGCGTGACGTCATGGTCCGCCGAATAGGCAACGGCCAGCGCCGTACCCCAGGCACCGGCACCCATCACGCACAGCTTCATTTCGGCACGATCCGGCTCACAGCCCCCAGACCTGGGAGATGCGCACGAATCCGCTCTGGCCGTCGCGGTGCTTCACCTTCGCCCAGCCTGCAGGCGCGGCTTCGGTGAGCGGTTCGAGCAGTACGCGGCGTTCCGCTTCGAACACCAGCGGTGCGTCGTCTTCCGCACGGACCAGAATGCGCGCGCGCTCGGCGGTGACGATCACCCTGCGTGCCGGTACCAGCGAGGCCGCCTCGACCCAGGCGAGCATGCCGCCCGGTTCGCGCACCTTGACCCATCCGGTCTGGCTGCGCACCACCTCGACCGGCGTATGGCGAGCAATCACGAACTGCTGGCGCGCCTGCCGGGACGGCGCGTCGTACATCACCGCGACATCCGACAGCGACCGGTACTCGACGCCCGCCGCCTGCGCGGCAAGCGGGCAGACGAGGGCGGCCAGTGCCGCACACGCGGCCTGCTTCATCACTGCACCGTGGCGCCGTTCTGGCCTTCCGGCGGCTGCTGCATGCGTTGCTGGTAGATCGATTCGAAATTGACCGGAGCCAGCACGACCGGCGGGAAACCGGCGCGATTGACCGCGTCCGACACGCTTTCGCGGGCGTACGGGAACAGGATGGTCGGGCAAGCGATGCCGAGGATGGGCTGGATGTCCTCGTTCGGCACGTTGCGGATCTGGAAGATGCCGGCCTGACGGACTTCAACCAGGAACATCGTCTTCTCTTCGAGCTTGGCGGTGACGGTGACGGTCAGCGTCACGTTGAACACACCTTCCTGCACGGCCTTGCCTTCGGTCTGCAGCTGGATCTGCACGGTCGGATTTTCGCGCGTCAGGAAGATTTCCGGCGCATTCGGGACTTCGAGGGATAGATCCTTGACGTAGATCTTCTCGATGGAAAACACCGGGCCCGTGGGCTGTTGGGGTTGCACTGCTTCTTCGGCCATTTTTCGCTTCTCGGTTGGGGGTTAAGGCTGCAAAAACCGGCTCACGCCTGCAGCAGGGGGTCTAACTTGCCTTCGCGGTCGAGTGCATGCAGATCATCGCACCCGCCCACGTGGTAATCGCCTATGTAGATCTGCGGCACGGTACGCCGGCCGGTGCGCTCCATCATTTCGGAACGACGATCCGGATCGATGTCGATGCGCACCTTCTCGATATCGGTCACACCCTTGCTCGTCAGCAGGCGTTCTGCCTGCGAGCAATACGGACAAAAGCCGCTTGTATACATCAGCACGCGTGCCATGGCATCACTTCTTTGTCAGCGGCAGACTGGCCTGTTCCCAGGCACCGATCCCGCCGTCCAGCGCGAAAACCTTCTCGAAACCCGCCTTGCGCAGCGCGGAGCAGGCACTCGCCGAGCGCTGGCCGCTGGCGCAGACCACGATCAGCGGCCGCTGCCTGAACTTTTCCAGTTCGCCCAGCCGCTGTGCAACTTCGCCCGCCGGAATGTGACGCGCGCCATTGATGTGGCCCTTGGACCACTCCGCCTGCTCACGCACGTCGATCACCTGTGCGTCTTCGCGGTTGATCAGCTGCGTGGCCTGGGCCGGTGACAGACGCGGGCCGGACACCTTCTGGCGAATGGTCAGGATGATGAGTCCGGCACCGCTCATGAAAGCGGTGATGGCCCAGATGTAGTTGGTTGTTACGAAGTCCATGGAGTCTGAGGGCAGCCAGTGTGGGGGGCGGGATGAAGTCGCGTGCCCGGGTGAGCGGACCATCGTGTGGAAGCATCCGACCACTTGATGCACGTCGAAACGCGCAGGTATGTCGATTTTTTACCGGACCGCGAAATGCTTTTTCTGGGAAAATGCCGATTTTAGCCCAAGCGCGCACGGCTCACCTACCGACCACGAATCAGTAGCGCAACTCTCTGCCGCAGGATGCCGCGCGCGACCCGATCCCACCCTACAGATCCCACCTCATGTACAAGCTCGTTCTGTTGCGCCATGGCGAATCCGTCTGGAACAAGGAAAACCGTTTCACCGGCTGGACCGACGTCGGTCTGACCGAGAAGGGCGAAATCGAGGCGCGCGAAGCCGGCCGCCTGCTCGCCCGCGAGTCCTACCGCTTCGATGTGGCATTCACGTCGGTGCTCAAGCGCGCCAACAAGACGCTGTATGTTGCGCTCGAACAGATGAACCTGATGTGGATTCCGATCCGCCCGACCTGGCGCCTGAACGAGCGCCACTACGGTGCCCTGCAGGGTCTGGACAAGGCGCAGACCGCGCAGCGCTTCGGCGAGCAACAGGTGCTGGCATGGCGCCGATCCTACGATACGCCGCCGCCCGCGCTGGAAGAGGACGACCCGCGGCTCGACCGCAAGAACCCGCGCTACGCCGAAGTGCCGAACGAATGCTTTCCGCGCACCGAATGCCTGAAGGACACCGTGGCGCGCGTGCTGCCGTTCTGGAGCGCGGAAATCGTGCCGCAGATCAAGGCCGGCAAGAACGTCCTCATCGTCGCCCACGGCAACAGTCTGCGTGCGCTGATCAAGTACCTCGACAATGTGTCCGAGCAGGACATCCTCGGCCTGAACATCCCGACTGCACAGCCGCTGGTCTATGAGCTGGACGACGACCTGAAGCCAATCCGTCATTACTACCTGGGCGACCAGGAGGCCATCAAGGCCGCCATCGACGCGGTGGCCAACCAGAGCCGTGCCGTTCCCCAGCGCCAGCGGCCGCCGATTCCGGACACCGAGGAGGCGCAGACCGAGCAACGCCCGCCGTGGATGGAGTGACCGTCCGGTTCCTCCTTGCCCTGCTGTGCGCGCTGCCGCTGACCGCGCACGCCGAACGTTCGGTCCAGTCCAGCCCGGAACAGCTCAAGGCATTGCAGCAGCGCATGGAAGCGCTGCGTGACGAGCTGAACCAGTCCGAAAGCGCGCACCGCGAGGCACGCGACGAATTGCGCAGTTCCGAGAAAGCCATCTCGGACGCCACCCGCGCGCTGCGCGACATCAGCCGGCAGCGCAAGGAGGTCGAGACGGCACTCGCCCGCACCCGTGCCGACATCGCCACCGGCGAAACAACGCTGCAGCGCCAGCAGACACAACTGGCACAACTGCTGCGCGGACACCAGCGCGCCGGCGAAGCCGATGCGCTGCGCCACCTGCTGTCGGGCACCGACCCGAACCAGAGCGCGCGCGACCTGCACTACCTGCGCAGCCTGTCGCGCAGCCAGCTCGCGCTGATGGACACCCATCGCGCAGCGCTCGCGCAGCAGCGCGAGCTGCTGGCGCAGCAGGACAGCCAGCTCGAACAGGTGCGCACACTTGAGGCGGAGCGCGAACGCGAACGCGAGCGACTGGCTGCCGAAAACAATGTGCGGCGCAAGGTGCTCGAACGACTGGCCACGCAGTTGCGCACCGAACGTCGCGAACTGGCCACGCTCAAGCGCGACGCAGCCAGACTCGGCCGGCTGATCGAAGCCCTGTCGAAGAAAAGTGCGCGCACCGCGCCACGCCCGGCGCCTGGCGGACTGCCCCCTGCAGATGACCCGGAACCCGCTCGCAACAAGGCGGACACGGGTCCGGTCGTGAAGGCGGAGCCGGTCGATCACGGCGGCCAGCCCTTCGTCAGGTTGCGCGGCAAACTGCCCTGGCCGGCCAGCGGCGAACTTGCGCGCCGCTTCGGTGCCCAAAGCGCCGATGGCGGCACACCGCTGCGCGGCATTTTCATCCGTGCCGGTGCCGGAGACGTGAAAGCCGTGGCGGCCGGCACCGTGGTGTTCGCCGACTGGCTGCGCGGCTTCGGCAACCTGATCATCGTCGACCACGGTGACCATTACCTGAGCATCTACGGCAACAACGAAGCCCTGCTCAAAGGGGTGGGGGCGCGCGTCGGCAGCGGCGAGAACATCGCCTCGATCGGCAGCAGCGGTGGGGCTCTGGAATCGGGTTTATACTTTGAATTGCGGCATCAGGGACAGGCGCTGGATCCCTTGAAATGGGTTTCCCGCTAGATTTCCGGCCGATACACACGCGGAGTGCTTTCGATGCAAAAGAAGCTGCAGCAAACCGGCCTGATCATGATCGGGCTTTGTGCAGGCGTGCTGCTCAGTCTCAATTTCTCCGCCAATGCGAACAAGACACCCGGCAGCAGCCTGCCGGTTGAAGAGCTCCGCCAGTTCGCCGACGTCCTCAATGCGGTCAAGGCCAGCTATGTCGAGCCGGTCGATGACAAGAAGCTGATCACGCAGGCCATCAGCGGCATGCTGTCCGGTCTCGACCCGCACTCCGCCTACCTTGACCAGGATGCGTTCAAGGACCTGCAGGCCGGCACGCAGGGCGAATTCGGCGGCCTCGGCATCGAAGTCGGCATGGAAGACGGCTTCGTCAAGGTGGTGTCGCCGATCGAGGACACCCCCGCGTTTCGCGCCGGCATCAAGTCCGGCGACCTGATCATCAAGCTCGACGACACCTCGACCAAGGGGCTGAATCTCAGCGATGCGGTCAAGCGCATGCGCGGCAAACCGAATACCAGCATTCGCCTGACCATCGCGCGCAAGGGCGAAACGAAGCCGATCGAAGTGACGCTGATGCGCGAAGTGATCAAGGTGCAGAGCGTGAAGTCCAAGCTGGTCGAGCCGGGCTACGGCTACCTGCGGCTGACCCAGTTCCAGGAGCAGAGCGCGGAAGATCTGGCCAAGCACATCGGCAAACTCTACAAGGACGGCGAGCTGAAAGGACTGGTGCTCGACCTGCGCAATGATCCGGGCGGTCTGCTGCACGGCGCGGTTGGCGTGTCGGCCGCCTTCCTGCAGCCGAAGGCGCTGGTGGTGTCGACCGACGGTCGTACCGATGACGCGAAGCGCCGCTTCATCGCATCGCCGGAAGACTACCTGCGCGGCAGTCGCGATGACTTCCTGCAGAGCCTGCCGGCGGGTGCCAAGTCGGTGCCGCTGGTGGTGCTGGTGAATTCAGGGTCGGCGTCGGCTTCGGAAATCGTCGCCGGCGCACTGCAGGACCACAAGCGCGCCGTCATCATGGGCACCCAGACCTTCGGCAAGGGCTCGGTGCAGACCATCATGCCGCTGACCAACAATACGGCGATCAAGCTGACCACGGCACGCTACTACACGCCGAATGGCCGCTCGATCCAGGCCAAGGGCATCGTGCCGGACATCGTTGTCGAGGAAAGTGCCAACGGCAGCAGCGGGTTGCGGCTGCGCGAAGCCGACCTTGACCGTCACCTGAACAACGACAAGGACGTGGAAATTCCCGCCATGCCGGTCGATGCGGGCGCCAAGGGCAAGGCAGCGCCTGCGAAGGAGGAAGAGGACGACAAGCAGGCCGCGCCATTTGAATTTGCGACCAAGACCGATTACCAGTTCACGCAGGCGCTGAATCTGCTGAAGGGCCTGCAGATCATGCAGAAGAACTGAGCTGCGACCGCGATCGCGCGGTCCGGCCAGCGTGTCCGACGGCCCGCATGCGGATGGTCGGACTCACCGGATTGAGGAGCTGAATGATGGCCGCGCATGCAAGCCAGCGTCGTTTCGGTCGCGAACACCGCGCCCCGCGCAAGCCGGGCTACGGCCCGCAGGCCGGCCTGATGAAGCACCGTGAAGTGCGCTTCAGCCTGCGCAGCTACGAGCGTATCGATGAGGCGAGCCGCTTTCTGACTGCGCACGGCAACATCACCGTCACCGGTCGCCGCGGCCGTGCGCTGGCCATCGAATACAGCCTGGCCGAGCACAGTTTCCGCAGCATCGAACGGCTGCTCGAACAGAACGGCTTTCACACCGACACCGGGCTGGTGATGCGCATCGTGCGCGCGCTGCTGCACTTCTGCGAAGACACCCAGCTGCGCAACCTGCGGCAACCCGAACGGCTGATCAAGAAATCGAACGAAATCTATGTCAAGGCCTGGCAGCATCATCCGCACGGCGACCATGACGACACGCCGACCGAACTGCGCGACTACCGCTGACGCCGTGCGGCGGCAGGCTTATCTGCAATGAACGACGAACAACTGCTGCGCTACAGCCGGCACATCCTGCTGGACCCGATCGGCATCGAAGGACAGGACAGACTGCTTGCCTCGCGCGCCCTGATCGTAGGCGCCGGCGGTCTGGGCTGCCCGGCCGCGCTGTACATGGCGGCAGCCGGTGTCGGCACGCTGGTGATTGTCGACGATGACGAGGTCGACCTGACCAATCTGCAGCGGCAGGTGCTGCACCGGCAGCACTCGGTTGGGCGGGCCAAGGTCGAGTCGGCGCGGGAAGCGCTGCACGACATCAATCCGGGCATCGAGGTGATCGCACTCAGGACCCGGCTGGCCGGCGAGGCTTTACGCGAACAGGTCGAGGCAGCCGATGTGGTGCTCGACTGCAGCGACAATTTTGCCACCCGCCATGCCATCAATCGCGCCTGCGTGGCCGCGCGCACGCCGCTGGTGTCCGGCGCGGCGATCCGTTTCGACGGTCAGGTGTCAGTATTCGACAGCCGCGGCGTCGACGCGCCCTGCTACCACTGCCTGTTTCCGGAAGGCGGCGACGCCGACGAGGTGCGCTGCGCAGTGATGGGCGTGTTCGCGCCGCTGACCGGCATCATCGGCTCGATGCAGGCCGCCGAAGCGCTGAAGCTGCTTGCGCACACCGGTCAGTCGCTGGCCGGCCGGCTGCTGCTGCTCGACGCGCTGGGCATGGAGTGGCGCAGCATCACGCTGCCGCGCGACCCCGCATGCGATGTCTGCGGCCAGCGACCGTGATTTGCCGGTACCTTGTACCTTGAGTCTTGAGTCTTGAGTCTTGAGTCTTGAGTCTTGAGTCTTGAGTCTCAATGAAGCTTGACGTGCGGCTCCGTGCTGCGCTTGATGATGCGCGCCAGCGCGTCGATCGAACTTTTGATCCAGCCGTGCAGCGCGATCTGGTGCATCTGGTACAGCGAGCGATACATCACGCGCGCCACCAGCCCCTCGATGAACATGCTGCCGCCGATGACGCCACCCATCAGGTTGCCGGTTGCGCCGGTCTTGCCCAGTGACACCAGCGAACCGAAGTCCTTGTACTTGAACGGGCCGGGATCGCCCTTGCCGAACAGGCGCATGTCGAAAATCTTCACCAGATAGCTGGCCTGCTGATGTGCCGCCTGGGCACGCGGCGGAATCGTGCCTTCGCCGTCCAGCCAGACGCAGGCGGCACAGTCACCGAAGGCGAACACGTCCGGATCACGCGTGCTGGTCAGGTGATCATCCACCACCAGCTGGTTGATGCGGTTCGATTCCAGTCCGCCGAAACCGGCAAGCATGTTCGGCGCCTTGATGCCGGCCGCCCACACCATCAGGTCGGCACGGATGAACTGGCCGCTGGCCGTGGCCAGACCGTCCCTGCGCACTTCGCTGACCCGTTCGGCCTTCATTACGTCGATGCCCATCTTCTTCAGAAGACCTTCGACGGAGGCCGAAATTCGCAGCGGCAGCGCCGGCAGCACGCGTTCGGCCGCCTCGATCAACGTGATCCGGACGTCCTGCCGCGGGTCCATGCTGTGCACCCCGAAAGCCCGCAACACCCTGCTGGTGTGCCGCAGTTCGGCCGACAGTTCGACGCCGGTTGCGCCGGCACCGATGATGGCGATCGACACCTGGTGTGGCTCACCGCGCTCGGCGCGCGCATCGGCACGCATGCAGGCAGCCACCAGCTTCTGCCGGAATCGTTCGGCGTCATGTGTCGAGTCGAGCGCCATCGTGAATGCGTCGGCGCCCGGGATGCCGAAGGTATTCACCGTGCTGCCGATGGCGATCACCAGATAGTCGTAATGGAGTTTGCGCTCCGGCAGCATGGGGTCACCGTCGAAATCCGGCACCGCCTCGATGTGGATGGTCTTGCGTTCGCGGTCGATCGCCGTCATGCGGCCAAGCTGGAACTCGAAACTGTGCCAGCGCGCCTGGGCGACGTATTCGAGCCGGTGCATGTGCATGTCCATGCGTCCGGCAGCGACTTCGTGCAGATGAGGCTTCCAGATGTGGATCGGCGATGCATCGACCAGCACCACGTCGACCAGACCCTTTTCGCCGTAGCGGTCACCGAGACTGGTGACGAGTTCAAGACCGCCTGCGCCGCCGCCCACCACCACGATGACGGGTTTTTTCTGATGATTCATAGTATCTGGAAGCAGAAAGATTGATGCACGCGGATTGTGCATCAGCAACCGTCGCTTGTGCTCGACACCCGTCCGGATGCTGCACAAATGGAACAGCCGATGCGGCCGCTCAGTGCCTGCGCCAAGAGAGCAGCACGGCGGTCAGCGCCAGTGCGACCAGCCAGGCGAGCGACCACTCCGGAATGTCGAGCCCGAAGATCGGCGGCAGCTTTGCGCCACAGGCGCCGTCGGCGAAGAACAGTTGCGGCAGCCATTGCGCGGGCGGCAGGCTGTTGACGAAATCCTCGACCGGATCGAGGCCGCAGCTGACCGACGGGTGGTACAGCACATAGACATGCCGACCGGCAATCGCCGCGCCCGCGCCGGCGACCAGCGCCGCCAGCCACAGTCCGCTGCGCGACAGCGCACCGCCGAACAACGCGCTCAGCAACAGGAACAGGCCGGTACCGGCAAAGGCGTAGCGCTGCAGGATGCACAACGGGCAAGGCGCCAGGCGTTCGACGTGCTGCAGGTAGAGCGCATAGGCAACGAGGCCGAAACAGAGGTAGGACAGGACGAACAGCAGGCGGGTACGGGCGATCGGGGTCATCGGACGCTCAGGTAGACGGACAGGCAGACCTTCTGGCAGAAGCTCGGGAAGACGGAAAAAGCGGGACGCAACGGTGTGCGCTCAAAGCACATAGCGGGCAAGATCTTCGCTCTGCGACAGTTCGCCCAGGCGGACGTCGACATAGGCGGCATCGACGGTCAGTGCGCTGTCGTGCCGGCCGGCATCGAAGGACACGTCTTCCAGCAGCTTTTCCATCACCGTATGCAGGCGGCGCGCGCCGATGTTCTCGGTGCGCTCGTTCACCGACCAGGCCACTTCGGCCAGCCGGCGGATACCGTCGGCGGTGAAGTCCAGCGTGACGCCGTCGGTGCCCAGCAGCGCACTGTACTGGCGCGTCAGGCAGGCGTCGGTGGCGGTCAGGATGCGTTCGAAATCTTCAACCGACAACGATTCGAGTTCGACCCGGATCGGGAAGCGGCCCTGCATTTCAGGGATCAGGTCGCTCGGGCGCGAAAGGTGGAAGGCGCCACTGGCGATGAACAGGATGTGATCGGTCTTCACCATGCCGTACTTGGTGCTGATGGTCGTGCCTTCGACCAGCGGCAGCAGGTCGCGCTGCACGCCCTGGCGCGACACGTCCGCACCACCATGCTCCGAGCGCGTGGCAATCTTGTCGATCTCGTCGAGGAACACGATGCCATGCTGCTCGACCGCGACCCGCGCCTGCTGCTTCACCTCGTCCTCGTTCACCAGCAGGGCGGCCTCTTCGTCGGTCAGCACGCGCATTGCTTCCGCGATGGTCATGCGGCGCCGGCTGCGGCGCGGGTTGCCCATGTTCTGGAACATCGACTGCAGCTGACCGGACAGTTCCTCCATGCCGGGCGGCGTCAGTATCTCCATCGACTGCGACGACTGCGCGACCTCGATGTCGATCTCCTTGTCGTCCAGTTCGCCCTCGCGCAGCTTCTTGCGGAATTTCTGCCGCGTGCCGGATTCCTCGGCCGGCGGCGCGTCTGTACCGAAACCGGTCGGGCGGGCCGGCGGCAGCAACACGTCGAGAATGCGGTCTTCCGCGGCGTCCTCGGCGCGCGTGCGCGACGCCTTCATCGCGCGCTCGCGCAGGTCCTTGATCGCGATTTCCATCAGGTCGCGGATGATGCTGTCGACATCGCGCCCGACATAGCCCACCTCGGTGAACTTCGTCGCCTCCACCTTGATGAACGGCGCGTTGGCCAGGCGCGCCAGCCGGCGCGCGATCTCGGTCTTGCCGACCCCGGTCGGGCCGATCATCAGGATGTTCTTCGGCGTGATTTCGGTGCGCAGCGGCTCGGCCACCTGGGCGCGACGCCAGCGGTTGCGCAGCGCCACGGCAACGGCGCGCTTGGCGCGCGTCTGCCCGACGATGTGCTTGTCCAGTTCGGACACGATTTCGGAGGGCGTCATGGTGTGACTGGAAGCGACAGTATTCATCACCATTCGATCACTTCGATGGTGTGGCTCTGGTTGGTGTAGATGCACAGGTCACCGGCGATGCCGAGCGACTTCGAAATCACGTCGCTGGCGGACAATTCGGTGTTTTCGATCAGTGCGCGGGCGGCCGCCTGGGCGTAGGCGCCGCCAGACCCTATGGCAACGATGCCGCCTTCGGGTTCAAGCACATCGCCATTGCCGGTGATGATCAGCGACGATTCGCGATCGGCCACGGCGAGCATGGCTTCCAGCCGGCGCAGCATGCGATCGGTGCGCCAGTCCTTGGCCAGTTCGACCGCGCTGCGCAGCAAATGCCCCTGATGCTTCTCCAGCTTGGTTTCGAAACGCTCGAACAGCGTGAAGGCGTCGGCCGTGCCGCCGGCGAACCCGGCCAGAATGCGGCCCTGATACAGGCGACGTACCTTGCGTGCGGTGGACTTGACGACGATGTTGCCGAGCGTGACCTGGCCGTCGCCGCCGAGCGCAACCTGCCCCGGACGGCGCACCGAAAGGATGGTCGTGCCGTGAAACTGTTCCATGCCTGATCCTGATGAAGCAGAGAGGTCGCGTACTTTACCCCTGCGGGCGCGACCGGGTGGGTCGATTCAGAAATGCCGCTGCTGGATTTCCGCCACTGCCGCCACGCCGATCAGCACGAAGAGCGCTGCAATCATCGGGCGCACCTCGACGAATCGAGGCTGGCGACCGGTGGCCTGCACGGCTGTGATCACGTTGAACAGCAGGCCGGCACTGATGAAATCCATGCGCTTCAGATCGCAGCATTCGACCTTCAGGACGCCCGGCGGGTGATCGCCGGCCGTCAGCACGGCGAAGGCATCCTGCCTGGCACCGGTGATTTCGCCCTGCAATGCGACCGCCTGCTTGCCGATCGGCTTGGCCGGTTCCGGTGCGCACGGCAGCAGCGTGGCCGACACCCAGCGTGCATCCCAGGACGGCGGTGACTGTTCGAACGTCACCGCGTACTGGATGGCAAATTCCTCGAATGCCGCCTCGTCGCCCAGTTGCTGCAGTGTTTCCAGATAGAGCAGCCACTGTTCCGGCAGCGCAGCCGTGCCCGGAATGACGCGCGGCGCCAGAAGATCCCGCAGGTGAGTGGCATTGATCATCGCCACTCGATGTCCGCTGCGCCGGACTTTCACCAACGCCTCGGTCAGCATTCTCGCGCCCTCTTCGTCCACATCCTGCACCCGGGCGGTGTCCAGCCTGAGCAAAGGTGTCTTGCACGCGAGGCGGTCAAACTGGTCGATCATCGCTCGGCTGGCCTCGGACAGCTTGCCGGACAAGGTCAGCGTCGGCGGGCCGTTGGCCGCGCTCCTGGACGGACTCGCCGGCCAGGTCGGCGCCGAGCGCTCGAAACGTTCGGCGTAGGCCAGCGCATGCGCCTCGAACGCGTCGCAGCGACCGAGCGCATGGCACAGATCGAACAGCATCGACCACACCTGCTCGGCGGAACTGCCCAGATCGTCGAAGGTGGCGCGCTCCAGTGCATTCAGTGCGGCCTCATCCTCACCGTTGGCGAACAACATCGCCGCTTCCTCGACCACGGGGTGCAGACCACTGGAGACATCCTGCACCTCCAGCTCGCCCTTGCCCATGCGGCGCGCACCTTCGAGCGGGTCGCGCGAAATGAAGTCGAGCGAAATCAGCCCGCCGGACGGCGAAACACTCGGCGAAACGCTGAGCGGCCCGCTCGGGGGCGGCGTGCTCTGAGGCGGACGCGAGGCTGCGCCGCCGCGGGCGGGCTGCACGGGCTTGCGCGTCTCGACCTGCGGAGCAGGTGATTTCTTGAAGAATGAAAAGGCCACGGGAGGAAAGATATCGGGTCAACCCGAAGGGTTAACGGCACCGCTTGCACAAAATCGATACAGATCTTTACTTTACCCCGCAAACCCTCCGCGCTGCGCGCCGATCCGGTAAGCAGACGTGACAGGCGCCCGCCCACCGGGTCGGCTGCGCTCAGAAATTCATACGCAGACCCGCCATGACGCTGCGCCCGGGCAGCGGTGCAATCGTCTTCAGGAAGGACACGTGATTGCGCGCTTCGGTGTCGAACAGGTTGTTGCCGCGCAGCCAGGCTTCCCATCCCAGGCCGCCCGCCGAGAAACCGTAGCTGGCGAATGCATTGACCAGCGTGTAGCCCGCCGTCGGCGTGCCGTCGCTGTCTACCCGGTCCTGCCGGCGCACGCCCTGCGCCTCGATCCGCAGCTGCAGCCGGTCGCGATGCCAGTTCAGCGCAGCCAGCGCTCGCATCGGCGCAATGCGCGGCAGCGGCTCGCCGGTGTCGCGGTTGCTGGCGCGCACCATGTCTGCCTGCAGATCGAGGTGCAGTTCGCCGGCGCAGCGGCACAACAGCAGGTGCGCCTGCGCCTCGACGCCGGTGAATTTGGCCGGCACCGCGTTGTAGGTGAATTCAGGCAATTCACCTGCAGGATCGATCAGGCCGTCCTCTTCGCGGTTGCGCCCGCTGCCCGACAGCGCGATGTAGTTGTTGAACCGGCTGTGGAAGACGCCGACGCTGCCGCTGTGCTCACCGCTCTTGACCCGAAGCTGCAGGTCGATCGAGTTCGATTTCTCGGTATCGAGCGCGGTGTTGCCCAGTTCGTAATTGCCGGTGGCGGCATGCGGGCCGTTGGCGAACAGCTCGTAAAAGGTCGGTGCGCGCTCGGTGTGCGCCAGCTGGCTGGCCACCGAGAACATGTCGTTCAGCGGGTAGATGGCGCCGAAGGCTGCGCTGCGCGCCGTGAAGCGGCGCTCCTGCGACGGGTCGAAGCGCGGGGTACCGGGGTTGTTCGCGTCATCCGGCCCACCGCCATCGGTTCCGACCTTGACGCGCTCGATACGCCCGCCGAAGGTGAGCTTGAGGTCGCCGACCTTCGTTTCCTCGAACACGAACAGTGCGCGCGTATCGGTGCGGGTGGACGGCACGAAGGCCTCCGCGCCGAGCGCCGAAAAGTCGCTGCTGTCCAGCTGTAGGCCGAACACGCCGCGGAAGGCACCGATCGGCGCATGGCTGGCCTCGACCCGGAAATCGTTCCCCTTGTTGAAGAATCGTGTCTCGGGCGCGCCATCGTCCAGTTCGACATGCTTGTAATCGGTGTGACCGGCGCGGAATTTCAGGCCGGTGATGAAACCGCCCAGATCGCGCGCCTCGCCGGCCAGGTCCCAGCGTTCGCTGCGCATGTCGATGGTGATCGACGGCTCGGCGACCGTGCCGTACAGCGTGTCGTACTGGCCATAGGACGCGCCGACATAGCCCTTGTCGCCGGCCAGCGAGAAGCCGATGCCGCCGCCCTCGCTTTCGGCTGCAGAATTGCGCAACCGCGATGCGCCGCTGCTGCGTGGAATGCGCAGGTCGCTGGTGCGGCGGCTGAAGCCGTCCACATGCAGATTGAAGCCGTTGGCGCCGTATTCGGCCCGACCGGCGACGGCGCGTGTCGAATCTGCACCGCCAACGACGCCGTCGAGGCGGCCGCTGGCACCGGACAGCGCGCCCTGGGGGATGCGGTTGTCCAGCGTATTGACCACACCGCCGACCGCATTGCCGCCGTACATCAGCGCCGCCGGGCCGCGCACCACCTCGACCCGCTCGATCACCAGCGGATCGGTCGTGACGGCATGATCGAAGGACAGCGACGACGCATCGACCGTCGCACCGCCATTGCTCAGGATGCGCACCCGATCGCCGTCGAGGCCGCGGATGACCGGACGGCTCGAATTCGGTCCGAACCAGGTGCTGCTGACACCGGGCAGCGTGCCCACGGTTTCACCGAGCGTACTGGCGCCGCGCAGCGTCAGGTCATTGCCGTCCATGACCGAAACCGGGCTGACGAGATCCGACAGGTCGCTGCCGAGCGGATTGCCGGTCACGACGACGGTGGGCAGGTCCTTGATGGTTTGCGCCGCGACCGGCACGGCCATGGCTGCGATCGAAGCGGCCATGACGGCGCTCCGCACTGGATGCGAGTGGTACATGAAGCTCCCCTGGCCCGATAGGGCATGGCCGCGCGCGCGGCGCAGCCGGTCTGTCACTGGATGGATCGCGCCGTGGACGTGGCGCGCTGCGTCAGATCAGGAGGAAAAAGGCGGGCCGTGCGCCCGCTGCTCTGGCAGCCGGCAGACCGCTGATTGCACCGCTGCGACGGTGCAGAACACATGGCCGAGGCGGGCGTGGCTCAACCCCGGCAGCGCGACCGGAAGCGCCGCATTCAGCGCATGACCCGACAGGCAGTCTGCGCACGACGCCGCATGCAGCCCCGAGCCATGATCCGATCCGGCAAAAGGCTGAAGAACGGGCTGAAGAACGGGCTGAAGAGCGCTGTCTGCAGCGGGCTGCACCCCGGACTGGGGGCCGGATGCCGCATGATGTTCGTACGCGTGCACCAGTGCGGCATGCTGTGCGCCAAGCAGGCACAGCAGCAGCAGGACGCGACGAAGCACGAACAGGGGATTCATGACGGCGGAGCCGCTTCAGTCGCCGTAGAGCTTTTGCAGCCGCTCGCGCCGTTCCTGCGCTTCGATGGTCAGCGTCGCGGTCGGGCGGGCCAGCAGGCGACCGATGCCGATCGGCTCGCCGGTTTCGTCGCAGTAGCCGTATTCGCCCGCATCGATGCGGTCGATCGCCTGTTCGATCTTCTTCAGCAGCTTGCGCTCGCGGTCGCGGGCGCGCAGTTCCAGCGTGTGCTCCTCTTCGACCGTCGCGCGGTCGGCCGGGTCGGACACGTTATCGACTTCCCGCATGTGCTCGACCGTTTCATCGGCCTTGCGCAGGATGTCGTCACGCATGCGGGCGAGCAGGCCGCGGAAAAACGCGAGCTGCGCCTCGTTCATGTAGTCCTTTTCCGGCATTTTCAGCATGTCGGCTTCGGTCAGCGGCTTGTCTGCCTTGCCGGCGTTCTTGGTGGCCATCCGCGGGGACTCCCAAGTTGGAAAGAGCGGGAGGATACCAATGTTTGCAGTAAAACAAGAGCCGCGTTGTCACGCCACGCGGATGAGCAGCCCTTTCAGGTACTCGCCTTCCGGAAAAGCCAGTCCCACCGGGTGATCGACCCCGGCCGAAAGCCGGCGCAAAACGCGTGCGCCGACACCGGCATCGGCCGCTGCGTCGCCGACGATGCCCTGGAACATCGCCGGGTCGATGCCGGCCGAACACGAATAGGTCATCAGCAGACCGCCCGGCGCCAGCAGGCGCAGTCCGAGCAAATTGATGTCCTTGTAGGCGCGGGCAGCCGACTTGGCATGCGAGGCCGACGGTGCGAACTTCGGCGGGTCGAGCACCACCAGATCGAATTTGCGGCCTTCTGCGCGCAGCGTGCGCAGGTGCTGGAATACATCCGCTTCGAGCCAGGTCGCGCGGCCGGCGTCCAGGCCCGGGTTGTGCGCCAGATTGGCGCGCGCCATCTCGAGCGCCGGGCCGGACGAATCGATCGACAGCACCTCGGTCGCCCCGCCTGCCAGCGCGTGCAGCGAAAAGCCGCCGGTGTAGCAGAAGCAGTTCAGCACCCGCCGGCCCTCGGCCAGTTCGCCGCACAGGCGGCGACTGTCGCGCTGGTCAAGATAGAAACCGGTCTTGTGGCCGTTGGCCACGTCCACTTCTATATTGATGCAGCCTCTGGCGGCGCGCTCGGAAATGACCGGGCGCGCCGCCCCGTCCTCGTGCCCGGCCTCGCCGGTCAGCCAGCCGGTGCGCGCCGCAAGCCCTTCGAATGCGCGCACGTCCGGATCCGAACGTTCGTAGATGCGGGCGATGCCGGTGGCCCGGGTGAGCGCGTCGGCGATGGCATCGCGCCACTTCTCGCCGCCGGCGCTGGTGATCTGCAGCACGATCAGGTCGCCGTAGCGGTCTGCCACCACGCCGGGCAGGCCATCGGATTCGCCATGCAGCAGCCGCACACCGCCGGAAGCCCCGAATTCGGGCGCCAGTTCGGGCAGATCGCGCCGCTGTTCGACCGCGCGTGTCACGGTGCGGCGGAAGAAGGCGTCGTCGATGCTTTCGTCGACGAAGGTCCACATGCGGGCACGTATCTGGGACTCGGGCGACAGCGCCGCACGCCCCAGCGCACGGCCATTGCTCGCCTGGACGACGACGGTGTCGCCCGGCCGGGCGCGACCGTCGATGCGATCGACCGCACCGGCGAAGATCCACGGGTGGCGCCGCAGCACCGAGCGTTCACGGCCCGGCGCGAGGATCAGCGTGGCGGTCACACCGCGCCACCCGAACGGGTCGGCTGTGCAAAGCCGACCCTGTGCGAACGAAGTGAGCGTGGGGGCCGACGCGCCGCCCGCAGGGCCGCCCCAAGGGGTGTAGCGAGGGTTTCGGCGAGCATTGCTCGCCGCCCGCGCAACCGGTCGGCGGCGCAAAGGCGACCCGGTGCGAACGAAGTGAGCGTGGGGGCCGACGCGCCGCCCGCAGGGCCGTCCCAAGGGCGAGCGCAGCCCCCTCGGGGGGCAGCGAACGAAGTGAGCGTGGGGGCCCTCATCTCAGCCCAGCTCGCGGATCAGCGACGCGCCGAGCAGCTCGCCGATCCGTTCAAGGTAGAGCGTGCCCATGTCGGGCACGAAACGGTCGGCATCATCCGAACCCAGCGCCAGCAGACCGACGATGCGGGATTCGCGACGCAGCGGGATCAGCGCGATCGACTGCACCGACGGCGCCGCGTCGCCGAACCAGGCCACCACGCCGAGATCGTTCCCCGGCCCGCAGTACGGGTGCTTCGCATCGTTGGCAAACACGCGGATGCGCTCCTCGACCGGCGCGAACACGTCGCTGTCGCGCGTCAGCACGCTGTTCCACAGGCGCAGCGCCAGTTGCGGCACGGCGAAGGCATCGGCCAGCTGTTCGCGCAGCACGTTCATCAGTGCGTCGAAGCTGCCCGCGGTCAGCAGTGCGACCGACAGGGCATGCACGCGGGTCGAAATGAGGTCGTTGTCCTCGCCGAAACGCAACAGTTCGGCCAGCTTCAGCTCCAGCGCCTTGGCCTTTTCGCGCAGCGTCAGGATCTGCCTTTCGGTGATCGAAATGGTGCGGCCGCCGTGCGGGTGCGGGACATACAGCTGCGCCAGCAGGTCGTGATAATCCTCGAAGAACTGCGGGTGGTCCTGCAGGTAACGCGCGATGTCGTCGGCTCTCATGCCTCGGTCACTCCAGATGAATGTCTGCTTCAAAAACGGTCACGGCCGGGCCGGTCATGTAGACCGGCTCACCTTCGCCGGCCCAGCGGATGTTCAGTTCGCCGCCGCGCGTGGTCACGCGCACCGGGCTGTCGAGCAGATTCCTGACCACGCCGGCCACCACGGCCGCGCAGGCGCCGGTGCCGCAGGCCAGCGTTTCGCCGGCCCCGCGCTCGTACACGCGCAGCCGGATGTGATGCACATCGACCACCTGCACGAAACCGGCGTTCACCCGCGCCGGAAAGCGCGTGTGCGATTCGATCAGCGGCCCCTGCTGCGCGACCGGCGCGGCATCGACGTCGGCCACCACCTGCACGGCATGCGGGTTGCCCATCGACACGGCCGTGATCGGCACCGCCGTACCGGCCACGTCGAGCGGCTGCACGAAGGCATCGGAGGCGGAGTCGAACGGGATGCGTGCCGGGTCGAACACCGGCACCCCCATGTTCACGGTGATGTCGCCGTCGTCTTCCGCGGTCAGGGTGATGACGCCGGACATCGTTTCGACGCGGATCTGCCGCCTGTCGGTCAGCCCCTGATCCAGCACGAAGCGCACGAAACAGCGCGCGCCATTGCCGCACTGTTCGACCTCGCCGCCGTCGGCATTGAAGATGCGGTAGCGGAAATCGACGCCCGCCTGCTGCGCGCGCTCGACCAGCAGCAGCTGGTCGCAGCCGACACCGAAGTGGCGGTCGGCCAGGAAGCGCACGCGCGCCGGCGTCAGGTCTACCTGCTGGCGGATGGCATCGATGACGACGAAATCGTTGCCCAGGCCGTGCATCTTGGAAAAACGCAGCTTCATGCGCGTCCTTTCGTGTGCGCCTTCATTCGGTCGCCAGCGGCACCCAGTCGCGCCACACGCAGCGATTCATCACCACGGTGAGCCCGGCGTCCCTCGCACGCTGCGCGGCGGCTTCGTCGATCACGCCGTCCTGCAGCCAGATGGCCGGCAGGCCGAGCGCAATGGCGCGGTCGACCACCGGGCCGACGCGTTCCGGCGCCAGAAACACATCGACCAGGTCGATGTCGCGCCGCAGCGCTTCGGGAATGTCATCGAGCGACGCGTAGGCGGTTTCGCCCAGCACCTCGGTCACGGCCGGTCGCACCGGCACGATGCGCCAGCCGAAGCCCTGCATGGCGCGCGCGACTCGATGACTCGGGCGGTTTTCATTCGGGGACAGGCCGACGACGGCCACGGTGCGCGCGCGCCGCAACAGCGCGCCGATGGCCTGCGGCGAAGGATTTTCGAACATGCGCGCATTCTACAGCGCGGGCCGCTGCACGCCGGGCGGGCACTTGTAGCGCTTGTAACCCCAGATGTACTGGTCTGGATAGCGGCGCACCAGCGCTTCGACGCTGCGGTTGATCGCCTCGACGCGCGCCCGCGTGTCGCCGGTGACCGGCACCTCGGGCGGCAGGAAGTGCAGATGGAAACCCTGTCCGTCCGGCAACCGCTCGGCGAACACCATCAGCGGACCTTCGGCATGCTCGGTCAGACGCGCCGCCAGCGTCATCGTGTAGGCCGGGCGGCCGAAGAAATCCGCCCACACGCCTTCGCCATTGGCCGGCACCTGATCGGGCAGGATGCCGACCAGCCCGCCGTCGCGCAGCGTACGCAGCAGCCGGCGCACGCCGCCGCCGTCGGCCGCGGCCAGCGACACACCGCCGCCCTCCCGCCCGCGGACCATCAGCGGACCCAGCCAGGCCTGGCGGGGTGCGCGGTACAGCACGGTGATCGGGAGACGCGAGCCGATCAGTTGCGCGGCGACCTCGAAGGCGCCCATGTGAGGCGTCAGCAGCACCACGCCGCGCCCCTTCGCGTGCAGCGCCTCGACATGCTCCCAGCCGGTGACGCGGGTCACCCGGGCCAGCACCTCGGCGCGCGGCCGCATCCACACCCAGGGCAGTTCGAACACGACCCGCCCGGCGCTGGCGGCCGCCGCGTCGATCAGCGCGGCATCGGCATCGGGCACGGCGCGCTTCAGGTTGGCATCGAACTCCCGACGGAACTTGCCCGACCAGGCGTGCATCCGACGCCCGGCGAACGCGCCTGCCCACTGCAGGACGCGCAGCGAACAGCGAGACAGCAGACCGAAGACAGCGCCGGCAATCCGGCTTGCCGGGGTGTGAAGAACTGCAGACATCGAGAAATGCTTGGCGCACGGAAACAACGGGACGCGGTAGACTAATGCTTCCGCCGAGTTAAACGAGACAACTTGCAGGGCGGATTAAAAATACTGCTAAAGCGTCGCCTGCTCGCTTCCCGGGGCTGGTTCGACGAACCAGCACAGGGATGATTACAAGGAGCAGGCGCATGTCAGATTATTTCTTCACGTCGGAATCGGTTTCAGAAGGTCACCCGGACAAGGTGTCCGACCAGGTGTCCGACGCCATCCTCGACGCCATCCTCGAACAGGACCCGACCGCACGTGTTGCCGCGGAAACGCTGTGCAACACGGGGCTCGTCGTGCTCGCGGGCGAGATCACCACCACGGCCAACGTCGATTACATCCACGTCGCGCGCGACACGATCAAGCGCATCGGCTATGACAACACCGAGTACGGCATCGATTACAAGGGCTGCGCGGTGCTGGTGGCCTACGACAAGCAGAGCCCGGACATCGCGCAGGGCGTCGATCGCGCCAGCGACGACTATCTGAACCAGGGCGCCGGCGACCAGGGCCTGATGTTCGGCTACGCCTGCGACGAAACGCCGGTGCTGATGCCGCTGGCCATTCACCTGTCGCACCGTCTGGTCGAGCGCCAGGCCCATCTGCGCAAGGACGGCCGTCTGCCCTGGCTGCGCCCGGATGCCAAGAGCCAGGTCACCATCCGCTACGTCGATGGCAAGCCCGAGCGCATCGATACGGTCGTGCTGTCGACCCAGCACGCACCCGAAATGTCGCTCGAAGCCATCCGCGAGGCGGTGATCGAGGACGTGATCAAGCCGGTGCTGCCGCCCGAGCTGGTGAAGGGTGAAATCAAATATCTGGTGAACCCGACCGGCCGCTTCGTCATCGGCGGCCCGCAGGGTGATTGCGGTCTGACCGGCCGCAAGATCATCGTCGACACCTACGGCGGTGCTGCGCCGCACGGCGGTGGCGCATTCTCCGGCAAGGACCCGTCGAAGGTCGACCGCTCGGCTGCCTACGCCGCACGGTACGTGGCGAAGAACATCGTCGCCGCCGGCCTCGCATCGAAGGCGCTGGTGCAGGTGAGCTACGCCATCGGCGTCGCCCAGCCGACCTCGATCATGGTCGACACCTTCGGCACCGGCAAACTGTCGAACGAGAAGCTGACCGAACTGGTGAAGCGCCATTTCGACCTGCGCCCGAAGGGCATCGTGCAGATGCTCGACCTGCTGCGTCCGATCTACCAGAAGACCGCCGCCTACGGCCACTTCGGCCGCGACGAGCCGGAATTCACGTGGGAAGCGATCGACAAGGCCGCCGCACTGCGGGCGGACGCGGGATTGTAAGCACCTGCGCCGGATCTGCCGGACATGAAAAAGGCCGCGCAAGCGGCCTTTTTCATGGGGTGCCGGTACCCGGCACCCGCCCGCTACTCGACCGGATGCCGGCCGGCGAAGGCATCGACCGAGTTCTCCGAAATCCGCGTCCACAGGTGCTGTTCGGAGCGGAAGCGATTCCACGGTTCGAACACCTTGCGGAAGCCGGGACTGGACGCAGCCAGTTCGCGGTACAGGCCGAAGGTTTCCTTCTGGCAGGCGAGCAGAATGTCGCGCGAAAACATGCGCAACCGGGCGCCGCCCTCGATCAGCTTCTTCATCGCCGCCGGATTGCGCGCGTCGTAGCGCGCCTGCATGCCGAGGTGCGCGGCTGCACAGGCGGCTTCGAGGATGTGGCGGTAGTCGGCCGGCAGCGCGTCATGCGCCGCGCGGTTCACGTAGATCGACAGCTGCGGCCCGGCTTCGGCCCAGCCCGGGTAGTAGTAATAGGGCGCAACCTTGTAGAAGCCGAGCTTCAGGTCGTCGTAGGGCCCGACCCATTCGGCGGCGTCGATGGCGCCCTTTTCCAGCGCCGGATAGACATCGGAGCCCGGAATCTGTTGCGGCACCACGCCCAGACGGGTCACGACCTGACCGGCCAGTCCGCCCACGCGCATCTTCAGGCCCTTCAGATCGGCCACGGTGCGGATTTCCCGCCGGAACCAGCCGCCCATCTGCGCGCCGGTGTTGCCGCACGGAAAATTGACGATGTTGTAGCCGGCGAACAGCTCGCGCATCAGCGCCATGCCGCCGCCATCGAGCAGCCAGGCGCTCTGCTGGCGACTGTTCAGACCGAACGGCATCGCGCAGTCGAAGGCGAAGGTCGGGTCCTTGCCGATGTAGTAATAGGACGCGGAATGGCCGCACTCGACCGTGCCTTCGCGCACCGCGTCGAGCACGCCGAACGGCGGCACCAGTTCGTTGGCGGCGAACACCTGTATCTGGAAGCGGCCGCCGGTCGCAGCGCTGACCTGCTGCGCCACCTGCTCGGCCGCGGGAAACAGCGCATCGAGCCCCTTCGGAAAGCTCGACGCCAGCCGCCAGCGGATCGCCGGCTGCGCACCTACGACGGCCGGCGCGGCCAGCAGCGCGGCGGGCGCAGCCTGCAGGAAGGTGCGCCGCCCGCGCGCGCTCACGCGCCGGCTATCCTCATGCGGTCGATCAGGATCGAGCCGCACTGCTTCGAGCCGCGCACCAGCGTGTCGGCGCCGACTTCCTTGATGCCCATGTACATGTCGCGCAGATTGCCGGCGATGGTGATTTCCTGCACCGGATAGGCAATCTGGCCATTCTCGATCCAGTAGCCGGCGGCGCCGCGCGAATAGTCGCCGGTCACGTAATTGACGCCGTGACCCAGCAATTCGGTCACCAGCAGGCCGCGCTTGATCGAGCCGATCATGTCGACGAGGCTGCGCGTGCCCGGCCGCACGATCAGATTGTGCGAGCCACCGGCATTGCCGGTGGTCTGCATGCCCAGCTTGCGCGCCGAATAGGTGCTCAGGAAGTAGCCGTTGAGCACGCCGTTCTGCACGATTTCGCGGTCCCGTGTCGCCACGCCGTCGTCGTCGAACATGCCGGAGCCCATGGCGCGCGGCAGGTGCGGCCGCTCGGCGATGCTGATCAGCGGCGAAAAGATCTGCTTGCCCAGGCTGTCGAGCAGAAAGGACGACTTGCGGTACAGCGAACCACCGCTGGCCGCCTGCACGAAATGGCCGATCAGGCCGATGGCCAGGGGCGCCTCGAACAGCACCGGCACCCGCGTGGTCTTGACGCGCCGTGCGCCCAGCCGCGCCAGCGCCCGCTCCGCCGCATAGCGGCCGATGGCTTCGGGTGATGGCAGATCGACCGCCGAGCGCTGGCTGGCGTACCAGTCTTCGCGCTGCATGGCGTCGCCCTCGCCGGCGATGACCGAACAGGTGATGTACTGGCGCGAACTCGAATAGCCCGCCATGAAGCCCAGACTGTTGGCCGAAATGAACTGCGACTGCTGGGCCGACACCGATCCGCCTTCAGAATTGCGGATGTCCGGCGAGGTGGCGAAGGCGGCGTCCTCGCAGCGCCGGGCGATTTCGATCGCCTGTTCGACCGGCAGCTCCCACGGGTGGTACAGGTCGAGATCGCGGAATTCGGTCGCCAGCAGGGATTTGTCCGGCAGGCCGGCGCAGTCGTCTTCGGCGGTGAAGCGGGCGATCGACAGCGCCGCGTCGACCGAGGCGCGCAGCGCGTCGCGCGAAAAGTCGCTCGAACTGGCGTAGCCCTTGCGCTGGCCGACATAGACGGTGACGCCGATGCCCTTGTCGCGGTTGTATTCGATCGTTTCGACCTCGCCCCGGCGCACCGTGACCGACTGGCCGAAGCCTTCGGACACATCGACCTCGGCCGCGGTGGCGCCGCCGGCGCGCGCGTGGTCCAGCAGATCCTGCGCAATGTCGCGCAGGCTGTCATCGGTATAGCTGAAACCCTGTCGGGACATGGGGGCCTATCTCGCAGTGAAATCCGGTGGGGAATCCGCAGCCGGCGCGCCACGCATGGCGTCGCACGAGCGGGCTGCGGCAAAGCTGCAATAATAGCCGCTTGCCACGCTTCGCCCCGCCCCATGCGCCCGAAATCCATATCGACCCACGACGACCCCGACGACGAGCCGCAGTACGACGGCCCGAGCAAAAGTCAGAAGAAGCGCGACTCGCATGCGCTGCAGGACATCGGCGAACAACTGGTCGCGCTGTCCGACACGCAGTTGAAGCGCATCGACCTGCCGGACAACCTGCGCCGCGCGATCGAGGAAACGCGCCGCACGCGCAGCCGCGAGGGCCTGCGCCGGCAGATGCAGTATGTCGGCAAGGTGATGCGCACCATCGATACCGCACCGCTGGTCGAGGCGCTGGACGCCATACGCGGCGTATCCGCCCGTGCGGTCGCACGCGAACAGATGCTGGAACGCATGCGCGAGCGGCTGATCGCCGACGAGCAGGTGCTGGGCGACATCGCCGCGCAGTGGCCGGATGCCGATCTGACCCAGCTGCGCACGCTGCGCCGCAATGCGCTGCGCGAAACCGAACTGGACAAGCCGCCGCGCGCGTTCCGCGAAATCTTCCGCGTGCTGCGCCAGCTCGACCGTGCCGGCACGCCGGACGCCACTGAAACCGCAGAGGATGAACACGACGATGAGCAAGGATGACGATCTGCTGACCGTGGGCCTGGTGTCGGTGTCCGACCGCGCCTCGTCCGGCGTCTATCAGGACCTGGGCATTCCGGCGCTGCAGGACTGGCTGTCCGCCGCGCTGAAGACGCCGGTCACCTTCGAAACCCGGCTGATTCCGGACGAACAGCCGGTGATCGAGGCGACGCTGATCGAACTGTGCGAACGCGCGGGCTGCGATCTGGTGCTGACCACCGGCGGCACCGGCCCGGCACCGCGCGACGTGACACCGGATGCCACCGCCGCCGTGGCGCACAAGCTGATGCCCGGCTTCGGCGAACAGATGCGCCAGATCAGCCTGCGCTTCGTGCCGACCGCCATCCTGTCGCGCCAGACCGGCGCCATCCGCGGCAGGACGCTCATCCTGAATCTGCCCGGACAGCCGAAATCGATCCGGGAAACGCTGGAAGGCGTGAAGGATGCAGACGGCACCCAGATCGTGCCCGGCATCTTCGCGGCCGTGCCCTACTGCATCGATCTGATCGGCGGGCCCTACATCGAAACCGACGAATCCGTGGTGAAGGCCTTCCGCCCGAAATCCGCGATCCGGCCGCCCAGAGCCTGAAGGTCACCAGCAGAACACACGGCGGAGCCGCTCCCACAGGGCCGCTCCCACAGGGCCGCTCCCAAAAAAAACTTGCTGCTATGGCACCTGCGAATAATGCATGCGCGCGGCGACGCGTGAGGCGTGTGCCGCAAGGCGCGGGCCGAAGGTCTTTTCGTACTTGCGCGGGTTGGGCAGCATGACGGCCAGCCGTGCCGCCTGATCCGGCCCGAGCTTCGCTGCAGACACGCGGTAGTAGCGCTGCGCGGCCGCTTCGGCGCCGAAGATGCCATCGCCCCACTCCACCACGTTCAGATAGATTTCCAGGATGCGCCGCTTGTCCATCACCGCTTCCATCATGAAGGTGATGGCCGCCTCCTGCGCCTTGCGCAGATAGCTGCGGCTCGGGCTGAGAAACAGGTTCTTCGCCAGCTGCTGGCTGATGGTCGAGCCGCCGGCCACCGCGCGGCCCTTCTTGCGGTTCTTTTCCATCGCCTTCTGGATGCCTTCCCAGTCGAAGCCTTCGTGATCGACGAAGCCGTCGTCCTCGGCCGCAATCACGGCGCGTTTCAGGTGCACCGAAATGCGCTCGTAGGGCACCCACTGCCTGCGCAGCTGCGCGTCCGGCTGACGTTCGCGCAGCTCGGACAGGCGCAGCGACATGAAGCGGGTTTCGTCCGGGTTGAATTTCGTCCACCACAGCAGGTGACCGAAAATCCACAGCTGGTAGGCCAGCGCCAGCAGCACCGCGGCGGCAAGCAGCCATTTCAGCAGGCGCAGGAGGCGACGCATGGCCGGGGCGACGCTCAGGCGAGCGGCGGCGTTGCCGCGCGCAGCATGTCGCGCACCGGCGCCGTGTCCGGCCGTACGCCACGCCACAGTTCGAACGCCTCGGCGGCCTGCTCGACCAGCATGCCCAGCCCGTCGGCCAGCGTGCCGGCGCCCTGCGCCCGCGCCTGTTTCAGAAAGGCGGTCAGGCCGCGGCCATAGACCATGTCGTACGCCAGACTGCCCGGTGCATACAACCCGTCCGGCAGCGGCGGCGCCTCGTCGCTCAGACTGGCGCTGGTGGCGTTGATCACGATGTCGTACGGCACATCGGCGGCCTCCTGCCAGCCACCGGCGGCCAGCGCGGCGCGGCTGTCGTGCCCGGCGAAGTGTGTTTCGAGACCACGCGCCTTGTCGGCGGTGCGGTTGGCGATGAACAGGCGAGCCACCCCTGCATCGAGCAACGGCAGCACGACACCGCGCGCAGCGCCGCCGGCGCCGAGCAGCAGCGCGCGCGCGCCGTCGAGCCTGCCACCGAGCCACTCGAGGTCGCGCACCAGCCCGGCACCGTCGGTGTTGTCGCCCAGCACATGCCGATCGAACACGAAGGTGTTGACCGCACCGGCCAGCCGCGCCCTTTCGGTCAGGCGATCCGCGAGCCGCCAGGCCTCTTCCTTGAACGGCACGGTGATGTTCATGCCGCGCCCGCCGTCGGCGCGAAATTGCCCGACCGTGGCGGCGAAACCTTCCAGCGGCGCCAGCAGCGCCTCGTAGCTCATGTCCTGACCGGTCTGCGCGGCGAAGGCGGCGTGGATGGCGGGTGACTTGCTGTGCGAAATGGGATGACCCACCACGGCGTAACGATCGGGCATCGGTCTAGCGTGCTTCAAGCTGGTCGCCCTGGGTGAAGCTCCAGGTGCGTGTGATGGAGAGGATTTCGAAGTCGCGCTTGATATCCGGCGAGAAGGGCGCATAGGGTGCGGCCATGCGCACGATGCGCTGCGCGGCCTCGTCGAGCAGCGGCTGACCGGACGAGCGGCTGACGTAGATCTGTTCGATCTCGCCGTCGGACCGGATTTCGACCGTCAACGTGAGATTGCCGTAGATGCGGCCGCGCGCCGCACTCGGGTAGTTCAGGTTGCCGATGCGCTCGACCTTCTGCCGCCAGTCCTCGATGTACTGTGCGAAGCGGTACTCCTGCGTGCGTGCGCCGACGAACTTCTTGCGCGGACGCTTGTTGTAGTCATCCACATTGCGCGCGATTTCAGCCTCGAGCCGCGCCATCGCCATGGCACGCGCCGCGAGGTCGGCGCCGCTGGGCAGCGGCACCGCCTGCGGCGTCGGTTCCGGCTGTTCGACCCGCCGCTCTTCCTCCTTGACCTCGGTTCTGGCCTGCGCCTCGGCCAGCAGCTTCTGCTGCAGCGATTCGAGTTCCTGCACGCGGCTTTGCGTGCTGACCAGCTGATCGCCGGTCTGGTCGCGCTTGCTGGCCGGAAGCGGCGTTTTTGCACGGCGGTCCTGATCGGTATTGCCGCCGCCATCAAGGCTGGCCTGTGCAAGCGCCTGCGGATCTACCGGCTTCTGCTTGCCGCGCGCATTGACCAGCACGACTTCCAGCGGCTGATCGACCGCCTTCTGCTTCGGCTTGAGGTCTGGCGCGAAATTGATCGCCAGCACGAAGCCATGCACGAGGATGGACACCGCGATGCCGATGGCCAGAGGCGGAAGCGCGGGTTCGGCCGTGCTCAGGGCGGCTGGCCGAACGCTGGTCAGCACCGCCCTCTCGGGCGTGGCCGCGGACTTCGGGCGGGTGCGGGCTGCAGCGCTTTTTCGTGGCATGGGGCGGGATTTTACAGGCGGCCGGTGAAATACCGCCGCCCGGCAGGAAATGAGACCGCACGGTGTCGCGGGCGTGTCACGACGAGCGTCCTATAATCGCCGGTCTTTCGTGTGCAGCAAACTCCATGGATCCATTGCTGATCAAGGCCTTCATACTCGGCATTATTGAAGGTCTGACCGAGTTCCTGCCCATTTCCAGCACCGGCCACCTGATCATCGCCGGCAGCCTGCTGGGTTATACCGACGACACCAGTCGCGTATTCAAGATCGTCATCCAGCTGGCCGCGATACTGGCGATCTGCTGGGAGTACCGGCGCAAGCTCATCGATGTCGGCAGCGGCGTGCTGGCGCGCGACCCACAGGCAAACCACTTCGTGACACTGGTGCTGATCGCCTTCATGCCCGCTGCGGTACTCGGCTTCCTGCTGCACGGCGTGATCAAGGCCTACCTGTTCAACCCGCTGACCGTGGCGGGCGCGCTGATCGTCGGCGGCGTGCTCATCCTGCTGATCGAGCGTCGCAATCACCAGCCGCGCTACGAAACCGTGGAAGACATGGACTGGCGCGCCGCGCTCAAGGTGGGTTTCGCGCAGTCCGTGGCGATGTTTCCCGGCGTGTCGCGTTCGGGGGCGACCATCATGGGCGGCCTGATCTTCGGCCTGTCCCGCCGCGCGGCGACCGAATTCAGCTTCTTCCTCGCCATTCCGACCATGTTCGCGGCCACCGCCTACGACGTGTACAAGAACTGGGCGCTGCTGCGTGCCGAAGATCTGCCGGTGTTTGCGACCGGCTTCGTGGCGTCCTTCCTGGCGGCCTTCTTCAGCGTGCGCTGGCTGCTGCGCTACATCTCCACCCACACCTTCGAGGTGTTCGCCTGGTACCGCATCGCCTTCGGCATCATCGTGCTGCTGACGGCCGCCGGCGGCTGGGTGGACTGGGCGGATCACTGATGCAGAAGCTGATCTATCTGCACGGCTTCCGCTCCGGCCCGCAGTCGGTCAAAGCGGTGCAGTTGCGCGCCCACCTTGCCCGCCAGGGTCGGGCTGCCGACCTGTGGTGCGAACAGTTGCCGCCCGGCCCGCGGGACGCGATCGCGCTGATCGAATCGGAGCTGTGCCCGGCGCTGGCCGCCGGCGATGAAGTCGCGCTGGCCGGCTCGTCGCTGGGCGGCTTCTATGCGCTGCATCTGGCGGAAAAGCACGGCTTGCGCGCGGCGCTGATCAACCCGGCCGTGGTCGCACCGAAATCGCTCGGCGATTACGTCGGCGAACATGAGCATATGTACACAGGCGAAATGTTCCGCTTCGAGCAGGAACATGTCGAACAACTGACGGAGCTGGACGTCGCGGCCATCACGAAACCGGAACGTTACCTGGTGCTGCTGGAAACCGGCGACGAGGTACTGGACTGGTGGCAGGCGGTACTGAAGCTGCGCGGCGCGAACCTCGTCGTGCATGCAGGCGGCGATCACAGCCTGCGGAGCTTCGCGGCCGAACTGCCTCGGATGACCGGATTCCTGCTGCCGGATCGCTGAAGGCGCACGGCGTTCGCCGCCGTCCGACCGACAGCCCTAGCGGAAGTCGCTGACGCGGAAACGGGCGAGATCGAAGTTGGCGCCGCGCTCGATCAGTTCGACCGGATCGAGCCTGACGTGCCGCCCGTTGATCGAGGCGTGCAGCGGGTACTCGGCCGAATAGCCGGTGCCGTTGATCGCCAGGCGCACGACGGCGCCGGTGATCGGGTCATCCAGCGCAACGGCTTCGCCGCTGTTGCGTTCGGAAAACACCTCCAGCGGACGTGCCGTGGTCGACAGCGTTTCGATGCCGACCGTGCCGCGCGCGTCGCGGCCGCGCATGTAGCGGCGCACCACCCCGACCAGCCAGTTGTCACCGCCGGACGGCTGCATGCCGACCAGCGAGCCGACGCGCACCCACTCCGCGCTGGCGGTGGGCGCCGTGGCGCCGATGCCACCCAGACTGGCGTCGGACATTTCCCAGCGATAGATCACCGCCTCGTCGCGCGCGCCACGCAGCACATGATGCAGGTGCTTGATGCCATTGGCGACCGCTAGCGCACCGCCCAGCGTGTGGCGCCGGTACTGCCGGGTCGGCGGGTCAAGCGCCCAGTTGATCGACAGATGGCGCAGCAGCCGCCCCAGCTGTTCCGGCGATGGCTCTTCATCGAAGTGCAGCGAATCCGGCCGTTCGCCGGCCTCGAGCTTGCGCGCCATCGCGAGCGCCGCATCGGCGGCGGCAATGCCGGAAAAATAGCGGATGCCGTCGGTGGTGAGCGGCGCACGCACCAGGCGCAGCGGCGGTGCCGGCTGGTTGGCGTCCAGCCAGTGCGTGGTGCCGCGCTCGACGGCAGACGCCATCGAAAACCGGGCGGCGAAATAACTGGTGAGCTGCTCGGCCAGCCGCACGCCGGCCGGCACCAGACCTTCCGGTGCCGCCACATGCAGGGCGATCAGGCGCAGATACTCGCGCTCGACCGACGTCGCCGCTTCGTCAGCGGCATTGACCACCTCGCGCACTTCGGCGCCCGACGCCTGTGCGAGCAGGTAAGCCTGGCCCGCCACCTGCCACAGCCCGGCGTCGACCGGACCATTGTGATAGACGTCCCACTTGAAGCGCTGGCGGCACGCCCGCACGGTGCGCGAGGCCAGACGAGACAGACCGCTGAGCACCGACGCCTGCGCCGGGTCGGACATGTAGCGGTCGAGTGCGAATTCGTAGGCGGACGACAGGATGGACCAGAAGTCGCGGCCGGTGCGCCAGACCACGTCCTTGCCGTCGGGCTGGTCGACATACGCGCTGTCGAGCTTGCGCAGGTGGGGCTGGGCGCTGGAATCGAACTGATAGAGCAGATTGACGTGATGCGCGATGTCGATATTGGCCGCTTCGCTGACCGATTCGACCCAGCCGGTCAGTTCGTTGATGGCCAGGTCGGGCTGGGCGGCGGCGATTTCGGCCAGCACACGGCGCAACTCGGCCGGATTGCCGAGCACACTCGCCGGGGATGAAGAAAAGACACCGAACATACCTGCCACCTCCGCCGCTCGGGATGCGCCCCGATTGTACTGATCATCAATCGTCCGTCGAACGGTGTGCATCCCCGCCCGTGCTGCATGCAGACCGCGCCGGAACCGCGCGCTGGACTACAATCCCGACCCTCTAGCGTAACGCGACTGCGCGATATTTTCCATGCGGCAATATCTCGACCTCATGCGCCATGTGCTCGAACAGGGCGCGCTCAAGACCGACCGCACCGGAACCGGCACCCGTTCGGTGTTCGGCTGGCAGATGCGTTTCAATCTCGCCGACGGCTTTCCGGTGCTGACGACGAAGAAACTGCACCTGCGGTCCATCATCGTCGAATTGCTGTGGTTCCTGCGCGGCGACACGAACATCGCCTGGCTGAAGGAAAACGGCGTCAGCATCTGGGACGAATGGGCCGACGAAAACGGCGACCTCGGTCCGGTGTATGGCGCCCAGTGGCGCAGCTGGCCGACGCCGGACGGGCGCCACATCGACCAGATCGCCGAACTGGTCAAGGGCCTGCGCCAGAATCCGGATTCGCGCCGCCACATCGTCAGCGCATGGAACCCGGCCAGCATCCCGTCGATGAAGCTGCCGCCCTGCCATGCGCTGTTCCAGTTCTACGTCGCCGACGGTGCATTGTCCTGCCAGCTGTACCAGCGCAGCGCCGACATATTTCTCGGAGTGCCGTTCAATATCGCGAGTTACGCGCTGCTGACGATGATGATGGCCCAGGTGTGCGGGCTCAGGCCGGGCGAATTCATCCACACACTGGGTGATGCTCACCTGTACCTGAACCATGTCGATCAGGCCCGCGAGCAGTTGTCACGCACGCCGCGGCCGCTGCCGGTGATGCACATCAACCCGGCGGTGACCGACCTGTTCGCCTTCGCGCCGGAGGATTTCCGGCTCGAAGGCTATGACCCGTGGCCGCACATTCCGGCCAAGGTGGCCGTGTGACGCCGCGCCTGTCGCTGATTGCCGCGCTGGCCGCCAATGGCGTGATCGGCCGCGACAACGCAATGCCGTGGCACCTGCCGGAAGACCTGAAGCGCTTCCGTGCGCTGACCATGGGTCACCCGATGATCATGGGTCGCAAGACCTGGGATTCGCTCGGCCGGCCGTTGCCGGGTCGCACCAGCATCGTGGTCAGCCGGCAGCCCGGGCTGTCGATTCCGGGTGCCATCGTCGTGCCGTCGCTGGCGGCGGCGCGCGAGGCTGCCGCGCAGGCCGACGGTGGCGCGGACGCCTTCATCATCGGCGGCGCCCAGCTGTACGCACTGGCGCTGCCGCATGTACAGCGGCTGCTGCTGACCGAACTCGCCGACCGGTTCGACGGCGACACGGTATTCCCCGCCTTCGACCGCAGCGAATGGATCGAAACCGCCTGCGAACCGGCTGTCAGCGCCGGCGGCTTGCGGTACGCCTTCGTCGATTACGCGCGGCGCTGAATGACGGCGCAGCGCGTCGCGCCAGCCGCCTCGCCGACGGCCCGGACGGTCAGTCGCGTACGCAATCGACCAGGTAGTTGATCGTTTCGCCCTCGCCGTCGCCGACCAGACCGTGAATATCGGTCTCGAAACCCGGGAAGGCACGGTTGAATTCGCGTGCAAAGCGCAGGTAATTGACGATGGTGCGATTGAAGCGTTCGCCCGGGATCAGCAGCGGGATGCCCGGCGGATAGGGCGTCAGCAGCACGCTGGTGATGCGGCCTTCGAGGTCGTCGATCGGCACACGGTCGATCTCGCGATGCGCCATGCGTGCCCACGCCTCGGCCGGCTTCATCGCCGGTTCCATCGGCGACAGATACATTTCCGTCGTCAGGCGCGCGATGTCGTGCTTCTTGTACATTTCGTGGATGCGCACGCACAGGTCGCGCAATCCCACGCGTTCGTAGCGCGAATGCGCTGCCACGAACTCGGGCATCACCTTCCACAGCGGTTCGTTGTTGTCGTAGTCGTCCTTGAACTGCTGCAGTTCGGTCACCAGCGTGTTCCAGCGGCCCTTGGTGATGCCGATGGTGAACATGATGAAGAAACTGTACAGGCCGGTCTTCTCGACGATGATGCCGTGTTCGGCCAGATAGCGCGTCAGCATGCCGGCCGGGATGCCCCAGTCGGCAAAGTCACCATCGACATCCAGACCCGGCGTGATGACCGTCGCCTTGATCGGATCGAGCAGGTTGAAGCCTTCGGCCAGATCGCCGAAGCCATGCCAGCGCTCGCCGGCGCGCAAGGTCCAGTCTTCGCGAGTGCCCAGCCCCTCTTCCGCGAGATGCTCCGGGCCCCACACCTTGAACCACCAGTCGGCGCCGAATTCCGCACCGACCTTGCGCATCGCGCGGCGGAACTCGACCGCTTCGGCGAGTGACTCCTCGACCAGCGCCGTGCCACCCGGCGGCTCCATCATCGCCGCCGCCACGTCGCATGACGCGATGATCGCGTACTGCGGGCTGGTGGACGTGTGCATCAGGTAAGCCTCGTTGAACACGTCGCGATCGAGCGAGCGGGTCTGCGAATCCTGCACCAGGATCTGCGACGCCTGCGACAGGCCGGCCAGCAGCTTGTGCGTCGACTGCGTGGAAAAGATCATCGAATCCTTGCAGCGCGGCCGGCCCTCTCCGATGGCGTGGTAGTCGCCGTAGAAGTCGTGGAAGGACGCGTGCGGCAGCCAGGCCTCGTCGAAATGCAGCGTGTCGATCTCGCCGTCGAGCACGTCCTTGATGGCTTCCACGTTGTACAGGATGCCGTCGTAGGTCGACTGCGTGATGGTCAGGATGCGCGGCTTCTTGTTCGACACCTTGCGCGCGAATGGATTGGCCTCGATCTTGGCGCGGATCACGTCCGGACTGAATTCGGACAGCGGGATCGGCCCGATGATGCCGTAGTGATTGCGTGTCGGCGTCAGGAAGACCGGAATCGCGCCGGTCATGATGATGGAGTGCAGGATGGACTTGTGGCAGTTGCGATCGACCACCACGATGTCGTCCTGCGCCACGGTCGAATGCCACACCATCTTGTTCGACGTCGACGTGCCATTGGTGACGAAGAACAGGTGGTCGGCGTGGAAGATGCGGGCCGCGTTGCGCTCCGACGCGGCCACCGGGCCGGTATGGTCGAGCAGCTGACCCAGTTCCTCGACCGCGTTGCACACGTCGGCACGCAGCATGTTCTCGCCGAAGAACTGATGGAACATGCGCCCGACCGGGCTTTTCAGGAAGGCGACGCCGCCGGAATGGCCCGGGCAGTGCCAGGAGTAGGAACCGTCCTGCGCGTAGTGCACCAGCGCACGGAAAAACGGTGGCGGCAGCGAGTCGAGGTAGGCACGTGCTTCGCGCACGATGTAACGCGCGACGAATTCCGGCGTGTCCTCGAACATGTGGATGAAGCCATGCAGCTCGCGCAGGATGTCGTTCGTGATGTGGCGCGTGGTGCGCGTCTCGCCGTACAGGAAGATCGGGATGTCGGCATTGCGACGGCGGATCTCGGCCACGAATTCGCGCAGGTTCTGCAGCACGGCCTGGATTTCCGCCGCGCTGCCGCCGCCGAATTCCTCGTCGTCGATCGACAGGATGAAGGTCGACGCCCGGCTCTGCTGCTGCGCGAACGAGGTCAGGTCACCGTAACTGGTGACCCCCAGTATCGTCAGACCTTCCTTCTCGATCGCTTCGGCCAGCGCACGGATGCCCAGACCGGACGCGTTCTCGGAACGGAAGTCCTCGTCGATGATGATGATCGGAAACTCGAAGCGCATGGCGTCAACCTGTGTGATGGCAGGAGCGCCCTGACGTGGCGCCCCGGGTTGCAGAGAACCTGCAATCTTGAGCGCGCGATGGTATCAGTTCGAAGTCTCAAAACAATCCGGGCCGCACTGGGCGGCCCGGACAGGATGCTGCGGACGCGCGGGTGCGGTCAGCCGAGACGGCGACGGGCGACGCCGCCAACGACCAGAAGACCGGCGAGAATCATTGCGTAGGATGCCGGTTCCGGCACCGGAGCAGCGACCGACGTGTAGCTGTCGAGGAATTCGACGCGCACACCGGTCGGGTTGCCGCTGCCCTGCGCGCCGTTGGTGACGAAGAAGTCAATCGTATTCACGCCGGCAACGAAGCCGGTCGTCGCGGCAAACGACGTCCAGCTGTTGAAGGACGAGCCGGTCGAAATGGTGGCGCCGTTGAAAACGACGTAACCGCTGTTGTCCGACGCCCAGCGACCGGAAAATCCGGACGCCGACGGGTCATATCCGGTCAGATCGAAGCTGATCGACCACTTGTACAGGCCGGCGGTCGACGGATCGTAGCTTTGCGCCGCATTGGCGGACGGCGTCAGCCAGACCGAATCCCAGTTGTTGGCGAGCCAGGAACCGAAAGGAAAGCCCGAACCGGTGGTCACGACGCCGTAGCCGTCGGTGCCGGTCGCCGTGCCGGCGATCGCCGTGAAGCTGTAGCGGGTGTCGGTCATCCCGGCATCGAAGCCGGTACCGGTGTTTTCGAGGCCGTCGATCCAGGGCACGTCGAGCGAGGCAAAGGCGCCCGTCGAGGCGATGGCAAGACCTGAAGCGAGAAGAAGATTCCTGAACATGACGGCTCCGCAGTGATTCGTGAAAGTGAGCGGAGTCTAGGTGGGGCCGTCAGGGCGGACTGTTCATAAAGTCACGTCGCAGCGCCGTGTAACGCTTGGTATCGATTCGCGGGCAAATGCATGCGGAAAGCGTGCATTTGCGCACGAAAACCGCGTCAGATCTTGGGCAGCGTGACGCCGGTCTGCCCCTGATACTTGCCACCGCGGTCGCGATACGAGGTTTCGCACGGCTCGTCGGACTCGAAGAACAGCATCTGCGCCACGCCTTCGTTGGCGTAGATGCGTGCCGGAAGCGGCGTGGTGTTGGAGAACTCCAGCGTGACGTGACCTTCCCATTCGGGTTCGAGCGGGGTCACATTCACGATGATGCCGCAGCGCGCATAGGTGCTTTTGCCTAGACAAACCACCAGCACGTTGCGCGGCACGCGGAAGTACTCGACCGTGCGCGCCAGCGCGAACGAGTTCGGCGGAATGATGCAGGACTCGCTGTTCATTTCGACGAAGGAATTCGGATCGAAGGTCTTTGGATCGACGATCGTCGAGTTGATGTTCGTGAACACCTTGAATTCGGCCGCGCAGCGCACGTCGTAGCCGTAGCTCGAGGTGCCGTAGGACACGATGCGCCGACCATCGACCTCGCGCACCTGACCCGCCTCGAACGGCTCGATCATCCGTTGTTCCTCGGCCATGCGGCGTATCCAGCGATCGGCTTTGATGCTCATCTGCGTACCCTCGACATGCGTAAGCGGGCGCCCGGGCGCCACGAAAGACCGCGATTGTTGCAAGTTCGGCGCAGAAAAGCACGCGGCCCGGACATCAACGCGATGTGCGGGCCGCGTGGCTTGAGGCAGCAACGATCAGGTGAGCATGTCGGCCCAGATGTTGCGCGCCCAGGCAAGTGCGTACTTGCCTTCCATCTCGGTCGGGGCTGCCGACAGACCGCCAGCGCCCTTGACCGGCTGCGGCTGCCTGGTCGCCGCATCGTACGGATGCACGGATGCCACGTGCACCACATTCGTCGCATCGACGAAGCTGTAGCAGGTGTTCATCACCAGCGGCGCATCGGACGGCGGCTGTCCGGACATCAGGTTGATGATGGCTGCCGCCGCGACCTTGGCGTGCTGATTGGCCATGTGACCGGACTTGGGCATCGTCGGCGCCGGGAAGATGGCGTCGCCCAGCACGTGAATATTGGGCGTACTGGTCGATTCCATCGTCAGCCAGTTGATGTCGACCCAGCGGTTGTTGATCAGCTTCAGCCCCGACTTGGCCGCAATGTCACCGGCGCGCTGTGGCGGAACGACGTTGAGCACGCTCGCCTTGACCTGGTCGAATTCAAGGATAGCCGTGCGATTGCCGGCATCGACATCACGCAGCTCGCTCTGCGGCCGGTATTCGATGATGCCCTTGTAGCTGTCGGCCCAGGCCTTGGTGAACAGGCCCTTCTTGGACACGATTTCCTCGTTGGCGTCCAGCACCAGCACCTTGGACTTCGGCTTCGCCTGCTTCAGGTAATGGGCGACCATGCAGGCGCGCTCGTAGGGCCCCGGCGGGCAGCGGTACGGCGCTTTCGGGATGGTCATCGCAAACACGCCGCCGTCGGGCATCGCCTCCAGCTGCTTGCGCAATGCAACCGTCTGCGGACCGGCCTTCCACGCGTGCAGGATGTTTTCCTTCGCTGCTGCCGAGGCCATGCCCGGTAGCGACTCGTACATGAAGTCCACGCCCGGCGACAGCACCAGCCGGTCGTAGGCGAGATCGCCGCCACGTGCCAGCCTGATCATGCGTTTATCGGCGTCGACTGCCGTCACATCGTCCTGCACCACGGTGATGCCGTACTTTGCGAGCCCTTCATAGCCGATCGTGATGTCCGACAGCTGTTTCTCGCCCGCGATCACCAGATTGGAGATCGGGCAGGACACGAACGCCGCGTTGCGCTCGACCAGCGTCACGCGGATGCCGCCTTCACTCCACATCGAAATGTACTTCGCGGCAGTCGCACCGCCGTAGCCGCCACCGACCACGACAACATGGCCCTTGGCGCCCTTGCCGGCGCCGGCGCAGCCGTACAGTGCCGCCATGGCCGAAAGGCCCAGCGTGCCCTTGATGAAACCACGACGCGCGGCGCTCACTTGGCACCTCCGACCGGTGTGCGCGACGCGAAGTAGTCAGCAATGAGGTCAAGCTGACTGTCGGTGTAGCCCTTGGACAGCTGATGCATGATCGTCGCCGGCTTGGCGCCGCTGCGGAACTCGTTGATCAGGCCGAGCATCTTGGCTTTCGACATGCCCGCAAGACCGGGAATGCCGCCGGCGCTGTTGCCGTCGGTGCCGTGGCAATTGGCGCAGGTGGCTGCAAGATTGCGTCCCAGGTTCGGGTCGGCGGCCTGCGCACAGGCCATTGAGAGGCCAAGCCACAGCAGCGCCGTGCCCGCCAGTTTCTTTTTCAAAATGTTCTCCTCCGTGGAATCTTCGTGGTAGTCCGGGCGCGCCTGTTCCACATCTGTCGTGAAGAACCTTGCGAGCTAACGACACGCTAGACAAAAACTCGTCACCTCTCAAGTAGAAAAAATAATAAATTTATTCTTGACCATATGCGCAATTGCGCATATGTTTGATTCTAACAAGGACAAGACGAGGAGCAGCCGTGGATTACGATCCCGAGCTGGACAAGGTTTTCGAGTCGGTGGCCGATTACTTCGGACTGCTGGCCGAACCTGCAAGACTGAAGATCCTGCACTGCCTGTGCGACGGCGAACGTTCGGTTGCCGACGTCGTGGATCAGTCCGGTCTGAGCCAGACCAACACGTCCCGTCACCTCAACATGTTGTACCGCGCCGGCATCGTCGGCCGGCGCAAGGATGGCTCCATGGTGTTCTACAAGCTCATCGACCCGAATTTTCCGTCGATCTGCCGCACCGTCTGCATCCAGATTGCCTCCGGCAACTCGCTGAACATGCCGCACCGACCCAGCAAGGCATCGCTGAAGAAGGTGGGCAAGTCGCTCGAACTCGCGTCCGAACAGGAGTAAGCATGTCCCAGATCACCCCACGCCCCGGGCGCATCCAGCGCGCACCGGAAGGCTTCCTGTCGCCGGAGCAGATACGGGAAGTGTCTGCCGGACGTCGCGACTTCCTGCGCACTGCCTTCGCCAGCGCCAGCATGGCCGTGGCCGGGACGTCCGTTGCACGGGCCGCCGATGGCGATCCGGCCATCCTGACGCTGCCCGAACACAGCACCACGCTGGGCCGTCCGGTCGCCGAACGTCCGTACGGTGCCCCGTCGCAGTTCGAAGCGGGCCTGCGCCGCCGCGAAAGCCCCGGGCTGACCCGCGTGGCCGGCTCGTCGGTCTCGTTCTCGCCGCTGCAGGGCCTGTTCGGCATCATTACGCCCTCCGGCCTGCATTTCGAACGCCACCACCAGGGCTGGCACGACATCGATCCGGCGCGTCACCGGCTGATGATCAACGGCCTGGTGAAGGAAGCCCGTGTCTACACGATGGACGACCTGATGCGCCTGCCGTCGGTGTCGCGCATCCATTTCATCGAATGCGGCGCCAATACCGGCATGGAATGGGGCAATGTGGCCGTGCCGACGGTACAGTACTCGCACGGCATGCTGTCCTGTTCGGAGTTCACCGGCGTGCCGCTGTCCGTGCTGCTCGACGACTGCGGCATCGATCGCAAGCGGGCGAAGTTCGTGCTGGCCGAAGGAGCCGACGGCTCAAGCATGACCCGCACGATATCGCTCGACCGCGCGCTGGACGACGTACTGGTGGCCTGGGGCCAGAACGGCGAAATGCTGCGCCCCGAGAACGGATATCCGCTGCGCCTCGTCGTGCCCGGCGTCCAGGGCGTGTCGTGGGTCAAGTGGCTGCGCCGCATCGAAGTCGGCGATCAGCCCTGGGCGACCAAGGACGAGGCGGTGCACTACGTCGACCTGATGCCCGATGGCACGCACCGCCAATACACCTCGATCCAGGAATGCAAGTCGGTCATCACGACGCCGTCCGGCGGCCAGACCCTGCTCGACAAGGGATTCCACAACATCACCGGTCTTGCCTGGTCGGGCCGCGGCAAGGTGAAGCGGGTGGACGTATCGGTCGACGGCGGCCGCAACTGGCGCACCGCGCGGCTTGAAACGCCGGTACTGTCGAAGGCGCTGACCCGCTTCAACATCGACTGGGTGTGGGACGGCAGTCCCGCGATCCTGCAGTCGCGCGCCATGGACGACAGCGGTTACGTGCAGCCCACCTATGCGCAGCTGCGCGCGGTGCGCGGCACGCGGTCGATCTATCACAACAACGCCATCCAGTCGTGGAAGCTGGCGGACAGCGGAGACGTGAGCAATGTCCAGGTTTTCTGAACTTCTCCTCGCGGGCTGCCTGATCGCAGCCGCGGCCGGCGCATCGGCCAACAGCAACTTTCCGGGTGTCGGCCGTGCGGCCACCCCGTCCGAAGTCAAGGCGTGGGACATCGATGTGCGTCCCGATTTCAAGGGCCTGCCACCCGGCAAGGGTTCGGTCGAACAGGGCATCGAACTGTGGGAGGCGAAATGCACGGCCTGTCACGGCAGCTTCGGCGAAAGCAACGAGGTTTTCACCCCGCTGGTCGGCGGCACGACGAAGGAAGACATTGAAACCGGCCGCGTCGGCGCCTACATCCGGCAGGACGCCCCGCAGCGCAGCACGCTGATGAAGGTGCCGACGCTGTCGACGCTGTGGGACTACATCAACCGCGCCATGCCCTGGAATGCACCGAAGTCGCTGAGCCCGGACGAGGTGTATGCCGTGCTCGCCTACCTGCTTCATCTGGGCGAGATCGTGCCGGCCGACTTCACGCTGTCGGACAGGAACATCGCCGAAGTTCAGAAACGCATGCCGAACCGCAACGGCATGACGACAAAACATGGCATGTGGGACATCAAGGGCAAGCCGGACGTGAAGAACGTGGCCTGCATGAAGAACTGCAAGACACAGATCACGATGGGCTCCAGCCTGCCGGACTACGCCCGCGACGCACACGGCAATCTCGCCGATCAGAACCGGGTCATCGGCGCGGTAAGGGGGCAGCAGACGAGCGAGGGTGCCGGCGGCGGGGCGGCCGCACCCGCGCCGCATCCTGCACTGGAATTGATGAAGAAGAGCGGTTGCAGTGGCTGTCACGGCATCGCCGGCAAGATACTCGGACCGTCCTTCCGCGACATCGCGAAGCGCTACAAGGACGACAAGGGGGCAGAATCGCAGCTCATCGGCCGTGTCAAGGCAGGTGGCGGCGGCACATGGGGCGACGTGGCAATGCCGCCCCAGGCGCATGTCAGCGACGCGGACACGGCTGCGTTGATCAAATGGATATTGTCGGGCTCGCCCGAAAACTGAGGAGGAAACGGATGAACACGCAGCGAAGGGAAGTCCTGAAGAGCGGCAGCGCGGCCGGATTGTTCGGTCTGCTGGTGGCCGCCGGCCTGATCACGACCCAACAGGCGCAGGCGGCCGGATGGGACAAGCCGGCGTTCGAAGCCAAGGCGATGGACGAAGCGCTCAAGGCGCTGGGTGCCGGCAAGCCCGCCGATTCGAAGGACGTGCAGATCAGCGGCCCCGACATCGCCGAGAACGGAGCGGTGGTGCCGGTCGGCGTCAAGAGCGCGCTCGCCGACACCGAATTCATCGCCATCCTGATCGAGAAGAATCCGAGCATGCTGGCTGCCAGCTTCACGCTGCCGGCCGGCACGATGGCTGACGTGAGCACCCGCGTGAAGATGGGCCAGACCTCGAATGTGTTCGCGCTGGTCAAGGCAGGCGGCAGCTTCTACATGGTGTCCAAGGAAATCAAGGTGACGCTGGGCGGTTGCGGCGGCTGATAGCTGCCGGCAATTCGTTCACATCCCACGCACAACCCAAGGAGCAAGACATGGCAGGTCCGATGCGCATCCGCGCCGCCAGCAATGGCACTGAAACCGAAGTGAAGATCCTGATGAGCCACGACATGGAAACCGGTCAGCGCAAGGACGCGTCCGGCGCCCTGGTTCCGGCCCATCACATCACCGAACTGACGGCCACCCACAACGGCCGTGTCGTGCTGGCCGCCCAGTTCGGCCCGGCGGTATCGAAGAACCCGTACCTGCAGTTCAAGTTCGCCGGCGGCGCCAAGGGCGACAAGGTCAACGTGAGCTGGGTGGACAACAAGGGCGACAAGCGCACCGACGAAGTCGTCGTGGCCTGAGCCCCGCTCGTCGTCGCACCGAGGATCGACCCGAAGCAGGCCGGTCCCGTCATCAGCCCGGATCATCCCGTCAAGGACTGGAGGAAGAGATCATGAAGAACAGCACATACGCCGCCTGCGTTGCAGCGTCCGCGCTCATGTTTGCCACGCCGGCGCTGGCCGACGCCACCGCCGATGGCATTGCCAAGTACCGCGAGGCGCTGGCCGAGGGCAATCCGGCCGAGTTGTGGGAAATGCGCGGCGAGGAGTTGTGGAAGGAAGCGCGCGGCCCGAAGAAGGCCACACTCGAAAAGTGTGATCTCGGCCAGGGGCCGGGCGTCGTCAAGGGCGCCTTCGTCACGCTGCCGCGCCATTTCGCCGACACCAACCGTGTGCAGGATCTGGAATCCCGCCTGCTGACCTGCATGGAAACGCTGCAGGGCATTCCGGCCGACGAGGTGGCCAAGACCCCGTTCGGCAAGGGTGAGCAGAAGAACATCGAAGCTCTGGTGGCCTGGATTTCCGCCGAATCGCGCGGCATGAAGTTCAACCTGCCGATGGCCCATCCGGAAGAGAAGCGCATGTACGAAATCGGCAAGCGCGCCTTCAACTACCGCGGCGGCACGCACGATTTCGGCTGCGTCACCTGTCACGGCGAAGATGGCAAGCGCATCCGTCTGCAGGATCTGCCCAACCTGACCAAGGGGCCGGATGCCGCGCGCGGCTTCGGATCGTGGCCGGCCTACCGCGTGTCGTCGGGCGAGCTGTGGAGCATGCAGCGGCGGCTCAACGACTGCTTCCGCCAGCAGCGTTTCCCGTACCCGGTGTACGGCTCGGACGTGACCATCGCCCTGTCGAGCTATCTGGGTGTGACCGCCAACGGCACGGGCGAAAGCATCGCCCCGGCCATCAAGCGTTAAGGAGAGCACGATGAACATCCGCATCCGTCAGGGCGCTGTCGCGCTTGCCGTGCTGGCCACGCTGGCCGCCGTCGCGGGCTGCGCCGGCACCGGCGCAGCCACCGTCACCTCGGCCGATTACGACAAGGACGCCGCGGCCGTCATGGCGGCATCCTTCCGCGAACAGGGCATCGTCAAGACCGACCGCCTGACCCAGGACGAGGTCATGGTCGCCTGCTCGAAATTCGGGCACAGCCTCGACGACGACTTGCGCGAACGATTCCAGGCAGCGGCACTCGCCGAGGTGAAGTGGCCATCCGACGGCAAGTACATCGGCGACTGGAAGGAAGGCGAAAAGATCGCACAGAGCGGTCGCGGTCTGACCTGGACCGACAAGGCCGACGCTGCAAATGGCGGCAACTGCTACAACTGCCACCGCATCACGAAGAAGGAAATTTCGTACGGCACCATCGGCCCCAGCCTTTACCAGTACGGCAAGGTGCACGGCAACACGGAAACCACGCAGAAGTACGTGTGGGCCAAGATCTGGAATCCGAACGCCTACAGCGCCTGCACCAACATGCCGCGCTTCGGCACGCACGGCATCCTCGACGAAAAGCAGATCCGCCACATCGTGGCCCTGCTGCTCGACCCGAAGTCGCCGGTCAACGCGGAGTGATGGCGCGATGAGCATGAACCGCCGCGAATTCCTGCAGGTGCTGGCGGCCGCCAGTGCCGGCGGCATGGCCCTGCATGGCAGCTTCGCCCAGGCTGCGAGCGCGGCCGGGCAGATGTACGAACTGCCGCGCTTCGGCAACGTGAGCCTGCTGCATTTCACCGACTGCCACGCGCAGCTGATGCCCATCCACTTCCGCGAGCCGGACGTGAATCTGGGCATTGGCGACATGCTGGGCCGGCCTCCGCATCTGGTCGGCGAAAAGCTGCTGAAGCAGTTCGGCATCGCGCCGGGCAGTGCGCAGGCACACGCCTTCACCTACCTCGACTTCTCGCAGGCGGCGAAAACCTACGGCAAGGTCGGCGGCTTCGCCCACCTGGCCACGCTGGTCAAGCGCATGAAGGCGAGTCGGCCGGGCGCGCTGCTGCTCGACGGCGGCGACACCTGGCAGGGTTCCGGCCTGTCGCTGTGGACGAAGGGGCAGGACATGGTCGACGCCTGCAAGCTGCTCGGCGTCGATGTCATGACCGGTCACTGGGAATTCACCTACGGTGCGGAGCGGGTGAAGCAGATCGTCGACGGCGACTTCGCCGGCAAGATCGACTTCGTCGCCCAGAACGTGAAAACCACCGACTTCGGCGACCCGGTGTTCCCGCCCTTCGTCATCAAGCCGATCAATGGCGTGCCGGTGGCCATCATCGGCCAGGCCTTCCCGTACACGCCGATCGCCAATCCGCGCTACTTCACGCCGGACTGGAGCTTCGGCATCAACGACGAAAGCCTGCAGGAACACGTCGATGCCGCGCGCGCCAAGGGCGCGCAGGTGGTGGTCGTGCTGTCGCACAACGGCATGGATGTCGACATCAAGATGGCCTCCAGGGTGCGCGGCGTGGATGCCATCCTCGGCGGACACACGCACGACGGCGTGCCGGCCCCGGTCATCGTGAAGAACGGCGGTGGCCAGACCCTGGTCACCAACGCCGGCTCGAACGGCAAATTCCTCGGCGTGCTCGACTTCGACGTCAAGGGCGGCAAGGTGTCCGATTTCCGCTATCACCTGTTGCCGGTGTTCTCCAACCTGATTCCGGCCGACGCCGACATGGCTTCGCTGATCTCGACGATGCGTGCACCGCACGAAGCGAAGCTGGGCGAGCGGCTCGCGGTGACCGAAGGCCTGCTGTACCGCCGCGGCAACTTCGGCGGCAGCTTCGACCAGCTCATCCTCGACGGCCTGATGAAGATGAAGGACGCCGAAATCGCGTTCTCGCCCGGCTTCCGCTGGGGCACCAGCCTGCTGCCGGGCGACCCGATCACGATGGAAAACCTGCTCGACCAGACCGCCGTCACCTATCCCTACACGACGCTGACGCCGATGACCGGCGAATTCATCAAGACGGTGCTCGAAGACGTCTGCGACAACCTGTTCAATCCCGACCCCTACTATCAGCAGGGCGGTGACATGGTGCGCGTCGGCGGGCTGCAGTACCGCTGCAACCCAACCGCCCGGATGGGCAGCCGCATCACCGCGATGTCGCTCGGCGGCAAGCCGATCGAGGCGTCGAAAACCTATCGCGTCGCGGGCTGGGCGCCGGTATCCGAAGAAGCGAAGAACGCCGGCGGCGAACCGATCTGGGATCTGATGGCGCGCTATCTGCGCGATGTGAAAACCGTCAAGCCGGTCAAGCTGAACCTGCCCGAACTGCAGGGTGTGGCCGGCAACCCGGGCATGGCCTGACATGCAGCTTCTGCGTCGTCCGTCGGTACGGACACTGCTCGCGACATGCGCTCTCCTCCTTGCGCAATGGGCGATGGCGGGCGGCGCACCTCTTGTTCATCCGGCGCTCAAGCCGGTACAGGTCAGCGCCCACAGCTGGTACGTGCAGGGTGAAGCCGGCCCGGCCAGTCTGGCCAATGCGGGCTACAACTCCAACGCCGGCTTCGTCGTCACCGGCGACGGCGTGGTCGTGATCGACGCGCTCGGCACCCCCACACTGGGTGAGGCGCTGATCGCTGCCATCCGCCGCGTGACCGACCAGCCGATCCGCCGCGTGCTGATCACCCACTACCACGCTGATCACTTCTACGGGCTGCAGGCGTTCAAGGCCGTCGGTGCCGAAGTGTGGGCGCACCGCAGCGGTCGCGAATACATCGAAGGCGAGGAAGGCCGTGCCCGGCTGGAACAGCGGCGGCGCGATCTCGATCCGTGGGTCGACGGCAAGACCCGGCTGATCGCCGCCGACCTCTGGCTGGAGGGCGACACCAGCTTCCGCATGGGCGACATCAGTTTCGAAATGATCCACATGGGCCCGGCGCACGCACCGGACGACATGGTGGTCGTGGTGCGCGAGGACGGCGTGATCTACTCCGGCGACATCCTGTTCATCGGCCGCATCCCGTTTGTCGGTGACGCCGACAGCAAGCGCTGGCTGACCACGATGGACCGGCTGCTTGCGCTCAGGCCCGGCACGCTGGTCACCGGCCACGGTCCGGCGTCGACCGACCCGGCGCGCGACCTCGGCCTGACGCGTGATTACCTGACCTATCTGCGCACCGAAATGGGTCGGGCGGTCAGCGACTTCATGCCCTTCGACGAAGCCTACACACGCACCGACTGGCGCCGCTGGGAAAACATGCCGGCCTTCGAAGCCGCCAATCGCGTCAACGCCTACGGCACCTATCTGCGCATGGAGCAGGAGGCGCTCGACAAATGACCGCCCGCGCGCTCGTCGCCCTGTGGGCACTGTTGCTCAGTCCGGTGCTGTTCGCTGCACCGGCGCGTACCGCAGGGCCAGCCCTGCCGACGCTGACGAATGCGGTGAAGGATGTGCGTGACGCCGCCAACCCGGGCGTCGTGCTCGTCGTGCTGTTTTCGCTGCCCGGCTGCCATTACTGCGAAGAGGTCCGCAGCCACTATCTGGCGCCGCTGGCACGCGATGCCGCCCAGCGCGGCCGGCTGGTGATCCGCGAAGTCGATCTGGACAGCGCGCGCAAACTGACCGATTTCGACGGCAGCCAGACGACGCAGGCCGCGTTCGCAAAACGCATGAAGGTGCAGTTCGCGCCGACCGTGCTGTTTCTCGATGCCCACGGCCGACAGGTCGCCTCACCCCTGGTCGGCGCCGGCAAGGCCGACTTCTACGGCGGCTACCTCGATGACGCCATCGCGGCCGGTGTCAAGGCGGCCGCGCGATGAACGACGGCACGAAGCACCACTGGGAAGACGTCTATGCCCGCAAGGCGCCGGACAGCGTGAGCTGGTTCCAGCCGCACGCGCAGCATTCGCTCGACCTGATCGCACGCGCCGGCCTCGGCCGCGACGCGGCAATCATCGATGTCGGCGGCGGCGCCTCGACGCTGGTCGACGATCTGCTGGCGCGCGGCCATACCGACCTCAGCGTGCTCGACCTGTCGGCCGCCGCGTTGCACGCGGCGCAGGCTCGGCTGGGCGACGCGGCGGCCGGGGTGACGTGGACCGAGGCCGACATCACCACGGTCGAACTCCCACCGCGGCGCTTCGACCTGTGGCACGACCGCGCGGTATTCCACTTCCTGACCGACCCGGCGCAGCGGGATGCCTATGTGGCGACCGTGCTGCGGGCGGTAAAGCCGGGCGGCCACGTCATCGTAGCCGCCTTCGCGGAGGACGGCACGGAGCGCTGCAGCGGTCTGCCGGTGATGCGTTACGGCGCAAACGCACTGCACGCGCAATTCGGGGCACGGTTCGAACTGCTGGAGCACAGCCGCGAAGCCCATCACACGCCAACCGGCGTCGTGCAGCAGTTCGTGTATTGCTTCTGCCGCCGGTCGACGAGTTGAGGTGGCGGTGCCCGGCGGACGCGTCCGCCGGGCAAACCTGCTGAAGGTGCCTTTATCTGAACTTGTAGTAACGCTGGTTCAGATAGGCCGCAACGTGCGCCTCGTCGTCCGGAAACCAGCCGGTATTGAGCTGCGAATTGCACACGCTGACCTGGGTCGCGAGCTGGGCCAGCGAATTCACCCGGCGGTCCTTGCGCAGATAGATCTGCGACCCGTCGCCACCCAGCTTGTCCATGTGGCAGCTCTCGCACTGCGCCTCGACCACCAGTTCGCCACCCTTTGCCGGATCGGCAGCCTGAACGGCCGCGGCAGGGACACAACAGGATGCAGCGAGCAGCAGTGCGTTCGGCTTCATGACGGCGTGCCTCCGGGTTCGTCTGGCGATCAGGTGTTCTGCACCACGATGCTGGGGAATTTGGCGCTCATGTCCTTGCCCTTGTCGGCGATCTTCACCGCCACCTTGCGCGCGATGTCGCGATAGATCTCGGCGACGCGGCCGTCCGGGTCGGACACCACGGTCGGCTTGCCGGAATCGGCCTGTTCGCGGATCTGCATCGCCAGCGGCAGCGAGCCCAGCACCTCGAGTCCGTAGTCGGCCGCCATGCGCGCGCCGCCACCCTCGCCGAAGATGTGCTCTTCGTGGCCGCACTTCGAACAGGTGTGGATGCTCATGTTTTCCACGATGCCGAGGATGGGGATGCCCACCTTCTCGAACATCTTCAATCCCTTGCGTGCATCCAGCAGCGCGATGTCCTGCGGCGTCGTGATGATGACGGCGCCAGTCACCGGCACCTTCTGCGCCAGCGTGAGCTGGATGTCGCCGGTACCCGGCGGCATGTCGATCACCAGGTAATCGACGTCTTCCCAGCGCGTTTCGGTCAGCAACTGCTCCAGCGCCGAGGTCACCATCGGGCCGCGCCACACCATCGGTGTTTCGACGTCGATCAGGAAACCGATCGACATCGCCTGGATGCCGTAGGCCATCATCGGAGACAGCGACTTGCCGTCCGGGGACTCCGGACGGCCGGTGATGCCCAGCATCTGCGGCTGCGACGGACCGTAGATGTCGGCGTCGAGCAGGCCGACGGTCGCGCCCTCGGCGGCCAGCGCCAGCGCAAGATTCACCGCGGTGGTGCTCTTGCCGACGCCGCCCTTGCCGGACGCCACGGCGATGATGTTCTTCACGCCGGGCAGCAGCTTCACGCCGCGCTGCACCGTGTGCGACACGATCTTCTGCGTCATGCTGACGCTGACGTTGCCGACGCCCGGAATGGCGCGCAGCACGGCGATGGCCATCCGGCGCAGGTGATCCATCTGGCTCTTCGCCGGATAGCCCAGTTCGATGTCGACAGACACGTCCGTGCCATCGATGCGGATGTTCCGCGCGCTGCGCGTGGCGATGAAATCCTTGCCGGTATTGGGATCGATCAGTTCCTTGAGCGCACTCTGGACCTGGGCTTCGCTGATGGACATATGAACTCCGGACGGCGGCGTGCCCGCCGGGCCGCGTCATGCGGCGCCGCTGCAGGCAATACCTGATTGATTTACTCCAGTTTAACCGATCATCGCCGTCCATATCCCGGAAGCCCGCGCGCGGGCAGTAGAATTGCGGGCTTTCCTGCTCTGGCCACCCCCTGCCGCCCGCCATGTCCCGCCGCCGCCTGCTCGTCACCAGCGCCCTGCCCTACGCCAACGGCGCCATCCACCTCGGCCATCTGGTCGAATACATCCAGACCGACATCTGGGTGCGCTTCCAGCGCATGCGCGGCCACGAGGTGCATTACGTCGGCGCCGACGACCAGCACGGCACGCCCATCATGCTGCGCGCCGAAAAGGAAGGCATCACGCCGCGCCAGCTGGTCGAGCGCGTGCTGCACGAACACGCCCGCGACTTCTTCGGCGGCCTCGACGTGCAGGCAGCGTGGAAGAAGGGCGCGGGCGAGCTGGGCGGTTTCCTGGTCAGTTTCGACAACTACCACCAGACCGATTCCGACGAGAACCGCGCTTTCTGCGAAGACATCTACGGCAAGCTGAAGGCCGGCGACCTGATCGCGCAGCGCTCGGTCGAGCAGTTCTACGATCCGGTGAAGGAAATGTTCCTGCCTGACCGTTTCATCAAGGGCGAGTGCCCGAAGTGCGGCGCGAAGGACCAGTACGGCGATTCCTGCGAAGTGTGCGGTGCCACCTATGCGCCGACCGAACTGAAGAACGCCTATTCGGTGGTGTCCGGTGCCGCGCCCGAGCGGCGCGCCAGCGAACATCACTTCTTCCGCCTGTCGGCGCCGCAGTGCGAACAGTTCCTGCGCGATTTCACGCAGGGCTCGAACCGGCTGCAGCCGGAAGCCGCGAACAAGATGAAGGAATGGCTGGGCGAGCCGGGCGACAACCGCCTGTCCGACTGGGACATTTCGCGCGATGCGCCCTACTTCGGCTTCCGCATCCCGGGCACCGACAACAAGTTCTTCTATGTCTGGCTGGACGCGCCGGTCGGCTATTTCGGCAGCTTCCGCAACTACGTGGCGAAGCAGCAGGCGCTGGGCAATGACATCTGCGAAGCGGACTTCCTCGATGCGGCGGGGGCCAAGGCGGCCGGCACCGAAATGGTCCATTTCATCGGCAAGGACATCCTGTACTTCCACGCCCTGTTCTGGCCCGCCATGCTCGAACACTCGGGCTACCGCACGCCGACCCAGATCAACGCGCACGGCTTCCTGACCGTGAATGGCGAAAAGATGAGCAAGAGCCGCGGCACCTTCATCACCGCGCAGAGCTATCTCGACCTCGGCCTGAACCCGGAATGGCTGCGCTATTACTATGCCGCCAAGCTGAATGGGTCGATGGAAGACATCGACCTGAACCTCGACGACTTCGTCGCGCGGGTGAATTCGGATCTGGTGGGGAAGTACATCAACATCGCGAGCCGCTGTGCGGGGTTCATTACGAAGCACTTCCAAGGGCAGCTCGCCGCATTTGACCCCACTCAGCTTCCGCAGGCTCAGCTCATCGGAATGTATGACACGACGGCCGAAGACATACTTAACGCATATGAGAAGCGAGACTTTGCGCGCGCGGCGCGACTGATCATGGTGCTTGCCGATGTTGCAAACAACTACGTAAATGAGTTGGAGCCTTGGAAGCTCGCCAAGGAAATTGATGTCGGCGATAACCGAGCGCGTTTGCATGAATGCTGCTCCATCGCCATCAACCTGTTTCGCCTACTTACTTTGCTACTTAAACCGATACTGCCCACGACGGCAGCCAAGGTTGAATCCTTCTTGAACTGCCCGGAACTCATTTTCGATCGCAGCTTCTCGTTGATGCTGAATCACAACACGCCGGATCCATCGAAGCTGCTGCTTGCCGGCCACACCATCAACGAATACAAGCACCTGATGACCCGCATCGACCCCAAGCAGGTGGTCGCGCTGATCGACGCCAACAAGGAAAGTCTGCTGCCCTCACCCCAGCCCTCTCCCGCTGATGCGGGAGAGGGGGCGAAAGGCAAGGGCGCTTCCAATCCCTCGCCCGCATCAGCGGGAGAGGGTGGCCGCGCGCCAGCGCGGACGGGTGAGGGCAAGCCGGCCTCCGCCCCGGCGTCGCTGGTCGAACTGGCCCGCAAACTGCGCGCCGGTCAAACCGATGCCGAAGCACTGATCTGGTCCTTGCTGCGCGACCGCCAGATCGGCAACGCGAAGTTCCGCCGCCAGCACCCGTTCGATCTCGGGGGCGGCGCGAAAGCCATCCTCGACTTCTATGCCGCAGAACAGAAAATCGCCATCGAACTCGACGGCGGTCAGCACGCCGACGCAGCGCTGAAGGACCGCGATCGCGACCGCTCGCTGGCTGAGCACGGTATCCGGGTACTGCGCTACTGGAACAACGAGGTGCTGCAACAGACCGAAGCCGTGCTCGAATCGATCTGGCGCGCGGTCACGAACGCATCTACCCTCACCCTCACCCCCGGCCCCTCTCCCGCTGATGCGGGAGAGGGGAGCTTCATCTCCATCGACGACGTCTCCAAGGTCGAACTGCGCATCGCGAAAATCGTCGCCGCCGACCATGTCGAAGGCGCCGACAAGCTGCTGCGCCTGCAGCTCGATATCGGCGAAGACAAGCCGCGTCAGGTGTTCGCCGGCATCAAGTCGGCCTACGACCCGGCGCTGCTGGTCGGGCGGCTGACCGTCATGGTGGCCAATCTCGCGCCGCGCAAGATGAAGTTCGGCATGAGCGAGGGCATGGTGCTGGCCGCGTCCGACGACACCGGCGAAGTACCGGGCCTGTTCATCCTGTCGCCGGACAGCGGTGCGGCGCCGGGCATGCGGGTCAAGTAGGCCGATGGCCGACCCGGACATCGAGGCACTGCATATCGCCGTCCGCGGGCGGGTGCAGGGTGTCGGGTTCCGCTACGCCATGATCAACGAGGCGCGCCGGCTCGGTGTGACCGGCTGGGTGCGCAACCGGCGCGACGGGTCGGTCGAGGCCGTCGCCTGCGGTGTGCCGGCGGCCCTCGATGCATTGGTTGCCTGGGCCGAACGCGGACCGGCAGGGGCGCGTGTCGATGAATGTCTGATTGCGCCCATTGCTGCCGACAGTGCACTGCACGACTTCTCGCAACGCCCGACCGTCGGCGATCCGCTGTCGAAAACCGACTGAAAGCCCGGTTATTTGGTGCACTGCCGCCATGGCGGTGCGTCAAGACATTCCCCCGACACAGGTCTAGTCTCTCCTACAGGCGCGCACATGGACGCAACCCACTTCTGTGGAGGAGACAATCATGCTGCCAATGGAGGAAGCGTGTTTTAGCGCCGTGTTGCGCGCCTGCCAGGATCACGCCGACGCATTGCTTGCGCGCGGCGACCCGCCGCGTCCCACCGCGCTGATGGCGCATATCGAGCACGGCTGCATACGCAGTGCGGCGCTTGCCCACATGGACATGCTGGACGAGTTCGCCGTGACCCGCTTCGTGCAGGAAACGGTCGCTCACCCCGACATCGATGTGATCGGCCTGAGCTGCCTGATGCGGCTGGCCGAATTCGACGACGATGAACCCGATCAGCCGCCGGTCACGCGCGATGTCGTGGTGATCTATCTGGTGTCGAAGGAACGCGAAACCTGGGTTGCCAATGACATCGACCTGGAAACCGGCTGCCTGATGCGCGGCGAACTCGACCTGACACGCGGCAGCCACACCTTCCTGATCGATCCGATGCGGCTGCACTGATCAGCCAGCATCGTCCTTGCCCGAGGCGCGGGTGTCCTGGCCGGATGGCAGTTCGGTCGTCACCGGCTTGAGCGCATACGGTTCCACCAGCTTCCAGATGTGCGCCGGCACCATGCTCTTGAGCCGCTGAGGCATTTCCCGCCGCAGGTGGATGACGGTTTCGACTGCCTTCATTTCGACCCGGGCACGCGCGAATTCCAGTCCCTTGGGGCCGACACGCGGCATCAGCCAGCCCACGATCGGGCGCAGCCACTGCGGCATCCGGCGCAGCGGCAGACCGCCGGCAGCGCGCTCCACATTGGCGAGGAAGCCCTTGACCGGCCCCTGCCGCTTGCCTGCGCTGCCCGGCGCACGCGTCACCACCTCGTCGCCCAGCAGCGCAAGCAGTTCTTCGCCGCGTTCGTTGCGCACCAGCAACCACTGTTCGCCCCCGCCGCCCATGTAGCCGACCGTGATGTCGGCCAGCACATTCGTGTAATCGACACAGGTGCGACAGGTCAGCGGAAAGAAGTCATTCGGCAGCTGCGACAGCGGCAGCATCAGGAAGGGAATGGCGCGCCGGGTGCCATCGCGATAGCGCAGTTCGACGTGATAGTCGGCGCGGAACTCCAGATAGGTGATGTCGTCTGCCGCCACATCGGTTTCACGCGCCAGCAGTTCGAGGAACTCGTGGAAGCGCTCGGTGGTGGTGTTGTCCGAGCACGGCGTGCCGATCACGTACAGCTTGTCGAAGCCCAGTTCGGCTTCGAGTGCGCGCAGCGCATAGACCTGGCATGGGATGCCGATCACCGCAAGCCGCCGGTAACCCTGCGCGCGCGCCGGTTCGAGCAGCGCGAGCAGCGGCGCATAGCCCATGCGCATGCCGCGGCACTGCGCCATGCCTTCGGCCCGGGTGACCAGCACCGGCACCGGCCGCCAGCGATCGTCCGGGTCGGGCGCCATGGTCAGCACGGCGTCGACGGCGCCGGTTTCAAGCAGGCGTTCGGCGATTCGGGTGGTGATGCCGGTCCATTGCGCGTCGGCTCTGGCCGGCTTGAGTGCGGCACGCAGCATGCGGCGATGCGGCCCGAAATGCAGCTCGTCCGGTCGCTGCGGGTCGCGTGCTCGACCGTGCACGCGGGTTTCCAGATCAGGGTAGTCCGGCTTGATGAACTGGCAGACGCGGCCGCAGCGCTTGTCGTCGCTGCTGCGCGAAATGCCGCAATCGGTACACAGATCGCGATTGACGGCCGGGCCGACCATCGGCCGCCACACGCCTGAAGACGAGGATGCGTCAGACGACGGGGCTGCGGTCGGAGGCGCGGCGTTCAGCTCGGGGGGACTCGGGTGGTTCATGCGCCCGGAGCGTATCAGAGCCCGCGCGCGCAGGGTCTGTTGTCATGGAATCGCGAACCGCGTGCGTGGCGCGCGCGGCCCGCCATTCACTCTCAACAGACCCTAGAAGCCGATCTTCTTCTGCCGTGTCGCGCGGCCTGCGTCGAGATCGGCCGGCAGCAGGTGGTCGCGTCGTTCCAGCTTGGCGTTGCCGAAGGCGGCCATCAGCACCTTGCGCATGTCGCGCGGCGGCACACGGGCCAGACCGTCGATCACGTCGTCGGGCGCATCGTCGTCGAAGCCCCATTGATGGGCGGCGACGATCTCGCCGTACAGCGTGCGCGCAATCGCACAGGCCTGATCGTGATCCGGGCGCGGCACGGTGTAGACGTTCATGCGGCTCAGGATGGGCTCGGGAATCGAGCGCTCGTCATTCGCTGTGGACACCCACATGATATGGCTGGCATCCATGTCGACTTCGATGAACTCGTCCTTGAACTGGCGCGCGGTGTCCTGCTCCAGCAGGCCGTACAGCGCACCCATCGGATCGTAGCGCGGGTCGCCACCGGCCTTGTCGACCTCGTCGAGCACCAGCAGGGGATTGGCGTAGTCGCCGGACACCAGCGCCTGGGCGACCTTGCCGGGTCGCGCATGCGACCACTGGGACGAGGTGCCGCTCAGTATCCAGCCGGCGGTCAGCGACGACATCGACACGAATTCGAAGCCGGTGCCGAGCACATGCGCGAGCTGCTTCGCGAAATGCGTCTTGCCGATGCCGGGCTCTCCGAGCAGCAGGATGGGCGTGAAATGCATCGGCTCATTGCCGGCGACCGCCAGCGCAAGGTAGCGTTTGAGGTCGTCCAGCACGGGTGCGAAATTCGGACAGCGGGCGTACAGCGGATCGAGCCCGTCGAACGACGAAGGCTTGACGACGTAGCGCACGCCACCCAGCTGCTTCATCTTTTCGTAGTACGCCACCAGCGACTCGTTGCGCGATGTGGCACCCGATTCCATCGCCCGGTCCACCGCGCCAACGCTGTAGATTTCGCGGCATTCAGCCAGTGGAATCTGAAACTCGGCCCCTTGCATGATTCGTCTCCCGATGTTGCTGCACCCACCTGAAGGTCTAACGTCGCGCGCTCCGGGAAGTTGAGTCGGGTCCGCAGGCGCACGTTTGGTGCGTCATCCGATGCATCAAACGTGCCACTACTGCGGTGTCGGAACGATCAGCCGGGCGAGCGCAGCGAAGCGACTCGGTTGACCGAGTATCAGTTTCGCCAGTTCGTCCAGCCACTCGGTCCCGTTGTCTTCCGGGGGCGGCTGGTAATCGACGATGCCGAAACGTTCGACATTCTGCAAGGTCAGGCGCAGCGTCAGCCGGGTGTAATCGGCGTTCAGTTCGACCCGGCCGCGCACTTCCGGCGCGATGTCGAACACCTGGGCGCGCAGGCGGTTCTGTTCGTCGCGCGAGGCCTGTTCCTCGAAGCGCAGGCCGTGTTCGCGCAACGCCACGCGCAGCGCCCCGGCCGCCTGCGGCTCGCGCTCGCAGCGCATCAGGGCCTGGCCGCGCAGCAGCCAGGCCAGCGACACCCGGGCCAGTTGATCCGGCGCCTCCGGGCCGCGATTGCGGGTATTGACGTCGGACGCCTGCCAGGCCAGGCCGCGCAGCACGCCCAGACCGAGCAGCGGATAGTCGCGCGCAATCTGCGGCTTGATCACGTTGAGCTGGCCGGCGAACTGCGTCAGGTAGTCGCGCACCAGCACAAGGCGGGTGGCGAGCGCCTGTTCCGCTTCGGTGCGCACCGCCCGCTCGCCGCGCTGCATCTGCGCATTGTGCGCACGGATGCGCTGTGCCTCGCCGGCAAGATCGGCCAGCAGCGACGACGCCGCAGAAGCCGGCGCACCCGGCCCTGCGCCATTCGACGCCGCGGGTCGGGCGGCACTTGCAGCGGCCTCCGGCTCATCGTGCAGCGTCGGGAAGGCCGGCTCCGGCGCCGCCTGCTCGCGCAGTGGCTTCAGACGGGTATGGGTGCTGCCGTTGGAGGCCACGCCTATCGATGGCGGAGCGGTACCGCGGGCAGAAAAGGCATCGATGTCGGCCGCCAGTGCGGCCAGCACGTCGTCAACCGGCAGCGCAGGTTTCTGCGACTGACCGCGACGCAGGCTTTCCGGGCCGTCCGCCACCTCCGTCACCTCGATCGCCCGCGGCGGCGGTTCAGCGGCCTTCAGCACCGTGGCAGCAGCCGGTTCGAACCGTATCCAGCGCAGCGCGTCTGCCAGCTCGGCGGCCGTCTGGAAGCGGTCGACCGGCGATTTCGCCAGCGCTTTCATCACCAGCAGGTCAAGTTCGGCCGGCACGTCCGGGTCGATCGCGCTGGGCGTGGGCGTGGGCACGTGGGCGATGTTCTCCAGCACGCTGGCCAGGGTACCGGTGAGCGGCGAGCCGAAAGGCGGCCGTCCGGCCAGCATTTCGAACAGCAGCGCACCGAGCGAAAACACGTCGGAACGCGCATCCGGGGCAAGCCCCTGAACCTGTTCGGGCGAAAGATACTGCGGCATCGCGGGCAGGGCATCCGGGGCCGGGGCGGGCAAGGCAAAGTCGGTCACCGACACATGGCCGGCGCTGTCGACCAGCAGGTTGGAGGCCTTCAGGCCGCCATGCGTGACACCGCTGGCGTGGGCGTGCGCCAGCGCGTCGGCCGTCTGCAGGCCGATGCTGCACACCCATTCAAAGGACAGGCGCGGCAGCGCATCGAGCAGTTGCCGCAGCGAACGCGCATCCACGCGGTCCATGGCAACCCAGGGGGTGCCGTCATCGGCACTGACCCCCTGTTCGATGATGCGCACGATGCAGGGATGATGCAGCTGCGACGCATGCAGCAGCCGGTCGCCGAGCGCCCGGATGTAAGCCGGCACATCATCGGCGAGGTCGGTACGGAAGATTTTCAGCGCGACCAGACGGCCGCTGCCCGCTTCGGTCGCCTCGAATACGGCGCCGCGTTCGCCGCGGCCGATTTCGCGCCCCAGCGCATAGCGCCCCACCTTGCGCGGCGCATCAGTCATGCGCAACGCCCCGTGCAGTCAGAGGTGGAAGGTACAGCCGCCGGCGGAGAACGTTAAAAAAGGTATCGCAAAGCATATCTGCGATATTACCCAAGCTGCCGCCACTGCACACCCTCGCGCAGCAGCCCGGGCGGGCTTTACGACAATTTATTCCTGCGAACGATAGATATCGCGCAGGAAAGCGTCGGGATCGGACACGGCGGTGTGCGAGCGCGCGACCGATGGGCGGCGGCTGGCAAGCGCGGCTTCAGGCTGCGGCAGCCAGCCTGCGTCGAGCACTTCGTCGCCGTAGTCCTGATGGCGGCCAAGCGACTTTCCGGTCATGAAATCAAACAGGTCCATGTCTTTCTTCCTGAACACACCTTGCACTGCCATCGGCCCATGCCCCGGCGACTTGAGGGTTCCGATCGCCTGAGGCACACATGTTTGCGGCTTCAGTCGGCCGTCTCGTTGAACTACGCTGAAGGGATCTGACCTCCTCCCCACCGGTGCATCTCGCTGCCATGTTCCGTTGCTGCGTCCTGCTCACTTCGCTGTGCGCACTTTTCTGTACGCAACCCGCCACCTCCGCGGATGCGGCCGGCAGCGCAAACCAGCGCCTCATCGACGCGGCGCTCGCGCGCTGGTCGGGCGGTCCGCAGGCTGGCTGGCTGTCGCGCATCCTGCCGCCGACCATGACTGCCGCTGCCTTGCCCGAACCCGATTCACCCGCCGCGAGCCTGATGGCGCGCTACTGCGTCCAGTGCCACCACCTGCCGAGCCCTGCGATGCACCACCCCGACAAGTGGCCGAAAATCGTCGACCGGATGGTGGTGCGCATGCGGGGCAGCGGGAACCGCGGCGCGCTGATGAAGGACATGATGGGTGGCGCAGCCGCGCCGGACGAGGAAGAAGTACACATGCTCATCGGCTACCTGAGACGTAATGCACAGAAGCCGATTGATGTGGCGCGCTATCCGGACCTGGACACGCGCGGGCGCAGCTTCCGCGACGCCTGCGACCAGTGCCATGTACTGCCGGAACCGTCGAGCCGGCCCGCCCGGGAGTGGCGTCGAGTGGTGCAGCGCATGGAGGACAACATGTCCTGGATGAACCGGATCGTCGGGTCGGCGCCTCAGCGAGGGGAACCTCAGCTGCGGCGACAGGACATCCTGGGCTATCTGGAAAGCAAGGCCGGGCGCTGACGCGGCGCCCGGCAATCGCTCAGACGACGCCTGCGCCGTGCGACTGGCTGTGCGCGCGGCGGCAGGCCATCGGTATCCAGTCGAGTACGCACTGGGCCACCTTGCGCCACTCGGCTTCCAGCATCATGCCGTGCCCCATGCCGGGAAAGATGCGCGCCTCGACATCGAGTGCGCGGGCGGTCATATCGGTCAGCGAAGGCGGAATGATGGGATCGCACTCGGCGCCGAGCACCAGCAGCGGCGCGCGCCGCATGCGTGACGGCTGCGGCAGGTCGAACAGCGTCATGTCCCAGATCACGCGCGCCGACTCCGGCTGCACGCGACGCGCCATCTGCTGCAGGCGCTCCATCGACACCGGCTGGGCGAACAGGGCTTCGCGCAGCACCTCCGGCGACGTGCCGCCGCCGGTCAACAGATTGTTCAGTTCCGACATCAGGTCGGGCTTGCGCAGCGCCAGACCGACCGCCGATGCCCACAGGCCCTGCGGCGGCACCGACGCCATCAGTACGGCGCCGGACACCTGTCTCACTTCCATACACTTCTGTACCACCATGCCGCCCATCGAATGACCGATCAGGATGGGGGGTACTTCAGAGGCGTCGATGAGTTCGAGCACGTCGCGCACGTAATCGTCGAGGCTCAGCAGATCGAGATACTCGCGCCCCGGACTGCCGCCATGGCCGGACAGCGACACGGCGGTCGCCTCGAAGCCGGCGTCGGCGAAGTAGGGCAGGAAATGCTCGTCCCAGCACCATGCTGCCGTATAGGCGCCGTGGACGAACAGCAGGGGTGTTGCGTGGGTCGCCGCAGCCGGTCTTCGCGTGATGACTTCCAGCGGACCTTGGCGCTTGATCATGTTTCAGTGCTCCGATGGTTTCGAGACACTGTAACTGCAAGCAGGTATCGGGCCCGGACATTCATCATCGAAAGCATCACGCTGAAGGTCACAAGGCGCCCGCATGTTCCGGCTCCGCAGCGACCTCGTCGTTGTCTGCCGGGATACCCGGATCGGCAACCGAAAGGAGCGCCCAATGCGAGTCGCGGAACCATTTTTCAAGGGCTTCCACCGGAATCGGCTTGCTGATCAGGTAGCCCTGGGCCAGATCGCAACCGAGTTCGCGCAGCCGCTCCAGCACCGCTTCGGTCTCGACGCCTTCGGCCGTCACCTTCAGACCCATGTTGTGGGCCAGTTCGATTGTCGAACGTACGATGATTTCGTCGTTCGGATTTTCGACCAGGTTCATCACGAAGCTGCGGTCGATCTTCATTTCGCTGACCGGCATCTGCTTGAGGTAGGACAGCGAGGAATAGCCGGTGCCGTAGTCGTCGATCGACAGCATGCAGCCGGTGTCGCGCAGCGCCTGCAGATTGGCCAGTGCGCGCAGCGGATCGTCCAGCACGGCGCTCTCGGTGATTTCCAGCGTGATCAGACGCGATTCGCAGCCGTGGCGCTGCAGCATTTCAATGAAGCTGGCGGGCAGGTCGGGATTGAGCAGGTCGCGTGCCGAAATGTTCAGCGACACATTCACCTCGATGCCGGCCCGCAGCCAGATGCCGCACTGGCGGATCGCGGCATTCATGACCCACAGCGTGATCGCCTTGATGTAGCCGGTCTGTTCGGCGAACGGGATGAAATCGAACGGCGGAATGAAGCCGCGCGTCGGATGGATCCAGCGCACGAGCGCTTCGACGTGATGCTGGCGACCCGGCACCAGCGCGACCTTGGGCTGGTAGTACAGCACCAGTTCATCGTGCTCGACGGCCGCCCGGAGTTCGGTCAGCAGCGACAGCCGCTCCACGTTGCGTTCATGGTGACGCGGGTCATAGATGGCCGCGCCGCTGTTCTGGCGTTTCGCCTGATACATGGCGACATCGGCGTGGCGCAGCAGCGCCTGCACGTCGTCGCCGTGTTCCGGAAACGACGAAATGCCCATGCTGGCGCTCACGTCCACCATCTGCCCTTCGAGGCTCATCGGCTGGTCGAGGGCTTCGGCAATGCGCATCGCCACGCCGTAAGCCTTCTGTGCATCGGCGCCCGGCAGCAGCACGGCGAATTCGTCACCGCCGAGGCGCGCCACCTGATCGCGCACATCGCGCAGCGTATCGCGCAGCCGCTTGCCCACTTCGACCAGCAGCAGGTCGCCCAGGCCATGCCCGAGCGCATCATTCACCATCTTGAAGCGATCCATGTCGAGCGTCAGCACCGCCAGCGCACCGTCGCGCGACTTCGCGTCCCGCACACCATCGGCCAGCCGCTCGACAAAGTAGGCGCGGTTCGGCAGGCCGGTCAGCGTATCGCGGTAGGCCAGTTCGGAAATGCGCGCTTCGCGCGTCGATATGGCCTCGGTCATGTGCGAGAAGGCATCCGCCAGCTGGCCGATCTCGTCACGCCGGTCCATCACCGGCGGCACACCGTACTCGCCCCTGCCGACGCGGCGCGCGAACTGCGCCAGCCGCGCCACCGGCGAGGCGATCGACTTCCCGAGCAGGGCGCTGGCGACCAGCGCGACAAGCAGGCCGACGAGCGACAGCTGCAGCCAGTTGTCGTACAGACGTTCCCAAGGTTCGAGCGCCCGGTCCAGCGACAGCTGCAGCACGACCGAGATATGCTGCTGGGTGCCCGCTTCGATGATCTTGGGCCGGCTGGCGTAGTCCTTGCCCTCGAGCGGCAGCATTTCGGGCAGCGCCCCGCGGTGGCTGCGGAAAGCCGCCAGCAGACCCGGCTGCAGCGTATCGGCGAGCGAACTGGCGGCGAGCACCCATTCACCGCCGTCGGTCCGGCTCAGGAAGCTCAGGTCGAGGCCGGACACCCGCTTGAGGTCCTGCACGAAAGGCTTGTCGACGATGAATGCCGTCACGACGTAGGCGACCGGCAGCGGCGCGAGCACCGGCACCACCACAACCTGGTACAGCGTATCGTCGATGATGACCAGGCCGCTGCCGGATCCACCGTCGCGGGCGCGTTCGATCAGGCTGTGCAGCTGCGGCGCGACACCCTGCGCCTCATCCGGGTACACCGCGGTGACGCGTTCGTCGAGGCCGAGCAGCATCATCAGGCTGGCTTCGATGCGCTCGCCGTGATTGCCCAGTGCCGACACGATGGTGTCGTTGTCGCGACTGGTCAGCGCCTCGCGGAAGCCATAATCGGCGGCCAGCACGCGGGCGGCCTGGGTCAGCTGGCTGGCGCGCTGCTCGAGCAGGCGCGACAGCACGCGGTCGGCCGTCTGCAGTTCGACCCGCACGTTGTTGAGCGCACTGGTCCGGCCCAGCTGGCCGAACATCAGCATGCCGCCGACCTGCACCACCAGCAGCAGCAGCGCGCAACAGCCGGCGATGCGCCATTTGAGACTGTTCATCCTCATGAGGTCACGGCTTCAGATCGATGGTCAGGGACTCGGTCAGATCGGTACTCACCCTGATCGGTCGCGGCGGCAGATCGGCCATGCCGAGTCGGCGCGGATGCCAGGTCTGCACCATGTAATCACCGGGCGGCAGATCGGCGATCTTCGCCATACCGTCGTCTCCCGACACCGCAAACCACGGTGTGTCGGCCACCATGATGTAGGCCACCATCTTGTCGTGGATATTGCAGCCCAGCACGACCACACCCGGCTTGTCGAACACCACCGGCTTGGCGGGCGTGCCGGCGTAAAGCTTCAGTTCGAACACCTTTGACGCCGAAAAGGAATAGACGTGGTGGCGCACGGTGTCATTGTTCGGAAACTCCACTGCAGCGCCGGTCTGCACCACGCTGACCAGGGGCACGAAAGTCTTCTTCACTTGCTGGATGCTCCCCGGGCGGGGCGGCGGCAGCGCAACCTTGCCCACCGGCAACAGCGTGACCACGACGCTGTCGAGCACGCGCCCGGAGGGCTCACTCGTCTTGAAGGTGACCGTGGCAGCCTGCACGGACGCGGTCAGCAGCAGCGCGGTCAGCGCCGCGGCACCCTGATGGATCCATCGAATCCTGCCTGCCTGTTTCAGCATCCCTGGAACGCGCACGATCCCGTCACCCACGAACTGTCGATTCACACGGTAACGGCAGCAGGACGTCACCCTTTAGGGATGCCGCTACACCCGGCGTGTCAGCCCGCGTTGACAGTCGTCGCACCCGTGCGCCCGCGACACCCTGACCCGTTGCCGCCTTGCACGGTGCGCCGATACGGCCTGTGGCACGGCATGTTCGCCCGCCGCGTGTGCGCCTTGCCTCGCCGCCAGGCGTTCTTTCCGCGAAATGATGAGCGCGCTAAAGATCGCAGCGACGTGACCGTAACCCTCTTTGGTCCACAAACCCACAGGGTCCGCCAGACCTTATCCGCGCGACGGCCGCAAGCGCCCTGACGACATCGGGCCGCACCTCGCTCCCGCCTCCATCTGATCAAGGACACTTCAATGCAGAACGCCGTCTCTGTCTCCGCATCCTTCGCTGCCCGCCTTCCCCTCGTGACGCTCGCTTCGGCCGCCTGCCTAGTGGCCGCCTGCGCCGGCACACCCGATATCGAAGGACCGCCGCGCAAGGAAACCGTGTTTGCGGTGACCCAGTCGCACCATCTGATCAGCTTCAATGCCGGCCAGCCCGGCAAGCTCCTGTCCGATGTCGCCCTGACCGGGCTGGACAACGGCGAACAGCTGCTGGGCATCGACTACCGGGTCGCACGGGGCGTCATGTTCGCGCTCGGCAGCACCGGCCGCATCTTCACGGTCGATGTCGCCCAGGGACAGCTCAAGCCGGTCGGCAGTGCAAAATTCGCCGCGCCGCTGAAGGGTCAACGCTTCGGCTTCGACTTCAATCCGGCCGCAGACCGCATCCGCATCGTGTCCGACACGCGGCAGAACCTGCGTGCCCACCCCGATACCGGCGCACTGGTCGACGCCTCACCCGACACCGCCGGCCTGCAGCCTGACGGCACGCTGACCTACGCCGAAGGCGACACCAACGCCGCCGTGGCGCCGAACATCGTCGCCGCCGGCTACACGTACAACCAGGAAGACGAAAAGCTCACGACCAACTTCGCGATCGACGCCGCCACCGGTGCGCTGGTGCGTCAGGGTTCGGTGGAAGGCGTGAAGCCGGTGGTGTCGCCGAACACCGGCAAGCTGTTCACCGTCGGCGCACTCGGCATCGCCGGGCTGGCCGACGCGCACTTCGACATCGCCGACGTCAGCAACGACGCCTACGCCGCGGTCAGCACGGCACAGGACGCCACGCCGCAGTTCTACCTCATCGACCTGAAAACCGGCGCGGCTACGCGTCTGGGCAAGGTCGGCAAGGGCGAGCCGCTGCGCGGCATCGCCATCGAACCCTGACGGTTGCCTCCCGGGCGGATGCCTCGCCCGGGCAGTGCCGTCAAGCCAATCCGCGCCGGCATGGCTTGCGACGAAAGAGTGCTTGGGGCGTCGTGATACGCCAATTCGCGATACCCCAACTGAACGCGAAGTGCCCGGCAAGCCCGCCGCCGGCCGCAGTAACTGGAAGATCGACCGCGAACCGCGCATCTCCGATGCGGCGGAGAGCGTTCTGTCGCGCGTCATCCGCGCAAGGAAAACATCAAGAACCGACCCGAAGCGGCCACGTGGGCACTGCAGAACCCGCCGTTCCGGTTAATGATGTCCGGCTAGAATGTCGCGATGCCTAGCCACGAAGCCGAAGAGAAAAGTCTACCGAGCGGGATCGACACCCTGGCTGCGAAGGGACGGGCATGACGCGTCCAACCCCTCCCACTTCACCCCCGAAACTCGACTACACGGCCGTACACGCGGATATCGTCGCGCTGCTGGAGGCCGCCCGGCGGGCCGCCGCGCGCAGCGTCAATGCACTTATGGCTGCCGCTTACTGGGAAATCGGCCGACGCATCGTCGAGTTCGATCAGGGTGGCAAAGACCGGGCAGAGTACGGGCAAGCACTCCTGAAGCGCCTGTCCGCCGACCTGTCGGCCCGCTTCGGGCGCGGTTTCGGGGTGGACTCGCTCGAATCCATGCGCCTTTTCTACAAGACGTATCCGCCCGAAAGCATTTCCGAATCACTGATTCGGAAATTGCCCCCTGGCGTGCCGCCGCCAAATTCCGAACCGTCGATTCGGAATTTCGATCTGCATCAGTTGGCCCAGGCGTTTCCTCTGTCATGGACGCATTACATCCACCTGATGCGCCGCACCCGCTCCGCCGAGGAGCGAGCGTTCTACGAAGGCGAGGCCCTGCGCGGCGGATGGAGCGTGCGCCAGCTCGATCGCCAGATCGGCAGCCAGTTCTACACGCGGGCGCTGCTGTCTAAGACCAAGCGGGACATGCTGGAAAAAGGCGGCGAGCCCCAACCCGACGACCTCATCACGGCGGACGAGGCCATCAAGGATCCCTACGTTCTCGAGTTTCTTGACCTCAAGGACGAGTACTCCGAATCGGCGCTGGAAGACGCACTGATCCACCGCCTTGAAGATTTCCTGCTCGAACTGGGCAGCGACTTCACCTTTGTCGGCCGCCAGAGGCGGCTGCGCATAGACGAAAGCTGGTTTCGCGTCGACTTGCTGTTCTTTCATCGTCGCCTGCGCTGTCTGGTCATCATCGACCTGAAACTCAACGCGCTCAACCATGCCGACGTAGGCCAGATGCACATGTATTGCAACTACGCCCGAGAGCACTGGACCCTGCCCGACGAAAACCCGCCGGTCGGCCTGATTCTTTGCGCACGTGCTGGGTCCGCTCTGGCCCGCTACGCACTGGACGGCCTGCCGAACAAGATCATGGCGGCCGAATACCAGACCGTGCTGCCCGACGTCGAACTGCTGCAGGCCGAACTGGAAAGGACACGGCGCGAACTGGAAGCACGGCAGATCGCACGGCGGGTTGCCGCGGAGGACGGCAAATGAAGGCAGTCCTGGCTCACTGTCTTCGCCGTCTCGTCGAAATGGACTTCGTCTCTCGTTCCCGTGAGGTCGGCACTCGTTGAAGCGCCCCGGGTATCGCGGAGGCCCGCTGGGTTAAGTCAGACCTCCACCACGGAAGCCTGACGGGTAAGTTTCCGATAGTAGTTTGCCTCTGCCTCTGCTGGCGGAATGTAGCCGATGGGTTCAAGCAGGCGGTGGTGGTTGAACCAGGACACCCATTCCAGCGTCGCCAGTTCCACCGCTTCCCGAGTCTTCCAGGGCGCACGGCGATGGATCAGTTCAGCCTTGTAGAGCCCGTTGATGGTCTCGGCCAAAGCGTTGTCGTAGCTGTCGCCCTTGCTGCCTACCGAGGGCTCGACGCCGGCCTCACTGAGTCGTTCGCTGTACCGGATCGACAGGTATTGCGACCCGCGATCCGAGTGGTGGATCAGCTTGCTGTCACGCTCCGGTTGGCGCGCGTAAAGCGCCTGCTCCAGCGCGTCGAGTACGAAATCGGTGCTCATCGAAGTGCTCACGCGCCAGCCCACGATCCGTCTGGCGAACACGTCGACGACGAAGGCCACGTACAACCAACCCTGCCAGGTCGAGACATAGGTGAAGTCCGATACCCAAAGCTGGTTCGGTCGCTCGGCGCGGAACTGCCGATTGACCTTGTCCAGCGGGCACGGCGCCTTGTGGTCTCTGATGGTGGTGCGCACCACCTTGCCGCGCATCACACCTCGCAGGCCCAGCCGGCGCATCAGGCGTTCGACCGTGCAGCGCGCCACCTCCACGCCCTCACGGTTCATCTGCTTCCAGACCTTGTCTGCGCCATAGACCTGCAGATTGGCATTCCACACCTGTTCGACCCGGGGCTGCAGGGCTTTGTCCCGCTTCGCTCTGGCGCTCAGCATGGAGGCGTTCCTGCGCCGCGCCGCGTAACGACGATAGGCCGACGGGGCAATCTGCAGAGCCTTGCAGATCGGCTCGACCCCATGGGTGTCGCGGTGCGTGTCGACGAGTCCGTACATCACTTCAAACGGCGGTCGAGCTCCGCCTGGGCGAAAAACGCGCTGGCCAGCTTCAGGATCTCGTTGGCGCGGCGAAGCTCCTTGACCTCACGTTCGAGCTCCTTGACGCGCTGCGCCTCGGCCGTGGTGACGCCCTCGCGCTCGCCTGAATCGATTTCATGACGTTTGACCCAGTCCAGCAGGGTCTGCGGCACGCAGCCGATCTTCGGTGCAATCGATTCGATCGCTGCCCACAGCGACGGGTACTCGCCACGATGTTCCTGCACCAGGCGAACCGCGCGCTCACGTACTTCGGGGGAGAACTTCTTTGACTTGTTCATGGCTCCATCTTCTCAAGAGTTGGAGCCTCCGCAAAACTGAACTGCCCCCCAGAAGTTGGACAAACTTCGAGGGGGTTTCATGAAAAAGTATCAAACAGAGTTCAAGCTCAAGGTGGTCAAGAGCTTCTTGGCTGGAGACGGCGGAGCGAAACTGCTGGCTCGGCAGTGGTCGGTTCCTGAGGAGAAGATCCGCACGTGGGTGAGCCATTACCGCCTGCACGGCGTTGACGGTTTGCGACCCAAACGCAGCACGTACAGTGCGCAGTTCAAGCTAAAAGTACTCTCCCACCAGGACCGCGAACAGCTATCGAGCCGCCAGGTTGCCGCGATCTATGACATCCGCAATCCCAACCAAGTCGTGGTCTGGCGACGCAAGCTCGATGAAGGCGGCGTTGAAGCCCTCGGGAATAGAGAGCAAGAGCACCCCAGTATGAAGAAAGACCAACACTGCCCAGCGCCACCAAGCATATCCACCACCGATTCGGTGGAGGCCCTGCGCGAAGAGAACGAGCAACTACGCGCTGAGGTGGCCTACCTAAAAAAATTGCAAGCCTTGATCCGGTCGAAAAGATCAGTTGCGCCGACAAAGCGCGTCTGATTGCCGGGTTGAGGCGTCACCATAAATTGGCGGACCTGCTGCAGATAGCAGGCCTGGCGCGCAGTACGTTCTATTACCACTGCGCAGCCCAGCGCGGGAATCAACAGGGCGCCATGGAGCCCAGGATCCGCGCTGTCTATGACGAGCACAAGGGCCGCTACGGATACAGGCGGATCACAGCAGCGCTTTGCAATTCAATGGCGGAACCGGTCAACCACAAGTGCGTTCAGCGTCTGATGCAAAAGATGGGGCTGCGCGCGGTGATCCGGGCGAAGAAGCGCTCCCGAAACGTCCCAGGCATTAGCGATGCGCACGTACCGAACGTCCTGAAGCGCGACTTTTTTGCGGCATCGCCGAACCAGAAATGGGTGACGGATGTCACCGAGTTCAATGTGAAGGGCCACAAACTCTATCTATCAGCCTGTATGGACCTCTACAACGGCGAGATCATCGCGCACCAAATGGCAAGGCGTCCCGTCTTCGAGCTGGTTTCCAGCACGCTTCGGGCAGCGCTTTCGCGGATCGCCTGTACCGCGGAACTGATCGTCCACTCAGACCAAGGCTGGCACTACAAGATGAAGCCCTATCGAGAAATGCTCGCGCAGCGTGGAGTCAAGCAAAGCATGAGCCGTAAGGGCAACTGCTTTGACAACGCGGCAATTGAGAGCTTCTTCGGCACGCTGAAGGCCGAGTATTTCCATCTTGAAGCACCCAATAGCCTTGATGCGCTTGAAGCGGGCGTAGATGATTACGTCCGCTATTACAACCACGAGCGCATAAAGCTCAGATTGAAAGGGCTTAGCCCGGTGGGATACCGGCTCAGAAACACCGCCTAGTTGGCGGCATGGCAACCGTCCAACTTCTGGGGGTCAGTTCAAACCCGGGGCGCTTCAGAGACCGGCGAGCGCGAACAGCGCCGTCGCCCGGTCACGCCCGAACATGCGACGGATGCGTTCGTCGAGCGCGGGGTTTGCGGGGTGTTTGCCTTTGCCTTGATCCATCTTGCTCTCCTCCTTTATGGGTGCAATTTTTTGATGGGATGAAATCGTCAGCAGCAGAGTGGGAACGTTGGATGTTCGGTGTCGGGGTCTCCTTCTGAAAGTGTTGTCCGGGATGGAGCGTTCAGGCCTGCGACTTCGAACAGAGCTGGATCACGGCGACCCCGCTCACGATGAGGGCGATGCCGGCGAGCGCAGCGGCGTCGAGCCGTTGACCGAATGCGATCAGGCCGATGATGGAAATGGCGACAATGCCGACGCCCGACCACACCGCGTAGGCGATGCCGATCGGAATGGTCTTGAGCGACAGCGACATCAGCGAAAATGCGATGACGTAACCGATCACGGTCACAATCAGGGGCAGCGGCCGTGACAGGCCGGCCACCTGCTTCAGTGCAGTCGTTGCAATCACTTCTGCAACGATGGCGCCGAGCAGGAAAAGCCAGCCGTTCATGGCCGCTGCGCCGGGATCAGCACGTACGATCAGAAGCCGTTGTGACCCGGGATCCAGCTGGTACCCGCCAGCGGAATGCGCGCCATGGCAGCGGCTTCCAGCGTCAGCGCCACCAGATCCTCGCGTTCCAGGTGATGCACGTTCTGCTTGCCGCAGGCACGGGCGATCGTGGTCAGCTCCATGTTCATCGTCTTCAGGTAGTTCTTCACGCGACGCGCGCCGACATCCGGCTGCAGACGCTGCTCCAGGATGGCGTCCTGCGTGGTCACGCCGACCGGGCACTTGCCGGTATGGCAGTGGTGGCAGAAGCCCGGTGCCGTGCCCAGCGCCTCGTAGCCTTCGATGGCCGACACGTGTTCGCCATTCTGGATATAGGTCTCGGAATTGCAGCCGAGCGCGAACAGGATGCCCTGGCCGATGGCCACGGCGTCGGCACCCATGGCCAGCGCCTTGGCGACGTCGGGGCCGCTGCGAATGCCGCCGGACACGATGAGCTGCACCTTGCCCTTCATGTTCAGGTCTTCCAGCGCGTCGACAGCCTGGCGCACCGCGGCCAGCGTCGGAATGCCGACGTGCTCGATGTAGCAGGTCTGCGTCGCGGCGGTGCCGCCCTGCATGCCATCCACCACCACGACGTCGGCGCCCGAATGCACGGCCAGCTTGACGTCGTTGAAGGTGCGGGTCGCGCCGACCTTCACGTAGATCGGCTTTTCCCAGTCGGTCAGCTCGCGCAGTTCCTGGATCTTGATCGCCAGATCGTCCGGGCCGGTCCAGTCGGGATGGCGACAGGCCGAGCGCTGGTCGACGCCCTGCGGCAGCGTGCGCATCTTCGCCACGCGCGGATTGACCTTCTGGCCGAGCAGCATGCCGCCGCCGCCCGGCTTGGCGCCCTGGCCGATCACCACTTCGATGGCGTCGGCGCGGCGCACGTCGTCCGGATTGAAGCCGTAACGCGACGGCAGGCACTGATAGATCAGCGTCTTCGACGAGCCGCGCTCTTCCTGCGTCATGCCGCCGTCACCGGTGGTGGTCGAGGTGCCCATTTCGGTCGCGGCGCGGCCGAGTGCTTCCTTCACGTTGGCCGACAGCGCGCCGAAGCTCATGCCGGCGATGGTGATCGGGATGTCGAGTTCGATCGGCTTCTTCGCGAAGCGCGTGCCGAGCACCGTCTTGGTGACGCACTTCTCGCGATAGCCCTCGAGCGGGTAGCGCGACAGCGAACCGGCCAGAAAGACCAGATCGTCGAAGTGCGGCAGCTTGCGCTTGGCGCCCAGACCGCGGATTTCGTACAGGCCGTGCGCGGCCGCGTTCTGGATGTAGTCGATGACGCTGCGGTCGAAACTGGCCGACTGTTCGAGCGACGGGCGTTTGAACGTAACGGGCTTGGTGTCCATGCTGAGTCCTTTGGTGCTGAGTCCTTCGGGTTTCCGGTACGCCCGGCTCAATATTCCTGGTCAGCGTCGGCGTTCCAGTGGTACAGGGAACGTGCCGAGGCGATGCGCCTGAATGACTTCGGATCGTGGTCCATGCCGGCTTTCGACAGCAGTTCGGCCAGCGCCGTGTAGTCGGCGTCGGTCATGTCCTCGAACTGCGCATCGGCGCCCAGCGATTTCACGCTGCCGCGGATGTAGATGACCGCCTCGTACAAGGAGTCGCCGAGCGCATCGCCGGCATTGCCGCAGATGACCATGCGGCCGGCCTGTGCCATGAAGCCGGAAAAGCTGCCGACGCTGCCGCCGACGACGATGTCGCCGCCCTTGAGCGAAATGCCGCAGCGCAGGCCGGCGTCGCCGTCGATCACCAGCAGGCCGCCGTGTGCGGTGGCGCCGGCGCCATTCGACGCGAAGCCCTTCACATGCACGGTGCCGCTCATCATGTTCTCGGCGACACCGGTGCCGGCGCTGCCGTGGATCACCACGGTGGCATGCTTGTTCATGCCGGCCGCGTAGTAGCCGGCATGACCGTGCACCTCGACCGTGACCGGGTGATTCAGGCCGACCGCGATGTTGTGCGCGCCATCCGGGTTCACCACCGACACGTGGCGACGGTCACCATCGGCCAGGTCGCGGTGCAGGAAGCGGTTCATGTCGCTCAGCGACGAGGCCGCAAGATCGAAGCTCAGGCGTTCCATACGTACATCTCCTCGGGCGCGGGTTCGAACACGTGGGCGTGCTTGACGCCGGGCAGGTGGGCGAGCGAACGGAATTCCGACGCGATCGCCACGTAGTCGTCGGTTTCGGCGACCACCGCGGGCTTGCAGGCGAACGGGTCGCGGATCAGCGCGAGCTTGTCCGGCGTGCCCATCAGGAAGGTGTAGAAACCGTCCATCTCGTCGAAGCCGCGCTGCAGCGCCGCCTCCAGCTCGTCGCCTTCGCGCAGCCGCCATTCGAGAAAGCGGCAGGCCGCCTCGGTGTCGTTGTCGGTATCGAAATGGATGCCGTGCGGCTGCAGCTTGCGACGGATGTCATTCGGGTTCGACAGCGAGCCGTTATGCACCAGGCAGAAATCCTCGCCGGCCGTGAACGGGTGGGCGCGGTCCGGCGTCACCGCCGATTCGGTCGCCATCCGGGTGTGGCCAACCAGGTGCGAGCCCTTCATCGACTTGAAGTCGTAGCGCTCGGCCACTTCGGCCGGCGTGCCGACGTCCTTGTACAGGTCGATGGTGCGGCCGGTGCTCAGGATGTGCAGCTTCGGATGGTGTTCGCGCAACCAGCGCTTGATCATGTCCGGCGCCACCGCGAACGACAGCACGGCGTGATTGTTCTTCACGTCGATGATCGCCTCGACGTCGAGGTGATCCTTCAGCGCGTGCGTCAGACCATGCCAGTTGAAATCCGCGCCTTCATCGGTCAGTCCCGAATACAGGCTCAGCTTGCGCGAGCCCTCGGCCAGCGGATCGGCGAACACCGCCAGACCGGCCGAATCCGGCCCGCGTTCGGTCATGCCGATCAGCATGGGCACCATCAACTCGCCCAGTCTTTCCTTCAGTGCCGGTGTCTTCACCAGCAAACCCACGATTCCACACATATCGGTTCTCCGGGGATGATCAGAAAAATTCGAGGTAGCTCTGCACTTCCCAATCGGAAACGTGGCGCATGTACTCGACCCACTCCATGTGCTTGAGACGCAGGAACTCGTCGACGACCGGGCCCAGTGCAGCCCGGATCACTTCGTCCTTTTCGAGCGCCAGCAGCGCTTCATGCAGGTTCTGCGGCAGTACGCCGATGCCGGCCGCGTCAAGCTGGGCCTGGCTGTAGTCGTACAGGTTGTCGTTGTTCGGCGCACCCGGATCGAGCTCGTTGTTCACGCCGTCCATGCCGGCTGCGATCACTGCGGCGGTCGCCAGATAGGCGTTGCAGGAGGCGTCGGGCAGACGCAGCTCGAGTCGGCCGCCGGGGCTGCGGATCATGCCGCTGCGGTTGTTGCCGCCGTAGCAGATGTAGGCCGGCGCCCAGGTGGCACCGGTCAGCGAGCGGCCGACCACCAGGCGCTTGTACGAATTGACCGTCGGGCAGCACAGCGCAGCCAGCGCCGGGGCATGCTTGAGCAGGCCGGCCGCCCAGTGGTAGGCCAGCTTCGACAGCGCGAGGCCGTGCTTGTCCGACTTGTCTTCGAACAGGTTCTTCCTGCCGCCGGGCGCCGATTCGCCGATCGACATGTGCATGTGCAGACCGTTGCCCGGGCGGTTCGAGAAGGGCTTGGGCATGAAGGAACAGATCAGACCCAGGTCGGCGGCGATTTCGGCGGCACCCATCTTGAAGAAGGTGTAGTGGTCGCACGAGGTCAGCGCGTCGGTGAAGGTGTAGTTGATTTCGAACTGGCCGTTCGCGTCCTCGTGGTCGATCTGATAGACGTCGATGCCGACCGCGCGCAGCGATTCGGACAGCCGTTCGAGAAAGACGCGGGCACGCGACAGCCCCTTGTAGTCGTAACAGGGCTTGGCCAGCGTGTCGCCGGCGTCGGCCGGCAGGATCCTGCCCTCGACCTTGCGCAGCAGCGAGAACTCCGGCTCCATGCCGGTGTAGAAGGTCCAGCCACGCGACTTGAACTGTTCGAGCTGCTTCTTCAGCACCACGCGGGCGTCGAATTCGTGCGGCGTGCCGTGCGTATGGCCGTCGCAGGCGATGCGCGCGTAGCCCGGCTGCCAGGGCACCAGCGACAGCGTCGACGCATCGCCGACCGCCATGTAGTCGGCGTCGACATTGGGCGTCATGCCCATGCCCCAGATGGCGAACCCGGCGAAGCCGGCGCCATCGGTCACCACGGTGTCGTAATGTTCGACCGGGACCGACTTGGTCTTGGCCGAACCGTGGATATCGACGAACTGTGCCAGCAGATACCTGACCTTGTTGTCCTTCAGAAACTGCTTTGCTTCGCTCGGTGTCATGTCATTTCTCCCTGTCGCCCGCTGTTGTTCAGTCTCGTTAAGCCTCGACGCCGACCGCGCCACCGCCCAGATCGCCCGCCACCTCGACCAGCGTGAGCCACAGATAGCCGCCCCACGTGCCGTCGCACCACAGACGGACGACCGGGCCTTCGGCGCTGTCGAGCGTCAGCGCGGTCACGCCCACGCCGACCATGGACGTCATCACCAGCGCCGGTGCTGCCAGCGTGGAAAAGTCGAAGGCGCAGGTCTGGCGCAGCAATTCGGGGATCTGCGTGCCGGTGAGCTCCAGCGCGGCGTCGAATCGCGGCACCGGATACACGCGCTCGCCCGGCGGCTGCGCCATCAGTGCGGCGGTGCGTGTGCCGCCCGGCGCATCCTCGATCAGGTATTCGGTCAGCCCGAGGCGCGCCACCAGCGTGCCGTCGGCGAGCTGCAGGAAACTGTTCGGCTGCGCCGGCGTGTCGATGCCCTGCGCATTGAGCCAGGCGGCCGCGCCCGCCCCCTTGACGCCGGCGCGCTGCAGGAAGCTCCGGTCGCCGATGCCGGCGTTCGCCCGCCTGGCGGCTTCGTCGGCGCCGAAGCGCGCGACAACCTGCATCCGTTCGCGGGTGGTCCAGTCACGGGCGAGTGGCGCCTGCACGTCGAACAACGGGCTGATGCGCAGTACTGCGTTCATGTCGCCTCCTTCTGGCGGGCATCTGTCGGGTCGAAGAACGGTGTCGTACAGACTTCGGCCGGCACCATCGTTCCATCGGTGACGCGAATGGACAGCGCCGTGCCGGGTGCGGTCATTTCGGGCGGTACGAAGGCGAGTCCGATGTGGCGACCGACGTTCGGGCTCCACGAAATACTGGTCACGCGGCCGATGATGTCGCCATCACCGATGATCAGATGGCATTCCTGCGGCACCTGACCGAGGTGGTTGGCCGGCAGCATGAAGCCGACCAGCTTCCGTTTCAGCGGCAGCTTCCTGATGATTTTCAGCGAGCGCTGGCCGGTGAAGAAAGGCTTGTCGAGCTTGACCGCCCAGTCCATGCCCACCTCGAACGGATGGGTCAGGCCATCGGTGTCCTGGCTGACGATGAGGTGACCCTTTTCCAGCCGCAGCAGGCGCTGCGCCTCGACGCCGAAGGCACCGATGCCGGACGCCTCGCCCGCCTTCATCAGCAGATCCCACAGCACCGGACCGTATTCGGCCGGCACATGGATTTCGTAGCCCCACTCGCCGACGAAGCCGACCCGCATCATGCGCACCGGCACACCGGCCACCAGGCCGGATCGCACCGCGAGGTAGGGAAAGGCGGCCGATGACAGATCCATGTCGGTCAGCGTGGCCAGCACGGCGCGCGACGCCGGTCCGGCGAGATTCATCGCCGAGTACGCGCCGGTCAGATTCACCAGACCGCAATCGAGCCGCCATTCGGTGTTCAGGCGCGACAGTTCGCGATACACGGTGGCGGAACCGGACGAGGTCGTCGTGAAGTAGAAGACGTCATCGGCCACGCGCGCCACGACGCCTTCGTCGGCCAGCACGCCGGAGTCGTCGCACATCACCGCATAGCGCGTGCTGCCGACCTTCATGTTGTCGTAGCGGCCGGTATAGACGCGGTTCAGGAACTCGGCCGCCTGCGGACCGCGCACTTCCAGCTTGCCCAGCGTGCCGACGTCGATCAGACCGACCGCCGAACGCACCCGCGCCACTTCGGCGCGCACGCAGTCGGTGGCCGTGCGACCCTCGACCGCGTAGTAGGCCGGCCGCTCCCAGGCACCTGCCTGCATGAACACGGCACCGAGCTTCGCGTGGCGACCGTGCAGCGGCGACTGGCGCTGCGGGCTGAAGCCGCGGCCGGCCAGATGCGACAGCGGCACCGGGTGGAAGAACGGCCGCGCGGTGGTCGTGCCGACCTGCTGCGGCGACTTGCCGGTCAGGCGCGCCAGGATGCGCAGCGCCGTCATGTTCGAATGCTTGCCCTGGCTCGGGCCCATGCCGACGGTCGAGAAGCGCTTCATCAACTCGATGTTGTCGTAGCCCTCCTGCACCGCGTTCTCGAAGTCCTTCACCTGCAGGTCTTCGTCGAAATCGACGAAGTTCTTGCCATCCGGGTGGGCGACGATGGGCCAGGCATGCGACGGCGATTCGGTTTCCGGCTGGATCACCGCATCGATCGCGCTCGGGAAACCGGTGTGCGCCGCAGCGGCGGCACCGGCGCGCCGGCCATCGGCAATGCGCGACTCGATGCGGTAGGCACCATTCACCCGGCCACAGGCGAACACGCCCTGCGGCAGCACATCCGGCACGAACTGCTGCAGGCCGTCGTCGAAACGCATCTTCGTGCCGGCCTGGTACAGCAGGTTGGCGGCCGGCGACCAGCCGGTGCTCATCGCCAGCCCGTCGCATTCGATGCGCCGCTGCGAACCGGCAACCACCTTGCCGGCCGCATCGATGCGACACACGGTGACGCCGGCCAGTGCGCCGCGGCCGTCGGCATGCGCCTCGTACACCGCATGGCCGGCGAGCAGTTCGACGCCGCGGCTGCGCAGGGCATCGAGCTGCGGCGACGCCGGCACGTCGGCACGCAGGTCAAGCACGGCGGCGACCTCACCGCCGGCCGCCAGCAGGTCGAGCGCGACGCGATAGCCGTCGGCGTTCGCCGCCAGCACCACGCTGCGCTGCGCCGGCAGCACGGCATAGCGATAGATCAGGCGCTGCATCGCCGAACCGTTCATGACGCCCGGCAGGTCGTTGTTGCGGAACACGGCCGGTTGTTCGAACGCACCGCTGGCGACCACCACCGCCGCAGCGCGCATCTTGGTCATGCGTTCGGCGTCGATCAGCGGCACCCAGTTGTCGGCGTAGTACGCACCGGCACACGTGCCTTCGAGCAGGCGGATGCGGCTGTGCGCCGTCACGCGCTGCAGCAGTGCGCGGGTGTGCTCGCGCCGTGCCGCGTCGCCGCCGAGCTGGAACAGGCCGCTGCCGCCGGCGTGCGCGTTCTCGTCGACGATGACCACCTTTGCGCCGGCGTCGGCCGCTGCCAGCGCGGCGGACAGGCCGGACGGACCGGCGCCGATCACCAGCACGTCGCAGAAGTCGTAGCGCTTGGGTGTGCGCACGTGCGGCGTATCGAAATCGAGCACGCCCAGACCGGTGATGCGGCGGAACATGCGTTCCCACGCCGGGAACAGCCGCTTGGAATGGAAGGCCTTGTAGTAGAAGCCAACCGGCAGGAAGCGCGCGAACAGGCCGAGCACGCGGGCACGGTCGTGGGCGACGCCGCCGAAGGTATTCACGGCGGTGAGGTCCATGCCGTCGCGCAGCGCAATGACGTCGCCGCGGGTGTTCAGGCGCGGGCCGTCCTGCAGCATGACGTTCACGTCATGATTGGCGGCCGACAGGATGCCGCGCACCCGGTGGTACTTGAAGCTGCGGCCGAGTGCGCGCTGGCCGGCGGCCCACAGCGCGCTGGAAATGCTGTCGCCGGCAAGACCTTCGAAAGCGGATCCCTCGAAACGGAAGCGGACGACCGTGCTGCGGTCAATCCACTCGTCGGGCATGGCGGGCAGGCGCTTCACCGGTCATCTCCATATAGATAGGTACGCAGCACAAAATCCTTCTCGGTATCGCGCTCGGCGATGAACCAGGTGTTCGACGGCGTGTGGCACCACCACTCCTTCTTCACGCCGGGTGCGCCGTTGCGGTTGAATACGTAGGCGGCCCACTCGTCGTCGCTGCAGGCGTCGGGATCGGGCATCGGGCGGATTTCGCCCCAGTAGACGAATTCCGATACCGGCCGCGTGCCATTGACCGGACAGGTCATCAGTTTCATGTCATCGCTCCTGCGGTCCGGCGAAGGGATACGTACAAAACGTCATTGATCCACTCAGTGACCCACACTTGCCGCTCCCTTCTCGCCGGTCAGCGCGTAGTTTCGGAAGCGGTCCAGCGAGAAACCGGTGATCAGTTCGTGCGGCTTGTCGTTCGCCACCGTCCAGGCCATCGTCTTGCCGCACACCGGTGTCGCCTTGAAGCCCCAGGTGCCCCAGCCGGAATCGAGATAGAAGCCCTCGACCGGCGTCATGCCCATGATGGGTGCGAAGTCGGGCGTCATGTCGGCCATGCCGGCCCACTGGCGCACCACCTTCACGTGCGACAGGAAGGGGAACATGTCGAGCAGGTGCGCCGACAGGCCTTCCGGGAAATCGAGCGTCGAGCGGGTCGATTGCACTTCGTACGGATCGAGCGACGCGCCCATCACCAGTTCGCCGCGCGAACTCTGGCTGACGTAGATGTGCAGGCTGCCCGAAACGAGGATGGAATCGAGCCAGGGCTTCATCGGCTCGCTCACCATCGCCTGCAGCGGGTGGATGTAGATGGGCGTCCTGATGCCGACCATGTCGGTGATGCGCGGCGTGAAGCCGGCCACCGCACAGATCACCTTGTTCGTCGCGATGAAGCCGCGCGTCGTGTGTACGCCGACCACCTTGCCGCCCTTGACCTCGATGCCGGTGACCGCTGTCTGCTGGTGGATTTCAGCGCCGCGCATGTCGGCGCCGCGGCCGTAGCCCCAGGCCACCGCGTCGTGACGGGCCACCGCGCCGGGCGCGTGGTACAGCGCGCCCTGGATCGGCGCATGGCCGCCACAGGACAGGTCCATCTGCGGCGTGGCGCGCTTCACGTCTTCCGGCCCGACCACTTCGGACGCGATGCCATAGTGCTTGTTCACCTCGGCGCGCCAGCGCATCGTGCGCATCGCCGAGTCGGTGTGCGCCAGCGTGAAGTGACCGCGGGTGGAGAAGAACAGGTTGAGATCGAACTCGGTCGACAGGTCCTGCCACAGCTGCACGGACTTGTCGTAGAACTTGACGCCTTCGGGCGTCAGGTAGTTCGAGCGGATGATGGTGGTGTTCCGGCCGGTGTTGCCGCCGCCGATATACCCTTTTTCAAGCACCGCGACATTGGTGATGCCGTGGTCGCGCGCCAGATAGTAGGCGCTGGCCAGCCCGTGGCCGCCGCCGCCGATGATCACCACGTCGTAAGAAGGTTTCAGCGTGTCGTGGGTCGTGAACATCCGCGGTTCCGGATGTGACTTGGACAGACCGAACCGCAATAGGCGCCAGGGCATGAAATTTTCCGAAGTTGGGTTTCCGCAGTTCCAGGCTGCGGGGCGACCGCCGGTGGGCGACTCGCTTCACGACAATGTTCGTGTGAAGCAACTTTAGTTCAAATCACGAACCTTTTGAAGCAGGAGTCAACAAAAATTCGTACGATGAAACCTGGCACGTAAAATCGCGCACAGCCAGAACAGGGAGGCCACAACAATGAGCACGCAAGACAGTGCGATGGAAGGCGAACTCGAGCGCTACCTCGGCACCACGATCCGCGAGCTGCGCCGGGCGCACGGACTGACGATCGCCGACATTTCGGACCGCGCCGACATCAGCCGCGGCATGCTGTCGCGCATCGAGAACGGCCAGACCGCCACCAGCCTGGACGCGCTGTCGCGCATCGCGCGCGCGCTCGGCGTGTCGCTGTCGGCGCTGTTCAAGGACTACGAAACCGAGGGCGGCGGCGCGCAGCTGGTGAAAGCCGGCGAAAGCATGGAAGTGGCGCGGCGCGGCACGAAGAGCGGCCACACCTATCACCTGCTGTCCTACCACCAGGGACCGACCAAGCTGTTCGAGCCCTTCCTGATCACCATCGAACAGACCTCGGCCACCTTCCCGGTGTTCGAACATCCGGGCACCGAATTCATCTACATGCTGGAAGGCCGCATCGACTACCGCCACGGCAAGACCATCCACTCGCTGGAGCCGGGCGACGCGCTCACTTTCGACGGCAACGTGCCCCACGGCCCGGAAAAGCTGACCGAAGTGCCGATCCGCTTCCTGTCGATCATCATCTATCCGGAGCAGGCACACGAGTGAGGGCGACCGGCGCTCTGCCTGCCGTGTACTCGACAGACGGAACTCGCGGGCTTTAAATCCCTCTGTTCGGCAGCACCTGCAGAGGCTGCACCCCATCCCGGCCGGAGAATCCCGTGAAAACCTACGCCAAGACCCCCGAAGCCCTCGCCCGCCTGACGCCCGAGCAGTACCGCGTCACGCAGCAGAACGGCACCGAATACCCCGGTACCGGCGAGTACCTGAAGAATCACGCGCCCGGCATCTATGTCGACATCGTGTCGGGTGAGCCGCTGTTCGCCTCGACCGACAAGTTCGAATCCGGCTGCGGCTGGCCCAGCTTCACCAAACCGATCGAGCCGGCGCACGTGACCGAACTGCGCGACGCCTCGCTCGGCATGGTGCGCACCGAAGTCCGTTCGGCGCACGGCGACAGCCACCTCGGCCACGTGTTCAACGACGGCCCGCGCGAGCGCGGCGGCCTGCGCTACTGCATCAATTCGGCGTCGCTGCGCTTCGTCCACCTGAAGGACATGGCGGCGGAAGGCTACGGCGACTGGATCGATCAGGTGGAGGGCGCGCGATGAGCAGCGAACGCGCGGTGCTGGCCGGCGGCTGCTTCTGGGGCATGCAGGACCTGATCCGCAAGCTGCCCGGCGTACTGAAAACGCGCGTCGGCTACACCGGCGGCGATGTGCCGAATGCGACCTACCGCAGCCACGGCACGCACGCCGAAGGCATCGAGATCGTGTTCGATCCGGCGCAGATCAGCTACCGGCAGCTGCTCGAATTCTTCTTCCAGATCCATGACCCGACGACGAAGAACCGCCAGGGCAACGATCGCGGCCTCGCCTACCGGTCGGCCATCTACTGGGTGTCGGAGGCGCAGCGCGACGAGGCGCTGCGCACCATCGCCGACGTGAATGCGTCAGGCCTGTGGCCGGGGCCGGTGGTGACCGAAGTGGAACCGGTAGGCGACTTCTGGGAAGCCGAGCCGGAGCACCAGGACTATCTGGAGCGCATTCCGAACGGTTACACCTGCCACTTTCCGCGCGCCGGCTGGGTGCTGCCGCGCAGCGATCGATGAGCGTCGGCGATACCTTCTAGAAGCAGGCGCTTTCCGCCAGCCCGAGCCGGCAGCTCCACTGGAACTGTTCGGTCCGGTGCTTGGCCGAGCGCTGGAACATCACCGTCGGTTCCGCCAGCACCGCATCGGGCAGCGGGAAGCTCATCGCGACGCCGCTCGCATTGGTGAAGAAGCGCAGGAAGCAGGATGCGGTGTCGTCGCTGCACACCGTGTCGATGATGCGCTCGTAGTAGGCGCGGTCGCGCGCCGAAGCCTCGGGCACGACGATGAACTGCAGCAGGCCGAGTCGGCCGGCGAGCTGCCAGTCTGCGGCCGGCGGCGCTTCTCCTGCGGCGGCCGGCAACGTGACGATCGCCGCCAGCAGGCAGCCCATCCTGTTCAGCCTCATCGCTGCCGCCTTCACGGTTCCGGTGGCGCGTCGGCACGCGGCGCACGCAGGCTGCCTTCGACCATGCGGTACTCGTACAGCCGGCATTCCAGCGCGCCGTTGTACAGCGGCGTGCGGCGGCTCGCCTTCAGCTTGATCAGCTTCGGAAAGTCGGTGTCGGCGGTGATGAACAGGCAGCGCCAGCCGCTGTAACGCTGCTTCAGCAGGTCGCCAAGCTTCGGATAGAAGGTGGCCAGCGCCTGCTTTTCGCCGATGCGCTCGCCATACGGCGGATTGGTCACCAGCACGCCGTGGTCGGCCGGCGGCTCGCGATCCATCAGGTCCACCCCCTCGACCCGCACCACCCAGGGCAGTTTCGCGGCCTGCAGGTTTTCCTTGCAGCGTGCGACTTCGCGGCCGGCGATGTCGGAGCCGTAGATCGGCAGTTCGCGCGGGGGCTGGGCGCGCGCCGCGGCCGCGTCACGCACGGCATGCCACTCTGCGGCACGATAGGTGGTGAGCTTTTCGAAGCCGAAGCCGCGGCCGAGGCCGGGCGCGATGTCGAGCGCCATCTGCGCCGCCTCGATCAGGAAGGTGCCGCTGCCGCACATCGGATCGAAAAAGGGCTCCACCTTGTCCCAGCCGGACAGCAGGATGATGCCGGCGGCGAGGTTTTCCTTCAGCGGTGCCTCGACATGCGCCACCTTGAAGCCGCGCTTGTACAGCGGCTCACCCGAGGTATCGAGATAGATCGTGGCATCGCGGTCGGTCAGGAACACATGCACGCGCACGTCCGGTGCCACGGTGTCGATGCTCGGCCGCGAGCGCGTCTGTTCGCGCATGCGGTCGCAGATCGCATCCTTCACGCGCAGGGTGACGAAATCGACCGATTTAAGCGGCGAGCGCACCGCCGTGGTGTAGACGCGCAGCGTGCAGCGCGGCGAGAACCAGTGCTCCCAGGCCAGGCCCAGCGCCAGCTTGAAGATATCGTCTTCCTTGCGGTACGGCCCGTGGCCGACGCGCCACAGCACGCGGGTGGCGATGCGGCTTTCCAGATTGACGCGATACACCAGCGCCCACGGGCCCGAGAAGGCGACGCCACCGGGCACCGCCTTCACGGCGTCGGCACCGAGCGCGACCAGTTCGTCGGCCAGCACGGCTTCGAGGCCGCGCGGACAGGGCGAGAAGTAGTGCTGGTCGCCCTGCAGTTCGGCCGGCATGTCGCCTTCCGGGCGGGGCACGCGGCGGATGGAGCGCACGGCAGGTGCAGCGGTGGAGCGCTCGGCAGGTGCAGCCGGGCGCGGCGCGGATGTCTTTCGCGGGATTCTCTTCGGAGGGAAATTCGTCATGGGATCAGAAAGGTTTCAGCACGACCAGCAGCACGACGGCGAACAGCACCAGCACCGGCGCCTCGTTGAACCAGCGGTACCAGACATGGCTGCGCGTGTTGCGGTTGGCTTCGAAGGCGCGCAACAGGCGCGCGCAGTAATGGTGATAGCCGATCAGGAAGAGCACCAGCAGCAGCTTGGCATGCATCCAGCCGCCACCGATGCCTTCGCCCAGCCACAGCCACAGGCCGAAACCGACCGCCAGCCCGGCCAGCGGGCCCATGAAGCGCAGCAGCTTGCGCGACATCAGCAGCAGGCGCTCGCGCACCGCGGTTTCGTCCGCACCGAGCATGGCCAGATTGACGAACAGGCGCGGCAGGTAGAACAGGCCGGCGAACCAGCTGGTGACGAAAACGATGTGCAGGGCCTTGGCCCACAGATAGGTACTGGTCATTGCATTGCTCAGCGTTGGAAAGTCTGCAGGGCGTGTGCGAGCACGGCGTCGACGTCGGGGCGGTGCAACGTCACCCGCAACTCGCGCTTCATGCGGCCGTTGTCGAGCACGCGCGATTCATTCATGAAGGACAGCATCATCGGGCTCAGCCGCGCGCGCGCCTCCTCGCGCGTGACGCGCGGCGGGCGCGGCAGCGCGAAGGCGTCGGCCACGCGGTCGAAATAGTCGCCCATGGCGAGCCGGGTGTCGTCGCTCGCGTTGTAGGCGCGGCCGCCGCGCGCGCGCATCAGCGCGCCCCACGCGAGTCGGCCCAGATCCGCGGCGTCGATGTGATTGGTGTACACATCCTCATCGCGGTGCAGCACCGGATCGGCACGCTTCAGGCGGTCCAGCGGCAGGCGGTCGGGGCCGTAGATGCCGGGCGCCCGCAAGATGCTCACCGCGACACCGCGCCGCGCCAGTCGGCGCACCGCCGATTCGGCGTCGACCCGCCGCGCGGCCCGTGCGCTGCCGGCGTTCAACGGCCGCGTTTCCGGCACCCGCTCGCCGGCGCAGTCGCCATAGACGCCGCTGGTGCTGATGTAGCACAGCCGGTCGGTGCGCCCGGCACGCGCCAGCGCGGCCACCAGGCGGCGGCTGCGCGGATCGCGGCCGTCACCCGTGGCCGGCGGCGGCGCGAAGTGCCACACCCAGGTGGCCAGTGCCGCCACGCGGCGCAGGCTGGCCGCGTCATCGAGGTCGGCACGCACGCAACGCACGCCCAGCCGGCGCAGTTCGGCGGCCGATTCGACGTTGCGCACCATGGCCCACACCCTGACCCGCGGCGCCAGCCAGGGCAGCGCGCGCCGTGCAACGTCGCCACAGCCTACAATCAGCACCCTTGACCGTTTGCCGCACCACCCCGCCGGGGCCGTGCGCTGCGATCGCTTTACCTTGTTCATTCACGGATTGTCTCACGCTGCCATGTCCTATCAGGTCACCCTCAAACCGAGCCAGCACACCTTCACTACCGACGCCGAAACCCGCCTGCTCGACGCCGCGCTGGCCGCCGGCTTCAATCTGCCCTATGGCTGCCGCAACGGCGCCTGCGGTTCGTGCAAGGGGAAAATCCTGTCCGGCACGGTCGATTACGGCAAGCATCAGGCGGCCAAGCTGACCGACGCCGAAAAGGCGCAGGGCTTTGCGCTGTTCTGCTGCGCCACCGCGCGCTCCGACCTCGAACTGGAGTGCCGCGAAGTCGGCGACATGAAGGACATCGCGGTGCGCATCATGCCGACCCGGGTGCAGAAGCTGGAACGGCTCGCACCGGACGTGATGGCGGTCAGCCTGAAGCTGCCGGCCAACGAGAGGCTGCAGTACCTCGCCGGCCAGTACATCGACTTCCTGCTGCGCGACGGCAAGCGGCGCAGCTTTTCGATCGCCAATGCGCCGCACGACGACGAATTCCTGACGCTGCACATCCGCGAGGTGCCGGGCGGCCACTTCACCGGCCATGTGTTCAGCGCGATGAAGGAGCGCGACATCCTGCGCTTCGAGGGGCCGCTGGGCAGCTTCTTTCTGCGCGAGGACGTCGACCGGCCGGTGATCATGGTGGCCGGCGGCACCGGTTTTGCGCCGATCAAGGCGATCATCGAACATGCCATCGAAACCGGCTACAAAAAGCCGATCACGCTGTACTGGGGCGCGCGCACGAAGCAGGACCTGTACATGCACGATCTGGCGGCGAGCTGGGTCGACCGGCTGCCCGGTTTCCGCTACATCCCGGTGCTGTCGGAACCGGCGACCGATGACGCCTGGACCGGACGCACCGGTTTCGTGCATCAGGCGGTGCTGGCCGACCTGCCCGATCTCGCCGGCCATCAGGTCTATGCCTGTGGCGGACCGGCAATGATCGACGCCGCGAAGGCGGACTTCACCCGACAGTGCAATCTGCCGATAGAGCACTTTCACGCAGACTCATTTACCTATTCACCGCAATGAGCCAGGACGTCTTCTTCACCCGCGAACCGGTCATCAACAAGCAGCGCGCGATCACGGCCACCCGGCTGCGCGTGCATGCGCCCACCTGCGGCGACGCCGTGGCGGCGCTGGACGCCATCGGCGAAGACTGGCCGCCGGCGCGCCCGGTGTTCGTCAGCCTCGCCGGCTGCGCACCCGACGCCAGCCTGGCCGACTGGATCGCGCCGGAAGGCGCCATGATGGAAGTCGGCGCGGTACAGCTCGCCGATCCGGCCTGCGCTGAAGCGGTGCTGCAGCTCGCGCAGGCTGGCGTACCGCTGGTGCTGGGCGACTACAAGGTGGGCACCGAACTGCCTACCGGCCTCGGTTTCCGCTTCGTCATGGCGGACGCGCGGGTGCAGCCGGTCACCATCCGCGTGCCCGGCATCCTGCTGGCAACCGGCGTGGCCGATCCACCGGCCTTCGACGCCGCGGTCAAGGCCGGTTATGGCGGCGCGACCGGCTGGTTCTTCAAGGCCAACCAGACCACGGCGAAGAAGCTGGCGCCGGCGCACGCGCAGATCGTTCGCGTGCTCAATCTGGTGCGTCGCAACGCCGACCCGAAACAGATCGAGGACGCGCTGAAGCAGGACGTGGCACTGTCGTTCAAGCTGCTGCGCTACATCAATTCGGCCGGTTTCGGCCTGATGTGCCAGGTGCAGTCCTTCCGCCACGCGGTGGTCATCCTGGGCTACGACAAGCTGAACAAGTGGCTGTCGCTGCTGCTGGTCACCGCCGGCAAGGACCCGTCGGCGCCGGCGCTGATGCAGGCGGCGATCGCGCGCGGCCGGCTGATGGAAGTGCTCGGTGCAGAGTTCTTTCCGCGCGAGGAACACGACAACCTGTTCATCACCGGCGCCTTTTCGCTGCTCGACAAGCTGCTCGGTGCCCCGATGGACACCGTGCTCGAAGAAATGACACTGCCCGAACCGATCACGGATGCGCTGCTCGGCAACGATGGCGCCTACACGCCCTTCCTGAAACTCGCGCGCGCCTGCGAGGATGTCTCGGCCGGCGCCCTGCGCGAGCTGACCCACTCGCTCGGGCTCGACGCCAATCAGGTCAATCGGGCGCAGATGTCGGCGCTGAAGTTCGCCGACACCCTGGAGTTCTGACCGGAGCGACGCACGATCACCGCGCCGATCGCGACCGGAGTCGCCCCCACAGCCGCAGCGCGGTTTTTGTAGGAGCGAGCCCCGCTCGCGATTCCACCCCCGGACACGCGCCGACGCACGATCACCGCGCCGATCGCGACAGGAGTCGCCCCCACGGCCGCAGCGTGGTTTCTGTAGGAGCGAGCCCCGCTCGCGATTCCACCCCCCGGACACGCGCCGACGCACGATCACCGCGCCGATCGCGACAGGAGTCGCCCCCACAGCCGCAGCGCAGTTTTTGTAGGAGCGAGCCCCGCTCGCGATTCCGCACGTGGTACGCACGCGGATGTGCGACCCACCTTGTGCAGCGGACCCTGGACGCTCCGCAAAAGAAAAAGCCCCCCGGGCCTTGCGGCACGGAGGGCCTTTCACAGTCCGGTACCCGCGGTGTCAGCTGCGACGGCGGCGCGCCGACAGTGCGATCAGACCCAGACCGGCCAGCAGCAACGCGTAGCTCTGCGGCTCCGGCACCGCGCTCACCAGACCCGCGCCCAGCTCCACCGGCAGCGTCACGCCTTCGGCGTCGCCGATCGCATTCACGAACACTTCCAGCGAACTGCTGCCCGGGCTGATCGCCTTGAACGACAGCGTCGCCAGCGTGAACATGTCCGGCTGCAGCGCGATCAGGTCCGCCACCGTGTCGAACGAGGTCTGGAAGATGTTGATCAGCCCCGGCTGGGACGACACCGAAAACAGCGAACCCAGACTGAACACGTCCAGTCCCTCGCCGAACGTGACCCCGTACGAGGTCATCACGAACGGGTCGTAGATGAAGTCGAAGTCGAAGCTGCCGACCGTGGCATCTCCCAGACCCGACACGATCAGATCGACGGTGAAGAAGTCACCGACCATGACTTCGGCCGAGGACGGCACGGCGGTGACCACCTGGGCCTGGGCGGCTCCGGTGGCCAGCAGTGCTGAAGCAAGCAGTGCATTGACGAATTTCATGATGTTCAGGTCCTATATGGAGGTGATCAGGGGGCGCAGCGCGGCTTGCTGCACAGCGTCGTGATCAGGCGCGTGTCCAGCGCCGTGATCCTGCCGTCGCCATTGATGTCGGCCTTGTCGTACGGGCCGCTTGCCGTCTGGTTCAGCCGGCGTGCGACCAGCGACACATCGGTCCCGTTGACCTTGCCGTCGCCGTTGATGTCGCCGCGCAGCACCACGTCGGTCGGCAGCGCGGGGGTGCTGAACGGCGGCTCGCGCCCCATTGACGCCTGTTCGAGCGAGTAGGCCAGCTCGATCAGCCGGGGCTCGCCGAAGCGCCGACCCGCAAACGACACGCCCGACGGAATCTGGGCGCCATCCTGGGTGACGAATCCGTAGGGGATGATGACCGTCGGGTAGCCGGCGCGCGCCCACAGGCCCGAACCGCCGGTGCCCGAGAACACCACGGCATCGAAATCGTCTTCGGTGCCGCGCTCGCCGTCGGGACCGTTCAGCGCATCGTTGATGATGCCGCGCGACTGCGTGAATCCGAGTGCGCGATCCGCCAGGTATTTCGCCGTGTCGGCACTGTCGGGGCTGAGGTCCTGCAGGTCTGACGTGATGAAGTTCGTCTGGCCGTACTTGAGCGTGTTCAGATCGGTGTTGGCCGAGTTGTACGCAATCAGGTCGGTGAGCGACTGGATCGGGAAGGTGGACGGCAGGCGGTCGAGGTAGGCATTGATGTCCCGTTTCTGACCGTAGCGCGAGATGCCGGGCGCCGTCACGGCACCGAGCGCCGGAATCCGCACGACGGTCGCGCCGAGCGCCTCCATCTTGGCGATCGCGTCATTCATGATGTCGGCGCGGTTGTTCGGGAACGGCGGCACCGCGACGCGTGCACCGGCCAGACCGTCCGCCTTCAGGAAGGGCGAGTAGTCGTTGAAGCAGTTGCCCGGTTCGAGGCAGGCTTCGGTCGAGGAATCTTCCGGGTCATAGCCGGTGATCACGCCCAGCATGATGGCGGCGTCGGTCACCGTGCGCGTCATCGGGCCGGCGATGTCCTGGTCGGCCGTGATCGGAATGATGCCGATGCGGCTGACCAGACCGACGGTCGGCTTGATGCCGACGATGCCGTTCGCTTCGGACGGGCCGAGGATGGAGCCCGACGTTTCGGTACCGATCGTGAGTGCCGACAGGTTGGCTGCTGCGGCGATGCCGGAGCCGGAGCTGGAGCCGCGCGGGCTCAGCAACGGGCGGCCGTCGCCCCCGGGCAGCGGCACCGGGTTGTACGGATTGAAACAGTAGCCGCCCAGCCCGCTGTAGCCGCCCGGCATGCCGCTCGTCATGCCATTCGCGAACTCGGTCAGCGATGCCTTGCCGATGATGATGGCGCCGGCTTCGCGCAGCTTGCGGGTCAGGAAGGCATCGACCGGCGGAATCGAATCCTTCAGCGCCACCGCACCGCCGGTGGTCGGCATGTCATACGTGTCGATCAGGTCCTTCAGGATGACCGGAACCCCGTACAGCGGACCAACGGTCGTGTTGGGCGAGAAGCGCGCTTCATCCATCGCCTTTGCGGTGGCGGCGGCCTGCGGATTCACGTAGATGTAGGAATTGAGCTTCGGACCGGCATCGTCGTACGCAGCGACGCGGGCCAGATACATGTTGATCAGCTGTTCTGCGGACAGAAGCCTCGACTGGAAGGCTTCCTGGATTTGCGGCACCGTTGCCTCGATCAGACTGAACTGCTTCGGCGCGGTTTGCGCCAGGGCGTTGAATGCGGCCACATTGCCGACCAGCGCCATCGCAGTTGCCAATATCTTTCTCTTCATCGCGGACTTCTCCAGTTTGGATGGTTGAAGATGAACGACTCCGGTTGTCGCCCCGGATGCGGGGGCGAGTGCCGTATGCACGAACCAGTCCACGATGAAAACTCACTTATTTCAATAATTTATGAGTTGTTTTTGACTCCATCCAGCTGATAGAAATGGGGTTTTGTATGCAGGGCAGCGTCTGCACTGAAGGAGTGCATACCGGGAATACATCACAGGTGGTGCGCACGCACGGTCGGTGACCCAAGCGGGTGCGCAAGGCTTGGCGCAGACGCGGTTTCCGGGCGGCGGGAGCGGCGGCGTTTTTGTGGGAGCGGCGGCCACAGGGCTGCTCCCACTGGCCGCCGCCCCGACAGGGGCCGCTTCCGTCAGGGCTGCAGCGAGCGGTAGCGCAGCCAGGCCAGCCAGCCGACGAGGATGAAGCCGGCCATGCCGATCGCCAGATGCAGCGGCTCACCCCACAGCAGCGGCACGACCAGACCCGCGGCCAGCGCATTGGTCAGTGACTGGGCAAAGCCCTGACAGCTCGACACCATGCCGCGCGACTTCGGAAACAGGTCCAGCGCCAGCAGCGACAGCGTGGGCATCGCGATCGCCTGACCGATGTTGTACAGCGCAATGGGCAGCACCGCCCAGGGCAGACTGGCCGTGGTCGCCAGATTGAGCGCGACATTGGCGAAGGCGGCCGCGATCATGATGGTGTAGGCCAGCTTGAGCTGCACCATGGGTGCCATGCGTCCGGCGAGGCGACGGGAGATCCATGAGCCGGTCATCATGCCGGCCACGGTCGGGCCGAACAGCCAGGCAAAGCCCTGCGGCGATACGCCGAGGTGGTCCATCAGGAAGGCAGGCGCCGACAGCACGTAAAGGAAGAAGCCGGCGAAATTCATCGATACCGCAAGCACCAGCGCGATCAGCGCGGGGTGGGCGAACATGTGCGCGTAGTCGCGACCGAGCTTGACCGGATGCAGGCTGCGCCGGTGCGCCGGGTCGAGCGTTTCCGGCAGCCATATGAAACAGGCGACCCACAGCACCCCCGCGTAGGCGGCGAGGAACCAGAAGGTGGCGCGCCAGCCGAACAGGCCGAACACCCAGCCGCCGATGATGGGCGCCGCGGCCGGTGCCAGCGCGAACAGCAGCTGGATGGTGCTCATCAGCCGCTGCGCCTGCGCGCCATCGAACAGGTCGCGCACGATGGCGCGGCCGATCACCATGCCGGCGCCGGCGCACATGCCGGCCAGCGCGCGCGCCAGCCACAGCTGTTCGATGCTGGTCGCCATGGCGCAGCCGACCGAGGTGGCGAAGAACAGCGCCATCATCCACAGCACCACGCGGCGCCGGCCCAGCGCATCGGCCAGGGCGCCGTGCCACAGGGTCATCAGCGCGAAGAAGCCGAGATAGACGGTCAGCGTCTGCTGGACCTGGACCGGTGTGGCGCCCAGATCGGCGGCGATCGCCGGGAAGGCCGGCAGATAGGTGTCGATCGCGAACGGACCGATGGCGGACAGGCCCGCCAGCAGGAAGGCCAACCCGCGTGGCGAACGCGTCACTGCGCCGGCGCAGCCGGGGCCGGGGCCGGGGCCGGGGCCGGCGTGACGATCGGCGCCTGCTGCATCAGCCGGCGCTCCGTTTCGGTCAGTTCGACCACGCGCACCGAACTGACGTAGTACTGGGTTTCACCGAAGCAGTTGGTCGGCACGCCGATGTGCTGTTCATAGTGCAGCGACACGCGCTGACCCATGCTTTCGTTCAGCTGCTTCGCAACTTCGGCGTTGCGCACGCTGAATTCGAACTTTTCGGTCAGTGTGCCGGGCATGGTCACCATGGCCAGTTCGCCTTCCCAGGTCTTGCAGAACCAGCCCTTGTTGGAAAACTTCTGCACATACCCGGCACGTTCGCCGGTGGAATAGCTCCAGCTCAGCACGATCCAGGTGTAGCCGCCGAGCAGCGCGATGATCAGGGCAAGGACGGAAAAGATGCGCATGATGTCGTGACGAGCCTCAGAGACCGAGCCGCTGCCAGATGGTCGAGGTGAGCCCGGCCTGGTTCAGCGTGTAGAAATGCAGCCCCGGTGCGCCGCCGGCCAGCAGGCGTTCGCACAGCGTGGTGATGACGTCCAGCCCGTAGGCCCGGACCGAGGCCGCGTCGTCACCGAAACCTTCGAACTTGCGCCGCATCCAGCGCGGGATTTCCGCGCCGCAGGCTTCGGAAAAGCGCGAAATCTTCGAAAAGTTGGCGATCGGCATGATGCCCGGGTAGATCGGCGCATCGACGCCCATCGCGCGCGCATCGTCGACGAAGGCGAAGTAGGCGTCGGTGTTGTAGAAGTACTGCGTGATCGCCGAATCGGCGCCCGCCTTCATCTTGCCGACGAAGGCCTGCAGATCCTTTTCGGCGCTGCGCGCCTGCGGATGCACCTCCGGGTAGGCCGCCACCTCGATGTGGAACCAGTCGCCGGTTTCCGCGCGCACGAATTCGACCAGTTCGTTGGCGTAGCGCAGGTCGCCCGGATCCACCACGCCGGACGGCAGGTCGCCGCGCAGTGCCACCATGTGGTGGATGCCTTCGGCCTGATAGCGCTGCAGCAGCTGGCGGATGTTGTCGCGCGTCGAACCGATGCACGACAGATGAGGGGCCGCATTCAGGCCTTCGGCCTGCATTTCGAGCACGGTTTCCAGCGTGCGGTCGCGCGCGGTGCCGCCGGCGCCGTAGGTGACCGAAAAGAAGGCCGGGTTGAGCTGGCGCAGCTGGCGACGCGTGGCGCGCAGCTTTTCCGCGCCCTCGTCGGTCGCGGGCGGAAAGAATTCAACGCTGCACACGCGCGGGGTCGAGTCATTCATCGTGGTCTGTTCCGGGCGGCTTCATGGCGAACATGAAAAACTCGCGATTGCCGTCGCCGCCGGTGATCGGGCTGTCGAAATAATCCAGTGCGTTGAGACCGTTCGCCTCGGCGAACGTGCGCAGACGCACCTCCAGGGCCGCGTATTGTGCCGCATCGCGCACGATGCCGCCCTTTCCGAGCGCCTCCGGCCCGAGTTCGAACTGCGGCTTGACCAGCGCAAGCACCTGTCCGGCCGGTTTGAGCAGGGCCGGCCACTGCGGCAACAGCAGGGTCAGCGAAATGAAGCTGGCGTCGCACACCACCAGATCGAAGCCGCCGTCGGGCAGGTGGCGACCGAGCGCGGCGGCGTCAAGCGTGCGGGCGTTGACATGCTCGATGCAGGTCATGCGCGCATCGCCACGCAGCCGCGCGTCGAGCTGACCGTGGCCGACATCGACGCCGACCACGCGTGCCGCGCCCGCCTGCAGCAGGCAGTCGGTGAAGCCACCGGTCGATTGACCGACATCCAGACAGACCGCATCCGCCACCACCAGCCGGGTGTGCGCCAGCGCGCCGGCCAGCTTCAGGCCGCCGCGCGACACGAAGCGATCGTCTTCGCTTGCTTCGACGACCAGTTCGATGTGCGCCGCAATGTCCTGTGACGGCCGGGTGACGATCACGCGACCGGCCGCCGACAGCAACGCGACACGGCCGGCCGCGATCATCGCCTGCGCGACGGTCCGCGAACGCGCGAGACCGCGCGCCACCAGCGTCTGGTCCGCCCGCATCAGTCGAAGCGCGCTGCTGCGGCTGCGCTCACTCGCCGTCCTGCGGCATCGCAGCCGCAGCCGGCTTGCGTGCCCGGCTGCGGCGCGGCGCCCGCGGCTTGTCGGCCTTGGCGTCGCTCGCAGCCGGCGCCTCCGGCGCCGGGTCAGCGGCCACCGGCGCCGCTGCGATGACCATACTGTCCGCGGCACCCGACTCGGCTGACGCCTTGCGCGGCTGACGACTGCGCCGCGGCCGGGCCGCGGCCTTCGGGGTGTCGTCCGCTGCCGGTTCCGACGCCCGCTCGACCGGCCTTTCGATCAGCTGTACCTGGGCCTGGCCGTTGTCGCCCTTGCGCAGGCGGAACAGCTCCGGATGGCTTTCCAGCAGGCCGGACAGGCTGGCGTGGCCATAGTCCTTGTTGCTGAAACCGGGCTCGTACTGGCGCACGATCTGGCCGACCCGCCCGATACCCGCCCAGCCGGTGTCTTCGTCGGTGGCGGAACGGATGCCCTGCGACAGCAGGTCGAGCACCTGCGCATCCGGCTGCGTGCTGCGCGCCTTGCGCGGGGCCTCGGCACGTGCCGGCGGCGCGCCGGCCGGGCTCACCGACGCCGTCCGTTCCGCCGGACGTCGCTTCGCTGACGATGACGTGGCGGAAGGTGTGGCACGCATATCATCGGTGAACACGAACTCTTCGCAGGCGCGCTGGAAGGCGACCGGCGTGGTGCGCCGGCCGACGCCCATGACGAACAGGCCGCTTTCCTGGATGCGGCGCGCCAGCGACGTGAAGTCGGAGTCGCTGGACACGATGCAGAAGCCATCGACGAGGCCCGAGTGCAGCAGGTCCATCGCGTCGATGATCATTGCGCTGTCGGTCGCGTTCTTGCCGCCGACGATGCGGAACTGCTGGATCGGCCGGATCGAGTGATCGAGCAGGTGCGCCTTCCAGCTCGTCATGTTGGGCGAGGTCCAGTCGCCGTAGATGCGGCGCACCGTGACGCGGCCGCGCGACGCGGCCGCGAGCAGCACCGGCTGGATCAGCGACGGCTGCGCGTTGTCGGCGTCGATCACCAGCGCCAGACGGCGTTGCGAGGTGGAGGTATCGTTCATGCGGAGCAGTTGAAGGAACAAACCGTCATGCTACCCCTGTCGGCGCGGCCGCGCGGCCCCTGTGGGGCTGTCCCTGTGGGGCTGTCCCTGTGGGGCTGTCCCTGTGGGAGCTGTCCCTGTGGGAGCTGTCCCTGTGGGAGCTGTCCCTGTGGGAGCTGTCCCTGTGGGAGCTGTCCCTGTGGGAGCTGTCCCTGTGGGAGCGGCGGCCTCGCCGCGATACGCACGCTGCACAACGATGGTCGCGGCACTATCGCGGCGAGG
>JAEUNO010000014.1 GCA_016791045.1 Methyloversatilis sp. | reverse complement strand
GATCGACGCGCGGATCGCGACCGGGGGTCGCTCCTACAGGGGCAGCGCGGTTTTTGCAGGAGCGAGCCCTGCTCGCGATTCAACCCTCCGAACACGCGCCGGCGCACAATCGACGCGCCGATCGCGACCGGGGGTCGCTCCTACAGGGGTGGCACGTTCTTGTAGGAGCGAGCCCCGCTCGCGATCCCACCCTCCGAACACGCACCTGCGCACGATCGACGCGCGGATCGCGACCGGGGGGTTGTTACCCGCGCGAGCGCTGGCGGCTCAGCCCGCCGACCAGGGCGAGGCCGGCTGCGAACAGGGCCCAGACGCCTGGTTCGGGCACCGCGGTGACGGTCAGCGAAATGTTGTCGACGCCGGTGTTGAAGCTGTCGGGGCCGAAACGCAGCACGAGTCCATTGGCGCTCGACACGCCGGGCATGAAGCTGATCGGCATCAGGCCGGCGTCGAACGCGCCGGAACTCCACAGGGTGGCGCCGGTGAGCAGATCGAGCACGACGGCGGATGAGCCGTCATTGCGGTTGAGGTAATCGCCGAAATCCATCGAGTTCAGCGTGACGATGTGACCGCTCCCCGGCGTGAAGGTGAATTCGGCGCTGTACTGCGAAGCATTCAAACCACCCCACGCAACGTCCACCAGACCACTGTAGCCTTCCGCCCAGAAATTCAGACTCGGTGCAGACGTCTGGCCGGTGCTCGCCAGCAGTGTTCGATGCGACACGTCGAGCAGGCCGGCGATATCGCCGTAGCTCTGGCCGATGACCAGGCCGCTTGTGCAGACCTGGTTACCGTCGTTGCCGCAGATGTTGCCGGAAAAATCCAGCAGAACGTCTGTTGCGGCCGCAGCCGGTGCGGATGCCAGCAGCGCGGTCAGTCCGAGCGTGGCAAACAGGGGCGGAATCCGGTGACACGTCATGAAGCACTCCTTGTGGGCCTGAAGGTGTGACACGCCAGCAAAAAGCAGGCCGCAGCCCGCAAGTGATTGAAACAAATACCGTTCGCCCGCCATGCTGCGAGCGAGCTGTAAAGTCGGGCGACACGCTTACTGCAGGCGCTGTAGTGCACGCACTACACGACAATCACATCTGTCGTGATACCGGGCCGGTGCATGGCTGCCTAGCATGGGCACCATGAACCGACCGGCAAACCTCCCGATGATGTCGCACCGCAAGCGCGGCTTCCGGCTCGGCGTCTATGTGTTCAAGGACGCCGAAATCGTCGATTTCACGGCGCCGCACGGCGTGTTTTCGGTGGCGCGGCGGTTCGACCCGGAGCTCGACGTCTTCCTGATCGCCGATGCGATGCGGCCGGTGCAGGCGCAGGCGGGTTTCACCGTGCTGCCCAACTACAGCTTCGCCGACCAGCCGGCGATGGATGCCTTCCTTATTCCCGGCGGCGCCGGCACGCGGCAGGAAACCTGGAATACACGACTGCACGACTACATCGACGCCCTACCGGCGACCTGCCTGCTGACCAGCGTGTGCACCGGCTCGTGGATCTACGGCCACATGGGCCTGCTCGACGGCATTCCGGCGACCAACCGCAAGGAACCGGACCGGCTCGAAGCGTCGCACCTGGGCAAGGTGCCGATCGACCGGCTGGCCGAAATCGCGCCCGCCTGCCGCATTTCGCGCGCCCGGGTGGTGGACGCCGGCCGCATCGTCACCGCCGGCGGCATCGCCTCGGGCATGGAACTGGGCTTTCACCTGCTGCGCCGCGCCGGCTACGACGAAGGCTTCATCCGCGAGGTGGCGCGCTGCATGGAGTACGCCGCCGCCTACGACACCTACGCGCACGACATCGAATACGCGCCCAACCCGGTGCCGTGCCACGCGAAGCCGGAGGCAACACCTTCGCCGCAGTCACCGCTTTCTCAGTCCGTCCCGCAGCCCGCCCCTCTTTCCCAGTAAGTCCCTCCGAGGAGATCGTCCATGAGCACATTCAGAAATCCGTTCGACGCCAACGTGAAACTCAGCGGGTGTTCGTGCGGGCGTCACCACAGCCAGGCCGAACACGAACAGGCGGAACTGCTGTCGGAAGAAGCGATGCTCGACCGCGTGGTCGAAGGCGCGGTGATGCGCGCACTGTTCCCGCACGACGAAACGCGGCGAAACTTCATCCGTGCCGTCGGCACCAGCACGGCCATGGCGGCGATTTCCACCTTCCTGCCGCTGGGCACCGTGAAGGACGCCTTCGCCTCGCCCGGCCCGCTGGAAAAGACCAAGCTCAAGGTCGGCTTCATTCCCATCACCTGCGCCACGCCCATCATCATGGCGCACCCGCTGGGTTACTACTCCAAGCAGGGCCTCGACGTGGAAGTCGTGAAGACCGCCGGCTGGGCGGTCATCCGCGACAAGTCGCTGGCGAAGGAATACGACGCCGCCCACATGCTGTCGCCGATGCCGCTGGCGATTTCGGTCGGCGCCGGCTCCAACCCCATCCCCTGGACGATGCCGGCGGTCGAGAACATCAACGGCCAGGCGATCACGCTGGCCGTGAAGCACAAGGACAAGCGCGACCCGAAGATGTGGAAGGGCTTCAAGTTCGCCGTGCCCTTCGACTACTCGATGCACAACTACCTGCTGCGCTACTACCTGGCCGAGCACGGCATCGACCCGGACGCCGACGTGCAGATCCGCTCGGTGCCGCCGCCCGAAATGGTGGCCAATCTGCGCGCCGGCAACATCGACGGCTTCCTCGCGCCCGACCCGGTGAACCAGCGCGCGGTGTATGACGGCGTGGGCTTCATCCACGTGCTGACGAAAGACATCTGGGAAGGTCACCCGTGCTGCGCCTTTGCGGCCAGCAAGGAATTCGTGACCACCATGCCCAACACCTACAAGGCCCTGCTGCGCGCCGTCATCAGCGCCACCGCGACCGCCAGCAACCCGGCCAACCGCAAGCAGATCGCCGAAGCGATCGCGCCGGCCAACTACCTGAACCAGCCGGTCACCGTGGTCGAACAGGTGCTCACCGGCACCTACGCCGACGGTCTCGGCGGCATCCAGAAGGTACCGGGCCGCATCGGCTTCGAGCCCTTCCCGTGGGAATCCTTCGCCGTGTGGATCCTGACCCAGATGAAGCGCTGGGGCCAGATCAAGGGCGACATCGACTACCAGAAGATCGCCAAGGAGGTGTTCCTCGCCACCGACGCCGCGGCGCTGATGAAGGAAGTCGGCCTGCCAGTGCCCGCCAGCACGACCAAGAAGTTCTCGGTCATGAAGAAGGAATTCGACCCGGCCAAGCCGGAGGAATACCTGAAGAGCTTCAAGATTTCGAAGGCGAATGCATGACACGCAACAAACCCTGGCTGGCACCGCTGCTGTCAGCCCTCTTCTTCGCGCTGTTCGTCGGCGTGTGGTACCTCGCGACCTCGACCACGGCGGCGCCGGTCGCCGGGCCGGCGGTCGACCCCGAGTACGCCGCATTGCTCGGCGCGCAGGCGGCGACCGGCGGGCAGTCCGCCATGCCCGGCCCGGGCGAGGTCGCGGCCAAGATCTGGGAACACGTGCTGGACCCGTTCTACGACCGCGGCACCAACGACAAGGGGCTGGGCATCCAGATCGGCTACTCGATCGCCCGCGTGCTCGGCGGCTACCTGCTTGCCGCGCTGGTGGCGATCCCGCTCGGCTTCCTGATCGGCATGTCGCCGCTTGTATACAAGGCGCTCGACCCGTTCATCCAGATCCTGAAGCCCATTTCGCCGCTGGCCTGGATGCCGCTCGCGCTCTACACCATCAAGGACTCGGGCATTTCCGCCATTTTCGTCATCTTCATCTGCTCGCTGTGGCCGATGCTGGTGAATACCGCGTTCGGCGTTGCGTCCGTCCGCCGCGAGTGGCTGAACGTGGCGCGCACGCTCGAAGTGAAACCGATCCGCCGCGCCTTCCTGGTGATCCTCCCGGCGGCCGCGCCGACCATCCTGACCGGCATGCGCATTTCCATCGGCATCGCCTGGCTGGTCATCGTCGCGGCCGAAATGCTGGTCGGCGGCACCGGCATCGGCTACTTCGTGTGGAACGAGTGGAACAACCTCTCCATCACCAACATCATCACCGCCATCCTGCTGATCGGGCTGGTCGGCATGCTGCTCGACCACCTGCTGGCCTGGGTCGCGCGCGCCATTTCCTGGAGAGAGTGAGATGACCCAGCCCTTCCTGAAGATCGAAGGCCTGAAACGGCAGTTTCCGCAGGCCGGCAAGCCGGATCCCGATCCGGTGTTCGAAGACGTGCATTTCGGCATCGAGCGTGGCCAGTTCGTGTGCGTGCTCGGCCACTCCGGCTGCGGCAAGACCACCATCCTGAACATCCTCGCCGGTCTGGATGAAGCCACCGCCGGCCACGTCATCATGGACGGCCGCGAAGTGCGCGGCCCGTCGCTCGACCGCGGCGTGGTGTTCCAGAGCCACGCCTTGATGCCCTGGCTCAGCGCGCTGAAGAACGTCGAATTCGCCGTGCGCAGCCGCCACCCCGAATGGAGCCGCGAACAGGTGCGCGCGCACGCGGTGAAGTATCTCGAAATGGTGCATCTGGGCCATGCCATCGACAAGAAGCCGGCCGAACTGTCCGGCGGCATGAAGCAGCGCGTCGGCATCGCCCGCGCGTTCTCGATCGAACCCAAGATGCTGCTGCTCGACGAACCGTTCGGCGCGCTCGACGCGCTCACCCGCGGCAGCATCCAGAGCGAGCTGATCGGCATCGTCGAAGCCACGAAGCAGACCGTGTTCATGATCACCCACGACGTGGACGAAGCCATCCTGCTGGCCGACCGCATCGTGCTGATGACCAACGGCCCGCGCGCCAAGATCGCCGAAATCGTCGTCAATCCGATGCCCCGGCCGCGCGACCGCGAAACCCTGCACCAGCAGCCCGAGTTCTATCCGCTGCGCAACCACCTGGTCGACTTCCTCGTGAAGCGCTCGCGCGCCTTCGCGCCCGGCGCCGACTGGGACCCGAAAAACCCGCCCCTCGTGTACCCCGGCGCCCCCGCCCGCGCGGCCGCCTGACCCACCCTCAACCATCCAAAGGAGAAACACATGAAACGCGAAGACGTCACCGACCTCATCGTCGAAGCCAAGGTTGCCAAGGGCCTGAAGTGGGCCGACATCGCCAGCGCCATCGGCCTCAGCAAGGAATGGGTCACCGCCGGCCTGCTCGGCCAGATGACCTTCACCGCCGAACAGGCCGCCATCATCGGCAAGATGCTCGACCTCCCGGCCGACGCCGTCACCCAGCTCCAAGTCGTGCCCTACAAGGGCTCCCTGCCCACGTCCGTCCCGACCGACCCGCTGATCTACCGCTTCTACGAGCTGATCAACGTGTACGGCACCACCTTCAAGGCCCTGATCCACGAAGAATTCGGCGACGGCATCATGAGCGCCATCGACTTCAAGATGGACCTGGCGCGGGAAGCCAACCCGGCGGGGGATCGGGTGAGCATCACGATGAGCGGGAAGTTCTTGCCGTACAAGACTTATTGAACCTTCGATCGCGGCTCCTTCTGCCGCAGTCCACTCTCCTCTTCCAACAGCCGCATGCCCCGGGAAGGGCCATGCGGCTTTGTCGTTTTCGTGGATCAGTTTGAGCGAAAGTTTGAAAAAGGTTCGTTCCGCTTTTGTTAGTCATATGGCATTATTAGGTGCCGATTGCGATCCCGTACAAGAGTCAGGGGCAAGGCGGCGTGAGGTTATACGGCGGGGGTGCAGAGTGACCCCTCGAAACTCTTGCAGAAAACAAAGAGTCCTCTCAGCAGACACATGAAGATGCTCAAACTCATCATTGCCTTCTGCGCAAAATTTGTTTCCGCGCGCGGCGAATCCGCAGCTGACTCAGACGATCCGTCACCTCAAACGCAGTCTTGGCAGCTGAAGCCGGGAGACCTGATCGTCACGAAGGAAGATTCTGTTTGGTCTGCCGTCAAGATCCTTGAAGTCGACCGATGGCCAGACGGATCTTCCGCAGTCCACTGTCTGCTTTATGAATCGACAGACAAGAAGCCTACGGTTGAATCACTGAAACAAGTGCAGGTTCGTATCTGGCACGCCCCGATTGATGCGAAACACTTCGACGACAACTGGGGGCTGATTGGCAATCAAGCCATCACCAAAGAAGAGCTCTGCGGCTTCACAGAGTTCTTGAGGCTCACCGATTTCCCCCGATACATCAGTTTCACGGGAGAGGACGCAAATGAAATTTTGCGCAAATCGAACGAGCACTATCGGAAGGCATTTCAACTCGGCGATCAAGGACGGCGAGCAGAAGCTATTGCCGAGTACGGCGAGGCGATCGATCTGTTCCCGCTCTACTATGAAGCGATCGACAATCGAGCTTTCACCTACATGGAGCTTGGCAATTTTGAAGAAGCGCTTCTGGACTTCGAGGCATCTCTTCGAATCAACCCGGACGGCATGTCTGCATTCTTCTCGAGGGGCGAGTGCCTGATGAAGCTTGGTCAGTCAAGCGCAGCGGAAGCCGTCTTTAAAGAAGGTCACACCAGGTTCCCGGAAGAACGAGCGCTATTCACGCAGTTTCTTGAGCAGGTTCGCGCCTTGAAAAATGAGGAATAGGGCACAAACCCTGAGGTCTCCCCTCGGACTTGCCGAACCCGGTAACGCCCCTTAACATACACACTCAGGCGTACATACACGAGGTGTCCATGGAAACACTGACCACACGGGTATTCAATAACGGCAACAGCCAGGCGGTGCGCATTCCGGCCGAGTTCCGGCTCGACACCGATCAGGTCAGCATTTCGCGCAACGAGGCGGGCGACCTGATCATCCACCCGCTCGGAGCAAGGCGCGGCACTGCACTGATGCAGGCCTTGCAGGCCCTGGGCGAGGTGGATGCAGCGTTTGTCGCGGCGCTTGAAGCAGATCGTGAGTCGCCCCTGCCAGTACAGGAACGCGAAGGCCTGTGATCTACCTGCTCGACACCAACATCCTGATCTATCTGATCAAACAGCAAACATCCGCCATCGCGCAGCGCATCGATGCCCTGCCCACGGAGGACGGCCTGTGCATGTCTTTCGTGACCTGGGCCGAACTGCTGAAGGGTGCAGAGCGAAGCACCCGCAAGACAGAAGTGGTGCGCCGGCTCGAAACGCTGACGCTGCAGGTGCCGGTGCGCTACCCCTCCAATGCGGCCATCTGCCGGCACTATGCCGAGCAGGCCACGCGACTCAAGGACAGGGGCACGCCGATCGGTGCGAACGATTTGTGGATCGCCTGTCACGCACTGGCTGAAGGCGCAACGCTGGTCACCCACAACACCCGGGAGTTCCAGCGGGTATCCGGCCTGCGGGTCGAGGACTGGGTGAGCGCTGCCGACGCTTGAATTCGCCGCGGCGCTGGCGTGGCTGACCCGCATGTCGTGCGCGGTTCAAGTTTGGGCCACAGCATGCTCAAAGAGCGATAGTCACATTAGGGGACGCAGCAACGTCCCCTTTCCCTGCCCTCTTCCATCACGGCCCGGTTCAGCTCATCGCCGAACTCAGACCGAGATGTTCGACGAAAGGGTCGAAGTCGCGGTCGCTGTAGAGCAGCGCGTAATCCGATTCGATGCAGCGGGTGGCGATCAGCGTGTCTATCGTCTTGCGGATCGTGATGCCACGCTCGCGCAGCGCGCGGTCGTTGCGCGCCGCCTGTATCGCAATGTCCTGACCGCCGATGTCGACAGCGTCCAGCCCTGTCAGTAGCTTCCGCGCCTGATCGAAATCCCGCTGGCTGCCGAAGCCCTGCAGCACTTCGGTCAGGATGAGGTCGCCGATGATCAGCAGTTCGCTGCCCAGCAGTGCGTCCAGCCTTTCGGCCTGCGGGGTGGCGGTGCCCCGGAAATAGTCGATCCAGACGCTGGAGTCGACCAGGATCAAACGTCGGACCTCATCGCGTCGAGGTCACCTTCCCACTGAAGCTTGCCCCTGAAGCGGCGGATTTCCTCCTGCTGGCGCAAGCGCAACAAGGTGCGTAGCCCCATCTCAACGGCCTCACGCTTGGTCCGGGCGCCGGTCAGGCGCAGGGCGTCGCTCATCAACTGGTCGTCTATTTCTATATTGGTGCGCATGATGTGTATCTCCGAACTGATCCTTACACATTCTAGCGGATGTGTCGGTAACGTGAGCTGCGATGAAGCGGGTGGGGCCAGTTCCAGCAAGAAGAGTAGGGTCTGACTCCATGGAGTGTTTAGGCGAGTTGTTCTGACCCTGTCGGGCCAGCCCGAAGCCAAGGCGAAGCCCGTTGCGTGCACCCGCCCTTGCACTTGGCCGCGTTCGTGGACTGGCATGCCGGCGACCTCGATAGGTAGCACAGGCGTGCTACATTGAAACCGTCGATTCAAGGAGCGCGCGATGTCCACCACCACCACCATTCGTCTGCCGGAGGAGCTGAAAGGCCGGGTTGCGGCCGCCGCGGAACGGGCAGGCAGCACGACCCATGCTTTCATTCTCGAAGCCATCGCGGAGAAAACCGCCCGCGAAGAGCAGCGCGCCGACCTTGTGCAGGAGGCCGAAGCGCGCTATGCACGCATCGCGGCGTCCGGCGAAACGATTCCCTGGCAGGACATGCGCCGCTATCTGATGGCGCACGTTGCGGGTTCGTCCATCGCCCGCACCTCAACGACCGACGAGGCGATCGCCAGCCCGACACCCCGCAAGCTGGCGCGCTGACGTGTCGGCCATCGAGCTGGCGCCCGAAATCGCGCAGGATGTCTCGCGCATCCTTGCCCATCTTGCGCAGTTCGAAGTCGAGGCGGCGGAGCAGCGCGTGCTCGAAATCGTGGCCGCCCTCGACATACTCGAAAAGAGTCCGCTGATCGGCCGCCCCACAGCCAGCGACCTGCGCGAACTGGTCATCGGCCGCGGGTCGCGTGGCTATGTGGCGCTGTATCGCTACGTCAGTGAGATCGACACGGTTTTCATACTGGCCATCAGAAGCCAGCGCGAGGCAGGCTACCGGGAGTGACGGGGAAATCGCCGCCCGCGATGGAGGCCACTGGCCGGACGCCTTCACCAGTACGGCGAACTTCGGACGCCTGAACGTCCCGGCGATCCGTGCAGCGATCCCCGCCTTGCAGCGTGCGCATCACGGCGGAGACGCCGCCCCCACAAAATGCGCAGGTGCGCCTCAGTCGCCCCCGCCGCAGCCACCTCCGTCACCCCCTCCGTCCGAGCCACCATCCGCATCGCCGAAGCCATCGGTGCTGCCGTAGACGCCGTCGCTCGCGAAGTCGCTGCCGCAATACGGCGTGCCGCCGCCGCTGTCTGCGCCGGCGCGCCGCACGCCGCCGCAGTCCGGCACGTAGCTGAAGCCGCCGGCGATGTTCAGCTTGGCGTCCAGCGCGAACAGCAGCGGCAGACGGCTCGGCGCGCGCGGGTCGATGTGCTCTTCGCGGCAGGCGAACCACCAGCAGCGGCGCAGGCCTGCGTTCTTCAGCCGGTCGTCGGTCAGCACCACCGCCGGCGTGTGGTGCAGGAAGCGGCCGAAGCCCTGACGGCAGAAGCTGTCGTAATTCTTCGTGCACAGAATGAATTCGTGCCACAGGTCATCCACCACCTGACTGGGCATGGCCACGAATTTGCGGCCGCTTTTCAGGTGCGCGAGGAAGAACTGCCGCAGTCCGTTGGCCACCAGCTGGCAGTCCTTCAGCGACAGTTGCGGGTGACGCGCACGCAGCTTTTCGAACAGACCCCTGGGCAGTTCGGCATGGCGGATATGCGCTTCGCGGCGCAGCGCGACGTAGCGGAAGTGGAACACCAGCGCCACGCCCAGGAGGGCGACGGCAAGGACGATCAGCAGTGGATGCATGGGCCGCTTCGATCTCGACGCTTCAACCTGCCTTCGGTACGATTCCGTTTCCCGGCAGCAGGTGTTCACTGCCCGGCGGAAGGTGGAAGCTGCTTTTGAAGTTCGCATTCCACAGCGCGTTCAGGGTGGCGCTCTGGTTTTCGTCCAGCTCGCCGAACACCTCGGAATCGACCAGCCGTTCCGCCGCGATGATCGTCGGCGACACGATCTGCGCACCCGAAAGCACCTCGAAAAACGCCAGGCCGGCATAGATGCCGCTCTGGCCGCAGTGCGGCACGACCTGGATCACTGCCGGCTCGTTGCTGGTGTCGACGTTTCGACCGATCAGAAGCAGCCGCGACTGCACCGGGAATCCGTAGTACTTGTATTTCATCGTCCGGCCGGCGCTGGTCCTGTATTGAAAGGCGGCGTGCAGGTAACCCGGCAACTCCAGGTTTCCGAAATCGAAATCCCGATACACCCAGATCGACTTGCCGTCCCGCACGGTCAGCAGATAGCCGTAGAACTTCTTGCGCAGCGGCATCAGCTCTTCTTCCTTCGACCGCCAGGGCACGACCAGCAGTTCGTTGATCATGCGCAGCACCCCCTCGAAGGGCGCGGGCGAAAAAACCTGGGTGATGAGGGACGTCAGCCCGAACCCCAGCGTGACACCGCCCACCGACGTCAGCACTTTCTGGGTGAAGGAATCCGGCACGAAGTGCGCCAGCAGCAGAATGAGGAACCCGACGACGAACAACAGGGACAGGCTGAACAGCTTCTGGCGCTTGTCGCGCAAAGCCACCACTTCGGTCGACGCACTTTTGCTCATGAAAACCTCGGGAAATTGCGCCTTCAACCTGCCAAGGCGGGACTTCGGTTCATCGTTCTTGTTCAACGCGCAGTGCTGACCACGCGCCGCCGCCGCGTCGAATGGTAACGGCGGCAGACCCCGGGGTTCAAACGATTTGCGGGCATGTCCGCGGATTCGGACCGCAAGCGCTGCGGGAGCAGCCGAGCGGATCGCCTGCCGGCAGAACCGCTCAGGTGCAGCGACCGATCCGTGAAGCATAATTCCGGTCTCATGCATTCAGCGGCGCACGGAAACCCGGCGGATCGTTATGGCACGAATCGAAGGCAAGCTCGCGAAGTGGAATGACGACCGGGGGTTCGGCTTCATCGAACCGACCCAGGGCGGCGACGAAGTGTTCGTGCATATCTCCGCGCTGCCGCGCGACGGGCGCCGGCCGACGAATGGCGAAACCCTGCTGTTCGAGGTGCAGACCGATGCACAGGGCCGCAAGCGCGCGGTGTCCGTCGAGCGCCCGGGCCGCAGCGCGTCCCCGGTTCGAGACGCGCGTCCGTCGGCGCCTTCGCGCGGCCCGGAGCGTCAGGGCTCCAACCTGTTCACCTATCTGATCCTGATCGCAACACTCGGCTTGGGCGGCTACCTGATCTATGGCCAGATCAACCAACGTCTCGTGCAACGCATCAACGGAACCGCGTCACCGGCCCCGTCGGCAAACTTCCGCTGCGACGGCCGCCAGCACTGCAGTCAGATGACGTCATGCGACGAGGCGACCTTCTTCATCGAAAACTGTCCGGATACGAAGATGGACGGTGACCATGACGGCGTGCCGTGCGAGGAGCAATGGTGCAGCTTCTGAACCGGGTTTCCCGCGCCTGCGCCATCGTCCTTCCGGCGGTGCGGAATCGCTCACGCCGCCCGTCATGCCCGGCTTGCTGGCCGCATGGCGGCCAAAGATGATCGGGATTCGCGGAGGTCACGTCGATCTCCTGCGCCACCGGGAGCCCACTGATGAAAGCAACCACCGTACTTGCAAGTCTGCTCGCCTGCAGCACCGTCAATGCGTTTGCCGTCACGCTGCCGCCGGAACCGGTGGCGCGCGACGATCTGTTCGAACTGACCGGCCTCACGCTCGGCATTTCGGCGCCCGGCATTCTGGCCAACGACAGCGGCACCGGCGTGAGCGTCAGCAGCTTCTTCAATCCGGGGTCGGGCACGCTGAACAGCGTGGTCACCAACGGCGCCTTTGTATACACGCCCGAGCGGGGCTTCGCCGGCACCACGACCTTCGACTACTTCATCGTCGACGAGTACAACCGCTCATCGACCGCCACGGTGACGATCGATGCCAGCACCACGCTGCCCCAGGCACGCGACGACTATTTCACCTTGAGCAGTCTGACCCTCGACGTGTCCGCGCCGGGTCTGCTGGCCAATGACCGCGGCGGCATCGGCGAAGTCATCGTGTCGAGCTTCTTCAGCCCGACCTCCGGCACGCTGGACAGCGTGATCACCAACGGCAGCTTCAGATACACCCCGGCGTTCGGTTTTGCCGGCGTGGCGAGCTTCACCTACAACAGCGAGGACGAACTCGGCCGCAGCGCCAGCGCCACCGTGTTCATCGATGCCGCCGCGTCGATTCCGGTGGCGTTCGACGACACCTTCACGGTGCTCAGCGGCGGCACGCTCGACATCCTCGCCCCCGGCCTGCTGGCGAACGACCGGGGCGGCATCGGCGACGTCACCGTTTCGAGCTTTTTCAGCCCGAGCAGCGGCACGCTGGACAGCGTCATCACCAATGGCAGCTTCCGCTACCTCGCCGATCCGGGCTTTTCCGGGCTGGCGACCTTCCAGTACTTCTCGATCGACGAGCTCGGCCGCTCGAGCTCGGCGCAGGTCAACATCAATGTGGTGGCGGTCCCAGAATCGGGCACCTGGGCGATGATGCTGGCCGGACTGGCTGCCGTAGGATTCGCGGGTCGGCGCCGCGCGGCGACCTGAGCGCGCTGCCCGGGCCGAGCACAGCGGACAAGCCGCTCCGGCGGCAGCCGTTGGTCGACGAACGCTCGCTCGCCCCGGCGACGTTCAGCCGCGGCGCCTCGCGGCCCGCGCGCGCACCCGACCGACATGGCGACGCATGTCTTCGATGGCGTGGACCGGCCAGCCCGTGATCTGCGGATCGGCGCCCAGCGCCTGTTCGATCTCGTCGCACATCGCAAGCAGACGCGGGTTGCCCGTGAGTTCGGCGCACAGCAGCAGCGTGGGCCGCAGCGGGTGGGTATACAGGCGTGACGCGCTGAGCGGCGTCGTGCAGTAGAGCGCTTCGTAGCCGGCCAGTGACTCGACGGCACGCAGCAGGGGCAGCAGACGGGCTTTCATGGCGCGTTCGAGCCACCGGATCACCGGTTCGATCTGCACTGCATCGGTCAGCGGAATGAAACCGGACAGATGCTGCGCCGGCAGCGGCTGCAGCGGCACCGGCCAGTCACCCAGCCAGCACTCGAGCGGAAAGAACGAGGTGCCTGCGAGCTCCCGCGACACGCGCGCACCGTCGAGTACGGCATCTTCATACACCGCCTGCGCCAGCACGGTGAGCCGGCTGCTGCCTTCCATGTGAAGGCCGTAGGCATTCGGGCGGTCGTCGATGGCGCGCAGCCGTATCGTGTGATCGCCCCAGGCGCCCTGCTGCCTGAACACGCTGATTTCGTAATCGCGCTGCGAAAACTCGTACGGATAGCGCTCGAAGCCATGCTGTTCGAGCAACGGCAGCACGGCCGCCTCGAGGCGCTGCATCAGCGCCTGCTTGCCCGGCAGCGCCTGCTGCGCCAGCCAGGCGCGGTGGCGCTCGTCGAGCCGTGCGGCGATCCGGTCGTAGTTGGCCCAGGTGTTCGGCACCTTGCAGAAGGCGTCGTCGTCGAGCGTGTCGATGGCGAATACCTGGCGGTAGTCGTCCACGTAGCGCTGCGCGTAATACGCCTGCGTGAAGGCATTGCCGCGTTCGTTCAGGTCTTGCGTCGTGAGTTTGCCGTCGCACTGCCGCCACAGCAGCGCGCAGCCGGTCAGCGTGCGCTGGCGGACCGCCGCCGCGCACGCATCGAAGGTCGCAGCCGCCAGTCCGTTGTTGAGCGCCCACGCAAGATAGAAACCGATATGCGTGGCGCTGGCCTCATCCGGATCCGGAAGTTCGGTTTCGAAGTTGAGCAGATAGGATTCGGCATCGTCATAGGTGCTTGAGACCATCTTCCGGGCGTCCTCTTCGCGACAGGGTTTGCGGGCACAGCGTGCGGGAGGAACTGTAGCGCGAAGTCTGCGCATGCGGCGGCGGGTCAGGCCAGACGGCGGGTGAATGCCGGGCCGCGTCGCCCGAGCTGTCGACATTCCTTACAGCCCGGCCTTGGCCGACACGGCCCGCCCGCAGCACGCCGTTGTTTCAATACCCTTATTCGTCAGGCCTGACGCGGGGCTTGTTTCTTGCTAGTCCGCACCCGGCGATCTCCACCTACAACCGGGCACAGCAATGACGAGGCGCAAGAGGCAGGCTGCGGTGGCAAGCGGAGCGCCGTACCCTGTGCCGATCCGTCGGCGCTGCAGTCTTTCAGGACGCGCTGAAGCCATGCCCTGACCCCGCCACGTTGCCCGTCGCCCGGTCGCAGCGATCGCTGCGGCCCGGCGCTTCCGTACGCTTCGAAGCACTCTGCCGGCCGTCTTCGAAACCCCGTTCTTCCACCCGCGACATCGCTGCGACACCTCGCTCCCTGTTGGCATGTCGTGCACGTTCCATCCGTCTTCCCAACGGCACCCGGTGACCCATGAAAACTCGAACACACCTCAAACTTGGCATGCTGGCCGTGGCCATGCTGACCGTCAGCGGCGGCGCCCGCGCGGCCACATCGATCGACATCAGCGTCAATGGCGTCTACAGCCTCGTCAACGCGATCAACTTTCAGCCGGGGCAGGAATTGATTTCGGTCTCCATTGCCGAAGAAAACGCCTTTGCCCGGTACCTGTCGTCATCGCTGACGATGAAAGTCCTGTCGCTCGGTGTGCGCGGCGAGCTGGCCGCGGCGCCGCCCAATATCGAACGTGTCGTACTGTTTGCTGAAATCAGCGCAACCGCTCCCCCGGCCTCGCTGGTCTACAGCGCCCAGGCCGGCACCGTGGTGCTGCGATCCGATCTGGGGGCCACCGGCGGCGGCGAAATATTCACCCAGACCAAGACGCAACCGTATCTGTCGAGTATCCGTATGGACTTTTCGGAAGATGCCAGCCGGACCATCGTGTTCACGGACTCGTCCGAAGCCACGCTGTTGCCGAAGTATGGCTACGGACCGCTCAGCCCGATCGCCGTGTCGCAGGTCCGGGGCAGCCTGACCGGCACGATGGCGCTGAAGAGCGAATACAGCGTCAATTACCGGGTCGACAGCGCATTCGACCGCTTTCTGGGCTGGCTCGACAACGTCAATGCCACTGACTTCAGCATATACAACGCGGTGAAGCGCGCGATCCTCCAGCATCAGCAGGAAAAGTGGGAGCACGCAACCCCTGCTGAACGCAAGCTGTTCTGGAGAAGCCGCAATGGCGGGACGGGGATCCGAGGCGAAGTGATATTCGAGGGTATTTCGGTCCATACCGCATCGCCCGGCGTTCTGGTCTATACCGCGACGCTGCCCGACGCCGCAACCATGGACGTGCCGCTCGCATTCACGCAGAACAATGTCGGTGCCGTGCTGGACGTGTCCTTCGACGGGCAGACGCTGGCCAGCTTTCGCGGCGATGACTACCTGACCGACGAAATCAACCTGCTCAACATCGACATTTCAAGCTTTGCCGGCCGGACCGGCGAGCTGACGTTCACGATCAACACCAGCGGCCCCGACAGCGCGGAAATCTTCGTGGCCGAGCGCCTCGGCGGTCTCAAGTTCGCGGCTACCTCGCTCACGCCGGTGCCCGAACCCGGTACCTGGGCGATGATGCTGGCGGGTCTGGCGGTGATGGCCGGCTGTGCGGGTCGCCGGCGCCGGAAGGCGACGCAGCACTGCGCCTTGCAGCCGTTTTAGGGGCGCCTTACTTCGACTCTGCGACGTGGCAAAAGCGACATCGGCCTCGCGGGCGGTGCCTGCTTTGCACAGGGCATGCGGCGCGATGACCTGCCGAAGCAAATCCGTGCCGGGCCCTGGCGCAGCACCGGTGGCGCAGTTTCTGTTGGAACGGCGATTCACTGCCGGCCCTGCGGGCGGCGAGCAGTGCTCGCCGAAATCCCCGCTCCGCACTCGCAGCGATGGTGCCGCGACCCGCGTTGAACAGCCCGCGTATCGCGGCGGGGCCGCCGTTGCCACAAAGAACCCGGCACGCACGGCGCACGCCGACTGCGCCGGTGTCGGTGGTGCAAGACGGCGCCGAACACCCGTGCGCAGGACGATGAGCTCCCACCGCTTCAGCCGAACACCGGCAGCGGCGCGAAACGGCCCTTGAGTATCGTGTCGGCGGCGCCGACCTTGAGCCAGCCGTCGATGGCGCTGGCGTACACCGAGCGGAAATCGGTGGTGTGGACAAGATTGTCGCCCGCGTCCAGCGCCCCCAGGTCTGACGGCGTGCCGTAGTGGCCGCCCTTGACCTGCCTGCCGGCGAAGAACATGACGTTGGCGGTACCGTGGTCGGTGCCCAGACTGGTGTTTTCCGGCACGCGGCGCCCGAATTCGGAAAAGATCAGCAGGCTGACGCGGTCGGCCTGACCGATGCGCTCCATGTCGCGCAGGAAGCCGTGGATTGAATCCGAGGTGTAGGACAGCAGACGCTGATGCAGGTCGGACTGCTGCACGTGGGTATCGAAGGCATTGTTGCGGTAGCCGACGTAGTAAAGGCGGGTCGGCAGTCCGGCGGCGATGCAGGCGGCCACCTTGGGCAGGCCGAGCGGAACGATGCCGTAGTCCTGGTTGGTCTTGTATTTCGACCACGCGTCGCGCACCGCCAGCGACGACTCGCGCGCGCTGACCGCCACCTGTTCGAGGTAGCGCCGCGCCGGGTTGTCCGCACTCGCCACGCTCACGTCGTCGAGCAGCGCGCGCGCCTGGTGGAAGCTGCTGCGCACGAAGCGCTCAGGCTCGTCGAACACCACCGGCGTATGCACGCGGCTGCGCACCGCGAGCGACTGCGCGGTGTCGATGTTGAGCAGATAGTTCGGCACCGGCGCCGGCGACATGGCATCGGCCAGCCGGCCGACCCAGCCAAAGTCGTCGCCGCTGTTAGGGGCCGCCGTATGCAGATAGGCCATCGACGTGAAGTGCGAGAACGACGGATTGTCGTAGCCACAGCCGTGCACGATGGCGAGCTTGCCGTCCTTCCACAGGCGTTCAAAACCGGCCATGCCCGGGTTAAGACCGAAACGGTCGTCGAGCTTGCGCACCTTGTCCGGGCGGATGCCGATGGTGGGCCGCAAGCGGTAGTAACGGTCGTCGGCGTACGGCACGACGGTGTTCAGGCCGTCGTTGCCGCCGGACATTTCGAACACCACCAGAATGCGGTCTTCGGCTTCGGCCGCCGCGGCGGCACGCGCGATGGTGCCGAAGACGCCCGGAATCATCAGCCCGGCGGATGCCTTCAGGATGCGGCGGCGGTTGTGGTCTGTGCTCATGGTGGGGTGCTTTCGGGTCAGCTGAGTTGATACTCGGGCCGGCTCAGCAGCACATGCAGCAGCAGGCGCAGCGAATCTTCGGCGTAGGTGGCGGTCGCCTTCATGTCGCGCGTGCCCAGCTCGTTTTCGAGGAAGGCCGCCAGCTTGCGCCGCGTGGCGTCGTCGAGCTGCACCGACAGGAAACGGCGTTCCAGATAGCTCACCACGTCTTCCGGCGTGCTGCAGCCGGCGTTCAGCACCATGCCCGTCAGGTCGAGCCGGGCGACCGTGCGCGAGATCGGCTTCACCCGCTCGACCGCCATCTGCCAGCCGCGATAGCTGCCGTAGCGCGTATTGAAGTCTTCGTCGCGGTCGCCGCTCAGGGTCGACATCGCCATCATTTCCATGCCGCCGTCGGCACCACCGGGTTTGGTGGCGGTGGTCAGATCGAGCCCGCTGCGCACGCGCTCATGGACGAAGCGGATTTCGTAGCCGGCCTGCGCCGCCGGATAGCGGTCGCCGGGAATGTAGTTGATGTCGGGCAGTGCGACGTCGAGCGCGAAATTGCCGCGCTCCAGCAGCAGGCCCGGCGTGATCCAGCTGCGGCCCTGCGCCCAGCCGGCCACCGTCGGCGGATGCATCAGGCGCTGGCCGAGCGCGGCCGTGGTTTCGTTGAAGTCGGGCACGCCGGGCACTTCGGTGAGGCCGAGCTTGCGGTAGGTGGACACCACCAGTTCGACCGGCCCCTTGATGCGCGTCGCGACCGACTCGGGCGCATGGAAATCGCGCGACATCAGCAGCATTTCGAGGAAGGGCGCGATCTCGTAATTGCCGGCCTTCAGCCGCCGGCCCAGTTCCGCGGCCAGCGCCGGATCGACGTCCTCGCGCACGAAGTGGCGGTACAGCTTCGTGGCCAGAAACTGCGGCGTGACCGGCTGGTCGAGAATGATGTCGATCACCTGCACGCCGTCGAAATTGCCGCGCCGGCCGAGCACCTCCTTGGCGGCGTCATCGTGCTTCGCGGCATCGATGTGGAAGGCGACGCCCTCGAAATTCCAGCCGGTGAAGGCGCGCGCCGCCTCGCGGATGTCATGCTCCGTGTAGTGCCCGACACCCATGGTGAACAGCTCCATGATTTCGCGGGCGAAGTTCTCGTTCGGGGCACCCTTCACGTTCACGCCGGCATCCAGGAAGGCCAGCATGGCCGGGTCCTGCGCGACGCCGATCAGCAAGGTGCGGAAGTTGCCCAGGCCCTGATTCTGGAACAGCTCAAGCTGGTTCAGCATCTTGCGGTAGTCGCGCACCTTGTCTTCATTGGTGGCGAAGTGGCCGTGCCAGAACAGCGCCATCTTCTCCTGCAGCGGGCGCGGCGAGGTGAGCATGCGGTTTGCCCACCAGTAGGCGACGCGGTCGGTTTCGAGCTTGCTGGCGCGCAGCCAGTAGAAAAACTTGTTCACCACCGGCTGCATGCGACGGTTGCCACCGTCCTTCACGCGGACACCGATCACCTCGCCCCTGTCGCGGGCGGCATCGGTGGTGGCGGGCCGGCTGGCGGGGAAAGGGTCCAGCCCCTCCTCGAATACGCCGGAATGATCGAATGGCGGCAGGTCGGCCGCGGGCGCGCCTTCGAAATACACCAGGCGACGCACCGCCTCGGCGGGCGTCAGGCGGGCGAATGCGTCGATGTCGTCCGGCGTGCCGCCGAAGCCGGCACGCTCGAGCAGATGCGCGGCGCGCGCCCTGTTCCAGTCAGCCGGGCCGATCGGCGTCAGGTCGCCGGCTGAGGGCGATGCGGCCGACAACGGGGTGCTCAACAGGACGATTGCGAACGCAACGAGCACGGTCTGGGGGAATCGGGTCATTGCGGGACGCTTCCGGAACAGGACGGCGCTCAGGCTAGTCGTGCCACGCGTCGCATTTCCAGAGCCATTCGCCCCAATTCGACTCGGGATTTTCTGGAATTTTTCTGCCTCGCGCTGCAGCGCACCGGGTGTCGTGAGCATCTTGCGATGGCGCCGGGCGTACAGGCCGCGGACCGGGTGACTGGCCCGATGCCCGTTGCAGGCGACTGACCCCGGGCTCCCGGCACACGGTATGCTGCGCCGCACCCTGTCCCGACTGCCCGCCATGAATCGTCTCTATCAATACTTCTTCCGCGGCCTGATCACCTTCCTGCCCGTGGCGATCACTGTCTACGTGCTGGTGCTGTTCGTCACCTGGACCGAGCGGCTGGCGATGTCGATGATCCGGCCGATCGTCGGCGACTTCTATCTGCCGGGGCTGGGCATCGCCATCGGCGCGCTGCTCATCCTCGCGCTGGGCGCCCTGGTGTCGCAGCGCTTCACCGGGCGCCTGCTGTCATGGGTGGAGCTGCCGTTCACCAACCTGCCGGTGGTGAAGAGCATCTATTCCTCGCTGAAGAATTTCGCCGACTACTTCGCGCCGCATGCGGAATCGGCGCAACAGGTGGTGCTGCTGCGGATGCCCGGCAACGAGCTGGGCATCGCCGGTCTGGTGACCCGGCAGTCGATGGCCGGACTGCCCGCCGGCCTGGGCGAACTGGAAGACCAGGTCGCGGTGTATCTGCCCATGGGCTACATGATCGGCGGCTACACCGTGTTCGTGCCGCGCGCCTGGGTGACGCAGGTGGACATGTCGGTCGAAGAGGCCATGCGCATGGCCCTGATCGCCTACATGTCGTCGAACCGGGCAAAACCGGACGGACGCTGACCGGCATTCCGCGCCATCGCGCGGTCCGTGTTGCCGATCCGTCACGGTCTTCATCGCGGTGCGCCCTTGACCGCGCACATGACCGCGCCGTCAGACGTCGCCGACACGGCGTGCCGTACCGGCACGGATCGCAGTACCCTGCGTGCCACGAACCACCGGGGAGAAACGCCTTGAAAACTGCTCAACTTGTTTCTGCAAGCCTGCTCGCGCTGTTGCTGGGCGCGTGCGGTCAGCCGACCGAACCCGAACCTGTCGCCGCGCCGCCCGCCGCGGCAAGCGCTCCGGTGACGGAAGTCAGTCCGGCGCCCGTCGCCGAGGTGACCGCGACGCCTGCGCCAGCCGCCGCCGTGACAGCCCCTGAACCGGCACCCGCTGCGGCACAGGCGCCCGCGGCAGCCCCCGCACCGGCCGCCGCACCCGCACCGGCACCCGCTGCCGCAGCAACCGAGGTCGCGGCAGCGGCCGGCGGCGGCGATGTCGTGAAGGGCTGGAAGGCCTGGCGGGCGGCGGCGTGCGAACGCTGCCACGGTCCGGCGCAGGAAGGCATGGTCGGCCCGTCGCTGATCACGTCGCTGAAGACGCTGTCGAAGGACGACTTCAAGAAGGCCGTGCTTGAAGGGCGCATCGCGCTCGGCATGCCCGGCCACCCCTTCCTGGCCGACAAGATCGATGACCTGTATGCCTATCTGAAAGGACGCTCCGACGGCAGCGTCGCGAACGTGCGTCCGGACGGCGCCTGATCGCGCGCGGGGCGGCCGCGGCCGCCCCGCGACATTCCTCATGGATTCAAGGTCTTCAATGGCACTCAAGTAACGCCGCATCCCTGCCGCAAAAAGGCCTGACGGGTATTTTCCCGGCTGACATTGCGACAGAAGACGGATCGTGCGGATCGCCTCCAACCCCTATTCGCTGAATACGCAGCGCCACCTTGACCAGACGAGTCAGGGCATGGCGCGCACGCTGCAGCGTCTGTCCTCGGGGTTGCGGGTCAATAACGCCGCCGACGACGCGGCCGGGCTGGCCATCGGTACGCGCATGGAAGCGCTGATCCGCGGCGAGCGCCAGTCGGTGCGCAACATCAACGATGCGATCTCGATGGTGCAGGTGACCGAAGGCGCCATGGGTTCGATCGCCGAATCGCTGCAGCGGGTGCGCGAGCTGGCGGTACAGGCGGCCAGCGACAGCCTGTCGAGCTCCGACCGGGCGGCGCTGCAGGAAGAAGCGAGCGCGCTGCTGCAGGGCGTCACCCAGGTGTCGCAACAGACCCAGTTCAACGGCAAGCAGGTGTTCGCGCAGACCACCGGCAGCATCGGCGGTGACGACCCGAACATCCGTGCCGTGGTGGACGGTCTGCGTCTGGGCTGGCTCGAAGAGGCGGAAACGCTGATCGGCGACAGCTTCGGCATCTATGGCGACGGCGCGTCGCTGACCGTGAATGTCACCTTCACCGACGGCGCCGGCGGCGTGGCGGCATCGGTGTCCGGTGTGGGCGCGCCCGGCGGCAAGGTGACCAATCAGTTCCTGAACATCGACATGGCGGATTTCTCGCCGCCCAACCTGCCCAATGGCGGCAATGCGCCCTTCTACAACGACCGCATCATCGCGCACGAAATGGTGCATGCGGTGATGGGTCGCTCGATGAACTTCACCGCCCTGCCCAACTGGTTCAAGGAAGGCGCGGCCGAATTCATCCACGGCGCCGACGAGCGGCTGGCGATCGACTACAACGGCGGCGCCGGACTGGCGGGCATGCTGGCAGCCTTCAATGCCGACAGCGTGGCCGCGAGCGCCGGCTACTCGGCGGGCTACGCGGCACTGCGCTACATGCATGACGAAATCAAGGCGGCCGGCGGCGATGGCGTCAAGGACATCATGACGTATCTGAGCGCCAACGCCGGCAGCACGCTGGACCAGGCGCTGGCCAACGCCAGCGGCGGTGCCTTCGCCGGACTGGCCGACTTCGGTACGCAGTTCAACGCTGCCGCCGCCGGCTACATCGCCAGCCTCGATCTGACGAACGCAGACACCGGCGCCATCGGCGGTCTCGATGCCGACGGCGGCGCCGTGAAAAGCGCCATCAGCGTGCTGACCGACCGCGGCACGCAGTACAGCGAACAACCGCTCACCAGTTTCCAGCTGACCTGGCCGAGCGGCATTACCGGCGGCACCGGTGCGCAGCAGATGGCCTTCCAGGTCGGGGCGGCGTCGAAACAGACCATCAATGTGTCGGTGGGCGGCGTCAGCGCCATCAATCTCGGCGTGGATGGCGTCGACCTGACGAATCAGGCCACGCGCGCCATCGTGCATATCGACCAGGCGATCGAACACCTCGCCGCCGAACGCGCCAAGCTCGGCGGCGTCATGTCGCGCTTCGACATGGCCACCCAGGCCGCGCGCCTGTCGGAAGAGAACACCAGTGCCGCGCGCTCGCGCGTCATGGACGCCGACTTCGCGCAGGAAACCGCCGAACTCACCCGCAAGCAGATCCTGCAGCAGGCCGGAACGGCCATGCTGGCGCAGGCCAACGCCTTCCCGAATCTCGCACTGCAGCTGCTGCGCGGCTGATCGACGCCGCGATCAGGCCGGCAGCGCCCGCCTGACCAGCCGGTGCAGCGCCGCTGCCGCCAGAAACGCCGCAATCAGGCTGATCAGCCCCCACTTCAGCAGCACGCTGTAATGCCCCCAGGCGAACAGCGCCGCACCTGGGCCGTCGGCACCCGCTGCCAGAAACATCAGATGCGCCATGTTTTCGCTGACATCGGCGAGCCCGGCCAGCGGGGCTGCGAACGTGGCTGCCTGACCGACGCGGCGCGGCATGCCGGCGAGCGTCGCTGTGGCGCGTGCGCACAGCATCCAAAGAAAAATCGAGTACGCCGCCATGAAGGCGAAATCGGCCCACAGCGTCTGCCGCGCGGTTTTCAGGCGCGCCTCGGGCGGGCGCGCTTCGACGCGCTGCTGCGCCGCGTCCGGCGGGCCGGCTGTCGCAGGACACCCCTGCTGCATGCGCTGCGCCGCAGTGTCGGCGCACTGGGCGCCCCAGCTCCGCACGATCAGCCGGGCACAATCGGCCGAGCCCGCGAACTGCAGGTTCAGCATGCCGTGCGGCGTGCACGACATCTGGAGGTCGCGGTTGGTGGCCAGCACGAAGGCGCCGGTCACCACGGTAAGCAGCAGCGCGGCGATCAGCCGCACGGCGCCGGTCATGCCAGACGCACGTTCAGCGGCCCGTACGGGCATTCCGGATGACATGTTCAGCCCTCGTGGTTCGCGCGATCCAGGGCGTTCCCTGCTCCGCTGACGATCACAGCATTCACTGCCAGCCCGATGCGCGCAAGCGCCGGATCGGCAGAACCTGCGGCGCGGCGGCCTGTCTGTGCCGCAGGCACGCAGGGTCTGTCGCCCTGACATGCAAACCGGAGGCGGCACAATGCTGGGCGAACTGATCGTGGCGGGTGTGGTGGGCGTGATGCTGTTCTTCACGGTGGCGGTTGCGCCCGGCATCTTCAAGGTGTTGCCGCAGCAGTGGGCCAGCGTGTATGTGCGCAACTTCTTTCCGAAGTACTACGCGGTGCTCGGCGCCGCCTGCCTGATCGCCGCCGTGATCGACGCGCCGCATTCAGTACGCATGGCGGCCGCCGTCAGCACCGTGCTGTTCGCCATTTCGCTGTGGGGCGTCACCCCGGCCGTGAATGCCGCGACCGACCGCGGCGACCGTCGCCGCTTCGGCCTGCTGCACGGCCTCAGCGTGGGGCTGAACGTCATCATCCTGATCGCGCTGGTGTGGGCGCTGTGGGCCGCCTGATAGGTGCCGGTTATCGGATCATCGAAACTTGGTATTTCACAGCCTGCGCGGCACTTCGGATACTCGTTCCGATGGCCCGCGCAGTCTCCCGGTTCGGGTCGTCACCGCCCGTCAACCAAGGAGTCACCCGATGATTACGCTCAAAGAGTCGCTGCGCACCGCGTCGCTCACCCTGCTGTTGTCGATCGCCGCCGGCACCGTTCAGGCCGGTCCCGACGAGACATCCGTGTATTTCATGGACTTCTCCGGAAAGATGCGCACCATGGAGGTCATGAAGAAGATGGACAGCGATGGCGACAAGATGGTCAGCAAGGCCGAGTTCATGAAAACGATGGAAATGAGCTTCGGCAAGATGGACAAGAACGGCGACGGCATGCTCGACGCGAAGGAATGGATGGGCGAAAAGCATTACGGCGACGGCAACGGCTGATCGGCTGGCCCGACCTTCCCGCGATCGCCCCGCCCCGGCTATCCGCCGGGCGGGGTGGTTACGAGACCGGCGTGCGTCGCCGACACGCGCGGCGGCTGGACGCAGGGCAGCCGGACGATGCGCAGGCGCCCCGGGCGACTCACGATGATCGCCGCAACGCGCGCACCGGCCGCGGGCACCGCGCCGCGGCCGCCTCTGCGCCACCAGTCATAGATCCGGACCACATCCCAGTCCGAACGGAAATGCAGCAGCTTCACGGGCAGGCTGCGCCGCGTCATCGGTGCGGCCGTCATGTCGGCGAGCGCGGCTTCCAGCCGAACCAGTTCGCCCAGCCAGGGCAGCGACTGCAGCGTCTGCTGCTGCGCGAACCAGCCGCCGGACACGATCTGTTCGGCCTGCCGCAGCGTGATGACACCACGACGTTCGGCGACCAGCCGCCGCACCAGCGCTCGGAAACATCGGCGGCCGAGCATGTCGGCGCTGCACGGAGAACGCCGGCGCAATGCGTCGGTGATCCGACGCTCGAGTGCCCGCCGGTAGCGCGCGAGCAGCGCATCGGTCAGCCCGGCGTCCGCTTCGATGCCCAGCGACCGCGCCGCCACGGCCCGCTGCAGCCCCTCCAGTCCGTTGTCTGCGGTGCGCGTCATCGTGGGCCGCCTGCGCCAGGGTGGCGATCGGCGTGCCGCGCCGCTGCGCAGGCCGTCAAACTGTCAAGGTGGATGGGCATACTGTGCGAGGGGCATTCCGCAACGACACACCAGTTATTGTCGTCAGCGGACGCCGGCACCGGAAATGACAAGTTTTCATCGGGCGATAAACCGTGCTTATTGCCCGAAGGCCCTCTACAGGAGTGAAACGTGGAGCTCTATCAGATCCGCTACTGCCTCGCCGTGGCCGAAACCTTGAACTTCACGCGCGCGGCCGAACGCTGCTTCGTGTCGCAACCGGCACTCACCAAGGCGATACAGAAGCTGGAAGACGCGCTGGGCGGACTGCTGTTCGACCGCAGCAAGGTGGCGGTCAGCCTGACGGATTTCGGGCGCTCCATGCTGCCCAGCCTGCAGCAGATCTATGCCGCGACCAGCCAGACGCGCGAGCTGGCGCGCCGCCTGCAGCAGGACCGCTCGGAAACCGTACGCATCGGCATCATCTGCACGATAGACCTGAACGCCATCTTCCCCGCCTTCCTCGCGTTCCAGCGGGCCTTCCCCAAGGCTGACCTCCAGTTCCGCGAAGGATCGATGGAGGCGCTGATCGACGCGCTCGACAAGGGCGACATCGATGTCGCGCTGCTCGCCTCGCCCTTTGCCATCGCCCGGCGCTTCAGCGGACCGGTGCTGTATGCCGAGGATTTCGTGGTGGCACACGGACCGGCCCACCGCTTCGGCCAGTTGGCGGCCCTGTCGCTCAACGACCTGCAGGGCGAGGCCTACTGCCAGCGCAGCCTGTGCGAATACAGCCTCTACATCGAGCGCGTGATGGCAGAACGCGGCGTCGACGTGAAGGTCGTGCAGCAGACGCCGCGCGAGGACTGGGTGCAGACCATGGTCCGGGCCGGTGTCGGCGTTGCCTTCATGGCCGAATCGACCGCGGTCACAGGCGGCCTGTCATTCAGCCGCGTGCCGGACGCCCGTTTCGTACGCGAGGTGCGCGCCATGGTTTTGAGCGACCGCCCGCAGTCGGACGCCGTCGGCCAGTTGCTCGCCTTCCTGCCCGGTTTCGACTGGTCGCACATCCCCTGCCTGACAAAGCCCGAAGCGACGGGCTGACCCGCCCCCGCCCGCCGCACACCCGCCAGACCTGAACAGCGCACCGCCTGACCCGCGTCGGCACAGGCGCGTCGGTACATCCCGACGCCTCCGCATACCTCCCCGCACCCATGGAAATCCCCCTCAATCATTAAGGGATGATGAATGGAACATTAAGTAACTATTAATTTTGTGCTGTAATTCACGGAGGGAAAAACACCTGCCGAAACGGCGGGGACTACACCGCGCTTGAGCCGTGCGGCGAGCAAGGGAGCAAGGGGATGAACCGGGAAAACAGTGACCTGTCCGTGCTGTGGTGGGGCATGTTCCCGCCGCTTGTCCTGATCGCGGTGTTCGTCGGCCACTACTTCGCGCCGCCCCTGTACGAGCTCATGACGGTGCGCGACGAAATCAATCCCTACGGCATCATCGAGAACGGCACCATCCTCGTCCTGCTGCCGGCCATCGTTGCCGGCTTCATCGTGTTCGCGCGCCGCCGCGCACTGCCGCACTGGACAACCGGCTGGGTCGCACTGGCCTGTGCGCTGGCCTGCCTCTATTTCGCCGGCGAGGAAGCCAGCTGGGGCCAGCACTATTTCGGCTGGGAAACCGGTGAGCGGATGAGTGAAATCAACAAGCAGAAAGAAACCAACCTGCACAACGTGAGCACCTGGTTCAACCAGAAACCGCGCATGGTGGTCGAATGGTGGCTGCTGATCGGCGGCATCATCCTGCCACTGTGGCGGGCGATCCGCCGAACGACGCCCGACACGACCTCATTCAGCCACTGGTTCTGGCCGACCGACATCGTCGTGCCGACCGCCCTGCTCTATCTCGCGCTGCGCTGCGGCTACTGGTACCAGAACGCGACCGAAGCCGTCATTCCTTACTGGACCTACGACCCGGAAACGCGCGAGTACTACATCGCGCTGTTCCTATCGCTGTATCTGCTGTCGATGTGGAGCCGCATGAACGGCGTGCTGCGCGCCGCGCAGGCTGATGTGGCCGGTCAACCGGCAGCGCCCGCCGGCGCTGCGGACCCGTCGGCCGACAGCAATCCGCCGAACCAGCTCGCGTAACGCGCCCCCGCCGATCGGCGATCAGTCCAGTTGCAGCAGACGGCCGAACGGCACGTGCGCGCGCCGCGCGGCTTCGGGCACCGCCCACAGCACGGGCCAGCGCGGCCGGAAGCGCGCCGGGCCGTCGAGGTCGGTCAGTACGACGGCGATGTCCGGCCGGTGACGATCGGCTTCTTCGAGCAGCGGCGTGAAGTCGGTGCCGCCCCCGCCGGTGAAGGTGAGACCCCCCAGATCGGCACGCCCGGCGGCGAACTGATCGACGCGCTGCACCCGGTCGTCACCGATGATGAGTACCAGGCCCGCTTCGAGCCGGCGGCTGATGGCTTCGATCTCGCGCGTGAAACGGGCCATCAGTGCATCGTCGATCGAGCCCGACACATCGACGATCAGCGCCAGCCGCGGCACGGTCTTCGCAGCGCTGAAGCCCGGTTCCCACGGCATGCGATGGCGCGGGCCGGCGCGACCCTGATTGGCGATATAGGAACGCGACGGCCGCGACCAAGACAGGTCGCGCTTCGGCGACAGGCTGCGCGCGAGCCGGGTGCGCAGCACCTGTTCCCACGGCGTGCGGCTGCGCGGCAGATCGGCGATCAAGGTGCGCAGCATCGAATGCGCGCCGTCGTTGGCATGGCCGCGGATCAGCCGCTCGCTCCACTCGCGCGCCTGCTCCGCTTCCGCCTCCGGCGGGCCGCGCGTGTCGGGGCCGGGTACCAGGTCGCGTTCCGACTCGCAGCCGAGCACCCTGACCCGGCCCGACTTCGGGCCATCGGGTCGCGCAGCGGCTTGCGTGCCATCCGCCTGCGGTGCAGGCGTGCTCGCGCCGCCCGCCGTGTCGGCGTCCTGGCCGCCGTGCTGGCGCGGCGTACGGCTGCGCCCGCCCGACGGCGGCGGCCGGCGGTCGTCGATGGCCCGGTACAGGCGCTCGACATCCCATTCCAGCAGCGATTTCTCGACCGGCTGGTCGATGCCCAGCACGGTCGTCAGCAGGCGGTCGAGCTGCACGGCAGTGGCCGGCTGACGCAGCCATTCGAGATGCGACAGCGCGCTGTTGATCAGCGCGTCGGCACACAGGTTGAACAGCTGCAGGTCGGCGTCGCCGAGCACCTGCTGCAGTTCGACGAAGCGCTGCGGGTGGCGCAGCGCGATGTGCAGCACCTCGTGCGCCACGCGAGCGGCCTGTTCCTCGATAGTCAGCCGCTCGAAAGCGGCACCGTAGAAGATGGTGTGGCCGTCGGTGGTGAGCGGCGCCGGCGTGGTGTCGGCATCGGCCGGCAGGTCGCGATGGCGCACCCACAGCGCCAGCCCGCCGGTGGCTGGCGCGAACTCGACCATGCGCTGCACCGCGCGCGTACCGCGATGGATGTACAGCGAGTGGCTCGCCGACGAGGCGGCCTCAGGCATCGCGGCGCTGGTCGACATAGCGCCGGTAGGCCGGGCTGTCGAGGATGGCTGCCGCCAGATCGCCTTCCAGCGCCTTCTGCATCAGCAGTTCCATCGCCAGCGTCTGCGCCTCGCGGATCGGCAGCGGCACCGCGCCCCGGATATCCGGCAGCTGGTCGATGATGTCGAGCCCGCGCGTCATGCGCGGCGCATCGGTGCAGGCGGCAAGCAGGCCGTAGATCAGGCCGTACAGGCCGTCGAGCGTCTGCGGCAGCAGCGCAGCGGTGGCCGGGCCACGCGGCGTGTCGAGCAGGCGCATCACGTCTGCACCGGCGCGCAGTTCGCGCAGCACGCCGAAGAACTCGGCCGCGTTCGCCGCGCCGATGCGGCCCTGCACGAACAGCCGCTGCGCCGTTTCGGACACGCCCGACTTCAGCACATTCGAAATGTCTTCCCAGCCGCGCGGGCTGGCGCCGATCAGATAGTCGTTCGCAAGCTGCGCCTGCGTGTCGTCGAGCTTGTCCGGCCGCACCTTCAGATAGGCCATCACCTCCGGCGCGAAACCCATGGCCAGCGCGTGCGACAGGAAGGCGTCGATCACCGTCTGCACGTTGAAGTGGAACATGCGGTCGGCCAGAGCGGTGCCCATGTCATGGCACACCGCGCCGTGAAAGCTCGCATTGCCGGCGGCGATCACCTGCCAGCCGTCGGGCAGCCGGTAGTTGCCGACGCGCCGGTCGAGAATCAGCGAATAGGCGGAAATCTGCAGCCGCTGGTCGGCCGCGGTCAGTTCGTCGAGAAACAGGATGCCGTCGGGCGCGTCGGCGGCGGGCAGGAACTCGGGCGGAAACCACACCGTCTTGCCCTGCACCTCGTCGGCATAGATGGCACCGCGGATATCCACCGGCTCGATCGTGGTCAGGCGCAGATCGACCAGCGGCACCCCGAAGTGCGCCGCCACCTGACGCACCACCGACGACTTGCCGACCCCGCGCGAGCCCCACAGCATGGTCGCGCGCCGGCGCAGCAGCGGGTCGGCGAACTGTTCGATCAGCGCCGCCTTGGCGGCCGCCACCGACACCGGCGGGATGTTCATCGGATTGGCAGACATCGAACCTCGCTTGAACCTGGAAACCTCAGTGGATCGGCACCGCTTGCACGGATGACGGCGCACGCCACGCCGCAGCACTCAGACGGCGCGGCAACGGCGGCAGTTCGATGCGCGGCATTTCCCGCATGCTGAAAAACAGCACCAGCAGCAGCGGCGGCGAATTGAACAGCAGCATGTGGATGACCGAATCTTCCGAAATGCCGAAATACGGCACGGCCGCCGCCGCGAGGATCAGCCCGACGCAGGTCGCCACCGGAATCGTGCGGCGCAGGAACACGCCCCAGCGCGCCGCGCGCCAGTCGGCGTGGAAGGCATCGGGCGGCCGCGACATCGTGCGGTCGAGATGGGCCACCGTCTGTTCGAGCTTGCGTTCGGCATCGGCACTGCGCGCCACACCCCGCCCGCGCAGCCGCACCGTGCCGCGCCAGCCGCCCTCGTCGGTCAGACTGCGGCGAAAGCAGTCCCAGTCACGGCCGAGCACCGCCAGCAGATCGTCGGGCAGTTCGACCGCGCCCTCGCCGCCCTCGGCCAGTTTCAGTTCGGCCGGTACGCCCTTGACCGACGACACCTCCATCGTCAGTGCGACACCGGCCCCGCGCACGTCGGCGTCGGTCAGCACCGGCGCATCGACGGCCGTGTCGTCGCGCCACAGCCCGTCGCCACCGCCAAGCCGGTACGACAACCCGATGACGAAGCGCCCGATCGCGCGGAACTGCCGCTGCACGTCGATCGCCTCGACACGCGCCAGCAGCTCGCCCGGCGGCGCGCCCTCCGCCACCAGCCGGGCCGCGACACCCGAGGCATGCGTCAGCGTACGGGTCAGCCGGTAGCGATCGGCGGCGGGCTGGTCGAGCTTCAGCACCTCGACCAGCGATGCGCCGCCGGGCGCCCCGTCGCCATGCGTGACCGGCCGGAACACCAGCTGCCGCCTGAGCCGGTCGCTCGCAGGCAGATCGACCGGCCGCCCGCGCCGGACGAAAGGCTCGACCAGCGCGAGGATGTCGTGGTGCGACAGCGGTGCCGTCGTCATCGCGCCGCCTTCAGGTGCAAACCTCCGAATCGCCTCATGCGTGCCGCGCTCCGCTCGAATTGACTGCCCGGCGCAGTGTAGCGCAGCGAAAAAGCACCGCATGCTGCAGCGCCGCGGGACGGTGCGCCCCGTCGTGCAACCGTCGGCCGTCGCGCGGCACCGGCCACCGCCTGACCACATGCGGGCAGTCATCCCCCGGCCGCATCGACTTGACGATGTAGTATTCCATCCGGCTTTTCCCATTGCATGCGAAAGGATACTCATGGCCAGCCAACGCCGCCGCAGAAACAAGGACACAGGTCTGGTCGCGCTGCTGCTCGATTCGCCCTGGTACGTCAGCGTGATCTTCGGCGTCGCCATCCTCGTCGGCTTCAAGCAGATCCTGCCTTCGATGTGGAAGGACAACCCCATCCTCACGACCGTTGCGACGGCGCTGTCGAACATGGCCTGGCTGCTTGCCGGCATCTGCTTCCTGCTCGGCGCGCTCGTGTTCGTGAAGACGGTCGTGATGCGCGCCGGCGCGGCACCATCGCCCGAACCGGCAGACCGGGCATCGCGGCCGAGGCGTGCGCCCGCCGATGGCGTGGCCTCGAACCGCTCCGGATCCGTGTCGGGGCCGGAGGCGGTCGGTGCGCCGGGCGCCCGCGCGGCTGCGCCAGGTGCAGCGCCGTCGCCCGCGCCGGCATCCTCACCCTCATCTTCTGCTGCGCCCTCCACCGAGGCGTGGTCGATCGAACTGATGCGCGCCATCGAGTGGAAGCGCTTCGAAGACCTGTGCCAGAAGTTCTACGAAATCAAGGGCGTCCGGAGCGTCACCACGCCGCTCGGCCCGGACGGCGGCATCGACGTCCGCCTGTTCCAGGACGACTCGGACCGCGCCACCTCGATCGTGCAGTGCAAGGCCTGGGGCGAACGTTTCGTCGGCGTGAAGCCGGTGCGCGAACTGCTCGGCGTCATGACGCATGAAAAGGTCGCCAAGGCCTTCTTCATGACGAGCAGCCGGTTTTCCGACGACGCCAGGGCGTTCGCGCGCAGCAACCGCATCACGCTGATCGATGGCGACATGTTCCTGATGATGATCAATCGTCTGCCCGCCGCCTCTGCCGAAGCACTGCTGCGCTTTGCCACCGCCGGCGACTACGGCACGCCGACCTGCCCGAAATGCGGACAGAAGATGAAGGCCGTCGCGGGACGCGAGGGGCGTCCCGATTTCTGGGGCTGCACGGCCTATCCGCGCTGCCGTCAGCGCCTCGGCATGCGTCGGGACGATGCAGCGGCCGCGGTCAGCGCGACCTGACGGCGCCTTGCAGCGCGTGTGCGAGTTCGATGACGCTGTCGACCGCGATATCCACCGGCACCCCGGGTTTCGATTCGCCACGTCCCGGGCCGTGCTCGTCCGGGCGGGCGATGAAGGCGGTACGCAACCCGGCGGCCGCGGCACCGGCCAGGTCGGACGAATGGGCGGCGACCATCATCGTCTGTCCGGGGGCGAGGTCGAAGGCGTCGGCGGCCGAGCGGTAGACGATGGCCTTGGGCTTGTAGTCGCGCGCCAGTTCGGCGCCGGTGATGGCGTCCCACGGGAAGTCGTTGCGTCGCGCCAGATCGACCATCAGCGCGATGTGGCCGTTGGAACACGGCGCGAGCCGGTAATGCGGGCGCAGTGCGGCAAGCCCGGCGGCCACGTCGGGCCAGGCGTCGAGACGGTGCCAGGCCAGCGTGAGTGCATGTCGCGTAGCCTCGTCTGCGCGCTCGGCGCCGAACGCGGTCAGCACGATGTCGAGATTGCGCCGGTGCAGCGCGTCGAGCTTCATGAAGGGCAACCGGCCCGCCCTGACCTCTTCCATCGCCGGCTGGTATTCCGCGCGCCAGGCATCCGCCAGCGCCGGCCCGTCCACGTCGATGCCGGCTCGCCCGAGCAGCATTTCCGCCTCGCGCGCGATCGCCGTGCGCCAGTCGACCAGCGTGCCGAACACATCGAATACCAGCGCCTTCACGTCATGCATCGCCGTCTCCAGCCAGATTCGAAAGGTGCAGCTTAACGAACAGTCGCCGTGCACAACGTTACGTGACCGATGTGCGAATTGCGGACGGCGTCCGCTCCCACAGGGGCAGCACGGCTTTTGTAGGAGCGAGCCCTGCTCGCGATTCCACCCTCCGAACACGCACCGGCGCACAATCGACGCGCCAATCGCGACCGGGGGTCGCTCCTACAGGGGTCGCACGTTCTTGTAGGAGCGAGCCCCGCTCGCGATTCCGTCCCCCTGAACACGCACCAGCGCACGATCGACGCACCAATCGCGACCGGGGGTCGCTCCTACAGGGGCAGCACGTTCTTGCAGGAGCGAGCCCCGCTCGCGATTCCCCCCTCCTAACACGCGCCGGCGGTTGATCGACGCGCGCATCGCGACCGGGGGTCGCTCCTACAGCCGAGGCACCGTCCCTGTAGGAGCGAGCCTCGCTCGCGATCCCACCTTCTGAACACGCGCCGGCGCACGATCAACGCACCGATCGCGACCGGGGGTCGCTCCTACAGGGGCAGCGCGGTTTTTGTAGGAGCGAGCCCCGCTCGCGATCCCGCCCTCCAAACACGCGCCGGCGCACGATCGACGCGCCAATCGCGACCGGGGGTCGCTCCTACAGGGGTCGCACGTTCTTGTAGGAGCGAGCCCTGCTCGCGATTCCGTCCTCCAAACACGCACCGGCGCATGATCGACGCGCGGATCGCGACCGGGGGTCGCTCCTACAGGGGCAGCACGTTCTTGTAGGAGCGAGCCCAGCTCGCGATTACGCCCTCTGAACACGTGCCGGCGCACGATCGACGCGCTGATCGCGACCGGGGGTCGCTCCTACAGGTGCGGCACGTTCTTGTAGGAGCGAGCCCCGCTCGCGATTCCACCCTCCAAACACGTGCCGGCGCACGATCGACGCGCCAATCGCGACCGGGGGTCGCTCCTACAGGGGCAGCGCGGTTTTTGCAGGAGCGAGCCCCGCTCGCGATTCCGCCCTCCAAACACGTGCCGGCGCACGATCGACGCACCGATCGCGACCGGGGGTCGCTCCTACCGGGGCAGCGCGGTGTTTGCAGGAGCGAGCCCCGCTCGCGCGTCCGCCCTCCAAACACGTGCCGGCGCATGATCGACGCACCAATCGCGACCGGGGGTCGCTCCTACAGGTGCGGCACGTTCTTGTAGGAGCGAGCCCCGCTCGCGATTACGCCCTCCAAACACGCGCCGGCGCACGATCGACGCGCTGATCGCGACCGGGGGTCGCTCCTACGGGGGCAGCGCGGTCTTTGCAGGAGCGAGCCCTGCTCGCGATCCCGCCCTCTGAACAAGTGCCGGCGCACGATCGACGCACCAATCGCGACCGGGGGTCGCTCCTACAGGGGCAGCGCGGCTTTTGTGGGCTCGCTCAGGGCTGGCGCGTCACGGCGGCGCGGATGTCGGTGAGCTTGGCGCGGACGCGTTCCGCGTTGGCTTCCCCCATGCGCAGCATGATTTTCTGCCCCTCCGACAGCTTTTCCAGTTCCGGGTCGGCAAAGGTGTAGAGCACCTTGGGCTGCTTCAACCGGATCGGTGTGGGCACGACCGGCGTGGCGAGCAGGTGGTCGATCACTTCGACCAGGCGGTTGTTGAAATAGCCATTCGGGTAGCCCAGCTCGACGTACTGCTGCTGGAACATCGGGTAGTGGCGCACGTACAGATCAACCAGTTGCGCGGTGGGTACCATGTCGGCCAGCTGCACATACACGTCGTAGCGCGCGCCATTGGCGGCGTCGAGCGTCAGCGTGTCGCCGCTGCCCGCGGTCACGGGTCCACCGGGCACCGGTTTGACCGGCATCAGCCGCCGCGTCACCCGTTCGCGCGGCAGGTTGTCGATGGTCACGACGATGCGCCGCACGATGTCGGTCGAGCTGAAGTACTTGTCGAACGCGGCGCCGAACAGGCCAGCCAGTCCGTTGCGCATCACGGCGTCGCTGTCAACCGGGGCGGCATCGGGTGACGCCGGAGCCGCGTCGGGCGGCGGTGCGATCGGATAATTCGGCACCTCGACCGGCGTTTCCGACGGCGCAGGTTCGGCTGGCGGCGCCACCGCCACCGGCGATGAATCGGCAATCGTCGATTCCTTCTGCATATATGTATACAGCGCAGCCGCGCCGGCCACTGCCACGATGACCAGCGCGCCCTTTGTCCATGTGTTCATGCTGAGTCCTCCCGTTTTTGTAGGCATGTGGCTGATGGACCCGGAATGTCGCGATGCATTTCACGCTGAAGCATGTCCGGATGTAACACGGCGCCCGCGGGCCGACCTACCATCCGCCTTCGACACGCCTTCCGGACCCCCCCCATGAACGACAGCCCGATCGAAATCGTCATCGCCGCGCGCCACGCCGACCTGGGCAATGGCCTCGTGGTGCGCCGCGTGCTGCCGTATTCGAAGCACCGCATGGTCGGCCCCTTCATTTTCCTCGACCACGCCGGGCCGCTGACCATTGCCGCCGACGCCGTGCGCGCCGCCGACGTGCGACCGCATCCGCACATCGGCCTGTCGACGGTGAGCTATCTGCTCGGCGGTCAGATGACGCATCGCGACAGCCTGGGCGTCACGCAGGTGATCCGCCCGGGCGAGGTGAACTGGATGACCGCCGGGCGCGGCATTTCGCATTCGGAGCGCTTCGAGCACCCGGCGTCATTCGCCGGCGGCGGCCTGGAGCTGCTGCAGTCCTGGGTGGCCTTGCCGGAGACGGACGAAGAATGCGATCCGGCGTTCGACACCTATGCCGCCGACGCGCTGCCGGTGGCCGAGGATAACGGCGTCTGGATGCGCCTCATCGCAGGCGAGGCCTACGGCCTGCGCAGCCCGGTCAGAACGCATTCACCGCTGTTCTACGTGCATGCCGCACTGCAGCCGGGCGCGCGTCTGGCGCTGCCCGAGGCGCATGCCGAGCGGGCCCTCTATGTCGTGTCGGGCAGCATCGACGTCGCCGGCCACACCTTCACCGCCGGCCAGATGGCCGTGCTTGCGCGCGACGCAAAGGGCTCGCTGCAGGCGGTCGAGCCTTCGACCGTCATGCTGCTCGGCGGCGAGCCGGTCGGCCCGCGACACATCTGGTGGAACTTCGTGTCGTCGCGCAAGGAACGCATCGACCAGGCCAAGGCCGACTGGCAGGCCGGTCGCATCGCGTTGCCGCCACACGACAATGCGGAATTCATCCCCCTGCCGGGCTGAATCACGCACGGAGGCCGCGACGATCGCGACCTGATGCCCCCCCTGTAGGAGCGATCCATTGATCGCGAATGCCCCGCGTCGATCCAGCGCCTTCACCTTGCAGGGCGCCGATTCGCGATCCGTGGATCGCGCCTGCAAGACATCGCCGTCGCGACCACCGTCGCCCGGTGCAAGACCTGTAGGAGCGATCCATTGGTCGCGAATACCCACGTCGATCCAGCGCCTTCACCTTGCAGGGCGCCGATTCGCGATCGGTGGATCGCTCCTGCAAGAAATCGCCGTCGCTACCACCTTCGCCCGGTGCAACACCTGTAGGAGCGATCCATTGATCGCGAATACCCACGTCGATCCAGCGCCTTCACCTTACAGGGCGCCGATTCGCGATCGGTGGATCGCCTCTTCAAAGCCGCGCGCTGCCAGATCAGCCCGGTATCAGACGACGGTTTGCAGCGCCCGGGAGCATGCGCAGTGCGGGGCCGGTCGCCACGGTGTAGCTGCGGCTCTTCACGGTGCTGACATAGCGCCATTCGGCGCGGCAGGCCTGCGCGGTGACGGTGACCAGCATGAAGCCGCGGCGGGCGGTGTCGGCGTACTGCAGCGGACCGATGATCTGGGTCAGGCCGGCGGCGACGGCGAGCGGGTTTTCGGCCGGAAAGTACGCTTCGAAGCCGGGCGAGGTGACCGACGACGTGGCGAATTCGACGCCGACGCGGTTGCCCGCGAAATCGGTCAGATCGCTGGCCCAGGCGTTGTGCGTATCGCCGGCCAGCACGACCAGGTTCTTGTCCAGCGCGCGAGCGGTGCCGAGCAGGGTTTCACGGGCGATGGCGTAGCCGTCCCACGCATCGAGGTTGTACGGAATGGCCGGTTGCGCGAGCACCGCCTCTTCCTGCGGCGTCAGCGTCGCCGGTGCGGTCTGCGCCTTGAACAGCAGCGCGCTGTACTGCGTGAAGCTGACCTGGCCCAGCACCAGCGGCGCCGGAATGTTCATGCGGCCCATCAGCACCTGCTGGCCGAGCATGTCCCAGGTGGTGTCCGACTGCGCCAGTTGCAGGCCGAGCCAGTCGTTCTGTTCGGCACCGAGCAGCGTGCGGTTCGGGTCGGTCAGGTCGGCAGTGAAGCGCGCGGTGTCGAAGCCGCTCGCGCCGAAATAGTCTGCGTAATCCATCTGCGGGTCCCGACCGATGACCCGGGTGTCCAGCATGTGCAGCGACAGCAGGTTGCCGAAGCGGAAGCTGCGGTAGATGCGGTCCGGGCGCGCCGGATCCGGCAGGCGGGTCGGCATCCACTCGTGATACGCACGGATGGCCGCGGCGCGGCGCTCGGCGAACACGCCTTCGACGCCTTCGGTATGGTTTTCCGCGCCTTCGCGCCAGGTGTCATTGGTGATTTCGTGGTCGTCCCACACCGCGATGACCGGCAGTGCGGCGTGCATCGCCTGCAGATCGACGTCGGTGCGGTACTGCGCGTGACGGATGCGGTAGTCGTCCAGCGTGATGATTTCGTCGGCCGGCTCGGACACGCGGCCCAGCGCGGCGGCGTCCTGCGAAGCGTAGCCGCTGCGCGAGTATTCGTAGATGTAGTCGCCCAGATGCACAGCGGCGTGCAGATCGTTCAGCTTCGCCACTTCGGCATACACGTTGAAGTAGCCGGCCGGGAAGTTGGAACAGGACAGCACAGCCAGCTTGATCTGCTCGATGGCGCCGGCCGGCAGCGTGCGCGTGCGCCCGGCGGGCGACAGCTGGCCCTCGGCGCGGAAGCGATAGTGCAGGCGGGCATTCGCCGGCAGGCCGAGCACGTCGGCCTTCACCGTGTAGTCGATGTCGGCGCCGGTCAGCACGCGGCCGCGGCGGATGATGCGCGCGAAGGCGGCGTCGAGCGCCACCTCCCACAGCACGGCGACCGTGCCCGGGCGGGTCGGCGTGACGCGGGTCCAGATGATGACGCGGTCGGTCAGCGGATCGCCGCTCGCCACACCGTGCTGGAACAGGCTGCCGGGCGCGGCCAGCGCACTGGCCGAGCGGACGACGGCCGAACCGGCGAGCGCGCCGGCACCGACGCCGCGCATGAAGTCGCGGCGGGAAAACATGTTGCTGGGCATGGAAGCACTCCGGGCGATGGACGATGAACGCCGCGGAGTGTGGTGAGCGCGGGTGACACACCGATGACGGATTGTTGACCGCAGGTTCAGCCAAACGACACGCCGCTGTCACATGCGCGCTCTATCGTCCGGGCCAATCTCGCCACCTTCCGGAATACGTCCGATGAACAAGCTCCTGCCCGCCCTCTGCGCTGCTTTCTCGATCGCCCTGCCCGCCCACGCCGTCACGCTGGAAAGCGCCACGCTGAACGGCAACCTGCTTGACGCGTCGTTCAGCACGCCGTCGTTCATCGCACTCGACATTTCACTGCTGAACAACGATCCGCTGAGCTTCAGCTTCGTGCTCGACGCCGACGACATCACGGCCGGTGGCGTCGACGTGAACGCCATCCTGCGCGACGTCAGCGGCTTCGGCATCGGGTCCTTCACGCTGACAACCGGTGGCGCGCCGATCTCGGTGTTCGCCGGCTCGTTGCGGGCCACCACGGTGAATGGCGAGCTGCTGTCCAGCGACTACTTCGCCGGCGCACCGGTGGCCGAGTTCTACTTCGGCAACCCCTTCATCGAAGACGGTCTGGTCGACTGGCGCATCGGCTTTTCCGGCCTCTCCGCCGGCGACCGCTTCACCCTCGACCTCGCCACGACCCCCGCCGTGCCGGAACCGCGCGAGTGGATGCTCATGCTCGCCGGCATCGGTCTGATCGGCGTCAGCGCCGCGCGCAAGCTGGGCCGCTGAACAGCGCGATGCGGCGCGGGGAAGGCCGCCTGACCCGCAGACAAGCCAAGCCGTGTCTTCAACGCGTCGATCGCGGACAGGGTCCGCTCCTGCGAAGGGCAACACCGTCGCGGTTTTCGCAGGAGCCGTCCCACGGTCGGCCCTGCATGGCCGACCGGCTCCACGGGCGGCGAGCCAGGGCGATGATGTTGCCGTTCATCGAGGACGACGAAGAGCGGATCGCGCGACTTGATCAACGCATAGAACGCTTGCAGCGCGCCGCCTTGTTCATGCCTTCGCTGAGTGCGTCCCTGCACGATGAACACGGACGTGCCTTCATCAGCGACTGATCGCGCTTGGAAGAAAAGATCCAGGCGCAATGTTCGCTCATGCGCAAAATGCTCACCCGCATCCGGGCTTGCATACGCAACAACACACCCTTCGATTCCGCGTCACCGTTGTCAAATCCCCTCTCAGGAGAATTGACGGCAACCGGAGTATCCACAGAACCGTGCGGCCCCCTGCAGGAGCGACCCGTGGTCGCGATCGGCGCGTCGATCATGCGCCGGCGCGTGTTTGGAGGACGGGATCGCGAGCCGGGCCCGCTCCTACAAGAACGTGCCACCCCTGTAGGAGCGACCCGTGGTCGCGATCGGCGCGTCGATCATGCGCCGGCGCGTGTTCAGGGGGCGGAATCGCGAGCAGGGCTCGCTCCTACAAAAACCGTGCCGCACCTGTAGGAGCGACCCGTGGTCGCGATTGGTGCGTTGATCGTGCGCCGGCGTGTGTTCAGAGGGTGGGATCGCGAGCGGGGCTCGCTCCTACAAGAACGTGCCGCACCGGCAGGAGCGCCCCCCGGTCGCGATCGGTGCGTTGATCATGCGCCGGCACGTGTTCAGAGGGTGGGATCGCGAGCGGGGCTCGCTCCTACAAAAACCGCGCCGCCCCTGTAGGAGCGACCCCCGGTCGCGATTGGTGCGTTGATCGTGCGCAGATACGTGTTTGGAGGACGGAATCGCGAGCCGTCTCCGAACGAGCGATGTCGTGTGATCACCGCACGGATCGCAGCGCGTCGACGATACCGCCGCTATCCCGCAATCAACCCCGGCCGAGCCACTGTTTCAGCAGTGCTTTTGCCGGGGCGCTGACGCGGGGGGCGGGGGCGATCTTCGCCTGATCGGCGGGGGCGGGGTCGAGGCGGACGCGGAATTTCATCAGTTCGTCGCGGCGGAAGGCGTTGATCTTGACTTCGTCGCCCGGCTGGCGGCGCTTGAGCAGGTTGTCGAGCGAGCCGGCGGTGATGCGCAGGTTGTCGAGCGCGACCAGCACATCGCCGGCAGACAGGCCGGCGCGCTGTGCGGCGCCGTGGTCGAGCACCTGGGTGAGCTTCACGGTGTCGCCCTCGTTGGCGGTCTTCACACCGAGCACCGGCGAGGTGCCGGCGGCTTCGAAGGTGAGCTCGACACCGACTGCGCGCAGCAGGTCGTCGAGCGGCAGGTCTTCCGTGCCTTCGGTCGCCTCGACGAAAAACTTCTTCAGCTTGAGCCCGCTCACCGCTTCGGCGGCGCGGCGCACGCCGTCTTCCGGCACGCCGATACCGGTCTGGCCGTGTTCGAGCCACAGGCGGCGCATCACGTCGTCGAGCGACACGGCGCCGCGCGTCTTGCTGCGCAGCGTGAGATCGAGCGCCAGCGCGACCAGCGCACCCTTGGTGTAGTAGCTGACGATGGCATTGGGCGCGTTCTCGTCCTGACGGTAGTACTTCACCCAGGCGTCGAACGACGAATCGGCCAGGCTCTGCTTGAGCCGGCCGCCGCCGCGCATCACCTGGGTGACCGTCTTGGCCAGCAGCTTGAAGTAGTCGTCCTGCGTGATGACGCCCGAGCGCACCAGCGCCAGATCGTCGTAGTACGAGGTGAAGCCTTCGAAGGCCCACAGCAGGCGAGTGTAGTTTTCGCGCGACAGGTCGTAGGGCTCGAACGCAGCCGGCTTGATGCGCTTGATGTTCCACGAGTGGAAATACTCGTGGCTGCACAGGCCGAGAAAGCCGCGATACGCGTCCGACATCGCGCCGGCGCCGGGCGCCGGCAGGTCGTTGCGCGAACACAGCAGCGCGGTGCTCGACCGGTGCTCCAGCCCACCGTAGCCATCGCCGACCGCCATGACCAGAAACACGTAGCGCTCGAACGGCGCCGGCTCGCCGAACAGCCGGATCTGCCACTCGCAGATGCGGCGCAGGTCTTCGCACAGGCGCGCGGCGTCGATGTCGTGGTGGCCGGTGATCGCCACCTCGTGCGGCACGCCGCAGGCCTTGAAGGTGTGCAGCGCGAAGCTGCCCATTTCGACCGGATGATCGATCAGCTCGTCGTAACCCGCCGCGCGGTAAAGCCCGAAGCCGTGCCGCCTGGCACCGGCGCGCCCGCCCGCCTCGGGCAGCGTCGTCGCCACCCGCCATTCCTTGTAGGTGCGCCCGGCGGGCGGGCGGATGTCCACCTCGCACGGCTGCTGCTCGGCGCCGTGCACCATCAGGAACACGCTGGAGCCGTTGAAGAAGCCGTGCGTGGTGTCGAGATGCGCGGCGCGCACCGACAGGTCCCACGCATACACCTCGTAGCGCACGCGCAGCACGCCCTCGCACGGCGCGGCCTGCCAGGTGTGCTTGTCGATCTTGGTCAGCGGCACCGCGCGGATGCCGTCGCGCGCTTCGATGCGCACGATGTGGCGCGCGAACTCGCGAATCATGTAGCTGCCGGGAATCCAGGCCGGCAGCGACAACCGCTGGCCGTCGGGCGCCGGATCGGCGATATCGATCTCGACCTCGAACAGGTGGGCTTCGGGATGGCTGGGCGTGATGCGGTAGCGGACGGCGCTCATGTCGGATGGCTGACGTGGAAACAGCTGCGATTTGACCACAGCGCCGGCCTGCCGCGTCACCGCAGTGCGAGCGGATCAGGTCCGCGTCGTCCTACACGGGGTGTCGGCTGCACCGACAGGCAGCGCCGCCCCGCCCGCCTACAGTGACGCCATGGCTGAAGCGCAAGCCTGAAGCCACCCTACTTACGCAAGGAGAACACCCATGAACACCCTCACCGACAACCCGCAACGCCGCACCCTGATGACGCCGGCCTTCCGCCTTGCCAGCGCTGCCGCCCTCGCGCTGACGCTCGCCGCCTGCGGTCAGCCGGAACAGGACGCGACCATTGGCCAGAAGCTCGACAGCGCCATCGCCGCCACCGAAAAGAAGGCCGATGAACTGGGCGAACGCGCCGAAGCCGCTGCCGACCGGGCGCAGGAGAAGGCGGGCGAGGTCGCGGGCGACGTGAAGGCGTCGGCCAGTGAAACCGCCACCGAAATGGGCGAACGCATCGACGACGCCACCATCACCGCCGCCGTGTCGGCCCGCCTCGCCGGCGACCCGGATCTGAGCGCCATCAAGATCGACGTCGACACCCGCGACGGCAAGGTCACGCTGAGCGGCCCCGCCCCGACCGAAGCCGCCCGCGCCCGCGCCGCCGAACTGGCCATTTCGGTCAAGGGCGTGCTCGGCATCGACAACCAGCTGGTCGTGACCGCCGGCTGACACCGCGACAGATCGCCAGTCGCGCGCAGACCGGGCGGCACCGCCCCGGTCGCGGCTGAAACGACGTCCTGACTCATTTTCTTGCCCGAGGAGAGATGACATGCCGAACGTTCAGACCCGCGGCCAGGCGGCCGCCCCGCCCAACGCCGCCTCACCCTTCGCCGGCACACGTGCTTCGCTCGCGCGCTGCACGGGCGCCGTGCTGCTGGGCCTGATGCTCAGCGCCTGCGGCCCGAAGGAAGAACCGGTGGCGCTCAGCGAACCCACGGTCGACAAGGAGCTGGCGATCGTGCTGAACCAGACCGAACAGGTGGCCGAAGACGTCAAGGCCCAAGCCGGCCGCGTCGCATACGAAGCCGACATCAACGCCAGCGCCGAACGCCGCGCCGCCATCCGCCGCGACGCACAACTTGCGCGTGCCGAAGCGGAACGCGAGGCTGCCGAAGCGGCACAGGCGGGATGGGCGACCGGGATGCGGCCCGATTCACGACCCGACTCGCTGCCCGACTCTCGCCCTGCTTCGCGGCCCCAATCGCCCCCCGTGTCGACGTCCGGGCCGCAGACGGCCCCCATGGCCGCCGACGACCTCCCGACAACCGCCGCCGGACAACCCGCCGACGCCGCTCCGCCGGTCGACGACGCCGTCATCACCGCACAGATCGAAGCATTGATCGAGAAAGACGCCGAACTGGCTGCGCTCGACATCGACGTCGCAACCCTGGACGGCAAGGTCATCCTCAGCGGCACCGCCCCCTCCGAAGCCCTGCGCGCCCGCGCCGCCGAACTGGCCGTGACGATAGACGGGGTGATCGGAATCCTGAATCAGGTCATCGTGAAGCCGGCCTGACCCGGGGCGTCCGCGATACCCCGGGGCGATGCAGCGCGCAAAAATGCTCAAGAACAGCGTTTTTCTACAGCCTCGTTGGGCGTCGTCCTGGCCACCCCGTCAGACAGCGCGGGTACTTGTTCCCAGGAGTATCACCATGCCCAGTCCGCTGGCATCGATCGAAGCCGAAGCTCTCCAGTTGTCCCCTGAAGATCGCGCAGCTCTGGCCGATCACCTTCTCGCAAGCCTGGCTACCGAGCGAGAAGTCGAAGACGCTTGGGCGGTCGAGATTGAGCGTCGCGTCATCGAAGTTGAGGCTGGCCGCATGTCAGTCTCTCCAATCGAGGAAGCCATTGCACGCGCCAAGCAATCGCTTCAGTGAAGATATCTATCGCGGCCGAGGCGGAGGAAGAACTCATTGCGGGTGCCCGCTTTTAGGCGCAGCAATCGGATATCGAGCTTGGCTTTGCAGTTATCGCCGAGTTTGAGCGCTCGGTAGAGCTGCTTCGCATGCAGCCAGAACTCGGCGCATCTTGGCGCGGCACAAACCGCCGCATGCCTCTGCGCCGCTTTCCATACAGCATCGTCTACTTGCTGCTTCCGGAAGAAATCCGAGTCATTGCCATCGCGCATCAGCGTCGCAAGCCAGGCTACTGGCGTGGTCGCCACTAAAGGCCGCGGAAGCTTCTGCGCGCAAGCGCCCGACCTGCCGGTCGAGAGGGACCGCCATCAAGCAGCGCTTGCCGGTACCCTTCGCAGCTTCGTTGCTCCGGCTGCCCCTCACCTACGACGTTACAGCTCATGACGACTTCCTGTATCCAGCGAGAGACGATTGAAGTCTTCGCGGATTACCACCAGTTCTATGTCCAGGACGGACAGGTGAATCCTCCAGCACCTGAAGACTGGACAGATGCGGATATTGCGCGCCGGGCCAAGGTGGCGCCGAACGTTGTAGTGATATGCCCCGTCCGCAACATGAGCGTTCCTGTCGAAGTGGCGTTGCATTCCTCGGCGCCCCAATTTGACGCCAGCGAGGTCGACCACATCGTTGAATGCTCGCTGGAGTTGCCATCGGGTCATCTTCAAGTTCATGAATGCACGGGCGGGCCGGTGCTGAATTGGCGGATCAACCCGGGGCACTACCAGGTGCTCGCGCTCTTCTCCCGGCTGGACTCGCTCTCCGACGATGGCCTCGAGGGGGACGACCGCTATCGAGTTCTTCTCTGGCCGGGTACGGAGCGCTCCTTGCGCGTCGTGCAGGAATGGAGCGGCCAATGAGCCTCAACGCTGCGCTTGAGCGTTCGGCGTCAAAAACACGGATGCGCAGCTGCTTCGTCGTTGTATCACTGGCTGGGCTTGCCCCCGAAAATCGTATCCCTTGCTGAGGGATTCACAACGCAGGCAAACAGCGATCCAGCTTCGACAGCCTCAGGCACGCCGCCCGAAATCCCCCGCTTCGATGCCGAACCAGGCCAGGCCCGGCGTCTTTTCGACGACGATGCAGTCGCCGTCGAGCCGGTAGCCGAGTTGCAGGTAATGGCGCGGGGCCGACAGCACGGCCGGATTGAATACGGCGAAGTTCTCGCCCTCGGGCCGGCGCACCGACTGCACCAGCAGGCCAGGGTGACCTTCGCGGTGGATGCGCGCGCCGACCGACTGCGCAAAGCTGTAATCGGCCGGATGCAGCAGCGCCGGCCAGTCGCCCGTGAGCGGTCGGAAATCGAGCAGCGCGGCGGCACAGCCCACGGCATACACCTTGCGCTCGGCCACCACCGATTCGCGCTCGAAACCGGCGTCGGCGAGCAGACCCTGACGCCAGTGCCAGGCGGATTCATAGACCGTCGTCTCGACCGACTCCGAGCCGTACCACACGCCGTGGCGCCCGTCGGAATAGCGGCTGGCCTGCCAGTTCTGGAACGGCCAGGCGATGGCGTTGAACCACTCGGCGTCTTCGAACGGACGGTGCAGCACCGGCGTGGGCGAACGGTAGGGCGGCGGCTTGGCGTCGCCTTCGACCTTCTGCGCGAGCGCCCATTCGGCCGGGTCGTCGGTGAGGTCGTCGAACAGATCCTGCGAGGTGCGCAGCGACACGATGTTGCGGAACACGTCGCGCTGGACTTCGGCCAGCGCGAGGCGGGCGAACAGGTCCCCGAGGCTCACTGACCGCGCGCCCGGTCGAGATAGGCACGCACCATCAGCAGGCCGGCGAAACCCCATTCACGGATCACCTCGACCGGACTCAGATTGTCGAAGGCGCGGTTGCGGGTGCTGATCCAGCGATAGACGAGGTCGCGGTTCTGCGGAAACAGCAGTCGAAGATTCTTGTGGATGCCCAGCAGATGACCGACCCGCTCGTACTGGTCGCGGCTGGTGCCGATCGGCTCGCCGCGCCGGTAGCGCGCCAGCGCGGCGCGATTGCTGGCGGCGATGCCCAGCAGCGCGGCCTGGTCTTCGGTGGATAGATTCCAGTGATCAAGCAAGGTCATGACCATGCGGGCCAGCGCGCCGCGGTCTTCGGAAGCGCTGATACCCTTGTCTGCAACGGCGCCCATGGGCGGCTCCTGTCGGATCGGGATGGAAATGTCAGCATAGCACTCGAACGTTTTCAATAAAACAATAAGTGTTTCGATAAATCAAAAAGCTGCGCGCGTGCCCAAGGCGCGAAGACGGCAGCCGTCTGACGGACGGCGCCCTCGTCATGCCGCGCCACGCGGGCGACAGGTGACACTGTGCGTCGTGAACGACTGTCGTGGCGCCCGGCAAGCGGCGATGACCGGTCGAATCCGTGCAGCTTCCGGGCCGACGATATAATTCGCGCTGATACCCGGGAGCACACATCATGAAGAAAACTGATCAACTATTCGAAGCCAACCGCAAGTGGGCGGCGCGGATGCAGGCCGATGATCCGAAGTTCTTCGAACATCTGGCCACGCTGCAAAGCCCCGAATACCTGTGGATCGGCTGTTCCGACAGCCGCGTGCCGGCGAACCAGATCGTCGGGTTGATTCCGGGCGAAGTGTTCGTGCATCGCAATGTCGCCAACCTGGTCGTGCAGACCGACTTGAACTGCCTGTCGGTCATGCAGTACGCGGTCGACGTGCTGAAGGTGAAGGACATCCTGGTGGTCGGCCACTACGGCTGCGGCGGCGTGCGCGCCGCGCTGCACGACATGCGCTTCGGCCTGATCGACAACTGGCTGCGCAATGTGCAGGACGTGCGCAACCACCACCGCGCCCTGCTCGACGCGGTGGCCGAAGGCGAACTGCAGGAAAACCGCCTGTGCGAACTGAACGTGATCGAACAGGCGGTGAACGTCTGTGAAACCACGGTGATCCGCGACGCCTGGGCACGCGGCCAGGAAGTGCGCGTGCACGGCTGGATCTACGGTTTGAAGGACGGCCTGGTGCGCGATCTGCGCATGGAAGCGGGCAACGAGGAAGAACTGCGCGACAACTACGATCTGGCGCTGAAGTCGCTGGATTGACCTGGCCGGCCGAACGGCGCGCACTGCGCGCCGTTCATGTTCATTCGCTCCGGCGCCCGGCAACCGGCGCCACGTCCACCACCTCCACCGCCTGGCCCGGCTCGCCGACGGTGCGCAGTTCCGGCCGGTACATGTCTTCCATGAAGGTGCCGGGTACGGTGTAGCGGCCCGGGGTGACGACTCTCACCATATATATAAGGTTGATCGGCGCGCTGTCGAGCTTGAGGGCGGCGACGTAGCGGTCGTCGCGGAACTCGCGGTGCTTCACGCGGTTGTCGGTCAGCGTGTCGGCAACGCGCAGCGACTGGCCGTTCGGCAGCTGCAGCGCGAACTCCGACGCCTGCGGGCCCTGCGACAGGTTCTGGTTCTCGATCTCGAGCCCGGCGGGCAGGCGGTCGACCAGCAGGGCGTCGTCGGCGCGGCGCGTCGGCTTCACTTCGACCCGCACCAGCATGAGATCCCCCACCTTCAGCGCGCGGCCGTCCCACGGCCGGCCATCGGCGTCGAACCAGCTGCGCTGCACGCTGCCGAGACGGTTTTCGGGCGGCGGCGTGGCCTTCGGGTAGCCGCTGGATTCGACTTCGACGTACAGCGGGGCGTCACCGGTGTTGAGCAGCGTGACGCCGCGCCGCGCGGCCGTGGCGTCGACCGGCAGCATCATCGGCTTCGCGCCGCCGTAGCGCTCGCCGCCTTCGACCTGCAGTGCCCAGGGTTTGCCGGCGCCCAGCCCTGCGGCGCGGCCGGCCATGACGAGCGCGATCTGTTCCTGCGTGGACAGCCACCGCCGCTGCGCGCTGTCGGCCGACAGTTCGAACAGCAGGTTGGCGGCGCGGTCGAGCTTCACGTCATGGCGCGACAGCAGCGCGTACAGCATGGCGCGGTCGCGCAGCGGGCTACCGTAGTCGCCGAGCCATTCGTACTCGTTGTCGTTGCCGCTCAGGCCGTAGGGCCGGCCGAGCGCCTCGTCGAGCGCGACGCGCGAACGCGCCTCGTCGCCCATGAGCTTCAGCGCCAGACCCAGGTGGGCCAGCGCGAGCGGCGACTTCGCCAGCTGCCGGTGTTCGTCGTGCAGCAGGCGCAACGTCGCGAGTGGCGCGCGCTGCTCGCGCGCCAGCACATACCCCAGATGCGCTGCGTTGGCGAAGCGGGTGTGCGCCCCGCGCACCAGATCGGCTTCACCTGGCTGAGCGGGCTGGGCAAGCGTGCGCACCGGCAGGCGCGGCATCTGCGACGGGGCGAGCTGGAATTCCTTCAGCATCCAGTCCTGCATGCGCCGGGCGAAATTCTCGGGCACGGTGAAGCCGCCTTCACGCGCGTCAATCAGGAAGCCGGCGACATAGGCGGTGATCCAGTACTCGTATTCGCCGCCGCCGCCCCACATCGTCATGCCGCCCTGCGTGCCCTGCATGCCGGCCAGCCGGCCGATCGCCGCTTCGACCAGTGCGGCACGCTCGGCGCGGGTGTGCGGCTTCAGGCCGAGTTCGGCGGCATACGCTTCGTCGATGATGACGTGCGGCCACGCGGCACTGACCGTCTGTTCGGCGCAGCCGTACGGATAGCGCAGCAGGCCGCGCACCTGTTCGCGGATATTCAGCGGCGGGCTCGATGCGGCGGTCACGTTGAGTGACGCGGACGCCGGCCAGAAGCTGTCGAGCACCGACGCATCGACGACGTGGCGCGCACCGGCGTCGATCTTCACGCGCCGTATCTGTCGCTGCAGGGCGACCGGTGGCGTGACCTGCAGCGCGGCTGCGCGCTCGATGTGGATGGGTTTGACACCGCCGGTGGCGTCGAGCGTCAGCGTCAGTCGCGCAAGCCCCTCCGCTTCGACCGCCTCGGCGGCGAAGCGGAGCGTGTCGCGCTGTTTGGGCGCCAGCGTCAGCGTGCGGGTGCCGTCGGCGATGCGCGCGGGCGACTCGGCGGCCAGCGCAAGGCGGATCTGCTGCGACGCGTCGGTCAGATTGGTGACTTCGAGCGCCACGGTGGCGCGGTCGCCCGGCGCGATGAAGCGCGGCGTGGACAGTTCGGCCACGATGGGCGCGGCGACGACCAGCTCGCGCTCTCCGCGGCCGAAGCGATCCGGTGTGGAGGCGACGGCCATCAGGCGCAGGCTGCCGTTGAAGTCGGGCAGCATGAGCGAAATGTTCGCCTCGCCCTTGTCGTCGAGCTTCACCGGGCCGGAGAACAGATCGACCAGCTTCACCTTCTTCGGCATGCTCTGCGAATCGCGCATGCCGGCGTCGCCGCCCCACTTGAGCTTGCCGCGCGTGCCATCCATCTTTTCGATCAGCCGGCCGTAGATGTCGAGCAGATCCGGGGCGTAGCGCTGCTTGCCGAAGAAATAGCCATGCGGGTCGGGGGTGGCGAACTGCGTGATGTTCAGGATGCCCTGATCGACCGCCGACAGCGTGACCCAGGCCTGCTGGCCGGTCGCGCCGTCGACCTTCACCTTCACCGTCGTTTTCGTTTCCGGCTCGACCTTGGCCGGCGCCTCCAGCGCCACCTTCAGCCGGCGGTCTTCGCGCGCCAGCGGAATGTGGGCGAGCCCGAGCGCACGCGCCGGTGTCACGCGGCTGCCTTCGCTGCCCGGCCGGAACGCGAGCACGGAGACATAGAGGTCGTGGCGGTTCCAGCTTGCGTCCAGCGGCAGATTGATGGCGGTGCCGGCGGCGCTCACCTTGACGCGTCTGGCCCACAGCACGCGGTCGCCCTCGATCAGCACCAGCGCCTCGCCGTCGTGCGGCGGCGTGAGGTGCGCCTTCACCGTGTCGCCGGCGCGGAAGGGCGCCCCTTCGAGACGGATCTGCACGCGGTCGGGCCGGTTGCCGAGCGCCTCGTCGCCCTGCGCGCCCCAGCCGGCGTAGAAGCGGTAGCGCATCGTCAGCCCGTGCTGCGGGTCGTCGATCTCCAGCCGGTAACTGCCCCAGGTGACCGGGAAGGCGAGCTTGCCCTGCGTCTTCAGCGCAATGGTGCGGCTGTCGACCAGTTCGTCGGCGTCGCTGAAGCCGGAGTGCCAGCCGCGCTGGTCATCGAAACGCCAGTAGTACTGCCGTTCTTCCTTGAACAGCCGCACGTTGGCCTTGTCAAGCGCGGCCGGCGTGCCGTCGGGCAGGAAGCGGCCGACCTCGAATTCGGCCAGCGACGATTCGCGCGCCACGTCGGCCTCGAACAGCGGACGCACGCCAATCAGCGCGGGCGCCGGCCACCAGGCGCGCTCCAGCGAGCGCACCACCGGCCGGCCGCCGGATTCGAGGAGGCTCAGGCTGGTGCGCAGGCGCAGCGGCGAGCGCGCGGTACCCGGGTCGTACGGCACCGCCAGCTGTGCCGCACCGCTGTCGTCGAGCGCGGTTTCTTCCAGCTCGCGCCGACCCTTGAGCGCGTCGTCGGCGAAGTCGCCGAAGATGAAACCGGGCTTCTGCGGCAGCGCAAAGCGCAGGCGCTCGGTGGCGAGTGCGCCGAGCAGGCGGTTGCCGGCGGTCGGCGCGCCGAACAGGTAGTCGCCCTGCACGGCGATGTCGAACGGCGCGCCATCGGTCAGCACACCCTCCGCACTGGTCAGCGCCAGCTTCATGCGCTCGGGCAGGAACTCCTCGACCTTGAAACGCATGACCGCGTCCGGCCTTTTTGCTCCGGGATCGGCGCGCAGTTCCAGCGTCCAGGCGCCGGTCTGGGCGTCGCCGGGTATCGCCAGCGTGTGGCGGAAGTAACCGGGCTGTTCGCCCGATGGCTGCCACATGCGCTGACTGACGGTGCGCCCGTCGGGGCGCTTGAGCAGCACGCTGAGCGGCTGCGCAGCCACCGGTTTGCCGTCGGCGTCGCGCGCCAGCACCGACACGTCAAAGCTTTCGCCCGGCCGGTACAGGTCGCGCCCGCTCCACACGAACAGCTTGTTGTTCGTCGGCAGCAGGCCGGCGGTGTCGAATTCGGACAGGTCGAGCGCGGCTTCGCCCAGCGACACGACCGACAGCTCGCGGCCGCGCCGCGCGATCACCAGCCGGGCGTCGGCCGGCACGGCGTCGAAGGTGGCGCGGCCGTCGCCTTCGGCCTTGACCGAGGCGACGCGCTTGCCGTCGCCGTCCAGCACTTCGAACTCGACGCCGTCGAGCGCCGCGCCCGAGCGCAGCGACGTGGCGAAGGCATCGACGCGGCTGCCGTTGCGATGCAGGTGCAGGCCGATGTCGCTGACGTAGAAATAGGTGGTCTGGTAGTCGCCGGAAAAACTGCCCGGCACGTTCATCACCGCGACATACACGCCCGGCTCGCGCAGTTCCTTGATGTGCTCGACCGGCAGGAAGCTCACGTGCCGGCGGTCGCGCTTGTCGTCGGTCTGGAAGCGGCCCAGATAGACGCTGGACGACAGGTCCTTCAGCTGGTCGATGTACCAGCCGGAGGTGCGGCCGCGCAGGTCGACGGTGCCGCCGTCGTAGTACTCGCCTTCGTATTCCCCTTCGCCCTCGCCCTGCGCCGCATCCTGGTCGGCGCTGCGGCGGATGCCATACACCTTGTCGAGGAAGGCCGGCAGCTGGGCCGGCTCGACGCGCAGGAACTGCACGTCGACTTCGGGCGTGTTGATGGTGACCACCGGCAGGCCGCCGTTCTGCCCGGCCGGCAACACCGTGCCACGGCTGGCGAAGAAGAACGCCGGCGGCATGTCTTCGACCAGGGTTTCGCACTGGTGGGTGCCGACGAGCTGATCGCCGGCGCGCGACGCGACGCCGACGGCCACATCGATGCGATAGCGCCGCTTCGGCAGCACACCGGAAAAATAGGCGATGCGCGGGTTGTCGCCCAGATACCAGTTGCCGACCACCTTGCCGCCGGCCTCCCGCGATTCGCTGTCACCCAGATCGGTGACCGTCATCAATTCGCCCAGCGGCAGCTTGCGTGCCAGCGGCCGGCTGAAGGTGACCGCCAGCGCGGGCCCCGCTTCGCGGCTGCGCGCGTCGCAGCGCAGCACCGCGAACGGGGTGTCCGGGTCGTCACCGATGGCGGCGATCGGCGCATCCGGGCTGCGCGTCGTCTGCCACCACAGCCCGGTCGCGACCGCGGCCGCCAGCACGAACAATCCCGCCCAAAGCTTGCCGCCGCCTGCCTTCATGACCGTGCCCGTTCCGTCTGTCATCGCCCGCCGCGATTATCCCCGAGCGCGCGACATCGTGTGCTCGCCGTGTGCGCCGCACGCACTACCCGCTCAAAACGAGCAAGCTTTCGCGGACCTGCCGGCATATGCGTGATCGACGTGTCGATCGCGACCACGGGTCGCTCCTACAGGGGGGAACGTTCTTGTAGGAGCGAGCCCCGCTCGCGATCCCGCCCTCCAAACACGCGCCTGCGCACGATCAACACACTGATCGCGACCGGGGGTCGCTCCTACAGGGGCAGCGCGGTTTTCTGTAGGAGCGAGCCCTGCTCGCGATTCGACCCTCCGAATACGCGCTGGCGCACGATCGACGCGCCGATCGCGACCGGGGGTCGCTCCTGCAGCGGAGGCACGTTCTTGCAGGAGCGAGCCCCGCTCGCGATCCCGCCCTCCCAACACGCGCCTGCGCACAATCAACACACTGATCGCGACCGGGGGTCGCTCCTGCAGCGGAGGCACGTTCTTGCAGGAGCGAGCCCCGCTCGCGATTCCACCCTCCGAACACGCGCCTGTGCACGATCAACGCGCCGATCGCGACCGGGGGTCGCTCCTGCAGGGGCAGCGCGGTTTTCTGTAGGAGCGAGCCCTGCTCGCGATTCGACCCTCCGAATACGCGCTGGCGCACGATCGACGCGCCGATCGCGACCGGGGGTCGCTCCTACAGGTGCGCCGCGATCTTTGTAGGAGCGAGCTCCGCTCGCGATTCCGTCCTCCAAACACGCGCCTGCGCACGATCGACTCGCGGGTTGGACGCTTGCGCGACCAGGCGCTATGCTCCCTCGCCCGTAAAACGACAGCCCTTAGCGATGCCCTTGATCGAACTGCAGTGCCTGCGCGCCGAGACAGCAGCGGAAACGCTGCGCACCAGCCTGTCGGTGCTGCTCGCCCGTCTGTACGAACGCGACCGCGGTCTCGATGCGGCGCATCTGCGGGTGCTGGTGCTGCGCGACGACGCGGCAGGTCACGCCGGTAGCGCACCGCCTTTGTCGCGCGATGACGAAGCGGGTGGATTCACGATCACGCTGTCGGCGCCGTTCGTCGAACAGTCGCTGGCGGGCGAACCTGAACACGTGCTGCAGCTGGTGCATGCGCTGCACCGCGAACTGTGGCGTGGCGAACTGGCATTGGCGCAGGCGCCCGCAGGCGAAGCAGCCGGCGACGCACTCGCCGCGCAGTTCGCGCCGATCGCCCGCCTGATGCTGGACGAATACCGCGCCAACCGCGCCAGCGCCTGGTCGCTGCCGACTGGCGCCGATCTGCTGCTGCCGCATCTGCTGCGCCTGCTCGACGAACTGCCGGACGCCAGTCGGCGCGCCCTGGCCGACTACCGTGCGGACGGCGATCTGGACACGCTGACCGGCCTGGCGATGGCGCGGCTGACGCATCTGATGCAGACGGTGGCGTTCAGTCTCGGCTATCTCGCCGGGCTGCAGCGCAGCGCGGCGGACATCGCACCCGAACTGAAAGCCGGGATCGACGCGTCACTGATCGGCCGCGAATGGCCGCGCATCGCGGCCCTGCTCGCGGGCGCAGCCGCCGGCGAGGGTGACGCGCGTGCGCTGCAGATGAGCATGCTGGCGACGCGCATCATGGCCGTGCTCGGCAGCATGGGCCTGCATGCGCGCACGGGCGACGACGGCACCGTGTGGATGGACGTGGCGGCGACGCTGCATTAGCGGACATCGGCCAGCGCACAGGACGGCTGCAACTGCGCGACCGGACCATTGCGGGACCACGCGTCACAGCAAGAAAACCGTCACCTGACGATCAAGCGATTGCAACGGGGATCCTCTAGCTTTGCGGCTCGGCAAGGTCACACATCACGGACGCGGACCGGTTTGCCGAATGACACAGTCCCGCGACAGCGCGGGTCACACCGCACAAGGCCCCAGGATGACACCCCCAGTTCTGCACCACGCTGCCAACGACCCCCGTTTCCATGCGTTTCCGTTCGCCCGCCCGACGCCGCAGCTGGCCCTGATCCAGCGCGCGCCTGCGACGCCGACGGCCTGTGCGCCGATCGCGCATCGCGCGCCGTGCGCCGACTTCGAGTTTCCGCTCGCCAGCAGCGAGGCTGATCTGGCCGCCGCCGCGGCACTGGTCGAACGCTGCTACGGCCGGCGCGGTTATCCGGCGCAGCGGCCCGAATCGACCCACGGCGAAACGACCTTGCTGGCGCGCTGGGCCGGCCGCCTGGTCGGCACAGTGACGGTACGCTGCGGTGACACGCAGCGCCTGCACGCCGAAACCGGCTTCGCGGAACACGTCGGCGCGTTGCGCGAGCAGGGCTGCCGGCTGATCGAATACACGCGCTTTGCCATCGATCGCGATGCGCTGGTGCGCACCGGGCAGGACATCGATCTGGCGTTCGAACTGATACGGCGTGCGCTGCAGCTGGGCCGCGTGTCGCTCGAGGCGACCGATGCCGTGATCGAGGTCAATCCGCGTCATGTGCGCTATTACCAGCGCGCGTTCGGCTTCCGGGTGTTCGGGGCCGAACGCCGGTGCGAACGGGTCGGTGCGCCGGCACGGCTGCTGCATCTGAACCTGGCGGCGGCCGATTCCGCCAGCCGTCCCGGACTGGCACTGCACTGAGGCGCGCAGCCGACCGCACACCGGAAAAGGACGGTCAGCGCAGCGGCAGGATTTCCGCCGCCACCGCCTCGCCCTGAACGCCCCGGAAACCCAGCGCGTGCAGTGCAGCGAGGGTTTCGGCATGTTCCACCGCGACCGCGACCGGCAGGATGGACAGCGCGGAGGCGATGCCGGTCAGCGAGGACACGTAGGCGCCCGAATCCGGATTGAGCAGGGCTTCTCGGGTCAACGTGACCGAGAACTTCACGTGTTGCGGCCGCAGGCGCCGCAACAGGCTCAGTGCGTTGGCATGCAGGCCGAAGTGCTTGATGCCGATCGCCAGCCCGCGCGACTGCGCCAGCTGGGCAAACGCTTCCGCTGCGTCCGGGTCACCCAGCAGGGCGACTTCGGAAAACTCGAGGATGAAACTGCCGCGACGCGCGTCGTGCCGATAGCCGCCGACCCAGCGCAGGATGTCCGGATCGCCGAGCGCCGCGGCGCTGACATTCACCACGGTCGCCAGACCGTCGCGTCGCGCCTGCGCATGTTCCAGCGCGCGCATCAGGCAGGCGCTGTCGAGCGCAGCCGATACGCGGGCTTCGCCGGCGTAGGTCATGTATTCGGCGGCGCGGATCAAGCGGTCGCCGGCATCGAGCGCAGCGCGCAACTCGACATGCAGCGCGCCGGCGAGGCCGCTGGTATCGAGCCCACGCGTGGCCTGCGACGCGAAGGCGATGCGCCCCTGGCCGATCAGATCGCGCACGATGCCGCGTACCGCACCGCCCGCCGATTCGATGTCCTGTGCATGGGCCAGCGGGAATTCCTGCGTGTCGCCCGGCAGCCACAGGTGCAGCGCACGGTCAGCTGCGGCCAGCCAGCGTGCGGCGTCACCGTCGGTGCCGCAGTCGGCGGCACCGCCCCGCCAGGCCGCGGGATCATCGGTGCCGGCGGCACGCGCCAGCCCGTTCAGGCGCGTGCGCAGCGCCGCGAGCACCTGTCGCGCCGGCGCCTCGGCGGCATCGACAAGCAGCGCGAAACAGGCGCCTTCGACCCGACCGCACAGGCCGCCATCGGCCGCGTCGCGGATGTACTGGGCGGATTCGGTCAGCAGGTCGTCAACCGTCTGCCGGCCGTAACGATGATTCAGGTCTTCCAGCCCTTCGATGCGCAGCAGCGCGAGCCAGCCGCTGCGCTGACCGGCTTCGATGCGCGCCTCAAGGGCCGCACGGAAGCCACGGCGGTTCGCCAGTCCGGTCAGTTCATCGACCAGCGCCTGATCGCGGAAGCGTTCGGCGCGGGAGGATTCGGCGTCGAGCGCCTGCGCCAGCGCACCCAGCATGCGGTTGAAGGCGCCGACCAGCGGTTGCAGTTCGGTCGGCACCCGGGCTTCGTCGATCGGCATGAACTTGCGCGAAGCGGCCGCGACAGCCGAGCGCTGGACGCGACGCAGCGGCCTCAGCCCCCAGCGCAACGCGGCCAGACCGAGCGCGCAGGCGGCAGCCAGCCCGCCGCCCATCCAGATCAGCAGGGTTTGCGCGACCGTCCACAATTGAAGGTAGGCCCAGTGCGGATGCGGTTCGACCAGAACGCTGCCGGCGATGCGCCAGCCGGCCATGATGTCGGCCGTCTGGGCGCCGGACGCCAGCGGCAGCAGGTCGACGAACCACTGCGGCGCGCCACCGGCAAGCCGGGCAGGCGCTTCGCGACTGGCCACGATGCGCTGCTGCGCATCACGCACCGCGATGCGCCGCAGATAGCTCTGGTCGAACACCGGCTCGACCAGACTTTCGGCGTTCTGCAGCGACGGCTCGCCCCCGGCCGTCAGTGCGACGGTCAGCGACAGCGCGATCGATTGCGCCTGACTGGCCATCTGTGCCTCGACGCGATCGCGCGACACCCACAGCGCGGTCAGCAGTGCCGCGATGAAAGCCGCCACACCGACGCCGAGCAATGCCGCCAGCAGTCGCACGCGCAGGCTGTTCATCACTTCACCTCCGCACGCACACGGTCGAGCAGTTCGCGCCACTTGCGCAGTTGCTGCGGCGAACCCAGTTCGCGGTCGCCGCCGCCCTGCACCTTCCAGACGCGGTCATCGTTGAAGCTGTAGACCGGCGTCAGGTCGGGCCGCTCGCGCGCCGGCATGAAGCGCTTTTCGAGGTTGTCCATCACCCACGGCTCGGCACCGGGGTCCGGGTAGTAGGCGAGCACCATGTGGTTCTCCAGCCGGCCCTCGCGCAGCAGACGCACGTAGGTGATGCGCAGCTTGTCGGCCGGCATGCCCAGTTCGCGCAGCGCGAAGTACTTGGCCAGCGCGTAGTCTTCGCAATCGCCGGCGGCGACCGCGGAGAATTCGACCGGCGTGGCCCAGTAGTCTTCCGATTTCCACAGCACCGGATCGGTCACGTAGCGCGCGCGGTTGGCGATCTGGTTGATGCGCTCGACGCGCAGCGCCTCGTCGGCAATCTGGCTGGCGGCGTTGAGCGATTCGGCCAGTTCGGCCATGCGCGGCCCGGCCTTGCTGCCGAATCGCGCGTCCATGCGCTGTTGCAGTTCAGCGCGCACGGCCAGCAGATAACCCTGATAGGAGAAGGCGGTGGCCTGCGCTGCACCGACGGCCAGGACCGCCATGAGCGCGCACGCGACCCAGCCGCGCGCGCGAAGCAGGCGGCGGGGCAGCGATATCGACGGGTTTGTGGTGGCCGGCATCCGGGAACATCCAGGGACAGTTCTCCTTTAACGGTCGCAGGCCCGCCCGGCTTGACCCGGCACGCGTCACCAGAACTGCCACTGGCCGGAATGGATGACCCACAGGCCGAGCAGCAGGTTGGTCACGCCGTGCGACACGATGGGCAGCCAGAGGCGTCCGGTGGCGCGATACAGCCAGCCATAGACGAGGCCGGCAACGATGCCGGCCGCCCACTGGCCGTGCTCGAATCCGAACGCGATCGAACTGAACAGCACGCTGCGCAGCGTAACCGACTGCGCCACGACGGTCAGGAAGTTCGGGTTGTCGAGCCAGCGCATGATGAAGGAGCGCCAGAACAGTTCTTCCATGATGGGCACGACGACCGCGGCACCGAAAATGCGGATGACGACCAGCGTCATGATCAGCGCGCCGGCGTCGTCGAGCGGCTTGTATCCGTCACCCGGTTTGAACGCGAACGGCGGGAAATCGAGCCAGATCCACAGCGCCCAGACCGCGATGCCCAGCGCCACGGCGGCCAGCCACGCGGACACACCGGACAGCGGTGGCTGAGCAGCCGGCGCAGCGGGGCGCAGTTCGATGTACTCGCGGCTGAACACCGCCAGTGCAGCGATCACGCAGGTGATCTGCAGCGCATACATCCAGCGCGGGTCGACGCCGAGCACGTCTGCGAGCGGCGCGGCGATGATGAGGAACAGGATGTAGAGCGCGAACGGCAGAATCCGCGCCAGCGCGGCTCGGCGCGGTGTGATCGTGGAACTCATGTCGGAAGGATGACGCGACGGGCCGGTTTCGGGACAGCGCATGATAAGGCCGACGTGCGACAGTCACATGGCAGCGCTGCACGGTCGGCCGATATCGGAACGTCAGTCAGCCGGCCGGGTGCCAGCGCGGCAACCACCCGGCCTCATCGGCCGCCGCAACGAAGGGCGGCGCGATGTCGCAACCGGGCATCCAGGCCGGACGCCCGTCGACGCACACGATGGGGACGCGATCGCGCAACCAGGACGGCAGCCCGCATTCCTGCGCAATCTGCTTGATGCCGGCACGCGGCCGCCCCGGACCGCGCGGCAGACGGTCGCCGGGCGCCCGGGCACGCACCGTGACCTGCGCCTGCGCAACCACCGAGGCTGCCAGCCCCTGCCCGCTGACCGGTTCGAAACGGATCTGCCCGGCCCCCCATGTCTGCATCGGCTCGCCCGACCACTTCCGCTCGGCAGGCGGATCGAAGTCGGGCATCAGCCACAGCGCGCCGCGATGGCTGATGCCCGCCACGCCGGCGTGCGCCACCGGACAGGCCGAGGTGGCCTGCGCGACGGCGAGTTGACGACGCCACTCGTCCAGCCAGGGTTCATTGGGCAATGTGCGCGCGCCGTGCTGCCGAAGCAGCCAGCGCAGCAGATTGCGCTGGCGCGCGGCATCGAGCGCGATCAGCCCATCGAGTCGGTAGCAGCGGCCCCACGGCGTGGCTTCCGTGAGGGATTCGACGTCGCGCGCAGCGAGCCCGTCGAGCAGGGTCTGCGCTTCGGCCAGGCGTCGCGCGACGCCGGCCATCGACTCGGCGGCACGCGGCCAGCGCGCAGCCAGAACGGGGAGCACGTCGCGGCGCAGGTAATTGCGTGCGTAGCGGGTGTCGGCATTGGATTCGTCGTCGATCCAGTTCAGGCCGTGCGCCTGCGCATGGGCTTCGAGCGCGCTGCGCGGCACGCCGAGCAGCGGCCGCAGCGTGGCGACGCGATCGCCATCGGCGGCGCGCCATGCGGGCATGCCGGCGAGCCCGAGCAGTCCGGCGCCGCGCACCATGTTGTGCAGCAGCGTTTCCGCCTGATCGTCGGCGTGGTGGGCGGTCAGCAGCGTATCGAGGCCGCGGTCACGCGCATGCGCGTACAGCGCCGCATAGCGCGCGTCGCGAGCGGCACATTCGAGTCCGTCGGGCGAGACACGCGACACCTCGACATGCAGCACGCTGAACGGCAGATCGAGCATCTGACACTGCGCGGCGCAGAAATCCGCCCAGCGATCGGCGTTCGGACTGAGGCCATGGTGGACATGGGCACATTCGAGCCGCCAGCCGTGCTGCGCACGCAACAACGCCAGGCCGTGCAGCAGTACGGTTGAATCGAGTCCACCGCTGTAGCCGAGCAACAGGCGGCTGCCGTCGGTGCAGTGCGCCGCGAGCGCGGCGGCAATCGGGCCGGACAGGTCAGGCGACAGCCTGCTCCTTGAATTTGCCATAGGACATCAGTCGCTCGATGCGGCGCTCCACCAGCTGGGTCGGGGTGAGATCGGCAAGCTGCCGCTGAGCTTCGGCCAGTGCGCGCTTGAGCGATGCGGCAACCGTGGCGTGGTCGCGATGGCCGCCCCCTGCGGGTTCGTTGACGACCTTGTCGATCAGCCCCAGGGTTTTCAGGCGCGACGCGGTGATGCCCATGATTTCGGCGGCATCGGCCGCCTTGTCGGCGCTTTTCCACAGGATGGACGCACAGCCTTCCGGCGAAATGACCGAATAGGTCGAGTACTGCAGCATCATCAGCGTGTCGGCCACGGCGATCGCCAGTGCGCCGCCAGAGCCCCCCTCGCCGATGATCGTGGCGATGATGGGCACCCGCAGTTCGGCCATTGCGTAGAGGTTGTGACCGATGGCTTCGGACTGGCCGCGCTCTTCGGCGTCGATGCCGGGGTAGGCGCCCGGCGTGTCGATGAAGGTGAACACCGGCATGCCGAATTTTTCGGCCAGCTTCATCAGGCGCAGCGCCTTGCGGTAACCCTCGGGACGCGGCATGCCGAAGTTGCGATGGATCTTTTCCTTGGTGTCGCGCCCCTTCTGGTGACCGATCACCATGCAGGCGTGGCCGTTGAAGCGGGCGATGCCACCGACGATGGCATGATCGTCGGCGAACGAACGGTCACCGTGCAGTTCCTGGAACTCGGTGAACATCAGGCGGAAGTAATCGAGCGAATACGGACGCTGCGGATGGCGCGCCACCTGGGCGATCTGCCAGGGCGTGAGCTTGGCGTAGATATCCTTGGTGAGCGACTGGCTCTTTGCTTCCAGCCGGGCGATCTCTTCCGAGATATCGACCGCCGAATCGTCCTGCACGAAACGCAACTCCTCGATTTTCGCCTCAAGTTCGGCGATCGGCTGTTCAAAATCGAGAAAGGTCGTTTTCATCGGCGGAGGGGCTGAAACGGAAAGGAACAGGATTTTACCGCGTACGACGCCTGTTCGGTCGGCAATGCGCTTTCCGGACTCCGGGTGCTCGACAGCGGGGATGCGGGATTCGCGAGCGCCACGCAACCGCGGCGCGGGAGGCGTTCTACTTGATGCGGCGCAGGTGCGAGCGGCCGACCGGCTTGTCCGGTGTGGTCAGCACGGGCTGCTCACTTCGTTCGGAAGCCGCCACCGGTGCCACATCTGCGCGAACGGTTTGCCCCGGCGTGACTTCGAATGCCATGCCGTGACCGTTTTCGCGCGCGTAGATCGCGGCAACGCAGTCGACCGGAATGGTCAATTCCTGCGCGACGCCGCCAAAACGGGCCGAGCAGGTGATCAATTCATTGCCCATGACCAGCTGGTGGACCGCTTCACGCCCGATGTTCAGGATGATCTGGCCATCCTTCACGTACTGGCGCGGGACGCCCGCGCGCTCGTCGACGACGACCGCGATATAGGGCGTAAGCCCCTGATCCGCGCACCAGTCAAACAGCGCACGGAGCAGATAGGGCTTGGTGGAAACGGAACTCATCACATCCATGCAGTTTGAACGAATACTCCGGACAGCCTAGCGACGCATCACTTTTTCGGACGGCGTAAGCGCATCGATGAACCCCTGACGGGAAAAGATACGTTCAGCGTACTTCATCAGAGGTGCAGCAGACTTGGGAAGTTCGATACCGTAGTGGTCAAGTCGCCATAGTAATGGAGCAATGGCCACGTCCAACATGGAAAATTCCTCGCCCAGCATGTACTTCTGCTTGGCGAAGATCGCCGTGAGCTCGGTCAGACGATCCCGCAGGTGCGCGCGCGACTTGTCAGCCGTACGCGCATTCTTTTCCAGCGCCTCGATGTGCGAGAACAGTTCGTTCTCGACCGTATGCAGAAGCTGACGTGCGCGGGCCCGCATGATCGGATCCGGCGGCATCAGTTGCGGATGCGGAAAGCGCTCGTCGATGTACTCATTGATGATGTTCGAGTCGTACAGGATGAGGTCTCGATCAACCAGCACCGGCACGCGGTTGTAGGGATTGATGACCGCGATGTCTTCAGGCTTGTTGTACAGGTCGACATCGATGACCTGGAAATCCATGCCTTTTTCGTAGAGGACAATACGGCAGCGATGGGAGAAGGGATCGGTGGTCCCCGAGTACAGATTCATCATCGTGTTGACACCCCAGGAGTACTCGGCATCCCGCACCACGCGACGAACGCGTGATGGGGTCGCTTCGCGATGACCGAGAGCTTGCATGACTTTCGGGCGTATTTGATTAATGGACGTCTTTCCAGTACTCGCGCTTGAGCAGGTATGCCAGCGTGAGCAGGACGGAAAGACCGAGGATGACGAGCAGGCCGGTCTGGCGACGCTTTTCGGCACCAGGTTCCGCCATGAAAACAAGGTAGGCAACCAGATCGCCGATCGCCGAATCGTACTCGGTCTTGCTGAGTTTGCCCGGCTTCGTCAGTTCGATCTGCAGCGAATCAACTTCACCGCCGTGACCATCGGACACCTTGACGTGCTTCGCAGTCTGCTCGCCCTGAAGTTCATACAGGACGTGCGGCATGCCGACGTTGGCGAAGGCCGTGTTGTTCCAGCCGGTCGGGCGGGCGTCGTCGCGATAGAAGCCGCGCAGGTAGGTGTACAGCCAGTCTGCGCCGCTGCCATCAGCCGAGGCGCGCGAACGCGCGACCACGCTCAGATCGGGCGGTGCTGCACCGAACCACTTGATGCCGTCGGCACGCGTCATGCCGACACGCATCGTTTCACCGACCTTGTCGGCAGCGAACAGCAGGTTGTCCTTGATCTGCTCGTCTGTCAGACCGACGTCGTTCAGGCGGTTGTAACGCATGTACGAGGCCGAGTGGCAGTTCAGGCAGTAATTGACGAACATCTGCGCGCCGCGCTGGATCGCGAGGGCATCACGGAATTTCTCGGTCGGTGCGCGATCGAGCTGTACGTGACCGCCGGCGGCCATCGCAACCAAGGGGGCGAACAGGGCGCCCAGAAACAGGTTTTTGAGTTGTTTCATGATCTGTCTGGCTTTCAGTGTCCGGTCACGCGATCAGGTACGGGCTTCGTCTTGTCGATCGCGGTGTACCAGGGCATCGCGATGAAGAACAGGAAGTAGATGATCGTGCAGATCTGCGACACCAGCGTGCCCATCGGCGTCGGTGCCTGCACACCCAGGTAACCCAGGATCAGGAAGGCAATGATGAAGATGGTCAGCGCCGCCTTGTAGATCGGGCCGCGATAGCGGATCGACTTCACCGGCGAACGATCGAGCCAGGGCAGCAGGAAGAAGATCATCACGGACAGGCCCATGAAGATCACGCCCCACAGCTTCGCATCGACCCAGAAGAAATTCACCGTGTTGGCGCGCAGGATCGAATAGAACGGCGTGAAGTACCACACCGGCGCGATGTGGGCCGGCGTCTTCAGCGGGTCGGCCGGGATGAAGTTGTTGTATTCCAGGAAGTAGCCGCCGAACTCGGGCGCGAAGAACACGACCGCAGAGAAGCAGATCAGGAAGACCACGACACCGACGATGTCCTTCACCGTGTAGTACGGGTGGAACGGAATGCCGTCGAGCGGAATGCCCTTTGCGTCCTTGTGCTTCTTGATGTCCACACCGTCCGGATTGTTCGAACCGACTTCGTGCAGCGCGATGATGTGCGCGGCAACCAGACCGATCAGCACCAGCGGCACGGCGATCACGTGGAACGAGAAGAAGCGGTTCAGCGTTGCGTCACCGATCACATAGTCGCCACGCAGCCAGATCGACAGGTCGTTGCCGATCACCGGAATGGCCGAGAACAGGTTGATGATGACCTGGGCCCCCCAGTACGACATCTGTCCCCACGGCAGCAGGTAGCCCATGAAGGCTTCTGCCATCAGCAGCAGGAAGATCGCGCAACCGAAGATCCACACCAGTTCGCGCGGCTTGCGGTACGAGCCGTACATCAGCCCGCGGAACATGTGCAGATAGACGACGACGAAGAACGCCGAAGCGCCGGTCGAGTGCATGTAGCGGATCATCCAGCCCCATGGCACGTCGCGCATGATGTATTCGACGCTGGCGAAGGCCACCGGCACGCCCGAGGCATTCAGCGATGCGTCAGGCTTGAAGTGCATCACCAGGAAGATGCCGGTGACGACCTGGATCACCAGCACGAGCAGTGCAAGCGAACCGAAGAAGTACCAGAAGTTGAAGTTTTTCGGCGCGTAGTACTCCGCCAGATGTTCCTTGTACATCGACGTCAGCGGGAAACGCTGGTCGATCCAGCCCAGCAGGCCGGTAGTCGTTACAACCTTTTCGCCTGCCATCGCTCAACCCTCCTTGGTGTCCTGGCCGACCAGGATTCGGCTGTCGGACAGGAACATGTACGGCGGCACCGCGAGGTTGTCCGGCGCCGGCATTGCCTTGAATACGCGACCTGCGAGGTCGAAGCTCGAACCGTGGCAGGGGCACACGAATCCGGCGACGTCGCCGAGCTGTGCGTTCGAACCCGATGCGAACGGGCCCGAAGGCGAACAGCCGAGATGGGTACAGATCGCCACGAGCACCGCGAACTCGGCGCGATCTTCGCGAGCGCGCTGCACGTTGCGGGCGTATTCGGGTGTGAATTCGGACGGGTTGCGTTCCGATTTGGGATCCGCCAGCTTTTCCTCGATCTTCGTGAGGGCTTCGAGCTGTTCCGGCGTGCGACGCAGGATCCAGACCGGTTTGCCCTGCCACTCGACGGTGGTCATTTCGCCCGGAGCGAGTTTGGATACATCCACCTCTACCGGAGCGCCGGCCGCTTTCGCGCGTTCCGAAGGCGCCAGACTGGTCAGAAAGGGAACTGCGACTGCAAGTCCTGCGACGCCACCCGCACAGGCGGTTGCCACGAGCAGATTGCGGCGCCCGCAATCCATTTTTTTCTCATTGCCACTCATGCTTCACCCCGTCGAAACAATTGATTCTGCGCAACCTGCGATTATACCCCCAAGCGACCACTGCTTTAAACCCCTGACTGCCTTCAGATGCGACGGAACCGCGCGATGCAGGCCCGTAGAGCGGCGTATCGGCTCACAGCGCACCCTGTTCTCGCATGCGCGCGATGCGCGCCGGGTCGATGCCAAGTCCGGTAAGTACCTCGTCGGTGTGCGCGCCGAGTTCCGGACCGATCCAGTCCGTCCCCCCGGGCGTTTCCGACAGCCGCGGCATCACCGCTGGCGCTTTGAATGGTCGTCCGTCCGGCAGTTCCAGCGTTTCGAACATTGCGCGCGCGAGATACTGCGGATCGGCGACGATGTCCTCGATCGAATAGACCCGGCTGACCGGTACGTCGGCCTCGCCCAGCACGCGCAGCACTTCGTCGCCATCGCGCCCGGCGACCCAGGCGTCGATCAGTGCATAGATTTCGTCGCGTCGCGCGTCGCGACCGGCGTTGTCGGCGAGCGAGGGGTCGGCGGCGAGATCGGCGCGACCGACGGCCCCCATCAGGCGCTTGAAGATCGCGTCGCCATTGCCGCCGATGATGATGTGGCGGCCGTCACGCGCAGTGTGGGTGTTCGAGGGCGTGATGCCGGGCATGATGTTGCCGGTCCGGCCGCGGATGAAGCCGAACACGTCGAACTCCGGCAACATGCTTTCCATCATCGCGAAAACGGCCTCGTACAGGGCGACGTCAACGGTCTGGCCCTGCCCCGCGCCGCGCCCGCCGGTGGCATCGCGGTGGCGCAGGGCCATCAGCGCGCCGATGACGCCCCACAGTGCGGCGATCGAATCGCCGATCGAAATGCCGACCTTGACCGGCGGTCGGTCCGGGAAACCGGTGATGTAGCGCAGGCCGCCCATCGATTCGCCGATGGCGCCGAAACCGGGCTGTTCTGCCATCGGGCCGGTCTGGCCGAATCCCGACAGGCGGACGATGACCAGCGAGGGATTGAGTTCGCGCAGCACGGCTTCCGGCAGGCCCAGCTTGTCGAGCACGCCCGGGCGGAAGTTTTCAACCAGTATGTCGGCGTCGGCCAGCAGACGACGCAGCACGTCCAGACCGTCCGGGTGCTTCAGGTTGAGCGTGACCGATTTCTTGTTGCGCGCCTGCACGAACCACCACAGCGACGTGCCTTCATAGAGCAGGCGCCACTTGCGCAGCGGATCGCCGCCATCGGGCGACTCGATCTTGACCACTTCGGCGCCGAATTCGGCCAGGATGCGCGACGCGAACGGGCCGGCGATCAAGGTGCCCAGTTCGACCACTTTCACGCCGGACAGCGGTCTGACAGCCGGATCACTCATGCCGGCCGGCGCTCCGACAGCGCCTGGGCGATGGTGCCGATGTCGGTGTGTTCCAGTTCGCCACCGACCGGCAGGCCACGCGCGATGCGGCTTACTGCGAGGCCGCGCGCACGCAGCATTTCGCCCAGGTAGTGCGCGGTGGCTTCGCCTTCGTTGGTGAAATTGGTGGCCAGAATGACTTCGGTCACCTGCGGATCGGCCGCACGTTCCAGCAGGCGCTCGAGACGCAGTTCGCGCGGGCCGACACCTTCCAGCGGCGCGATGCGCCCCATCAGGCAGTAATACAGGCCGGCATAGCTCTGCGTCTGCTCCATCATCAGCATGTCAGCCGGACTTTCGACGACGCACAGCAGCGACGCATCGCGGCGCGGCGAGGCACAGCGCTCGCACACCTCAAGTTCGGTGAAGGTATTGCAGCGCACGCAATTGTGCAGCCGGGTCAACGCCTGGCCGAGCGCGCGGGCCAGCTTTTCGGCGCCCTGCCGATCGCGCTGCAGCAGATGAAACGCCATGCGCTGCGCGCTTTTCGGGCCGACCGATGGCAGGCAGCGCAGGGCGTTCACCAGCTCGTCGAGTACACCCGGCGTCATCCGCGCAGCACGGGAATCAGAACGGCAGCTTGAAGCCGGGCGGCAGGTTCAGGCCGGACGTGAAGCCGGCCATCTTCTCTGCCGTGGTCGCCTCGACCCGACGCACTGCGTCGTTCACCGCGGCGGCGAGCAGATCTTCGAGCATTTCGCGGTCATCCATGACCGACGGGTCGATGCTGACGCGACGCACGTCGTGCTTGCAGGTCATGACGACCTTCACCATGCCGGCACCGGACTGGCCCTCGACCTCCACGGTCGCCAGCTGGTCCTGCATCTTCTTCATGTTTTCCTGCATCTGCTGGGCCTGTTTCATCAGGCCACCGATGCCACCTTTCATCATGGTGCGATCCTCAAAGTGGTTTTATCGAGTCTTCGATCAGCCGGGCATCGAACTGTTCAATGACCTGCTGAACGAAGGGGTCGTTCCGCATCGCCTCGCGCGCCTGCTGCTCGCGCGCCTGCTGTTCGGCGGACAGTCGCTGCGCCACGGTCTGCGACACCGGGGCACCGTGTTCGAACTGCAGTTGCACGGGCACGCCGAGCGCAGCCTGCACGGCGGCGCGCAACTTGTCCTGCGCGCTGCTGACCAGATGTGCCATCTCGCGCGGCAGGCGCAGGCGGATGCGTCCGCCGTCGCTGCCCAGCCATTCGCACTGGTGCGCGAGCTGGCGCGTCAGCGCCACGATGTCGAGCCGGTCGACCAGTGCATGCCATTCTTCGTTGGAGTGCAGCACCGCACCGACGGCCTGGACTTCCGCGGGCGCGGGCGAAGGCACCGCATCGGACGCAAACGCCGAAGGTGCCTCGACGTGCGGCGACGCGGATACCTGGGCGAGCGGTTCGCGCTCGACCGGCACGAGCGCGACGGCTGGCGTCGGCGCGACGACCGGCGGCAGCGGCGCGCTGGCGCGGGCCACGCGCGGTGGCGCCTGCAGCGCGGCACTCTGACCGCGCGGCGTGGCCGCCAGCGGCGGCGGCGTGTCGGGACGGAACGCCAGCAGGCGCAGCAAGGTCATTGAAAAGCCGGTCACCTCGTCGGGCGCCATCGGCAGATCATTGCAGCCCTGCACGACGATCTGGTAGGCCAGCTGCACCGATTCGGCATCCATCGCCGCGACGTAGGGCGCCAGACGCACGCGCTCGGCCTCATCGGTGATGGCGTCGGGCACCCGCTGCGCCATGGCGACACGGTGCAGCAGCACGGCCAGCTCGCGCAGCGCCTGATCGAAATCGACGCTGCGCGCGCGCATCTGTTCGGTCAGCACCATCAATGCGGCGCCGTCGCCGGCGATGAGCGCATCGAGCACGAGGTAGAGGTGTTCGTCACCGACGGTGCCCAGCATGTCGAGCACATCCTGCTCGATCAGCCGGCCGGCACCATGGGCGATCGCCTGGTCGAGCAACGACAGCGCGTCGCGCATCGATCCGGCAGCGCCCTTGGAAATCGGCCGCAGTGCCGCCGGCTCGTACTCGACCTGTTCGGCGTCGAGCACGGCGGACAGGTGACGCACGATCGCGTCCGGCTGCATCTGCTTCAGGTTGAACTGCAGGCAGCGGCTCAGCACCGTGACCGGAATCTTCTGCGGATCGGTCGTCGCGAGGATGAATTTCACATGCTCGGGCGGCTCTTCGAGCGTCTTCAGCATCGCGTTGAAGGCGTGACCGGTCAGCATGTGGACTTCGTCGATCATGTAGACCTTGTAGCGGCCGCGCGCCGGGGCGTAAGCCGCCTTTTCGAGCAGGGCCGCCATGTCGTCGACGCTGCGGTTGGACGCAGCGTCCATCTCGACGTAGTCAACGAAGCGACCGGCGTCGATCTCGGTACAGGCGGCACAGACGCCGCAAGGTTTCGCCGTGATGCCGGTGTCGCAGTTCAGGCTCTTGGCGAGAATGCGGGCGATCGTCGTCTTGCCGACGCCGCGCGTGCCGGTGAACAGATAGGCGTGATGCAGGCGCTGCTGTTCCAGGGTATGGGTCAGCGCGCGCACGACGTGGTCCTGACCGATCAGCGTGTCGAAGCTGCGGGGACGCCACTTGCGCGCTAGAACCTGATAACTCATCGGAACGCTGGCGGGAGGGGAAGGATGGAAACCCGGGAGACGGATCCAGCAAAAAAGGAGGGGTGGCGAGCCTGACCCCCGGCACTCATGGTGAGCAGCTGTGGCTGCTTCCTTCCGGACCTGACCAGATTCACCGCGCCACGATGCGGGGAGACCCGCCACGCCGAATGATACCCCGAGCCGCCCGGCTTGGGCGACACCGGCGGCAAATTAGCCGCCGCCGCGCTGGAAGTGGCGGTCGAAGCGCGCCATGAAATCCTGCATCACGGCGCCATCGCGGGACGGAAACTCGATCTGCACGCGCAATCTTGGAAGGCTGAGCAGGCCGATGTTCAGCGCAGGCAGTTCCTCGGCCGTCAGTCGCCAGGTCTTGCCGCTGACCTGCTCGCCACGATGCACCAGTGGCAGACCGACCGCGCCGGGCAGCATGTCGAAGAATTCGGCGCGACCGATGCTCATGACGCGCTCGACGCACCCCGACTCCAGTTCGGCCGGCTTCAGCGGAAACGCCATGCTCACCCTCCGGCCACCGGCGGCCAGATGGCCAGTACGTCATTCTCGACCAGCGGATGCGCTTCGCGGCTGGCTGGCGGAATGTAATGACCATTCACCAGCACCAGATGAACCAGCCGCTTGGGCAGCTGATGGCGATCGATCAGGTCGCCGACGGTGGTGCCGTCGGCGACCTCCATCGGCCACTCGTTGGTGCGCTTCGCCTCGTCCGGCAGATGATCCGACAGCGAGGCATAGAGCTTCAGCGTCACCCGCATCGTCAGTGCGCAACCCCGGCGATCGGCGCAGCGCTCTGCGCCTGGGCGCTCGACAGATAGGCTTCCATGACGCGCAGCGGGTCCTGCATCAGGCGTTCCTTCCAGGTACCGAGCGGCGTGCGCGTCTGGATCAGACCGCGCAGCACACCGACGTGGTCGGTCAGGCCGATCGACGTCGCGCCGACCAGTACATCTTCCTTGAACTGCAGGCTGATGTAGCGGAAGCGCTTGTCGTCGATCATTTCGACCGCATCGCCACCGTCGGCACCCCACCACTGGCCGAAGGATGCGGAGATCAGACCCAGCGTGTCGAGTACGTTGATCGCCATGGTGCCCTGCGATTGCGTGCTGCGACCGGCCATGTTCATGGCCGCGATGCGGCCCTGATCCACTGCGTTCGGCTGAATGGCGTTGACCAGGCGTTCACCGGTCGAGAAATCGATCGCTTCCGCCACGTCGCCCGCGGCAAACACGCCCGGCACATTGGTTTCGCATCGTTCGTCGATCAGGATGCCGGTCGCGCAGGCGACGCCGCTGCCTTCGAGGAAAGCGACATTGGGCTTGACGCCTGCGGCTGCGATGATCAGGTCGGCCACCACTTCCTTGCCGTCACCGAGCGTGGCGACCAGGGCATCGCCGTCCTGACGGATCGCCGTGACACGCGCCTTCGTATGGACGGTCACACCCTTCTGTTCGACCCAGCGCGCGATCATGCTGCCCGCCTTGGACGTCATCATGCGCGGCACCATGCGGTCGCCCATTTCGACGATGTCGAGCTTCACGCCGCGCGAGGCCAGCGCCTCCATGATGATGCAGCCGATGAAGCCGGCGCCGATCTGCAGCACGCGCGCACCCTTCTTTGCCTTGGCGGCGATGTGGCGCGCATCTTCAAGCGTCCAGCAGCTGTGAACATTGGGCGAATCGATGCCCGGTACGGGCAGGCGAAGCGGGTGCGACCCGGTGCAGATCAGCAGCCTGTCGTAAGGCAGTGCGGTGCCGTCCTCGAGATGAACCGTACGGCTGACGGTGTCGACCGACTTGGCGCGCCCGAGCACTTCGCGAATGCGCAGCGACTCGAAGTGGCCGTCGGTCTTGCGCAGCCAGGTGCCCTTCTCTTCGATGTTGCCGACCAGCAGATAGGGAATGGCCATGCGCGAATACGGCCGCTCAGGTTCATCGCCGATCATGACGATGTCGGCCGAAGCGTCCGCGCGGCGCAGCGCCTCTGCGGCCACCACGCCGGCCGGGCCGTTGCCGATGATCACGTGTTTCATGTTTGTTCCAGTCGAAATGCGCCGCGCCCCGAAGGGCGCGGCGAGGTCAGGGGTAGTGCCCGATCACAGGCCCAGGCGGGCGACGGTCTCGGCGGTCGGACGGCCTTCCGTATCCCAGCCACGCAGGTCGTAGTACTCGGGAATCATCTTGTCGATACCCGATACCAGGCCCTTGGCCGGACCGACCTTGGCGGCTTCCGTCTTCAGGCGGGCCGGCAGGTCATCGTCCTTGCGGGTGAAGCCGGCTGCGTTGTTGAACTGGCGCTCCATGTTCCAGATGCGCTCGCCCATCAGGTCCAGCTTTTCCATCGACCAATCGCCTTCGCACGCCGCCTGCAACTGCGGCTGGATGTCCGAAAGCGCCCAGGCGAAGGTCGTGAATACGCACAGGCCGGTCGAATCGACCACCGCTGTCGCGTCCTGGAACGCCTTGACCAGGGCCGGCTTGCCTTCGGTGGTCAGCGGATCGGTCTTGACCGGAATGCCCAGCACTTCGGACGAAATCGTGTACGAACGCAGGTGGCAGGCACCGCGGTTCGATGTTGCGTAGGTCAGGCCCATGCCCTGTACCGCGCGCGCATCGTAGGCCGGGAATTCCTGGCCCTTGACCGACATCGACAGCTCCGGATGGCCGTACTTTTCGCACAGACGCTTCGAACCGAGGCCGATGATCTTGCCGAAGCCTTCGCCGCGCGCAGTGATTTCGGTCAGGTAGGTCAGCGCCTTGGCGGATCCAAAAGGCGCTTCGATGCCGATCTCTTCCTTCGTCAGCACACCCATTTCGTACAGTTCCATCACCGCACCAATGGTCGCGCCGAAGGAAATCGGGTCGAAGCCGTCTTCGTTGCAGAGCATGGTGGCGTACTGCAGCGCATCGAGATCATCGACGCCATTGGCACAGCCCAGCGCCCACGCCGCTTCGTATTCCAGACCACCGGATGCGCCCCAGTACTTCGGGCTGTTGACCACGGTGTAGTGCGTGGCGTCGATCTTGGAGATGCGGCCACAGGCGATGGTGCAGCCGAAACAGGCCTGGTTGTTGATCAATTGCGCCTTGCCGTCGCTTTCGCGCGGCTCGTGCATCGCTTCGGCCGAAATCTTGCGCGCGCCTTCGAACTGCACATCCTTGTGGTTGCGCGTCGGCATGGCGCCGATTTCGTTGATCACGTTCATCAGCACCTGCGTGCCGTAGGTCGGCAGTCCCTGACCGGTGACCGCGTTTTCCTTGAGGATCTTCTTCTTCTCGAAGGTGACCTTCATGAACTCCTTCGGGTTGGCAATGTTGCCGACGCCGAGCGTGCCGCGCACCGCGATCGCCTTCAGGTTCTTCGACCCGGCGACGGCGCCGACGCCCGAGCGGCCGGCGGCACGATGCAGGTCATTGACGATGGCGGCGTACAGCACTCCGTTCTCGCCCGTGCGGCCGATGCAGGACACGCGGATCTGAGGGTCCTGGTGTTCCGACTTGATCTGGCCTTCGGTTTCCCACACGGTCTTGCCCCACAGATGGGACGCATCGCGCAGTTCGACCTTGTCGTTCTCGATCGACAGATAGACCGGGCTTGACGCACGGCCCTCGATGATGACCATGTCCCAGCCGGCGAACTTCAGTTCGGCGCCGAAGTAGCCGCCGGAGTTCGAACAGGCGATCGCGCCGGTCAGCGGGCCCTTGGTGACGACGGAATAGCGGCCGCCGGTGGAGGCCATCGTGCCGGTCAGCGGGCCGGTCGCCCAGATGATCTTGTTGTCCGGCGACAGCGGATCGACCTTCGGATCGATTTCCGACGCCAGGTATTTCGTCGCCAGACCGCGCTGACCCAGATAGTCGTGCGCCCACTCCATGTTGAGCGGCTCGCTCGTACAGGTGCGGTCGGTCAGATTTACGCGGAGGATTTTACGGGTCCATGCCATGTCAGTATCCCTTTCGGTGGTCAGGCAGACGGGTTGCCGAGCTTGTCGGCCCACTGGCGCATGCGTTCCAGCCCGGTCCAGTTGGCATCGACATAGGTGATGGCACCGGTCGGACAGGCTTCGGCACAGGCCGGGTCGCCACCGCACAGATCGCACTTCTGGACCTTGCCGGTTTCGGCGACGTAATTCACGGTGCCGAACGGACAGGCGATCGTGCACACCTTGCAGCCCACACAGACATCCTCGAGCACGACCTTGGCGCCATTGGTCTTGTCGAGCTTGATCGCCTCGACCGGACAGGCGTGCATGCACCAGGCTTCGTCACACTGCGTACAGGTGTAAGGCACCTTGGCGCCGGTGTGGTGGAACTCGAACACCTTGATGCGCGACAGCGAATTGTTGAAGACCCCGTAGTTCTCGAATGAACAGGCCATTTCGCACTGCAGGCAGCTGGTGCATTTCGAGGGGTCTATATGTAGTGATTTCTGCATGTTCAGTCGCTCCTCCACATTCTGGGCAAATCTTTGTGTGGTTCGACGCACGGGTGCGCCGGCTATGAAAAACGCTTCATATTTTAGCGCCCGGATTTTCCTCGCGGGAGGCCTTTCGGCGAGTCAACGAGGGGATTGAGTGCGGCGGGTGTGTTCAATGCGTCCAGATGTCCAGAATCTGGACATCTGGACACCTGCAACGCAGACAGCGTTGCATCGGCGCTTACGGTTCGTAGCGCGTGTCGAGATAACTGCGGATGGCCCACATGGCTTCCTGCGCCATCATGCCCTCGAACGGCGGCATATAAACCGCGCCGTTGCGCACGCGTCCGCGGCGGACCGTGTTGATGAAGTAATCGTCCGTTTCGGCGTCGAGCGGCAACATCCGGAGATCCGGTGCGATACCGCCGCTGATGGCTTCCAGTCCGTGGCAGCGCGCGCAGTTCTGGTTGTAGGCCGAGGTACCGATGCGGATGGCTTCCTTGTCGCCGCGGTACGGGTTTTCCTTCTTCCACTCCGCGCCGAGCGGCTTGAGCGCACTGACATCGACCGACTGCGGCACCACATCGCCGTGTGCCTCGACGCGCATCGTGGTCGCCGCGCCCAACGTAATCAACGCGGTACAGACCAGCGTTGCCTTGAAAATCCGGTTATCTGCTTTCATCACTCCTCCGTAAATATCCGTTACTGCAACACAATATGCGACCCCAACTCGTTAGCAGGATGCGTGCCACGTTAAACTTCGCGGTTTGCCGACCGGCAATATCCGGGTGCGGCAACGACGACAACGCGCGGCGCGGCGGGTCCGCATACAGCCGGACGACATGATGCCCCAGGAGCACATCTGCGCGTACGCCCTAGGTGCAAGGGGCTCCAGGCCTTACTATCTTGCATGAACGGTTTGCGGGGCACTATCGGTCGCCCTTCGCGTCACACGCCAGAGTCGGCATCACCGGCCATCGCGCGTGGTTCAGGGTTCGGAGGAGAGCATGGATTTGACAACGACTGACGGCGTGCGCAGTGCGCAGGCCCACGAAATCATGCGCAGCGAGGGCGAAGTCCCCGCGGGCGTGCTGCCGACCCTGATCGAGACATCCTGGAGCCGCTGCATCAGTCGCGGCCTCGACGCCGACAGCTGCAGCAAGGAGGTCGAGCGCGCGCGCCGCGACGTTCTGCTGACCGAACGCGAGCGCAACGAATGCCTGCTCAAGCATGCGGCGCCGGTCATGAACGGCCTGTATGCACAGATCGCCCGCTCCGGCAGCATGATCGTGCTGACCAACGCGTCCGGGTTCATCATCCATTCGGTCGGCGACCAGAGCTTTCTCGACCGCGCGTCGAAAGTCGCGCTGTCGCCGGGCGTGGAGTGGTCGGAAGAAAGCAAGGGCACCAATGCGATCGGCACGGCGCTGGTCGAACAGGCGCCGGTGTCGGTGCACGGCTCGCAGCATTTCTTTTCCGCCAATCACTTCCTGAGTTGCTCGGCATCGCCGATTTTCGATCCGTGCAGCCGCATGCTGGGCGTGCTCGATGTGACCGGCGATTCGCGTACGCCGTCGCACCACAGTCTGGCGCTGATCAATCTGGCTGTTCAGACGATCGAGAATCAGTTGTTCGCGCATGCCTTTCCGGAAGGTTTTCTGCTGCACTGCCATGTTCAGCACGAATTGATCGGCACGGTGTTCGAGGCGCTGCTCGCGTTTGACCAGGAAGGCCGCGTGCTGTCGGCCAATCGCAGCGCCTGCCGGCTGATCGGCCGCAGCCATGCGGAATTGATGAATCACAGCTTTTCGTCGATGTTCGACAAGTCGCTGAGCGCGCTGTACGACCCGCTGATGCGGGGCACCGACATCATCGAACTGCGATTGTTCGGCGGCCGCACACTGTTCGGGCGGCCGCGGCCGGGGGTGCAGGCACGCCCGCCGGCACGCGTGTTCAGCATGGACGTTCCGCGTCACGACGCCGGTACGGCGCCGCGCCTGCCGGCCGATGACAACCGCGGCCTGGAGCGGCTGAGCACCGGCGACGCACAGATGAATGCGGTCGTGGAAAAGGTCAAACGCGTGCTCGGCCGAGACATCCCGGTGCTGATCCAGGGCGAGACCGGTACCGGCAAGGAACTGCTGGCGCGCGCCATTCACGACGAAGGCCCGCGTCGCGACCAGAACTTTGTCGCGGTCAATTGCGCCGCGATTCCGGATGGCCTGATCGAATCGGAGCTGTTCGGCTATGAAGATGGCGCGTTCACCGGTGCCCGGCGCAAAGGCTACGCTGGCCGCATCATGCAGGCCGATGGCGGCACACTGTTCCTGGACGAGATCGGCGACATGCCGCTCGCGCTGCAGGCACGCCTGCTGCGCGTGCTGCAGGAACGCAATGTGGTGCCGCTGGGCAGTGGCCGCGCCACGCCGGTCGATCTGTCCATCATCTGCGCCACCCACCGCAAGCTGCGCGATCTGGTCGCCCAGGGCATGTTCCGCGCCGACCTCTACTACCGGCTCAACGGGCTGACCGTCATGCTGCCGCCGCTGCGCGAACGCAGTGATCTGCGTGCGCTGGTGCAGCGCATTCTCGACAGCGAGTCGTCGATTCCACGCGGCCTGAGCATCGATGACGAGGTGCTCGCGCTGTTCGAGCGCCATCCGTGGCCCGGCAACATGCGTCAGCTGGCCAATCTGCTGCGCACCGCCGGCGTCATGGCGGCCGACGATGGCGTGATCGGCCGGCCTCACCTGCCGGATGACTTCATCGATGAACTGGACCATCAGCCTGTCGGCAGCGGGCTCGCGCCCGAGGGCGCGCAGGGCGTCGCGGCGCCCTGCGATCTGGACAGCCTGACCCTGCGCGCCATCCGCGAGTCGCTGTCGCGCAACGACGGCAACGTCGCGGCGACGGCGCGCGAACTCGGGATCAGCCGCACCACGCTCTACCGCAAGCTCAAGGAAGGTTGACAGGCAAGTCGGGCGGCAGATCACAGGCAAAAAAAAGCCGGCCTTGTGAGCCGGCTAAAGAGCCATGTCCTGCTGAAGAGATGCCGCGCCTGAAAACACTGAAACAGACACGGCACAGGAACCAATGCAAGCGTCGTGCCTGCATTGGTCCGTCCTGCTGATTACTTGTGCAGCTTGAACACCCACATCGAACCACCCTGATTCAGGTAGTTCACCTTCTTGGCGACGTCGCCGCCCCACAGCGGCACTGCGCCGCCCCAGCCGGTCGCGACCGCGACGTACTGCTCGCCGTCCTGTTCCCACGTGATCGGGGGCGCCACAACGCCGGTGCCGGTCTGGAATGACCACACTTCCTTGCCCGTCTTCGCGTCAGCTGCCTTCAGGAAGCCTTCCGGGGTGCCCCAGAACACCAGGCCGCCCTTGGTTGTCATCACACCACCCCAAAGCGGCGCATTGTTGGTGACTTCCCACACGATCTTGCCGGTCTTCGGATCCACCGCACGCAGGGCGCCGATGTACTTGTCCTCGATGGTCTTGATCGTGAAGCCGGCGCCCAGGTAGGCCGCACCCTTCTTGTAGGTGATCGGCTCGTTCCAGATTTCCATGCCCCACTCGTTGGCCGGCACGTAGAACAGGCCGGTATCCGGGCTGTAGGCCATCGGCATCTGGTTCTTGCCGCCCAGGAAGGACGGTACCGAGAACACGGATTCGCCCTTCTTGCCGTCAGCACCCTTGGCCGGATCGCCGGGGCGGTTGGCCGGATCGAAAATCGGCTTGCCTTCGGCGTCCAGGCCCTTGGCCCAGGTGATCTTGTTCACGAACGGGAAGCCGCGCTCGAACTTGCCGGTGCTGGCATCCAGCACGTAGAAGAAGCCGTTGCGGTCGGCCTTGCCGCCCATCCGCTTGCCGTTCATGTCGAAGGTGACGAATTCGTTCACACCGTCGTAGTCCCAGCCGTCGTTCGGCGTGCCCTGGAAGTGCCACTTGATCTGGCCGGTGGCCACATCGATGGCCACGGTCGAGCAGGAGAACAGGTTGTCGCCGGGACGCAGGTGGCTGTTCCACGGTGCCGGGTTGCCGGTACCGAAATAGGCCAGACCGGTCTTCGAATCGTAGCTGCCGCCCAGCCAGGTGGCTGCGCCGCCGGTCTTCCACAGGTCGCCGGTCCAGGTGGCGTTCAGCGTGCCGCTGATGCCGTTTTCGGTCTTGTTGCCGGCCGCGTCGTACTTGTAGCCCATGTGGCCTTCGACGGTCGGGCGGACCCACACCAGCTTGCCGGTCTTCGGGTCGCGCGCTTCGACGCGGCCGATGACGCCGAATTCGCCACCGGACACACCGGTCAGCAGCAGGCCCTTGGCGATGATCGGCGCGGCGGTGTTCGAGTAACCCGCCTGGTAGTCGTCGATCTTTTCCTTCCACACGACCTTGCCGGTGTTCTGGTCAAGCGCGACCAGCTGCGCGTCCAGCGTGCTGAAAATGACCAGGTCGCCATAGGCGGCGGCGCCGCGATTCACCACGTCGCAACACGGCATGATGCCGTCCGGCAGACGGTGTTCGTACTGCCACAGCTTGGTGCCGGTCTTGGCGTCCAGCGCGTACAGGCGCGAGTAGGAACCGGTCACGTACATCTTGCCGTTGATGATCAGCGGCTGCGACTCCTGGCCGCGCTGCTTTTCACCACCGAAGGAGAAGGACCAGGCCGGAACCAGGTTCTTGACGTTCTTGACGTTGATCTTGTCGAGCGGGCTGTAGCGCTGGCCTTCCGTGCCCATGCCCCACGACAGGATGCTGGTCGTGGTCTTGCCGTCGGCTTCGATGTCCTTGTCGGTGACGCCGGCCATGACCTGCGGCGCAGCCAGCGCAGCGAATGCAGACAGCAGGACGCCGGACAGCGTCGTGGTACGCAAACCTTTCATACTTCCTCCTCAGTGGTGAGTTTGTCTCTTGATTGCCGGGATGCTTTCCCTAGATCGGCGACAGGGGATCGCAAGAAGCGGGCCAAGTACAAACGAGGCGGAAATACGGTCGCGCCGCCTTGCGAGCGGCGCGAAACAGGTCAGGTGTTCATTTTTGTTTCAACCGGGAGGGTGCGGCAGTGTTCAGTGTCTGCTGTTCGTAGCGGCTGTACAGGTGCGTCACCGAGCGTTCGAATTCGCTGCGCGCCAGCGGCATCCCGGCAAAGCGCTCGGGCAGCGGCAGCACCATCACTTCCGCCATGTCCATGCCGCTGGTCGCCGCGCGATTGAGTGTGTCGTCGAGCCAATCGAGCCAGTCGCGCGTCTGGCCGATGCCGCGACTGTCGTCATGCACCGGACCATGACCGGGCAGGGTGCGCTTCACCGGGAGTGCGGCCAGCGTGTCGAGCGCCGTGCGCCAGTGGCCGAGCGAGGCGTGCGGCGTGGTCGGTGCGCGGTCGAGGAAGATCAGGTCTCCGGCGTACAGCACACCGGTGGTGCGGTCAAAAACCGCCAGATCGCCGCCGGTATGGCCTTCCAGCGCGATCAACTCGAAGTCGTGTCCGCCTATCGTCTGTCGCCCGGCCTGTGCCGCCTGATCCGCCACGCTGACTTCGGTACCTGCCAGCCAGTCACCGGCCATGCGGTACATATTGTCGGCGAATGCCCCGCCCTGCTCGCGCATGCCGGCCTGGGCGGCGGGCAGCGCCGCTGTGGGCACGCCTGCGAAGGCCTGGTTGCCGAGGAAGTGATCCGGGTGCTGATGCGTGTTGAACACCCGGATGACCGGACGGTCGGTCACGCGGGCGATCGCCGCCCGCATCTGCTCGCCGTAGCGGCGCGACGGACCGGTGTCGATCACCACGACGCCGTCGGCGGTCACGACGAAGGCGGTGTTGACGATGTTGCCGCCATTGGCGCGGGTGATGTCCTCGGTGCGACCGATGAACGCCCAGCTGTTGTCGGCGATCTTCTGCGGCACGAGGCCGTAATCGAAACGGTCCGTGACAGCTGGATCGGCCGCCTGCGCCAGCAGCGCTCCACCGGCAAGCACCAGGGCGAGCAGGAAGCGCCCGATCATGGCTGCACCATCGCGTCGATGCGGTTGCCGTTGTTGTCGCGCCCGACCACGCGCAACGCCGCCTTGCCGGTATCCGGCAGGTCGAACGAGAACACCGGATTTTCGCTCAGCGGTTCGAAGGTTTCCATGCGCAGCATGGCCTCGCCACTGGCGTCCTCGACCGCCAGCTGTTCAATGTAGAAGGCCGGAATGCCCGGCGCGAGGCCGGTATCCATCGGATGCATGATGCGCAGCCGCACGCGCTGGTTCTGGCCGTCGTGGAACACACGCGCCTGCACCTGGTTCAGCGTGCTGGTCCAGTCCGGCGCGCTGCGACCCGTGCTGGGCGCCGTGCAGCCGCCGCCTGCCGCATCGACCCACACGCCGCCCGCATACCACTTGCCGTCACCGGTCTGCACCAGCGCACGGATCGGGCTGGCCTGCTGCAGCTTGATGCGGAAGGACAGACCGGGTTGCGCCAGCAGCGGCTGGTAGTCCAGCACCTTGACGATGGGGTTGAAGTCCGCGACGACCAGCACCCGCTTCACATCAGGCAGGTTCCGGAATTTGATCGTGACCGGCACGTTCATCGAATCCTCAGCCACCTTGGGTGCCAGCACCTCGACCCGCGAATCGAAGGTGACCGGCGCATTGCCGGCATATTCGCGCTGCAGGTCGGGCCAGCGCGACGAACCCAGCGGGTCGGCTGCGCCCGCGGCTGCGCACAGCCCCAGCGCCAGCGCGAAGGCCATCAATAACTGCTTCATCGGGATCCACTCCTCGTTTTCGATCTTTGTGTCAGTACAGCGCCCTGTTCCGGCAAGCAAGTCGAGGGCCATCGACTGCATCGGCCTGCGGCACATGAGCCGCCGGTACCCCAGGGCGCGAGCTTAACGCCATGCGGCTGTCTCAGGTCGCGACATCAAGGTGTTCAACCATGGGACACCCGCCAAAACCGGGACCGACTCCCTGCTTCAGCGGGAATTTTCTACCAACAGCTTGTGACTGGCCTGCCTACGCTGCAGTGCGTGTCGCAGCCTGTCACCCGGATGCCATGGCGAGCCGCGACGCCGACACGACACATCACACTGAAAGAGGAGTCAGGATGAAAACGTTTTCACTGAAGAACCCGGCACTTTGCATCGCGCTCGGCGCGCTGCTGGCCAGCCCGGCCCACGCCGCAAAGACGGTGAGCTGGGAAGACATCGTCAACGATGACAAGACGACCGGCGACGTACTGACCTACGGCCTCGGCATGAAGGCCCAGCGTCACAGCCCGCTGAAGCAGATCAACACGAAAACCGTAGCGGCGCTCTCCCCCGCCTGGTCCTACTCCTTCGGCGGCGAAAAGCAGCGTGGCCAGCAGGGGCAGGCGCTGGTGCACGACGGCGTCATCTACATCACCGGTTCGTACTCGCGCATGTATGCCGTCGAAGCGAAGACCGGCAAGCGGCTGTGGACCTATGAGCACCGCCTGCCCGACGACATCCGCCCGTGCTGCGATGTGGTCAATCGCGGCGCCGCCATCTACGGCGACAAGGTGTACTTCGGCACGCTGGACGCCGGCATGGTCGCGCTGAACAAGGACACGGGCAAGGTCGTCTGGTCGAAGAAGTGGGGCGACCACAAGGTCGGCTACACGATGACCGGCGCGCCGTTTGTCGTGAAGGACCAGAAGAGCGGCCGCGTGATGCTGGTGCATGGCTCGTCGGGCGACGAATTCGGCGTGATCGGCTATCTGTTTGCCCGCGACGTCGATACCGGCGAGGAAATCTGGGCACGCCCGATGGTCGAAGGCCACATGGGCCGCCTGAATGGCAAGGACAGCACGCCGACCGGTGACGCCAAGGCACCCAGCTGGCCGGATGACCCCAGCTCGCCGACCGGCAAGGTCGAAGCCTGGAGTCATGGCGGTGGAGCCCCCTGGCAGACCGCCTCGTTCGACGTCGAACAGAACATGGTCGTGATCGGTACCGGCAATCCGGCGCCGTGGAACACCTGGAAGCGCACGAAGGAAGGCGACAGCCCGTCCAAATGGCCCAGCCTGTTCACGTCCGGCCAGGCCTACGTCGATGCATCGAGCGGCGAACTGAAGGGCTTCTTCTCGCATACGCCGAATGACGCCTGGGACTTCTCCGGCAACAATTCCGTGCTGCTGTTCGAATACAAGGACCCGAAGACCGGCAAGCTGGTGAAGGCATCGGCGCACGCCGACCGCAACGGCTACTTCTTCGTGACCGACCGCGAAAAGCTCGCCACCGGCGCCGGCTACCCGTGGAAGCAGTCCGCGCTGATCGGCGCCTGGCCATTCGTCGATGGCATCACCTGGACCAAGGGCTTCGACCTGAAGACCGGCATGCCCAATGTGGTCGAAAGCCAGTACCCGCCGAAGCCGAAGGCCGGTGAAGAGAAGGGCGAAAGCATTTTCGTGTCACCGCCCTTCCTCGGCGGCACCAACTGGATGCCGATGTCGTACAGCCCGGCGACCGAGCTGTTCTACATTCCGGGCAACCACTGGGCGATGGACTACTGGGCGGAGAACGTCACCTACAAGGCAGGCGCGGCTTACCTTGGCCAGGGCTTCCGCATCAAGAAGCTGTTCGACGATCACGTGGGGATCCTGCGTGCGATCGACCCGAAGACCGGCAAGATCGCCTGGGAACACAAGGAGCAGTTCCCGCTGTGGGCCGGTACGCTGACCACTGCCGGCGGCCTGTTGTTCACGGGTACGTCGGATGGCTACGTGAAGGCCTTCGACGCGAAAACCGGCAAGGAAGTCTGGAAATTCCAGACCGGTTCCGGCGTCGTTTCGGTCCCCATCACGTGGGAACAGGACGGCGAACAGTACATCGGCATCGCATCCGGCTACGGTGGCGCCGTGCCGCTGTGGGGTGGCGACATGGCCGAACTGACCAAGCAGGTGAATCAGGGCGGCTCCTTCTGGGCCTTCAAGCTGCCGAAACGCTGATGTAGCGGGGCCGCTGCGCCCCGTTGTGTCCTCCTCAGGCGGGCCGTCGTTCGGCGGCCCGCTTCCTTGTTCCTGGTCGTCGCGTCCGAACCCGGGAAAACAGCGGCCACTCCTCCGCTGGACTACCCGTCGAAGTCACCCGGGCAGCGCCCGTCGCACCCGGGACCGTGACGATCAGGATTCTTTTCGGGATACGCCCATGAAGCTGTTGCGCATGCTCGCCCTCCTTGTACTGCCTGGCAGCCTGACCGGTCCAACCCAGGCGGTCGATGCGCCGCCCGGCGAAAGCGCACATGAAGAAGTGCTGGTCATCAATGGCTGCCCCATCTGGCCCTACACCCGCTGCCCCGGCGTCGATCTCAGTCACGCCGACCTTTCGCTGCGCGATCTCGCGGGCGCCGATCTGACGGGTGCAAAACTGGTGCGTGCCGACCTGCGCAGTGCCAATCTGGCAGGCGCCATGCTGGACGGCGCCGATCTGAGCGCTGCGAAGGTACAGAAGGCGAACATCCCGGCCGCGTCGCTGCGCGGCGCCCGGCTCATTGCCACCGATCTCGAGTTCGCGCGCATGTTCCGCGCCGACCTCAGCAATGCCGACCTGTCGATGGCGAACATGGAAGCCGCCCGCGCCACCCACGTGCGGCTGAACGGCGCCCGGCTGATCGACGTGAACATGCACGAAACCAAGTTCCAGGAAGCCGACTTCCGCAACGCCGTCATGAAGAACTGCTTCACCCGCTTTGCCGTGTTCCTCAACGTGAGCTTCGAAGGCTGCGACGGCTGTCCGGTGGACTGGTAAGCCCGATCAACGATGCCGAGACCCGACATGACATACCGACTGCTGGCCCCGATGTTCGCACCGCTGCTCGCCACTGCGCTCTTCCTGCTTGCGGGTGCCGCTCTCGCGGAGCGCCCGCCGGCGCCGCTGACCGACACCTCGTCGCTGCCTGCACTGGGCGACGCGTGGCGCGACGCCAACCCTTATCGTGACGACGAGACGATCGCCGCGGTCGGGCGCACGCTGTACAACGAAACCTGTTCGAAATGCCATGGCCCGGACATGAATGCCAAGGGCCACCCTGCCCCGCCGCTGCGCAGGTTGCAGCGCTACTGCAGGAAGGTGCAGGACGAGGCGCTGAAGACGCGCTGCCTGGCCGATGTCGATCACTATTTCGTGACCACGGTGAAGCAGGGCAAATACATTCTGGGTGTCGAACACATGCCCGCATGGGACGGCATCCTGAAGCAGGAAGCCGTGTGGGCCATCAAGACCTACGTCGATTCGCGCAGCCGCTGAGCGGCCCCGGCAAAGGGGCGCCGACAAGGAAAAAGGCCCGCCGGCATGCACCGACGGGCCTTTGTATCGGACGGGAGCGGGTCAGACCTGGAAGGTACGCAGGCTGCCTTCGAGTTCGCGTGCCGACGCGGCCAGCGATTCGCCCTGCGTGGCGGTCAGCGATACGCCGCGTGCGTTGTCTTCCGACAGCGCCGAAAGTTCGCCCGCATTGCGCAGGATGGCGTGCGCCGTGGTGTCCTGTTCCTGCATGCTCAGTGCAACTTCGCCGGACTTGCTGACCAGTTCGTCCATGCGCTGCAGGATGTCGGTGAAGGTGTCGACCGCACCGCGCGAGGTCTTGACCGCACCGCTGACCCGCTCGCTGGCCTGTCCGACACGTTCCACGGTTTCCTTCGCGTCGTGACGGATCTTGGCGACGATGTGTTCGATGTCGGCGGTCGAGCCCTGCGTGCGCTGTGCCAGCTTGCGCACCTCGTCGGCCACCACGGCGAAGCCACGGCCCTGTTCACCGGCACGAGCGGCTTCGATCGCGGCGTTCAGCGCCAGCAGATTGGTCTGGTCCGAAATTTCCTTGACCACGTCGTTGATCTTCGCGATCTCCTCGGAATCCTTCACCAGCCGTTCGATCACGGTCAGCGACTCTTCCATCTCGACCGCGATGCGGCTGACGCCTTCCATCGAGTGTTCAAGGTCGGTCTTGCCGCTGCGCGTGCTGTCACCCGTACTGCGCACGATGCTGTCCATGTCCGCCGACAGGGCGGCGACCTGACGCGCCGACGCCGTCATTTCCTCCATCGCTTCAGCGACGGTACGGATGCGATCCGACTGCTTGGTGCCGTTCTGGTTCGCCGTGATGGTCAGTTGCGACAGGTCCTCGGCCGACTGCGTCAGCGTCGATGACAGCACTGTCATCTTCTCGATCAGCTTGCGGAAGGACTTGCATGCCTGGTTGTACTCGTAGCCCAGCCAGGCGAAATCATCCTTGCCGGACAGACTGAGCTTGTGGTTGAGCTTCCCCTCGGCAAGGCTGTGCAGCGCATTGACGACCATTTCGGCACGCCGGCCAAAGCCGTTTCCGAACCACAGCCCCACGCCGACGACGATCGTCGTGCAGAGCACGCCACTGACGATCAGGCCGGTGATGCCGGGGAAAAGACTTCCTGTACGGCCGCTGCCGTCATGCAGACGACGCTCGCCAGCAGTGAATGAAAAATGAACGCCTTTCGAACGCTGAGCTGATTTCTCATGTATTCCTCCTCGGAAGCAAGATTGATGGCCAACAACGGAGCGGCGCTTGTTTAGTTTTGACTTCTCGTTGCGATGCGCCGTCCGGCTCGTTCTGCAGATAACGACCGGTGGAGCGCCGGGCTTGAATCAATAATGAGAAAGCAAAACGCCGCACCACCCTGGTGCGGCGTTTAGCCTGTTGCAACACGGAACAACGGAATGCCCGCTAACTCATCATGCCCAGCGTGCGTGGCAGCCAGAGCGACAGCGACGGCCAGTAGGTGACGATCATCAGGAATATCAGCATTGTGATGAGCCAGGGCGTGACCGCCTTGGTCATGTCTGTCATGCCCAGTTTCGCGATGCCGCTGCCGACGTAGAGGTTGAGGCCGACCGGCGGCGTGATCATGCCGATTTCCATGTTCACCGTGATGATGATGCCGAAGTGCACCGGATCGATGCCCAGCGCCATCGCCACCGGGAACAGGATGGGCGCCGTGATCAGGATGATCGACGACGGCTCCATGATGTTGCCGGCCAGCAGCAGCAGGATGTTCACCACCAGCAGGAAGCCCAGGGCCCCCAGACCGCTGTCCACCAGCCAGGCCGCAACCGCCTGCGGGATCTGCTCCGATGTGAGCAGGAAGGAGAACAGGATGGCGTTGGTGATGATGTACAGCAGCATCGCACTCATGTTGGCCGAGTCGAGCAGCACCTTCGGGATGCGCTTCAGCGGCAGGTCGCGATACACGAACACCGCCACGATGAAGGCATACACCGCACTCATCGCCGCCGCTTCGGTCGGCGTGAAGATGCCGGTGTAGATGCCGCCCATCACGACCACGATGAGCATCAGGCCCCAGAACGACTCCCGGAAAGCCTTGATGCGATCGGCCACCGGTGCCTTGGCCATGCGCGGGTAGTTGTTCTTCTTCGCGTACCACCAGGTGGTGAAGCCGAGCATGAACAGCAGCACCGCACCCGGAATCACGCCCGCCATGAACAGCGCGCCGATCGACGAATTGGTCGACACCGCGTACATCACCATGACGATCGACGGCGGAATCAGGATGCCCAGCGCGCCCGAACTGGCGACGATGCCGGCGCCGAACTTCATCGGGAAGCCCTGCTTCACCATCGCCGGCAGCAGGATGGCGCCGATCGCCGCCACGGTCGCCGGGCTGGAACCCGACACCGCGGCGAACAGACCGCAGGCCACTACGCCACCCATGCCCAGACCCCCGTGGAAGTGGCCGACCAGCGAGGTGGCGAAATTGATCATGCGTTTCGCCACGCCGCCATGGGTCAGGAAGTTGCCGGCCAGGATGAAGAACGGAATCGCCATGATTTCGAACTTCTCGATACCCGTGAACAGCTTCAGCGCGACCGACTCGACCGGCACGTCGGTCATCGTGAACAGGAAGGTGAGTACCGTCAGACCGAGCGAGATCGAGACCGGCATGCCGGTCAGCATCAGCACCAGCAGCATGACGAAGATGATGGCGGCGCTCATTTGCGGCCTCCCTTCGCGTGTTCGGCTTCTTCGGCGTTCTCGACCGCCTCGCCCACAAGGATGGGCTTGACCTCGTCCATGCCCTCGACGTGGGCATGATCGTGATGCGGCAGTTCGCCGGTGCGGATGAAGTTCGTCATCACCTGCAGGAAGCGGAAGCACATCAGACCCGAACCGAGCGGGATCGCCATGTAGACCATCCAGGTCGGCCACTCCAGGTCGGGGGTGGTCGGTCCTTCGTACAGATCGCCGATGTCCAGACCCATCGTGCTGCGTACCGCATAGGCGGCGCCGTTTTCCCACACGAAGTGACTGCCCAGCACACAGATGATGCCGGTGAACAACGCGCCGGCCGCCAGTCCGAAAATGACGAACTTGTTGCGCAGCGCCGGTTGCAACTGGTTGATCAGCACATCCACGCCGACGTGGATGCCGGTGCGCACCCCGTAGGCGGCGCCGAACTTGGCCATCCACACGAACAGGATGATGCACAGCTCCTGCGCCCAGCTGAGATTCAGTGACAGCAGCCAGTCCTGCACGCCGGGGATGCTGTATCCGCTGGCGTAGCGATGGACAACCGCGACGAAAATGACGATGGTGGCGACGCCAATCAGCAGCGTGATCAGCCACTCCTCGATATGGTCGAGCAAGCGGAGCACGGCGGTCTCCCCGAAAATTTGAAAGGTGCGCAGAGAACCCTGCGCCCGGCGGATCAGCCGGTTGCCACCCGACCGGGCGGCAACCGGAGCGAGCGGCTTACAGCTTCGACGGATCGAATGCCGTTTCCTTGTAGATGGCATCGATCAGTTCGCGACCGATGCGGCCTTCCATCTTCTTGTGCACCGGCACCATGACGCGCTTGAACGCCAGACGTTCGTCGGCCGTCGGCACGTAGACTTCCGTCTTGCCGCTCTTGCGGATGCCTTCGAGCGAGGCGTCGTTCTCTTCCTTGGCGATCTTGTTCGCGTACTCGGTCGATTCCTTCATTGCCGTATCGAGCTGGCCGCGCACATCGGCCGGCAGGCCGTCCCAGAACTTCTTGTTCACGATGACCGCGTAGCCGAGGTAGCCGTGGTCGGTCACCGCCATGTGCTTCTGCACTTCATGCATCTTCTGCGTATACATATTGGAGTGCGGATTCTCGGTGCCATCGACCACGCCGGTCTGCAGCGCCTGATAGGCCTCGGAAAACGCCATCACCTGCGGCAGCGCGCCGATGCTGCGCATCTGCTCTTCGAGCACCTTGGACGACTGGATGCGCAACTTCTTCGCCTTCAGGTCAGCCGGCGTCCTGATCGGCGTATTGGCCGAGAAGGACTTGAAACCGTTGTCCCAGAACGCCAGACCGATGATGCCCTTGGAATCGAGCTTCTTCAGGATGCCGGCGCCGATCGGGCCCTTGGTCACCTTGTGCAGGTCGGTGTAGCCGTCGAAGATGAAGGGCAGGTCGAACACTTCGAACTCCTTGACACCCAGCGGGCCGAACTTGGCCAGCGACGGCGCCAGCATCTGCACGGCACCGAGCTGCAGCGCCTCCATCTCTTCCTTGTCCTTGTAGAGCGTCGAGTTGGCGTAGACCTCGACCTTCACCTTGCCCTTGGTCAGTTCGTTCGCCTTCTGCGCGAAATATTCTGCCGCCTTGCCCTTCGGCGTATTCGCGGCGACGACATGGCTGAACTTGATGACGATCGGCTGCTGCGCATAGGCGCCGAGCGAGAACGACGCAGCGGCAAAACCAACGAACAGCGCGGATAGCTTCAGTTTCATTGTTTCTCTCCTCCAGAGATGATCGGACACGACGGAGCCAGGAACCCACTCCCGACGCGGCGCAGTATCCCGCGGCGAGGGCAAGCAAAACATTGTGGATATCCACAATCGGCCGCCCCCGGCCGGCAGCGTGGAGTAATATCGCTTTCCATGGAGACTGCCACGCCTGCTACCGTCACCGCCAGAGCCGCCGCCGGGCCCACCGCCAGACCTCCCGTT
>JAEUNO010000043.1 GCA_016791045.1 Methyloversatilis sp. | reverse complement strand
GATCCCACCCTCCGCACAAGCGCCGACGCACGATCAACGCGACCATCGCGACCGCGGGTCGCCCCCACAGCCGAAGCACCGCCCCTGTAGGAGCGAGCCCCGCTCGCGATCATGTCCTCCGCACAAGCGCCGACGCACGATCAACGCGCCCATCGCGACCGGGGGTGGCGTCCCCACAGCCGAAGCACCGTCCCCGTAGGAGCGAGCCCCGCTCGCGATCCCGCCCTCTGCACAAGCACCAGCGCACGATCAACGCGCCCATCGCGACCGGGGGTCGCTCCTACAGCCGAAGCACCGTCCCCGTAGGAGCGACCCTGCCGAAGCTGGCCGGACGCGTCCGATATTTCACGCCCGGCGCGACCGCGCGATCTGGCGCGACAGCATGATCACCGGCAGCAATCCGACCGCGACGATGGTCAGCGCGGCCGTCGAGGCTTCCTGCAGCCGTTCGTCGCTGGCCAGCGTGTAGGCCTGGGTGGCCAGGGTATCGAAGTTGAACGGACGCATGACCAGCGTGGCCGGTAGTTCCTTCATCACATCGACGAACACCAGCAGCGCGGCGGTCAGCAGGCTGCCGCGCAGCATCGGCCAGTGCACGCGGCGCAGCGTGGCGCCGGCGCCCAGCCCGAGACTGCGCGCCGCTTCGTCCATGCTGGGCGTGATGCGCGCCAGACCGGATTCGACCGACTGCAGCGACACGGTGAGGAAGCGCGCCAGATACGCATAGATCAGCGCGCCGATGCCGCCGGTGAGCAGCAGGCCCGGGTTGCTGCCGGTCCACTGCAGCCACAGGCCGGACAGCACATGATCGAGCCGGGTGACCGGAATCAGGATGCCGACCGCGATCACCGCACCCGGCACGGCGTAGCCGAGGCCGACCACCGAACGCGCCAGCTCGACCATGCGCGAGCGGCTGCTGCGCGCGGCGTAGGCCAGCAGCAGCGCCAGCGCCACGGCCAGGACGCTGGCGACCGCGGCCAGCGTGAAACTGTTTGCCGCGAGACGGATGAAGCGCTGACCGAACTGCGCATCCCCTTCGGACATCGCCCAGTTCAGCAGCACACCAGCCGGCACGATGAAACCCGCGGCCAGCGGCAGCAGGCACAGGCCGGTGACCAGCCAGCCGGCACCCCGGCCCAGCGTGTGGCGACGCGCGCTCGCGCCGGCCCGACCGCTGTCATTGAAGCGCGCGGCACCGCGCGTGAGTCGCTCCGCCAGCAGCAGCGTGGCCACGAAACCCAGCAGCAGCGCGGCCAGCTGCGCGGCGGCGACACGATCGCCGAGCGAAAACCAGGCGCGGTAGATGCCGGTGGTGAAGGTCTGCACGCCGAAGTAGCTCACCGCGCCGTAGTCGGCCAGCGTTTCCATCAGTGCCAGCGACACGCCGGCCACGATGGCCGGGCGCGCCAGCGGCAGCGACACGCGGAAGAACGCTGCCCAGGCGCCCTGCCCCAGCATGCGCGCGGCTTCGGTCAGACCGGCCGCCCGTTCGAGCAGCGATTGCCGGGTCAGCAGGTAGACATAGGGATAGAGCACGGCGATGAACATGCAGGCCGCGCCGCCGGTCGTGCGGACATCGGGAAACCAGTAGTCGCCGCGTTCCCAGCCGAAGGTGTCGCGCAGCAGGGTCTGAACCGGGCCGACGAACTGCAGCAGGTCGGTGTAGGTGTAGGCCATCACGTAGGCGGGCGTGGCCAGCGGCAGCACGAGTGCCCAATCCAGCACGCGCCGGCCCGGAAACTCCCACATCACGCTGGCCCACGCGGTCGACACCCCGATCAGCGCGGTACCCAGACCGACCCACAGGCACAGCCACAGGGTACTGGCGACGTACTCCGGCAGCACGGTCGAGGCCAGATGCGCCCAGGTATCGGAGGTGCCGCCGTGCAGCAGGTTGACCAGCACCGAAATGACCGGCGCCGCCACGAGCAGCGCAAGCAGCAGTGCGATCAGCGACAGCAGTGAGAGGCGACGCAGGTGCAAGGGGCGGTGTGTGGTGCGTGCAGGGGGCACTCCGGAACGGACGATGCGCCGGGAGCGGATGCGCGGCATTATAATTGAGAGCTATTATCGATATCGGCCGGTGGCGGGTTTTTCCGCGAGACGGCATACAGACTGCGGTGCCATGTCACAACTTGTGCTTGATTCAGTCCGGATCGCGTACGGCCAGACCGGAGTGGTGCACGACCTTTCGCTCAGTCTGGCGCGCGGCCGCATCGGTTGCCTGCTCGGTCCGTCCGGCTGCGGCAAGACCTCGGTGCTGCGCGCCATCGCCGGTTTCGAGCCGCTGCAGGGCGGCACCATCGCGATCAACGGCGAAATCGTGTCGTCGGCCAGCACGCATCGCGCGCCCGAACGCAGGCGCGTCGGCATGGTGTTCCAGGACTTCGCGCTGTTCCCGCATCTGAGCGTGGCCGACAACGTCGCCTTCGGTCTGACCGAAGGTTCGCGTGCCGCGCGGCGCGCACGCGCAGAAGAGATGCTTGCGGTGGTCGGACTGGCCGAACACGCGGTCAAGTTTCCGCACCAGCTGTCGGGCGGCCAGCAGCAGCGCGTGGCGCTGGCGCGTGCCCTGGCGCCCGACCCGGAACTGCTGCTGCTGGACGAGCCGTTCTCCAGTCTGGACGTCGAACTGCGCTCCCGTCTGGCCATCGAACTGCGTGACATCCTGAAGGAACGCGGCATCACCGCGATTCTCGTGACGCATGACCAGCAGGAAGCGTTCGTGATCGCCGACGAGATCGGCGTGATGCAGGCCGGACGCCTGCAGCAATGGGACAGCGCCTACAACCTCTATCACCGGCCGGAAAGCCGTTTCGTGGCCGATTTCGTTGGCCAGGGCGTATTCCTGCCCGGCCGGCTGCGCAGCGACAACGAGGTGGAACTGGAACTGGGCATCCTGCGCAGCGAGTTTCCGTTCGCCTGCGAAGACGATTGCCCGCGCTGCATGGCCGACAGTCAGGTCGATGTGCTGCTGCGACCGGACGACCTGGTGCACGACGACGAGGCATTGCTGCGCGCCGAGGTGCTCGCAAAGTCCTTCCGCGGTGCGGAGTTCCTGTACACCCTGCGGCTGGCGTCGGGCCGGCGGGTGCTGTCGCTGGTCCCGTCGCACCACAACCACGCGATCGGCGAATTCATCGGCATCCGGCTCGACGCCGACCACGTGGTCGCCTTCCGTCACCCGGAATCGGCCACGGACCATCCGTGATCCCCTGGCTTGAGCCCGGCGCGCCATTTCCGCCGGTCGAACGGGCACTACGCGAACCCGACGGTCTGCTCGCCGCCGGTCTTGAACTGACGCCGGATCGCATCCTGGACGCCTACCGCCTCGGCATCTTCCCGTGGTTTTCCGACGGCCAGCCAGTGCTGTGGTGGAGTCCGGATCCGCGCATGGTGCTGGTGCCATCGGAAATCCGCATCACACGCTCGATGCACAAGGTGCTGCGCAACCGGCCGTACGAGGTGCGCTGCGACAGCGCGTTCGAGGCGGTCATGCGCGCTTGCGCTGCGCCGCGCGACGGTCAGGCCGGCACCTGGATCAGCGACGACATGATCGCGGCCTACAGTGCACTGCACGCGCGCGGCTACGCGCACAGCGTGGAAACCTGGATCGACGGCCGGCTGGCCGGCGGGCTGTACGGCATGGCCATCGGCCGCATGTTCTACGGCGAGTCGATGTTCTCGACCGAGCGCGACGCGTCCAAGATTGCGCTCGTTCATCTGGCGCGCTATCTTGAAACGCAGGCATTCGGGCTGATCGACTGCCAGATGAACACCGGCCACCTCGGCAGCATGGGCGGTCGTGAAATACCGCGGCGCGAATTCTGCCGTGTCATGGCACAGTGCATCGCTGACAGGCCGCTGCCCGGACGCTGGCCGACTGACCTGATTCCACCTTACTTCCGCTTCTGAATCCGTTCGACGCGATGGCGCTTCTCAAGGACCTTCCCTTCACCTCGCTGCAGTTCTACGCCACGGCGCCGTACGCCTGCTCGTACCTGCCGGGGCGTACCGCGCGCTCCCAGGTGGCGACGCCATCGAACCTGATCGATGCCAACCTGTACAGCGATCTGGTCCGCACCGGCTTCCGGCGCAGCGGCGTGTTCACCTACCGGCCCTACTGCGATGCCTGCCGCGCCTGCACGCCGGTGCGCGTGCGGGTGGATGAATTCAGGTCCACGCGCAGCCAGCGGCGCGCACTGACCCATCACGCCAACCTGCAGACGCGCGAAGCGCCGCTCGCCTTCCGCGACGAACACTACGACCTGTACCAGCGCTACCAGTCGAGCCGGCACAGCGGCGGCGGCATGGACCAGGATTCGCGCGAGCAGTACTCGCACTTCCTGCTGCAGAGCCACGTCGATACACGGCTGATCGAATTCCGCGAAGGCCATGCCACCGATGGCCCGCTGCGCATCGTCAGCATCGTCGACATCCTCGATGACGGCCTGTCGTCGGTGTACACCTACTACGACCCCGATGTGCCGGGTGCCAGCTACGGCACCTACAACATCCTGTGGCAGATCGACCTGGCGCGCCTGCTCGGCCTGAGCTACCTCTATCTGGGCTACTGGATAGAAGACAGCCCGAAAATGGCCTACAAGGCGCGCTTCCAGCCGCTGGAAGGTCGCGTAAACGGCAACTGGCGCCTGCTCGACGACCTTACGCCCGAATGACGGGGCGGCACGATCGCCGCCTGCCTCCGTCTCCCGAACACCTGTCTTCCGGATTGTCCCCATGCTCTATCCGCTGCTGCGGCCGCTGCTGTTTTCACTCGACGCCGAACGCGCCCACGACCTGACACTGGGCACGCTGTCGCGCGCGCCCGCGCTGATTCCGGCGCAGCACCTGCCGGCCCGGCCGGTGCAGTGCATGGGTCTCACGTTTCCGAATCCGGTCGGGCTGGCCGCCGGGCTGGACAAGAACGGCGCCGCGATCGACGGGCTGGCCCGGCTCGGCTTCGGCTTCATCGAAATCGGCACGATCACGCCGCGCCCGCAGCCGGGCAACCCCAAGCCACGGATGTTCCGCCTGCCGGCCGCGCAGGGCATCATCAACCGCATGGGCTTCAACAACCTCGGGCTGGACGTGCTGATCCGGAACGTCGAACGATCGCGTTTCGTGCGCGACGGCGGCATTCTCGGCATCAATATCGGAAAGAACGCCGACACACCGATCGAGCGTGCCGTCGATGACTACCTGATCGGCCTGCGCGGCGCGCATGCCCACGCGAGCTACATCACGGTCAACATTTCCAGCCCGAACACGAAGAATCTGCGGCAGCTGCAGGGCAGCGACGAGCTGAACGCACTGCTCGGCGCACTCGACGCCGAACGCCGGACACTGGACGCCGGCGCCGGCCGGCGCGTGCCGCTGGCGCTGAAAATCGCGCCCGATCTCGATGAGGCGCAGATCGATGCGATCGCCGAGGCGGCGGTGCGTCACCACATCGACGCGCTGATCGCCACCAACACGACGCTGTCGCGCGAAGGCGTCGAAACGCTGCCGCACGGCGCGGAAACCGGTGGCCTGTCAGGCGCGCCGGTGCGCAGCCGTTCGACCGCGGTGCTGGCCGCGCTGTCGCAGCGGCTGGCTGGCCGCGTGGCGCTGATCGGCGTCGGCGGCATCACCGAAGGCCGCCACGCGCGGGATAAGATCGACGCCGGCGCGCAGCTGGTGCAGCTCTACAGCGGTCTGATCTATCGGGGTCCGGTGCTGGTGGCGGAAGCGGCGGCCGCGCTGCGCTGACCGCACAACGTTCGGGAATTTTTCCCGATTTCGGCCTCTGTGATCGCGTGCTCCCGGAGACGTCAGCCCACATCCAGTCGCCGTCTTCTGCTCGCTGACGCTCCGCCGCAAGCGGATTCGGCGGCCTCACAAGCAGCGCCAATTGAAGTAAAGTCCGGCGCTGCCTCGCAGTTCGCCGCTTTCGACACGCCCGGGCCCTGTCTGCACGCAACAGATGAATCCAGACTCGCTTCTTCGCCCGCCCTACATCGCCTACTTCCGGGATTTTTCCGGTCTGCGCTCGCCGTTCTGGATTGCGGCGCTGGTGCTGTCCGTCCTGTTCCATGCGTATGTCGTGTGGCAGGCCTCGCACTACACGCCGCCGCCGCCCGAAGCGGAAGAGCTCCGGGTCGATGTGCGCATGATCGAGCCGCCTCCGCCGCCACCGCCTCCGCCACCGGTCGTGGTCGTGCCGCCGCCCCCGCCTCCGCCGCCCCCGAAGCCGGTCCCCAAGCCGCCGAAGGAGCTGCCACGGCAGGCGCCCTTGCCCGTGCTCGCCGCACCGCCTGCGCCGGCAGCGCCGGCCGAGCCGGTGGTTCCGATACAGCCCGAACCGGCACCGCTGCCGCCGATCGAGGCGCCGCCACCGCCGCCCGCGCCGCCGTCACCGCCGCCGCAGGTGGTCGCGCCGCCCGCACCGCCGGCGCCGGTCGAGGATCTAGATGCGCTGATCAACGGCTTCGGCCGTGAGCTGCTGCGCGCATTCGAGGCGAACAAGGTCTATCCGCGCGTGGCGCAGATGCGCAACATCCAGGGCAAGCTCAAGCTGAAACTGTTCTTCGCCAATGGCGAACTGGTCGATGTCGTGGTCGTCGAAGGCACCGGACACAAGATCCTGGATGACGCCGCAATCGCGGACGGGCGCAAGCTCAAGTCGCTTGCGATGCCGGGCCGGCTGACGCGGGAAACGTTCACCCGCGAGTTCTGGGTCAATTACACGCTGAAGTGAGCGGCCGGGCTCACACCCGGTAGTAGTCGCGATACCAGCGCACGAAGCGCGCCACGCCTTCCGCGATCGGCGTACCCGGCATGAAGCCGGTCCATTCGGTCAGTTCCGACACGTCGGCATAGGTCGCCGGCACATCGCCCGGCTGCATCGGCAGCAGATTCTTCTGCGCGCTGACACCGGTTGCGTTCTCGATGGCGGCGATGAAATCCATCAGCAGCACCGGCCCCTGATTGCCGATGTTGAACACCCGGTAAGGCGCGCGCGAGCGGCCCGGATGCGGCGCCAGCGGATCGAATGCCGGATCGGCTTCGGCAACGCGATCGAGCGTGCGGATCACCCCTTCGGCGATGTCGTCGACGTAGGTGAAGTCGCGCTGCATCCGGCCGTGATTGAACACGTCGATCGGCCGCCCTTCGAGGATGGCCCGGGTGAACAGGAACAGCGCCATGTCGGGCCGGCCCCACGGGCCGTACACCGTGAAGAAGCGCAGCCCGGTCGTCGGCAGGCCATACAGATGGCTGTAGGTGTGCGCCATCAGCTCGTTGGCCTTCTTGGTGGCGGCATACAGGCTCACCGGGTGATCGACGCTGTCGGCTTCCGAGAACGGCATCTTCTCGTTGCCGCCATAGACGCTGGAACTGCTGGCATAGACCAGATGAGCGACGCCGGCGTGGCGGCAGCCTTCGAGCACATTCATGAAGCCGACGATGTTGGCGTCGATGTAGGCATCCGGATTCTGCAGCGAGTAGCGCACGCCGGCCTGGGCCGCCAGATGCACGACGCGGTCGAAGCCTTCCGCCGCGAACAGTGCGGCCATGCCTGGGCGGTCCTCGACGCCCATCTTCACGAAGCGGAACGACGGGTGCGGCGTCAGCCGTGCCAGCCGTGCCTCCTTCAGCCGCACATCGTAGTAGTCGTTCAGGTTGTCGAGCCCGACCACCTCGTCGCCGCGTTCGAGCAGGCGCTGCGCGACATGCATGCCGATGAAACCGGCCGCGCCGGTCAGCAGGACTTTCATCCGTCGTTCCTCATGGCCGGCCGATCGCCGAATATTCGATGCCGAAACTGCGCGGCAGCGCCGGCTCGTACAGGTTGCGGCCGTCGAAGATCACCGGCTGCTTCAACGCCGCCTTGATCCGCTCGAAGTCCGGGCTGCGGAATTCCTTCCACTCGGTCACGATCACCAGCGCGTCGGCGCCCTCCAGCGCGTCCATCGGCTTGTCGGCGTAGGCGAGCCGCGGCTCATCGCCGTAGATGCGCTGCGTCTCGGTCATCGCCACCGGGTCATACGCCGTGATCGTCGCACCGCGCCTGAACAGCTCGCCGATGACCACCCGGCTCGGGGCTTCGCGCATGTCGTCCGTGTTCGGCTTGAACGCCAGGCCCCACAGCGCGAAGCGCCGGCCCGACAGGTCTTCGCCGAAGCGGGCGACGATCTTGTCGACCAGCACCAACTTCTGCGCGTCGTTCGCATCCTCGACCGCCTGCAGCACCTTGAGCGTCTGCCCCTCGTCGCGCGCAGTGCGGATCAGCGCCTTCACGTCCTTCGGAAAGCAGCTGCCGCCATAGCCGCAGCCGGCGTACAGGAAGTGGTAACCGATGCGCGGGTCCGAACCGATGCCCTGGCGCACCATTTCGATGTCCGCCCCCATGCGGTCGGCCAGCAGCGCCAGTTCGTTCATGAAGCTGATGCGCGTCGCCAGCATCGCGTTGGCCGCGTACTTGGTCAGTTCGGCGCTGCGCACGTCCATCACCACCAGCTTGTCGCGGTTGCGCTGGAACGGGGAATAAATGGCGCGCATCAGGTGGATGGCGCGCTCGTCATCCGCGCCCACGACGATGCGGTCCGGCCGCATGAAATCCTCGACCGCCGCACCTTCCTTCAGGAATTCGGGGTTGGACACCACCGCGTATTCCATCTCGAGGCCGCGTTTGCCCAGTTCGTCGGCGATCGCCGCCTTCACCTTGTCCGCCGTGCCCACCGGCACCGTGCTCTTGTCGACCACCACCTTGTAGTCGGTCATCAGCCGGCCGATGCTGCGCGCAGCCGCCAGCACGTACTGCAGGTCGGCCGAGCCGTCCTCGTCCGGCGGCGTGCCCACGGCGATGAACTGGATCGTGCCGAAGCGCACCGCCTCGGCCACGTCGGTCGTGAAGTGCAGGCGTCCGGCCTCGACGTTTCGCGCCACCACCGCGTCGAGCCCCGGCTCGTGGATCGGAATGCCACCCTCTTTCAGGATGCGGATCTTCTCCGGATCAAGGTCCAGGCACAGCACGTCGTTGCCCATCTCGGCCATGCAGGCCCCGGACACCAGGCCCACGTAGCCGGTGCCGATTACGGTGATTTTCATTCAGTCAGCCCAGCGAAGTTTCGGAAATCGGAGCGGTTCAAGGCCGGGTCAGTCCGCGTCGAGCGCGGCCAGCAGCGCCTGCAGCGTCGCTTCGCCGAGCCGCCTGCTGCGCGCCGCGGACCAGCCGAACAGGCCGTCCGGCAGGTTGGCGTTGTCCTTGAACGGCATTTCGAGCGTCAGCGACAGGCAGGCGAACTGGTGAAACACCCATTTCGACGCCAGCGTCAGCATGTCGTCGCTGAAGCGGTCGGGCGCGTAGCCCCGTTCGGTCTGGAAGTCCGGCGTCACCGCACGCAAGGTGTCGGCAAAGCGCTGTTCGGTCCGGCCGTGCGCGTCGGTGAAGCCGGGCACCATGCTGTTGCCGTCGACGAAGACATAGGGCAGCGTTTCATCGCCATGGATGTCGAGGAACACATCGACGCCGGTCGCCAGCATGCGCGCCCTGACCAGCGCCACTTCCGGGCTGTCGCTCATGTCCGGCTCGAGCCAGGCGCGGTTCAGATTGACGCCGCGCGCGTTGGTACGCAGGTTGCCGCGCACCGAACCGTCCGGATTCATGTTGGGCACCACGAAGAAGCAGGCGCGCTCGAGCAGCCGTCGCGACACCGGGTCCGACGTGTCGTACAGCCTCTCCAGCAGTCCTTCGACGAAGAACTCCGCCATGGTTTCACCCGGATGTTGCCGGGCGATGACCCAGATCCTGCGTTTGCCGGGCGCCGCACGGCCGATCGTGATCAGGTTCAGGTCGCGCCCGTCCGGTGTGGCGCCGAGATCACTGACGGTGGCCACCGGCGAGGCGTCGGCGGTGCCGAGCAGGTCGAGGTGGCGTTCCCACGGGAAGGGCTCGAAATAGGCGAAGTAGACGCTGTCGAAATCGGGCGTCAGGCCGAACACGTAACGCTGGCCGTCGTACTGGCCCGACTGCAGGCGGAACCAGTTGCGCCGGTCGTACGACGCCACCACGCGGTAGCCTTCCCAGCCCCCGGCAAAGGTCGCCTGCCCCGCGTTCTCGAACACCAGCGTGCAGGCCTGCGCGCGTGCGCCCTGCAGGCGGAAGTGAAACCACTGACGGACATCGGCGGCATTGTCGTCGCGCAGCCGCAGGCGGATGTTCGAGGCGTCCGATGCATCGACGACTTCAATGGCGCCGCTGTCGAACTGGCTGCTGATTCTGATCAAGAGTGCGCTCCAAAGTGATCCGCGGGCGAGTATACCGGCCGACTCGCCGGCCCGGCTTGGTAGAATCCGCGCTCAGCTTCCGGACCCCGATATGAAACGCACCCGATTTTCACGCCGTGGCGGCCTTGGCCAGGACGCCGCCCAGCTCACCCGTCTCGCCGACGGGCTGGCGTTGTCTGCCAGCCGTGTCGAAGACCGCTATTGGGAGTCGCGACTGACCGAACTGGTGGCCCGCCTGCTGGCCGACCGCAACGAAGAGACGCTCAGCGGTGCGCTCGACCATCTGTGGAAGGACAATCCGGCCGCCTACGACGAACTGGCCGATGCGATCGAAGCCGGCGTCGAATGCGGCCTGCCCGGCAAGACTGCGCAGGACTGGGACGCGGTCGTGTTCACCGCCCCGCTGCTTGCGTGGTCGCGCTTTTCCATTCCGGCCGGTCCGATCGCGGCACCGCTGCTCGACACGCTGCGCACCCAGCTCGGCGCTCACGTGATGAGTGCCCACGCGAAGATCGCACTGGCCGACTATCTGTTCAGCCCCGATCAGCTGCCGCGCGGCTATGTCGAAGCGCGCGACCTGAGCGACGACCTGGGCGAAGCGGCGCTTGCCGGTACCGACCTGAAACTCGAAGCCGAATCCATGGGTGAAACCAGCAGCTTCCTGTCGGACACCCGCTATCTGATCGGTATCGCGATTGCACCGCGGGGTGCGGCCTTGTTCCGCTGGCAGGAAGCCGACGGCGCGCGCGCGGATGCGGTGAAGCAGTGGCAGACCCAGGGCGCTGCGGCACTGGCACCGATGATGCAGGGCTGCGCCTTCGAACTGCTCGCGCCGAATGCCTTCCACACCGCCTGCCGCGACGCCGATCGCGCCTCCCGTGCCTATTCGCTGCACGCCTCGGTGTCGTTTCTCGAAGGTGCGCTGAACACGAAGCCCGGTGGATTGCGCGCCATCATCGCGCCCTTCCACGACCAGCAGCTGGAGGAATACCGCATCAGCTTCACCGTCGGCGAGTCGACCGAAGTCGTGCACGGCGTGGTGTGGGCACTGCTCGGTGCGGAGGACGAGGAAAGCGACATCGTCGGCGAGATCGAAGGCGTGTTGCGCAGCTGCGGCGTGACCGACATCCTGGTGCTCGACCATCGCATGCCGATGGAGTACTGCGACGACTGCGGCGCCCCGATGTACGCCGATGCCGACGGCCAGCCGGTGCATGCCGGTCTGCCGGAAGACGGCGAACAGGCGCCTTCGCACCTGCATTGAACGCCCTTGCACTGAGGGCGATGCCCGCCCCGACGGGGCGGGCATCGCCGCCCTGGCCGTACCCTCTCTTTTCCGTCTGAAGCCATGTCGCTCGAAACCGAAGTCGCCCGCCGGCGCACCTTTGCCATCATTTCCCACCCGGACGCGGGCAAGACCACGCTGACCGAAAAGCTGCTGCTGTTCGCGGGTGCGATCCAGATCGCCGGCAGCGTGAAGGCGCGCAAGGCGGCGCGGCATGCCACGTCCGACTGGATGGAAATCGAAAAGCAGCGCGGCATTTCGGTCGCCAGCTCGGTGATGCAGATGGAGTACCGCGACTGCATCGTCAACCTGCTCGATACGCCGGGCCACCGCGATTTCTCGGAAGACACCTACCGTGTGCTGACGGCCGTGGATGCCGCGCTGATGGTGATCGACGCGGCCAACGGTGTCGAAGCCCAGACGCTGCGCCTGCTCGAGGTGTGCCGCGCACGCAACACGCCCATCATCACCTTCATCAACAAGATGGACCGCGAGGTGCGCGCGCCGCTCGACCTGATCGACGAGCTGGAACGCACGCTGGGCATGGACGTGGCGCCCTTCACCTGGCCGCTCGGCATGGGCAAGGAGTTTGCCGGCGTGTATGAAATGCACGGCGACCGCATGCGCGTGTTCCGCGCCGGTGAAGACCGCATTTCCGGCAAGGAGGAAACGCTGCAGGGCCTGGACAATCCGGAGATCGCGAAGCGCTATTCGATGCAGTTCGACACCGCCAGGGCGGAAATCGACCTGGTGCGCGATGCCGCCCCGCCGTTCGACCGGGCCGAATTCCTGGCGGGCCGGCAGACGCCGGTGTTCTTCGGTTCGGCGATCAACAACTTCGGCGTCAAGGAGGTGCTGGACGCGCTGGTCGACATGGCACCGCCGCCGGGTGCGCGCCCGGCCATCCAGCGCCGGGTCGAACCGAACGAGCCGAAGCTGTCAGGCGTGGTGTTCAAGATCCAGGCCAATATGGACCCGTCGCACCGCGACCGCATCGCCTTCGTGCGCGTGTGCTCCGGTCACTTCCAGCGCGGCATGAAGCTCAAGGTGAGCCGCAACGGCAAGGAAATCCGGCCGAACAATGTGGTGACCTTCCTGTCGCAGCGGCGCGAACTGCTGGAAGAGGCCTACGCCGGCGACATCATCGGCATTCCGAACCACGGCACGCTGCAGCTGGGCGACACGCTGACCGAGGGCGAAACGCTGCAATTCACCGGCCTGCCCTTCTTCGCACCCGAGTTGTTTCAGGGTGTGGAAATTCGGGATCCATTGAGAACCAAGCAGTTGCGATCAGGTCTTGAGCAATTGGGTGAAGAAGGCGCGATCCAGGTTTTCCGCCCGCTGGCCGGTGGCACGCTGCTGCTCGGCGCTGTCGGCCAACTGCAGTTCGAGGTGGTGATCCACCGGCTGAAGGCGGAATACGGCGTCGATGCCCGGCTGGAAGGCACCCGCTACAGCATGGCGCGCTGGGTGACCTGCGACGACGAACGCGAACTGAAGCGCTTCATCGACGCCAACGCGCATCGCATCGCCTATGACGCGGTCGACGCACCGGCCTTTCTGGCGACGATGAATGCCGAATTGCGCGTGGCGCAGGAAAAATGGACGAAGATCAAGTTCCACGCGATGCGCGAGCACGCCGGCCTGATGTTCGCCAGCCACTGAAGCCACCCGGTAGAGGATCGGCGCGTCGATCGCGCGCCTTCACGTGTCTGGCGGGCGGGATCGCGAGCGGGGCTCGCTCCTACAGGAGAACCGTGCCTCGGCTGTAGGAGCGACCCGCGGTCGCGATCGGTGCGTCGATCGTGCGCCGGCGCGTATGCAGAGGGCGGGATCGCGAGCGGGGCTCGCTCCTACAGGAGAACCGTGCCTCGGCTGTGGGGGCGCCCCCCGGTCGCGATGGGCGCGTTGATCGCGCGCCGGCACGTGTGCAGAGGGCGGGATCGCGAGCGGGGCTCGCTCCTACGGGAGAACCGTGCCTCGTCTGTGCGGGCGACCCGCGGTCGCGATGGGCGCGTTGATCGCGCGCCGGCGCGTTTGCGGGGGGCGGGATCGCGAGCGGGGCTCGCTCCTACAAGAGCGTGCCACCCCTGTAGGAGCGACCCCCGGTCGCGATCGGCGCGTTGATCGCGCGCCGTGGCGACTTGGATGGTGCGTGATACCTATCGTGCGGCTGGCCGGATGCCGTTGCCAATCAGTATCTGCGTGACGGTGCCATCCGCGCTGGAGGAGAAACTGACGGGTGAATGAGCCGGGATGTCAGCCAGCGTCGTGCCTTTGCGCACGCGCCCGTCCCCGTCGGCAATGAAGATGACGGTGTTCGCATTGCCCTTGTAGCGTTTTCCGCCGATGCTCATTGCGCCGGTGGCGGTATCGATGCTGCTGACGGTACCCTGCTGTTCATAGAGCGATGGACTGGACATCGGATTCAGTGGCTCGGCCGCCCACGCGGCCGGGAGCATCATGACGCCGGTCACGAATCCGGTCATGACACAGAAGAGCCGCGCGATGGCGGGGCGGATGTCTCGCTTCATGTTCAGTCTCCGATGATTTCTTTCCAGGACACCCGGCCGGCGCGCAGGCCATCGGACACCACGCGCGAGCGTGCGGTGCCGTCCGAGCCGCCGACGATCTGCTGCTTGCCGATCTGCAGCGGACTGCCCGGCAGGCTGTCCGTGCTGTAGCCGCTGCCGACGACGCGGCGGCTGGTGCTGCCTTCGGTGTGCGTCACCTGGTCGCTGGCATCGACGATGCCATTGCGGGTGAAATCGAACACATCGAAATCCTGCCGGCCGCCGGTGAAGGGATTCACCCCCAGCACCCAGCCGCGGCCGCCCGGCTCGCAAGGGTTGCTGCTTGGAATCAGCGTGCTGACGAACAGCGTCGTGGTACCCAGTACCGGCGCGTTGACGATGCGCTCGCCTTCGGCACCGGCCGTCGGCGACTGCAGATCGATGTACCAGCCGCGCTTGCCGCTCATGCTGGTGCCACCGGTGGTGTCACCCGGTTTGGAAATCACGCGGTAACTGTCACCCTGCCCGGTCGATCCCTCCTGAAGAATGGCACGCTGGGCCAGATTGCTGCGGCTTGCGATGACGCTGCCGGTGTCGCTCACACCGTACCAGGTCTGAATCGCCGTGCTGCCCGGGTCGGACGTGGCGAGATAGCGACCGGTGCCGAAGTAGATCCATAGTTTCCGGTCTGCCGGATTGAAGCCGATGCTGACACCACCGGTGATCGGCTGCACCGCGCTGGTAGAACTGCGCGCCGTGAACAGGGGCTGCGGTATCGCGACCGTGCCGTAACCCGTGCGCCACTGCGCCGGATCGCTGTTGCTCATGTCGAACTTCCACAGATTGCCCAGCAGGTCGCCCGCATAGAAGTAGTCGAAATCGCCGTCGCGGTCGATGTCAACGCCCTCGGCGGCGGCCAGACCGTTGGGCGAGGTACTGGAGCCCTGCATCGTGTCGATGCGCTGCACCAGGGCGCCGTTGGCAATGTTGAGCACCAGCAGCGCGGCGCGCTCGTTCGTGCTGTTGTAGCCATTGCCGATGACCACGGCCCAATTGCCGTCGTTCATGCGCGCGATGACCGGATTGCCGACCGTCTGGCCGAGGTCCGCATGGGTGTATTCCCACAGCACCTTGTTCGCTGCGAAGCTGTCCGGGTTCGTCACGTCGAGCGCATAGACCGTCCTGCCGCCGCGCCCCTGGGTGCCGATCAGCACGGTACGCCAGGCCCCCGAGAAATACACCTCGGCGACGACCGGCGAACCGTCGTTCATGAACTTGTGGACGTACTCCGGGTTGGCCAGCAACTTCATCGTGCTGAACGCGCCGGTCGGTACATAGGCGAAACGCTCTTCGCCGGTGCGCGCATCGAAGGCATGCAGCATGCCGTCATTGGCCGCCACATAGACCATTTCACGCCGGCTGGCCACGGCCGCGCGATGCGCCTGATAGGTGCTGGCGCCCGTCCAGGTGAAGCGTTCGAAGCGCAGGTCGGTGACGGTACCGACATAGGCCGGCAGCGAATTGACGATGTCGCCGAGCACGCTGGTGCGGTTGCGCAGGCTGCCGCCATTGCGTGCCTCACCCGTGGTCACCCCGCGCAGGTAGTCCAGCGTGGCGGACGTCCCGATCGCAGTGCGCTGTGCGCCGCTCAGGTTGGCCCACTCGAAGGTGATGCCGGCGGTACCCGACCACGTGAAAATGTTGCGGCTGGCGGCGACGGGAATGTGTTCCGATGCCTTCCAGGACGCTGTCGCGGCGAGCGTGCCGTCAGTATTGATGCGCGTGGCGACGAGATCGCCGGTCCAGCTGCCACCGACGAAACGCGACTGGAACAGCAGCGTGTTGCTGGTCAGCGACGTGCTGGTGGCGGTGACGTTGCCTGTCGAAGCCACCCGTTCGCTGATGTCGGTCAGCACGGCCGAGAGGCCGTCGGTGAATTGCTGCGGATCGGAGGCGTTCACGAATGCACCACGCCCGTTGAGCGTGGCGTGCCACAGGTCATCGAGCTTGGCGGGCGAACTGAGCGCCGGGTTGGGCCAGCTTTTGGTGCCGCTGGTCAGATCAGGTAGATCGGTCGCCGGATCCAGCGTGCCGCTGACACCCAGCGACAGGCCGAAAGTCACCATGTGCTGCCAGTTGGCACTGTCGCGCGCGCTGGTCGGTACGTTGTCGGCGATGCCGGTGCGCAGGTCACGCTTGTAATAGTGCATGGCGATGTCGGCCAGCGTATTGCTGTGCGTGTCGCGATAAGGGCGCGCTTCGGTGCCGTCGGAATTCCCGATCAATGGCAGCGCCAGGGCATCGCTCCAGTAGCCGTCGGTGGTCAGGATGGTGAAGGACTGCCGGCACGTCAGGGGATTGGCGTAGCCGGTCTGACGCCAGGGATCATCGTTGCCGGTCTTTGTTTCGTAGTAATTGCCGGCCCAGTTCAATGCGGTCCGCAGCGGGGTGCCGTTGGTACCGATGTCGGTTTCGAGCAGGCGCGAAAACCACGTTTCCCGGTTGGTACCCGTGAACCCGTCACTGGTGGGGATCAGGAACTGGCCGACACCATTGATGGTGCGAAAGCCGACGCGGAAGTTTTCGCCCAGTTGACCGAAGGCGATCGACGCGCCTGCCCGTGCCGTCAGCACCCGGCTTCGGTAATAGGTGAACCAGTTGGCGAAGTTCTGGGTTTCGTCAGCCACGGTTCGCGTCACCCCGTTGGGCCACGTGAAGCTGGTGATCTCGACCTCGGCCGCGGTGACCGGATCACGCTTGTAGGCGCGCGTACCGCGGATCTGGTATTTCGTGTAATTGCCGGCCGATACCCGCGAACCGTTGCCACGATAGATATAGAAGGTAATGGGCCAGAAGGTGTGATTGCAGGCCAGGAGGCACGTGTAGGCAGCCGAATTCTGGTTGGTGTTCGTGGTGTTGGCGAACCAGCGCGCCGACTGTGTCTGCTCAACCGTGAGATCCAGCGAGCCGCGCGTCGTATCCGCCGGGTTGTAGGGCGCAGCCGTGGTGCTCGCATTGCCGAACGATGTTCCGGTATGCGTCAGCCAGGGGCGATACGCCGTCTGCGGGTTGTAGAAGACGGCATTGTTGTCGGGCGAGCGGCCGAAGAAGTTGTGGATGTTGTTGTCCTGGAAAGTCGGCGACCGTCGCTCGTACAGGCCGGCACCGTACAGTCCGGCCGGCGGCGGGAACAGATAGTAGGAGAAGTACAGGTTCTCGTCCGGCATCACCTCCCACTGCATCGAGCCCGAGTCGTCGAGCAGGAACATCAGGTTGGGCGCGACCGCGCTGCCCACAACCAGCGGCGCATCCGCGATATCGACCAGGGCGCGCGCCGGCGCGCTGACCAGCAGTGCGGCGACCTGGACTGCGGCGACCAGCAGGCCGGTGAATGTTCGATGCATGGTGTTCATGGTCTGTACGTGGTCTGCAGCAGCACGGCGGGGCGACCGGCAACCGGCGCACTGCGTGCCGTGATGCGGTAGCGCGGTTTGAGGCAATCGGACGCGATCGTCGTGACCGTGTCGCAATCCGGCGTGGACGGCCAGAGGCCGAGATCTTCGATGATGTACTGCGGTACGCCGGCCGCCTTGGCGCGCGTGTCCGCGTCGGCCGCTTCCCACCACACCGTTGCGCTCGCCCAGACGGCGGCCGGATCTTCCCAGCGGTTGCGGAACCCGCTGCCGTTGGGCACCGGCTTGCCGTAAAGGCCGCCGAGCGAACCGTCGAACGGCCCCGCCGTGCCGCTGGCCAGCAGCGTTTCCGCCTCGCGCAGCGACGATTCGGCCGCCTGGAAGGCGATCGCGCGGTCGTACAGGTTGGCGCTCATGCGCTCCTGCATGCCGGTGCCACGCATGCTCGCCAGACCGAGCAGCGTCACGGCGAGCAGCAGCATCAGCGCGACCACCAGCGTCACACCACGTTGCCGGGCAGGCAGCCTCATGTTCATGACATGCGGTTCCTCAGCGTGACCACATGGGTCATCGTACGGCGCACGCGGTCGGCCGCGGTCGACGGGCGATCGGGTTCGTCGATGATCAGGCGCAGGCGCACGCCGACGACCGCATTCCAGTCGGTCACGGCGCTCGCGGCGACCCAGGCGGTGGCGCCCTCGACCAGATAGTCGGCCTGCAGGTCCACGACGCCGTCGATCACCTCTTCGGCGACCAGCGTCAGGGTGCCCGCGTCGTTCTGCGGCGCGACGCGGTACAGCGAACGGGCTGTGGTCGTGGTGCGTCCGTTGTTGCCGACATACCAGGCGAGCGATTCCAGCCGCATCGCGACCGCGTTGGCTTCGAAGCGATAGGTCTGGCCGTTGGCGCTGCAGTCGGGTGGATCGGCAAAGCCCAGTCCGCGGGTGCAGTTGCCCGGCGAACCCGCGTTGGCGTGCTCGACCTGGGTGCCGTTGGCGTCGGTCACCTGAAACAGCGTGGCCTGACTGAAATTGCAGACGACCGCCAGATCGCCGGTCGCGAGCGCCCGGTTGGCCGGGCTGAAGGTGAGCATCTGCGTCGCGGTGTCATGCGCCGACACGGTCTGCGGCTGGCTGCCGGTGCGCATGACCTGCAGCGCCGACGTACCGGCCACGCGCTGGCCGGCTGCGCTGCCGAACGGCGCACCGGCAAAGGCATCGCTGCCGCCGTAGCCGCGCAGACCACCGTTCCATTGCGTCCACCAGAGCGACGCCGGATTGTTCAGCACATTGACGAACTGCAGGGCGCCGCCGCAGGAGTTGAGGCCCGCATCGCGGATGTCGCGCGCCAGCAACTCGAAGCCGGTGCGGGCGGCTTCCTGGATGCGCGACAACCCTTCGGTCATGGTGTAGGTCTGCCGGTTCGACAACACCAGGCCGATGGCGGTACCGGTGATGAACAGGCCGATGGCGAGCGCGATCATCAACTCGATCAGCGTGCGACCCTGCTGTGCATGCCGGCGCATCACAGGCGGGCCTCGATGCGGAATACCTGACTGGTGGAGCCGCCGCGGGCCCGGCTGTCGTCCCAGCGCACGGTGATCATGCAGCTGCCGGTTGCGCCACCGGTACAGGTCACGCCGCCGCAGGCCGAACTGCCCATGCTCGCCTGCAGGTCGGCGATCCAGTTGGCCAGCTGCGTGTCGGCAAAACTGCCGGCGGCCGGTGGCGTGCAGGCGTCGTCGGTCAGCGCCAGGTTGTAGCTGCCGCTGCGGGCGGCGGCGATATCGGCACGCAGCCGGTCGATCATCGTGTAGGCGCCGAGCACGGCAGCGCTGCGTTCGTAGGAACTCTGGTTGGAGCGCAGGGAAGCCATCTGCAGGGCCGCCATGCCGAGCATGCCGACCGACAGCACGAACAGCGCCACCGCCACTTCGATCAGCGAAACGCCCACCTGCGTCTTCATCAGGTATCTCCCGGCGCGGCGCAGCTGGCCGATGTGCTGCGCGCCACACCGATGCGACTGCCGCCGCCCAGACGCACGTCGCGCGCGTTGTTCGTGATGCCATCGCTCACCGTGCACAGACGCAGGGTGCCGGATTGCAGCAGGGTCTGTCCCGGCGCCCGGGCCAGGCCATCGGGCCGATACACCACGCGATTGCCGCTGCCTGCCAGTGCGGGGCTCGCCCGCACCCGGACCTGGTCGCCCGCGAACACATGGGTGCGCACCACCACCTCGACCGGATTGGTCGCCGCATTCGGGTTGTAGGCGCCACTTCCGTCGGCGTCGATGAACACCATCCAGCCTGCCCAGGTGCCGTCGGCGTCGGTGACGCAGCCGCCGGCGGTATCGATCTGTCCGCCCGCCACGGCCGCCCGGCACAGCACGCTGCGCGCGTTGCTGCGGATGGCTTCGGCGCGCGCACTGTTCATGCCGGCGATGAATTCATTGGCTTCGGCGGCCAGGCGATTCATTACGACCAGACTCTGGAACGAGGGCACGGCGAAGGAGGTCACCACCGCCAGGATGGCGATGGTGATCATCAGTTCGATCAGCGTGAAGCCCGAAGCGGGCGAACGGCGGTGCATCGGCGGACAGAGGGAAGGCGATCCCTCTGTTACGGCCGCCGGCCTTGAAGCTTGAGTACGCCCCGGAGGGGTGGGCGCAAACTTGTGTGTCGCGTCAGCGCCAGCAGGCCGCGGCGCGCGTGGCGCACGTATCAGCCGTGCCGGTGGCGGCTTTCGCGCCGGTCTGGTTCAGGCTGAGCGTGCAACCGCACTTGGAATCGTTGGACGACTGACCGGACTGCGGGACCGCCGTGATCGTGTAGGTACGCGCCGCGAGCGTCGGGGCCGGGAAGGTGTAGAAGCCGGTCAGATCCGTCCGGCACTGCTGGTTGTTCGGCAGGGTTGCACCGACATAGGTGAGTGCGGTGGTGTACTGGCGCTCCAGCAGCTGGGCTTGCTCGGACAGGCAGGCTGCCGCCGTTGCGCGCCGGCTGTCGATGACGTACTGCGTGTAGTTCGGATACACGATGGCGGACAGGATGCCGATGATCGCCACGACGATCATCAGTTCGATCAGCGTGAAGCCGCGCTGGAGGCTGTGGTGGATGTTCATGCGCACGTTATGGGTCCCGATGTCAGTCATTGATCAATTCGCGCCACGACAACCGGCCGAAGATGTCCGGCAGGTTCAGGCTTTCGCACACCGTTTCGCCGTTGGCCAGACCGATCAGCACGCCGGCCTGCCCGCTGAGCGTCGTGCAGGGCGACCCGAGCGGCTGCCCGCCGGTACCACCGGTGCTGCCGCCACCGCTGACCGAACCGTCGCCGGCGGGTGCGTCGTTGCGCACCAGGATGGGTCGCGACGGGATGGACAGCAGACCGACACCGCTGACGTTGTAATTGACCGACGGCTGACCTTCCACGCTGACCGTCACCGGTTCGCGGTTGATGAACACATTATCCTGCAGACGGCCGCCGGTGTAGGGGTCGAGCGTCAGCAACCAGCCGTTGCCGCCCGGGCTGCAGGGGTCGTCGGCCGGGATGGCGGTGGTGGCGAACAGTGCGGTACTGAACGCCTGCACGCCGTAGAACATGCGCTCGCCCTGCTGGGTGCCGCTCGGCGGCAGCAGGTCGAGGTACCAGCCCTGCTTCACGTAATTGCCGTCGGCATCGGTCATGGCTGCCCCGCCCGACGTGTCGCCCGGGGCCGAAATGACGCGAACGCGATTCGGGTTGATGTCGGTCGTCTCCGGCGTGAAGAGGGCCGTTTCGAACAGCACGACGCGCTGCGCGAAGTTGCTCCGACCGGTCACCGGCGAGGTCAGCGTACCCCCGAGGTAGTTGTCGTACAGCCCGTACCAGGTCTGGGTCGAGGTGTCGGCGCGGTCGGTGCCGGCCAGGAAACGGCCGGTACCGAAACTGATCCAGCGCACACCGTCGGCCGGATTCAGCAGCACTTCGATATTCGACGTGATGGCCTGCGGATTGCCCGATGCGTCGAGCGCACGGTAGAGCGGCAGCGGTGCCTCGGTGGTCCCGAACGCAACCTTCCACTCGCTGGCGGTGGCCGACGTCAGATCGAAACGCCACACATTGCCGCGCAGGTCACCGGCGTAGGCGAAATCCGCCGTGCCGTCACCGTCGTCGTCCCACTGCGTCACGTCGGCCAGACCGTTGCTGAGGCAGGGGCTGTCGCTCGCCACACAGTCGCCGGTATCGATCTTGCGGATCAGCGCACCGGTCACGGCATCGATGACGAACAGGAAGCCGCGGTTCTGGTCGCTGTTGTAGCCATTGCCGATCAGCACCGCCCAGCGGCCGTTGTTGAGCCGGGTCAGCACCGGATTGCCGATGAACTGGCCGAGATCCGAATCGGTGAATTCCCACAGGATGCTGCTGGTGCCGAAGCTGTCCGGATTGGTGATGTCGAGCGCAAACACCTGGCGGCCGCCGCGACCTTGTGTACCGACCAGCACGCTGCGCCACTGCCCGGTACCGCCCTCGCCGCTCTGATAGACATCACCGGCGCGCAGGAAACCGTCGACGATGAAGCGGTGCGTGTAGTTGGGCGACGTGAGCGTCCGCATGGCCGGCAATGCCGCACTGGGTACATAGGCGAAGCGCTCGACGCCGGTGGCGGCATCGAAGGCATGCAGCATGCCGTCGTTCGCGCTGACATACACCATTTCCCTGCGCGCAGCGACCGGCGGTTCCGCCGTGGAGTCGGCGATCAGGCTCTGACGGAAGGCCTGGTAGGTCGATGCGCCTTCCCATGTGAATCGTTCGTACGAGAAGTTGTCCGGCGCGGCTACGAATACCGGCGACGAATGCACGATGTCGCCGAGCACCGACAGGCGGTTGCGGAACGGCCCGCCCTGATCGACCTCCTGCGTGCGCACGCCGCGCAGGTAGTCGAGCACCGTGCTGTCGTCGCCCAGTTGCGTCTTCTGGGTGTCGCTGAGGTTGTCCCACAGGAAGGAGATGCCCAGCGAACCATTGCGCGAATAGATGTTGCGGCTGGCCGCTGCAGGCAGTTGTTCCGATGCCTTCCACTGCGGCGTCGTGCCCAGGCCGCCGGACGTCACCGTGTAGGCCCACAGGTCGCCGGTCCAGACCTCGCTGGTGAAGCGTGCCTGGAACACCTTGCTGCCTTCGCGCAGTTCGGTCGACGACACGCCGAGATTGGATGACGATGCCGTGCGCTGCACGATGGTGTCCAGCGCGCCTTTGAGACCGTTCGCGAATTCTTCCGGCGTGGCCGCGCTGACGAACTTGCCGCGACCATTCACCGTGGCGTGCCACAGGTCGTCCAGCTTGCCGCTGTCGGTGGAGGTGCTGGGCCACGACAACTCGCCCGACGCAAGCCGCGGCAGATCGGTGTCCGGATTCAGCGAGCCCTGCAGACCCAGCGCCACACCGAAGGTGACCATGTGCTGCCAGTCGGCCGGGTCGGCATCGGTGGTCGGTACGCGGTTTGCGATGTCGCTGCGCAGATCGTTCTTGTAGTAATACATCGCGACGTCGGCCAGCGTACGCGAATAGGTGTCCGCGTACGGCGCCCCTTCGGTTCCGTCGGCGTTGCCGATCGAATCGTTGACGTTGTTCAGACCCGTGTTCGTATCGTTGTAGTAGCCATCGGTGGTCAGGATCGTGAAGCTCTGACGGCAGCTGAGCAGGCCATCCGGTTCGGCCGGCCCCCACGGATCGTTTTCACCGGTGGTCGTCCGGTAGTACTCACCCGCGCGGGCCAGTGCGACGCGCAGCGGTGTGGTACCCGAACCGCTGGACGCGAACATGTTCGTGAACCAGGTTTCGCGGTTGGTGCCGGCAAAGCCGCCGGTCAGCGGGATGTCCAGCTGACCCGTGGTGCCGTTCAGCGGTCTGTACCCGATGCGGTAATTTTCGCCCAGCGTCGAGAATGCGGCGCTGACCCCGTTCTTGGCCGCATCACGACGGCTGCGGCTGTAGGTGAACCAGTTGGCGAAGTTCTGCTTTTCCTCGGCGATGGTGCGGGTCACCCCGCCCGCCCAGTTGAATGTGGTGACGGCAGTCACCGAGCCATCGGCCAGATCGACGCGGTCGGCATCATTGCCGCGGATCTGGTACCGGTAGTAGTTGATGCGTTCCAGATCCGATCCGGTGCCCTTGTAGACATACCAGGTCATCGGCCAGAAATTCTTCGCGCAGTTGCGCGTATCGACCGCATTGCTGCCATCCTGGTCAAACAGGGTGCACGGTGCCGACGGGCTCCGCGGCACGTTGGCCGTACTGAACGAAAACGTCGTGGCAGTCGTGTTGGTGACCCAGCGGAACCGGCCCGACTGTTGCGCCGTGAGGTCGATGCCCGACGTGTCGGCCGGGGTGTACTTCGCACTGGTCGGGTCGGACGCGGCGTACTGCGTGCCTTCCGGACCCGTCCAGCGGCGATAGGTCACGGCCGGGTTGTAATAGACCCGGTTGATCTGGCTGGTACGCATCGCCACATTCAGGATGTTGGCGTCGTCGTAGTCAGGCATGTAGGCGGAGGTGTTCCCGGTGCCTGTCCGGATCGAGTACTCGAAATCCCACAGGCTGACGAAACTGTCGGGCAAGGCTTCCCACAGCATCGAACCGGAATTGTCGAGAATCATCAGCACGTTGGGTGCCGCCGTCACATTCAGGATCAGCGGATTGCTGGAGATGGGCACCTGTGCCTGCGCGGGCGAACACGCCAGCCAGACCCCGACCAGGCTGGCGCATGCAGCACGCAGGCCGGCTGTGGCGAAAGAACGAACAGCATTCATGATCGGAACTCCAGGTTCATTCTATGGGCGGTAGGTGGTCTGCAAGGCAACGTTCGGCCGCCCCTCGACCGGCGGCATGCGCGCAGTGATGCGATAGCGCGGCCCGCGGCACGACGTACTGCCGCGGCGACCGCAGCCGGTGCCGTCCTCGAATTCACCCATGTATTCGATGATGAATTCCGGCGGGGTGTTGCTGTTGTCGCTGAGGCGGGCCTTCATGGCCGTATCGATCTGGCCCCACCAGGTGGTGGCCTGTCGCCACTGGGTCGCGGAATCGTTCCAGCGCTCGGCATACGCGGGGGCCGTCGGAGTGCTTTCCGAACCGCCACCGCCGCTGGGCGGCGTCGGCGCCGCGACGGCGCACAGCGGTGGCGTGCCGCCGGGCAGGCAGTACAGGCCATTGCTGTTGGTCACCGTCGTCGTGACGGTGATGCTCGCTTCAGCCTCGCGCAGCGCCGATTCGACCGCCTGGAAAGCCAGACTGCGGTCATACATGTTTGCGCCCATCTTCTCCTGCATGCTGGTGCCGCGAATGCTGGCCAGACCGAGCAGGGTCATGACGATCAGCATCACCAGCGCAACCAGCAGGGTGGCGCCGCGTTGTGCGCGCAGATTCGGTTGTCGCGCATTCATGACACGCGGTTCCTCAGATTCACGACGTGGGAAACGGTTCGCGTGAGCCGCGCGCCTAGCGAAGCCGTGGAAGTACCGGACTCAGGCGCTTCAATGGTCAGCACGATCTGGACACCCGTCACCCGCGCCCAACCACCACTTAGCGCGTTGACCTCGGTTGCCGTCCGATATGCATCATCGACCATGTACGTAATCTGCATATCCCGAACCCCTTCGACGACTTCTTCTGGAGTTGGTGTTAACGCAGTTGCTCGATACAACGATCTGGGGCTGCCGGTTGCAGCGGTACGGCCATTGTTTCCAATAAACCAAGCAGCAGTCTCAAAACGCATGATCTGAGATCCCGGCGGAAAAACCTTCGAAGTGCCAACCGGATCGCAGACCAGCGGCGTTCTGAAGGCCAGTCCGCTTGAACAATTTCCCGGGGATGCGCTGAGGATTGCCTCATGCTGAATCGAGCGCTTGCCCAATTCGACACCGCTGACCTGAAAAATTGCAGTGCTTTCGAAATCACAAACTATCGCCAAGTCACCCGGATCAAAATTGGATGTTTGCTGTGTGTAAAGTGCATATTTTGGCAACGAGACACTTCCTATCGTCGCATCGCCCCCAGACGCGTTGTGGACCGCGACTGTGAGCGCATTAGTCCCTCCATGCATGATTTCGACACGATCGGTTCCCGTAATTCGCTGCCCGGCCGAAGTACCGAAGACTTCAGTGCCGGAGACTTCAGTGTTATCGAAACCACGCAGTCCGCGTGTCGCGTCGGACCAATTGGACCACCAATTTGCGGCTGGATTATTCAACAGGTTCAGAACCCTGTTTCGACCACCGTTGCAGGCGTTGATGCCGACGGCACGCAGGTCGCGCGACATCAGTTCGAACGCCGTGCGGGTCGATTCCTGGATGCGAGACAGGGCCTCGGTCGAGCGGTAGGCCTCGCGGTTGCTGATCACCATGGCGATGGCACCGGCCGATACCACCAGCCCTAGAACGAGGGTAACCAGTACCTCGACCAGCGACGTGCCGCGTTGGGAAGAATGGAAGATGTTCATATGCGGACGTCCACCTGGAATGTGTGTTCACTCGCGCCGTTGGTCACCCGGCTGTCGTCCCAGCGCACGGTGATGCGGCACGACACGGGTGTACCGGTGCAGGTGATACCGCCACAGGCCCCTGCGCCCAGATTATTGGAGAGGCTCGTCAACCACTGGTTGATGTCGACTGTCGCTGGCGCTGTACCCGTCGGAATTTCACATCCAGACGCGGGCAGATCGCGGTTGTAGGTGCCATTGCGCGCCAGCGTCTGGTTGCTGCGCATGCGGTCCGCCATCGAATAGGCGGCGATCACCGCCGCATTGCGTTCGAAGGCACTCTGGTTCGCCTTCATCGCCATGGTCTGCATGCCGGCGATGCCCAGCATGCCGAAGGCCAGCACGAACAGCGCGACCAGCACTTCGATCAGCGACACGCCCTGCTGCATCGATCCCGATTGATGCTTCATCAGCTTCCCTCCACCGGTGTGCTGCCGCCACCGCCCTCTTCCACGGGCTGCACGACCACCCCGCAATTTGCGTCATTCCCGCGTGCAATCGACATGCGACTGCCCGACACGAGCGATACCACCCTCATGTTGTTGCCGCTGAGCACACCGCTGCGGTCGCACACGCGGACTTCCGCTGCCTGCAGCGCGAGCGAATTCTGACCACGTGCCATGCCGTCCGGCCGGAACGCGATGCGGTTGCCGGCGGCGCCCAGCGCATCATTCGAAATGAGTTCAAGTGCGTTGCCGTTGATGGCCTGCATCCGCAGGATGCGTTCGCTGCCATCGATGGCGCCATTGCGATTCTCGTCTACGAACACCGCCCAGGCCTGCCAGGGCTGGCTGTCAGCCGTGGTCACGCAACCGCTGGTCGCACTGAAAGTCACCGCACCGTCGGCCGCCGCCGCCCGGCACAGCACCACGCGCCGCTGGACCCGGACCGCCTCGGAGCGCGCCAGATTCACGCCGGACAGCAGCTCGTTCGATTCGGCCGTGAGGCGGTTAGACGCGATGAAGCTCTGGAATGCGGGAAACGCGAAAGCTGCCAGGATGGCCATCAGGGTGACCACGATCATCAGCTCGATCATCGTGAAGCCGGCGTGCGCAGGGCGAAGACGCGTCATGGACAGGCTGGACCGGAAAAGGAATTCTGATCTCAACTTACGTCATGACGACCGTCCGGCGCGAGCCGCCAATGACGAACGGCAGGAAGCGGCACCCGAACGGCGCCGCCGGGGCCGGGCACCGTGACATCCGTCACGGCGCCCGCCCGCGGACGCTGTTTTCTGCCGCGTAGGCGCGGCGGGCAGACCTTCATGTCGGGCCTGCCGGATCGGGCGCGTTCTTCCGGTTTGAATCGCCGCCCTGGATCACCGGTGTGTATCGCCATCGCGCAGCGTGCTGCACAATCCGTCCGGTTCAACCCGATCATGCCGCTCCCGCACCTGCCCCATGCCTGATAACGACAGCCCCGCCCGCACGCTCGGCCATCTGCCCCAGCACCCGCTGCGCTACAAGCTGAACAACGAGGTGCATGCCCGGCCGCCGGTGTCTCTGACGCATCCGCAGCGCGTGTCCTACCTCGCGCTGATCCATGACGGGACGACGGAAGACAGCGAACTGAAGCAGCTGCGGGCCCTGGCGGACGCCTTTGCGCGGCCGTTGCCGGAGGCGGATGGCGGTCACCTGCAGCTCGATGTCGGCGACTTCCTGCTGAAGTGGGAGCGGCACAACGAGTTTTCCAGCTACGCCTTCTTCTGCACGCCGCGCGCCGACGAAAACGACGCACGTCACGGCGCGCTGCCGCGCGTGCCGCCCGGCTGGCTCGAAGGACTGCCCGGCTCGGTGATCGTCGCCACGCACATCGAACTGCAATCCACCACGACGCTCGGCCCGAAATCCGTCATGGACGGCCTGATCGCCAGCGGTCGCCAGGGCGTCGCCGCCCAGGTCGCCGACGGTGCGGCGTGGGTGTTCACCGATTTCATGCTGACCGACGGCTGGTCCCGCTATCTGGTGCTCGACGAGCGCCTGACACCGCGCCAGGCCGGTCGCACCGTGCAGCGACTGCTCGAGATCGAAACCTATCGCGTGATGGCCTTGCTCGCCTTTCCGGTCGCCAAGGACGTCGGGCGCCTGCTCGGCCGCGCCGAAGGCGAACTGGCGGACCTGATGGACAGCATGGGCACGGCGACGACACCGGAAGACGAGCGCAATGTGCTGTCGCACCTGACCCGGCTCGCTGCCGAGGTGGAACGTTCGGTGGCGCGCACCACCTTCCGCTTCGGCGCTGCGCAGGCCTACTACCGGCTGGTGACCAGCCGGATCGGCGAACTGCGCGAACAGCGGGTCGAGAGCTTTCCGACCATCGGTGAATTCATGGACCGCCGGCTGGCACCCGCGATCAACACCTGCGAGGCCATTGCACGGCGGCAGGAAGAGCTGTCGGGGCGGATCGCGCGAAACTCGCAATTGCTGCGCACCCGGGTCGACATCGAACTGGAGCGCCAGAACCAGGAGTTGCTGGTGCAGATGAACCGGCGCGCAAAACTGCAGATGCGGCTGCAGGAAACGGTGGAAGGCCTGTCCATCGTCGCCATCACGTATTACGCGTCGCAACTGGTGCAGTACCTCGCGAAGGGCCTGCATGCCTGGCTGCCGCTCAGCCCGGAAACGATCACCGCGATTTCGATTCCGGTCATCGCAGGGCTCGCCGCGCTCGGCTTGCGGCGCATGCGGCGCAAGCTGGCGGCCGAAGAAGGCACGCACTGACCATGCACACGCTGCGCCACGCCACGTTCGCCGACATTCCCGACCTGTGCGCCCTGCTCGCACAGCTGTTCGGGCAGGAAGTCGAGTTCGTCGCCGATGCGGCAACGCAGGCACGCGGTTTGCAGCGCATCCTCGCGGCGCCGGACAGCGGCGACATCCTGGTGCTCACCGAAGACGAGCGGCCGGTCGGCATGGTGAGCCTGCTCTACCTGACCAGCACCGCACTGGGCAGCCGCGTCGCATTGCTGGAAGACATGGTGGTGGCGTCCGGGCAACGCGGCCACGGCTTC
>JAEUNO010000002.1 GCA_016791045.1 Methyloversatilis sp. | reverse complement strand
GACCCCCGGTCGCGATCGGCGCGTTGATCGTGCGCAGGCGCGTGTTCAGAGGGTGGGATCGCGAGCGGGGCTCGCTCCTACAAGAACCGCGCTGCCCCTGTAGGAGCGACCCCCGGTCGCGATCGGCGCGTAGATCGTGCGCCGGTGCGTGTTCCGAGCGCGGGATAGCGAACCGCGCACCCGCAGACAAAAACCCCGATGCCCGTGTTGTGCGGACCCGCGGTCGCGATCGGCGCGTTGATCGTGCGCCGGTGCGTGTTCAGAGGGTGGGATCGCGAGCAGGGCTCGCTCCTACAAGAACCGCGCTGCCCCTGTAGGAGCGACCCCCGGTCGCGATCCGCGCGTCGATCGTGCGCCGGTGCGTGTTCGGAGGGTGGAATCGCGAGCAGGGCTCGCTCCTACAGAAAACCGTGCCTCCGCTTTGTAGGAGCGACCCCCGGTCGCGATCGGCGCGTTGAACGCGTGTCGAAGCGTGTTCCCGGGCGTCTTGCGCAGGATGTGGTAAGACGCGGAATGGCGCAGGGGTGTGAGGTGTCGCTGGTCGTGGCCGTTGACGGCGGAGCCTGGCGGGTGCGGCCTCAGTGCAGCTCGGGACGATGCACGGTGCAGAAGCGTTCGATCGCGGCCTTGGTGCGCTTGCGCTGATCGAGGTCCAGGTGCTCGGACGCCTGCTTGTCGGCGTCCTGCAGGATGCGCAGCATCAGGTCGGCGCCGCCTTCGCTTTGCAGCATGGCGCCCGCCAGCGTGGCGGCGAGCATGGTCGGCAGACCGGTGTAGTCGGCGAGCACGCCGACTTCCAGTTCGCTCAGATTGCTGTGATCGAGACAGTCTCGAAGTGAAAGCATGACGATTGCGTGAGAAGGGAAAGGCTGCCTTACTATACCGTTGCGGGCGGTGGTCGCTGTTAGAATTTTATGTTGCAACGTGTGCACGATGATCGTGCCGGAACGCTCTGCGCACGCGGTGTGTGACGGCCCAGCCCACGTGCCCGCGCTCCGCCTCCACCGCCACAGGTTTACATTCATGCTAGACGCCCAACTGCTGCGCAGCCAGCTTGCCTTCGTTCAGGAACGCCTCGCCACGCGCGGTTACACGCTGGACGCCGCGCGCTTCCAGTCGCTGGAAGAGGAACGCAAGCGCATCCAGACCGATACCCAGGACCTGCAGGCCAAACGCAATGCCGCGTCGAAGCAGATCGGCCAGCTGAAGGCGAAGGGCGAGGACACGGCGGCGGTAATGGCCGAAGTCGCCGGGCTGGGTGATGCGCTGAAGGCCGGCGAAGATCGCCTGGCCGCCGTGCTGGCCGACATGCAGGCCTTCGTGGCCTCGCTGCCCAATCTGCCGCACGAATCGGTGCCGGTCGGCAAATCCGAGGCGGACAACGTCGAGGTGCTGCGCTGGGGCACGCCGCGCAGCTTCGATTTCGAGGTGAAGGACCATGTCGACGTCGGCACGGCGCTCGGCGGCCTCGACTTCGAAACCGCGACCAAGATCAGCGGCGCGCGCTTCACGCTGCTGCGCGGCGGCATCGCCCGCATGCACCGCGCGCTCGCCCAGTTCATGCTCGACACGCACACGCTGGAACACGGCTACACCGAGCTGTACGCGCCCTATATGGTCAACGCGGAGAGCATGTTCGGAACCGGCCAGCTGCCGAAGTTCGAAGAGGATCTGTTCGCCGTGCCGCGTGGCGACGGCAGCAAGTTCTACCTGATCCCGACCGCAGAAGTGCCGGTGACCAACATCGTGCGCGATACGGTGCAGTCGGCGGCCAGCCTGCCGCTGAAATTCGTCTGCCACACGCCGTGCTTCCGCTCCGAAGCGGGTTCGTACGGGCGCGACACGCGCGGCATGATCCGCCAGCACCAGTTCGACAAGGTCGAGCTGGTGCAGATCGTCACGCCCGACCAGTCGTGGGCGGCGCTCGAGGCGCTGACCGGGCACGCGGAAACCATCCTGCAACGGCTCGAACTGCCGTACCGCAAGATCGCGCTGTGCACCGGCGACATGGGGTTCGGCGCGGCCAAGACCTACGACCTCGAAGTGTGGCTGCCGGCGCAGAACACCTACCGCGAGATTTCGTCCTGCTCCAATTTCGAAACCTTCCAGGCCCGCCGCATGCAGGCGCGCTTCAAGAACGAACAGGGCAAGAACGAAATCCTGCACACGCTCAATGGCTCCGGCCTGGCGGTCGGCCGCACGCTGGTCGCGATCCTGGAGAACTATCAGCAGGCGGACGGCTCGGTCGTCGTCCCGCCCGCGCTGCGTCCGTGGATGGGCGGTGTGGAACGCATCGGCGCCTGAGCGCCGATCCGGCACAAATGCGCGCGCCCGCTTTTCCGGCGCCGCGCACCCTGTGCTACACTGCGCGCCGCTTCACGACCATGAAGTGCCGCAGTACCCCGGAGAGGTGGCAGAGTGGTCGAATGTACCTGACTCGAAATCAGGCGTAGGCGCAAGTCTACCGTGGGTTCGAATCCCACCCTCTCCGCCAATGACATCTAGGCCCGCATTTCCCTTCTGAATCAAGGGCTTGCGGGCTTCGTTGTTTATGGCTTCACCACATGCCTTCACCACATGTCAGGCGGCCCCGAAAGGCCCCGCGCGGTGCCCCTGATCGCGCATCTTCTGGGTTGCCGCCTTGGCGAGCGTGTCGGCCCGCTCGTTGTGTTCGTTTCCCGCGTGCCCCTTCACCCAGCGCCATCCGACGCTGTGCAGCGCCATGGCCGCATCCAGTCGCCGCCACAGGTCTTCATTCTTGACCGGCTTGCGGGCGGCCGTCTTCCAGCCGTTGTCCTTCCATCCGTGTATCCATTCGGTGATTCCCTTCTGGACGTACTGGGAATCTGTGAAGACGGTCACTTGCAGGGGCGCCTGCTTGAGGCTCTCAAGTGCCCCGATGGCGCCCATTAGCTCCATACGGTTACCTGTGGTGGCGGGTTCTCCGTCTGACATCTCACGGCGTCTGTCGCCGCGCAGAAGTACAGCACCCCATCCTCCGGGGCCGGGGTTACCGCTGCACGATCCGTCCGTGTAGATGATGACGGGCTCCCCCGTGGGGGCGGCGCTGTCGGTGCTGGTGGTGGTCTGTTCGTGTTGGTTCATGAGTGTGGGGTTCCTTGCTGTGTTCGTGAAGGGGCACCACTCGGGCGCATGTGCCCAAGGGTGCGGGGTGGTGCCGTGGTGTGTCTGGCTTCCTGCGTTACCGCCAAACGTTCTCCTTTCGATCCACGCCGAAGCCATAGACGTACCGCCCGCAGATAACCTCCAACCCCGACTGGTCGGAGAAGAAGAGGGCGTCTAGGAGTGCCCCAGAAGGGCGCAGGGGCGATCCAACGGGGGCGGCAGTGGCAACCCACACAAAGGCCCGCATAGAGGGCTTGGCGGCCTTCTGCGCGAGTCCTGCGAGGTACCGCACCGGGTGTATGCCGGAGGGGTTGCAAAGGGAGAAGGCGGGGGCGTTGCGGGGCATGGTGGCGGACTCCTTGGGTGGGTGTGGAGTCGCCATGCTCGGGCCGGGGGAGGCCCCTTGCGCAAGCCCCCGTGTGCTACAGTCCGCTAAGTGGAATGACTATTCCTTCCACATATGGAAGTCTTCCGTTTGTGGGGATGTTGGGCTCCCTTGAGGAGTCAGCAAAAGGTGCAAACTGCACCCCCCAAGGGCTGCACCCTCAGGGCTCATTGGTGCCTCTGCGGTGCCCCTCTGACACGCCCCCGCATTGGGCCCCGCAGCATGTCCAGCCGCTTGCCCTGAAGGCGTCCCCTTGGGCTTCTATGCTCACCCAGCACACAGACCACTTTCTAAGGTAGGCCCTAGAAGTCGGTGTCTTCATCGTCGTTTGAAAAGGGCAGTGCGTCGGGGTCTGACAGGGGCCCCCAGCCGTCATGCAGAAGGCTTGCCTCTATGAGCAACCTGCTTAGCTTCTGGGGTATGGCTGGGTCGATCTGTCGGAGTGCTTCGACCAGTTCAAGCAGCGGGAGGTGTTTGCGCTCGAACCCTTCCTTGCGCAGGGCACGCTCAAGCGCATTGGTCTTCTTCTCGAATCGCTCGGCATCCGTCGTGCTTCCTCCGGCGATACCCAGCATGCGGGCGCGCTGCCAGGGGAAGTCCCCCGGGTTGTGTTCGCGCTGGGCCAGGTCTTTGTATGTCGACCACATTGTTTTGACACTTCGCAGCCCCACTCCCGTAGCCGTGGCGACCGCGCGTTGGGTCAGCTTGCGCCGACCGCTCAGCGCCTCGCACACAAGCCGCCATGCCGCATCGCTTCGCTCCCGGCCGGTCAGCGTTGCCTTGTTGTCCTTGTTGCTCCGGAGGCCCTCCGCGCACGCTTCTTCCAGCCCGCCATCGACGGCCTGCACAGGGATCGGCTTCCGCCAGTCCGCTTTGCAATATGCCTCCAGCCTGTGGTGCCCATCGACGATCCCCCAGCGTTCTACGCCGTCCCCAGACGGTGCCCATGTAACCCGCAAGGGCTCCCTGAAGGGCTCCCGCGTCTCCCGTAGGTACGTCACCATATTCCGCACCAAAGTATCGTCCAGCTCCTCGCGCATCTGGAAGACGGCCGGGTGGGTAACAAGCGCCTCCCGCCGTAGCCGTGTTGGGGCCGCGACAGGGGCGGGGAAACGCGCGCGGGCTTCTTCAAGCTGTGCCTGCGCGGTCGCGCGTTGCTCGGGTGAAAGTGGTGGGGGGCTCATGAAGGGTCCGATGTGTGCCGCGTCGGGTTTGGGCCGACAAAACAGATGCGCAGAGGTTCTTAAATGCGAGTGAGAATCATTCGTATCTATAGTGAGTGTTTATCCCCCCCCCCCTCCATGATGGATAGGTGCGTCCCGGCCTCACGCCTGCCCCTCATGGGTCAGCCCCCGCTTGTACTGGTAGATCGTCTCCCGGCTCACGCCGAACTCCTGCGCCAAGGCGGACATATTGACCCTTTTGGGGCCGCTCAGGCGCGCGCGTAGGGCCTCTAGGCGCTCCCCAGTAAGGGCAGGCTTGCGGCCCTTATAGACGCCCTTCGCTTTGGCTAGTGTGATGCCCTCCCGCTGGCGCTCCCGGATCAGTTCCCGCTCGAACTCCGCGAAGGCGCCCATGACAGACAGCATGAGGCGCGCCATAGGGTCATTCTTCCCTGTGAAGTTCATCCCCTCCTTCACGAACTGGACAGCGACACCCCGCCCGGTCAGGTCATCCACGATGCGCCGCAGATCGTCAAGGTTGCGGGCCAGCCTGTCCATGCTGTGGCAGATGAACACATCCCCCGCCCGGGCATGCTTGAGTGCCGCCTGAAGCTGTGGGCGCTTGGCATCCTTCCCGCTGGCCTTGTCCTCGAACACGGTATCCAAGGGCAGGCCGTCAAGCTGGCGGTCTGTGCTCTGGTCGAGGGTGGAGACGCGCCGGTACCCGATGCGCTGCCCTGCGATGGTCTTGGTAGTGGTGGTCATGGTGCGCCCCCTTTGTCCGACGAAAGTGTCAGGATGGACTCTAAGACCTTCCGTGCCGGATGTCAAGTAATACACAAATAGGCCCTATATTGACACTCTACAGGGGGCCTGCCTGACACAGGGTTAGGGTGTAGCCCAGCCTGACACATGCCCAGCGGGCCCTAATGCCTCGCCAGTCCGCTTAAGGAAGTCGCAGACGATGCTTCCGGGGCCCAAGCGGGGCGCATGTGGGCCGGTACTGGGTAGATGCCGGGATGGGGCCGGGAAGTGGTGCCCGTGAGGGGGAACCGCGTAGGGCGAGGGGAGGGGATAGGGCCTTCGGAAAACTCCGGGAAATTTTCCCCGCGCTCGGCCCCTTCTCGGCGTTTTCCATGCTAGCCCCTTGGCATCGTCAGCCATGAGATTAGCATCATGTGAGCCCGCCGCCATCCGGAAACGGATAGGAGACCTTCGCCAGTGCTTCCGCCTTTACATCAAGAGTCGTGCCCCCTGAATACACGCGGTATGTGAAGTCGGTCTTCTCATGCCCAAGGATGTCCGCTGCGGTACCTACGGGAACCCCGGCGTTCTCAAGCTGTGTGGTGACGGTCTTGCGGATTGAGTGAAAGACCTTCGTTGCGGGGAGCCCCATTGCCGTCTTCATACGTCCGAAGCGTTTCCCGATGGCATTCGAGCGGTCACCATATTTGTTGAAGGTCAGCCCCGACAGGAGGTAGCCGTCATCGGAGCCCTTCTTGAGGCGTTCCACCAGTGCGGTAATAGCTGCGTGGATGGGCACGTCTCGACAGCCCGCTTCCGTCTTGGCCTCCTCGATGCGGAGTGTGTGTCCGCGCACGTCGGAGGTCTTCATCGAACATAGCTCCTCGATCCGCGCTCCTGTGTAAGCGCCCAGTGCGATAAGGTCGGCAAGCTTGCTGTCCCCGTTGGTCTTGGCCTGCTGCCAAAGGCTCACGACTTCGGCAGACTCAAACGGAGCTCGCTGGTCAGACTTGCGGGCCTTCTTAGGGCCGTATCCGTGAGGGCTCGGGGGGACGTTGAAGGGCCGCGCCTCTGCGCTGGCTAGTTCATCATGGGCGACGCGTTTCCAGAAGCCCCTGCATGAGTACAGGATGCGTCTGCGGCTGCTTAGGGTCGTGCCACCGTCCGCAAGCTCCCTCATCCAGTCCTTCACGGCCTTCGGGCTGATCTCTTCCACGGTAGCGAACTGCTGCACCATCCGGGCCACGTCCTTACGCTGCTGGTCGATATTCTTCTGCCCAAGTCCCGATCCCTCAAGGGCTGCGGACCAGTCCTCATAAATTGGAAGGGAGGGGGTAACCGCGCCCAGTGCTACACGGGCAAACATTACGGCCTCCTCCTCAGGCAAGCCCGCGTCCTCCAGCCCCTGCGCGCGGTCGGCTAGAAGACCCTCTACCGCCTCCTGTTGATCGCCCCCATCGGGGAGGGATCGGATAGCCTCGCGCCAGCGCTGTGCCTCTTGCGACACCGCGTTGGGTTGCCCGCCTGCCTGCCGTATCTGGGCCTTCCAGCCCGCAATGAGGGGCCGTGCGAGGTCTTCGGCCTCCCGCTTGTTCGCTGTGTGGAGCGACTGGATGAACTTCGCCCGTCCGAGTTGTCCCCGAAGCTTGGCGGGAATGTGGAGGGTTGCGTACCAGAGGTTTCTGCGCTTCTCGATGTAGTGTGCCAAGAGGTGTGTCCGGACAGGTTGCGGAACACTACGTTAGCACGCCTTCACCACATGCCTTCACCACATCACACAGCCCGGAAACCCTTTGAAAGCGGCCTATACGGCGTTTCAGGTCAATATGGCGGCTTCTCCCACCCTCTCCGCCAGACATCAAGCAATCAAGCGCCCTGCGGGGCGCTTTTTTGTTGCCCCTGCAGTGTCCCTGACGCGCATTCCCCGATCCTTTTTCCCGAACCAGGCCGCGCTCCTTGCGCGTTCGGCTGACCATTACCTGTCGATCTTCGCACCGGGCGCGCAGTGCTGACACGTCAGACGCAGCTGGCACGGTTGCTGCAATGGAGGCTTCGTCACCGGCCGCAACGGCCGCCGGTGGCGGCGCTCCGGTCTCCGGCGGCCAGATTCCGGCAGATGTTGCCGGCAAACCTGATCCGACGGCAGCCTCGACCGGCAAGGGCGCGCCGATCCAGGCCGAACCAACGATTTCGTGAAGGGGCTCGACATGTCTTTGATGGAACCTGCAGTCCGATTCCTGCGCCCGCAGGCCGATTCCTCGTCAGAGGCCGTGCTGCGCGAGGAAATTGCCGAGCCGCATTACCTGGGCCAGTTCATTCCGCTGCACTACCACCACAACATGCTGATGGACGCCAACCGCATGGCCAATTTCAAGGCGGCCATCGACCACGTGGTGTTCCCGGGCGCACGCGTGCTGGAACTCGGCGGCGGCACCGGCGTGCTGTCGTGCTTCGCCGCGGCACACGCGAGCAAGGTGTGGTGTGTCGAATACAACCCGGACATGGTGACCGAGGCGCGCCGACTGCTGGCGCACAACGCCAACGGCCACAAGGTCGAGGTGGTGCATGGCGACGCCTTCGAATACCTGCCGCCGGAACCGGTCGATGTCGTGATCTGCGAAATGATCCACGTCGGCATGCTGCGCGAGAAGCAGGTCGAAGTGATCAACGCGTTCAAGGCGCGCTACCGCGCGCGCTTCGGCGACCGACTGCCGGTGTTCATTCCGACCGCGGCCGTGATGGCGGTGCAGCCGCTGCAGCAGACCTACGATTTCTTCGGCTTCCAGGCGCCCATCATGCAGTTCCAGCGCGTGGGCGCGGTGCATGAAGGATCGCTGGAACTGGCCGCACCGCAGGTCTACAGCGTGCTCGACTTCGACGACAGCGTATCGCCCGACATCCGCTGGGCCGGCTGCTTCACGATGGAGCAGGACGGCACGGTCAATGCGCTGCGCTTCGTCACCAAGAACATTCTCGCGATCCGCGCCGCCGAAGGCGACACGGTGGACTGGCTGAACGATTACCTCGTGCTGCCGCTTGATGCGCCGCTCGAACTGAAGGCGGGCGAGGTGCTCGACGTGAGTTTCAGCTATCAGGCGGGCGGCTCGCTGCAGTCGCTGGCGCGCACGCTGCGCGCCACGGTGGCCTGCCGCGCGGCCCGGCAGGTGGCGTAAGCGACTGTCCGCGGCGCTTCTGCCCGGGCGGTCACGGCTCAGCCGCCGGCCGGCCGTTCGCAATCCTGCGCGGTCAGTACTTCGTAGCGGTTGCGGCCGTTGTGCTTGGCCCGGTACAGCGCATCGTCGGCGCATCGCAGAAGGGCCGAAAAGTCCTTGCTGCCGGGGCCGAACTCGCTGATGCCGATGCTTACCGTGTAGGGCGCGAGGGTGCCGTCGATATCGGGCGGCGTGGACGCGATGCAATCCATCAGCCGCTCGGCAAAGGCTTGTGCACCATCCAGTGCGGTGTGCGGCAGCAGTACCGCAAACTCCTCGCCACCCACGCGCCCGGCCGAGTCGGAATCGCGCAGCAGGCTGGACAAGGTGATCGCGAAGTGGCGCAGCACGGTGTCGCCACCGGCGTGACCGTAGCGGTCATTGATCGCCTTGAAGAAGTCGAGATCGGCCATCAGCACTGCGAGCGGGGTGTTGTAGCGCTGCGCTCGCGCGAATTCATCTTCCGCAGTTTCGAGAAAGTGGCGCCGGTTGGCGAGTCCGGTCAGTGCATCGGTGTTGGCCAGGATGCGGATCGCTTCTTCGGCCAGCTTGATGCTGGTGATGTTCTCGTGGCTGACCAGCACGCGTTCGCGCTGCGCATCCATCGGGGTCACCTTCATCGCAAACCACTGGCGCTCGCTCGGGCAGTGACAGGGGTAGTCCATCTGGAACAGCGGGCTGCGCCCGGCCATGACGGCTTTGATGCCCTCATGCGCGGCTTTGGCGAATGTCTCGTCCGGCCCGGTCACGTTCGCCAGTACGTCGAGGTAATTCACGCCGTTGAACGACCTGCCGTCGCCGTATCCGCCGCGCTCGGCAAACCGTCCCCAGCTGGCATTGGTTTCCACGATGACGCCCTTCCGGTCGAGCACTGCGACATGCGAGGTCATGGCATCGAGGGCTGCCGCCTTCATCTGCCGGTCGGCAAGCAGTTCGGCTTCCAGCCGCTTGCGATCGGTGATGTCGATGAACATCAGCACGATGCGCGAGAAGCGGCGCGAGGTATCGAACTCGGGGTAGGCGTGCACCAGTGCCCAGACCGGCGGCAGGTTGTCGGCACACTGGATGCTCGCCACCATATCGGTCAGCTCGCGGCCGGAATGCCGCACGCGCTGGATCAGGTCGTTGTCGAGCGACAGCGGGCTGCCGTGCTCATCACGGAAGGTACAGCCCAATTCGGGTATCGACTTGCCGATCACGGCCTTCGGATCGGTACGCAGCATGCGCGACACCTCCGGGTTGCCGTAGGTGATGCGTGCGTCAGGTGTGCAGATCAGCAGCCCTGCGTGCAGGTTGTGCATCAGCAGGCGATGGCGCAGTTCGCTGTCGGCCAGCGCCGTCTGCGCCATGCGTCGTTCGTGGATGTCCTCGACCACGGAAATGAAGTGCGACGGTGTGCCGTCCGCGTCACGCATCAGCGACACGGTCAGCAGCGCCCAGCGCGCGCTGCCGTCGCTGCGCAGGTAGCGCTTTTCCATCGTGTAGGTTGCATGGTCTCCGCGCAGCACGCCATTCATCAGCTCGACATCGGCTTCGAGGTCATCCGGATGTGTGATCTGCTGGAAGGTGAGTGCGTGCAGCGCGCTGGCCGGGTAGTCGAGGATGTCGCACAACTTCGGATTCACGCTCAGGAAGTGGCCGTCCAGATCCACCATCGCCATGCCGACGGCAGCCTGTTCGAAGCTGCCGCGAAAGCGTTCTTCGCTCTCGCGCAGGGCCTCCTGGGTGCGCTTGCGGCTCGAAATGTCGCGCACGATGCCCAGCACGCTGCGCTGGCCGCCGAACAGCAGGCGGTTGGCGTTCAGTTCGATCGGCAGCGTGCGCCCGCCGCCCTTGCACAGGAAGCGGACTTCGTAGGTGTTCGGCGGCTCCTCGCCCTCACCGATGCGGGCGCGGAAGCGTTCGGTCCAGAGGTCGAGGAATTCGGGCGGAATCACGGCTGCGAAAGGCAGGCCGACGAATTCCTCATGCGTGTAGCCCAGCATGCGGGGCAGGGCGGCGTTGGCGAAGACGAAGCGGTAGTTCTGCGCGACGAATACGCCGTCAGGCATCTTGTCGAGCAGGGTGCGGAAGAACGAGTCGTCCGGTTCCGGGTCGTCCGCGTCGACCACGATGCTGTCTACTGTGCCTTTGTGAAGCTTCGTAGCCACGGCGTCCGGAGTCCCCTGGTCGTCGTGCAGCGGCCGCGCTTGCACTGCTGCGGACACCGCACTGTTGGGTGGCAGACACATCGGAACCGCGCAACGTCCGATATGGCGCCACGGTGCAGTGCCATGGTGCATCCGGAGCTGTTACAAACACAAGAGCCGGACAGGTTTTCGGGCGTCCGGCCAACAGTCTGAACTGCGATTGCACAGCGCCGTGCAACGCGCGAAGCACACGCGCGGTTGATTCGCGCTACGCTCGCTTCATCGCGCCATTCCCGGGAGTCGAACCATGTCGAAACACCAGAAGTCGTTCCAGCTGACGATTCACCAGATCGATCTGATCGAAGAGGCGGTGCGCGAGCGGATCGGCATCCTGGCGCATGTCGTGCTGGCCAGCGGTGATGCCAACTGCGAGGAAAGCCGCGCCAACGACGATCAGATCCGCGAACTGAACGAGCTGCTCGGCAGCCTGCACAACCAGAAGATTTTCTACAGCCAGGTCAATCGCACCGGCGTACCGGGCGGCTGACCCGTCAGTGGCGGCCCGGCCCGGGGGCGTCGCCCGGGTGGTCGCCATGCCCACCTTCGTCGTGATCTTCCTGCCACGCCGGCAGCGGATCGGTCAGATTGGCCCAGGCGTCCTCGCCAAAGGCCATCTCCTCGTCGGTCAGCAGGCATTCTTCGAAGCGGCGCCTGAGCGCGGCTTCGTCCATGCCCATGCCGATGAACACCAGGTCCTGCCGGCGATCGCCCCATTTTTCGTCCCAGCGTGAGCGGATGTGGGCGAGGTGACCCGGGTCCTTCGGCCACTCCTCCTCGCGCGTGAAACACCACCAGTGTCCGCCTGAGCGCAGGCGGCTGATCGCGCCGCCCTGTTCCCATTCGCCGATGTGCCCGTTGCGGCTGGCCAGCCAGAAATAGCCCTTGCTGCGCAGCACGCCGCGCCATTTTTCGTGGATCAGCTGCGCAAAGCGCATCGGATGAAAGGGCCGGCGCGCCTGCCAGGTGAAGCTGCGGATGCCGAAGGCGGCCGTTTCGGGGACGGGGGTGCCGCGCATCAGCTGCATCCAGCCGGCGGCACGGACCGTGGCGTCGGGGTCGAAACGCCCGGTGCCGAGCACGCTCGCGGCAGCGACCCGGCCCTGCGTGGCTTCGATCAGTTCCGCCCGCGGATTGAGCGCGCGCAGCATGCCCAGCAGGATGCCGCGTTGCTGATCATTCACCAGATCGCACTTGTTCAGCACGATCACGTCGGCGAACTCCACCTGGTCGAGCAACACGTCGATCACCGTGCGCTGATCGTTTCCGGCCGGAACCCCCTGGCTTGCCATCCGCTGTGCAACGGTGTCGCGGCTGAAATAGTCGCGGTAGAAATTCCATGCGTCGATCACGGTGACCAGCGTGTCGAAGCGGGCGTGTTCGCCCAGTCCGGCGCGGAAGGTTTCGATCATGCCGGTCGGTTCGGAAAAACCCGAAGGCTCGACGACCAGCGCGTCGAAACCGGCTTGTGCGAAGTGCGCTGCCGCCGCCTGCATGTCTGACGGCGACAGGCAGACACGCACGTCGTCCGGAGCGGTGCCGGCTGCCGCGTCGATGTCCACGCTGCGCAGCTCATTGACGATGAGACCGATGCGCCGTCCGTCGGACTGCGCGCGAAGCTGTCTGAGCAGCGTGGTTTTGCCTGCGCCGGGCAGGCCGGACAGCAGGGTGACGGGAAGTGTGGCGGGCATGTCGGTCGTCCGGGCAGTGGGTCGGGTGACGGCGCCCGCCCTGTCCGGACATTCGGGGTCTGTCGGGCAGACCGCTGTGCGATGTCAGGACACCGGGAAGAGCGCGTCGAGCGCCGCGATGATACGCAGCGGTTGCGCCGGTGTCAGCGCCGGCGACCGGTGGATCACCCCGTGGCCGGCATTGCCCGGCCAGCCTTCGCCCTTCAGGACGAGGATGTCGCCGGCGTCGGCACGGCGCAGCGCCGACGGATCCGGCATCACGTCGTCGGTGCCGAGCCGGCTGCGGTCGGCGTCCGCGTCGGCCAGCCATTCGGTGGCCGGGCCGATCCAGGTACACAGCAGGCGCAGGCCCACGTGATCGACATGCAGACGCGGACACATGGCGCGTTCGAGTACTTCGATGCGCAGCGCAACTTTCGGACAATCGGTGAGATCCGCGAGCAGCGAGGCCAGTTGTCGCACTTCTTCGCGCAGGGCGTCGCGTCCCGGCAGATCGGGCAGGGCGTCGGCCGCCAGCGTCGCGCCGGGCAGCAGTTCGGCACGCAGGCCGCTGCGCAGCAACCCCGCCGCGTACGCCGCCTGCAGACAGTCGGCCAGTCCGGCCGGCAGCGGCCGCGCAAGTCGCACCAGATTGCAGTCCGGATCGAGCACGAGCGCCAGATCGGCCGCTTCGCTGATGTCGCGCGTGATCGGGAAGGGCGGCGTGACAGGGATGTACACACGGTTGTTCATGGCGGCGGGAAGGCAAATTTTCGGGGTGAATCGAACGGCCGAATGCATCGGTCATCGGGATCGCTTGCCGAGCGCTCATCCACACAGGCGTCAGGTCGAGCGGCGACCCGTGCCGAGCGCTCTCCAGGACACCCGGTCATGCGCACACCACGACAGCACAGCGCCCTGTCCTTAACGAGTGTTGATTATCAATTTATACCGATCAGCATCTTTGTTGTAAATGGCAATGCGTTATCATAAAGAGTCATCCTGATCGGAGTTTCCGCCATGTTCGTCCTGCCCCGCCTTGCTGTCGGCCTGCTGATGCTGCATGCCGTGTCGGCCCACGCCATCCATTTCGATGTGTCGATCAGTCTCGACAACGGTCCGGTGGCCGGCAGCCAACTGATCGCCGGCGCCTTCGGCGATCTGCCCTTCGACACCCAGCCCTTCGATCATCTGACCGGTCATGCCTTGTTCCCGGGCGATTTCGGCGATTTCGAGGGCGGGCCGAAAAGCACCGACGATCCGGGTTTCCAGGCCTTTGCGGGTGCGCTGTCCGGCAGCGCCGGTGCACGTGACTACATCGGCTTCCGTGCGCTGGGCACGCTGCAGCAATGGACGCCGGCGACCGCCACCTGGACGACAGCCGACAGCGGTGTCGGCGTGCGCCTGTTCGGTGCGGTGCCACCTGCGGTGGCCAACGCCTACCTCCAGTCGCTCGTCAATCCGCGGCTTGCACCGCCCGGTGCGGCCGCAGCGTTCAACCTGTATTCCGCCGGCACGCTGTTTACCGGCAGCGGCATCACCGGTCCGGTGACCGCCACCATCGATGACGCCGGCAGCAATGGCGCCTTCCACGCCCATCTCGACTGGTACATCGAAGGTGCGGCGGCGAGCGGGGCCTACATGGTGACGCTGCAGCTGACCGACGATGCGTCGATCGGCGGTCGCGGGCTGTATGTCGACTCCGAACCCTTCCAGGTGGTGTTCAACTACGGGCTGAGCGCTGCGCAGTACGAAACAGCCTTCCTTGCGCGGGCGCTGGCGCCGGTGCCCGAGCCGGCCGCGTGGATGGCGATGCTGGCCGGACTGTGCCTGTGCGCCGCCGCGGCGCGCCGCACGCGAGGCTGAACGTCGGCTTCAGAAGGTCACGCTGAGGCCGACTTCGATGCTGCGCCCGGGTTCGGGCGAAAAGCTGCGCAGGAAGGATGTGGCGTTGCGCGCCTCGCGGTCGAGCAGGTTGCGGCCGCGCGCGAACAGCGTCAGCGTGCGGCCGTCGCCGAGCGGGCGCACGTGGTTCAGGTTGGCGCTGACCAGCGTATAGGCGTCGGTGCGGGTTTCGTTGGCGCCCGGGCGGTCCTGCGCTGCGTGGTGGGTCACCCGCACGCGGCCTGACCAGGCGCCCTGGCGCAGCGCGAGCTGGCTGCCCACGCGAAACGCGGGCAGGCGTGGCACATCCTCATTCAGTTCGGTCAGCCGCCCGCGTGTGCGGTCGCCGAACACCGACCACTCGATGTCGCCCAGTTTCGTGGCCGTCCATTTGAGTGCGGCTTCGGCTTCGAAGCCGCGAAAGCGCGCGCGGCTCTGCGTGTATTGCACGACGGTCAGGCATTCCTCCAGGCGCACGCAGGCGAAGCGGAACTGTTCTTCATCGGTGTCGTAGAACACCGGCAGCGTGCGCTGGAACATGTAGTCGTCGATGTCATTGGCGAACAGGTTCGCCGACAGCCTGAGCCGGTCCGATTCGTACAGCCCGCCCAGCTCGACCGAACGCGCCGTTTCCGGCTTCAGGTCCGGGTCGCCGATGTCGTAGGTGCGGGTCGCGAAATGCGGCCCGAGCGAATACAGCTCGTGGATGTCCGGTGCGCGCCGCGCGTTGGAACCGGTCAGCGACAGCGACAGCGGTTCGCTCAGCTGCCAGCTCAGCGCGGCCGACGTGCTCTGCGTATTGAAGCGGCGCGCCGGAAAGCTCACCGCAAAGCCGCCGGCGAGCGCGCGGTCGCCGGCCTGTACGCGGGTGATTTCGCCGCGCCAGCCCAGATCCAGCGTCCAGTTCGACACGCGCAGGCGCTGCACCGCATAGACCGCCGAGCTGCGCAGCCCGGTCTGCGGGATGAAGGCTTCCGCGCCGAGCGCCGAGAAATCGCGTCGCAGGTGATGCACGCCCAGCGTGCCGCTCAGATGTTCGCCGAAGGCATGTTCCAGTTCCAGCCGCTGCTCGATCGCCTTGTTGCGGAAGGTCGTCGCCACCACGCCGTCGTCGACTTCGTCGTGCCGGTAGTCGATGTGGCCGCCGGTGTAGCGCAACGCCTGCAGCCAGCCTTCGCCCTGCCACTCGGCGCGGGTGTCGACCCGACGGTTGTCCATGCGGATGCGCACCCGGTCGTCGCCGCCATGGCTGTGCCCGGGCGCCGGCGGTATGCCGTACTCGTTCGACGCGTTGTTCACCGCTGCACCGAACAAGGCATTGCCGATGAACACGCTGCCGCCCAGCGTGCCGGATGCCGATTGCGCATCGCTGTTGTAGAGCCGGCCGCAGCTGTTGCGCGTGTTGATCAGCCCGAACTGCTGTTCCACCGCTGCGTCGTCGATGGCGCAGCCGGCGATGCGGCTGTCGCTGCGGTCGCGGCTGAGCGCGCTGCCGTGCAGTGCAAACAGCGAGTTCCCGCCGTCGAGGCGCAGGGCATGCACGCGCTCGGCACCATTGCGGTTGAAGCGCGTGTCGAGCGTTCCGCTGATCAGGCGACTTGGCACGCGGGTCGGAATGCGTTCGTCGCTGACGTCGACCACCCCGCCGATGGCGCCGCCGCCGTACCGGATGGTGGCCGGGCCACGCAGGATGCGGATGCTTTCGGCCAGCGTCGCATCGGCAGTCGAAGCGTGGTCGGGACTGAAGGTGGTGGCGTCATGCGTACCGCCGCCGTTGTTCAGCACCTTCACCCGTGCGCCGCCCAGCCCGCGGATCACCGGCAGGCCGACACCGGTGCCGAAGGACGCGTTGTGCACGCCGGCTTCTTCGCTCAGGGTTTCGCCCAGCGTGCCCGCCTTGCGGTCGCGCAGCGCCTCGCCGCGCAGCGTGCTGGCGCGCCCGGCTGGCTCGGTCGGGGTGTCGGGCAGGCGCTCGGCCTCGATCTTCACGTCGGGCAGTTCGACCTGGGCAGCGGCCTGCGGGCAGGCCAGGCAAAACGCCGGGAGGTGGGCGAGCAGCAACCAGCGCAGGCGCACGTCGCGCGACGGAACAGCTTTTCTGGACATGGTGGAGCGGAAGGGGATGTGCGGCGACGAAATTGTGATAATAATAACGCGGTATCAACTCGGAGCGCGCACTGACTGCAGTCGAGCACTGCGTCGGTCTGCTCCTGTGCCCCGTTTTCCTTTCATCCTTGCCGGGAGTTTTCGTCATGAATCTGCAGTCCCTCGCTCCACTTTTTCGCGCGCTCGGCCTGTCTGCGGCGCTGTTGCTGACCGCCGGTGCCGCGCAAGCCCAGCATGTTCACGCCGGTGATGTCGAGCTGGGCGTGGCAGGCGGCGTCATCGTCGTCGATCCGGAAGGCCTGGCCGAGCGCGCCGCCAATGGTTACGTGCTGTACGAAGGCGACTTCCGCGACTTTGCCGGCGGCCTGTTCGCGACCGACGACCCGGGCTTCATTTCGGAAGACGATGCATTGCCGGTCGGCGCCATCATTCGCTATCGCGCCCTCGGCGTGCTGCAGGCGTGGGATGGTGCTGCGTGGTCGACCGCCGCATCCGGCGTGACGCTGGGGATCCTCGACGTGCTGGGCACGAACACGCTGTTCAGCTCGACCGGCGTGACCGATCCGGTCGGCGCGATCGCCCAGGTATCGGGTGCAGGCGACATTCACGCGCACCTCGATTTCACGATTTCCGGTGACGGCGCCGCGACCGCAGCCGCCTATCTGATCACGCTGGAAATCGGTGCGCCGGACGACTGGGGCTATTCGACGCCGTTCTATCTGGCGTTCAACAGCGGTCTGGATGAAGAGGTGTTCGAAGGTGCGGTGGGTACGCTGCTGGCACCGGTGCCGGAACCCGGCACCTGGGCCATGCTGGCCGCCGGACTGGGGCTGATCGGCGTGATGCGCCGCCTTCGGCTGGGCTGATCGTGCGGGCGGGGCGGCACGCGCCGGCCCGTCAGTCGTGCGTATGACCGGGGTGATGCACGTGCGCAGGCACGGTATCCCCCTCCTTTTGTTGACCGCTGCACTGGTCGCAACGGCCGAACAGCGTCACGTCATGCGCGTCGACCGAAAAGCCGGCCGGAGCAAGCCGGTTCCAGTCGGTGGCACATTCCGCGATGTCGAATACGCGATCGCACTGACGACACTTGAAGTGATGGTGATGCCCCAGATTGGCGAGTTCGTAGCGCGGCGGCTCGCCGGGCAGATCGACTTCGCGCAGGCGCCCATCCTCGATCAGCATGCGGATGTTTCGATAGACGGTCGCCAGCCCGAGCGCCGGAATGTCGGTCCGCGCCAACTCATGGATTTCCGCCGGCGACAGCGGCCGGGCGGCGGTTTCGATCGATCCCAGTATGGCGCTGCGCTGGCGCGTATTGCGTTCCATGGCAATTATCCGGTCGTGGCTGCTGCAGTATAGCGATGGCGCAGAAAGTCGCTCAGGCGTCGCCTGGCGATCACTGAGTGATCACTCAGTGATCATTTTCGGTGCTGCCATCCGTCGCGCCCGCCGTATGCAGGTGCATGATCTGCCAGCCTTTCGCGCGCGCGTGGGCTTCCAGTGTCGGATCCGGATCGACGGCGACCGGGTGATCGACCCGGCTCAGCAGCGGCAGGTCGTTCAGCGAATCGCTGTAGAAAGCCGTGCGGCGGAAACTGCCCATGTAGAGCCCCAGTTCTTCCAGCCAGCGTTCGACACGTTCGACCTTGCCTTCGCGGAAGGCCGGCGTGCCGCGCGGCTGGCCGGTGAATTCGCCATTCACCTGCGCCGGAACGGTGGCGATCAGATGCGGGATGTCGAGCTCACGTGCGATCGGCCCGGTGATGAAGCTGTTCGTCGCGGTGACGATGGCGCACAGCGCTCCGGTTTCGAGATGTCCGTTGACCAGGCCGCGTGCGCCGTCGGTCAGGCGCGGGCGAATCTGCTGCGCCATGAATTCCGCGTGCCAGGCGTCGAGTTCCGCGCGCCGGTGGCGTGCCAGCGGGGCCAGCTGGAAGTTAAGGAATTCGTGGATGTCCAGCGTGCCGGCCTTGTACTGTTCGAAGAAGGTGGCATTGCGCGCTTCGTACAGTTCGCGGTCGAGCACGCCTCTGGAGATCAGGAATTGCGCCCACTCGAAGTCGGAATCTCCGGCGAGCAGCGTGTTGTCGAGGTCGAATAGCACCAGTTCCATGGCGGTAGGTCCGGTTCAGAGAAGTCGGGTCTGCATGATTTCGCGCAGCAGCGGCAAGGTCACCGGCCGCTGGCGGGTCAGCGAATGTTCGTCCAGCAGATCGAGGATGCCCAGCAGCGAGCGGATGTCGCGTCGGCCGTGGCGCATCAGGTAATCGAATACGTCGACATCGACTTTCATGCCGCGTGCCGCGGCATGCGCCTGCAGGAGTTCGAGGCGCTCCTCATCCTGCAGCGGCTGGATGCGGAAGGCCAGCATCTGGCCGATACGGGTGCGCAGGTCTTCGCGCAGTGGCAAATCGCGCGGCGCGTCGTCGGCTGCGGCTACCACGGTGATGCCGCGCGCGGCGGCCAGGTTGATCGCCCGGAACAGCGCGCCCTGCGCAAGCGGCTCCAGCAGCCGGATGTCGTCGAACAGCCACACGCCGGCGCGGGTGGCCTGCAGTGCGGCAATCAGCGTGTCGGCTGCGGTGTTGTTCACCTGGTCGGCATCGAGGTACAGACCGCGTGCCGAGGCTTCGGCGGCCAGTGCGCGCAGCAGATGGGTGCGTCCGCTGCCGGTTTCGCCCCACAGATAGATGGATGGCCCCGGTTCGCCGGCGGCCGTGCTGCGCAGCCGGGCCAGCAGTTCGCGATTGGCCCCGGCGACGAAGTTGTTCAGGCTGGGCGCGGCGATCGGGCGGATGTCGAGCAGAAGCTGGCGCATCACTCGATGATTTTCGGCGAGTCGCCCTGGTAAAGCTGGCTGGCCAGATAGTGCCGGCGCACCTCGCGCAGACCGACCAGCAGCGCAGCCGATGCCGGCAGCGCCACCAGTACGCCGACGAAGCCGAACAACTGGCCGAAGGCCATCAGCGCGAAGATGACGGCCAGCGGGTGCAGGCCGATGCGTTCGCCGACCAGCCAGGGCGTCAGCAGGAAGCTTTCCAGCACCTGGCCCACGCCATACACGATGGCCACGCCGATCACCGGCGGCCAGCCCTGGAACTGCAGGGTGGCCACCAGCAGCGACAGCAGCAGTCCGGTCGAGAAGCCGACGTAGGGAATGAAGCCGAGCAGGCCCGACAGCAAACCGAGTGGCAGCGCGTAGTCGACGCCGGCCAGCCACAGACCGATGCAGTAAAAGGCGGCCAGCGCGGCCATCACCGACAGCTGGCCGCGCAGGAATTCGGCCAGCACGACATCGATTTCGTCGGCCATCCGCAACGTGCGGTCAAGCCACGGGCGAGGGATGAAGCTGCTGACACGCTCGCGCAGGCCGTACCAGTCGCGCATCAGGTAGAACATGACGACCGGCGTCAGCAGTACGTTGGCGATCACCCCGACGATGACCGCGCCCTGGCTGGTCACGTATTCGAGCGCCACCATCACGAAGTCCTGCGCGCTCGTCCAGTTCTTCGTGATGAAGCTGCGCAGGCTGTTCACGTCGAGTTGAAGCGTGATGCCCAGATGTTCCTTCACCCAGGGTACCAGCTGGTCATGCGCAGCCGTCAGGTAGCTGGGCAGGCGCTCGACCAGCGTGCGAACTTCCTGCTGGATGACCGGGATGAGGATGAGGATGAGGCCGATCACCAGACCGATCACGAACAGGATGACCAGCACCACGGCCAGCGTGCGCGGCATGCCGCGCCGGCACAGCCGCTCGACCAGCGGTTCGAAGATGTAGGCCAGCACGAGGCCCAGCATGAAGGGCGACAGTACCGGGCCGAGCAGCCAAAGCAGCGCCACGATGGACAGGCCTACGCCGGCCCACAGCAGGGTTTGTTTGCGGTCGATGCCAGGAGAGGTCATGAGGTGGTGCGGTCAGGGGTAGAATGCGCACCCTTGAAGAGCGTGCGCCGACGCGGAACGAACGCTGTCGAAAAAACTTACGATACAACTTTCGATTCGCGACGAAATCGGCCACGAGTGTAGCAAGTTTCGCTTTGCGTCCCGTCCCGTCCTCATCTTTTCCGGCGCTGTGCGCCCCGCATGTCATGACAGCTTCCAAGGATTCCCGCCCCCCCCTGAGCTACGCCGCTGCCGGTGTGGATATCGATGCCGGTGATGCGCTGGTCGAGCGCATCAAGCCGCTGGCGAAACGCACGATGCGGCCCGAGGTGCTGGGTGGCATCGGCGGCTTCGGTGCGCTGTTCGAGGTGTCGAAGCGCTACAAGGAACCGGTGCTGGTGTCCGGCACCGATGGCGTTGGAACCAAGCTCAGGCTTGCGTTCCAGCTCGACGGTCACGATACGGTCGGTCAGGATCTGGTGGCGATGAGCGTGAACGACATCCTGGTGCAGGGCGCCGAACCGGTGTTCTTCCTCGATTATTTCGCCTGCGGCAAGCTCGATGTCGATACCGCGGCGCGTGTAGTCGGCGGCATCGCCCGCGGCTGCGAACTGGCCGGCTGCGCATTGATCGGCGGCGAAACCGCCGAAATGCCGGGCATGTACCCGGCCGGTGAATACGATCTGGCGGGTTTCGCGGTCGGCATCGCCGAAAAGTCGGCGCTGATCACCGGCGAAACCATTGCCGAGGGCGACGTGGTGCTCGGGTTGGCCTCCAGTGGGGCGCACTCGAATGGCTATTCGCTGCTGCGCAAGATTCTCGAGCGCGACGCACCGGATCTGGACGCCGACTTCCATGGCCGCAGCCTGCGCGATACCGTGCTCGAACCCACGCGCATCTACGTCAAGCCGCTGCTGGCGCTGATGCAGGAGGCCCCCGGCCTGGTGAAGGGCATGGCCCACATCACCGGTGGCGGCCTGCTCGACAACGTGCCGCGCGTGCTGCCGGCAGGGCTGTCGGCGCACATCGACGCGTCGTCCTGGACGCTGCCGCCGCTGTTCGCCTGGCTGCGCGAGGCGGGCAACGTGGCCGAACAGGAAATGTACCGTGTGTTCAACTGCGGCATCGGCATGGTGGTCATCGTGGCTGCGGCGGACGCCGATCGTGCCGTGGCATCGCTGTCCGGTGCCGGAGAGACCGTGTATCGCATCGGCCGCATCGCGCGCTGCGGTGACGGCGAGGCGCAGACCATCGTCCGCTGAGCGGATCGCCCGCCGAGGCTCAGCGCGCGCAGTCCGCCTGCGGGCGGTCGCTGACGCCGAAATCGGCGATGGCCCAGGCCAGTTGCACTCCGTGCTCGCGATTGAAGCGCGCCATCCAGGCCTCGACCGCATCGCTGAGGTGGCGCGTGCCATCGCTGTCCGGGCGCAGGAAATCGCCGTGCGGCAGCTGTGCAACCTGCTGCCGGACCAGCACCGTCAGCCCATGCATGAAGGGTTCGACCGGCAGGCTGGCCGGCGCGCTGCCGCCCGCCGGCACCGCAACACCCGGTCGCGCCAGAATGCTCAGCGTGTGACCGTTCTGCGTACAGGCGCGGATCAGCGTATCGCTGCCGGCGCGCACATAAGTGCGTCCGACGTCATCGGCCGCCACCGCATTGGCCGCGATGCCCAGCAGCAGCGCCATGGCGCAAAGACGTTTTTCCATCACCCGGTCACCGGCTGTCCGGCGCCACGAAGCGGGCGTCGTGCAGCGTCCAGCGTTGCGCGCCCTGGCGCGTTTCCGAACAGCCGAGCGGGGTGATCGTGCCGTCGGGTGGCAGGTCGTGACGGCCGCGGTCGGCCGTGCGCACGTCGAGGTACCAGCGCTCGATCCAGACGCGCAGCGGGCGCTGCCGGTCGCGGTTGCGCACACCGATCAGCACGCCATCCTGCATGACGCATTGCGCGTCGGCTTCTTCGACCCATTCGACGGCCGCGCGCGCCTCGGCAGCAGACCTTTCTTCATCGGCGACTGCCGGCAGGGCCAGGCAGGTGGCACCGACCAGAACGACACGGGCGGCGGGCCTCATTTCACGACCGCGCGGGCGCGCACGTCGTTCAGGTAGGCCCGCCACTTCTGTTCGATCAGCGATTCGGCGAGTCGCGGCTGCAGGTCTTCGAACTTCGGCCGCTGCGCCGGCCGCACGTCCTCGAGTTTCACGACGTGCCAGCCGGCGCTGCTTTTCACCGGCTGCGCGGCGACCTTGCCGCGCGTGAGGGTCGGCAGCGCGGCAGCGAATTCGGGCGAGAAGGCGCCTTCCGGCGTCCAGTCGAGCAGGCCGCCCGAGGGGCCGCTGTCGCGATCCTTCGACTGTGTCCGAGCAAGTTCCTCGAAGCGGGCGCCCCGCTTGAGCTGATCGATCAATGCCTTCGCCTGTGCTTCCTGCTCGACCACGATGTGACTCACCCGGTAGTCGCGCTCGCCGACCTGCGTCGCCATGCCGTCGTACAGGCTGCGCAGTTCGGAGTCGGTCGGCCGCGTGGTCAGGAAGAAGTCTTCGCGCAGCGCGTTGATCAGCGCCTGCTGACGCATGAATTCGAGACGCGTCTTCAGCGCCTCGCTCTGCCCGAGCTTGCGTTCGGCTTCCTGCGCCAGCACTTCGCGGCTGATCACCTCGTCGCGCGCCTTGCCGGACAGTTCGGGTGTTGCCGGGCGCCCCTGACGGACCTGTTCCTTGATGATGAAATCGAGCTGGGCGCGCGGAATCACCCGGCCATTGACGGTGGCGACCACGTCGGACGCGTGCAGTGATGTCGTGCCGGCAAACAGTGGCAGCAGTGCGCTGGCGGTAATCAGGCGGCGAAGGCAGAAGGACATGAGGCAAATAAATTGAATTGGACCGGCTGCACTATCGGCGATGGACGACAGACAGCGCGGCGAGGACAGCCCGGAAACCCGGTGAGTAAATCCCGTCCGGCCTGCCGTGTCTGTCTTGTGGTGTCATGCGGCACGCTGCTCGTCGGCAAGTCTCAGTTTGCAGGTAGCGACGCCCCCAGCCGAGCGAGTGCCGTGACTGCGGCAAGCCGCGCTTCCTCTCGCCCGGCTTCGAGCGCCCAGCCGGCGATCCGCCGCAGCTCGATTTCGTCCTTGCCAGCCATCTCGATCGCCCGATCGATGCAGCGCGCGCTGCGTTCGGTCTGCTGCAGCGCGTGCGCCGCACGCGCGCACATCAGCGCTGCCGCTGCAACGTGCGGTTCCTCCTGCATCCAGGTGTCGGTCAGTTGCATCACGCGGGGCCAGTCTGCCCGGGCCAGCGGCTCGAGCAGACGCATGAAATGCGGCTGGCGGTCGGCCGGCTGAGCCCAGAAGGCGTCGCCGGTCAGCGGTTTCGGCGGCAGTTCCGGTCGTTCGCGAAGCCGGTCAGCCCAGTCGGCCGGCACCGCGAAGTATTCGGTGCGCTGCGCAGAGGTCAGGAAGGTTGTCAGGCCGACGAGCCGTCCGGCTTCGTCGAACAGTCCGCCGCCGCTCGCGCCCTGCTTGAACCCGGCCGTGGTCTGGATGATGTGGCTGCCGCTGGCGCCGTGCAGGTCGAGTACGACGCCGCGCGCGAACTGCGGCTCCATGCCGCCGGAGTAGCCGTGTGCGATCACGCGCTCGCCCGGGACCAGCGTGCCGGCTGGCCGCAGTTCGGCTGCAGGGTAGGGCAGGGCTTCGGCGGTGCGCAGCAGGCACAGGTCGCGCGAGGTGTCGGCGCGCTCGCCGACGACCGCGTGGCGGGCCAGTCCGCGCGACAGCACGATGGTGTGGGCGTGCCGGGTGACGTGGCAGTTGGTCAGCGCGGTGTCGGGCCCGATCACCACCGCCGAGCCGACGGAAAACTGCTCGTCGTCGCCCAGCGCCGACACCTTCAGCACGACGCGCGACAACTGCATCATCACCGCAGCCGACGGGGCGGCGACGGCAGGCGACGCCGCGCCGCACAGCGCCAGCGCTGCGATGAAGAACCCGACGATCGGGCTCACGGCGCGCGCCCGGGTGGCAGGCGCGCTGCGAACTGCCGGTCGTGGCTGTCGGTGACGCGCACTTCGATGTCGCGCGCGCCGGACGCGACGCCGAAGCGCAGATAGGGATTGCGGCTGATCGAAATGTCGAGCGCCGCCTCGAGCAGCGGACGGCCGTCCTGCTGCACGCTGACCTCGCGTACGTAGTCGGCGGCGATGTAGCCGCGGCTGTCCAGATCGACTTCCAGACCCGAATGGTTGGGATGGCGGATGCGCAGTTCGACCTTGTCCTGGCCGTCCGCCCGCGCGACACGGCGCATCCGCATGTTGCCCAGCGCCACGGCACCGTCGTCGGCAGGACCGATCGGTACCGAACAGCCGCCGGCAGCGCGCACGAAGTGCTCCGCCATGTACAGGTGGCCATCGGTGGTTTCGCCGATCGCCCGCACCGGGGTGTAACGCTCGATGCGCACCCGGGTTTCGATGCCGCCGACGATGGCGTCATGCAGCGTGAAGCGGCCCGCCAGCGGCGACGGGTTGCCATCGATGATCAGCCACAGCGTGCGCAGCGTCGCGCCGGCCGGACCCACGCGCAGCGCAATCGGAACCATCGCGGCATCCTCCGCCCGGTCTGGGGCGTCGAGCGCCAGCACGGATTCGTCGAGCGCGAACGGGCGCTCGCCGAACAAGGCCGCACGCACGCGCGGCCACACATCGTCGGACGCTGCCGCCGGCAGCGCTCCGAAGCACAGCGTCAGCGCAAGCAGCCATCCGGTCGCCCGCGACGCGGCGCGCAGGCGCATTCAGCGCGATCCGCCGGATTCGATGCGCGCCCGCACGGCGTCCAGCCCCGGTCGCATCAGCGCGCGCAAGGCCTTCACGGCGCTTTCATCGTCCATGCCGGCGGCCGGATCGTTGCCCGTGTCGGCGCGATAGCCGCGCACCTGCCAGCCCAGCTTGCTGCCGCCGCCATCGGGCTTGACCGTCAGCCGGCCGGAATAGGAACTGGCCGGCAACACCTTCGGATCGGTGGTGCCGGATCGATAGCTCATGCTCATCGCCGCCGCGTCGTAGTCGTCAAGTTGTTCGGTTACCTGTCCGGCAGGCAAGGTCAGCGTGCGTGTCGAACCCGCTTCGTTGCCGCGATCGGCCGACGAGGCCATGACTGCCGGATTCCAGCCGGCCAGGTCAGCGAAGTTGCCGACCACCGCCCAGACCGCTGCGGGCGGGGCGGCGATGGTGACGGATTCGTCGATTTTCTGCGGTGTCGGTCCGTGCCCGTGGGCGGCGAGTGCGGTCAGCGCGAGCACCGCGGCGGACAGGAGGCGGACGGGGGGCGGGAACTGCATGTCAGGAGCTCCTGAAGTGGAATGGAAGGGGCAGACGAGCGGTCAGGCGCCACCGCGGGGTCCGGCGCGCCGGACGTGGTGCGAAGCTCGCCAGCAGGGCACTCAGGCCGGCCAGCGTCAGCGGCACACGCAGCGAAAATCGGGTGTTGGTCAGTCGGCCCCCTGGCAGTGCGCGCAGCAGCGCGGCAATCTGTTCCGGCGAACGGGCGACGGCCGTGCCCAGCCCGGTCAGCCTGGCCAGGTCGTCCAGCACGTCGTCGCGCCGGCGAGACAGGTGGTCTGCGTCCGATCCGGCGGCGCGCTGGGGTGCGTTGCGCAGATCGCCGCCCAGGCGCTCCATGTCGGCCACCGACAGCGTGGGCGCGCCGGCGCTGGCAAAACCCGCGGTGTCCTCCGCTGTCCAGTAGCCGTCGATGCGGCCCTTTTCGCCCAGTTTGGGGACCGGTTCGGGCGTGCTGCCGCCGAGTCCGATCAGCACGCCGGGAATGTCTCCGGGCGTGCCGTCCCACGCCGGCGTGCGGCCGGTGTGCAGCGCCGGTGCCTGGTGGCCGTCGGTGAAGAACGCCAGCGCCGCCCCCGGCGCCAGCGTGCGGATGTCGTTCAGCGCCGAGTACGTGCCGTAGTACAGATGGCTGTCGGCAGCCCACGCCATGCGCCAGTCGATATGCGAAATGGCGTCTTTGAGCGCGGCGCGATGCGCACACACCTCGATCGGCATCAGCAGCGGCTGTGTCTTGCGCTCGACGAACACCGACACGCCGACGTGGGCGCCGCAGGGCAGGCGGTCGAGCGTGCCGACGGCGAGCGTCCGGGCGAAATCGAGCCGGCTGACGCGCGCGTCGCTGCTGCCCATGTCCTGCGTGTTCATGCTCTGCGTAATGTCGAACACCATCTGGTAAGTGCCGACCGTGCGCTCGATGTTCAGCGCCGGGTCGGCGATGCCGACGGCAAAGCACAGTGCGGCCGCGGACAGCAGCCAGAAGCGCGGGGTGCGCACGCCGGCGAAGCGGGGCGCGAGCGGCGTTGATGCCGACATCAGTGCATGCCTCGCGGGGCGCCGACCATTTCGGTCCAGGCCGACTTGTCCGGCAGTGCATCGTCATCGACGCGGGTTTCCTTGCCTTCTTTCCGCCAGTTGCGCACTTCGTAGTCGGGTACCAGCACCTGCGCCAGTTCGAAGTTGTAGCGTGCGCCCCACTCGTCGGGCCGATCGCGCAGCACGCGCCGGTAGCCGGTCTTGGCCAGTTCGATCAGCGTGATGGCGCGCGCGGCCGACCCTTCCCGGGTGGCGACCTCGATCGCCCGGCGCAGGTACAGGTTGGCCGCGTTGAAGCGGGCGGCGTGCCCCAGCGCATCGTCACCGCGTGTTTCCGCGTCGCTGTACGCGGCCAGCGCGGCGTCGTTGTCGTTGGTGCGCGCCAGCGCGGTGCCCCGTGCGAACTGCACCATCGGTGGCGCGCCGGCATCCGCCACCCCGTCGCGCATCTGGCGGTTGGCATCCTGTGCGCACCACGCCTGCCACCCGGCGTGGGCCGCAAGTGCCAGTGCGCCGAGAGTGAGCAGGTAGAGCGCAGGCGCCAGTTGGCGCCGTGCCAGACGATTCAGCGGGACCATGCGGAAACCTCGAGTGAGCGCGCGAACAGCAGCAGCAGGCTGCCGGCCAGCGCAATGGCCAGACAGAGGCCGGCGAGATCCTCGCGCGGCGGTGTTTCGAAGTAGCGCAAGGGCTGGTTCTGCAGCCGGCTCACATCGGCGATGGCGCGCGCCAGCGCGTCGGGCGTGTCGGCTTCATACAGCCGGTAGGACACGCCGAGGTCTCGGAAATACTCGTTCAGGAAGTATTCCGGCGCCGGATCGAATCCCTTTTCCGGATCGGGCGGGTCGGAGGGCCCGCGGCCGCCGGCGGTGCGCAGGAAGATCCAGTACAGCGCGCTGCGGTTCTCCGCGAACAGGCGGCGGATCTGGTTCTGCGCGCGCGCATCGATCTGTGCGGCCCCATCGGACACCAGCAGCACGACGCGCGAGCCGGTAAGGGGTTTGTCGCGAAACTGCTCCAGCGCCATGGTCAGCCCGGCGGCGATATTGGTCAGACCGACCCCCGGGGCGGCGGACGCGCGCACGGCGGCGCGCACCGCGTCCTGGTCGCCGGTCAGCGTGAGCCCGTGCACCGGAGCCGTGCTGAACGACACCATGCCGAACAGGTCGCGCGGCCGTTCGGCGACAAAATCTTCGAGCAGGCGGGCGGCGGCCCGACCCTTGGGCTCGTCGCCCTGCTGCGCGCCGCGGCCGGCAAAGCCGTCGCTCATGCTCGCGCTGCGATCAAGCGTGATGACGATGTGCGCGCCGGTGCCCACGCGTTCGACGGCGCTGCCCTGACGATGCAGGCCGGCCAGCGCACAGACGGCGGCAGCCACCGTCAGCGCACCGGTCAGGCGCAGCACCAGCGCAAGGGTGCGCGATGCCGCATCGGGTGGCACACCGGGCAGCCAGCCGTGCGCCAGCGTGCGCTGGCCATGCCAGAACAGCGGCAATACTGCGAGCGCCAGCGCCCACAGCGCTTCAGGATGATCGATCGACCACATGTGTCCGTGCCTCAGTGGACAGCCGCCGTTGCCGGGGCAGGCGCGTTCCCGGACGTCGGTGTGCGCCGTGCATGCAGGCGTTCGCAATCCCGCAGTGCGCCCAGCAAGCGGTACAGGTCATCGATGCGCGCGAAGCGGGCATTCGGTGGCAGGCCGTAGAACATGCTGCGCGAGGCGGCGAATGCAGCCGCCAGCTCGTCGGCGAGGTCGCCGAATTCGGGCGCATCGCGCAGGAAATCCGGCAGTCCGACCGCGAACACGGTGCGGCCGACCGTTTCGTTGCAGCCCCGATGCAGCGCCCGGAAGGCGAGGGCCAGGGCGTCGCTGTCGGCCTGTCTGCCGTGTGCGCGCCGCAGTGCGCGTACTTCGCGCCAGGCACGGGCGAACGGTCGTGCGCGCTGACCGCCAAGACGCCCGGCCGCCCACAGGCCGGCCAGCAGCAGGGCAGCGGCGGTCAGTGTCCAGCCGGCGGCGCGCAGCAGGGGTGCGTTGACGTCGAAATTCTGTGCGCGATAGCCCGGATGCACGCTGTTGATCCAGTCCTTCCTGGCCTGCCAGTTCAGCAGGGGGGCTGCGTTGATCGCGAACGCCGGCACCGTGACGGCCTGAACCTGGTTGTCCTTGCGAAAGCGCAGGGTGGTCGGCGCCCGTTGCAGCGTCTGTGGTGCGCGCACGCTTTTCATCAGCTGCCATTCGAGCGTGTAGGTGCGACAGCGCGCGCAGCGCTGGCGGGCATCGGCGACGTCGAGGCGGCGCAGTTCGAACTGGCGATCGCCCTGACCGACTTCGGGCAGCCCGTCCCGGTCCGGCACCCAGCCGTCGTCGATCTCGAGGGTGACGCGGATCGGCAGCGTGTCGCCGATGCGGTAGCCGAAGCTGCGCGGCCACGCGATGTCGTGCAGGCGCACGCCCTCGGCACCGGCGCCCGCATTGTCGCCATCGCCTTGTGCAGCGCTGCCCGGTACGGAAAAAGCGCACGCTGCAAGCAGTGCCAACAGCGTGCGTGCCAGTCCGTGAGCCACGCCATGTGCCCGCGGCGCATACCGGTGAGCGTTCATGTGTGGAAGAAGTAGCGGTTGAACAATGTGGCGTCGATGCGGTCGTCGACGAACAGGGGCGGGCGGCCATGCTTCATGCAGGTGCGCCGTAGCGCGTGTCGGCGTGCGTCGTCGGCGTCGTCGAAGGCACGCGCCAGTGCGGGCCGCAGCAGCAGCAGTCGCTCGGCGCCGCTTTCCATGTCCTGCAGCCGGGCGATGCCCCAGCGCGCGCTGGCATGGCGCTCGCGGCTGTCGCCCAGCAGGACCGGCACCACGTCGTGCCGGCACAGACTGCCGAGCACCTTGGCCAGACGGTCGAGCGGCATGTGTGCATCGGTCAGGAGGAACACCAGCGAACGTCGCTGCGGCAGCAGTGCGGCGGCCTTCAGCAGGCCGGCGTTGCTGCGGCCCTGCGGTTCGAAGATACGCAGACGCGCAATGGCGGCCCGCGCGCCGGACGAACTGCGGCACGGCGGCAGCGCGAGCTCGCGGCGCGGTGCTTCATCGCAGGCGATCAGCGAGAACGGATCGCCGATGCGCCACGCCGCCTCCGCCAGCGCTTCGGCGAGCGACGCCATCAGCGCGCGCCGGTGCGTCACGCCGCGGTAGTCCATCGAGCGCGATACGTCGGCGAGCACCACAACCGGCACGGTCGCCTGCTGCCGGAACAGCCGCACCCAGACACGTTCCGACGGATCGCGCAGCGAGGCGCGCAGATCCAGCCTGCGGGCGTCGCGGTTACCGGCCAGCGGCACGCTGCGTTCGAAGTCGTGACCCGGCCCGGACAGCGTGCCGCGATGCGCACCCGGGGTGACGGCCCGACTGCGCCAGCGCAGGGGGTAGGCAAGCGACTGCGCAGCACTCATGGCGACGCGATCTGGCGCAGCACTTCGGCGACGAACGGCCGCGCGTACAGCGGGCGCTGGTTTTCGTATATCGGGCTCAGGCAGAGACGATGCGCAATGGCTTCGAAGAACACCTCGTGCAGGTCCTCCGGCACCAGCCGGTCGCGACCTTCCAGCCAGGCCTGCACGCGGGCGGCACGCACCAGCATGGCCACGCCGCGCGGACTGGCGCCCGACTGGATGAATTCGTCGATGTCGACGTCGGACAGGCGCACGCCGTACTGCGCCGGGCGGCGCGTGGCGAGCCAGAGGTCGACCCCGTAATTGTCCAGCACCTCGCTCGATTGCACGGTGTCCTGGATGGCGGCGGCGACATCGTTCAGACGGGTGTGGTCGAGCGTGGCGGGGGTGACCTTCTCGATCAGCGCATCGGCGTCGTGGAAGCGGGTATCGAACATCAGGCCGCGCAGCTGGTCGCGTGCGTCCGGCGTTTCGACGCTGATTTCCATCAGGAAGCGGTCACGTGCAGCCGACGGCAGTTCGAAGGTTTCCTCCCGTTCGACACGATTGCGGTCGGCGAACACCTGCATCCACGGCAGCCGGTATTCGCGGTTGAACGCGCTCACCGTGCGCTCGGCCATCAGGCGCAGCAGCAGTGCGTGAACCTGCGGCCGGGCGCGGTTGATCTCGTTGAAGAAAAATACCGACAGTTCGCTGCCCTGCGCGATCAGCGGGCCGGGTTCGACGCGCGGACGACCGTCGTCGCCGACATAGGTGTGATAGACGAGGTCGCCCGGCATCAGGTCCACCGTGCCTTCGATGCGCTGATAGGCGCCGCCGATGCCGCGCGCGACGGCCTTCAGCAGCGTCGTCTTGCCGACGCCGACATCGCCTTCGAGCAGCACGTGGCCACGGGCAAAGACGGCGACGGTCATCAGCCGCACGGTGCGCGGCATGCCGACGAGCACGTCATTGAGCTGGCGTTCGAAGTCGAGGGCGCGTGTGCGCCATGCTGACAGATCAACAGGTTCGGAGTGCATCCGGAAGTCCAGATCGGGGTGGTCGGTGCGCCATCGGGCGCGTGCCGTCAAAAGGCCCGACCGGGCGACAAGGGAATCGCGCCCGGCCGGGTGAACACGACGATCAATTCACGTCGTACTTGAAGCTGCCTGAGGAGTTGAGCTGCTCGACGCGCTTGGCATTGCGCGCTTCCATCTGCTTGATCGAATCGCTTTGCTTCGAAATTTCCTTGGCATCGTGCTTGGGGTCGTACTTCGAGCCGGCCGCCTTGGCCGGATAGCCCGGCTTGGGCTCCCAGCAGTCGCCCGGCGCCTTGCACTTCGTGCCGTCATAGGCCTGGGCGGCACCGGCCAGCAGCAGGAGCGCCGACGTAGCGGCGAAGCGGGCTGCAATGCGGATCTTCATTGTCATTCCTCCTTGGTTGTGATGAGGGTGCTGCACGAGACGGCCCGCATGGAGCGGGCTCAAAAACCCTGCTTCTTCAGTTGGCCTGCTTCCACAGCGCCTTGGCCGGATCGCCCTTGTAGACGGAACGGATCCAGCTCATGATCACCAGCATTTCGTCCTGCGACAGATGGCCGCTCTGCGGACCCATCATTCCCTGCAGCCCGCCGAACAGGCTGGAGAACAGCCCGGCATCGGTGGCATTGGCCGGATAGGTCCAGTAGTCGTCGGCCAGCCCGGGACCGAGCTTGCCCTCGGCATGGTGACCATGACAGCCGGAGCAGGCGGTCGCGAACAGCGATTCGCCCTCGGCGACCTTGGCCGGATCCGTGTTGTAGGGATTGATGCCGGTGGCCTTGAATGTCTTGACCGCCTCGCTCTCCGGCTTGCCCGCGAAATCCAGCGCGCTGCCGTCGATCATGTTGTAGAAGCGGGGTGGGTTTGCGGCCACCACCGCCGAGGCAAGCAGTCCGCCGATCAGGGCGGCAGCCGCCAATCTGTTGATCCGAAAGTTCATCCCTTGCTGTCCTTGTCTCCTTCGGCCACCGGGTTGGGCGGCAGAATCTGAATGCCTTCGGCGCGCAATACGCCCTCTATGTCGTCACGGGTCCTGGCGAGCGCTGCTTCGATGCGGGCCAGCAGATCGCGATCGTCCTTGCGGACGGCGATCGATGTGTCGAAGTGGAAATGCACCGGCTCGCCGTTGGACTTGCTTGCCTGCGGCGGTACGGGCGTCGTCCTGAGTGCGACCGGCGAGCCCTTGATGTAGCGCGCCACTGAGGGTGCCCAGGCCACGGCAATGTCGATCTCGCCCGCACCCAGATCGCGGATCAGCTTTTCCGAGTCGTAGCGCACGTAGCGGTTGCGCGGCGCCTTGTTGCCGCCGAGCGACATCATGTAGCGGAAGCTGTCGGCATAGCGGCCGAGCTGCACCAGCATCACTTCGGCCGGTGTGCCGGGTATGACGCCGATGTGCGCGGTCTTCAGCGCCGGGCTGTCCCAGCCGGTCACCTCGTGGCCGAAGTCTGCGCGGGTGACGAATACATAGCTCGACCGGTAGTAGGCCCGCGTCGTGGCGACGCGGGGGTCGCCCGCATCGACGCCGAGCATGACGTCGCACTTGCCCTTGTCGAGCAGGTCGCGCACCACATAGCGCGGATCGCTGAAGCCGACGCGCTCGACCTTCATGTCCATGGCCGCCGCCAGCTTTTCGGCGATGCGGTCCTCGAAGCCCTCGCCCCGCTCGTTGGCATAGGGCATTTCATTGTCGGCCGCGCACACCTTGAGCGTGCCGGCGGCCTGTGCGCCGGTGCCCAGCGCACACAGCAGTGCTGCTACAAGTGTATGTTTCATAATGGAATCCCTGCGTGAAAGGGTGCGGCACCCGAGGTGCCGCACCCGGTACGTCTTAGAGCGAGAACACCATCACGCCGCCGCCCATCTTGGTGTATTGCTGGAGCTCCTTGAAGGCGCCCACTGCACCAAGACCTGCGGTCGGGTCGGTCAGGTCAAACACGAGGCCGACACCGGGCCAGCCGCCGACGCCGTAGTAGATGGCGACGTACTGCTTGCCCTTGTGCTCGTAGGTGACCGGGTGGCCGATGACGCCGGACGGGAGCTTGAATTCCCACAGCGTCTTGCCGTTGTCGGCATCGACCGCCTTGATCAGACCGTCAAGCGTGCCGTAGAAGACGAGATCGCCCGCGGTGCTGGTCGTGCCGCCCCAGACCGAGAACTTCTCGTCCTTGACCCACTTGAACTTCGACGTCTTCACGTCGTAGGCCTTCACCTGACCCATGTTGTTGTTGTTGCCCGGCGTGGCGTACATGTTCAGCGTGGCACCGACGAAGAACTGGCCTGCGCGGTAGGGCAGCATGAACGGCTCCCAGTCCATGCAGATCATGTTGGTGCCGAGCATGACCAGTTCGCGCTTCTTGTCGATCGAGTCGTGGCCCTGGTTGTGATAGCCCATGGCGGACGGGCAGATGCCCTTGGCCAGGTGGTCCATGCGGGTCGAGTACTCGGGGTCGCGGATGGGCACGCCCTTCTTCATGTCGTAGCCCTTGAACACGTTCACCGACGGGTCGATC
>JAEUNO010000036.1 GCA_016791045.1 Methyloversatilis sp. | reverse complement strand
TCGGAAAACAAGTCCAAGATGGTCATGCTGAACCCGTCCGATTCCATCGTGGACTGGGTGCTCAAGACGGTGCCGACCATGGGCGCCGGCTGGTGCCCGCCGGGCATGCTGGGCATCGGCATCGGCGGCACGCCGGAAAAGACCATGCTGCTGGCGAAGGAATCGCTGATGGAGCCGATCAACATCCAGTTCCTGGCGGAGAAGGCGGCGCGCGGCGAAAAGCTGACGCGCGTCGAAGAACTGCGTCTGGAACTGATGGAGAAGGTGAACGCGCTGGGCATCGGCGCCCAGGGCCTGGGCGGCCTGGCCACCGTGCTCGACGTGAAGATTCTCGACTACCCGACGCACGCCGCGTCGCTGCCGGTGGCGATGATTCCGAACTGCGCCGCGACCCGCCACGTACATTTCCATCTTGATGGCTCCGGCCCGGCCGTGCTCGAAGCGCCGCGCCTGGAGGACTGGCCGGACGTCACCTGGCAGCCGGACACGAAGAATTCGAAGCGGGTCGACCTGAACACGCTGACGCCGGCGGAGGTCGCGTCGTGGAAGCCGGGCCAGACCCTGCTGCTGAACGGCAAGATGCTGACCGGCCGCGATGCCGCGCACAAGCGCATCGCCGACATGCTGGCGAAGGGCGAAAAGCTGCCGGTCGATTTCAGCAACCGCGTCATCTACTACGTCGGTCCGGTCGATCCGGTGCGCGACGAAGTGGTCGGACCGGCTGGACCGACGACGGCGACGCGCATGGACAAGTTCACCGAAATGATGCTGGCGCAGACCGGTCTGATCGCGATGGTCGGCAAGGCCGAGCGCGGCCCGGTCGCGATCGAGGCCATCCGCAAGCACAAGAGCGCCTACCTGATGGCGGTGGGCGGCGCTGCGTACCTGGTGTCGAAGGCGATCAAGGGCGCGCGCGTGCTCGGGTTTGCGGACATGGGCATGGAAGCGATCTACGAATTCGACGTGGTCGACATGCCGGTCACCGTGGCGGTCGATGCAGGCGGTACCTCGGTGCACGAGACCGGACCGAAGGAATGGCAGACGCGGATCGGCAAGATTCCGGTCGCCACGATGTGATGCGGTCGCCCGTCAGGCGACCTTGCGGGTGCATGACTGACCGGTGCCTGCCGGTCAGGTGTTGAGCCGAATCGTACGAGAGGCCGCGACTCAAGCGGCCCGTCCTTCCTCCCCGGTGTCTGTTCAGGCCTGGTCGTGATCCACGACTTCGCCTGAACAGGCGCTGCAAGTCCGCCGCCGCATCCTGCGAGATGCGGGTTCTTTCACTTGTAGGCCGTCGCGGCAGACAGGAGGAACGCCTTGATATTCGAAGCCGGACGCATTTTCGAGCTGGTCGGCTGGCCGGCGGTGCTGCTGGCCGCATGGCTGGCGGGCGAACTGGCGCATCGCGGCCTGGGTGTGCCGCGGGTGTGCGCCTACTCGCTGGCCGGCATCGTCAGCAGCGCGCTCAACACCGTTCAGGCTGACGCGCAAACCACTGCTGCGCTGTCTTTCCTCGCCAATTTCGCGCTCGGCCTGTTCCTGTTCGAGCTGGGTCACCGCATCAATCTGCGCTGGCTGGTCAATAACCCCTGGCTGCTGGTCAGCGGCATCGCGGAATCGCTGCTGACCTTCTTCGTGGTGCGCGGCATCGCGCTCGCCATGGGGCAACCGGACGATATCGCCATGGTGCTGGGCGCCCTGTCGGTCGCGACGTCGCCCGCCGCACTGGTGCGGGTGGTGAATGACCTGCGCTGCTCCGGTCAGGTGACTGAACGCGCGCTGCACCTGTGCGCGATCAACTGCCTTATTTCGGTGCTGCTGATGAAGGGCGCCATCGGCTACTGGCAACTTCTGGCGTCGGGCAGCCTGGTCAATGCGCTGTGGAACAGTGCGGCCATCCTCGCGGTCTCGGTCGGCTGCGGCATCCTGATAGGCATTCCGCTGCCCTGGCTGCTGCGCCGGCTGCGCGCCGACGAACGCGGCGTGACGACGGTGTTCGCGCTGGCGGTCATGCTGGTGACCCTGCTGACGCAGGGCGTCAATGTGTCGCCGCTGCTCGCCGCCCTGACGCTGGGCGTGCTGATCCGCCGCCGCAAGCTGCTGCTGACGCCGGCGCAACGCAATTTCGGGGTGCTGGGCGATCTGCTGACGGTATTCCTGTTCGTGTTCGTCGCAGGGATGGCAACCTGGCCCACCACCGCAACCGCGCTGGCGCTGGCGGTGCTGATGTCCGCCGGGCGCATCGCCGCCAAGGTGGCGGCGACCGCTGCGTTCGCCCATGTCAGTGGCACCAGCACGCGCAAGGGTGCGCTGACCGGCTTGGCGCTGGCACCGCTGTCGACCTTTGCGCTGCTGCTGCTCGAATACAGTCGCAGCGCCGGCTTCGGTCTTGCCGAAGGCGCCCTGTCGGCGATTGCCGGCATGGTCATCGTGATGGAATTCGTCGGCCCGCTGTTCGCCCAGTGGGCACTGATGCTGGCTGGCGAAACGCAGCATGAGGAGCGCGCCTGATGTCACTGGAGACCTTCCATGCCTCGTCGGCGCTCAGCATGGGCGTCGAACTCGAACTGCAGCTGGTCGGCGAACATGATCGCGACCTCGCTTCGGCGGCCACCGACCTGCTTGAACTGGCGCAACGCACCCGCTTTCCCGGTGACATCAAGCCGGAAATGACCGACTGCATGATCGAGATTGCAACCGATATCCAGGACCATCACGCCGGTCTGCTGAAGCAGCTCGAAGCGATGCGCGATGCGCTGCTCGCCGCGTCGGCCCGGCTGAATGTGTCGCTGTGCGGCGGTGGCACACACCCCTTCCAGCACTGGACCGAGCGGCGCATCTTCTCGACGCCACGCTTCCAGCATCTGTCGGGGCTGTACGGCTATCTGGCCAAGCAGTTCACCGTGTTCGGCCAGCATGTACATATCGGCATGCCCGACGCCGACAGCGCGCTGCACGTGCTGCATGCGCTGAACCGCTATGTGCCGCACTTCATCGCGCTGTCGGCGTCGTCGCCGTTCTCGCAGGGCAGCGACACGCTGTTCGATTCGGCCCGACTCAATTCCGTGTTCGCCTTCCCGCTCAGCGGCCGCGCGCCCTTCGTTCTCGACTGGGCACGCTTCGAGCGCGATTACTTCTCGAAGATGGAAGACACCGGCATCGTGCGCAGCATGAAGGATTTCTACTGGGACATCCGGCCCAAGCCGGAATACGGCACGATCGAGCTGCGCGTGTGCGACACGCCGCTGACCGTGGAGCGTGCCGCCGCGATTGCGGTCTATCTGCAGGCGCTGTGCTGCAGCATCCTGGCCGGCGACGAACCCGATCCACAGGAGGACGACTACCTCGTGTACACCTACAACCGCTTCCAGGCCTGCCGCTTCGGGCTGGATGGCCTGATGGTGCATCCGCGCAGCCATGCCGCGCTGCCGCTGCGGGACGACATCGCACAGACGCTCGAGCGCCTTGCCCCGGCAGCCGACGCCCTGGGCAGCCGCGCCGCGCTGGATTCCCTGCACCGCATGGTCAGGGGCGGCGGAAACGATTCCACCCGCCTGCGCGCAGTCCATGCCCGATCGCGCAATCTGCTGGCCGTGGTCGACGACGCCGTCGCAGCCTTCGCGCAATGAACGCGGCCGATCTGCTGTTGTGGCTGATCGCCGGCTTGCTGGTGCTGGTCGGGTTGGCTGGCGTCCTGCTGCCCGCCCTGCCCGGCATTCCGCTGGTGTTCGGCGGCCTGCTGATGGTGGCCTGGCTGGACGATTTCCAGCGCATCGGCGGCGTGACTCTCGCCGTGCTCGGCGCCCTCGCCGTACTGGCCTGGCTGATCGACTTCGCGGCCAGCGTGATCGGCGCCCAGCGGGTCGGCGCCAGTCCGCTGGCACTCGTCGGCGCAGCCATCGGCACCGTAGTCGGGTTGTTCGGCGGATTGATCGGACTGCTGTTCGCGCCGCTGGCGGGCGCGGCGATCGGCGAATTCATCGCCCGTCGAGACGCGCTTCAGGCGGCGCGCGTCGGGCTGGCCACCTGGCTGGGCATGCTGCTGGCCGCCGTCGCCAAGGTGGCCATCGCCTTCATGATGCTGGGCATCGCGCTGGCCGCCTGGCTGTTCTGATGCACCGAACGGGCTTCGCTCACTGCGGCCCGTCGCCGGCCGGCGCTGCGCCGCCGCCGGTATAGATTTCCTGCAGCGAACGTCCCGACGTGGCTGACGGGCTGGCCGGGTCGGTCAGCGACCCGGCATCGGACGAACCGCCTGCGGGCCCGCCCGCTCCGGTTCCACCTGCAGCGGCATTCGCCGCCGTGCCGCCGCTGGGCATCGGTACGAACAACCAGTCGGCATGGCGGCGCTCACCGGGCTTGCCGCGCGCCACCGGCGCGGCATTGAGCGCGGTGGGCGACACGACGGCACCCGGTACCGGTGCGGCATTTTTCAGCGAACTGGCGACCTTGTCGCCGGTGGCATCGACCCAGACCGGCAGCAGCGTGATGCGGGCCGGTTGTTCCGACTTGCTGTAGACCGCGCGGATCTGCCCGCCGCTGATGACCAGACCCCAGTCCTGACTGCGCGTCATCGGGTCGAAATAGAGCTTGCGCAGATGGCGCAGCGGCGTCGGCTGACGCTTGTCTTCCAGCAGATCCTGCAGGGTGGCGGGATAGCGCTTGGGTTCGGCAGGCGACGCGTCGAAATAGCGCTGCAACGCACGCGAAAACTCGCCGCCGATGAACAGCAGCTCGCGTTCGCGTTCGGTCTGCGCGAGCGTGCTCCACATCAGCGCACTGCCGGCGCTGGCAATACCGAGGGCGGCGACGGCAAACAGCAGCAGCAGATAGGAAAACCCCCGCTGCGACGTCGACCGGCGCACGCACCCGCTCATCGGCTCACAGCTCGGAAAAGGCCGTGCCGTCGCGCGACGTGCCTTCTGCCCCGCTCTTCAGGTCGGCCACGCCGCTGTCGGTCGCGGTGTCACGCGGCGGCACGACGATCCAGGTGTCGGCGCTGTCGGTCACCGGGTCGAACGGCAACTTGCGCAGATACTGGCGTTCGACCAGTTCCTGCAGGCTTTGCGGATACGCGCCGCGATCGCCGCGGAACTTGTCGATCGCGTCGCGCGTAACGGCCAGCGTCTGCTTCAACGTGGCTTCGCGCGAGCGGTCGAGATGTTCGAAGTAGCGCGGCGCGGCCAGCGTCAGCAGCACCGCGATGATGGCCATGACGACCAGCAGTTCGATCAGCGTGAAACCGCGTGAAAACAAGGGCTTGCGCATTCACCAGTTCCGGTAGGCAATGCCGTTCAGGCCGGTGCGGCCGGACAGCGAGAACACGTCGAACACATCGGCGCCCGGCATCGGCTCGTCCGGCGGGCTGGCGTAGCTGCGCAGCCCCCAGGTCTGTTCCGCCGGCGTGCTCTTGTCGGTGTGGAAGGGGTCGCGCGGGATGCGCCGCAGGAAGTAGATCCTGACGTCGTTCGGCTGTTTGACGTCCTTCACGCCGTTGACCAGCACATCGAGGCTGGGCGGGTAACCGCTGGCCCCCACCTTCTTCTCGATGCGGCCTTCATCCCATGCCTTGCGGTAGTCGTCGAGCGCAGTGCGGATCTGGCGCAGCGCGGTGCGCAGTTCGGATTCATCGGCACGCACGCGTGCCAGTTCCACCATCGGCATGGCCATGGTGGCGAGCACGCCGATGATGGCGATCACCACCATCAGCTCGATCAATGTGAAACCGCGGGAAAGACGTGAACAGCGAAGCATGAGCCGAGGTTAACACAGCCCCATCACGATGCCGTGACAGGTCCCGCGCAGGCGGGGCTCAGCTCAGGTGGCTGCGCCAGGGCTGGACGCCCTCGTGTTCGAGCATCCAGACGTAACGCTGGGAACGCCACTCGCGCAGTGCATTGAGCGCGATGTCGAAGTCGCCGTAGGACAGCCGGTACAACTGCTGCAGGTCGAAAGGCGCGTCGTGTTCGAGTGCGTCGAGCAACTGGCGGAAGATGTCCGCACTGGATTCGTTGACTGTGGCGTGGGCTTTTTCGAACACGGCTTGCAGGTGCATGAACGCTCTCCCGGGTCGATTGGGTGAAGATGGCAATACGGTTACAGCGCGATCTAACACTAATTTTCGGCGGCCATCTATCGCGCCGCGACCCCGTTTTCGACCCGGTTCCGGCAAAGCCTTGTCAGGCGTAGCCCTCCGGGTTGTTGCGCTGCCAGTTCCAGGCATCGGCGCACATCTGCGTCAGATCCCGCGCTGCAACCCAGCCCAGAAGCCGGTTTGCGAGGCCGGGTTCGGCGTAGCACTGGGCGATGTCACCCGGCCTGCGCTCGACGATGTCGTACGGCACCGGCCGGCCGCTGGCAATTTCGAAGGCACGTACCACGTCAAGCACGCTGTAGCCTCGCCCGGTACCCAGATTCACCGTCAGCAGGCCAGTCTGTTTCAGAAGATAGTCAATGGCCCGCACATGGCCTTGAGCCAGATCAAGCACGTGGATGTAGTCGCGCACGCCGGTGCCGTCAGGCGTCGGCCAGTCGCCGCCGAACACGCGCAGCCGCGCCAGCTTGCCGACGGCCACCTGGCTCACGAAGGGCATCAGATTGTTGGGCAGGCCGTTCGGGTCTTCGCCGATCAGGCCGGATTCATGCGCACCGACCGGGTTGAAGTAGCGCAGCAGCGCGATGCGCCACGAAGGATCGGCTGCACTGAGGTCGCGCAGCACGTGTTCGACCATCCACTTGGAACATCCGTAAGGGTTGGTCGGGCCGGTCGGAAAGTCCTCACGGATCGGCACCGATGCCGGATCGCCATAGACCGTGGCCGAGGACGAGAAGGCCAGCGTCTTCACGCCCGCTTCGGCCATCACCTCGCACAACGCCACGGTGCCGCTGACATTGTTGTCGTAGTACTCGAGCGGTTTGGCAACCGACTCGCCGACCGCCTTCAAGCCGGCGAAATGGATGACCGCGTCAATCGCGTGTGCCGAGAACACCGCCCGCAGCGCAGCGCGATCACGGACATCGGCCTGCACGAACGCCTCGACCGGGCGACCGGCAATCTGTCCGACGCGCCGCAGCGACTCGTACTTGCTGTTGCACAGGTTGTCGACCACGACCACATCGTGGCCGGCCGACATGAGTTCGATGCAGGTATGCGAGCCGATATAGCCCGCACCCCCGGTGACCAGCACGCGCGACATGAATGCTCCCGGAAAGGAAAACTGGCACTCCGTGACGGAGTGGGGGAGACGGGCCGCGCAACGGCCGCCCGTCGGGGACGGATCAGTGCTGGTGACCGTGCTCGCCGTGCACGTGACCGTGCGTCAGTTCTTCCGCAGACGCCTTGCGGATTTCGGCCACGGTGCAGGAAAACACCAGTGCGGTGCCGGCGAGCGGATGATTGCCGTCGATCACGATGCGATCATCGGTGATGTCGGTGACGGTGTACAGACCTTCTTCCTCGCCATCCGGGCTGACGCGCTCGAACTGCATGCCGACTTCGATGTTTTCCGGGAAGTTCGAGCGTGACTCGATCTCCACCAGTTCTTCGTCGTACTCGCCGAACGCATCTTCCGGCTGCAGCTTGACGACCACTTCAAAGCCGACGGCCTGGCCTTCGAGCGCTTCCTCGATCGGCTGGAAGATGCCGCCATAACCGCCATGCAGATAGGCGAGCGGCGCAGCACCCGAATCGACCAGATTTCCGTCCGGATCGGTCACGCTGTATTTAAGAGTGACGACCGAGTCCTTGGTGATGAGCATTCCTGATTCCTTTCGTATGGAGTGCGCGCACGCATTCGAGGATTTCTCCTGCGTGCCCGCGCGGATTCACGCCGTATTGCGCGTAACGTATGACACCTTTCCGGTCGATGATGAAGGTCGAGCGGGTCATGCAGAAACGTGACCGGCCTTCGACCTCGCGTTCGCGCCACGCACCATAGCGCCGGCTGACCTCGGCGTCGACATCTGACAGCAGCCTGAACGCCAGTCCGTGCCTGTCGCGGAATTCTGCATGAGTGAACAATTCATCGCGACTGATCCCCACGATGGTGCAGTCGCAGTTCCGGAAATGTTCTTCGAGATCGCTGAATTCGATCGCCTGGGCGGTGCATCCCGGCGTATCGTCCTTGATATAGAAATAGAGCACTGTCAGATGCCGCGCCATCTGTTCGCGCAGATCGAACAGTTCGAAATCGGCGTCCGGCAGCTCGAACAGCGGAGCGGGTTGTCCTGCATTCAGCATGCACTCCTCCCAGCCGCGCACGGCGCGCATAACGGCTCCCGGATGATGCGGCGGATTCTACCAGCGCTACTCGCCGACAAGTCATGAAGGCGCTGTAAGAAAAGCTGACGCTGCTGTGCACAAAAAAGGGCATGAGGCACGGATCAGGTACAGGGCCGCAGGCTCATCGAGCCAGTATAAAGAAAGGCAAACCTTTTCATTTCATGGGCTTGGGAAGCAATCCCGAATCCGGATTTTCGCTGACTCCTGACGGCACGCTGCTTGCTTATCATTCTTCGGGATCGACCGCCTGTCACCCGAGGCAATCACAGAGAGTCCGGTTTCATGCAGTTGCAATTGAAAGCGGTTCGAATGGTTGTGTCAGACAGTCGTTCTTGCAAAAATTTGTTTGCGATCTGTCACTTTCTTGAAAGGTACGGAAATGAAGAAATCTTTATTGGCAGTTGCATTGGGCAGCATGTTTGCCTTCGGCAGTGCTCAAGCGGCCAGCGTCACGCTGAGTGGCTCGTTTTTTGATGTCACTTACGATGATGCACTGACTGGCCTGTTCGGTACGCCAACGCTGGTAGGAGACACGCTGTCCTGGGCGCCCTCCGGCAGTCCCGGTTTCACTGCCGCGAGCTACGGCCAGGGCATCAATGTCACCAATTCGACGTTTGCCGTGACAGTCACCGCAAAGGATAATTATCTAATCAATGGCGCTTCCCTGTGGGAAAGCGGCGATTACTTCTTCTTCGGCGACGGGTCCGGTGTAAGCGCAACAGGTCAGTTGCGCGGCCGCAGCCTTGATACGGCCGGCTCGCCGATCTCGACAACATCGATCGCGGCTGGCGGCTTCGCCGCCAATGCGCTGTTCGATTTTGCCACCACCGACTGGACTGCTACAGCACTCGTGACACTGGACGAGTCTTCGAAGTCGGCCACGTTCACGATTCAGAACATCTTGGCTGCCTACAATCCGCCCAACTCCTTCCCGACTGCTGCATTCATCGAGAAGAAGAACGTGGATCTGACCATCGCAGTCAGTGCAGTGCCGGAAGCCGATACCTACCTGATGATGCTTGCAGGCCTGGGCATGATCGGTCTGATGGCAAAGCGTCGCATGAGCTGATCGGCTTCAGCCGTTCAACAAGAAAGCACCTTCGGGTGCTTTTTTGTTGTCCGGGCAAGCCCCGAAAGTTCGCTGCAACGCAGCACTGTCAGAAACGTCGACGCGCGGGTGCATGACCTAAGTCTTAGGGCACAGACCGTCACAAAGTGCTGAAACCCTCCATATAAATTATAAAATCGTTTTATTTCATAGGCTTGAAATTAATCTCGTTTCGACAGAACCTCGTTCTGTGCCTCTGATCACAGATTTTGACGTGTAACAAATCTCGACATTTCGTTTTCCGCGGTGCAAAGCGCTTGCAGGGCGATCGATAACTGTATAAAAATACAGCCAACGAACACTCCTGTACCGAATCATGGTCTCAAGCGTCCTGACAGCCCGTCAGCAACAGATCCTGCAACTGATACGCGATGCCGTCAGCGAGCGCGGCAGCCCGCCCACCCGGGCGGAAATCGCACAGGCCTTCGGTTTCCGTTCCCCCAATGCCGCAGAAAGCCATCTGCGGGCGCTGGCGCGCAAGGGTGTCATCAGTCTGGACGAAGGTCGTGCACGCGGCATCCGGCTGACCGAATCTCCCGGCATCCCGCTGATCGGCCGGGTCGCGGCGGGCAGTCCGATACTGGCCGATGCACATGTACAGGGGCGCTACCAGCTTGATCCGGCCATGTTTTCACCCCGTGCCGACTACCTGCTGCGGGTGCGTGGCCAGAGCATGCGTGACGCCGGCATCCTCGATGGCGACCTGCTCGCCATCCACGCCACGAACGAAGCGGTGAATGGCCAGATCATCGTTGCCCGCCTGAGCGAAGAAGTGACTGTGAAGCGTTTGAAACGGCTTGGCTCACACGTCGAACTGCTGCCCGAAAATCCGGAGTTCCAGCCCATCGTGATCGATACGCAGCGTGACCCGCTGGTGATCGAGGGCCTGGTGGTGGGTCTGATCCGCAACGGCAGTCCGGTCTGACGCAATGACCACGCAAGCGTTCAGCCTCTTGCGGCACCCGTCCCTCTGGCGGGCCGGCGACGTGTCACCGAGCGTGCCGAACGGCATCCCGACCGGTCACGCCATGCTGGATGCAGCCCTGCCCGGCCGAGGCTGGCCAATCGGCGAAATGACCGAACTGCTGACCGATTGCAGCGGCCACGGCGAACTGTCGCTGCTGATGCCTTTGCTGGCCGGAGCCGAAGCAGAAAGCCACTGGCGTATCTGGGTGGCGCCACCCCATCTGCCCGGTGTGTCCGCGCTGGCGGCAGCCGGCGTACGGACCCGGCAATTGATCGTGGTACGGGCAGACACAGCGGGCGAGCGGGTGTGGGCAATTCGCCAGGCATTGCGCTCAGGCGTCTGTTCGGTAGTCGTCGGCTGGCTCGACCGTGTCGACAATGCACTGCTGCGACGGCTGCAGCTGGCAGTACGCGAAGCGGCGATTCCGCTGATCCTGTTCCGTCCGCTGCAGCAGGCACGGCACGCCTCGCCTGCGGTGCTGCGTCTGCAGTTGTCGGCTCGCGCAGCCGGCGTGCTGCGCATCGACATCCTGAAACGGCGAGGTGCGCCGGCGAACCAGCCGCTCTACCTGCAGGGTGCGGGTTTTGATGCACCGCTGGCCACAGCAGTGGTGCGCCGCGCAGCACCGCCCGCGCTGGCGCTGATCGCATGAAGCCCTGCCGAAGATGAACGTCGACAAATCACCTGAAGACCTCGATTGATCGGTGTCATGGGCATGGTTGGCGATGCGTACGGCAGGGACGCGCAACGCGGCCGGGCGCCCCGCCAGCCGTGCACGCGGTGGCGAAGCGCGCTCATCTGCGGGGTGATGCTCCGGAATGCGACGACAGTGTCGCTGGCGAAGATTTTCAATTCAATAACCTGGTGAGCAGTCAAATGAGGTTTTCAGGATCATGCGCTGGCTGGCACTCGTCTTTCCCGACTGGCCCCTGCAGGCCCTGTTCCGCAACCCCTCGCACACCCGTCCGCTGGCTGTGGCGCATCGGCAGCGCGTGTGTGCGCTGGACGCAACGGCACTGGCACAGGGCGTGCGCCCCGGACAGGGTGTGGCCGACGCACTGGCAATAGCCCCGGATCTGCTCGCACGACCGAAATCCCCCGAGGCCGAGCGCTCTGCACTGCGTGAAGCCGCGGGCTGTGCACTGCGCTACACGCCGCGGGTCGTGCTGGAAGATGACGGCCTGCTGCTCGACATTGCCGGCAGCACGCGGCTGTTCGGCGGGCTGGACGCCCTGCTGCGCCATCTGCGCAGCGATCTGGCTGCGGCCGGTTTCCGGGCGCTGAGCGCCTGCGCACCCACCCCACGCGCGGCCCGCTGGCTGGCACGCGCCACGCCAGGTCAATGCGTCGCAGACGATGATCAAGCCCTGGCCGAAGCACTGGCCGCCTTGCCGCTGCGTGCGATGGAAGCCGATGCGTCCCTGCTCGCCCTGCTTGCCGACAGCGGCCTGCGTACCGTGGGTGAAGTGATGAAGCTGCCGCGCGATGCCCTGGCGCGACGCGATGCCGCCGGACTGCGTCGCCTGCTCGACCAGGCGCTTGGCCAGCGACCTGACCCGCGGCCCTTTTTCGAGGCACCACCGCAGATCGACAGCCGGCTCGAACTGCCGGTACCACGACACGACAGCGACGTGCTGCTGTTCGCAGCCAACCGGCTGTTCAACGCCTGCTGCACGCAGCTGGCCGCCGTGCATGCCGGCATCGAAAGCTGTCGGCTTGAACTGGAACACGAACACCATCCGCCGACCGTACTGACGCTGACACTGGGCACGCCGTCACGCGACGCCCATCGCATGGCGCTGCTGACGCGCGAACACCTGGCACGGCTTGCCTTGCCCGAAGCCGTCGGCGCGCTGCGCCTGAAGGCTGCGCACTGGATCGAACTGGCAGGGCGCAGCGAAGACCTGTTCGGTCCGCAGGCCCCCTCGCCCGCCCGGCGGCAGGAAGCCGGCAGGCTGCTGATCGAACACCTGCGCGCCCGGCTCGGACCGGACCGGGTGTACGCACTGTCCGCCTGCGCCGACCACCGGCCGGAACGATCTCAGCAGCAGGTCGAACCCGGCCCGGGCACGACCGCCGCTGCGCAAGGCGGCAGACGCCCGCTCTGGCTGCTGCCCGAACCCCGGTTGCTGCAGACCCTCCGCAACCAGCCGTGGCGCGGCGGACCGCTCGAACTGGTCAGCGGCCCCGAACGCATCGAGTCCGGCTGGTGGGACACCGATGGGGAAGCCAGTCCGGGCGACGCGCTGCGCGACTATTTCGTCGCGCTGAGCACCGATCACGCTCAGTTGTGGATCTACCGCGAGCACCTGCCGCCACACCGCTGGTATCTGCACGGGCTGTTCGCGTGAAGTAGCATCCGCCTGGATGACCGATATCGCGAGCGCACATGAATACCCTTGAATCATTGAAATCCACCTTCGCCCAGCCGGGCTGCGTGACCTGGATCGGGGTACGGCCGGCGCGGCTGAAGCCGCTGCAGCCGGTCGAATCGGTACAGGCCATCGAGGCGCTCGGGCTTGAAGGCGACCATTACGCCAGCCCGGGCGGCAAGCGCCAGGTCACGCTGATACAGGCCGAACACCTGCAGACGGTGGCCGGCCTGCTCGGTACGGATGTCGTCAGCCCGGAACAGGTGCGACGCAACATCGTGGTCAGCGGCATCAATCTGCTGGCGCTGAAGGGCCGACGCTTCCAGCTGGGCGAAGCGCTGCTGGAATACACCGGCACCTGCGACCCCTGCTCGCGCATGGAAAGCAATCTGGGCCGTGGCGGCTACAACGCGATGCGCGGACATGGCGGCATCACCGCGCGGGTGCTGCGCAGCGGTCGTGTCGGTCTGGGTGACGCCGTGCTTGCCGGCGACGAATGATCCTGGCAGCCGCAGGTGATCGGCGCAGCGAGCAGAATTGGCGGGGGATAAGGCAAGCGGTCGGCCGAGGTTTTCAGGATGAATGCGTCCGGCAGTCTGCCGCGCAGGCCATAATCCGCCCCAACACAACAGGGAGACAGCCGGATGGACAGACGACGCATGCTCACGCGCTTGCTGGTGGCCGGCAGTGCCGCCCCGCTGGCACTGGACACGCTGGTGCGCGATGCGCTGGCCCGTGACGACCGCCCCGGGCTGCGCGGTTTCCGTGGCAACGTGACGATCAACGGCGTGCCGGCGAAATTCGGCATGCCGGTGCATCCGGGCGACACGGTGCGCACCGGCGCGGGGTCGGAAGCGATCTACGTGATAGGCCGCGACGCGTTCATGCAGCGTGGCGATTCGCATGTCGCCTTTGGCAGCGGCGTTGCCGCCGACCTGATGCGCGTCATCACCGGGCGCCTGCTGTCGGTGTTCGACCGCGGCCAGCGGCGCATCGCGACCCCGGCGGCCACCATCGGTATCCGGGGTACCGGCTGCTACATCGAAACGGCCGAGGAGCAGACCTACTTCTGTCTGTGCTACGGCGAAGCGGTCATCGCGCGCAACGGTGATCCGGGGCAGACCGAAACCATCCAGACCCGCCATCACGACAAGCCGATGTGGCTGCGCGACAAGCCGGGCGGCGACATGATGTCGGCCGCCCGGCTGATCAACCACACGGATGCGGAACTGACGCTGCTCGAAGGACTGGTCGGCCGCAAGCCGCCCTTCGTCGGGGTTGGCTGGCCACCGGGCGAAGGGTACTGAGGACGGCGGCGCACAACCGGCTTCAGGCCGGCGGCGCCACCTTCATGACTTCGCCCAGTGTGGTCACGCCCTGGGCGATCTTCAGGGCACCGGACACCCGCAGCGGATACATGCCTTCGCGATAAGCCTGTTCGCGCAGCGCGGCGATGTCGGCGCTGGCCGAAATCAGGTTCTTGATTTCCGGCGACATCAGCAGGATTTCGTAGATGCCGATGCGGCCCGCGTAGCCCGTCATGCGGCATTCCAGGCAACCGACCGACTGCATGAAACGATCCGGACGGCTCGCCTTCCACGGCGACACCAGTTCGTTCCAGGCTTGCGGATCGGTTTCCTGCGGCGTGGCCGGCTTGCGGCAGTGCGGACACAGCGTGCGGACCAGCCGCTGCGCCATCACGCCCAGCACCGTGGCGTTCAGCAGATAGCTGGGTACGCCCAGATCCATCAGGCGGGTAATCGCCGACGGCGCATCGTTGGTATGCAGCGTCGACAGCACGAGGTGACCGGTCAGCGCCGCCTGGATCGCCATTTCGGCCGTTTCGAGGTCGCGTATCTCGCCCACCATGATGATGTCCGGGTCCTGTCGCATCAGCGACCGGATGCCGGCCGAAAAGGTGACGCCGATGTCGGCCGACACCTGCACCTGATTGAACGACGGCTCGATCATTTCGATCGGGTCTTCGAGCGTGCAGACATTGACCTCGGGTGTTGCGAGGTTCTTCAGTGTCGAGTACAGCGTGGTGGTCTTGCCCGAGCCGGTCGGACCGGTCACCAGCACGATGCCGTTCGGCTGCGTCGTCATGTTCTTCCAGCGTCGCGCGTCCTCGTCGGAAAAGCCCAGATCGCGGAAGTCGCGCACCAGCACTTCCGGGTCGAACACCCGCATCACCAGCTTTTCGCCGAAGGCGGTCGGCAGCGTGGACAGACGCAGTTCGATTTCCTGGCCGTCGGGTGCGCGCGTCTTGATCCGCCCGTCCTGCGGCCGGCGCTTTTCCACCACGTCCATGCGGCCCAGTATCTTGATGCGCGAGGTCATCGCGCCCAGTACCGGCATCGGAATCTGATAGACCTGATGCAGCACGCCATCGATCCGGAAGCGCACGACGCCGAAGTCGCGCCGCGGTTCGATGTGGATGTCGCTGGCGCGCTGCTCGAAAGCGTATTGCCACAGCCAGTCGACGATGGTGACGATGTGCTGGTCATTGGCATCGAGCGGCCGGTTGCTGCGGCCCAGTTCGACCAGCTGTTCGAAATTCGATGCGCCGACACCGCTGACGTCACCCCGCTTGGCCGCCCCCTTGACCGATTTCGCCAGACTGTAGAACTCGACCACGTAGCGGGCGATATCGTCCGGGTTGGCGATGACGCGCCGGATCGGCCGGCGCAGGATGGGCGCCAGTTCCTTTTCCCATTCGTTCATGAAGGGCTCGGCGGTCGCGATCACCACCTCGCGCGCCGAAGCCTGGACCGGCAGGATGCGGAACCGGTTGGCGTAGGCGCTCGACACCACCTCGGTCACGGCCGCAAAATCAACCTTCAGCGGGTCGATGTGGTAGTACTCGTGACCGCTCCAGCCGGCCATCCATTCGGTCAGCGCATCCAGATTGAGCGGACGGTGCGGCGGATGCAGCGAGCGCCATTTCTGCTGTGCCAGCACGACGAGCGGATGCTCGCCGCCTCGCCAGTAGCGGCGGTCGTGCATGAAGGTACGCGCCACCGCATCGCCCAGCAGGCCGTCGGCCACCATGGCGTCAACAAGCTCCTGCAGGGTCAGTTTGTGTTCGCGTTGCTCGGTGCCGGATGCGGCTGCTGTCATCGATTCCTCCTGTTGCGTCCGACTATAGCCGAGCAGCAGATTGATCCCCGTCGGGTGCAATCAAAATTTCAAGCAAAAAATTCTCGTGTTGTCGTAACATGCACTTACAGGGTCAGACTCTGTCTGGAATCGTGCACCAGACAGCAGGAATAAAAGGCAAATAAATGCCTCTCCAGTTCGCCTGATTGGCGACGTTTTTCAGCATGCTTTTTTGTCGGCTATTCCGACGGAGGCTGAAATGGATCTGTTGACCCCGTGCAATACGGTGCGCCCTTCGCGCGCGCTGTCCGAAGCTTCGATTCTGAGCGCGGCGGATTCATCCGCCGGCGCGGCGTTGCCTGTCTGCATCACCAAGGCAGAAACGCCTTTGCAGTCGCATGAAAAACACCGTGTGCATGTCGACAATGTCGTGCAGTTCGGTGCCGCCCCACGCGGGCCGCGTCTGCTGTCGACACCGCTGATCACCTCGCGCTACGACACCGACACCCGTGCGCTGTGGATGTACGCGCATCCGGTCGGCCGCCCCTGCTTCACGCCGGAACTGCTGGCGGATGTCGTTGCCCAGCAGCAAGAGGTGGAACTGGCGCCCGGCACGGTGGATTTCTTCCTGAACTGCTCATCCGTTCCGGGCGTATACAACTTGGGCGGCGACCTTGACCTGTTCCGCCGGCTGGTCGAAGCCGGTGACCAGCAGGCGCTGATGCGTTATGCCCAAGCCTGCATCCGCGCCATCAACAACAATGTATCCGGCCTGCATGCCGATGCTGTGTCGATGGCGGTCATCCAGGGGGATGCGCTCGGCGGCGGTTTCGAGGCTGCGCTGTCCTGCCACGTGGTCATTGCCGAGCGCGGCAGCAAGCTCGGCTTTCCGGAAATGATGTTCAACCTGTTCCCGGGCATGGGCGCCTACAGTCTCGTGGCGCGCAAGGTCGGGCCGCGGATCGCCGAGGATCTCATCCTGAACGCCCGCATCATGAGTGCCGAAGAAATGCATGCGCTCGGTCTCGTCGACCATCTGGCCGAGCCCGGTACCGGAGAGCAGGTGGCGCGCGATGTCATGCGCTCCATGAGTTCCCAGCTCAAGGGCTTCCGTGCCTTCCAGCGCGCAAAGATGCACGCCTTCATCCGCCTGACCTACCAGGAACTGGAAGACGTGGTGCGTGAGTGGGTGCGTGGCGCAATGAAGCTCGACCGGCGCGACCTGCGTACGATGGAACGCTTGGTCAAGGCACAGAACCGGCTGCACGCGGGACAGGAAATCGTCAGCGCCTGACGATTGATCACCAGGGCACCGACGTGCTCTGGTCGCTCTCCATTCGCGGTGCGTGGCAGGGCAGGCGCACCGGATCCCGCCCCATGAAACCCCTCAGTTCGCGTATTTCACCGAGCACCCGTAGGCGCGCGTCACCGGCTTGGTGACCGGCTTGCCATCCAGCACCTGATTGATGGCCAGCCGCGCCAGCGGTTCGGCCTTCGGAATGTCGGCCGGGTCGGTCGATGCGATGCTGTCGATCCCCCCCATGTAGGCCAGCTTGCCGTCCGGCGCGATCACGTACATGTGCGGCGTGACCTGGGCACCGTAGGCACGCCCGATGACACCTTTGGGGTCGAGCACGAAATGGGTCGGTGACGCATTTCTGTCCGCCGTCTGCTTTAGCGCCGTTTCGCCGTCGACATGGCCCTGCTCGCCCGGCGCCGAGCTGGCGACGGTCAGCCATACGGCGCCCTTCGTGGTCGCGTCGCGCTGCAGCTTCTGCATTTCGCCGCTCTTGTACCACTTGACGACATACGGGCAACCGTCGTTCATCCACTCCAGCACCACGGTCTTGCCGGCGAGTCCGGACAGCGTGACGGTCTTGCCGTGGGCATCCACACCCGTGAAGGCAGGTGCAGGTTCGCCGACCTTCGGCGCGGCGAGCGCAGCCGCCGGCAGCAGTGCAACCACCGCCGACATCAGCAGGCGGGACGTTCGGGAACTGAAGAGCATGGTCATTCCTCCGTGAAAGGATCAGGAACCGATCCGGTCGAGCACGATCTGCTCGGTCAGGATCTGCGGAAGCACCGCCGGCGGTGCGCCATCCGGCGGGAAATAGACGTAGAGCGGCACGCCGTCGCGGCCGTGCTGACGCAGAAAATCAGTGATCAGCGGATCGCTGCGCGTCCAGTCACCCTTCATGTACGTGATGCCGCGCGTCGCGAACGCCTGCTGTACGCCGGTCGTCGACAGCGCCATCTTCTCGTTCACCAGACAGGTGACGCACCAGGCCGCCGTCATGTTGATGAATACCGGCCTGCCGGCTGCGCGCAGTTCGCCGAGGCGCGCGGGCACATAGGGTTCCGCCCCGGCCGATGCAATGCCGGCGGACGGTGCGCTGCCGGCAGGCTCCGGCGCGCGCGCAATGCCGACGGCCGCAAGCAGTGCCACCAACAGTGCGCCGCTACGCCACGTGCCTGCGTTTGACGCGCCACCCTGCGCAACCCCCAGCAACCAGCCGGCCAGCGCCAGCAACAACAGCACGACCAGCGCCATCAGCACGCCATCGGCGCCGGATTGCTGGCTCAGCACCCACACCAGCCAGGCGGCCGCTGCATACATCGGAAAGGCCAGCGCCTGCTTCAGGCGGTCCATCCACGGACCGGGTCGGGGCATGCGGCGCGCCAGACCCGGCACGAAGGCGAGCAGCGCATAGGGCAGCGCCAGCCCGACACCCATGGCGACGAACACCGCAACGGTCTGTGCCGCCGGCGCTGCGAGCGCGAACGCCAGCGCCCCGCCCATGAAGGGCGCGGTGCATGGTGTGGCGACGACGACCGCCAGGGCGCCGGTGAAGAAGCTGCCGGACAGGCCCGGCCGTGATGCCAGCGCATCCCCGGCGGACGCGAATCCGCTGCCGAAGCCGAACACGCCGGACAGATTCAGTCCGATGACGAACAGCAGGGCCGCCATGGCGGTCACGAACACCGGTGACTGGAACTGGAAGCCCCAACCTGCGTGCAACCCGGCTGTGCGAAGTGCGAGCAGCACACCGGCCAGCAGCAGGAAAGTGGTCACGACACCGGCGCAGTAGGCGAGCGACTGCGCACGCACCGTGCGCTGTGCATGTCCGCCGAGCCTGGCGAACGACAGCGCCTTGATCGCCAGCACCGGGAACACGCAGGGCATCAGGTTGAGCAGCAGACCACCGGCCAGCGCGAACAGCACGGCCCAGGCGAGACCGAGACCATCGACCGCCGGCGCTGCCGCGGAGGCCAACCCGGCTGGCGCCGGCAAGGGCGCGTCGCCGGCCGCAAGCACCACCGCAGGCGCGCGTTCGGTGGCTGATCCGGGCGTCGTCACCCAGAGTGCGCGAGCGACGCCATCGCGGTCGCGCACATGGAGCACGCCGGACAGCGCGCGCGCCGGATCGAACGCAGCGCCCGGCTGGAATGCGAGTGCGGCGCGGCCGTCGGCAACCGTCAGCGTCTGCGCCGCACCATGTTCGACCTGGCCCCAGTCTGCCGGCAGAAAGTCAGCCGTGACGATGGCATCCGCGCCCGACCCGCTCAGTGTCAGCACGCCATCCGCGCTGACCGACGCCTTCCAGTCAGCCTTTGCGGGAACCGCATCGCGTGCCGTATCGAACTGAAGCGCCTCCGCGCTGCGGGTCGCCACACCGGCCGGCAAGGTCAGCCTGAACACACCCTCTTCGGGAATGCAGATGTCCTTGCACACCAGCCAGCCGGCTTTCGCCGTCAGCGTCTGCGGACCTTCAAGACCTGCCGGCAGTGTCACGCTGAACGGCAACAGCACTTCACCTTCGTGAATGAAGGTGGTCACTGGCCCGTCGACATGTCGCTTCGGCGCCGGCCAGCGCAGATCGCTCACGCTGCTGCCGGCCGGCGCATGCAGCTCGATGCGCGGCGGCTGCCCGGCATCGCCCGAGTTCATCCAGTAGATGTGCCAACCTTCGGCCAGGCGCAGATGCAAGGCGAGATCGACCGTATCGCCGGCACGCGCAGCATCCTGTGCCGACAGCATCGTGACGGTGGCGCGCGGGCTGACGACCGCTCCGCTCTCCAGTGCCGATGCGGGCGACTGGATGAGCACGGTGAGAAGCAGCAACAGACGGATGAACGTGGCGCGCATGGTCAAGCAAGGGATCGTTTTCAGAGTCGTCGGTTCCTGAAGCGGTGTGCCGCCTGCAGAGTAAAAGCCGTCACCGCGGCAGAAAGGCATGCATCCCGTCCCGGTGAAGTTTGCGTGAGGACTCGGTGATACGGGCTGCCTAGCATCCGGACACCGGTCAGCAGTTCGTGGTCCGGCTCATCCCACCTATCCCGGAGTATCCACATGTTCCCTACTTCACTGCGTATTTCCCGCCTGGCCGCCGCCCTGGCGCTGGTCGGTCTCGCTTCGTCGGCCCAGGCGGCGCTCGTCGACATCACGGTCACCGTGGAAAACCTCGTACCCGCAAACGGCATCAGCTTCGCCCCACTGCACTTCGGATTCAACAACGGCAGCTTCGACGCCTTCAATCTGGGCAGCGTCGCGACCGAAGCCATCGTTTCAGTCGCCGAGGGCGGTGCGGGTGGCGCATGGCAGGCGGCCTTCGCCGCAGCCGACCCGACGGCCACCCGCGGCACGCTGGGCGGCCTGCTGCAGCCGGGCGGCACGAGCAGCGCCACCTTCACCGTCGATAGCTCGCTGAACCGGTTCTTCACGTTCGCGGCCATGGTCGTGCCGAGCAACGATTTCTTCATCGGCAACGACTCGCCGATGCGCTACCAGCTGTTCGACGCCGCAGGCAATCTGGTCATCAGTTCGATCAACCAGACCGCCCGACAGATCTGGGATGCCGGCTCCGAGGTATTCGACCCCGCCGCGTCGGCGTTTGTCGGCAACAACGACCTGCGCGCGCCGCAGAATTCGGTGGTGGCATTCAATTTCGCCGAGCTCGCGGCCTACAACGGCCTCACGACGGCGACCGGCTACACGCTCGACAGCACACTCGCGGCCGACACCGGCATCTATCGCATTTCGTTCGCCGTCGCACCGGTACCGGAGCCGGAAACCTACGCCATGATGCTGGCCGGCCTGCTCATGATCGGCAGCATTGCGCGCCGGCGACTTGGCTGAACGCAGTCGACAAGCTTCACGCGGGCGTGAAGTCAGTCGCCGGCAGACCTGCTAGTCTCGATTTTTCAGCCTGTCGGGCGCCAAACCGATGAACGAGCATGTGTTGCTGGTCGAGGACGACAATGCCATCGCGGGTACCCTGCATCTCCATCTGGAAGGCGCAGGGTACCGCCTGCACCGCGAATCGGACGGTCTGCAGGCCATCGCCGCCATCGATCGCAAACGCTGGGATCTGGTGCTGCTCGACCTGATGTTGCCGGGGGCGGACGGCTGGGACGTCTGTCGCCACCTCAAGGCACGGCACGCCGATATTCCGGTCATCATGCTGAGTGCCCGCTCGGCGGAGGCTCACCGCGTTCTCGGGCTCGAACTCGGCGCCGACGACTACCTGGCCAAACCATTCTCCATGCTCGAACTGGTCGCGCGGGTTCGCGCGCTGCTGCGCCGCGTCGAACAGTTGCGCAGCGCACCGTCGGTCGCCGCTGACGTGCGCTTCGGGTCGTTCCGACTTGATACGCAGCGACGCGAACTGGCGCGCGATGACGTGCTGATCCCGCTCACCCTGCGCGAATTCGATCTGCTGCACTTTCTGGCACGGCATCCCGGGCAGGCTTTCAGTCGCGGCAGTCTGTTGCAGCGCGTCTGGGGCACCGGCTTCGATGGCTACGAACACACCGTCAATTCGCACATCAACCGCTTGCGCAACAAGATCGAGGACGACCCGAGAAACCCGCAGCGCATCGTGACGGTCTGGGGCGTGGGCTACCGGTTCGAGGACACGGTACCGTGATCCGTTCGCCCTCCTTCGCAACTCGCCTCATCGTCACCATGGCGGTGCTGCTGCTCGCCTACGGCGCATTTGTCGGCCTGCTCGGACGGCAGGTCGCGGCACAGCACGAAAAGGAGTCGCTGCAACGCCTGTCGCACGGCCTGGCCCGTCACATCATCGAACACTGGCCGGAGATTGCACGGACCGATCCGGACGCTGCCGACCGGTCGGCCCGCGAAACTCTGCTGTCGATGCTGATGGTCGTCAATCCGGGTGTTCAGGTCTATGTGCTGGACGCCGACGGACGCGTCGCCCATTACATCGGCGAGCCCGGCATGGTGCGGCAGCCGCAGGTCGATCTGGCGCCGGTCCGGCAATTTCTCGAAGGCGCGCCCTTGCCGCTGTTCGGCACCGATCCGATGGACGCCGGCGTGTCCCGCATTTTCAGCGTTGCGATGTTTGCACCGCGACCCGACGACCCGAAGCCGCCCGGTTACCTCTACATCGTGCTCGACGGTCAGGCGCGCACGCTTGTTGCCGGTCAATCCAGCCTGCAGCGCGTCTGGCAGGGCGCTGCGCTCGCGGCCACGCTGGGGCTCCTGCTCGCCGTGGCGAGCGGGGTCATCGCATTCCATCGGCTGACCCGGCCCCTGCATCGCATCGCGCACCGCATGCGCCGCTTCGGCAAGGACGACGCCGGTACCGCGGGCATCAGCGACGTCGTCGCGATGCAGCACGGTGACGAAGTGCAGGCGATAGAACGCGCTTTCGAGGACATGACGGAAAGGCTGCGGGAACAGGGCACGCGGGAACAGCAGCAAAGCGACGCACACCGCGAAATGATGGCGGGCGTGGCGCATGATCTGCGCTCGCCCCTCACGGCACTGCACGGTCAGCTCGAAGCACTTGCCGGACACCGCTCGTCGCCGCCGGCAACCTTCGATCGCATCCTGTCGACTGCGCTGGCGCAAAGCGACAAGGTGCGCCGGCTGTCGCAACAGCTGTTCGAACTGTGCGCGTTGCAGTCGAGCGGTCAGTCGCTCAACCGGGAGCGTTTCCGGCTCGACGAGCTGGTGACCGACGCCGTGCAGAAATTCGATCTGACCGACAGCGCCCGGCCGCCCGTCATGCTTCAGGGGCCGCCACCCGGAAGACTTGAGCTTGACGGCGACCTGCAACTGATCGAGCGCGCCCTGACCAACCTGATCGACAATGCCATGCGTCACGCACCCGGCGCCGGGCCGGTGCATGTCAGCCTGAGTCGCAACGGTGTGCTGGCGCAGATCGTCGTCGAAGATGCCGGCCCCGGACTGCCTGAAGATCTGATCGAACGACTCGAACGCGGACAGTCCTTGCGTGATCCGCCGCTGCAACGAAAAAGCGGCGGCATCGGCGGGCTCGGCCTGGCAATCGCCCAGCGAGTGGCCGATCTGCACGGCGGAAGTCTGCGGCCGTTGCCGGCCGGAAACGGTGGCACACGACTGTGTCTCGCGCTCCCGCTGAGCCTTTGAGCAGGCATCAGGTCAGCGGCTGCGCCACCCCCTTGCCGACGAAGGCCGCCACGTCATCGATGACCGGTGCCAGCCCGCGCAGCGGGCGGCCGAAGGCGCCCACCAGGGTCAGGTGATTCACCCCGTCGTAGTAGCGCTCATCGACCGCGACACCCGAATCGCGCAAGGCCCGCGCCAGACCGCCGGTGTTGCGTTGCGGATTGACGAGCGCGTCGTCCCGCGCGGCGATCAGCAGGCTGCGCGGCGCCGCGGCCGACACATGCCGCAGCGGTTGCGAGTCGGCGGGTGCCGGATCTTCGACGCCCGGGCGATTGAATACGGGTTTGACGTCCGGATTGACGATGGGCAGGAAATCGTAAGGCCCTGCCAGACCGACCAGTCCCGCCAGCCGGTCTGTCCTGCGACCGAGCCTGCCCAGCCAGCGCGCGTCCAGCGCCAGCATGGCGGCGTTGTAAGCGCCCGCGCTGTGTCCGGCCACATACAGCCGACCGGGATCGGCGCCCTGCGCCGCCGCGTTGTCCATCGCCCACGCAACGGCTGCGGCACAGTCGTCGAGAAAAGCCGGATACACCACTTCCGGGTACAGCCGGTAATCGGGAATCACCGTGACGATGCCGCGCTCGGCCAGCGCGGCGCCGACGAACAGGTAGTCCTCACGCCGACCGGCGTTCCAGCTGCCGCCGTAGAAGAACACGACGATCGGCGCCGGGCCTGACGTATCGAGCGGACGATAGACATCCAGCTTCATGCGCGGGTGCGCGCCGTAGGCGATGCCCGCTTCGCGCCGGTGCGCCGACGGCGCCAGCAGATTCAGCAGACCGGTGGCGGAACAGCCGGCGAGCAGCGGCAGCCCGGACAGCAGGCCCAGCAAGGTGCGTCTTTTCATGTGGCGAAGGCGGTCGGTCGAATGATCCGGTTACCCGCGCCGACGGCTGGCGGATGCATCCGCATCATGCGCCGAAGGCACCGCTGCGCAGCTTGAACAACCGGTCGCGGGCCGCGGCAGCCTTCTCGAATTCGAGATTCTTCGCGTGTTCGATCATTTCCTTCTCCAGCTTCTTGATCTCGCGCGACAGATCCTTCTCGCTCATCGACTCGAAGCGGGCGTGCTCTTCGGCCACCTTCAGTTCGCGCGCGACTTCGTCCTGATCGTACACGCCGTCGATGATGTCCTTGATGCGCTTGACCACCGAGCGCGGCGTGATGCCCTGCGCGAGGTTGTGTGCGATCTGGCGGGTGCGGCGGCGCTCGGTTTCGCCGATGGCGCGTTTCATCGACTCGGTCATCTGGTCGGCGTACAGGATGGCGGTGCCATGCAGGTGGCGCGCCGCGCGACCTATGGTCTGGATCAGGCTGCGTTCCGAACGCAGGAAGCCTTCCTTGTCGGCATCCAGAATCGCCACCAGTGACACCTCGGGAATATCCAGCCCTTCGCGCAGCAGGTTGATGCCGACCAGCACGTCGAATTCGCCCAGCCGCAGGTCGCGGATGATTTCCACCCGCTCCACCGTGTCGATGTCCGAATGCAGATAGCGCACGCGGATGCCGTTCTCGGCAAAGTAGTCGGTCAGGTCCTCGGCCAGCCGCTTGGTCAGCACGGTCACCAGAATGCGCTCCTGCACCGCCACCCGCTTGCGGATTTCGCCCAGCAGGTCATCGACCTGGGTGGTCGCCGGGCGGATTTCTATCGTCGGGTCGATCAGTCCGGTCGGTCGCACCAGCTGTTCCACCACCTGCCCCTGGTTCGCCGCCTCGTAGGCGGCCGGCGTGGCCGACACGAATACGGTCTGCGGCATCAGCTTTTCGAATTCGTCGAACTTCAGCGGTCGGTTGTCGAGCGCCGACGGCAGGCGGAAGCCGAAATCGACCAGATTGGTCTTGCGCGCCAGGTCACCCTTGAACATGCCGCCGATCTGCGGAATCGTCACGTGCGACTCGTCGATGAACATCAGCGCGTCCGGCGGCAGATAGTCGATCAGCGTCGGTGGCGCATCGCCCGGCTGGCGGCCCGACATGTGACGCGAGTAGTTCTCGATGCCCTTGCAGAAACCCAGTTCGTTGAGCATTTCGAGGTCGAAGCGGGTGCGCTGCTCGATGCGCTGCGCCTCGACCAGCTTGCCCTGGCTGACGAATTCCTTCGACCGCAGTTCCAGCTCGATCTTGATCGCGTCGATCGCACGCAGCACGGTGGCGCGCGGCGTCACGTAGTGGCTTGACGGATAGACCGTGAAGCGGCCGATCTTCTGCTTCACCTGTCCGGTCAGCGGATCGAACAGCGACAGTTCCTCGATCTGGTCGTCGAACAGCGACACGCGCAGTGCGTTTTCCGCCTGTTCGGCCGGAAAGATGTCGATCACGTCGCCGCGCACGCGGAACACACCGCGCCGGAAATCCATGTCGTTGCGCTGGTACTGCATCTGCACCAGGCGGGCGATGATGTCCCGCTGGTGCAGCGTGCCGCCCTCGCGCAGGTGCAGGATCATCGCGTGGTAATCGACCGGGTCGCCGATGCCGTAGATGGCCGACACGGTGGCCACGATCACCACGTCGCGCCGCTCAAGCAGGCTCTTGGTCGCCGACAGCCGCATCTGTTCGATGTGCTCGTTGATCGCACTGTCCTTTTCGATGAACAGGTCTTTCGACGGCACGTAGGCTTCCGGCTGGTAGTAGTCGTAGTAACTGACGAAGTACTCGACCGCGTTTTCCGGGAAGAACTCGCGGAATTCCGAGTACAGCTGGGCGGCCAGCGTCTTGTTCGGCGCCATGACCAGCGCCGGGCGGCCGAGCTGCGCGATGACGTTGGCCATCGTGTAGGTCTTGCCCGAGCCGGTCACGCCGAGCAGCGTCTGGAACATCAGGCCGTCTTCGATGCCTTCGACCAGCTTGACGATGGCCGTCGGTTGATCGCCGGCCGGCGGAAAGGGCTGATGCAGCCTGTAGGGGCTGTTGTCAAACGTTAACAGCGCGGGTGCGACGGCGATTTCTGACATGTTAGAATTTTGCGTTGCACAAGACGTACTGACAAGGACTGCAGAAGCATCGCACGAGTTCGCAAGCCTGCAGACAGCACGCCGTTTCACGCCTATCTTTCAAGCACATGACGCATCCGCCTCAGTTCGAGGCATCCACCTCACGCACTCCGGAGCACCACGCATGAACCCGTCTGTCTTCTCGTCCGTCGACATGGCACCGCGCGACCCCATCCTGGGTCTGACCGAAGCTTTCAACACCGACACCCGCACGACCAAGGTCAATCTGGGCGTCGGCGTGTATTACGACGACGCAGGCAAGCTGCCGCTGCTGCGCGCAGTGCGTACGGCCGAAGAAGCACGCATGAAGAATGCGCCGCCGCGCGGCTACCAGCCGATCGAAGGTTCGCCGGCCTACAACAAGGCGGTGCAGGACCTGCTGTTCGGCGCGGGCGCCGCACTGACAGCCGACGGCCGCGTGGTCACGGCCCAGGCGCTGGGCGGTACCGGCGCGCTGAAGATCGGCGCCGACTTCCTGAAGCGCCTGCTGCCTCAGGCCAAGGTCTATATCAGCGATCCGAGCTGGGAAAACCATCGCGCGCTGTTCGAGGCCGCCGGGTTCGAGGTCGACACCTATCCGTATTTCGACGCCGACACGCGCGGCGTGCGGTTCGACGCGATGATCGCCCACCTGAAGGCGCTGCCGGCCCACGCCATCGTGCTGCTGCACGCCTGCTGCCACAACCCGACCGGCGCCGACCTGACCGATGCGCAGTGGGGCGAAGTGGTGGAGGTGTGCAAGTCGCGCAACCTGGTGCCCTTCCTCGACATGGCTTATCAGGGCTTCGCCGACGACATCGAAAAGGATGCCGTCGCGGTGCGCCTGTTCGTGCAGTCGGGTCTGAGCTTCGTCATTTCCAGCTCGTTCTCGAAGTCGTTCTCGCTGTACGGCGAGCGCGTCGGCGCGCTGTCCATCGTGACCGCGAGCAAGGACGAAGCCGGCCGCGTGCTGAGCCAGCTGAAGCGCACCATCCGCACCAACTACTCGAACCCGCCGACACACGGTGGCGCGGTGGTCGCGGCCGTGCTGTCGACGCCGGAGCTGCGTGCCATGTGGGAACAGGAACTGGGCGAAATGCGCGACCGCATCCGTGCGATGCGCACCGGTCTGGTCGACAAGCTCGCCGCACGCGGCGTGGCGCGCGACTTCTCCTTCGTCGTGCGTCAGCGCGGCATGTTCAGCTATACCGGCCTGAGCGCTGCACAGGTCGATCGCCTGCGCGACGAATTCGGCATCTACGCCGTCGGCACCGGCCGCATCTGCCTGGCTGCGCTGAATTCGAAGAACATCGACTACGTGGCCGATTCGCTCGCAACCATCCTGAAGTAAGCGCTGCCGCCGGTCCGCACGTGCGGATCAGCGCCCGCCGCGACGCGACCCCGGACGGGGTCCGTCGCCCCGTTCAGTCCGCAGCGGCACGTTCGGCCGCAATGCGCAGGCTTTCCCGACACTCCGCCACCATGCGTGCGATCAGCACATCGCAGGTCGGAATGTCGTGGATCAGCCCCACCACCTGCCCGGCCGTGATGATGCCGCCGTCGACGTCACCATCGGCCAGCGCCGCGGCGCCGCGGGCGCCGCTGACCAGCGGCCGGATGTCTTCGAACTGGCAGCCGCCGGGCCGGCTTTCCGCCGCGGCAACCTCTTCCGACACGGCATTGCGGAACACCCGCGCGGTGTTGTGCAGGCTGCGCAGGATGAGCCGGGTGTCGCGTTCATTGGCATTCACCAGCGCCTGCTTGATGTTGTCGTGGATCGGCGCCTCCTGCGTGGCGCAGAAGCGCGTCCCCATGTTGACGCCTTCGGCGCCGAGAGCCAGCGCTGCCGCCATGCCGCGACCGTCACCGATGCCGCCCGACGCGATGACCGGTACATCGAGCGCCTGCACCGCGAGCGGAATCAGCACCAGGCCGGGCACGTCGTCTTCCCCCGGATGGCCGGCGCATTCGAAGCCGTCGATGCTGATGATGTCCACGCCGTTGCGCTGCGCCGACAGCGCGTGGCGCACCGCCACACATTTGTGGATCAGTGTCACACCACGCGCCCTGGCCTTGTCGATGAAGGCTTTCGGATTGTTGCCGGCGGTTTCGAGGATGCGGATGCCGGCATCGAGAATCACGTCCAGATAGGCCTCGTAGGGCGGCGGCTTGATCGCCGGCAGGATCGTCAGATTGACGCCGAACGGTGCATCGGTCATGCCGCGGCAGCGTTCGATCTCCTTCGCCAGCGCGTCGGGCGTCGGCTGGGTCAGCGCGGTCAGGATCCCGAGGCCGCCGGCATTCGATACCGCCGACGACAGCTCCGCCGTGCCCACCCACATCATGCCGCCCTGCACGATGGGGTAGCGGATGCCCAGCATGTCGGTGATGCGTGTCTTCATGGTTCAAGCTCCTGACGATCGTGGTCCACGAGCCGGGATGATGCCTGCGCGAGTTGTGAACAGGGCGTTTGAAACGCTGTGGAGGCCTGAATCGTTCGGCATCGCAGCGCTCACTCCAACCTACCTGTCGAGCACGTGAAAAAACGCAGGTCGGGGCGAGCGCAGCGATGCCCGACAACGGTCTCGACGCACTCACATCCCGTTGTAGATCGGTCCTTCGCCGCCCTGCGGCGTCACCCAGTGGATGTTCTGTGTCGGATCCTTGATGTCGCAACTCTTGCAGTGGACGCAGTTCTGCGCGTTGATCTGGAGTCGCGGCCCGCCGGCTTCGCGCACGATTTCATACACGCCGGCCGGGCAATAGCGCTGCTCGGGTGACTCGTAGGCCGCCAGATTGACGGTGATGGCCACGCCGGCGTCCTTCAGCGTCAGATGACAGGGCTGGTTCTCTTCGTGGTGGGTGCTGGACAGGAAGACCGACGACAGGCGGTCGAAGGTCAGCACGCCATCGGGTTTCGGGTAGTCGATCGGTGTGCGGGTCGCCGCCGGCGCCAGCGTGGTGTGGTCGGCTTCGTTGCGCAGCGTCCACGGCACATTGCCCTTGAACAGCAATTGCTCGGCGCCGAACAGGAAGGACCCCAGCCACAGTCCCTTCTTCATGTAAGGCTTGAAGTTGCGGGTCTGGTGCAGCTCTTCCCTCAGCCAGCTGATACGGAATGCGGCCGGAAAGGCGTCCAGCGCATCCTGCGCACGACCCGCCACAAGCGCGTCGACCGCGGCATCGGCGGCCAGCATGCCGCTCTTGATCGCAGCATGGCTGCCCTTGATGCGTGCCGCGTTCAGGAAGCCGGCATCGTCGCCGATCAGCGCGCCACCCGGGAACACCAGCTTCGGCAGGCTCTGCAGGCCGCCGGCCGCGATGGCGCGCGCGCCGTACGCCAGCCGCGTGCCGCCTTCGATGTGACTGCGGATAGCCGGGTGGGTCTTGTAGCGCTGAAATTCCTCGTACGGCGACAGCCACGGGTTGCTGTAATTGAGGCCGACCACGTAACCGATGGCGACCAGATTGTCCTTCAGGTGGTAGATGAAGCCGCCGCCGTAGGTGTCGTTGTCGAGCGGCCAGCCGGCGGTGTGGACGACCAGCCCGGGCTGGCTCTGCGCTGCGGGCACTTCCCACAATTCCTTGATGCCCAGCCCGTAAGTCTGCGGATCGACACCGTCGCGCAGGTGGTAGCGCGCCTCCAGCTGCTTGCCCAGATGACCGCGGCAGCCTTCGGCGAACAGCGTGTATTTCGCGCGCAACGCCATGCCGGGCTGGTAGGCGCCGCCCGGCGTCCCGTCCCGTCCGACGCCCATGTCGCCGGTGATGACGCCGGCCACCCGGTTGTCGTCATCGAACAGCAGCGCACTGCCGGCAAAGCCGGGGAAGATGTCCACGCCCAGCGCTTCGGCCTGTTCGCCCAGCCACTTCACGACATGACCCAGCCGCACGATGTAATTGCCATCGTTGTGGAAGCTTTGCGGCAGCAAGCCGCCGGGCACCGCGCGCGCGCCGGTTTCGGACAGGAAGTACATCCTGTCCTGTGTCACCGGCGTGTGCAGCGGCGCGCCCAGCGCCTGCCAGTCGGGCAGCAGTTCGGTCAGCGCGCGCGGGTCCATGACCGCGCCGGACAGGATGTGCGCGCCGACTTCGGCCGCCTTGTCGATGACGCAGACCGACAGCTCCTGGCCCGCCGCGCTGGCCCTCTGCTTCGCCCGTATCGCCGCCGCCAGCCCGGCCGGACCTGCGCCGACGACCAGCAGGTCGAAGTCCATGGATTCGCGTTCGATGTCCGACATGGTGAAGCCTTCCGGAAAGCTGAACCGTCGATCAATGCGGATCAGTCAAACGCTGCATGCCCGGGCAGCGCTCAGAAACGTTGTTTCGAACGCCCGGGCGACCCGATGTGCCCGATCCGTTCGCCCTGTGTCCGTCGCGTCGAAGGCTATTTGCCCTGTGCCCGCGCAAAGATGCCGGCCACCGCATCCTGCAGGTCGGCCGGCAGCACGACGATCTTGGCATTCGGCGACTCGCCCAGCTTGCCAAGCGCGGCCACGTATTTTTCGCCCAGCAGATACATCATCGGCAGTTGCTGTTCGCCGAGCGACACGGTGACGCGACGGATCGATTCGGCACTGGCCTCGGCCAGCGTGACCTGCGCCGCGGCATCCCGCTTGGCCGATTCAAGGCGCGCTTCGGCTTCCAGGATCATCGACTGCTTCTGCCCTTCCGAGCGGGTCACCATGGCCTTGCGTTCGCGCTCCGCACTGGCCTGCTGTTCCATCGCGCGCTGCATCGAATCCGACGGATTGATGTCCTGGATCTCCACCGATTTCACGGTCAGACCCCAGTCGATCGCCTCGTCGGCGATGCTTTCGCGCAACCGGATCTTGATCTTGTCGCGGCTCGACAGCGCCTGGTCGAGATCCATTTCGCCGACGATGGAGCGCAGCGTGGTCATGATCAGGTTGCGGATGGCTTCTGAAAAGTCGGTCACGCCATAGACCGCCTTGACCGGGTCGGTCACCTTGATGAACGCGACGGCATTGGTGCGGATCACCGCGTTGTCGCGCGTGATCACCTCCTGTTCCTGCACATCGAGGATGATGTCCTTCGTGATCACCTTGTAGGCCACGTCATCGAGGTAGGGAATGATGATGTTCAGCCCCGGCAACAGCGTGCTCTGGTACTTGCCGAGCCGCTGCACGATCCACTCCTCGCCCTGCGGCACGATGCGCAGCCCCTTGGCCAGCGTGACGAAAGCAAAAACCAGTATCGCGATGGCGACGACGATGCCCGAACTCATGCAGAAACTCCCTTGTTGATCAGCCCCACCTTGAGCAGCGACCCTTCCACCGACAGCACCTTCACCCGTTCACCGGCCGCGATGGTGTCGTCGGCGATGCACTCCCACACGTCGCTGCCGAGCAGCGGCTTCTGGAAGCGCACCTTGCCGCGACCATAAGGCGTCACCTCGCCGACCAGCAGACCGACCTCGCCGATCTGCTCGCCATCCGACATGCCGGCGTGCGTCTTGTGCTGATCGGTGCGGAACACCCTGAACCAGACAAACACCAGCATGCAGGACAGTGCCGTCCACACTCCGAGCAGCACGGTCAGCGAGAGCGCCGGCACGGCGGCCACCAGCAGGCCGATCGCCACGGCGGCCACGCCGAACCACACCAGCACCATGCCGGGCACTGCCAGTTCGAACAGGATCAGCGCCAGACCCGCGACCAGCCAGTGCCACCATTCGATATTCATGCCGTCAGTCCATCTCCGTTGCAACGGCCAGTGTAGCGGCTCAGCGGCTGCAATCACCAAGCGCCATCAGGTGCGCCGCCACGGCGGCGCCGATATTGCCCAGACCGTAGCCGCCTTCCAGCGTCGAAATGATGCGGCCCTTGCCCGACGCTTCGGCGATGTCGCGCAACTCGTGCGTGAGCCAGCGGTAATCGGCCGCTTCGAGCTGGAGGTTGGCCAGCGGATCGTCGCGGTGGGCGTCGAAACCGGCCGAAATGAACACGATCTGCGGCCTGAAGGCGCGCAGCGCAGGCAGCGCGGTCTGTGTCCAGTGTCGGCGAAAAGCGTCGCTGCCGTCACCTGCCGCCAGACGCATGGGCAGATAACCGGGCCGTTCCGGAAAGTTGCCCTGCGGGTAATACGGATGCTGGAAGCTGTCGGCCATCAGCACGCGCGGCTCGCGCCGGAACATGCTTTCGGTGCCGTTGCCGCGATGGACGTCGAAATCGGCCACCGCGACGCGCTCGATCCCATGTGCCGCCAGCGCATGCGCCATGCCGACCGCCACGTTCCCGTAGAGGCAGAAACCCATCGCATCGCCGGCGCGGGCGTGATGTCCGGGCGGGCGCGTGGCGCAGAACACGCTGCGCGTGCGGCCACTCATCACGAGATCAACCGCATGCACCACGGCGCCGGCTGCGCGCGACGCGGCCGCGAGCGAACCGGGCGACATGACGGTATCCGGATCGAGTTTGTGCAGGCCGGACGCGGGCGCGACGCTCTCCACCTCATCCAGATACGCCGGGTGATGCACACGTTCGAGCTGCTCGCGGGTGACCCTGGGCGCATCGATGCGCTGCCAGGTGCGCAACAGACCGGCTGCGGCGATGCCATCGAGCACTGCCGTCAGCCGCGCCGGTGCTTCCGGGTGACGCTCGCCGGGTTGGTGACCGAGACAATCGGCGTGGGTCAGCAGTATGCAGTCCATGCAGCACGGAGCGGCGGGCAGCCCGTTCCAGGCCACATCCGGCGCGAAGATGTATGTAAACAGGCCGGATGATAGCGGCAAGCATCGTCCTCATGACCTACGACACGCTGGGCATCCGGTTTCCGGGTTTTCAAGGCGATTGCAAGCGCCTAGACTGCCGACGTCGCCCGAAAACCGACCCTGCACGGACGTCCGTGATGCCGCGCAGGTCCCGTGGAGCACACCATGAGCAGCGTCGCCTCGCGCATCGGCATCAAGTACCGTTCCGTCAATGGCACGGCGCCAGGCAGTTGCGCGGATGCTGACACCGTGAGGGTGTGCCGCATGGCCTTCATCCCCTGCATCGCGCACTGAGGCCATAACGCATGGCACGCCTTTTCATCTCGTATCGACGCAAGGACAGCAGCGGCTACGCACAGACGCTGCATGAGGATCTGCTGCAGGCGTTCCCGGGCATGGAGGTTTTCCGCGACCTCGAAAGCATCGCGGCCGGTGAGGACTTCGTCGACGCCATCGAGCGCGAGCTCGACCGGTGCAATGTCGTGCTCGTGCTGGTCGGTCCGCACTGGCTGTCGATGACCGACGCCCAGGGCAAGCGCCGGCTCGACAATCCGAATGACCCGGTACGCATGGAGATTGCCCGCGCACTGACCCGGCGCGGCGTGCGCGTCATTCCCGTGCTGGTTGGCGGTGCCGTCATGCCCGACGCAGCCGAACTGCCGGAAGAGCTGTCGGCGCTCGGCCGGCGCAATGCGCACGAAATGACCGACAAACGCTGGCAGTATGACTTCGGCGAGTTGTGCGGCGTGCTTGAGAAGCTGCCCGGCATGCCGATGCGCAGTGCGGCGACGGACAGCACGACCCAGTCCACCTCGCACCGGAGTACCACCGGCGACGACGATCTGCCGCTCCCGGACAGCTTGAAGAAGCCGGTCGGCCGCGTCATCGGTGCCGCGCGCAAGGTGGTCTGGGGAGTCGGGATTTTCTTCACCTTCATCCTCATCGTCGCGGTATTCGTCGGCGAGCAGGAGACCACGCCCGAACCCGCCCCGGCGCCGGCGCCGTTCGTCGCCGATGACCCGGCTCCGGCACCCGTCGCGCCGGTTGCGGTCGCCAGCCTGCCCACCCCTACCCCAGTCCCCGCCGCACCCGCACCGGAACCCGAGCGCGACCTGACCGGCAACTGGACCATGGTCGATGCACAGGGCGAGCGCATTCCGCTGACGCTGACCCGACAGGGCAACGACCTGACGTTGCGCAGCCCGCGCATCAACGTCACGCAGCACCCGGTGTGGCAGGTGTACAACGCCGTGCTGATCCAGACCTACGGCCAGGGCGTGAACGACATCCATTTCGAAGGTGCGGGCGAGGCGTACGAGCGCGACGTGAATTTCGCGCTGAACATCTTTGCCAACGGCAACGTGATGATCAACACCGGCAGCCTCAGCCTGCGCGTCGCCAACAGCAGCACGATGACCGGCACGCTGCGCTACAACAGCGGTGAAACGTCGGTCGTCACCCTGTCCCGATCATCCGGGGCGGCCGCGAACTGAGCGCCTGGCGACGGCAGCGCGCGACACAAGAACAACAGCAGGAGGTCAGGGCATGAAACAGTCGAAATACGAGCGTTTCAGCATTCGCGCGCGCAAGGGTGCGCCGATCAGCACACCATCCGGGTCGGAAGTCACGTTCACACCGCTGGGCTCGGTGCAACCCGGCGGGAGTCGTGCCGCCGCAGCGGCCGAACCGGCCGTCATACCGGCTGATGCGATTGCCCGGGTCACGCTCGACAACGGCTTCGAGCTCTGGATACGCGCCGACGACCTGATGCAGGAGGCGGGTTCGAAGGCCGAAACGCGCAGCGATGGCGAGGTGTTGTGGGACATCGGCGACCTGAACGCACACACCCCGGGCAGCCGCGGACTGGGCAGTGCGCTCGGTCTGGCGACCCGGGTGATCGAATTCTTCGGCATCGACCTGAAGGACAAGGCGCAGGAATTCGTCGCCCGCCGGCTCGCGACGCGCTTCGAGCGGAAAATCCTCGGGCGCGAGCCGGGTCTGTATCGCTGCGATATCGAGAACGCAGCGCTCGGCGCGAAGATCGACCAGGTCCAGGCGACGGACGACACGCCGCTGCTGGTGTTCCTGCATGGCACGGCATCGAGCTTCGACGGCAGTTTCGGCAAGCTGGCGGCGGACGACAACCCGCGCGGCAACGCCGCCTGCGCGCGACTGGCGGGTATCTATGGCGAAGGCATTTATGCCTTCGAACACCGCACACTCACCGTCAGTCCGATCCAGAACGCGCTCGAACTGGCCGAATCGATGCCGCAGGGCGCCACGCTGCATCTGGTCAGCCACTCGCGCGGTGGCCTGGTCGGCGAGTTGCTGTGTCTGGGGCAACGACTGCGCAGCAGCGACCCGTTGCGCGCCGAGGTGCTGAAGCGGCTGTTCGTCGGCGACGTGTCGATCGCGCAGCAGCTGAACATCGAACCGCTGGACGAAGCCGGCGAAAAGCGGCTGAAGGAAGACTACGCCGCCGATCGGGACGCGCTGCTGAAGCTGGCCGAAGTACTCGATGCGAAGCAGTTCCGGATCACGCGCTTCGTGCGCGTCGCCTGCCCGGCCATGGGTACCACGCTCGCCTCCGGCCGGCTGGACCGCTGGTTTTCGCTGCTGCTCAACGCCAGCCGCATCGCCGGTCTGCAGCATGTGCCGCTGGCACCCGAGGCGCTCGACTTCATGGCGGCCGTGCTGCGCGAGCGCACCGACCCGCGCGTGCTGCCCGGCCTGGAAGCGATGATGCCCGGCTCGGCCGTCGTGCGCCTGCTGAACCATCCGGAGACCCGCACCGAGTCGGATCTGACGGTGATCGCCGGCGACATCGAACGTGGCCACTCCATCCTTTCGGCGCTGAAGGTGTTCGTGACCGACTGGTTCTACAAGGGCGAACACGATCTTGTGGTGAATACCGGATCGATGTTCGGCGGCATCACGCGCCCGGAACACGGTGCCCGGCAGCAGATGGACAAGGGCGACGCGGTCGATCACTTCAGCTACTTCCACAATGCCCGCTCGGTCGACTGGCTGCTGCAGGGTCTGACCCGCGCCGACGGCTCCGACGCGGGCTTTCGCCCGATCAGCGAGCGGCCGCCGACGCCACCGGCCTGGCGCAGCGCGATTGCGCGCAGCCGCGCCGGCGGGCTGCCGAAACCGCTGGCCGTCGTGCTGCCCGGCACGATGGGCAGTTCGCTGAAGGCCGATGGCGATCGCGTGTGGCTGGACTACAAATCGCTGGCGTTCGGCGGACTGGAAAAGATCGGCATTGATGCGGCGCAGATCGAGGTCGATGGTCTGGTCGACAGTTTCTACGCGCCATTGCTGATGCATCTGGCGCAGACCCACCGGGTCGAGTTCTTCGCCTATGACTGGCGCAATTCGGTGCAGGTGGCGGCGGCGCAGCTGGCCGAACAGCTCACGCTGTGGCTGCCTGACCTGCAGGCGCAGAAGCAGGCGCTGCACATCGTGGCGCATTCGATGGGCGGTCTCGTGGTGCGCGCCATGATCGCCGACCGCAAGGGCGCGGAAGTGTGGCGGCGCGTCTGCGAGCTGCCGAACAGCCGCCTGCTGATGCTGGGCACGCCCAATCATGGCTCGCACGAAGCGGTGCGCTGGCTGACCGGACGCAACCCGACGCAGTTCAAGCTGATGCTGCTCGATCTGTTGAACAGCCGCGACGGCATCATCGACATCGTCCGGCGCTACCCCGGGCTGGTCGAACTGCTGCCCTTCCCTGCCGACGGATCGACGCCGCGTTACGACGATCCTGCACTGTGGGCCGGCCTGCGCGACGGCCTGGGCGAGCGCTGGAAACTGGCCGATGCGGGCGTGCTGCGCGGTGCGCGACGCACCTGGGACGCGCTGGCCGGCGCGGTCGATGCGCAGCACATGATCTATGTCGCCGGCGTGCAGCCCGAAACCGTGTGCGGCCACGAGCTGATCGACGACGACGGCGCCTTCCGCTTCAACCGTCGCAAGCTGGTTTTTCCGCACACACCGGAAGGCGACGGCACGGTCACCTGGGCGTCCGGCCGACTGCCCGGCGTGCCGATGTATTTCGCCGAGGACACCGCGCACGACGCGCTGTGTTCTTACGACTTCGGCCGCAAGACCTTCGCCGGCTATACCGATCTGCTGCTCAAGGGCTTGACCACGCGGCTGCCGCGCAGCGTGGGCACGGCGCGCGGTGCGCGTGCGGCGGTCGCAGGCGGCGTGCACGGCACATCGTCCCCCGTGCTCGATGCCATCCCGACGGCGGCCGAGGTCGAGCGTCTGGGCTTCGGTCCGGGCAGTCCGCAGCCCACCGAAGCGCCTGCACTGCCCGGACTCGAGGTGCAGCTCACCCATGGCGACCTGAGCTACGTGAAGCATCCGCTGATGGTGGGCCACTATCTGGGCGACAGCATCGTCAGCGCCGAACGCGCGCTCGACAAGCAGCTGACTCGTCCCGGCGAGCAGGTCGGGCCGCTGACGCAACGCATGGATCTGGGCCTGTATCCAGGGCAGATCGGCAGCAGCGCCCTGTTCTACAACGACACGCCCGAGGCGCGTCCGGTCGCAGCCATCGTGGTCGGCCTGGGCGAACTGGGCACCTTGTCGCCCGGACGGCTCGAATCCACGGTGTCGGACGCACTGCTGACCTACTGTTTCGAACTGGTGCAGATGCCGGAGGGAAAACGTCCGATCCGCGCCGCCGACATGCGTTCGATGGGGCTGAGCACGGTATTGATCGGCAGCGGTGCCGGCGGCATGACCTTGCGCGATTCGATCGAGGCGCTGCTGCGCGCGGTCGTGAACACCAATCGCCGGCTGATCGACGCAGGTCTGGGGGACCGCATCTACCTGTCGAAACTGCAACTGATCGAACTGTTCCAGGACGTGACCATCAATGCCGCCGACGCGCTGGATGACGTGCTGGCATCGGTCGATTTCGGCGCCGACGTGCGCTGGCCGGAGCAGACCGTGCACGCGGGCGACGGCGGGCGCCGCCGGGTCAGCTTCGACAGCGACGGCGACTGGTGGCACCGGCTGGAAATATGCACCGACCCGGAAGACACGCGGTTGCGCTTCGTGTCATCGACCAACCGTGCGCGTGCCGAGGAAACCATCGGCCTGGGCCAGTTGTCGCTGGCCGCCAGGTTCATCGAACGCGCGTGCACGCAACCCGGTCGCAATCGCGAAGCGGCGCGCACGCTGTTCGACATGCTGCTGCCCAACCGGCTCAAGGAGCTGGCACCGGAAAATCACAACCTGCTGCTGGTGCTCGACGAAAAATCGGCCGCCTATCCATGGGAGTTGCTGGAAGACCGCTGGGCGACCAATCCGCTGCCGCCGGCCGCCCGCAGCGGCCTGCTGCGCGCCCTCAGGACGCCGGAATTCCGGGCGCAGCCGGTGCACGGCACCGAACTGTCGGCACTGGTCATCGGCCACCCGGATCTGGAAGGCTGGGACAAGTTCATCGACCTGCCGGGCGCGCGCGACGAAGCGCAGCACGTTGCCGAATGCCTGACCGAACTGGGTTACCAGACCGATGCGTGCATCGACGCGACCCATACCGACATTCTCGAAAGCCTGCACCGTCGCCGCTGGCGCATCCTGCATCTGGCCGGTCACGGCGAACACGACTATCGGGTCGAGGGCCACCACGGCGCACCGACGTCGGCGGGTGACAAGCCGCTGTCGGGGATGGTGATCGGCCACGGCGTGCTGCTCACGCCGGGCGATGTCGAACAGATGCGCTATGTACCCGAACTGGTGTTCATCAACTGCTGTCACCTCGGCAAGACACGCTCGCAGGACAAGCAGGCCTTCCCCGCGCTGGCTGCCAATCTGGGGGTGCAGTTCATCCGCATGGGCGTGAAGGCGGTGGTGGCCGCCGGCTGGGCGGTCGATGACGATGCGGCCAAGACCTTTGCCGCCACGTTCTATCAGCGCATGCTGGCCGGCGACACCTTCGGCGAGTCCGTGCGGGCGGCGCGACGCGCCTGCGTGCAGCAGCATCCGCAGTCGAATACATTCGGCGCCTACCAGTGCTACGGTGATCCGGGCTTCCGCCTGCTGCGCGCACAGGGTGACGGCGCGCGCTCGACCGCCCGGCCGGCCGGACCGCTGCACTCGCATGCCGAGCTGGTCAGCCATCTCGACAACATGCGCGAGTCGGTGCGCATGCAGTCGTCCGCAACCGACGGCAGGTGGCTGCAGGGCAGCGTCGACGCACTGTTCGACCGCGTGCCCGACGCCAGCCGCGAAAGGTGGCTGGCCCGCGCCGATGTGCGCGCCGCGCTCGGCTTCCTGTGGGGCGAGATCGGTGACTACGCACGGGCGATCGAACATCTCGACGCTGCGCTGTCGGCCAGCAAGGGCGATTGCCCGATCCGGGTGGTCGAACAGTGCGCCAATTTCCGCGTTCGCCTGGCGGGACGACGCTGGCTGGACTCGCTCGCCGGCGGCGCGCCGGACGAAGCCCTGCGCGAAGCGCTGCGCACCTCGATCATCGCGGCCATCATGGAGCTGGATCTGCTGATCCAGCGCGCCCGCACACCGGAGCGCCTGAACATGATGGGTGCCGCATGCAAGCGGCTTGCGCTGGTGACCACCGGGCAGGAGCGCCAGGAGTCACTGGTCAACATGGCCACCTACTATCGCGACGCGTTCGAAATGGAGGGCCACAGCAGCGCCTACCCGTTCGTCAACAGCGCACTGGCCGACCTGTTCGCCACGGCGGGCGATCCGGACTACACACCGCTGTGGGCACGTGACACGTTGCTCAGCGAGGCGGAACGCATCCGCGTCGCGTGCGAGGCCGAATATTGCGACGAGCCCGGCCTGTGGCTGGCGACCGGCATCGCCAATTGCCGGCTGCTGGCGATGATCACCGAAGCGCTGCCGGCGCCGCCCGACAAACCCGCCGGCAAACGTTCTCGCGCGCCGGCCCGCAAGCCGGCGAAGCGCGCGCCAGTCCGCAACGACGTCATCGATGAAAGATTCGACCGCGTGCTGAACGAATACCTGAACGCATTTCGCCGCGGCGCCAGCCCTCGGGAGCGCGCATCGATCACCGAAAACTTCGATTTCATGGTCGCACTGCTCGATGCCGGAGATGCTGCGCCATCGAGCCGTGAAGACGGCGGACTGAAGCCGGTGATTTCGGCGCTGGTCAGCATGCGCAACCGCTTCCGGGAGCTGCCATGAGCGACCGCGATCTGGCAAAGGTGGCGCTCGGCGCGCTGCACATCGCCGGCTGCCAGCCGCGGGACAAGGTGTCGCCGCACTTCCGGCTGTACGAACTGACCCGCTCCGACATTGCATCGCGCCAGGGCATTCCGAACGCCTTTCCGTCGGATGCCGAGCTGCGCGCCGCAGTACATCTGGCGCGCGAGGTGCTCGAGCCGGTGCGCACGAAGTTCGGCAGCTTCTCGCCGAACAGCGTGTTCCGCAGCCAGGCCCTAGAACGCGCCCTGAAGCGCAAGCCGTCGAGCTGGGTCAGCAGCAGCCAGCATGCGCGCGGTGAGGCATGCGACATCGAAATCGTCGGTGTCGCCACGATCGCGCTCGCTGAGTGGGTGGCGGCGCACGTCAAGGTATTCGACCAGATCATCTGCGAGTGCTACGACCCGGCCAAGGGCCCGAATTCGGGTTGGGTGCACGTGTCGCTCCGCCCCCCGGGCGGCGCACCGAACCGTCGGCAACTGTTGAGCTACGTGCGTGATCCGCGCTCCGGCGCCTATCGTTACGTACCGGGACTGACCAGCGATACGGCATGATGCGGCGGATCGAACCTGCTTTGCTGCTGCACTGCGTGCCATGACGACTTTCCTGTTCAGCGGTCACCTGATGGACCGTCCCGACCGCGCCACGCCGCGCTTTCCGCCGGCAATGGAGCCTGCGGCGGCGGCGGCGATCGCCGCCGCACTCGATCGGCACGGCGCAGGTGCCGGCGACATCGCGTTCAGTCAGGCCGCGTCGGGCGGTGACCTGCTGTTCCTGGAGGCGTGCCTCGAACGCGGGGTGAGACGCCACATCCTGCTGCCCTTCGACATCGCCACCTTCGAGCAGACCTCGGTCAGACCGTCTCTGCACGGCGAACGCTGGGTCGAACGCTATCGCCGGGCGCTTTCGGCACCCGGCGCAACGGTGCTGGACATGCCGACAGCGCTGGGTCCGCTGGCCGACGGCCGCGATCCCTACGAAGCCTGCAATCGGTGGCTGGTCGACGAAGCGTTCGCGCATGCCGGCGGCGCGCTGTGCTTCGTCTGCCTGTGGAATGGCGACGGTCCGGAGGGTCCGGGCGGTACGGCTCACATGGTGGCCGAGGTCGGCGCGCACGGCGGCCTGATCGAGCACATCGACACGCGTCTGCTCGCCTGACGCGGATCCGCGAATCCGGGCGGGCGCAAGGGAAACAAGCGGGAACATTTCCCGGCGACCTTCGCATTAGCATGCAAGCCCTGCCCCGACCGGATTACCCGCATGAGTCTGCGCATCAGACTCACCCTCATCATTGCGTCGCTGATGACCCTGCTGGTCGTTGCCGACAGCGTGCGCAGGCTGTACGACGCCCACGATGACGCCGTCGCCGAGATGGAATCGGTGGCCCGGCTGGCGCACGCGCTGCTGCCCAGCGCGCTGTCGCCGCCGCCGGTCGGCGTCAGCGCAGAAGCCCTGCTCGCCAGCATCCAGCTCACGCGCGAACTGAGGAGCCTGCGCCACCTGACGGTGGAAGTGCGGGCGGCCAGCGGTCAGCTGATCTTGAGCTCGCGCAGCGGCCCGCAGCAATCGGCGCCCTTTGCGCTGGGCTGGATGGGTGAGCGGCTGCGCAGCCGCTCGCCGCTGCGCAAGGACATCCTGGTGGGCCGGCAGGTCATCGGCTACTACCTGCTGGTGCCCAATGCCGACGACGAACTGCGCGAGATCTGGGACGACTACGTCAAGCAGACATCGATGGTCGCCGCGATCGGGCTGATCGCCTGCCTGATGGTGTTCTGGGCGGTCGGACGGGCGCTGCATCCGCTGGGCAGCGTGATGCGTGCGCTGTCGGCGATCGGCGAAGGACGGCTCGACGCGCGGCTGGAAAACGTCGGGCCGGGCGATCTGGCACCGCTGTCGGAATCGTTCAACAGCATGGCATCCACCCTTGAAGCGGCGGTCGACGAACGCGCGCGGCTGCTGCGCAAGCTGATCACGCACGAGGAGGAGATCCGCCATGCGCTGGCGCGCGACCTGCACGACGAGCTGAGTCCGTATCTGGTGGCGATCCACCCGCATGCACGGCTGCTGGCGGACGCCTGCGAAGGCCGGCCGGAACTGGCGGAGCATCGCGAATCGGCACGCTGGATGTCGGAACAGGTCGGCCACATGCTGCGTCTGGTGCGCAACCTGCTCGAACACCTCCGCCCGCCCGACATCGAAGAGCTGGGTCTGGGGCATGCGTTGCGCGAACTGGGCAAGCAGCGCAGCCGCTGCGCCGATTCGGCCCAGGTGAATTTCGATCTGCACGAGGATCTGGGCCAGTTGTCGGCGATGCACGACATCACGCTGTACCGCATCGTGCAGGAGTGCATGACCAATACCGTCAAGCACGCGCGCTGCACCCGCATCGACATCCTGCTCGACATCGATCCTGCCGCCGGTCGGGTGTCGCTGCGCGTGCGTGACGATGGCGAACCGCGACCGCATGCCACACCCGAAAGTGGCTTCGGTCTGGTCGGCATGCGCGAACGCGCACTGGCGCTGGGCGGTGACTGCCGCGCCGGCCCGCGCCCCGAAGGTGGCTGGCAGGTCGATGCCTGGTTGCCGCTGAAAACTTCGCTACAGGAAAAAACATGAGTCTTCACAGCCCGATCCGCGTTCTGCTCGTCGACGACCATGCCGTCGTGCGCGCCGGCTACCGTCGCTTTCTCGAACACAACCGCGCCATGGAGGTGGTCGGCGAAGCCGGTACCTCGGACGAGGCCTATCAGCTGTTCCGCATGCTCAAGCCGGACGTGGTGGTGATGGACATTTCGCTGCCCGGTGCCAGCGGCATCGAAGCGACGCGCCGCATGCTGGCGCTGGACAACCGCGCCCGCGTGCTGATGTTCTCGATGCATGCGCAGCCTGCGTTTGCGCGCCAGGCACTGGAAGCCGGCGCGATCGGCTTCCTGACCAAGGACACCGAACCCGAAGCGCTGGTGCAGGCCGTGCTCGCCGCGGCGCAGGGGCGACGCACGCTCAGCCCGCGCGTGGCCGAGCAGCTGGCGCTGGACAATGTCATGCCGGACGAAAAGCGGCTTGACGTGCTGACTCCACGCGAATTCGAGATCTGCCGCCTGCTGCTGGCCGGCATGTCGGTCGACGAGATCGCCGACGCACTCAAGCTCAGCCCTAAGACGATATCGAACCGCATGAGCGAAATCCGCCAGAAGCTCGACGTGCGCAGCGATGTCGAACTGGTGCGTCTGGCGACGGCCGCCGGACTGGTGCCGTGGGCGGCGCGACCAGACGCAGCCGGCGACTTCGGGCAATGAGCGGACGATGAGCTGACAGTGTGCGGTCAGCTCATCTGGCGCTGACGCACCTGTTCGAACAGGCAGACCGTTGCCGCCATGGCCACGTTCAGCGACTCGGCTGCGCCGGGCATCGGAATCCGTATCGCATCACTGGCCAGCGCGCTGATCGCCGGCGACAGCCCTGCGCCCTCATTGCCGAACAGCCAGGCGACCGGTCCGCGCAGGTCCAGGGCATAGGGCGAGGTCTGCGCATCCAGCCGCGTCGCGACGATCTTGCCTGCGAAGCCTTGCAGTAGCCCGGCCACGTCGCAGTGCTCCCGGATGCGCAGGCTGAAATGGGCGCCCTGGCCGGCGCGCAGCACTTTCGGACTCCAGGCCTGGGCGCAACCGGTGGTCAGCAGCACGTCGGCGACACCGGTCGCCCAGGCCGCGCGCAGCAGCGTGCCGAGGTTGCCGCTGTCCTGCACCGCGTCGAGCACCAGACAGTCACCGCGCACCGGTCCGGACGCTGCGCCGGGAATATCGATCAGGCCGAGCAGACCGGTCGGCGTGTCGGTCGGACTCAGTTCGTCGAACAGGCCGTCGGCCAGCAACAGCACTGCGTCGCCATGCTCCGCCAGCAGCGCGGACACATCGGGATGATGCAGGGCGCGTTCGGCAACGATGGCGAGCGACGGGCGGTGCCCGGCGTCCAGCGCACTGCGGAACAGGTGCAGGCCGTCGATCAGCGTGCTCGAGGTGTCACGCCGCTCCTTCGACGACGTGGCGAGCTTTCGCAGCTGCTTGAACTGCGCGTTGTCGCGTGACTGGATGTGCTTCATCCGGCAACCAGCCAGCGTCCCAGCGTCGCCGTCGCGATGGTGACGAAACCGAGCACGGTGTTGAAGCCGACCAGCTTGCGGATCTGCGCCAGCGCGGCGCCGCCGGCCGGCCAGTCGGATGCGTCGACCGCACGCAGAAGCCGCCGGTACGGCGCGAAGAAGACGTGCATGAATACGGCCATCATGACCAGACCCGCGGCCAGCATCAGATGCCAGTGCAGCGGCGCATCCTTCATGCCAACCGCCAGCATCATGGTCAGACCACTGCCAAGGATGAGTGCGACGGCCGCCCATACCCACGGGAAGAAGCGGCCGAACACCGCGCGCCACAGACGCAGCCTGGCCGGCGGCTCAAGCTGGACCGCCGCGACCGGGCGCAGGCAGACATAGGCGAAGAACATGCCGCCGACCCAGATCGAGACGGCCGCGATGTGGAAGAACAGCAACAGGGGTGTGGGCGACATGGCAGAGGATTCCGGTAACCGTCCGCCGCGGCGCAATGCCGCGGACGGACAGGCGGTATCTTACCGCCGCCGGTCCATGTCGCCCGCGGCGTCAGGCCGCAGCAGCCGCTTCCGGCGCCGAGTGCCGGATCAGGTAATCGAATGCGCTGATGGCGGCCTTCGATCCTTCACCCATGGCGATGATGATCTGCTTGTACGGCACGGTGGTCACGTCACCGGCCGCGAACACGCCCGGAATCGACGTTTCGCAGCGGGCATCGATGTCGATCTCACCGTACCTGGTCAGCGTCATGGACGAACCCTTCAACCATTCGGTGTTCGGCACCAGACCGATCTGGATGAATACGCCTTCCAGATCGACATGGTTCAACTCGCCGCTCGTACGATCGATGTAGTTCAGGCCATTGACCTTCTTGCCGTCACCGACGATGTCCTTCGTCTGCGCATGCGTGATGACCTTGACGTTCGGCAGGCTGTGCAGCTTGCGCTGCAGCACGGCGTCGGCGCGCAGCTGCTTGTCGAATTCAATCAGCGTCACGTGACCGACCACGCCGGCCAGATCGATCGCCGCCTCGACGCCGGAATTGCCGCCGCCGATCACGGCCACATTCTTGCCCTTGAACAGCGGACCGTCGCAATGCGGGCAGTAGGCCACGCCGTGGTTGCGGTATTCGCGCTCGCCCGGCACGTTGATTTCGCGCCAGCGCGCACCGGTCGACAGGATGACCGAGCGGCTCTTCAGCGTGGCACCGCTGGCCAGCGTCAGATGGATGTAGCCGTCGCCGGCGTCCGCTGCCGGCACGAGCTTGTCGACCCGCTGCAGGTTCATCACGTCGATGTCGTAGGCCTTCACGTGCTCTTCCAGCGCGGCGACCAGCTTGGGCCCTTCGGTTTCCTTCACCGAAATGAAGTTCTCGATGCCCAGTGTATCCATCACCTGACCGCCGAAGCGCTCGGCGACCAGCCCGGTGCGGATGCCCTTGCGCGCGGCGTAGATCGCCGCCGCCGTGCCGGCTGGCCCGCCACCGACGACCAGCACGTCGAACGGTGCGCGCGCCGACACCTTTTCGGCTTCGCGCTCGGCGACCTTGGTATCCAGCTTCGGAAGGATTTCCTCGATCGTCATGCGGCCCTGACCGAAGTGCTGACCGTTCAGGAAGATCATCGGCACCGCCATGATCTGGCGCTCTTCGACTTCCTTCTGGAACAGCGCGCCGTCGATCGTGACCGCGCTGACGCGCGGGTTCAGCACTGCCATCAGGTTGAGCGCCTGAACGACATCCGGGCAGTTGTGGCAGGACAGGCTCATGAAGACTTCGAAGTGGAAGTCGGCGTCGAGCGCCTTGATCTGGTCGATCACTTCCTGTTCAACCTTCGGCGGATGCCCGCCCGCCTGCAGCAGCGCCAGCACCAGCGAGGTGAATTCATGGCCGAGCGGAATGGCGGCGAAGCGCAGCTTCATGTCGCCACCCTTGCGGTTGATCGAGAACGAGGGCTTGCGCTCGTCGTCGTCGCGCTTCTCGACCAGCGTGATCAGGTTCGACAGTTCGGCGATTTCCGCCAGCAGTGATTGCAGTTCGCGCGAAGCATCGCTGTCGTCCAGCGACGCCACCAGCTCTATCGGGTGGACAAGCTTCGTGAGGTAGGCCTGCAACTGGCCCTTGAGGGTGGCATCGAGCATGGTCTGTTCAGCTTCCTGTTTTCGGACTGACAAAATGAAACGCCCGGGCCAGGCGAATGAAACTCCTGGGCCCGGGCGCGTACAACGGTGAAGCTTTAGATCTTGCCGACCAGGTCAAGCGACGGGACCATCGACTGCGCGCCCGGCGTCCACTTGGCGGGGCAGACTTCGCCCGGATGCGACGTCACGTACTGGGCAGCCTGCACCTTGCGCAGCAGTTCCTTGGCGTCACGACCGATGCCGAGTTCGACGATTTCGGCCATGCGGATCTTGCCTTCCGGGTCGATCACGAACGTGCCGCGCAGCGCCAGACCGGCTTCTTCGATCATCACGTCGAAGTTGCGGGTGATCGCACCGGTCGGGTCACCGATCATCGGGTACTTGATCTTGCGGATGGTGTCGGACGCATCGGCCCAGCCCTTGTGCACAAAGTGCGTATCGGTGGAAATCGAATAGATTTCGCAGCCGATCTTCTGGAACTCGCCGTACATGTCGGCCAGGTCGCCCAGTTCGGTCGGGCACACGAATGTGAAGTCGGCCGGGTAGAACACGAATGCCGACCACTTGCCCTTCAGGTCAGCTTCGGTGATGTCTACAAACTTGCCGTTGTGGTAAGTGGTTGCCTTGAAGGGTTTAACGGTTGTTCCGACGAGGGACATCTGTATTCCTTTCTTTCTTCGTGGGTGGAGGAAAACATCTTATTTTCTAACCGAGCGGGCTGGATTTTAGACTCAATCTAAAAAATTTTCCACTCGTCACACACCGGCAGGATCAGCACCTGCAGACACCACGGATGACATGCCGGCCGAACTGCGGATCGCGTCCACGATTCGATTGTACCCAATATATCAACGCGTGCAGTAAAGCTTCATCCGCACATCGCCACCGTCGCACGTGGGGGCACGCCCGACACGAATCAAGACCTCCCCGCGAAAATCGGGTTCCGTTCAAGGTGACGATTCAACTCGGGAAGCAGTGTCTGTTCCGGTTGGTGAACGCCACCAGCGACAGCATGACCGGAACTTCGACCAGCACGCCCACCACCGTGGCCAGTGCAGCGCCGGAGTGCAGGCCGAACAGCGAAATCGCCACTGCAACCGCCAGTTCGAAGAAATTCGAGGTGCCGATCAGGCAGGCAGGCGCCGCCACGCCATACGATAAATTCATGCGACGCGCTGCAATGAAGGCAATGGCGAAGATGCCGTAGGTCTGGATGATCAGCGGAATCGCGATCAGACCGATCACCAGCGGTTGTGCCCAGATCGTCTCCGCCTGGAAACCGAAAAGAAGCACGACCGTGGCCAGCAGACCGACGATTGACGCCGGTTTCAGTCGCACCACGAAACGCGCCAGCGCAGCGCCGTCGCGCAGCACGCGCCGCGTCAGCACGCCGGCGACCAGCGGCAGCACCACATACAGCAGCGTCGACAGCAGCAGCGTTTCCCAGGGCACCGCCACATCGGTCACACCGAGCAGGAAGGCCGCAATGGGCGCGAACGCGACCACCATGACCAGATCATTCACCGATACCTGCACCAGCGTGTAGGCGGGGTCCCCTTTCGTCAGCTGGCTCCATACGAACACCATTGCCGTACAGGGCGCGACGCCGAGCAGGATCATGCCGGCGATGTATTCGGTGGCCGATTGCGGATCGACCCAGGGCGCATACAGATAGCGGAAGAACAGCACGCCGAGCGCCGCCATCGTGAAGGGCTTGACCAGCCAGTTGATGACCAGCGTGAGCACCAGACCCTGCGGCCGGCGCCCGACGTCGCGCACCGCCGCGAAGTCGATCTGGATCATCATCGGGTAGATCATCACCCAGATGAGCACCGCGACCACCAGATTCACGTGGGCGAATTCCAGCGCCGCAACCGCCTCGAATGCACGGGGCGCCAGCAGACCGAGGCCCACGCCCGCCGCGATGCACGCCGCCACCCAGACGCTCAGCCAACGTTCGAACAGTCCCATTGGATGGCCTCAGCGATCGGCCAGACTGCGCGCGGTGTGTTCAAGGCGAAGCGCATCCAGGCGTTCGGCCGGGAGCGCGACCAGTATTTCGAGCCGACGACGGATCAGTGCCATCGTGTCGCGGAAGGCCATCAGTCTTGCTGCGTCCGGACCGGTTGCGGAGGACGGGTCGGCATAGCCCCAGTGGGCAGTTGCCGGATGGCCCGGCCAGACCGGGCACGGCTCGCCGGCTGCGCTGTCGCACACCGTGATGATGAGGTCCATCTGCGGCGCACCGGATTCGGCGAAGCTGTCCCAACTCTTGCTGCGCACACCGGTCGTATCCACGCCCGCTTCGGTCAGCGCCTGGAGCGCAAACGGATTCACCCGTCCTGACGGCTGGCTGCCGGCCGAAAACGCGCGGAAACGTCCCGTACCCAGATGATTCAGCAGGCATTCGGCCAGTATGCTGCGCGCCGAATTGTGGGTGCATAGAAACAGCACGTTCAATGGCGCACCCATGTCAGCAACAGCCCGAACCGGATGATTTGACGCCGATGGTCAGCGGCTTGCCGCGCGTGACGGGCGCCTTGGGCGCACAGCAGGCCGCCGCCGCTTCAGCGGCCACCACAGCCGGTGCTTCGTTGAACACCGGAATGTCACCCAGCGTATGGAAGTGTTCCCACGCAATGCCCTGCGGATCGGTGATCCAGTGTTTTTCGCTGCGCGCGTAGCAGCAGCTGGTGGCCCCTTCGTCCAGCAGCGACATGTCGGCTGCCTCGGCGCTCGCCTTCATCGCTGCGAGTTCGGTCGGGTCGTCGGTCTGGATGCCGAGATGGTCGATCCCGGGTTGGCTGCCGCGGGTGGAAATCGCGAAGTTGACCGGCGGATCTTCCAGCATCCATTTCGCGTAGTCCGCTTCGTGGCGAGCGGGTTGCGCGGAAAAGAGCTGGTTATAGAAAGCGATGCTGCGATCGAGATTGTCGACGTGCAGATGGACGTGAAAGCGCTTCATGGCGGACTCCGTTCAACAGGTTTTGCAGACAGGCGCTGCCGGTTCGGCACAGGACGCGCCACGGCAGCAGTTTTCGGTCAGATAGCCAAGCAGCGCGTTCATCTGCGCATAGTCGGCGCGGTAGATCAGATGCCGGCCATCGCGCGTCGGCACGATCAGACCCGCGCGGCTCAATTCCTTCAGGTGGAAGGACAGCGTGGTCGGCGCGACACCCAGTGCGTCGCCCAGCGCACCGGGCGTCATGCCGTCGGGACCGGCGACGACGAGGGCGCGAAAGACGCGCAGGCGGATTTCCTGCGCAAGCGCCGACAGCGAGCGGATGACATCCTGTTCTTCCATAATTCAATAATACTTGAATTATCAAATCGAGCAAGAAGCCGGCGTCAGGCAGACGCTGCGTCGGGTCGAAGCCGGTCGTGCCGCCGCGGTCGTACCCACCTGCTCCGCCTGCAGGCACACTGCACGCTGATGCGTGACCGCACCCGACACCGATGACGATCCGATGAAAACCGCCCGCTCCGACATTCACGCCTACATCACCAAGGACGGCTCGCAGATCCGCGAACTGATGCACCCTTCGCTGCACGGCGGGCGCGCACAAAGCCTCGCGGAAGCGACCATCCCCGCCGGTGCGCGCACCCTGCTGCATCGACACGGCGTGACTGAAGAGCTGTATCACGTGACCGCTGGCCAGGGCTGCATGACGCTGGGCGACGCGCGTTTCGACGTGGCGGCAGGCGACACCGTACTCATTGCGCCCGGCACACCGCATTGCATCGAAGCCACCGGCGCCGGGGCGCTGGTCATCCTGTGCTGCTGCAGTCCGGCGTACGCGCATGCCGACACCGAACTGCTGGAAGGCAGCCTGCCATGAACGGCAATCTGTTCGACCGCCTGCCTGCAGGCACGCAGCAAGCGGAGCGCATCGACACGCTGTGTGGCCGGCCCGGCGTGCGCATCGAGCGCATCGTATCGACCGGCCAGAGCAGCCCGCCCGGATTCTGGTACGACCAGCCGGACGATGAGTGGGTGGCCTTGCTGAGTGGCGCCGCGACACTGCGTTTTGCCGACGAGGACGCGCCACGGATACTGCGGCCGGGCGACTGGATCTTCATCCTGGCGCACCGCCGCCACCGTGTGGACCAGACCGATGCCGACGTCGCCTCGGTCTGGCTGGCCGTGCACCTGACCCGGCCGGACTGAGCGGCCCGGCAGCACGCTGATCGCAGAACGAAGTCAGTGGCGTTTCCCTGCCCGGACGAGCGGCATCCGCCGACGCCGGGCGATGAGCGCGCCGACGAGGGTCACTTGGCCCGCGCACAGCAGCGCATCACCGGCAAGCGTGTCCCGGCCGCGCGCGCCGGTCGTGCCCGATCCGCAACGAGGCATTCAGACCGAACGTTCGGTCAGCCCGGCAAACCGAAGTCCAGCGCGCTTTGCGCCACCGGCGCGAAGCTGCGACGGTGGATGGGCGACGGCCCGTGCTCGCGCAGCGCGGCCAGATGTTCGGGTGTGGGATAGCCCTTGTGGCGCGCGATGCCGTATTGCGGGTAGAGCAGCGCGAGCGCCATCATTTCGTGATCGCGGCCGGTCTTGGCGAGGATGGATGCGGCGGAAATCGCCGGCTCGCTGGCGTCACCCCCGACGATGGCGCGCGCCGGCACGACCAGTCCGGATGGCACACGATTGCCGTCGATCAGCACTTCGTCCGGCGGCACGCCCAGCCCTTCGACGGCTCGCCGCATGGCCAGCATCGAGGCGTGCAGGATGTTCAGGCGGTCGATTTCCTCGACCGTCGCCACGCCCACTGCCCAGGCCAGCGCGCGCTCGCGGATCAGTGGTGCAAGCGCCTCGCGCTTCTTTTCGGACAGCTTCTTGGAGTCGTTCAGTCCATCGATCGGCCGCGTCGGGTCGAGGATGACCGCCGCTGCATAGACCGGCCCGCACAACGGTCCCCGACCCGCTTCATCGACGCCGGCAGCCTTCCACCCGTCGATGCCCGTCACGGCGCGGCCGCTGGCAGATGCGGCAGGATGGCCGCCGCTGCGCGCGCCGCCGTACCCTGCCTCAGCACCGCATGGATGCGTTCGAACTCTGCAATCTGCGCGTCGCGCGCCGCCTCGTCGTCCAGCAGGCTGTCGAGCGCATCCGCCAGTTCGCGTGGCGTGGCGGCGTCCTGCAAACGTTCTGGCACGACGAAGCGCCCAGCCATGATGTTGGGCAGGCTGCCCCAGGGCTGGTAGGCCATGCGCTTCATGATCTGCCAGCTGAGTGCGTGCATGCGGTAGGCCATCACGTGCGGCGCGCGACAAAGCGCCGCCTCGAGCGTCGCGGTGCCGCTGGCCACCAGTGCGGCGTCGCAGGCCATCAGCGCGTCGCGCGCGTGACCGAACAGGATGGTGATCGGCAGCTCCCTGGCCTTGCAGGTCCACAGCGCCTGTTCGAACAGGGCACGCGTCTCGCGTGTGGCCAGCGGCACAAGGAAGCGCAGTTCCGGATGGCGCTCGTGCAGCAGCCTTGCAGTCTCGATCCAGACCGTCGCGTGATAGCGCAACTCCGACTGCCGGCTGCCCGGCAGCAACGCGACGATGCGGGCATCCTGCGGCAGCGCAAGCCGTTCGCGGGCGTCGAAACGCTGTGGCAGCGGAGATATCTCGTCGGCGAAGGGGTGGCCGACATAACTCACCGGCACGCCCTCCTTTTCGTAAAGCGCCGGCTCGAACGGGAACAGGCACAGCATGCGCGACACGCTGCGCGCGATGCCCTTGATGCGTCCGCCTCGCCAGGCCCAGATCGACGGGCTGACGTAATGGATCGCCGGCACCCCGGCATCGCGCAGGCGGCGCTCCAGCCACAGGTTGAAATCCGGTGCATCGACACCGATGAAGGCGGCCGGCCGCGTCTGGAGAAGGCGGGCGAGCAGCGCGCGGCGGATGCCCGACAGTTCGCGATAGTGCCGCAGCACTTCGAAATAGCCGCGCACCGACAGCTTTTCGGCAGGCCACCAGGCGTCGAAGCCGGCTGAACTCATGCGCGGGCCGCCGATGCCGACGAAATCGATATCCGGCCGGACGTCGCGCAGCGCCTTGATCAGGTGCGCAGCCAGCTGGTCACCGGATGCCTCTCCAGCGACCATGGCCACCGTGATGCGGCCGGACATTATCGGATGATGCCGCGACCGCCCGAAGCGAGGAAGTCGGACAGCAAGGCGACTTCGGGAGTCACTTTCGCCGCCTCGGCGATGGCCGCCTTGGCGTCGTCCAGGCTCAGTCCCTCGCGGTAAAGCGTCTTGTAGGCGCGCTTGATTGCCGAGATGGCGTCACTGCTGTAGCCGCGGCGGCGCAGGCCTTCGCTGTTGATGCCATGCGGCGTCGCCGGCACACCGTTGGCCAGCACGAAGGGCGGCACGTCCTGCAGCACGCTGGAATGCACACCGCAGAAGCTGTGTGCACCCACGCGCACGAACTGGTGCACGCCGGTGAAGCCGCCGAGAATGACCCAGTCGCCCACATGCACGTGACCGGCGAGCGCGGTGTTGTTGGCCATGATCGTATGGCTGCCGACCTGACAGTCGTGCGCCACATGCACATAGGCCATGATCCAGTTGTCGTTGCCGACCCGAGTGACGCCGACATCCTGCGTGGTGCCGCAATTCATCGTCACATACTCGCGCAGGGTGTTGCGGTCGCCGATCTCGAGGCGCGTCGGCTCGCCGGCGTACTTCTTGTCCTGCGGATCGCCACCGATCGAGCAGAACGGATGAATCCGGTTGTCGCGCCCGATCCTGGTATGGCCGGCAATCACGACATGCGGATGCACCCGCGTGCCCGCGCCGATTTCGACATGCGGGCCGATCACACTGTAGGCGCCGATGTCGACGCCGTCAGCGAGCTGCGCTGCGGGATCGACGATGGCGGTCGGGTGTACGGTGACAGCCATCAGCTGGGCCGCACCGCACAGAGCAGTTCGCATTCGGTCACGACCTGGCCGTCCACCTTGGCGCGGGCGTTGTACTTCCAGATGCCGCGCGAGTGACGGATCAGGTCGACTTCGAGGATGAGCTGGTCGCCCGCCATGACCGGCTTCTTGAAGCGCGTGTTGTCGACGCCGCACAGGTAATAGACCGAGTCGGCATCCGGCGTCGTGCCCAGCGTTTCGAAAGACAGGATGGCAGCAGCCTGGGCCAGCGCTTCGATGATCAGCACACCCGGCATGACCGGATGGTTCGGAAAGTGCCCCGGGAAGAACGGCTCGTTGATGGTGACGTTCTTCAGCGCGTGGATGTACTTGTTCGCTTCGACGGCGAGCACCCGATCCACCAGCAGGAACGGGAAACGGTGCGGCAGCGACTTCAGCACCGCGTGGATGTCCATGGATTTCAAGTCAGTCTTCCTTGCTGCTTTGCAGTGATTCGATCTGGCGCTCGAGCGCACGCAGCCGGTCGGCCATGGCGTCGAGCTGGCGGATGCGTACGAAGTTGCGCGACCACTCGGCATGTTCCATCGACGGCAACGAACCGGTGTAGACGCCCGGCTTGCCGATGGACTTGCTGGCGAAGCTGACCGCCGACACCACCACGTCGTCGACGATGTCGATGTGACCCATGATGTTCGACGAGCCGCCTATCATGCAGCGCTTGCCGATGTGCGTGCTGCCGGCCACGCCGGAACAGGCCGCCATCGCCGTGTGCTCGCCGATGTGTACGTTGTGTGCAATCTGGATCAGGTTGTCGAGCTTCACGCCGTCGCCGATCACCGTGTCGTCCAGCGCACCGCGATCGATGGTCGTATTGGCGCCGACTTCCACATCATTGCCGATGAGCACCCGCCCGATCTGCGGAATCTTGACCCAGCTCGCGTCGGTCTCGCGCGCGAACCCGAAACCGTCGGCGCCGATGACCGCGCCGGAATGCAGGATGCAGCGCTGACCGATGACCGTGCGCGGATAAAGCGTGACGCGCGCGTGCAGCCGGGTACCGGCCCCGATCGAACAGGACTCGCCGACCACCGATCCTGCGCCGATGGACACGCCCGGACCGATGAATGCGCCTGCTCCGACCACCGCCCCGGCGGCGACCTCGGCGCTGTCATCGACGTGCGCGGTGACGTCGACCGATGCATCGGGGTGGATGCCTGCGCACACGGGGGGTTCCGGGTTCAGCAGTTGCGCGACGCGAGCAAAATACAGCGCCGGATTGCGAACACGGATGTGGGGTCGATCGAGGCTTTCGCCATCGGTCGGCGATACGATGAAGGCACCGCCGCGGCTCGAATCCAGCGCGCTGCGATACTTCGCACCGGCCATGAAGGCAATCTGCCGCGGTCCCGCGGTGTCGAGTGATGCGACCTGTTCGATCAACAGCTCGGGGTCACCGTGCAGCGTGCCGCCAAGTTGCTCGACCAGGGCGCCAAGTCGGGCTGGCATGGGCCGTTACTTGCCCGGAGGGGGATCTGCAAGCGCCTTCAACACCTTTTCGGTGATGTCGATACGCTGACTGCGATACACCACTTCCTGAAAGATGATGTCGTACTTTTCGGCTTCTGCAATGACCTTGATGGCCTTGTTTGCGCGATCCAGAACGCTGGCCAGTTCTTCGTTGCGCCGCTGATTCAGGTCTTCACGGTATTCGCGCTCGCGCCGCTGCATGTCGCGGGTGAGATCGTTGAATTCGCGTTCCTTCGCGCGCTTGTCGCTCTCGGACAAGGTGACCGCATTCTTTTCCATGGTCTGCTGCATCGACTGCAGCTGCTTCGCCAGCTTTTCAAGTTCCTGGCTGCGCTTCTCGAATTCCTTTTCCAGCTTCTTCTGCGAACGGACGGCCGGCGCTGCTTCGCGCAGGATGCGTTCCGTATCCACGAAGCCGATCTTCACATCCGTTTCGGAATGCGCGGTCCGCGTCAAACCCATCATCGCCAGTGAAATCAATGCGATAAAGGCGAAACGTGAGAAAGTGCTTGACCTGTTCATTCGTGGTAGTCGAGGTTCAGAAAGTACTGCCGAGCTGGAACTGGAAGCGCTGAAGGCGATCCGTGGGTTCCTTGTTGAGAGGTTGCGCAATGCTGAACTTCAACGGCCCCATGGGCGAACTCCATGCCACGGAAAGGCCCGCACTATAGCGCAAATCGCCCAGGCTCAGCGAGTCGCCGGACGCCCAGACCTGCCCTGCATCGATGAATGTACCCAGCCGCAGCGTCTTGTCCTGCGAGCCGGGCAACGGGAACAGAAGTTCGGCGTTGCCGACGATGCGTCGATTGCCGCCCACCGTATTGAACAGGATGTTGCCGGCGGCGTCGCGATCCCGTTCGCCGAGTGACGAGGTCTGGAAACCGCGCACCGAGCCGATGCCGCCCGCGAAGTAGTTCTTGTAGAAAGGCAGCGGCTTGTCGCTGTATCCATCGCCGTAGCCCACATCACCGTTGAGCATCAGGACGAAATCCCAGAACAGCGGAAAGTAGCGCTGATGCTGGTAGGACGCCTTGTAGTAGCGCAGCGATCCGGGCGGCAGCGACACTTCGACGTTTACCCGCTGCGTCGACCCCTTGGTCGGGTAGATCACGCTGTCGCGCGTATCGCGCGCCCAGCCTATCGTGCCCACCAGCGAGGTGTTCGAATCGCCGAACTCGTTGACGAAGTTCAGGTAGCGCTGCGGGCTGTTGCTGAAGGTGTCGATACTGGTCTGATCGACTGCGAGGCCGAAATTGATCCGGTCGTCTTCGCGGATCGGAAACCCCCAGCGCAGGCCGGCGCCGACCGATGACGTGCGGTAGTTGCCGATGCGCAGACGCGACGGATCGACGTTGCGCAGATACACGTCGAAGCCGCGCGATATGCCGTCCGGCGTGTAATACGGATCCGTGAAGGACAGCGAATAGGTCTTGTTGATGCTGCCGCTGTTCAGGCCCAGCGACAGCGATTTGCCGCTGCCGAACAGGTTCTGCTGCGACACCGAAGTGGACAGGATCAGGTTTTCCGAACTGGAGAAGCCGGCGCCGAACGCCAGATTGCCGGTCGGCTTTTCCTTCACCGTCAGATTGACGTCGACCTGATCGGTGGTTCCCGGAACCGCAGGCGTTTCGACGGTGACACCGTCGAAGTAGCCCAGACGGTCAACCCGCGATTTCGACCGGTTGATCCGCTCGCCGTCGTACCACGCGCCTTCCATCTGGCGGAATTCCCGCCGCACCGCCTCGTCGCGCGTCTTGGTGTTGCCGGCAACGTTGATCCGTCGCACATAGACCCGGCGGCCCGGATCGACAAATACGTTGAAAGACACGGTGCGCTTTTCGCGATCCGGTTCCGGTACGGCATTGACGTTGGCGAAGGCGTAGCCGTCATTGCCCAGGCGATCGCTGATCGCCTTGGTCGTTTCGGTCAGCTTCTTGCGCGAGAAATCCTCGCCGGCATTCAGCTTGACCAGGCCGCGCAATTCCTCTTCGGGAATCAGCAACTCGCCCGAAAGCTTGACACCGCCGACGGTGTACTTTTCGCCTTCGGTGATCGAAATCGTGATGTAGATGTCCTGCTTGTCCGGCGTGATCGACACCTGCGTCGAGTCGACGTTGAACTCGAGATAGCCACGGTCGAGGTAGTGGCTGCGCAGCGTTTCGACGTCGGCGCTCAACTTCTGCCGTGAATACTGGTTGTTCTTGTTGTACCAGCTCAGCCAGTCGCCGGTGCTCTGGCTCAGCAGCTTCAGCAGATCCTTCTCCTTGAAGGACTTCGCACCGACGATGTTGATCTGCTTGATCTTGGCGGCAGCCCCCTCGTTGATTTCGAAGGTGACCGCGACGCGGTTGCGTTCCAGCGGCGTCGTCGTCGTCTTGACGTCGACCGAGTACAGCCCGCGCGTCAGGTACTGCCGCTTCATTTCCTGCTCGGACCGCTCGAGCACGCTGCGGTCGAGAATGCGCGATTCGGCGAGACCGAAGTCCCGCATCGCCTTCTTGATCGTGTCCTTGTCGAATTCCTTCATGCCGACGAATTCGAGCGACGCAATGGCCGGCCGTTCGTCCACGACCACGACCAGCACATCACCTTCGACCTCGACCCGCACGTCCTTGAAGAAGCCGGTCGCGAACAGTGCCTTGATGGCCTCTGCCGCCTTGTCTTCGGTGAATGTCTCGCCGACCTTCACCGGCAGGTAGCTGAATACCGTACCCGCTTCGGTGCGCTGGATGCCTTCGACCCGGATGTCCCGCACCACGAAGGGTTCGAAGGCGAACGCATGGGCTGACAACAATCCCGCGAGCAGGGCGGGAAGCAAAAACTTGCGCATGGGGAATTTCAGCGGGCAGTCAACCGAAAAGCCGATTGATATCGTTGTAGAAGGCGAACGCCATGAGCATCAGCAGCAAGGCCAGACCGATCTGCTGGCCGATTTCCATGACTCTTTCAGACACCGGGCCGCCCTTGATAAATTCGACCGTATAGTACATCAAGTGCCCACCGTCCAGCAGCGGCACGGGCAGCAGGTTCAGCACGCCCAGACTGATGCTGATGAGGGCGATGAACTTGATGTAATGCAGCGCGCCCATGGCGGCAGACTGGCCTGCATAGTCGGCAATCGTCACCGGTCCGCTGAGGTTTTTCCACGACAGATCGCCGGTGATCATGCGGCCGAACGCCTTGAGGCTGAACAGCGCCGTATCCCAGGTCTGCGTGACCGCAAGGCCGAACGATTCGATCACGCCGTGCTGCGCCGTGACGAACAGCCGCTCGCGCAGTCCTTCCGGTGTTTCGGGCGTCACGCCAAGTCGGCCGAAACGCTGGCCGCCCTCCTCCACCGCGACCACGTCGGCCTTCAGATCCACTGCGACGCCCTCGCGCAGCACCTGGATCTCCACCAGGCGGCCGCCCAGTTCGCGGACGATGCCGACCATGGACGCCCAGTCATCGACCGGCTTGCCGTCGATCGCCACGATGCGGTCACCCGCGCGCATGCCGGCCTTGCCGGCGGCGCTGTCGTCAGCCACTGTTGCGACGACCGGATCGATGCGCGGCCGGAACAGCGTGAGGCCGGCTCGATCCATCAGGCTGGCGTCCACCTCGGAACCGATGCCCGACAGGTCGATGCGCCGGCTGTTGATTTCGTTGCGCTCGCTGATCGTTTCCATCACCAGCGTGCCGCCGTGCAGCGCCGCCTGTGCGACGCTCCAGCGCAGATCCTGGGCGGACACGACATCCTTGCCGTTGATCGAGCGCACCAGTTCGCCCTCGGTCACACCGGCCACCGCCGCCGGCGTGCCGGCCGCCGGTGCAGCGAGCAGCGGGCGAAGCTCTTCCATGCCGTTGATGAACAGGCCCCAGTAGATCAGGATGGCCAGCAGGAAATTGGCGATCGGCCCGGCCGACACGATGGCGAAACGGCGTCCCACGCTCTGTCGGTTGAAGGCACGCGGGAGCTCCGATGCCGCGACCTCGCCTTCGCGTTCGTCCAGCATCTTGACGTAACCGCCGAGCGGAAACAGCGCCAGCACCCATTCGGTACGGTCCGGCCCGAAGCGACGCGACAGCAGCGGCCGACCAAAGCCGACCGAAAAGCGCAGCACCTTGACGCCGCACAGCCGGGCGATGCTGTAGTGACCCAGCTCGTGCACCGTGATGAGGATGCCCAGCGCCAGAACAAAGGCGCCGGCGTAGAAGAAGGGGCTCAAGTGCGCGCCCTGATGGCGCGCTGCGCCGTCTGGCGGGCAGCGGCGTCGGCGGCAAATACGTCGTCGAGTGTGGTGGCAGGCATGTCGGGCAGCGTATCCAGTGTTTCGGCAATCACGTCTGCTATGGCACGGAAACCGAGCCGACGTTCCAGGAAAGCCGCAACCGCCACTTCATTGGCCGCATTCAGCACGGCCGGCGTGCCCTGACCGGCGGCCAGCGCGGCGAACGCCAGCCGGAGGCAGGGAAAGCGGTCCAGATCCGGGCGTTCGAACACGAGATTGGCCGACATGGCCAGATCGAGCGCGCCGACCCCGGACTCGATGCGTTCCGGCCAGGCCAGTGCATGCGCAATCGGCGTACGCATGTCCGGATTGCCCATCTGCGCCAGCACCGAGCCGTCGACGTACTCCACCATCGAATGCACGATGCTCTGCGGATGGATCACCACATCGATGCGTTCGGCCGGCGTGTCGAACAGCCAGTGCGCCTCGATCACCTCAAGGCCCTTGTTCATCATGGTCGCCGAATCGACGGAAATCTTGCGCCCCATTTCCCAGTTCGGATGCGCACAGGCCTGGTCCGGCGTCACGTGGTCGAGCTGATCGAGTGGCGTGCAGCGGAACGGGCCGCCCGATGCGGTAAGCAGAATGCGGCGCACACCGGCCCGGCCCTGCGTCGGCATGCACTGGAAAACCGCGTTGTGCTCGCTGTCGATCGGCAGCAGCGTGGCGCCGTTCGAGGCCACCTCGTGCATGAACACCGCACCGCACATGACCAGGCTTTCCTTGTTGGCCAGCAGGATGCGCTTGCCCGAGCGCGCGGCGGCCAGCGTCGGACGCAGACCGGCGGCACCGACGATGGCCGCCATGACGGTATCGACCTCGGGCAGCGCGGCGATCATTTCGAGCGCATCGCTGCCATGCATCACCTCGGTCGGCACCCGCCCGGCAAGCATGTCGCGCAAGCTACCGGCGGCATCGGCGTCCGCGACCACGGCGACTTTCGGTGCAAAGGCCAGGCATTGTTCGGCCAGCTTGTCGATCTGGCGGTGACCCGACAGCGCCACCACCTCGAAACGATCGGGGTGGCGCGCCACGACATCCAGCGTGCTGACGCCGATCGATCCGGTGGCGCCGAGTATGGTCAGTCTGCGCATCACGTCTGCGCTCCGGGAAGTAGGTTGAGCAGGGCAAATCCGATCAGCGGCAGCGTTGCGGTCAGGCTGTCGACACGATCGAGTACGCCGCCATGACCGGGCAGTAGCTGACTGCTGTCCTTGATGCCGGCCTGGCGCTTCATCATCGACTCGAACAGGTCGCCGACGATGCTGACCGCGGTCAGCAGCAGCAGTATCACCGACCAGACCAGCCAGGCGGGCATGTCGGCTTCGGTGAACAGTAGCGGCTTTATCGCCAGACCGTAGCATTGCACGGCGATCACCGCGCCGAACGCGCCTTCCCAGGTCTTGCCCGGACTGATCGCCGGCGCAAGCTTGTGCCGGCCGAACGCCCGCCCGGTGAAATAGGCGGCGATGTCGGCGATCCACACCACGGCCATCAGCAACAGCAGCGGCACGAGACCCTGTGCACGCAGCTGTATCAGCGCCAGCGCAGGCGGCAGCAACACGACCAAACCGGTCAGCGCCATCCAGAAGCCCGACGGGCGCCCGCCGCGCCACATCCACGCCGGGACGACCACCAGCCAGAATGCGATGGCGAGCGCGTGCAGGGCGGAGAGCGGACGCATGGCATCCGGCAGCACGCCGGTCGGGCCGAAGGCGAACGCCGCGGCGGCGGCAACGAGCAGGAAGGTGATCACGCCGGAACCGATGGCGCCGCCGGGGGCAAGACCGCTCAGACGTCCCCACTCCCAGCCGGCGAGACCGAGGATGACCGCCACCAGCCAGCCCCAGGCGGTCAGATCGAGCAGGGTCAGTGCAGCGTACAGACCTGCCAGCAATGCGATGGCGGTCAGTACCCGCTGCTTAAGCATGCCGGCCGACCGCGCCGAGCGCGGCTGCGGTGGCAGCCTGCACCTGTTCGCTGGTGCGTCCGAAACGGCGTTCGCGCTGCTGGAAGGACGCGATCGCTTCATCGATCGCCGACCCGTTGAATTCGGGCCACAGCTTGTCGGTGAAATACAGCTCGGTATAAGCCAGTTGCCAGAGCAGGAAGTTGCTGATGCGCTGTTCGCCGCCGGTGCGGATGAACAGGTCGGGTTCCGGCGCATAGGCCATCGCCAGATGCGGGGTCAGATCGCTTTCGACGAAACCTTCCCGCCGCGCAGGATCCGCCTTCAACATGCGTTCGGTCGCCTGCAGAATGTCCCAGCGGCCGCCGTAATTTGCAGCAACCGTGAGGTTGAGCCCGGTATTGCCGGCGGTCAGCGCTTCGGCGCTGCGGATCATGTCGATCAGCTTGGGTTCGAAGCGCGACAGGTCACCGATGACGCGCAGCCGAATCGAGTTCTCGTGCAGGCGGACGACCTCCTCTTCCAGTGCGCGCATGAACAGCTGCATCAGGAAGCTCACCTCTTCCGGCGGGCGACGCCAGTTTTCCGAGCTGAAGGCAAACAGCGTGAGGTAACCCACGCCGCGCTCGGCGCAACGCGACACCACCGAGCGCACGGCTTCGACGCCCTTGCGGTGCCCGGCCACCCGCGGCATGAAGCGGCGGCGCGCCCACCGGCCATTGCCGTCCATGATGATGGCGATGTGTTGCGGAACCGGCAGGTTGCCGCCATCGACCGGCTTGCTGGAGCGCGAGGACACGATTCGGGTTCGGGCTCAGACCGCCATCAGGTCTTGTTCTTTCTGCGCGAGCAGCTTGTCGACCTCCGAAATGTAGCGGTCGGTCAGCTTCTGGATGTCGTCCTGCGTGCGCCGCTCGTCGTCTTCCGAAATGGTTTTGGCTTTTACGGCGTCCTTCAGCACGCTGTTTGCGTCACGGCGCAGGTTGCGCACCGCGATGCGGCCGTTTTCGGCTTCGCCACGCACCACCTTGATCAGTTCCTTGCGCCGCTCTTCGGTCAGCGCAGGCATCGGCACGCGCACCACATCGCCCATCGCCGACGGGTTCAGGCCCAGGTCGGAATCGCGGATGGCCTTCTCGACCACCGGCAACAGCTTCTTTTCCCACGGCTGCACGCCGATGGCGCGCGCGTCGATCAGGGTCACATTGGCGACCTGGGTCAGCGGCACCATGGAGCCGTAGTAATCGATCTGGATGTGGTCAAGGATGCCGGTGTGGGCGCGTCCGGTGCGCACCTTGCCGAAGTCGGCCTTGAGCGACTCCAGCGTCTTCTGCATCTTCTGTTCTGTGGTTTTCTTCAACTCGGGGATCATGAAGTCGCCTCTTGTTGGAAGTTGCGGCCGCTCGTCGGCAGCCTGTTGAGCCATGGCGAGCGCAAAACACGCACCACTATATATGGACCAGCGTACCCTCGTCTTCGCCCATCACCACGCGCTTGAGTGCGCCCGGCTTGAAAATGCTGAACACCTTGATCGGCAGCTGCTGGTCGCGGCACAAGGCAAGCGCCGTGGCGTCCATCACCTTCAGGTCGCGGCTGATCGCCTCGTCGAAGCTGATGCGCTCGTAGCGGGTCGCATCGGGCACCTTCATCGGGTCCGCGCTGTACACGCCGTCGACCTTGGTCGCCTTGAGCACGATCTCCGCCTCGATTTCGCGTCCGCGCAGCGCCGCCGCCGTGTCGGTCGTGAAGAAGGGGTTGCCCGTGCCGGCGGCGAAAATGACGACCTTGCCTTCTTCCAGATAGCGGATCGCCTTGCCGCGGATGTAGAACTCGACGACCGGCTCGATGCTCAGCGCCGACTGAACCCGTGCGGCAACACCGGCCTGACGCATTGCATCGCCCAGCGCCAGCGAATTCATCACCGTCGCCAGCATGCCCATGTAGTCGGCGGTGGCGCGGTCCATGCCGGCCGCGCCTCCCGCCACACCGCGGAAAATATTGCCACCGCCGATCACCACACCCACTTCCACGCCCAGGGCGCGGATTTCGGCGATCTCCGCAACGATGCGGGCAAGCATGTCGCGGCTGATGCCGTAGTCGTCGTCGCCCATCAGGGCTTCACCCGACAGTTTCAGCAGTATCCGGCGGTAGGCAACAGTCATGCAGGCTCCTTCAGCGTGCTGCAGCGGCTGCAGCGGCCTGTGCGGCCACTTCGGCAGCGAAGTCGGTCGTCTTCTTCTCGATGCCTTCGCCGACCAGGTAGAGCGTGAAGCCGGCGATCTTCGCCGACTTCGCCTTCAGCAGCTGCTCGATGGTCTGCTTGCCGTCTTCGGCCTTGACGAAAACCTGGCCGAGCAGCGTTACTTCCTTCAGGAACTTCTGCACCGAGCCTTCGGCGATCTTGGTGATCATCTCTTCCGCCTTGCCCGCTTCGCGTGCCTTTTCGATCGCGACGCGACGTTCGGCTTCGATCAGGTCGGCCGACACGCCACTCGAGTCGAGCGACTTGGGCTTCGAAGCGGCAATGTGCATCGCCAGATCCTTGGCGAGGGCTTCATCGCCCCCGACGACATCGACCAGCACACCGATCTTCGAGCCGCCGTGCACGTAGCTGGCGACCTTGCCTTCGGCGGCGATGCGCACGAAGCGGCGGATCGACATGTTTTCACCGATCTTGCCGACCAGCGCAGCGCGCGTCGACTCGACCGTGCCTTCGCCCATCGGCAGCGCCGACAACGCGGCGACGTCAGCCGGGTTGTGCTCGGCGATCAGCTTTGCGCTGCCATTGACCAGTGCGAGGAAATCGTCGTTCTTCGCCACGAAATCGGTTTCGCAATTGACTTCGACCATCGCGGCGATTTTGCCGTCGGCCGACAGGTAGAGGCCGACGATGCCTTCGGCCGTCACGCGTGCCGCGGCCTTGCTGGCCTTGTTGCCGAGCTTCACGCGAAGGATTTCTTCTGCCTTCTGCAGGTCGCCACCGGCTTCGGTCAGCGCCTTCTTGCATTCCATCATCGGAGCGTCGGTCTTCTCACGCAGCTCCTTGACCATTCCTGCGGTGATTTCCGCCATGCTGAGTCCCGCCTTCCATCAACTGTTCTTGCAATTCGTCAAACACCCGGCAACCGCGCGAGCGGTCGCCGGGACGGTTCATCAGGCCTGCGGTTCCGCTTCGGCTTCGACTTCGACGAATTCGTCGTCACCCTTGAGCTGTGCGACCAGATCCTGCGCGGCGCTGTTGCGACCTTCCAGGATGGCGTCAGCCACGCCCGATGCGTACAGGCGAATGGCACGGCTCGAGTCGTCGTTGCCCGGAATCACGTAGTCCACGCCGAGCGGCGAGTGATTGGTATCGACCACAGCGATCACCGGAATGCCGAGCTTGTTGGCTTCGGTGATGGCGATCTTGTGGAAACCGACGTCGATCACGAACAGCGCATCCGGCAGGCCGTTCATGTTCTTGATGCCGCCGATGCTCTTCTGCAGCTTGATCAGCTCGCGCTGCAGCACCAGGGCTTCCTTCTTCGGCATGCGTTCCATGCTGCCGTCCTCGACCAGCTGCTCGAGGTCCTTCAGGCGCTTGACCGACAGCTTCAGCGTCTTGAAGTTGGTCAGCATGCCGCCGAGCCAGCGCTCGTCGACGTACGGCACGCCTGCGCGCTGCGCTTCTTCGGCCACGATTTCACGGGCCTGGCGCTTGGTGCCGACCAGCAGGATGGTGCCCTTGTTGGACGACATGCGACGGATGAAGGCCATTGCCTCGTTGTAGCGGGCAACCGTCTTTTCCAGGTTGATGATGTGAATCTTGTTGCGATGGCCGAAAATGTACGGGGCCATCTTGGGGTTCCAGAAGCGGGTCTGATGTCCGAAATGGACACCCGCCTCCAGCATTTCACGCATGGATACGGACATTGAAGTCTCCGATCAGGGTTTAACCTCCGCCCGGCCGTGTTCGCAGCCGCAGTATCCGGCTACGCACCCTATCGGTCGAGCTGCCGTATCAACGGCAGCACCGGGCGTGTGGATTTGTCTGACGTACCTGTCAGGTACTGGAATCAAACAGCCCACGATTCTAGCAGTCGCAGTGCAACAAACTCAAGCAGTCCGGCACGCAAGCGTTTGCCGCCGTCGGGCGCTTCGGCTAACCTGAGCGGTCCCCAAGCGTATTTGAAGAGCCGTTACTCCTATGAGCGTCACCATCAAGACTGCGGAAGAAATCGAGAGCATGCGCGTCGCGTGCAAGCTGGCGTCAGAGGTGCTCGATTTCATCGAACCGCATGTCCAGCCCGGCATCACGACCGAAGAACTTGACCGGTTGTGCCATGACTACATGGTGAATGAGCAGAAAACGATCCCGGCGCCGCTCAACTATGCGCCGCCGGGCTACAGCCCGTTCCCGAAGTCGATCTGCACATCGGTCAATCATGTCGTGTGCCACGGCGTTCCCGCGCCGCGTGCGTTGAAGAAGGGTGACATCGTCAACCTGGACATCACGGTGATCAAGGACGGCTTCCACGGCGACACCAGCCGCATGTTCATGGTCGGCAACGAAGTCAGCAAGCAGGCCAGCCGGCTCTGCCAGATCACCTTCGAATGCCTGTGGCTCGGCATCTCCCGCGTCAGGCCGGGCGCGCGTCTGGGCGATATCGGTCACGTGATACAGCGGCATGCCGAAACGAACGGATTTTCGGTGGTGCGCGAATTCTGCGGTCACGGCATCGGTCGCAAGTTCCATGAGGATCCGCAGGTGCTCCACTACGGCAAACCCGGCACCGGCATGGAGCTGCAGCCCGGCATGATCTTCACCATCGAGCCGATGGTGAATGCCGGCCGCGCCGCCGTGTCCGAACTGGCGGATGGCTGGACCATCGTGACACGCGACCGCACGCTGTCTGCACAGTGGGAACATACGGTGGTCGTCACCGACGACGGTTACGAGGTGCTGACCGTGTCCGACGGCTGCCCGCCTCCGCCTGCGCTGATCGGCGACGTCCGCGGAGCGGCCTGACGGGTGGACACCCCGGCCGGCACCGACGCGCTGCGCCTGCTTGCGGCCACGCTGCGTGCCGAGCTGTCGGCGGCGCAGCAGAGGCTGCGTGAAACCTTCGAACGTGACGGCAACAGCCAGCGCCTGCTGCGCGACCGGGCGCGCGCCGTCGATGCCGCGCTGCGCCAGCTCTGGGCTGCTGCCGGCATGCCGCGCACGGCGGCACTGGTTGCCGTCGGTGGCTATGGTCGCGGCGAGCTGTATCCGGCGTCGGATGTCGACCTGCTGTTCCTGACCCCGCCGCAGCTGTCGCCCGACACCGAAGCGCGCCTGGAAATGCTGGTCGGCCTGCTGTGGGACATCGGCCTGGATATCGGCCACAGCGTCCGTTCGGTGGGCCAGTGTGTCGAGGAAGCGTCGCGCGACATCACGGTCGAAACGACGCTGCTCGAAGCGCGCCTGCTGGCCGGCTCCCGCCGCATGTTCCGCGAACTGAGCCAGGCGCTGGCGACCCAGCGCGATCCGGGCAGCTTTTTCAAGGCCAAGCGCCTGGAGCAGGACGAACGCCATCAGCGCTATCAGGAAACCCCGTACAGCCTGGAGCCGAACTGCAAGGAAAGTCCGGGCGGGCTGCGCGATCTGCAGGTGATCCAGTGGATCGCGCGCGCGAGCCGGTTCGGCTCGACCTGGGCCGAACTGGCTGCGCGCGGTCTGATCACGCCGACCGAATCGCGCCAGCTGCACCGGATCGAACGTTTCATGCGCGACACCCGGGTCCGGCTGCACCTGATCGCACGCCGGCGCGAAGACCGGCTGATCTTCGACCACCAGGAAGCGCTGGCTGCGGCGTTCGGCATGCAGGCGACGCCGACCCGCCGCGCCTCCGAAGTGTTCATGCAGCGCTACTACCGCAGCGCGAAAATGATCACGCAGCTGAACACCATCCTGCTGCAGAACATCTCCGCCGCGCTGTTTCCGTCCGACGACACCGTCGTGCAGCCGATCAATGCGCGCTTCCAGTCCAGCCGGGAACTGCTGGATGTGGTGTCGGAAGAGGTGTTCGAGCGCACGCCGAGCGCGCTGCTCGAATGTTTCACGCTGCTGCAGACGCACCGCGAACTCAAGGGCATGACGGCCCGCACACTGCGCGGATTGTGGCGGGCGCGCCGCCTGATCGATGCGAAGTTCCGGCGCGACCCGCAGAACCGCATGCTGTTCCTGTCGCTGTTCCAGCAGACACGCGGTCTGGTGCATGAAATCCGCCGCATGAACCAGTACGGCATCCTCGGTCGCTACCTGCCGGCCTTCGGCCGCATCGTCGGCCAGATGCAGCACGACCTGTTCCATGTTTACACCGTCGATCAGCACATCCTGCAGGTGATGCGCAACGTGCGCCGCTTCACGATGGCCGAGCACGCGCACGAGTACCCGCTGCTGTCGCGACTGATCACCGCGTTCGAACGACGCTGGCTGCTCTACCTGTCGGCACTGTTCCACGACATCGCGAAGGGCCGCGGCGGCGACCATTCGCAGCTGGGCATGCGCGACGCACGCCTGTTCTGCATGCAGCACGGCATCGATGCGGAAGACGCCGATCTGGTGGTGTTTCTGGTCGAGCACCATCTGTCGATGTCATCGGTCGCACAGAAGCAGGATCTGTCCGACCCGGACACCATCCGCGCCTTCGCCGCGCTGGTGCGCACGGAACGTCGTCTGACGGCGCTGTACATCCTGACCCACGCCGACATCCGCGGCACCAGTCCCAAGGTGTGGAATGCCTGGCGCGGCAAACTGCTGGAGGACCTCTACTTCTCGACCCTGCGCGTCCTTCAGGGCGAAAGTCCGGGCGCATCCGGCACGCCGGACCGGCAGGAGGAAGCACGCCACCTGCTGCGCTACTTCGGCCTGCGCGAAGGCATCGAAAACGAGTTCTGGGCCAGACTCGACACCGTGTACTTCATGCGGCACGAGGCGGACGAAATCGCCTGGCACACGCGCATGCTCTACTTCCAGGCCAACGCCAGCACACCGGTCGTCAAGGCGCGCCCCAATCAGGTCGGCGACGGCCTGCAGGTGATGGTCTATGCACCCGACCAGCCCGATCTGTTCATGCGCCTGTGCGGCTTCTTCGGCCGGCTCGGCTACAGCATCGCCGATGCGAAGATCCACACCACGACCGACCGGCACGCACTGGACAGCTTCATCCTGCTCGATCCGAACCGGCACCTGAATTCGCGCGACATGATTGCGCTGATCGAAACCGGGCTGGCCGAACGGCTGCAGAACCAGACGCTTGCAGAGCAACCGGTCACCGGCCGGCTGTCACGCGAGGTCAGGCACTTCCCGATCACACCCGAGGTGCTGATCAAGCCGGACGAACGCAAGCAGCACCACATCATGCACGTCACGGCCGCCGACCGGCCCGGGCTGCTCTATTCGGTCGCGCGGGTGCTGGCCGCGCACCACATCAATCTGCACACCGCCAAGATCACCACGCTCGGCGACCGGGTCGAGGACGTGTTTCTCGTTTCCGGTGCCGAACTGGAAAAAAGCACGACGCTGATCAGACTCGAGCAGGAACTGCTCGGAGAACTCGCTATCCTCTAGGGAAACACTGATTTAATCCCGCCCCCGTAGAATGCCCAAGTCATCCCGAGTCTTGCAACTACCTCGATGAAAAAGCAAACCAGCTTCGCCGACATGGAGTACTCGGCGCGTCAGAAGCCGACGCGTCGGGAGAAATTTCTGACTGATCTGGATCGTCTGGTGCCGTGGTCCGCCCTTGTTGGGTTGATTGAGCCGCACTACTACCGCGGCGAGCGGGGTCGCCCACCGGTCGGGCTGGAAACGATGCTGCGCATGTACCTGTGCCAGAACTGTCTTGGCCTGTCGGATGAAGGCATCGAGGACGCGATTGTCGACAGCATCGCGGTACGCCGTTTCGTGGGCATCGATCTGATCGAAAGACAGCCACCGGACGCGACCACGTTGCTGAAGTTTCGCCGGTTGCTCGAACGCGTTGGTCTGCCCGCGAGCATCTTTGCGTTGATCCGCGAGCACCTGGGTCAGCAGGGTCTGATCCTGCGCGAGGGCACGATTGTGGATGCCACCTTGATCGCTGCCCCGCCGTCGACGAAGAACACGGAACACAAGCGCGACGCCGACATGCATCAGACGAAGAAGGGCAACCAGTGGTACTTCGGCATGAAGGCGCATATCGGCGTCGATGCGCAGACGGGCCTGGCTCATTCAATGGTCACCACAGCCGCGAACGAGTCGGACGTGAGTCAGACGCACAAGCTGCTGCACGGTGCGGAGAAGCACGTGCATGCGGATGCCGGTTATCAGGGCGCGAAGAAACGTGAAGCGCTCAAAGACAGCACCGCCGAATTCGTGATCGCGCGCAGGCGCTCGACCTACAAGAAACTCGATGAGGCGGACCCGGTGCGCAAGCTGATCGAACAAGCGGAGCACGCCAAGGCGAGCATCCGCGCGAAGGTCGAACACGTGTTTCACGTGGTGAAGAACCTGTTCCGTCACCGCAAGTGCCGGTACAAGGGTCTGGCCAAGAACACGGCGCAATTGCAGGTGCTGTTCGCGATGGCGAATCTGGTGCTGTCGCAGCGAACGCTGTGCGCGCCGTACAGGACAGTTGCGTCCTGAGTACGCGAAATTGGGGGCGATAGCCTCCGAACAGGCCTCGGATCAATGATTCCGGGGTGAAAACTGGGCGAAATTCGATGTCATGAAGACGCGAATTTCGCAAACGTGACTTTCGGGACAGAAAATCCCGGAAGGGTGGCTTTGATCAGCGCTTCCCTAGTGACGCGGTTCAGCATGGCGTGAATCGGCGCCACGTTCCAGACACCCCATACCTACATCGCTTCCGGACACCCGACAAAGACCTCAACAAGCGCTCGCACGCGCCCTGAAAACCTTGCGCACGAACCGGACCTGATCGTTGAGCTTCTCCACGCACAACCCACGTCGCCTGTCCCTGCTTGACCGGAGCAAGCCGCTGGCGGTCGCCCTGATCGCGCTGCTGTCCGGTCTGGCGCTGACCGCCTACATCGCCGATGTCGAGGCCGATCAGATGCTGCAGCGCCAGCGCGGCGAAGTCGCCGCCCAGGCAGGCGTCGTGCGGGCGCGGCTGGAGAGCGAAATCAACAGCGCCGCCCATCTGTCGCTCGGCCTGGTCAGTTACGTAGCCGCCAACCCCACCATCACGGACGATGCCTTCAACCGGGTGAGTGATCGCATGCTGGCCTATGGACGCCACGTTCGCAGCATTGCGCTGGCGCCCGACAACGTGCTGCGCTTCGTCAATCCGCTCGCCGGCAACGAAGCAGCGCTCGGCCTGCGCTACCTGGACCACCCGACGCAACGCCATGCGGTGCTCAAGATGATGGAAAGCCGGCGCTTCGTGCTCGCCGGCCCGCTTGAACTGGTGCAGGGCGGCGTCGGACTGATCAACCGCTTTCCGATCTATGTGCCGGCAGCGGATGGACGCCCGGAAAGGTACTGGGGACTGGCGTCCATCGTGTTGCACTTCGACACGCTGCTCAAGGCGAGCGGTCTGCTCGACACCGACCTGAACGTCCGCTACGCCCTGCGTGGGCGTGACGGCATGGGCGCGGACGGCGAAGTCATCCACGGTGATCCGGGCATCTTCAATCTCGACCCGGTCAAGGTCGATGTCGTGCTGCCGGACAACGCGCGCTGGCAGTTGGCCGCAGTGCCGGTTGGCGGCTGGCGCGGCGCGCTGCAGGACACCCGCGTCATCAGCATATGGATTGCCGGCAGCCTGGTTTCCGTTGCGATCGCGGGCCTGCTCGGTCTCGGGCAGTTGCAGATCCGGCGCATCCGGCTGCGCGACGCCGATCTTTCGCTGGCCGCCAGCGTGATCCAGAGTTCGAACGAAGCCATCGTGGTGACCGACGAAGAGGATCGCATCGTGTCGGTCAATCCGGCATTTTCCAAACTCACCGGCCTGACGCGCGACGCCGTGCTCGGCAAGCGTGCATCAACCGTGGTGTCGACGCCCTACGACGCGTCGAGTCACGCGTCCTTTGCGCAAGGCATCGACGCCGGCGGCGACTGGTCGGGCGAACTGGACGACCGGCGCGCCGACGGCGAAACCTACCCGAAGCGACTCAGCATCTACCCGGTCGGCGACCGGCACGACGGCACCGTCCATTACGTGCATTCCTTCAGCGACATCAGCGAACAAAAGGCCGCCGAACGCAAGATCCATCATCTGGCTCACCACGACGCGCTGACCGGACTTCCGAACCGGCTCAGCCTGCAGGGCCGCATGGAACAGGCGATGGCCGAAGCCCGTCGGCACGGCACGCTGATCGCCATGATGATGATAGACATGGATCACTTCAAGGACATCAACGACACGCTCGGTCATCACGTCGGCGACGCACTGCTGGTCGATGTCGCGCATCGGCTGCTCTGCTGTGTGCGCCTGAGCGATGTGGTGGCGCGGCTGGGCGGCGACGAATTCGTCGTGCTGGTGACCGACATGGCGTCCACGCTCACGGCTGCCGCCGTCGCGGAGAAGATCGTTTCGGCGCTGTCGGCGCCCTACCAGGTCGAGGCCTACCGGCTGCACTCGACGCCCAGCGTCGGCATCGGCGTGTTCCCGAATGACGGCACCTCGGTCGATACGCTGCTGCGCAACGTGGATACCGCGATGTATCACGCGAAAGCCGCAGGCCGGAACAACTATCAGTTCTTCGACCAGAGCATGTCGGCCAATGCCAGCGAACGGCTGGCCCTGCAGGGCAGCCTGCACCATGCCATCGAAACGCGTCAGTTCGTGCTGCACTACCAGCCGCAGATCGAAGTCGCCAGTGGCCGGCTGGTCGGCGTCGAGGCGCTGGTGCGCTGGCAGCATCCGGAGCGCGGTCTGGTACCGCCGAACAGCTTCATTCCGATCGCCGAAGAGAGCGACCTCATCATCAAGCTCGGCGAATGGATCCTGCAGGAAGCCTGCTGGCAGCTGAGCCGCTGGAAGGATCAGGGCCTGATGCTGCGGGTATCGGTCAATCTGTCGGCACGCCAGTTGCGCTCGAAGAACCTGCTGCACCAGGTCGAGGACACGCTGATCCGTCACAACCTTCGTCCGGGCGAGCTCGAACTCGAAATCACCGAAAGTGTGGCCATGGACAACCCGGACGCCACGCTGCGCATGCTGGGCCAGCTGCGCGAGCTGGGTGTCGAACTGGCGATCGACGATTTCGGAACCGGCTATTCGTCACTGAGCCATCTGAAACTGATGCCGCTGCAGCGACTGAAGATAGACCGCTCGTTCGTGAAGGACATCGAAAGCGATCCGGACGACGCCGCCATCTGCGCCGCGACGATCAGTCTGGCGCAAAACCTCGGGCTCAGCGTGGTGGCCGAAGGCGTGGAAACGGACGCCCAGTTCGCCTTCCTCGGCAATCTGGGCTGCGAATGCGTGCAGGGCTACCTGTTCAGCAAGCCGCTGCCGGCCGCCGAATTCGAAGCATGGGCCGCGCAGCGCGCGGCCGCTCAGTCGTCGCTGGCGTCCTGATCGGGGAACAGCACCTCGGTGTAGCCGAACCGGCTGAAGTCACGTACCCGCATCGGGTACAGCACACCATCGAGATGGTCGCACTCATGCTGCACGACCCGGGCGTGAAAGCCATCGACCTCTCGCTCGATCGGCGTGCCCTGCGGATCGAAGCCGCTGTAGTGCAGCCGGGCATGGCGCGCCACGACGCCGCGCAGGCCGGGCACCGACAGGCAACCTTCCCAGCCCTCTTCCATCTCCTTGCCGAGCGGTGTGAGCACCGGATTGACCAGCACGGTGAACGGCACGACCGGTGCCTCGGGATAGCGCACCGATGGCGAGCCGCCAAACACCACGACCCGAAGATCGACGCCGATCTGCGGCGCCGCAAGTCCGGCGCCATCGGCAGCCTGCATGGTGTCGATCAGGTCCTGCACCAGCGCATCGAGTTCGGGGCAGTTGAAGCGCCTGACCGGCTGCGCCACGCGCAGCAGTCGCGGGTCGCCCATGCGCAGGATGTCGCGGATCATGCGCACTCCCCGTTCGCGCACAGGGCTTCGAGCAGGCGGCGAACGCGCGTCATCGCCTCCTGCAGCATGTCCTCGATGGCCGACATTTCGATGCCGTGCAGCGAATCGCCGCGACCCGCTGCGTGATTCACCACGACATTGATCGCCGCGTAGGCCAGACCGGCCTCGCGCGCCAGCACCGCTTCAGGCATGCCGGTCATGCCGACGACGTGCGCACCGTCGCCTTCCAGCCGGTTGATTTCCGCGGCCGTCTCAAGACGCGGTCCCTGGGTCGCGGCATAGACCGCACCATCGACCACCTGCTCGCCGGCCCGCGCCGCGGCGTCAAGCAGCGCCCTGCGCAGGGCGGCGTCGTACGGATCGGTGAAATCGATGTGCTTCACCTGGCCGTCGTGGCCATCGAAAAAGGTGCTGTGACGGCCCCAGGTGTAGTCGATGATCTGGTCCGGTACGACCAGCGTGCCCGGCCCGAGGTCGGCCCGGATGCCGCCGACCGAGGCGACCGATACGATGCGCGCCACGCCGACGCTGCGCAACGCCGAAATGTTCGCACGGTAATTCACGCGGTGCGGCGCAATGGTGTGGCCGTAACCGTGGCGCGCGATGAACACCAGATCGCGCCCGGCGAGACGGCCGAAGGTCAGCGGGCCGGACGGCTCGCCGTAGGGCGTACGCACCACTTCGCGGCGTGTGACGTCAAGATTGGCCAGCTGCGTCAGACCGCTGCCGCCGATGATCGCCAGCATGAATGCACTCCTTTGTTCCGGGCTGCGCAGTCTATCAGGCGAAAAAAAGCCCGGCTTTCGCCGGGCGAGTCAGTGCGTCAAGACGCTTTACGCGAGGGTGGGCTGACGGCGGCGGACCAGCACCCCGCCCAGCAGAAGCAGGCCTGCGATGAACATCGCCGTGCGGCCTGCCTCGGGTACCGGCGCATGGATGTAGGCAGCCGCGGTGGCGCTGAGGACGTACGACTTCTCGTCATCGCCGGCGTTGGCCACCGCAAGCACCAGCCGGCCCTGCCGGAAACCGCTATCGGCCGGAACCGAGCCGCCGGCCTGCACCAGTGCCTGGAAGCTTTCACCATTGGCAAACCCGAACAGCGATGCATAGGTGTTCACGAATGAGGTCATCGGATCGAGCCCGGTCGTGTCGACCGCGAGCCGATAGTCGACCGAGAACAACACCAGGGTCTGCGCGCCAAGCGTGAAATCGACGGTTCTCTGGGTGTCGGCGCCGGCTGCCGTGGTGCCACTGACATCGGCCCACAACGCTTCCTGCGGATTGACGTCGAAGCTGCCCGCTTTCGGCGGCACCTCGGCCCCGGAAATCGTGGCCGTCGCCCCGGTCAATGACGCCGAAAGGTCGGTGCTCCAGTCATCGCTGTCCAGCGCCGACTGCTGCGCGCCATTGAACAGATTGACGTAGGCCGTACTCCCGAAAACGCTGCCGGGCGTGAAGACCGGGTCGATGTCAGCCAGCGCGATCACGCGCGTTTCGAAGGAGGACCATTCCAGCGTCGCGCTCGCCGATGCAGCGTGCGCCGGGCCCGCCGATACCAGTCCGAGTGCGATCGCTGCCATCGCACATGCCGTGTGCCGCTTGAGATTCATTGCATACCCTTTCAGCCGGAAATGCAGGTCGCGCGGATGCGCAGACCTGTTGCTGCGACGACTGCAACCTCGGCGGAGGCGTGCGCTGACGCTGCTGCAGCGCAGAAAGGAAAGCGCGCTATGCAGATTCGCACGCCCCCTCCAGAGCATGGTGTGCGCGTCCGGCGCCCTTCCCGACCGCGCGACATCGTTCGCTGTGGCGATGCGCGCGCGCGCATCCTGAGGCGGACAGGCAGGCAGCAATAAGCATGCCCCCGACACGCCGCCGCGCACTGCGGGCAGATGACTCCCGCCCGGCCCTCCGGATGTAATGAATTCCGACATCGGAAACGCCCCTGGGCGTCGCGCCCGCAGGTCCGCCAGGGCATGGACGTCCGATCAGGCAACAGCGGACGCCGGAAAAGGATTGTGTGCTGTGCTATACTTGCGTGTTTTTCTTATTGCGCTGCACCATTCCTATGTCCCGCTCCATACGCAACATCGCCATCATCGCGCACGTCGATCATGGCAAGACCACGCTGGTCGACCAGCTGCTGCGCCAGTCCGGCACCTTCGCATCGCACCAGCAGGTTTCGGAGCGCGTGATGGATTCAAACGATCTCGAAAAGGAACGTGGCATCACGATCCTGTCGAAGAATTGCGCGATCGAGTTCGAAGGCACCCACATCAATATCGTTGACACCCCGGGCCACGCCGACTTCGGCGGCGAGGTCGAGCGCGTGCTGTCGATGGTCGATGGCGTGCTGCTGCTGGTCGATGCCGTCGAAGGCCCGATGCCGCAGACCCGCTTCGTGACCCGCAAGGCGCTTGCGCTCGGCCTCAAGCCCATCGTTGTGGTGAACAAGATCGACCGCCCGGGCGCACGTCCGGACTGGGTGATCAACCACACCTTCGATCTGTTCGACAAACTGGGCGCAACCGAAGAGCAGCTCGACTTCCCGGTCGTGTTCGCCTCGGCGCTGAATGGTTTTGCGATGCTCGATTCGAGCACGCCGGGTACCAATATGCGTCCGCTGTTCCAGGCCATCCTCGACAACGTGCCGCAGCCGGAAGTCAACGAAGACGGCCCGCTGCAGCTGCAGGTCTGTTCGCTCGATTACTCGACCTACATCGGCCAGCTCGGCATCGGTCGCATCACGCGCGGCCGCATCAAGCCGAACCAGGAAGTCGCCGTCTATTACGGCGACGAACTGCGCGGCAAGGCCAAGGTCGGCCAGGTGCTGACCTTCAAGGGTCTGGAGCGCACGCAGGCCGAATCGGCCAGCGCCGGCGACATCGTGCTGGTGTCGGGCATCGACCAGGTGAATATCGGCGTCACCATCTGCGACCCGGATTCGCCGGCGCCGATGAAGCCGATTGCGGTCGACGAGCCGACGCTGACGATGAACTTCATGGTGAATGCGTCGCCGCAGGCCGGCCGCGAAGGCAAGTACGTCACCAGCCGCCAGATCCGCGAGCGGCTGGAAAAGGAACTGCTGAAGAACGTCGCGCTGCGCGTCGAATACACCGATGATTCGGACGTGTTCCTCGTGTCGGGTCGCGGTGAACTGCACCTGACCATCCTGCTGGAAACGATGCGTCGCGAAGGCTACGAACTGGCGGTCGGTCGCCCGCGCGTGGTGTTCAAGGAAATCGACGGTGTCAAGAGCGAGCCGTACGAACTGCTGACGGTCGACGTCGAAGAAACCCATCAGGGCGGCGTGATGGAAGAACTCGGTCGGCGCCGCGGCGAACTGCAGGACATGCAGCCGGATGGCAAGGGTCGGGTGCGCATCGAGTACCGCATTCCGGCGCGCGGCCTGATCGGTTTCCAGGGCGAATTCCTGAACCTGACGCGCGGCACCGGTCTGGCCAGCCACGTGTTCGACGACTACGGTCCGGTCGCCGGTGCGATGTCGGAACGTCGCAACGGCGTGCTGATTTCGCAGAACGACGGCGAGGCCGTCGCCTACGCACTGTGGAATCTGCAGGATCGCGGCCGCATGTTCGTCAGCCCCGGCGACGTGCTGTACGAAGGCATGATCATCGGCATCCATTCGCGCGACAACGATCTGGTGGTGAACCCGATCAAGGGCAAGCAGCTCACCAACGTGCGCGCGTCGGGTACCGACGAAGCCGTGCGACTGGTGCCGCCGATCTCGCTGACGCTGGAATCGGCGATCGAATTCATCGCCGACGACGAACTGGTCGAAATCACGCCGAAGACGATCCGCCTGCGCAAGCGTCACCTGAAGGAACACGAGCGCAAGCGCGCCTCGCGCGACGAAGCCTGATCTTCCGGGGCCGGCAATGAAAATGGAGCGCTCAGGCGCTCCATTTTTTTGCCCGTCACCCGGTGCGCGCCGTCACGACGGGCCGCTGCATACCGGTTTCTGTTCGACGCACAGTCGCGCATAGGCCGCCTGCAGCACCCGTGCGTCGTTGCTGGCGCGGTGCCGGGTGGTATGCAGTTCTTCGCTGACCTCTTTCTTCACCGCGTGCCAGCGCGCCGCCTGCGCCTCGCTGAGCAGTTCGCGCAGGCTGCGCAGGTGAAAGCGCGGCACGCGATCCACCTCGTCGTACAGGCGGGACAGCCAGGCGTAGTCGTTGCCCCAGGCGTCGCTGTAGACGTCCTGGCCACGCAGCGCCTCGTCGAGCCGGCACACGACATCTTCGATCGGAAGACCGTGCTGCATCAGCACTTCGCGCGTGATGTGGTGCACCGCCTCGGCGCTCTGGTCCCAGTGCCGCCAGCCTTCCGGCGGGCGAACCAGGCAGCAGAAGGTGCGGCCGTCGGGCAGGATGCAGCCGACTTCGATCGGGTAGCTGCCGGCGCCGAAGCCGGACGCTTCGACGTCAAGAAACACCGGCAGCGCATCGGCCATCGCCTACTCCCTGAGTGCGTAAATGGCCGGGAGGTTGCGCCACGCACCGCGCACGTCCATGCCGTATCCGAAAACGTAGCGGTCCGGCAATTCGAGTCCGGTGAAGTCGGCCTTGATCGGCTTGGTCCGCCCGATCATTTTGTCGGAAAACACGGCGGTCAGGCAGCGTTGCGCACCCGCGTCGAGCAGGTGGCGGCGAATCGCGGCCAGCGTGATGCCCTCGTCGAGGATGTCGTCCAGCACCAGCACGGTACGCCCGGCGACCGGGATGCGCGGTTCGCTGATCCAGCGCAGCGCACCGCCCTGCGTGTCGTCGCCGTAGCGCGTGACGTGCAGGTAGTCGAAATCGAGCGGAAAAGCGAGTTGCGGCAGCAGGTTGCCGGTGAATACCACGGCGCCGCCCATGACCGACAGCAGCAGCGGGTAGCTGTCGCCCAGCGCGGCGGTGATTTCACGCGCCAGCCGGGCAACCGTGGCGTCGACCTGCGCCGCGTCGCAGATCAGATCGGCGCCGTCCAGCAGCGCCTGCGCATCGGCGAGTCGGCTCACGCAGCGTCAGCGGCTGCGGCGTGCTGCGCGTCCAGCCAGGCCGAGAACGCGGCACCGACTTCCGGATGCTTGCGCGCCAGCTCGACCGTGGCCTGCAGATAACCGAGCTTGGAGCCACAGTCGTAGCGCTTGCCCTTGAACGGATAGGCCAGCACGGCTTCTTCGGCCAGCAGCGCGGCGATGGCGTCGGTCAGCTGCAGTTCGCCGCCGGCACCCGGCGTCAGGGCACGCAGGTGATCGAAAATGCTCGGTGTCAGGATGTAGCGCCCGACCACCGCCAGCGTCGACGGCGCCACTTCGGGCTGCGGCTTCTCGACGATGCCGGTCACGCCATACAAACCGCCGACATCGGCATCCGTGCTGACGACGCCGTAGCTCGCCGTCTGGCTGCGCGGCACCTGCTGCACGCCGAGAATGGAGCGGCCGAAGCGGTCGAAAATGTCGGTCATCTGCTTCAGGATCGGCGGCTCTCCGTCAATCAGGTCGTCGGCCAGCAGCACGGCGAACGGCTCGTCGTTCACCACCGGCGCGGCGCACAGCACCGCATGGCCCAGACCGAGCGGCTCGGACTGGCGGATGTAGATGCAATTGACGTGCTTGGGCACCGTGTTGCACAGCGCCAGCAGTGCGGTCTTCTGTTTCATTTCGAGCTCGTGTTCCAGCTCGTAGGCCTTGTCGAAATGGTCCGCGATCGAGCGCTTGGTGCGGCCGGTGATGAAGATGAGGTCGGTGCAGCCTGCGGCGACCGCCTCTTCAACCGCGTACTGGATCAGCGGCTTGTCCACCACCGGCAGCATTTCCTTCGGATTCGCCTTGGTGGCGGGCAGGAAACGGCTGCCGAGGCCAGCCACCGGAAATACGGCTTTACGCACTGATTTCATCTACTCATGACTCCCTGTTGCCGAGCAGCGACAGCAGCCCGGATTCATCGAGGATGGTAATCCCCAGTTCTTGCGCTTTGATGAGTTTGGAGCCGGCATCCGTGCCAGCCACCACAAAATCCGTCTTTTTCGAAACCGAACCCGCCACCTTCGCGCCGGCCGCTTCGAGCAGATCCTTTGCTTCGTCGCGCGACAGCGTCGGCAGCGCGCCGGTCAGCACCACCGTCTTGCCCACCAGCGGGCCGCTGGCCACCTGCATTTCGCCCTCTTCCCATCTGATGCCGCAGGCACGCAACTGCTCGACCACTTCGCGGTTGTGCGGCTGCGCGAAAAAGCGGTGGATGCTCGCCGCCACCACCGGCCCGACGTCCGGCACCTGCGCCAGTTCGGCTTCGCTGGCGTCCATGATGCGGTCCATGCTGCCCAGGTGACGCGCCAGATCCTTCGCCGTCGCCTCGCCGACATGGCGGATACCGAGCGCGAACAGGAAGCGGCCGAGCGTCGTCGCCTTCGACTTCTCCAACGCGGCGACCAGATTTTCGGCCGACTTGTCCGCCATGCGGTCCAGTTCGGCCAGCTTCAGCAAGCCGAGCCGATACAGGTCGGGCAGGCTGCGGATCAGGCCGCCGTCGACCAGTTGCTCGACCAGCTTGTCGCCCAGCCCCTCGACGTCCATCGCCCGCCGTCCGGCGAAATGCAGCAGGGCCTGCTTGCGCTGCGCTGCGCAGTAAAGCCCGCCAGTGCAGCGGTGATCGATTTCGCCTTCTTCGCGCACCACGTCGGAACCGCACACCGGGCAGTTCATCGGCATGGAGAATGCCCGCGCGTGCGGCGGCCGTCTGTCCGACAACACCGACACGACTTCGGGAATCACGTCGCCGGCGCGGCGTACGACGACCGTGTCGCCGACATGAACGTCCTTGCGGCGGATTTCGGATTCGTTGTGCAGCGTGGCATTGGTGACCGTCACGCCGCCGACGAACACCGGTGCCAGCCGCGCCACCGGGGTCAGCTTGCCGGTGCGGCCGACCTGCACTTCGATATCCTGCACCGTGGTCAGCGCTTCCTGCGCCGGGTACTTGTGCGCCACCGCCCAGCGTGGCTCGCGCGTCACGAAACCGAGCTTCTGCTGCAGCGCCAGGCTGTTCACCTTGTACACGACACCGTCGATGTCGAACGGCAGGCCCGGGCGCGCCTCGGCGATGCGCGCATGAAAGGCGGCCAGCGCGTCGGCGCCGCTGCACACCGCGCGGTGTTCGCACACCGGCAGGCCGAAGGCAGCCAGCGCGTCGAGCACGCCCGCGTGGGTCGCCGGCACATTCCAGCCCTGCACCTCACCGAGACCATAGGCGAAGAACGACAGCGGGCGCCGCGCCGCGATGGCCGGGTCGAGCTGACGGATGCTGCCGGCCGCGGCATTGCGCGGATTGACCAGCGTCTTCTCGCCCGCCGCGTCGGCGCGCAGGTTGAAGGCATCGAAACGATCGCGCCGCATGTAGACCTCGCCGCGCACCTCAAGCACCTCGGGCAAGCCGGGCGGTTCGAACAGGGAGGGCGTCTGCGAAGGCGGCTGCGGCACCAGCGTCAGCGGTACCTCGTGAATGGTCCGTACGTTCTGCGTCACGTCCTCACCGGTTTCGCCGTCGCCGCGCGTGGCGGCCAGCACCAGCACGCCGTGCTCGTAGCGCAGATTGATCGCCAGGCCGTCGAACTTCAGTTCGGCAGCGTACTCAACCGGCGGCTGCGTGTCGTCCAGCTTCAGTTCGCGCCGCACGCGCGCGTCGAAATTCAGCGCGCCGGTCGATTCGGTATCGGTTTCGGTACGGATGGACAGCATCGGCACGATATGGCGCACCGGTGCGAAGGCGGGCAGCGGCTTGCCGCCGACCCGCTGCGTCGGCGAGTCAGGCGTGCGCAGCGCCGGGTGTTCGGCTTCGAGCGCCTGCAGTTCACGGAACAGCCGGTCGTATTCGGCGTCGGGAATCTCCGGCGCGTCGAGTTCGTAATACAGGCGGTCGTGCCGGGCGATCTGCGCGCGCAGCGCCGCGGCGCGCTCGGTGGCCGATTCTGCCGCCGGCATCAGCTGAACAGCCGGTTCGCCGATTCGCTGCCCGGCTTGATGCCGAACTGGATCATGCGACCCTGGAATTCGGCCACCTTGCCGCGGATCAGTGCAAGCGAGGCGGGCGACAGCGGCTGCCGGTTGTCGTCCACCACCCTGGCGCCCAGCGTGTGCGCGAACTGTTCGGCCACCATGACCATGCGGTCGAACTGACGCGCGCCGTCGGTCACGGTCGGCACGTCGAGCAGCAACGTGACGCCCTGGGTCTGCAGCGCCTTCATCGTGTCGGCGGAAAACTGTTCGGCATCGAGGCTGCACAGCGTGTAGAGCGTGTTGCCGACGTCGTCGCGCGCATGGAACTGGCCGCCGCTCAGCGTGAAGCCCTGCGCCTCCGCCAGACCGCGCAGCTTGGTGCCCGAAATGAGCGACTCGCCGGCGACCAGATTGAGACCGATCTGCACGTCGACCGATGCGGCGAAGCTGTCCAGCTCGCGCGCCCGGCCGAGCAGTTCGCGCACATCCGGAAAGTGCACCACCGCCAGGAAGCGGTCGGCCACGCCCTGCAGCGCGTGGGCCAGCGCCGACACCGACGCTTCCGACAGCGCACCGCGCCGGTCCGCCAGCTGCACCGCGAGTTCGACCTTCGACAGCGCACCCGCGGTCTGCGCGGTCAGCGGCAACCAGCGGCCGGCGTGCTCGTCGCGCCCGCGCAGGCGCATGGTCACGGCAAGGGTCTGCGTGAGGTCATTCCAGGTGCGCTGGAATTCGGTCGCGGCGACCGGCGCCTCGAATTCGATCGTGATCAGTTCTTCCACCTGCGCATCCGCCCAACCATCGACAGCGGCGCCGGCACGCTCGTCGATGGCTGCCGTGGCGGGCGCCGCGTCGGTCCACCCGGCCACCGTCTGGTCCGCTGCAAACGACGTCAGCGGTTCGGTGATGTCGGTCACCGGATCGTCTGCGAGTACCGGCTCCTGCACGTCGCGACGCAGCGGCTGCGTGGCCGACGGGTCGGACGCCGGCGCGGCGTCATCGCTCAGGTCGAAATCCAGCGTGGGTTCGAGGCGCCGCGGCGGCGCGTCGGGCGGGTCGATCAGCACGTCGGCGTGGGTTTCGCCCAGTGCGCGCTCGGCGGTCTGGCGGTGGCGCTTTTCCTGCCACATGTTGTAGCCGACCACTGCGCCGATGCCCGCCACGCCCAGTGCGATCAATCCGATCTGCAGTTCAGTCAGTTGCATTGATGACCTTCCTATTTATGTTTTTTCAGACGCTGAGCGCTTCGTCGCGCAGCTTCAGCGCCTGTTCCATGTCGACCTCGACCACGCGCGAACACCCGCGCTCCTGCATCGTGACGCCCACCAGTTGTTGCGCCATTTCCATCGTGATCTTGTTGTGGCTGATGAACACGAACTGCGTGGCCGCCGACATGCGCTTGACCATTTCGCAGAAGCGCTCGGTGTTGGTGTCGTCCAGCGGCGCATCGACTTCGTCCAGCATGCAGAACGGCGCCGGATTGAGCTGGAACAGCGCGAACACCAGCGCCGTCGCGGTCAGCGCCTTTTCACCGCCGGACAGCAGCTGGATCGACGCATTGCGCTTGCCCGGCGGCTGCGCGAACACCTGCAGGCCGGCGTCCAGTATCTCGTCGCCGGTCATCACCAGCCGGGCCTCGCCGCCGCCGAACAGCTCCGGGAAGATGCGGCCGAACTCGGTATTCACGCGATCATACGTGTCCTTGAGCAGGGCACGGGTTTCGCGGTCCATGCTGCGGATGGCATCTTCCAGCGTTCCGATGGCCTCGCGCAGGTCGGCCGACTGCATGTCCAGATAGCCCTTGCGCTCGGCCGCCTGGGTCAGTTCTTCCAGCGCCGCCAGATTCACCGCGCCGAGCGCTGCGATGTCGCGGTTCAGGCGGGCGATTTCACCATTCAGACTGCCTTCGCGCACGTTTTCGCGTTCGCCTTCGGCAACCAGCGCATCGAGCCGACCTTCCGGCAGCGTGATTTCGGCCAGGCGTTGAGCGAACTGTTCGGCATTGAGCGCGGCCGCCTGCTGCTTCAGGCGGCACTCGGCCAGACGCTCGCGCGCCGGCGCCAGCCGCTGCTCGCTCTGCGCGCGCTGCGCATCGAGGTCGCGCAGCTGCGCCGCCAGCCCTTCCTGCGTGTCACGGCAGGTGGCCAGCACCTGTTCGCGTGCGCGGCGGGCGTCCAGCGTCTGCTGCAGCGTGGCGTCGATGCTGCGCTCGTCGATCTGCGCAAATTCGTCGCGCCGCAGCGCGCATTCGAGTTCGGCGTTTTCGAGCTGGGTGCGCGCGACCGACAGGTTGTTCGCCAGATCGGTCAGCCGGCTGGCGCATTCGCGCTGCGAAAAGCCGGCTTCCTGCACCTCGCGCGCCGCCGCCTGATCGGCAAAGCGCGCCTCGCGCAGCGTGCCGTCGGCGCTCTTGTGCGCCTCCAGCGCGGCGTCGAGCCGGTTGCGCTGCACATCGATCAGTTCGCGTGCACGCTCGATCTCGATTTCGGCGCGCGCCACGTGCGCCTGTTCGGTCTGTTCCGCCTGGTCCACTTCGGCGCGGTCGCGCTCCAGTGCGGCGCGCTGCTCGTCGAAGCGCGACACCGCCTGGCCGAGCTTGATCTGTTCCACCTGCGCGGTGTGCGCCGCCTGGGTCAGCGACTGCTGCTCGCGCCGCGCCGCCGCCTGTTCTTCGTGTGCCGCCGCCAGCGCCGCTTCGGCTTCGCGCAGCGCCTCGCGCGCCTCGGCCAGCGCGGCCTCCGCCCTGTCGATGTCGCGGCCCAGTTGTTCGATGTCGCGTGCGCGCTCCAGCACGCCATGCGTGCGCGCGTCCGGCGCGTACAGCGTGAGCGACGCACCCTGGGCGACGCGGCCCTGGCGGTCGACCTGGGCTGCTCCGCCCTGTGTCGAACGCCCCTGCGCCGGCAGCGCCAGCCCCTCGACGGCCGCCACCGGCCCGAGCCACAGGTCGAGCAGCGCGTCCCAGCGCGCGTCGAGCGTCTGCACACGGTGGCGCAGGCTGTCGGCCGAAAGCGGCGTGCGCGGGTCGGCGCCCGGCAGCGCGAGGGTCAGCGTCTGCGGTGCGGCACCGGCCGCACCGGCGGCGGCCAGTGTGTCGGGCGAGACGGCGTCGAGCGCGCCCAGGCGCTCGCGCAACACGGCTTCCACGGCCAGCTCCCAGCCGGCATCGACCTTGATGGCCTGCCACAGCGGTTGCGCGTCCTGCAGGCCGAGCGCTGCCAGCCAGGGCGCGAGCTTGCCGTCGCTCTGCGTCTTGCGCTGCAGCTCGACCAGCGCGTCGCGCCGGGCGCGGGTTTCGGTCAGCGTGCGGGTGGTGGCGCGCTCGGCCTCCTGCGCGTTGCGCACCGCGCCCTGCAGCTGCGGCACCGCGATCTGCGCCGCCTGCATGCGCTGCTGCGCGGCTTCGACCGCCGCCTGCAATTCCTCAAGCCGCGCCTGCGCCAGCGACAGCGCCGCGCGGTCCGGCTCGATCAACTGCGCAGCATCGTGCGCGATGCGCTCGCGCCGGCCGGCCAGCGAATGCAGCATGCGGCCAGCGTTCGCGCGGTGGGTTTCTTCCACCTTGAGCTGCTGTTCGACCGCCGCCAGCTCACGCCGCGCCTCGGTCGCCAGCTGCTCCGCCTCCTGGAATGCGGCTTCGGCTTCCGGCAGCAGCGCGCGTGTCGTGTCGTGCCGCGCCTCGGCCTGTTCGATGCGGTGGGCGGCATGCTCGGCCAGTGTGGCCCAGCGCGCGGTGTCGCTTTCGATGCTTTCGATGCGCGCGCGCCAGTTCGCCAGCTCACCATCGAGCTGGGCGATGCGCGCTGCGAGCTTCTGGCGGTTTTCCGCCGCGCGCCGCAGATCGTCTTCCAGCCGGCTGGCTTCGGCGTTGGCGGTCAGCAGCTCGGCCTGCGCCGCATGCACTGCCTCGGAACTGGCGAAATGTTCGGTTCGGATGCGCTCCAGCGCCGCCTCGTGGTGGCGCAGCGCCGCGGTTTCGCGTTCGATGTCGTTCTCGAGGCGGCCGGCGTCGCCCGCCAGCGTGTCGGCCTCGGCCGCCGCGGCGCGCTGCTTCATCGCCCACAGCAGCGCCTGGCGCTCGACCAGCCGGGTATTCAGTTCGGTGTGGCGGGCGGCGACTTCCGCCTGCTTCTGCAAGCGCTCGATGCGGCTGCCCAGTTCGCCGACGATGTCGTCGAGCCGCACCAGGTTGTCGCGCGCGTCGTCGAGCCGGCCCTGCGTCTCGCGGCGCCGCTCGCGGTACTTGGTGATGCCGGCCGCCTCTTCGAGAAAGGCGCGCAGCTCTTCCGGCCGCGCCTCGATGATGCGGGTGATCATGCCCTGCTCGATGATGGCGTAGGCGCGCGGGCCCAGGCCGGTACCGAGGAACACGTCGATCACGTCGCGCCGGCGCACCCGCGTGTTGTTGATGAAGTAGTCCGACTGGCCGTCGCGCTCCAGCACCCGCTTGACCGCGATTTCGGCGTACTGCGACCACTGCCCGGCCGCCCTGCCCTGGTCGTTGTCGAACACCAGTTCGACCGACGCCCGCCCGACCGGCTTGCGCGTGCCCGAGCCATTGAAGATGACGTCGGTCATCGCATCGCCGCGCAGCGCCGACGCCCGCGACTCGCCGAGCACCCAGCGCACCGCATCGATGATGTTGGACTTGCCGCAGCCATTCGGCCCCACCACGCCGACCAGCTGGCCGGGCATCAGGATGGTGGTCGGATCGACGAAAGTCTTGAAGCCGGCGAGTTTGAGTTTGGACAGTCGCACGGGACGGCGGCGGGGGGCGGATGTAGGGCTAAAAACCGGCTGAATGATATCACTCGGGGCTTCACGGTCCGGCCGGCCTGCAGCGCGATGCGCTGTATCGAGCGTGAAAGTGCGCGCCGACAGGCGGTCACTGCAGGACTTTGACCTCAGGTACCGCTCAAGTACCGGCCCGCTTGCAACGGCGGGCCCCGTTGCGACGTCAGTCAGCGAGGCGCGGGCTTACGAACCCGAGATGGGCAGAGGAAGCCGCGTGGCCCTTGTTTACTGCATGCAAACGTCCAAAATGCATGCATTCAATCCACCGGTGCGATGAACATGGCCATGCTTACCGTACGCAACCTTCCCGACGCCGTGCACCGGGCACTGCGCATGCGCGCTGTCACCCACGGCCGCAGCATGGAGGCCGAGATACGGCACATTCTGGAAGCTGCCGTGGCCCCGGAGGGCCGCGTGAAGCTGGGGTCGCTGCTGGCGGACATCGGTCGTGAAGCCGGTCTGACCGATGACGAGTTGGGCATCCTCGATCAGGTGCGCGACCCGACGCCGTCCCGTCCGGTCAGCTTCGAATGATCCTGCTCGACACCCACGTGGTGTCGGAGCCGCTGCGTCACACGCCCGATCTCCGGGTGATCGCGTGGATCGACGCCCAGGCGCTGGAAACGCTTTTCCTGTCCGCCATTACCGTGGCCGAGCTGCGCACCGGCGTTGCGCTGCTGCCGACAGGCAAACGGCGCTCTGTGTTGCAGGACAATCTTGAACAGCGCGTTCTGCCGCTGTTCGCCGGCCGCGTCCTGCCCTTCGACCTGGGCAGCACAGGCGCCTATGCGGAACGGATCGCGCTGGCGCGGGCTGCCGGATATGCCATCGCCACGGCAGACGCCTGCATCGCCGCAATCGCGGTCGCGAACGGCCTTTCGGTCGCCACCCGCAATACCCGCCCTTTCGAAGCCGCCGGCGTCGCGGTCATCAACCCGTGGCAATCGTGATCTGGGGTCTGCCGGCACTGCTGCGCCTGCGCGTCTGAGTGCGCTGCTCGCAGAAGCCTGGAGAGCGCTTGACCAGTCAAGGCAGCACTTGAAGCCTCGTACGCAAATACCTATCTCTTATTGATCTCTCGGAGATCAACCATGACCACACTCACCGCCAGCGAAGCGCGGGCGAACCTGTATCGCCTGATCGACCAGACCGCAGCGTCGCACCAGCCCATCCACATCGCCGGCAAGCGCACGAGCGCAGTCCTGATCTCGGCGGAGGACTGGCAGTCCATCCAGGAAACGCTGTACCTGTTGTCTGTCCCCGGCATGCGCGAGTCCATCAAGGAAGGCATGGCTGAACCGCTCGGCGAAAGCGCCAGGGAGCTCAACTGGTGAGCTGGCACCTTGTCTTCTCGAGGCACGCCTAGAAAGACGTGAAGAAGCTGGCCGCAGCCGGCCTGAAGTCGAAAGCCCAGGAACTGCTCGCTGTGCTTGCCAAAGATCCATTTCAGGATCCGCCACCCTATGAATAACTCGTGGGTGATCTTGCGGGCGCGTATTCGCGACGCATCAATATCCAGCACCGCCTGGTCTATGAAGTCTTTGTCGAGGAGCGCGTCGTCCGTGTGCTCAGGATGTGGTCGCACTATGAATAGAGAGGGTTAGACGATCAAGGCCGGATCGCGATCGCGGAACAGAATTGGGGGCATAGCGCGGGTTCTGCTGACTTTCGAGGCAGGAAACGTGGCCCCTCCCCTGTTTTCCCATTCGCAAAGCATGGGAATTTCACCCGCCACGAATATTCAACATTCCTGATTGCCTCGTCTAGCCGCGCGCTCAAGCGCGCCGGACGGTCGCCCCAACTCAGTCAAGCGGGTACGCATCATACGTACGGATGAGTGCTGCCAACCGCAATCCCGTTTAAATAGCAGCGGTGTCATACGCATATCCATGGGTCGCCTCCCGAAGGCATCAATACCGAAGGGCTGCACCCCGACCCGCACGCCGCCTTCACCACGCCGGGCGGCTCAACCTTGCGCGCCGGCGACCCGGTCATCACTTACGTCGCCCGCAACCTGGAGCCCTACCGCGGCTTTCACATCTTCATGCGAGCGCTCGAACGCATCCAGAAGCAGCACAAAACCTGCCACGCACTCATCGTCGGCGGCGACGACGTGAGCTACGGCCGCCACCCGAACGACGCGCCGAACTGGCGCGAAGAGATGCTGCGCGAAGTCAGTCTCGACCTGGCACGCACCCACTTCGTCGGCAAGCTGCCCTACGACCAGTACATCAAGGTGCTGCAGGTCTCCGCCGCGCACCTGTATCTGACCTATCCCTTCGTGCTGTCGTGGTCGCTGCTCGAAGCGATCACGACAGGGTGCCCGGTGGTGGCATCGAATACCGCGCCGGTCAAAGAGTTTCTATCGGAAGGGCCGCGCAGCAGGCTGGTGGATTTCTTCGATATCGAACAATTGAAGACGGCGGTCATTGAGATGCTTCGGGAAAGCAGGAAAAAGGAGGGCGTACGGCCTATGTTGCGTCCAGAAGTGAACTCAATTGACAGTGTGCAAGGCGGGCTGCACGGGTATAAAAAACTCTTGATATCCGAGAATATGTATAACGATAAGCAGACGGTTGCGAAATCGGCAAACCTCAGAGTCGTAGAAGATTTTAAAAGATGAAAATAAGAAAATATGATCTGAATTCCAGAAACAATCTTATCTGGAAACTGTGCTGGCTTGCTCTTTCAATCTGCCTCACCTCCAGCCTCAACGGCTGCAAGGAATCACCACGCTTACCCAATCCAGTCATAAGCAAAGATGGTGTTGCCTACATTCCGATTGATGACACCGCATTCCTTATTCCGGAAAAATCCTGGCTAACGGGATTCAGTCGGAAAGCAACCGATGGTTCGGTTGGGAGTATTACATTACATGCCACCGTACCCGATGTTCAACCCTGGAGTCAGGCAAGACATGAAGAAATGTACTGGGCGGCCGGCCCCGGGAAGAAACTGCGTATTACCATTGAAGGAAATCAATTAGAAACTTCCCGTGAGCGTTTCCATGAAGTACCCGCTAGCCGCATGAGGAGTTTTCCGTTCATCGAAGAGCCCTCAGATCAAGCCCCCCAAGGATTGCGCCGATTTCGAACACTTATGCTGCCATATAGTGACGATGAAGCAAAGAAAGATTTGTCAAAATTTGGGTCGGAATTTTTGGAAGCTCGAAAAAAGGGTGCCAACAAGCCCATGAATGGCACTGTTTATTATGAGTTTATCGAAGACAACCAGGTCAAGTACTTCATCTATTGTAGTGATGACCCTGGTCCAATTTGGCAGGGCTGCCATCTTAGTTTTCCTTGGGCGCGGACGCTGATGATCGATATCTATTTCATTCGCGACGACATCCCTCATATCGTTTCCATGGCAGATCTTGTAAGCGAGAAGCTGCGCGAATTCGAAGCTGCCGGCCTTGCCCGCCGATCCCAATCGGAAATTCCAGCTATTGAACGAAAGGAATAGTCATGTCCACTTTAAACATCACCGCGCAAGAGCTCGTTCATCTCACTAATCTCAAAGATCAAGGCAGGATCGCCGAAGCCTGGAATCTTCTCGGCAGCAAGGGAGGGCCAATAGGGAACAGACCACGATTTCGATAAATAAGATGTTATTTGTGGCAAGTCCCCTATTGTGGTAAAAAATTGATTTTGAGTAATTTTATGGTGATACTTTGTTTTGAGGCATGCAGAGTAAAAGCTATTATTTTTGGAAGCTGCAAAAAATTTGACATTCTGGCAGGGAACGGCATTCGAGTGCAAAGACCCTGAAGGTTGCACACGAATATGGACCCAAAGAACATCATTTGTTTTTTTATTGGCAAACATGAGAATAAAATTCTTGGCTAGCATGCCCACAGCACAAAAAAAAATAATTCAAATATTTGCACTAACAAGTTTGATTTTTTTATTTTTTTATAAATACATTAGCGCTGATCCAGCCGGTTACTGTCGAACACAAAATAACTATATTAGCGACGCAGATTTTTCTCGCACCGCCGCAATCTTAGTGAAATATGATATAGCAAGAAAAAAACCAATAAACGGGGATTCAAGCTTGTACGGGGATTGGGATGGATACATTCCAAACGAACGCGACCCCGCCTGCTGTAAGATTGTTAGAAAAAATACACGATTCATTTTAAATAGAATGTTTAACCTGCAAACCGTTACGGTCTACGTAATCGCCCCGCAACCCAGGCTCGGGGTTGTTATTTTCAATTTTGACGTTTGCAGACGACTTCTTGACTCGGATATTGGACTTCCTTCAAGTACATCCGGAAGCATAAGTACAAATCAATACAGGAGCTAAAATGAGCCATCAATGGAGTCAAACTAACATCAATGAAATCACAAACCCGGGTAAATAGGGGTAAATAGGGGACAGACCCTGAGGTTTCCCCGCAAACACCTCTTGTTATTCAATATGTTGCGAAGTAGTCTTCAGGCAAAAACAGAGCATGCATGGCACTTTGGTGCCACGTTCTTCGTTGTCGAGACAAACAACGAGGCGTGCCATGCATGCGAGCGAAATCGTAGCGCGGGTTGTCGGCCCGTGTCTGAAGTGTTTGCACCAGCGTCGTCAAGCATCGTTGCTGCGCGCTGTTTCGGGTTTGCTCGGCGCGAATGCCAGCAGCCTTTCAGCCATTGCGCTTCACTTGGGCGGACGCGCCGCGCTCAAGCACCGGATCAAGAGCGTCGACCGTCTGCTGGGCAATTCGGCGTTTCATCACGCTCGCGATCAGCTGTATCGCAGCGTGGCCGCACAGTGGCTCGAAGGCCTGCAACAACTGCTCGTTGTGGTCGATTGGTCCGATGCCACTCAGGATCAGCGATGGCATCTGCTGCGGGCAAGCGCAGTGGTCGAAGGGCGCTCAATCACGCTGTATGAAGAGATTCATCCGCAGGCACGGTACGGGCACCCTTCGGTTCATCGCGCCTTTATGCAAAAGCTCGCACTGATCGTGCCGGCCGGCTGCAAGCTGATCGTGATGACTGATGCCGGCTTCCACGCGCCGTGGTTCAAGCTCGTCGTGGCCCACGGCTGGGAATTTGTCGGGCGGATACGAGGACGCAATCTATTGCGTCTGCAGGCCCAGGGTGCCTGGATTGCGGCACGCGATCTGTTTGCGCGAGCAAAGCTTGAGGCGGCTGATCTGGGTAAGGGGACCTACGCCCGCAGCAATCCGGTCAGCGTACGCATCACGCTCGCCGCTCGCCCGGGCAAGGACCGGCATCGGCTGACCATGCACGGCAAACAACGTGTCGGGCGCAGCAGTGCGAAGAGTGCGCGCAGCGGCCGCGAGCCCTGGTTGCTCGCTTCGAGCGCAGGACTTCAACACCTGACAGCGTCGGCCATCGTGGCGCTCTACGCCCAGCGCATGCGCATCGAGCAGTCGTTTCGCGACACGAAGAATCTGCGCGTCGGCATGGGGCTGGAGGTGGCACGCTCGCGCAGTGCTGCGCGCCTGCAGATGCTGCTGTTGATCGCGCATCTGGCGATGTTCGTGCAGCGCTTGATCGGCGAATCGGCGCGTGCTGCTCAGCTCGAACTGTTCATGAGCGCGACAACCAATCGGCGCTACGCTGAAGTCTCTGTGCTCACCCTCGGGCGAAGGATTCTCGATATCGCGCCCGAATATCTGAAGGGGCTGCGACCATGGTGTGCGCTTGACCTGCTCAATCAACAGGCGCGCGCCGCGCTCGCACCACGATGAATATGCGGGGAAACCTCAGGG
>JAEUNO010000031.1 GCA_016791045.1 Methyloversatilis sp. | reverse complement strand
AATCACTGCTGCGGCGCATAGCGATGCGCTGACGGGTCAGCTCCGGATGCCAGCCGAGCGGGGCACTGACCTGGACGGGGATGTGGGAAAACTGGTCACCCGCGCAACCGTGATTATGGTGACCGTCGGCATCGGACACATCTTCTTCGCAGCCATGGAAGGGATCGCCACCTGCGTCCTGTGCCGCCACATGAGCGCTTCCGGATAGATTTCCTGCCGCCGCTTCCCAGCCGAAATGCGGACTGATCAGCGTGAGCAGCAGGATGCCTGCAAGCAACGAAGCCAGCAGTGATCGGATAGGGACACCAATACAGATCATGGCACGATTTATAACATGTCAGCGTATGACAGTAAATACTGATCCGGCCCTGTCCCGGCAAGTAGTGATCGCTTTGCAGAAATTTGCCCCTCGACCATTGGAGTGCCGGACCGGCGCCATGCATATTCAGTGTCCGGCGCGTTGCAAGCCGCCGCAGGAGAAAACGTGGTCTACCAACTGGACGCCAGCTACCCAAAACGCAATTTACAGCGTGTACGTAGGCCGTCATTACCGCGGTAATGACGGTCATCAGCCAGTTCGGTTAGGTTCGCTGCTACACGTGCATTTGTATCAGAACGACTTGGGCGCTTCACACGGGTACTGCAGCGATTTTGTGGTCGAATACTTGCGGCGAGGGCGACGCAAGGACTTCGTCTGACTGCTGGTGCTCCAACGCTGACGACACGGGTTGCGCGTCGACGTCGACCTTTTCGTCAACGCTCGTCTGAAACATCTATAACTGCTGCGTTTCACCCGCCACTGAACAACGAAACCCGGCCCGCTTCGCGGGAGCGGGTTTCGCTTAGCCTTGCTTTCGCACGAAATCCAGCAAGTCCTGATTCAGCCGATCCTTGTGCGTATCGGTGATCCCGTGCGGCGCACCCGGATAGACGATCAGTTCGGCGTTGCGGATCAGCGCGGCCGACGCCTTGCCTGACAGGTCGACCGGCACGATCTGGTCGTCGTCGCCGTGGATCACCAGCGTGGGCACGTCGAACTTCTTCAGGTCGGCGCGGAAATCGGTGGCCGAGAACGCCGCGATCGAGTCGTAGGTGTTCTTGTGCCCGGCCTGCATGCCCTGCGCCCAGAAGGACTGGATCAGCCCCTGCGACGGCTGCGCACCCGGACGGTTGTAGCCGTAGAACGGACCCGATGCGATGTCCAGATAGAGCTGCGAGCGGTTTGCCTGCGAGCCTTTGCGTATGCCGTCGAACACCTCGATCGGCAGGCCGCCCGGGTTGTCGGCGGTCTTCAGCATCATCGGCGGCACCGAACTGACCAGCACCGCCTTCTTCACCCGGCTGGTGCCGTGGCGACCGATGTAGCGCGCCACTTCGCCGCCGCCGGTCGAGAAGCCGACCAGGGTCACGTCCTTCAGATCAAGCGCCTTGATGACGGCGGCCAGATCGTCGGCATAGTGGTCCATGTCGTTGCCGTGCCACGGCTGGCTGGAGCGGCCGTGGCCGCGCCGGTCGTGGGCGACCACCCGGTAGCCCTGCGACGCGAGGAACAGCATCTGCGATTCCCAGCTATCGGAACTGAGCGGCCAGCCGTGGCTGAAGGTGACGACCGGGCCGTTCTTGGACAAAGGGTGTGCTCCCAGCAGGTTTTTCCGTCGCGCCGGCACTTGAGGGCGTTCAGGGCAAGGCGCGGCGACGCTGACTGACTGGCCGTCAGTCAAGTCGCCGTAACGCAGCCATGAGCGCCCTCAAGTACCGGCCCAGAGGGTTGGCGCGAAGGCGGCTGCGCACTGCGTTGGGGGGCGTGGTGCGACAACCCCGCGGGCCCCGGGCGGGCGCCCGGGTGGCGCCCCCCCGGGGCCCACCCCCCCCGCGAAACCAGCGGGGAGCACACCCTATTCCTTGTAATAGAGCTGCACGCCGTCGCGGGTGGTGACGTAGTTTTCGGTCTTCTTGACCACGGCAGCGGAGCGGGTCGCGGCCTTGACGGGCTCGGCGGCATGGGTGGGTGCTGCGAGGGCGGCGGCCAGCACGGTCAGTGCGAGGGCATGGCGAATGGCTTTCATGATGGTTTCCTTTCTGTGTCGGGGACGATGTCGGTTCGGGAAGTTCAGTCGGCGATGACCAGGGTCACGTCGATGTTGCCGCGGGTGGCGTTCGAGTACGGGCACACGATGTGCGCCTTCGCGACCAGCGCTTCGACCTGTTCGCGCGGCAGGCCGGGCACGGCGATGGTCAGTTCGACCTCGATGCCGAAGCCGGTCGGGATGGCGCCGATGCCGACGCGGCCGGTGATCTGCGTGGCGGCCGGCAGCGCGACCTTGTTCTGGCCGGCGACGAACTTCAGCGCGCCGAGGAAGCAGGCCGAATAGCCGGCGGCGAACAGTTGCTCGGGATTGGTGCCGGCCCCGCCGGCGCCGCCCAGTTCGCGCGGGGTCGACAACTGCAGGTCGAGCACGCCGTCGGACGATACGGCGCGGCCTTCACGGCCTCCGGTGGCAGTGGCCTGGGCGGTGTAGAGGACTTTTTCGATGGACATGGCTGACTCCTGTGCGTTGAGTGGGTGAGGCAATGCCGGTTGGCAGGACGAACTTTGCGCCTGCACGAGATACCGAACGCAACGTATAGTCCTGAAAACTTCACCTGGAGTATCGAACACACCATGACCGACAGACTTGAAGCCTTGCTGGCGCACTTTTCGGTCAGCGCGCGCGTGTTCAACACCGGCGCGCTGTGCGGCCTCACCGAACTGGACGCCGGTGACAGCGGCCGCATGCACCTGATCCGCGCCGGCGAAGCCGACGTGCATCATGCGGGCGGCATCGAGCGCGTGACCCGGCCCAGCCTGCTGCTGTTTCCGCGACCGGTTGCCTACCGTTTCGTCACCGACCCGACACACGGCGCCGACTTTGCGTGCGCGCGGATGCACTTTTCCGGCGGCGCCGCCAATCCGATCGCCGCGGCGCTGCCGGACTTCACCTGTCTGGCGCTGGACGACATCCTGGGTGCGGGACCGGTGCTGGATCTGCTGTTCGACGAGGCGTCACACCAGTACTGCGGCCGTCAGGCGGTGCTGGATCGATTGTTCGAAGTGCTGCTGGTGCAGGTGCTCAGACACCTGATGGAAGCGGGCCGGACCGGCGCGGGCATGCTGGCCGGACTGTCGCACCCGCGCCTGCGCCTTGCGCTGGTGGCGATGCACGAGAACCCGGCGCAGGACTGGTCGCTGGAGGCGCTCGCCGAGCGTGCCGGCATGTCGCGCAGCGTTTTTGCCAATGCGTTTCGCGACACCGTGGGCTGCACGCCGGGTGCCTACCTGCAGCGCTGGCGCATCGGCCTGGCCGAGCAGGCACTGCGTCGGGGGCGAACGCTGGCGCTGATCGCCGATGAAGTCGGTTATGGAGGAGAGGCCGCGCTGTCGCGTGCCTTCAAGGCACAGACCGGGCTGTCACCGCGGGAATGGCGGGCGGCGCACAAGCGGTGACGAAGGGGCGGGACATGTGGCGGACGAAGCCTTGATGCGGCATTCGCGACGCACCAAAGAAAAAAGCGGGCAATGCCCGCTTTCTTCGTTCGCAATCGCTGTGTTCAGCGGTTGGCGATGTACATCGTGATTTCAAAGCCAAAACGCAGGTCGGTCGCCTTCGGGGTTTGCCAGTTCATGTGTGTCTCCTCGATGATTTCGCTTCGCTTCACAGCAACGCGCTGTGCATGAATCGAATAGTGCGCCGACCGCCGGCGCGTCACCTCGGGCCGGTCACGAAAGAAGGCTCAGGATTTTCATGAGAGCAAGGCACGGAAGTCGTCCGGCAGCACGCAGGTCTGCAGGCTGCGCTGCGTGAACAGGAAACGCCCGTCGCACACGAAGCCCAGTTCTTCCCAGTCGACCGCATCGTTGAGCAGGCTCGCGGCCCGCGCGATGTCGAGCGCCGGCGAGCGCGCGAACAGCGCGAGCACGGCGCCGTCGTAATGCGGGCAGTCATGCAGGAAGAACGGACGCGGCTTGCGCGTCTTGCCATTGACGTAGATGCGCGCCGCGTCCGAGCGGTGATGCACCCTGCCCCAGCGCCACCAGTTGTGTTCGCCGAACGGCCGCACGCGGCGCGCCTGCAATCGGTCCTTGTGCTGTTCCAGCCAGTCGTTGCGCACATCGAAGAAGGCGCGCCGCGTGCGGCCGGTGTCGACGGTGCTGGAACAGACGAATTCCATATTGCCTTCGGGATGCACGAACACGTCGTCGGCACCGGACACGGCGCCCACGCGCACATCGAACAGTGCCGACAGCGGCACGCCGTAGTCGCCGCGCAGGAACATGAGCTGCCCCTGTTCGCAATGAAAGCGCCGGCCGTCGTGCATGCGGCGGTCCGTGCGTCCCTTTTCGAAGCGGAACACTGCGCAGTTCGGCACATAGGCGCCGAACACCCGCGCGTCGCCGGTTTCGATGAAGTCGGTGATGCTGCCTTGCTCGAACAGCCAGGCATTGAGCCGGCGCGCGGCGGTCAGCTTGGTGAATTCGCGCGGCACGATGAAGATGAGTTCGCCGCCCGGATTGAGGTGGCGCACGCACTTCTCGATGAAGAACAGGTAGAGGTTGCTGCGCAGGTCGAACAGCTCGCTCGCCAGCCGGGCGCGCGTCGCCGGCAGGATGTCCTGGTGCCGCACATAGGGCGGATTGCCGATGATGGTGTCGAAGCGCTCGGTCAGCGGGTAGTCGAAGAAATCCATGACCTGCGCGCCGGCCGGCGCCACCGACGGATCGAGCTCGATGGCGGTGCAACCGGGCAGGCGCGACGAGAACGCGCCGTCGCCCGCCGAAGGTTCGAGCACCCGCCCGGCATTGCGACGCAGCGCGAGCATCTGCGCCACGACGTCGTCGCGGGTGAACACCTGCCCGTACTGTTCCACCCGATGGTTGCGGTCGTCCATGGCGCGATTGTCACATGGCCGGTGTCGTGCAGGCATGCATGGGCTAACATCGACGCCCGACCGAATCGCCCGACCACGCGCCGCCCATGCTGCATCCTCCGATTGAACCGTACGACACCGGCTGGCTCGACGTCGGGCATGGCCATCGCCTGTACTACGAACAATGCGGCAATCCGGACGGCCTGCCCGCACTGTATGTACACGGCGGTCCGGGTTCGGGCTGCTCGCCGCGCCAGCGCCGCTTCTTCCATCCGGAACGCGACCGCGTCGTGCTGTTCGACCAGCGGGGCTGCGGCCGCAGCACACCGGGCGGCGACATCGCCCACAACCACACCGATGCGCTGGTGGCCGACATCGAGGCGCTGCGCGCCCATCTGGGCATAGCCCGCTGGCTGGTGTTCGGCGGCTCCTGGGGCTCGACGCTTGCTGCCGTCTGGGCGGCACGCCATTGTGCAGCGTGCAGCGGGCTCATCCTGCGCGGTGTGTTCCTCGCCGGGCGCGCCGATCTCGACTGGTTTTTCCACGGCGCGGCGGCCCTCGCCCCCGAGGCGCACGGCGCGCTGATGCAGGCGGTGCCGGCGCGCTGGCGCGATCGCATCGTCGTGTGGCTCGACCGCTCACTGTCGTCGGGCGATGCGGCGCGCGTCGATCACGCCGTGCTGGCCTGGCGCAACTGGGAATACGCCCTCGGCAGCTGGCCGCATACCGCGCTGCCTGCTCCGCCCACCGATGACGAATGGCCGGCGCTGCGCAACCGCTACCGCGTACAGGCGCACTACCTCGCCCACCGCTGCTTTCTCGGCGAAGCGAAGGTGCTCGATGCCATCGCGCATCTGCACGGGCTGCCGGTGGCTATCGTGCATGGCAGCCACGATCTGGTGTGCCGGCCGCAGAACGCCTGGCGCGCGCACCGCACCGCGCACGGCAGCACACTGGCCTGGGCGCAGGGGGCCGGACACGACCCCTTCCATCCGGCCAGCGTCGCGCTGCTGGTGTCGGCCGTCGATGCCCACGCGCGCGATGGCGACTTCGCCGCCTGGCCCGGAGTGTGCGCATGAGCCTGCGACTGAAACTGAATCTGCTGATCGCGCTGGTCATCCTGACCTTCACCTGCACCATGCTGACCCTCGAGCTGATGGGCACGCGGCGCGCAGTCGGCGAAGAGATCGAGGCCGCGAATCGGGTGGCCACGCAATTGCTGTCACGCGTCACGCTGGTGTATGCCAACAGCGGCTCGCCTGCGCTGATCGACTTCATGCACCGCCTGGGACGTGTGCGCGCCACCGACATCCGTCTGGTCGATGGCAGCGGCACCGAACTCTATGCGTCGCCGCCGTCGCCTTACAAGGCAGGGCGCGAGGCGCCGGACTGGTATTCGAACGCCATCCTGCCGCGCAAGCCGCGACAGGAAATCACGCTCAACGACGGTGCGCGGCTGGTGATCGCAGCCGACGCCTCGCGCGCCATTCTCGACGGCTGGGACGAAGCCGTGCGCCTGCTGATCGCGGGCACGATCGCGCTGGTCTTGGGCAATGCACTGGTGTTCTGGCTGGTCGGGCGCGCGACGCGGCCGTTCAACCGCATCGTGCGCGGGCTGGAACAGATGCGCGCCGGCGACTACCACACGCGGCTGGAAGAGCTGCCCGGACGCGAGGCGGGCTCGATGGCGCAGGCGTTCAACCGCATGGCGCAGTCGATCGAAGACAACATGACGGCGCGGCAGGAAGCGCTCGAGGCGCGCAGCCATCTGGAAGAGAACCGCGAACTGACGCAATTCATCCAGAGCCGCATCGAGGAGGAAAGGCGCGACATCGCGCGCGAGCTGCACGACGAAATGGGTCAGGCGGTCACGGCGATCAAGAGCATGGGCCTGTCGATCGCGCGCCGCGATGCGCAGAGCGACCCGCGCAGCGCCGAGGCGGCGCAGCTCATCGTCGACACGGCCGATCATCTGTACGACGTCATGCACAGCATCATTCCGCGCCTGCGCCCGCTGGCCCTCGACAATCTCGGGCTGGAAGACGCGCTGGACGATCTGGTCGCCGAATGGCGGCGTCACCATCCGCACATGCAGTTCGAACTGCAGATGTCCGATCTGCCGGAAGCGCCGGGCGACTCGTTCAAGCTGGCGGCCTACCGCATCGTGCAGGAAGCGGTGACCAATGCGCTGAAACACGCCAGTGCAGGGAAAATCATGATTTCGCTGCGCGGCACTGAACAGTTCCTGCATCTGACAGTCGAGGATGACGGGAGCGGGCTGGCCGAAGGCTGGGCGCTCAAGCGCGGTCATCACGGCGTGCGCGGCATGCGCGAACGCGCGCAGGCGCTCGGCGGAGAACTGGACGTGACGGCGCGTGACGGCGGCGGCACGCAGGTCGTGGCCCGGCTGCCACTCGAATAAGACAAGGGGAGACGAAAAACAATGGGCCCGATCAAGGTGATGCTGGTTGATGACCATGCCGTCGTGCGCATGGGCTTCAAGCTGCTGCTGGCCGCGTGCGAGGACATCGAGGTCGTCGGCGAGGCGGACAGCGGCGAAACCGCCTATGTGCGCTACGCCGAACTGAAGCCGGACGTGGTGGTGATGGACCTGTCGATGCCCGGCATGGGCGGCATCGAGGCGGTGCGGCGGCTGACGGCGCGCGACAAGGGCGTGCGCATCCTGGCGCTGTCGGCGCATGAAGACACGGCGCATCCCAAACGCGTGCTCAAGGCGGGCGCCACCGGCTATCTGTCGAAGCGCGGTGCGCCGGAAGCGCTGATCGACGCGGTGCGCACGGTGGCATCCGGACGCATGTATCTGGACGCCGAAATCGCACAGAAGCTGGCGATGCAGGACGTGACCGGCGCACAGAACCCGGTCGAGGCGCTGTCGGAACGCGAATTCGAAGTGTTCATCCACCTCGCGCGCGGCCAGTCGGTGAACCAGATCGCGGAAACCCTGCACCTGTCGACCTCGACCATCGGCACCCATCTGTACAACGTGAAGCAGAAACTCGGCGCGTCCAACCAGGCCGAGCTGACACTGATTGCGCTGCGCAACGGGCTGATCGAAGCCTGAACTAGGCCCGACGCTGCACCCGCACCACAACGGGGCACACTGCCTCACGGTGCAGCGCCCGCTGCACCGTTTACCCGCCCGCACCGAGTGGCAATCTGCAACGTCGGAGGGTTGGGCGTCGCAGACTTCAACGCTCCCGCGGCGCCCTCGTCATCCTTTGTCTGACACGTCAATCATGCGGCGGCGCACAAAACCGGCTGCGTTGCGCCCTGTGACGTCGTTTCTGCCACAAAGACCGTGTTTACAGGATCTGGACGTGAGTGCCCTCGCGCACAGATACGAGGGCTTGGCACGATTTACGCTTAGTGTTGTGCACCGCACCACGCGGAAAAAACCCACAAGGTTCCACCACATGTTCCGTTAGTCCATTCATCGCCGCCGGGTTCCATCCGCTGCCCGACGGCTGCAAGGAGAATCATCATGCGCATCCCCGGATTGCTGTTGATGCTGTTGTTTGCCACCGGCGCCCAGGCGAGCGCCGAGCGCTACATACAGCTTTCGATGCACATGGTGAAAATCCTTGCGGCGGCCCCGGACGGCCGCATCAACAGCGGCACCGGCGTGCAGCTCGACGCGAAACATGTGATCACCAACTGCCACGTCGTCGGCCGCGCGCAAAACGTCATCGTCGCGCGCGGCAGCACCGGCGTCCCGGCGCAGGCGCGCTCGGTCGACACGCGGCACGACCTGTGTCTGCTGAGCATTGCCCAGCCGATGGCGCGTCCGGTCGAGGTGTCATCGTCGCGCACGCTGAAGATCGGCGACGCAGTGCATGCCATGGGATTTTCCGGCGGCAAGGCGCTGTCGATGAGCGTCGGACAGGTGACCGCACTGCACGAGATGGACAACGCCGTGGTGATCGAAACCGATGCCCAGTTCCAGCAAGGCGCCTCCGGTGGCGCGCTGTTCGACGCCGAAGGCCGTCTGGTCGGCGTGCTGACCTTCTTCATCCCGGGCATGAAGCGCCATTTCGCGGTGCCGACCGAATGGATGCAGGCCGGGCTGGACAATGCACAGGACGTCGAGCTGCCGGTCGCTGCCACGACGCCGCCCTTCTGGGCCGCAGCCGAAGCGGACAAGCCGTTCTTCCTGCGCGCCATCCAGCACGAAAACGATCAGGAATGGGACCGACTGCAGGCCGTCACCCAGGAATGGGTCGAAGCCGAGCCGCGCAATGGCGCGGCGATCGAAGCCGCGGTGCGCGCCAGCCGCCTGCCGCCGATGCGCTGAACGCATCCGAAAATCATCACGCGAACCGGGGAGAAGCAGGGGTTGGCGGTTCGGAGGCTGGCAGACTGGAAGGCGCCAGACAAACCAGGGCCAACCACTTCGCCATCATGCGGGATGCGATGCCGGACACCTTATCCGGGAAAGCCTCACCGAAGCTGTCGAGCAACGCGACGCCTGGAAGGCCTTGGGCCTATCCGGCTGTGCGGCGGCCAGGTGACATCAAGAATGCGCAAGCGCAAATGCCCGGTCAGGTGCGCATGAAGCGGCAACGGTGCATCGGGCCGCAAGCCTGCCCGACCTGAGCGGCCCCGCCTCCTGAATCCGGCTCGAACGGCGGGTACTGACGATCAGCTCAACGCCGCCAGCGCGGCCTCCGGCGCCTTGTCGAGCACCTTCAGCAAGGCCTTCGCCGCTCCGGTGGGGCTGCGCTTGCCTTGCTCCCAGTTTCTTATCGTTTCGAGCGGCACATTGATGCTCGCGGAGAATTCGGCCTGGCTCAGCCCGAGACGTTTGCGCACGCGGCGGACAAACCTGCCGGCATCCTGCCGAGACAGCGCGTCGTCGACCGCAGCCTGCGCAGCGATGTCGTCCTCGGTTGTTGCATCCACCCGCTCGGCATCGATGCGCCCCTGCTTCAGCGACTCAGACTGGGCAGGGTCAATCGTCACTCGTATTGTCTTCATAGCGTCGAACTTCCCTCTGATTGGCCTTGCGGGCGGAAATGATGCGACAAGAACACTCAAGCCATGTCCGTTTTCCGGAAGTCCGCCGGCTGCGAGACGAACGTACTCAGGTCGTCACGTGCAAGTCAGCCGACAAGTACTTCCGGTGAAAACGACTCGATCGTATGTGGATGCGCCCGGAATCAAGGCTGACCAAGGACCGGAATGAACCAAAAGAAAAGGCCGTGCCGGAACTCCGGCACGGCCTTTTCAGCTCACTGAATGCTCAGCGGGCCTGTTCGACCTGCTGCGCAACCTGCTGTACCTGAGCCACCGCTACAGTCGGTTCGGCGGCACTGACCACCGAACCCGTCGCCGACGGCAGCAGCGGCACGATCAGCAGCGCGACGATGTTGATGATCTTGATCAGCGGATTGACCGCCGGACCGGCCGTGTCCTTGTACGGATCACCCACCGTGTCGCCGGTCACCGCGGCCTTGTGCGCTTCGGAACCCTTGCCACCGAAGTGACCGTCCTCGATGTACTTCTTCGCGTTGTCCCACGCACCGCCGCCGGTGGTCATGGAAATCGCGACGAACAGGCCGGTCACGATGGTGCCCATCAACAGGCCGCCGAGCGCCTGCACGCCGGCTTCCGGCCCCATCAGGAAAGCCATGCCGAAGGCCACGATGACCGGCACCAGCACCGGCAGCAGCGACGGGATCATCATTTCCTTGATCGCCGCCACGGTCAGCATGTCGACCGCTTTCGAGTAATCCGGCTTGGCCGTGCCTTCCATGATGCCGGGGATTTCCTTGAACTGGCGGCGCACCTCGACCACCACGGCACCCGCCGAACGACCCACCGCCTCCATCGCCATGGCGCCGAACAGGTAGGGGATCAGGCCACCGATGAACAGGCCGATGATGACCGCCGGGTTGGCCAGATCGAAGGTGACGCTGTGACCGACCGCTTCGAGCGCGTGCGTGTAGTCGGCGAACAGCACCAGTGCGGCCAGACCGGCGGAGCCGATGGCATAGCCCTTGGTGACGGCCTTGGTCGTGTTGCCCACGGCATCCAGCGGATCGGTCACCGCACGCACCGAAGCGGGCAGATCGGACATTTCGGCGATGCCGCCGGCGTTGTCGGTGATCGGACCGTAGGCATCGAGGGCCACGATGATGCCGGACATGCTGAGCATGGACGTCGCCGCGATGGCGATGCCGTACAGACCGCCCAGCGTGTAGGCGGCCCAGATCGCGGCGCACACCGACAGCACCGGCCAGGCGCACGACTTCATCGACACGCCGAGGCCGGCGATGATGTTGGTGCCGTGACCGGTGGTCGACGCTTCGGCGATGTGGCGCACCGGCTTGAACTCGGTACTGGTGTAGTACTCGGTGATCACCACCATCAGGCCGGTCAGCGCCAGGCCCACCAGTGCCGCGAAGTAGAGCCGCATCTGCGCACCACCGTCGATGCCCATGACGGCATTCAGCGCGTCGTCGGGAATCAGCGCGGTGGTCAGCGGATAGAAGGCGATGGTCGCCAGCACGCCGGCCACGATGAGGCCGCGGTACAGCGCGCCCATGATCTTCTGACCCGGTTTCGCCTTGACGAAGATGCAGCCGATGATGGACGCGATGATCGAAAAGCCGCCCAGCGCCAGCGGGTAGATGACCGCCGCTTCGGCATTCGACTTGAGCAGCAGCGAGCCGAGCAGCATGGTGGCCACGATGGTCACCGCATAGGTTTCGAACAGGTCGGCCGCCATGCCTGCGCAGTCGCCGACGTTGTCACCGACGTTGTCGGCGATCACCGCCGGGTTGCGCGGGTCGTCTTCCGGGATGCCGGCTTCGACCTTGCCCACCAGGTCGGCGCCGACGTCCGCGCCCTTGGTGAAGATGCCGCCACCGAGGCGCGCGAAGATCGAAATGAGCGACGAACCGAAGCCCAGGCCGATCAGCGGATGGATGATCTGGTCGATCGTCGCGTCATGCGCGGCAGAGCCTTTCAGGATCGCGTAATAGCCTGCCACCCCCAGCAGACCCATGCCGACCACCAGCATGCCGGTGATGGCGCCGCCGCGGAAGGCGACGTCGAACGCTTCGGAAATGCCCTTGCGCGCGGCTTCCGCCGTACGCACGTTGGCGCGCACCGACACGTTCATGCCGATGTAGCCGGCCGCCCCCGACAGCACCGCGCCGATGACGAAACCGGCAGCGGTCGACGTGCCGAGCGTGAGCCACAGGACCACGGTGAGGATGACGCCGACGATGGCAATCGTTCGGTACTGCCGGTTCAGATAGGCCTGGGCGCCCACCTGCACGGCATCGGCAATTTCGCGCATGCGCTCATTGCCGCTGGGTTGAGCAAGAATCCACTTGCTGGATACGGCGCCATACGCGATGGCCACCACCGAACACACGAGTGCGAATATCAGACCGGACGACAACATCACCCCTCCCCCCTTGTTTTACTGCGCCAGATGGACACCCCGCGTGAGCAGGACATCCGAAAGCTGCAGCGATCTTGTGGATCGCCGGGCGCCGCCTCCCCGGCCGCTGCCCTGGTAAATCGGCAGCCCGCCGGAAAGCGGACTGCAACAAGCGGTTGCACGTGGTCTGTGTCAGCCTCCGAACGCGGGCAGCACCGCCGCCACACTTTCGTTCTTCAGACTCACGTAGGCCGGCAGGCCGTCGACATAGGGCGGATAGTCCTCGCCCGCAATCAGCGGCTGCAGGTATCTCCGGCAGGCATCGGTCATGCCGAAGCCGTCGTCGGAAATGAAATCTCGCGGCATCATCTTTTCGTGGTTGGCGACGTCCGCCAGCTGCGCGACGCCGATTTCCCATTGGTAGGGACTGTCGGCGGTACGCACGATGGCCGGCATCACGGCATTGCGTCCTTCGAGCGCCAGCTCGACCGCGCGGCGACCCAGCGCATGCGCCTGGGCGGCATCGGTCGCCGATGCGATGTGGCGGCCGCTGCGCTGCAGGTAGTCGGGCAGCGCCCAGTGATACTTGTGACCGAGTTGCGCCTTGATCAATTCGGCCACCTGCTGGCCGACGCCGCCCAGCTGGGCGTGGCCGAACGCGTCACGCGTGCCCGACTCGGCCAGCAGTTTGCCGTCGGGTCCGCGCAGGCCTTCCGACACGGCGATCGCGCAGAAATCGTGCTCGCGCACGCAGGCATCGACACGCGCCATGAAGGCGGCCTGATCGAAGGGGATTTCGGGGAACAGCAGCAGGTGCGGCGCTTCGCCCGCATTGCGCGCCGCCAGTCCGGCTGCCGCGGTGATCCAGCCGGCGTGCCGGCCCATGACTTCCATGACGAAGATCTTCGTCGAGGTGCGCGCCATCGACGCCACATCGAGACCGGCTTCCATCATCGACACGGCAACATATTTCGCCACCGAACCGAAGCCGGGGCAGTTGTCGGTGCCGACCAGATCGTTGTCGACCGTCTTCGGCACACCGACGCACACCAGCGGGTAGTTCAGACGCTCGGCGATCTGCGACACCTTCCAGGCGGTGTCCATCGAGTCGTTGCCGCCGTTGTACAGGAAGTAGCGGATGTCATGCGCGCGGAACACCTCGATCAGCCGCTCGTAATGGGCGCGGCTTTCGTCCAGCCCCTTCAGCTTGTAGCGGCAGGAACCGAAGGCGCCGCCCGGCGTGTGACGCAGGGCGGCGATGGCGGCATCGCTTTCGAACGACGTATCGATCAGGTCTTCGTGCAGTGCGCCGAGGATGCCGTTGCGTCCGGCAAACACCTTGCCGATGCGACCGCCCTGCTCGCGTGCCGCCTGGATGACACCGCAGGCGGTGGCGTTGATGACCGCGGTGACGCCACCGGACTGCGCGTAGAACAGGTTTGCAGGCATCAGTGTCAGCGCAGTGCCTCGAGTGCGCGCTTCATCACTTCGTCGACCGGACCGACGCCCGAGATGGCGCGGTACTGCGGTGCGCCCGGCTCGCCGCGCTGTGCCCAGCCGGAGTAGTAGTCGACCAGAGGACGGGTCTGCGAGTGATACACCTCGAGCCGCTTCTTCACCACTTCTTCGCGGTCGTCGTCGCGCTGTACCAGCGGTTCGCCGGTCACGTCATCGATGCCTTCGACCTTCGGCGGGTTGAACACCACATGATAGGTGCGGCCCGACGCCAGGTGGGCGCGGCGGCCGCTCATGCGGGTGATGATGTCCGAATCGGGCACCTGGATCTCGAGCACGAAGTCGATCGCCACCTTGGCCTGCTTCATCGCATCGGCTTGCGGAATGGTGCGCGGGAAACCGTCGAACATGTAGCCGGCCTTGCAGTCGTCGGCCAGCAGGCGGTCCTTGACCAGCCCGATGATGAGGTCGTCCGACACCAGACCACCGGCATCCATCACCTTCTTGGCTTCGATGCCGAGCGGCGTGCCGGCCTTCACCGCGGCGCGCAGCATGTCACCGGTCGAAATCTGCGGAATGCTGAAGCGTTCCTTGATGAAGGTGGCCTGAGTACCTTTGCCGGCGCCCGGCGGGCCCAGAAGAATGAGGCGCATGTCCGCTCCTGATGTGGTGTTGTTGTCGGGGTTGATGTGATGTCCGGATTCTTCTTCTGCAGTCCGCACCGGCTTTGTTACCGTCCGATGTCAGCGGGCGCGAACTTACCGCCAATGCGCGGCGCGGTCAAACCGCAGTGCGTCACGCAGCGTCGCTCGCGAACAGCGCCCGCATGCGCGCAAGATCCTCTTCGGTATCGACGCCGGCGTGCGGCATGGCGACATTGCCGACGACCCGTATGCGGTGGCCATGCCACAGCGCGCGCAGCTGTTCCAGCGCTTCGCACTGTTCGATCGCCGCCGGCGCGAGGCGCGCGTTCTTCTGCAGGAAGCGCACCCGGTAGGCGTAGATGCCGATGTGGCGCTGCGCATCCAGACCGGGTGGTAGCGCGTCGCGGGAGACCGCAAAATCGTCGCGCGCCCAGGGGATCGGGGCGCGCGAGAAGTACATCGCGCGGCCCTGCGCATCGCACACCACCTTCACCACGCCGGGGTTGAAGAAGTCTGCAGCCACGGTGATGGCGCTGCTGGCGGTCGCGATCGACGATTCCGGATCCTGATCGAGCGCCAGCGCGACAGCGCGGATCAGGTCCGGATCGATCAGCGGCTCGTCGCCCTGCACATTGACCACCACGGTACCGGGTGACCAGCCCATGTGCTCCGCGACTTCGGCGATGCGATCGGTGCCGGTCGAATGGTCGCTGCGCGTCATCACTGCCTGGAAACCGTGCGCGGTGACCGCAGCCGCGATGCCTTCATGATCGGTCGCCACCGCCAGCGCGTCGGCGCCGCTGCGCGCCGCCTGCTGCGCGACACGCACCACCATCGGCAGGCCACCGATGTCGAGCAGCGGTTTGCCGGGCAGGCGGGTCGAGGCGAAGCGGGCGGGAATCACCACCTTGAACATGATGGGCGCCTCAGATGGACGTTGCACCGCGACCCGGCGTGGCATCGCGCAAGGCGGCCACTTCGGCCTCGGACATTTCGCGCGCCTCGTCTTCCAGCATCACCGGAATGCCATCGCGGATCGGGTACGCGAGGCGGCTTGCCTTGCACTGCAGCTCGTTGCGCGCGCGGTCGAGCACCAGCGGTCCCTTGGTGACCGGGCAGACGAGAATTTCAAGTAGTCGGGGGTCCATGCTTCAGCTCCGCAAGGCGGTCGGATACCCGGCCCGCCAGATCAGGATCGAGGTGTGCCTCGACCGGCAATACCCACACAGGGGTGTCCGACAATCCGTGACATTTTACCGCGTCCTTCTCGGTCAGCAGCAAGGCATCGCAGTCCTGAAACGTCAGGTCCCGAGCCGAATACGCGTGATGATCCGGAAACGGATGCGCAACGAACACCAGTCCGAGCGTGCGCAGGTGGTCGAAGAAGCGCGCCGGCTCGCCGATGCCGGCCACGGCATGCAGGCGCAGACCCTGCAGGTCGGCGACGCCTGCGCGGTCGCCGGGATGGTCGAGCCGGTGAAAGCGTTCGCCGCGCAGACGCATCGAAAAACGCGGCGGGCCGGTCAGCGGCGTGTCCGGCGTGCCATTGAGCACCTGCGCAAACACCGCTGCCAGGCGCGACGGCGGCTCGCGCAACGGGCCGGCCGGCAGATGAAATCCGTTCATGACGCCGCGCCGGTCGAACACCGCGATCTCGATGTCGCGCGCCAGTGCGTAATGCTGCAGACCATCGTCGCACAGCACGACGTCGCACTGCGGATGACGCGCAAGTGCCGCGCGGGCGACCTCCGCACGGCGACGTCCGACCCATACCGGCACGCCGCTGCGCCGCGCCAGCAACAGGGCTTCGTCGCCGCACAGCGCCGGGTCATCCTCCGCCGCGACCTCGCGCACCCCCTGCACCGTCCCGCCGTAACCGCGCGACACGATGAGCGGACGATGGCCGCGCGCGGTCAGGGCACGCGCCAGGTAGAGGGTGAGCGGGGTCTTGCCGGCGCCGCCGGCGATGATGTTGCCGATGACCACCACCGGCACCGGCAGCCGGTCGACGCGCAATATGCCCGTTCGGAAAGCGGCGCGGCGCAGCGCGGTGACCAGACGGTACGGCAGCGACAGCGGCCACAGCAGCCAGGCCAGCCAACCGCGCCGTTGCCAGGCTTCGGGCAGCGCCCGCGCTGCACTCATCGACCGGCCGGCGCGTCGGACTGGGTGGCGAAGGAAATGCCGGCGATGCCGGCCTTCTGTGCAGCCTGCATGACATCGATCGATGACTGCAGCCGTGCGTCGCGGTCGGACGAAATGATCACCACCGGATCTTCCTTGCCCGACGCAGCGCCCGCCAGCGCACTGCGCAGCCGCTCGATGTCACCGGCAGGCACCGGCTGGCGATCGACCAGGATGTCGCCGCGGGCGGTGATCATCACGTTGATCTCGCGGGCTACCGGCTCGGCCTCCGGCGCCTGCGCACTGGGCAGCGTGATTTCGAGGCCGGCGGTTTTCGAGTAGGTCGTGGTCACCATCAGGAAGATGAGGATGACCAGCAGCACGTCGATCAATGGAATCAGATTGATTTCCAGCTCTTCGCGTGCGCGTCCGCGTCGGAAATTCATCTGCGCGCCCTAACCTGCCGAACGCTCGCCATGGACGACTTCGACCAGCTTGATCGCGAGCTGCTCCATCTCGACCACGAAATCGTCGACCAGGCCACGGAAGTAGCGATGGAAGATCAATGCCGGAATCGCCACCAGCAGACCGAAGCCGGTGTTGTAGAGCGCAATCGAAATGCCGCTGGCAAGCTGTTGCGGATTGCTGCCGGTCGCCGTCTGCGAACCGAAGATTTCGATCATGCCGACGACCGTTCCGAACAGTCCCATCAGCGGGGCTGCTGCAGCGATCGTGCCCAGCGTCGTCAGATAGCGCTCCAGGTGATGCACCACCGAACGCCCCTCCTCCTCGATCGCTTCCTTCATGATTTCACGCGGATTGCGCACATTGCGCAGGCCCGCCGCGAGCACGCGGCCGAGCGGCGAATGGGCGGCGACGCGGCGTATCATGTCGGGATTCGGCAGGCCACCCTTGAGGTCGACCAGCACGGAATCGAGCAACGCCGGCGGCACCACCTTGCTGCGTCGCAGGCTTGCCAGACGTTCGAAAATCAGCGCCAGGGCAATGATGGACGCCGCGATCAGCGGCCAGATGGGCCAACCGGCCGCCTGGATGATGTCAAACACGTGCGCTCCCCTCGTCAGCAAGCGGCGAACTGTAGCCTGCGACACCGGCCGGGGCAACCCTGACCCGATGTTGTTGCGCGCCGCAGCATGAAGCCTGACGAGGTTATCCACAGAACTTGTGGATAACCGTGTGGGTAGCGGCTGGATGACGGCGACGAATCGCGGTCGGTACAGGCGTTTTTCTTGCGGCGATCAAAAATTAAGCTTCGATGACAACGTGGTGAACGATGGTCCCTGAATCACCGATGTCGGGCGGCCCCGGCATGCCGGTCTCCGAACTGGTGCGACGCGCCCGCCTGACGCTGGAGCGCAGCTTTCCGGTGCTGTGGGTCAGCGGCGAGTTGTCGGGTGTGACGCGCGCTGCGTCGGGGCACCTCTACTTTTCGCTGAAGGACGAGCTGGCGCAGGTGCGCTGTGTCATGTTCCGCAACCGCAGCCAGCTGCTGCCGTTCGAGGTGCGCGCCGGACTGCGCGTCGAGGTGCGCGCCCAGGTGTCGCTGTACGAGGCGCGCGGTGACTTCCAGCTGACCGTCGATGCGATGCGACCGGCCGGCCCGGGTGCCCTGCACGACGCCTTTCTGCGACTGAAGGCCAAGCTGGAGCAGGAAGGCCTGTTCGACGCTGCGCGCAAGCGGCCGCTGCCGGTGCTGCCTGCCCGGCTGGCTGTGGTCACCTCGCCGTCGGGGGCTGCATTGCGCGACGTGCTGATCACGCTGGCGCGGCGCGCCCGACATGTCGAAGTGACTGTGCTGCCCTGTCTGGTGCAGGGCGCAGAGGCGCCGGCGCAGATTGCCGCCGCCGTCACGCGGGCCGGGGTCCTTGGCTGCGACGCCGTGCTGCTGGTACGCGGCGGCGGTTCGGCGGAAGACCTGGCCGCCTTCAATGACGAGGCGGTGGCGCGCGCCATTGCCGCGTGCCCGATGCCGGTGGTGACCGGGGTCGGCCACGAAACGGATTTTTCGATTGCCGACTTCGTGGCGGACGTCCGTGCCGCCACGCCGACCGCCGCCGCCGAACTGGTCAGCGCCGGCCATGTCGAGGCGGCTGCACGGCTGGTCGGACTGGCGCGGCGGCTCGCCCGGGCCATGCGCGCCCGCGTCGAGCGGCGCGGCCAGCGGCTGGACGACCTGTCGTCGCGGCTGCATGCGCCGGCACGACAGCTGACGCGGGCGGGCGAGCGGCTGCACGCGCTGCACGCCCGCATGCGCCGCGCCGGCGATGTCAGCCTGGCGCAGCAGCGCCGTCATGCCGACGCCCTGGCCCAGCGACTGCACGACAGACGCCCTGATCTCGCGCGTCGTCAGGTCGCGTTGCTGCGGCTGACCGAGCGGCTGCGCAACTCGGCGCGCTGGCTGCTTGAAACCGCGCGCCACCGCAGCGGTCTCAATACGGCCCAACTGGCGCAGCTCGATCCGGCGGCCGTGCTGGCACGCGGCTTTTCCATCGTGCGTGACGGCGAAGGCCGCATCGTTCGCGACGCGGCGATGCTGTCGGCCGGACAGGCGCTTGAACTGCAGCTCGGGCGCGGCGCGGCCGGCGTGACGGTCGATCGCGTCGACCTCCCGGCTGCCGCCGACGAAAGACCCCGCACTTGAGGGGCCTTTGTGCCTGCACGCTTTGCCTTGTGCTCGGACTTGGGCAACCCTAAACTCGCATACCTGACTTTGAACCGACCCGACTGGGAGACACCATGGAACACACGCTGCCCCCGCTGCCTTACGCGCTCGACGCGCTGGCCCCGCACATTTCCCGCGAAACCCTCGAATTTCACTACGGCAAGCACCACCAGACCTACGCCACCAACCTGAACAACCTGATCAAGGGCACCGAGTTCGAAAACCTCGATCTGGAAGCCATCGTCAAGAAGGCACCGGCCGGCGGCGTGTTCAACAACTCCGCGCAGGTGTGGAACCACAGCTTCTTCTGGAGCAGCATGAAGCCGGCAGGCGGCGGTGCGCCGTCCGGCGCGCTGGCAGCTGCCATCGATGCCAAGTGGGGCAGCTTCGACGAATTCAAGAAGGCATTCAAGGCGTCGGCAGTCGGCAACTTCGGCTCCGGCTGGACCTGGCTGGTCAGAAAGCCGGATGGCTCGCTGGACATCGTCAACACCAGCGGCGCCGGCACGCCGCTCAATTCAGACGCCAAGCCGCTGCTGACGCTCGACGTCTGGGAACACGCCTACTACATCGACTACCGCAATCGCCGTCCGGACTTCGTCGACACCTTCCTCGCCAGCCTCGCCAATTGGGACTTCGCGGCGAAGAACTTCGCGGCCTGACCGCCCGCCGGAGTCCGCCTCCGGCATGTGACGCAGATGCGCGCTGCCTCATCCGGCCCAGGCCGGGCGGGACAGCGCGTTTTTCATGGCTGGACCCATCACCCCGAGGAGTACCGACATGACGCAGTGGAGAACCGCCGGGCCGAACGAGGCCTTCACGCCGGAAGAAATCGACGCCCGCCTGAAGGGCGAGCTGCCCAAGTGGTACTACGAGGACGGCTGGATACGCCGCAAGTACAAGACCAGCGGCTGGAAGGGCACGCTGATGGTCGTGAACACGGTCGGTCATCTGGCCGAAGCGGCCTTCCACCACCCGGATCTCGCGGTGTCCTACGCTTTCGTGATCGTCAAGCTGATGAACCACGAAGCCAAGGGCGTGACCGAGCGCGACTTCCAGCTGGCGAAGAAGATCGAGGAGGTCGTCATGTGGCAGCCGGCGCTGGCTGAAGGCTCGGCCCTGGCCGGCACGCCGGACGACCCGCGCTTCAAGTACATCAAGTACGACTGAGTGACCGGACCGGAACTGCGCGTCGGGCACCATGGCGCGATCGCCGATCTCGACGCGGCGCAATGGGACGCGCTGACCGGCGGCCATGCCACGCTGTCGCACGCGCTGCTGGACGCCTTCGAAAGTTCCGGCTGCGTCACCGAAGCCTCCGGCTGGCAGCCGGACCACCTTTCGATCCACGAGGGCGGGAAACTGATCGCCGCGCTGCCCGGTTACCGCAAGCTGCACAGCTATGGCGAGTACGTGTTCGACTGGTCATGGGCCGAGGCGCTTGAACGGACCGGGCGCCCCTACTACCCGAAGCTGCTGAGTGCCATTCCGTTCACGCCGGTGCCCGGCCCGCGCCTGCTGGCACGCGACACGGCAGCGCGTACCGCGCTGCTCGACGCCTGGCTGGCCCATGCGCGCGACAGCGGCGTGTCGTCCGCCCACCTGCTGTTTCCGGATGCGGATTCGCTGGCCGCGCTGCAGCACCCGTCGCTGCTGCTGCGCCAGTCGGTGCAGTTCCACTGGACCAACGCGGGCTACGACAGCTACGACACCTTCCTGTCATCGCTGGCGCGCGACAAGCGGAAGAAGATCAGGCAGGAGCGGCGCCGTGTGGCCGATGCCGGCATCACGCTGCGGCGCATCGACGGACCGGACATCCGCGATGCCGAACTTGCCCTGTTCTTCAAGTGCTACAGCAATACCTATCGCGTGCGCGGCCAGCGCCCGTATCTGAATTTCCGCTTCTTCGAACTGCTGCGCGAACGTGTGCCGCACGCGCTGATGCTGGTCGTGGCGGCGACGGACGGGCGCGACATCGCCTGCGCACTGAACCTGCGCGACGACCGACGGCTGTACGGTCGTTACTGGGGGGAGCTCGAACATCTGCCCTGCCTGCACTTCGAAGCCTGCTACCACCAGGGCATCGAATATGCGATCGAGCGCAAGCTCGAGGTGTTCGAAGGCGGCGCCCAAGGCGAGCACAAGATGGCGCGCGGTTTCGTGCCGGAGACGACCTGGTCGGCGCACTGGCTGCGAGACGCCGATTTTGCCGACGCGGTGGCGCACTATCTGGAGCGGGAACGCGCCGGCATGGCGATGCACATTGACGAACTGGAACAGCGCACGCCTTACCGGCAGACGGCTCAGGCGCTGACGACAGCAGATCGCGCACCGGGCGCGATCGATGTCGACAGTCCGTGAGCGGACGCCAAAGGGTCAGAACGGGTCAGAACGCCGGCTTGTCGGCGGCTTTCTGGTAGGCCTCGACGCCCGCCATGATTTCGCGCTTGGCATCTTCGATGTCGCCCCAGCCCTGAACCTTGACGAACTTGCCCGGTTCCAGATCCTTGTAGTGCTCGAAGAAGTGCGAAATCTGGTCCAGCAGGATCTGCGGCAGGTCACGCGGGCTCTGCACCGAGCGGTACATCGGCGTGAGCTTGTCCACCGGCACGGCCAGCAGCTTGGCATCTTCGCCCGCTTCGTCGACCATCTTCAGCATGCCGATCGGACGGCAGCGCACCACCACGCCGGGCGGGAGCGCGAATTGCGCCAGCACGAGCACATCGACCGGGTCACCGTCGCCGGCGATGGTGTGCGGGATGTAGCCGTAATTGCACGGGTAGTGCATCGCGGTCGACATGAAGCGATCGACGAAGACGGCGCCGGAATCCTTGTCCACTTCGTACTTGACCGGGTCCGAATGCATCGGGATTTCGATGACCACGTTGAAATCGTTGGGCAGATCCTTGCCCGACGGAACTCGTTCCAGACCCATGTCTCGCTCCTTTTGAAAAGCCCGCGATTATAGCGATTGTTGCGGCGCAACAGAAGATATGTCCCGCGACACGATGTCCAGTGTCACATGGGCCAGCGTCGCCATGCCGCCCAGTTCGTCGCGCAGACGATCGACATCCAGTTCCGGCGCGGCTGCGAGCGTCAGCAGCAGCGCATGGCGCCCGGGAGCAAGCAGCCAGAGGTGCAGATCGAGCGCATGCACGCCGTGCCGTGCGAGGCAGTCGTGGATGTCGTGCAGCAGGTGACTGTCGATCTGACGGTCCAGCAGCACGCCGGCGCTGTCGCCGGCCAGTCGCCAGGCCCAGCGCAGGATGAGCACGCCGCCCAGCGCCGCCATGACCGGGTCCAGCCAGGCCATGCCGGCCCACTTGCCGGCGATCAGCGCCACGATGGCGGCGACCGAGGTCAGCGCATCGGCCACCACGTGCAGATAGGCGGCACGCAGATTCTGGTCGGCGTGTGCGTGCGGGTGTCCATGTGCGTCGCCCTCATGGTCATGGGCATGGTCATGATCGTGACCGTGCAGCAGCCACGCGCTGAGCAGATTGACGATCAGCCCGAGCACCGCGACGGCCAGTGCTTCGTCGTAGTGGATGTCCTGCGGCGCCTGCAGTCGCCGCGCCGCCTCATACAGCATGGCCAGCGCAACGCCGGCAAGCAGCAGACTCGACGAGTAGGCCGCCAGATAGGACACCTTGCCCGGTCCGAAGCTGTAGTGCGCCTGCCCGGCATGCCTGCGCATATATATATAGGCGAACGCACTGATGCCCATGGCGGCCACATGCGTCGCCATGTGCCAGCCGTCCGCCAGCAGCGCCATCGATCCGGTCAGATGGCCGGCGACGATTTCCGCGAGCATGGCGATCGCACTCAGCCACAGCACATGGCCGACCGCTCTTTCAGCCTGACGCTGCGACAACAGGAAGTCGGGCTGACGAGCCGGGCAGGACGACGCTTGCAGGCTCTTTACGGCGCGTGGAGATGTAGTCATCGGACGATTGTAGGGTGCGATGCCGACGCCGCGCCATCGCGCACCCGCGACGGCAGCATCGGGCGATCCGCGCACGAAGCGGACACGATGACCGATACGACCGACAGGCCGCGCAGCGAACGCTTGACACCGGCGCAGCGTTCTGTATTAATACGAACCATTCTCATTATTATTTGTTTGTTGGCACATGAATACGCCTGCATCTCCGCTGCCGCAGACACCCGCCAACGCTCCCTCCGCGTCACCCAGCCCGTCGCCGACGCTTGATTCGGCGCAGTTGCTGGGCGGCCGCAAACAGGTCGCCATCAATCACGGTGGCGAGCTTTATTCGTTGCGTCTCACGCGCAACGGCAAATTGATACTCACCAAATAGAGTCGCCATGTACATCTGTCTGTGCGAACCGGTCACCGATCGGGATATCAAGGCTGCGGTCAGCACCGGTTGCCGCAACGTGCGTGACGTGGCCGGACAGCTCGGCTGCTGCAGGGATTGCGGCAAGTGTGTGCGCGCTGCGAAGGAAGTGATCGACGCCGCCCGGGCTGATCTGCGGGCACTCGTCGCACAAGCGCCGCTGGCCTCCGGCTGCGCCGCCTGAAATTGATGCTGTGCAACACAACCGTTCGTGTGGCCTAGAATGCAGTCAGGCGTCACGCCAGTGACACCGCCTGAACAGGAGACGGCACATGAAGGGCGACAAGAAGGTTCTGCAGTATCTGAACAAGCAGCTGGTGAATGAACTGACTGCGATCAACCAGTATTTCCTGCACGCGAAAATGTACAAGAGCTGGGGCCTGAAGCAGCTCGGCGACCATGAACACCACGAGTCGATCGAAGAAATGAAGCATGCCGATGCGTTGATCGAACGCATCCTGATGCTCGAAGGTCTGCCCAACCTGCAGGATCTGCACAAGCTGCTGATCGGCGAGAATGTGCCTGAAATGCTGGGCTGCGATCTGAAGATCGAGCACATTTCGCATACGACATTGAAGGAAGCGGTGGCCTGTTGCGAATCGGCCGGCGACTACGTGTCACGCGACCTGTTCCGTTCGATCCTGGCCGATACGGAAGAACATATCGACTGGCTGGAAACCCAGATTGACCTGATCGACAAGATGGGACTGCAGAATTACACCCAGGCCGCGATGGGAGAGATCGGCGGCTGAGCTGCCGATCGGGGCAGGACCGGCGATCGGGTGCCGGCCGTCCCCTTCCCGTCACGACCATGGCCCTCAACCGAAGTTGAAGCAGCACGGATGTTCCTTCCCATATTGCCTGCCGTGACGTTGCCCGCCCACCCGTCGATGTACCCCGCCCACCGGTTGTCACCCGTATGGTCGCGATGAGCAGCGCAGCGCTCGCAGGCGGCGCAGGAACCCTGCCGCCGCCCCTGCCGCCCGCCTTCCGCCTTCCGGCTGCTCCGGATACGCCACCGGGCCGGTGGCCCGGTCTGCCTGATGCAGGTGCGCCGGCGCGCATCTTTTCACTCGGTACGGTACTGCTGCTGCATGGCCTGGCGCTGTTCTGGCTCATGCATGTCCAGCTGCCGCTGCCGAGCGCACCCGCCAGCATCATGCTGGCCACATTGATTGCGCCCGAACCGCTGCCGATGGCAGAGATCGAGCCGGTGCGCGAACAGCCCAGGGTGGAGCCGCAGCCGCCGAAGCCGGTCACCAAACCGGTGCCCCGACGCAAGGAAGTGGCGCTGCCGAAGCTCACCGCTGCGGCCGATGCGCCCAGCGCGGAAAGCGTCCCGCTGCAGGAACCCGCGCCACCGGAACCGGTGGCGATCGACGCCGTACCCACAGCGGCACCGGCGCCCGCCGCAGTCACGGCCGCGCCGGTGGCTGCGCCGCCGCCGGTTGAACCGCCGCGCTTCGACGCCGCCTACCTGTCGAATCCGAAACCGACCTACCCGATGCTGTCGCGCCGTGCCGGCGAAGAAGGACGGGTGATGCTGCGGGTGATGGTCGAGGCAAGCGGCACGCCGTCGAAGGTCGAGATCGAAAAGTCGAGCGGTTTCCCCCGACTCGACGAAGCCGCGCTGGACGCGGTGAAGAGATGGAAGTTCGTGCCGGCACGACGCGGTACCGAAGCGATTGCCGAATCCGTCGTGGTCCCGCTCAGCTTCAAGCTGCCGCACTGATTTGACCGAAGCGACCGCTGGCGTACACTGCGCGGCGATCCTTTTTTGCACTATGACTTTGAATCTGGCTTCACATGGAGAGTCTTGATGAATGAATCACTGGGTTTTGCGCACTTCCTGTCGAACGCGGATGCTGTCGCAATCACCATCGTCGTGCTGATGGCGCTCGCGTCGATCGGCACCTGGTTCCTGATCGTGCTCAAGGGCATCGTTGCGCTGCGCCAGCGCAGCGCCAGCAGCCAGTTCATGGATCGCTTCTGGAACGCCTCGTCGCTGGAAGACGTGGCGCGCGACATGCGTTCCAACGGCGTGACCGATCCGTTTTCGCATCTGGTGCATGAAGGGTTCAGCGCCGTCGAGACACTGCGCAACGGCAAGGCGGGCGCGCGCGGCCTGATCGCCACCGGCAGTGCAGACGAATTCCTGACACGTGCGCTGAAGCGTTCGATCGAACGCGACCGCAGCCGCATGGAGTACGGCCAGACCTTCCTTGCATCGGTCGCATCGAGCGCGCCGTTCATCGGCCTGCTCGGCACCGTATGGGGCATCTATCACGCGCTGCTGGCGATCGGCATGTCCGGTCAGGGCACGCTGGACAAGGTGGCAGGCCCGGTCGGCGAGGCGCTGATCATGACCGCCATCGGTCTGGCCACCGCCATCCCGGCGGCGCTGGCGTTCAACTTCTTCGCACGTTCGACGCGCAACGTGATGGCCGAGCTGAACAGCTTCGCGCACGACGTGTTCGTCATGCTGTCGACCGGCATCAAGGACGTCGGCACGAATGACCCGAAAGCGACCGGCGACCGCGTGCTGTCACTGGTCGAGCACGGCCGCGACGCCGCGCGTCCGGCGCACTGAGCGGGAGCACATACATGGCCTTCGCAAGCTTCGAACAGGACGACGACGGACCGATGGCGGAAATCAACATGATTCCGCTGATCGACGTGATGCTGGTGCTGCTGATCATCTTCATGGTGACCGCGCCGCTGCTGACCCATGCGGTGAAGGTCGACCTGCCCAAGGAATCGACCTCCGCGAACGAACTGCCGCCGGAGAACATCCAGATCGCGATCGGGGCCGACGAGCAGCTGTTCTGGTCGGGCGAGAAGATCGACAAGGAAACGCTGAAGGTGAAGCTGCAGGAGGCGGCCGCGCGCGACAAGACTGCGGAGATCCAGCTGCGTGCCGACCAGAACGTACCCTACCGCTCGGTGGCCCACGTCATGAGCGAGGCCGCACGGCTCGGGCTGACCCGCATCGGCTTCGTGACGGATCCTTCCAGCGCGAAGTAAGGCGCCCCGGCTCCTGAAGAAACCGCCCTGACCGGCGGTTTTTTTTCGTCGCGACCGTCCGGCTGACGACACATTCCTTCACCCGCTGCGCGCACAGCGGCGCTTGACACGCCACACCCCGCGTGTTTGAATGCGAATCATTCCTATTCAACACTGAACAGGACATGCGCCAGCCTGCTGCTCCCGCAGCCATCCGCCAGCCACCCCGTGCCCCGCACGCCCAAACCGCCGGAGGATGCAGGTATGACGACCGAACACAGTGCCACTGGCGACGCCAGTCCGAACATGCTGGCGGCTGCCACGCTGTTCGTCATGACCCGGTTTGCGGAACGCCCGTGCCCGGAAGTTGCGCAGATGGTGATCCGCCATCTCGAAGTCGTGGCCGAGGACGAGCGCGCCGATCCGCTGATGCGTGAAGTGTGCGACGCACTCATCGGCCGCTGGAGCCTGCATGCCGTCGGCGATGCAGGCCTGCGCGCCGCCCACTGATCCGGAGAACCCCGAAGATGTCCCGCTACACCGGCCCCCGCCTGCGCGTGCTGCGCGCACTGGGCACCGACCTGCCCGGTCTGACCCGAAAGAACGTCGAAAACCGCACCTCGCCGCCCGGCCAGCATGGCGCACGCCCGAATCGCCGCAAGTCGGAATTCGGCGCCCAGCTGATGGAAAAGCAGAAGCTGCGCTACAACTACGGTCTCAACGAAACCCAGCTGCGCAGCGTATTCCGAGAAGCCGAACGTTCGAAGCTGCCGACCGGCGAAAAACTGGTCGAACTGCTGGAGCGCCGGATCGACAACATCGTGTTCCGCGGCGGTCTGGCGCCGACGATTCCGGCGGCACGCCAGCTGGTGCGCCACAAGCACGTGCTGCTCAACGGACGGCGGGTGAACATTCCGTCGATCCGGCTGCGTGTCGGCGACACCATCACGCTGACCGACAAGGGTCGCACCGTCCAGAGCGTGGTCGATGCGCTGCAGACACCGCCGCTCGAACGGGCCGAATGGATCGCCTTCGATGCCGCGACGCTGAGCCTGCGCCTCGCCCATCTGCCACCGGGCGATGCCACACCCTTTGCATTCGAAGCACAGAAGGTGGTCGAGTTCTACGCCCTGCGCGTCTGATCACGCGCCGGTACGCGGACGATCGGGTGCCCTGCCCCGATCCGCCAGCCGGGCGTTGCACCGGCTGACCACTGCGTGCCGTTGCCTGCTTTTCGCTGTTGTCTTTCCCCTTTCCCCCGCCCGCGCCGCGGCCGGGGCTGCCAGCCAGATCCGCTCACGCGATCCAGCCAGTCACGCATCTTCAGGAGACGCTGACATGTCGCTGTTCGCATCATCGATCTGCATCGCCGGTTCGCTGCACGGCGCTGCCGCCATCGGGCGCGTCTCCTGTCCATGGCCGCGCAACCGCGCCGGCTTCACGCCTTCAACCCGCTTCGAGAGGTCAACCATGATCACGTCACGCCTGCCCAGCGCAGCCCTCACCACCGCCGCCTTGCTGTCCTTTGCCTTCGCCGGTCAGGCAGTCGCCGCCACCGCGCACGAATCCTTCACCTCACCCGCCGATTCGGTCGCCAGCGACGGTTTCAACAACCTGACGGCGGGCCGCATCACGGCCGCGCAACTGACTGCCGGCCTGGCAGCCAACGTCGACGGCAGCGCCGGCGACACGATCTTCCGCAGGATGTCGGGTGGCGCCTACCCGGCGTCGGCCGGCCTGTATCAGTTCAGCGGTGCCGGCTCGACCTTCGAAATGGCGGTTGCCGACGCTGCAGACGGCCTGACCAGCATCGTGTTCCAGAGCTACATCAACATCAGCCGCGGCGCCAACGGCGTCGACGGGCTGTTCGAAACCGGTTACGAGCCCCGCCTGAGCTACAACAACGGCACGCAGTTCCTGACCGCGTCGCTGGTCGAGACGGAAAACCTCAGCTACACCGACTTCTTCAGCGGTCAGGTCGTGGCGTCCGACCCGAACAACCCGAACCACGCCACCTTCACGTGGAATCTCGCGGCGCTGGGCGTCACCGTGCCGGTCGACAGCTTCCGCATCACCTTCGGCACCGACACCCACTCGCAGACCGAAGCCTTCCAGCTGGACCAGCTGGTCACAGCCCCCGTGCCGGAACCGGAAACCTGGGCCCTGATGCTGGGCGGCCTCGGGCTGATCACGCTGAGCGCACGTCGCCGCATCAACAAGGGCTGATCGCCGCCCGCCGCCGGACGATCAGGTCCGGCGGTCCACCCTGCGGTGCGCGCGGCGCACCGCATCCGTTGCAGACTTCCCGTGACACCCCAGCCCTCCACAGCCCTCCGCCGCTCCCTCTGCTGGCCTGCTGCCGGACTGTGCGCATTCGCCTGTCTCGCCGCCTCGGCGGCCGTGGCACAAGGCACGCACACGCCTGACCGCGTCGCGCCGATGCAGGACGCTCAAGCGCGTACACCACCAGAACCACTGCCCGGCCCGCAGGACCCCGGCGAAGCGATCGACACCGACACGACCGTGCTGCCCGAAGTCGAAGTGACCGACGAGCGCGAGCTGCAGCGCCCGGTCGAGATCGAACTGCCGCCGGACCGCCCGGTCACGGTCATCAATGCCGCCGCAATCGAGCGGCGCCAGGCCAGCACCATTTTCGACATCCTGAAGGACATCCCTGGTGTGGCGGTCGATGGCGGACCGCGCGCCAGCGGCATGAAATTCAATCTGCGCGGTTTCTCCGACAACGAGGACGTGCTGTTCAAGGTCGACGGCGCGGTCAAGGGCTTCGAGAAGTACCGCTTCGGCAGCGGCGTGTTCATCGAGCCGGAACTGCTGAAGGCGCTGCAGGTGGAGCGCGGCCCGTCGGTCACCGCCGGCTCGGGCGCGCTCGGCGGCACGGTGTCGGCCACCACCAAATCGGCGTCCGATTTCCTGAAGCCGGGCCAGACCTTCGGCAGCGAGGTGAAGTACGGCTACAACTGGAACAGCCATGAGCGGCTGCGCATGGTCACCCTGTATGGCCGGCCGAACGCCCACCTCGACCTCATCGTGTCGGTCGCCCGGCGCGATTCCGATGACTTCCGCCTGCCCGACGGCGAGCGCCTCGACCTGACCGCCACGTCGTCGGAAAGCCGCTTCGTCAAGGCGAGCTTCTATGCCACCGACGATCTGGTGATCGAACTGAGCCAGACGCGCTATACCGGCGGGCCCGAGCGCGCGCCGTACGACGCGACAGCGACCGGAGCCGGCGGCTTCGGCATCGTCCAGCGCAGCATCGACGACACCACGACCAATCTGTCGCTGCGCTATCTGCCGCCCGATTCGTGGATCGCCCTGCGCGGCACGCTGGCCTACGAAACGACCGAACTGGCCGACCTGCACCTGATCGGCCAGAGCCGCATCTGCGTGTCACCGTCGCGACTGCTGCCGGCCGCCTTCCGGGTCGACCGCTGCGACGACGACTGGCGCTATGCCATCTGGACCGGTGAGCTGTTCAATGACCTGCGCTACACGCTGGGTGCGCTGCGCGGCGTGCTGACCGTGGGTTACCAGGGCATCCGCAACAGCCGCGACATCGTGCGCGTGACGTCGAACGCCAACACCAATGCGAACACCTATCCTGGCGGTTTCAACGAAGCTCAGCCACCCGGCGACAAGGTGTCCGACGCGCTGATCGTCGAGAACGCGATGACCTACGGCGCCTTCACGCTGACGCCGGGCGCGCGCATCGACCGTTACCACGTGAGCGCCGAAGGCCAGACACGCACCAACATGATTGCCGCCGGCCAGTCGCCCGACCTGCGCTTCGTCAAGGTGTCGCCGGCACTTGCGCTGACCTGGCGCGTCCCTGCCAGCGATGTGTCGCTGACTGCACGCTACAACGAAGCCTTCCGGCCACCGCTGGTCGACGAGTATTTCGCGCGCGGCAGTTTTGCCAGCCGCTGCGCGAGAACCGAAGACGACGGACTCGGCCAGGGCCTGCTCAACGCCAATCCGCTGTACGACCCTTCAGGCATCGGCCTGCCGTACAACGCGGCGCTCGACCTGGCGCCGGACAACGGCATCTGCGGCGGTCTCTATCGGCCGCAGGAATCGTCCAACCACGAACTGACGATCGCCTGGTCGCCGCAGCCGGCGAGCGCCGCCGACGGACGCTGGCAGGCGCGCGCGACCTGGTACGACATCCATACCCGCCATCTGCTGCAATCGATCTCGAACATCGGCGGCCGGGTCGCCCAGCCGGGTCGGGAACGGCGCACCGGCACCGAACTGGAAGTGTCGTACGACGGGCTGCGCAGTTTCGCGACCCTGGCGTGGTCGCAGATCGACGGCCGCATCACGAACCCGGTCGCCGGCACCGATTACGCGATCTACGGCGTTCCGGGCGACACGCTGAGCGCCAGTGCCGGTGTGCGCGGCTTCGACGGACGGGTGGAAGCCGGCCTGCGCATGCGCGACATCGGCGAACGGCGCGCCAGTGCCGGCGACCAACCCACGGTGTGCTCGCGCCCGGGCGCGCTGTTCATCGAAGGCGTCGGGCGCATCGGCACCCAGTTCGGTGCGCGCGTGTTCGACCTGTTCGCCAGCTGGCGCGTCACCCCTGATGCCTTGCTGCGGCTCAATATCGACAACCTGACCGACGAGGTGTACTGCCTGCAGGACGGCTTCGCCGGCGCGGTCGGCGTGCAGGCGCCGGGCCGCAGCGCGAAGCTGTCGCTGACGCTGCGCTTCTGAACGTGCCGATGGCGCTTCGCGACTCAAACCGGAACTGTTTTTCATATTCCGACTGCCGTGCGAGCCTGACAGAATCCGCGTGCGCAGCGACATTTCATCCGGGTGACGTTCCAGCCATGGACAGTCCGGTGCACCGTTACCGGACACCCGCCCAAACGGCCATCCGGAGAATGGCGCAGTTTTCCTTTTCCGCCCGCAGCCTGCGGCGCATCGCCTGATGTGGCGCGGGTTTTGCTGATTTATCCGGTGCGCGCGCAGGCCTGCCGATGCGGCGCACACGAACCATTGCCCACGACTCACACGTCGCGCCACGACATCCGCACATGCCACATTCATCCGATCCCGAATGCACGCTCCATCGCACCAGCCAGGTTCCGGCCGTCTCGCTGACCGCGAGCATTGACGCCGTCATGCTCATCATCCGGCTGTCCGCGCGCTACGGTCCGCTGATGTTCCGTCACGGGGCGATGGCCGAAAGCGTGCAGCCGCTGTGCCGGCCGGTCGGCTCGATCGCGCTCTCCGAGTCCGACGTCAAGCTGGGCGAAATCGCCGGCTGCGAATACTGGATCGACGCATCGACGCTTGCGCGGTTGGGGCAAGGTGCCTGTCTGCTCGATGTCCTGAACCCCTCGGTCACGCCGCACGGCACGCCCGCGCTGACCGACCGCTTCGTGTTGCGCCCGCAGGCAGGCTGACGCCCCGCACTGCGTGCGAGCAGCTCGAGCCCGCCGCTCCTGCAGCGCGATTCGCTTGACACCGAACTGAGAATCATTATTATTTGAACCGGTTCAACACAGCGCGGTCCTGCCGCGCCGGACATTCCGGTCACCATGCACGACGCCACGCCAGGTCTGAACGCTTCGTCGTCGGACGCCCTGAAATCCCGCCTTGCCGGCCTGCTCGACGAGCTGATCCGGCATGACGGTTTCGGGTCGCTCAGCGTGGAGGTTCGCCTGCTCAAGCGCGGCCAGAAGGAAGTGATCATCGATTGCGGCAAGCAGTACCGCTACGTGATCGATTTCGCCGCCGGCTGAACCGGAACCGTTCGTGCAGCACCGTCCGGCGGCGCGGGGCCGCGGACTCACATCATCAGAAAACACACCTGAGCAGTCGCCTTCGCGGGGAAGGGATGCATGGCTCTGAACGAGGCCCATCATGTCTTTCCGTCGTCTGTGCTCGACCGGCGCGCTGTGCGTGCTGTCTTCTTCCGCTTTCGCCGCCGGTGCGGTCTGGGATACCCCGCTCGCCGGTTTCGACGGCAACGGTGCCACCTCCGCCACGCCGTGGGCCAGCGCCGACGTCTATGCCGAATGGAATGTGTTCGACAGCGCCAGCCTTGACGCCACGCCGGACATCGCCGGCAGCGGCTCGCTGAGCCAGACCCATCCGGCCGCCGGATCCTTCCTGACCGGCAGCGGCAACCTGTACAGCAGTGGCGGCGCCGCGAACTTCGTCGTCGATCTCGCCGCCCCGGCCGCCGGCACCTACGACGTGTGGCTGCGCATCGCCACCCAGGGCACGGCGGCCAACGACATCGCAACGCTCAATGGCGTCGCGGCCAGCAAGGTCGTGTCGTTCAGCGCCACGCTGGGCGGTTTCGGTGGCAGTGAGGAAGAGGCCTGGTGGCGCTGGACGGTCACCGACCCGCTCGCCCTGCAGTTCGCCTTCGCCAGCCCGGCCGCCCACCTGAGCCTCGACCAGCTGGCCGTGCTCGCGGCACCGGTGCCCGAACCCGCCACTTGGCTGTCGCTGCTGGCCGGCCTCGGCCTGCTTGGCGCCCTCGCCCGCCGCCGCGCCTGACGCGCCGCCCCGCCCACCCCGAGCCGGAGACTTCCATGACCCGCATTGCCGATCCCGAAAGCCTGTACCACACCTTCCACGCCCTGAAAGCCGAACGGCGCCTGCGCAACCGCGACGCCGCAGCGGCGCTGGGCATCAGCGAAGGCGAAGCCATTGCCTGCGGCGTCGGCCGTGATGCCATACGTCTGCACGGCCCGTTCGAGGCGCTGTTCCAGCGCATGCCGGAACTGGGCGAAGTGATGGTGCTGACCCGCAACGAAGCCGCGGTGCATGAAAAGACCGGCCAGTTCGAAACGATGTCGGGCAACGCGCATGTCGGGCTTGCGCTGGGCAGCGTGATCGACCTGCGCATCTTCTACGGTCAATGGACGCACGGCTACGCCGTGGCCGACGAAACGCCGCGCGGCACCTCACTCAGCTTCCAGTTCTACGACCGTCATGGCGACGCCGTGCACAAGGTGTTCTCGCGCGCCGGCACGAAGCTCGACGCCTGGCACGCACTGGTGGCGGCCTACACCGCCGAGGACCAGCAGGGCGGCGAACAGGTCGAACTGCGCAGCACGGAACCGGACGCGGAAACGCCGCTGGCCGCGATCGACACCGACGCCTTCCGTCGCGACTGGCTGGCCATGCAGGACACGCACGACTTCTTCCCGCTGCTGCGCCGTCACAAGGTGTCGCGCAGACAGGCCATGCAGCTGGCGCCTGACGGCCATGCGGAACGGCTGGACAATGCCCTGTCGCGCCCGCTGCTGGAACAGGCGGCCGCGCAGTCGGTGTCCATCATGTGCTTCGTCGGCAACCCCGGCATGATCCAGATTCACACCGGGCCGGTGCATCGCATCGAAGTCATGGGCAACTGGCTGAACGTGCTCGACCCCGGATTCAACCTGCACCTGCGGCACGATCTGGTGGCGGAAACCTGGCTGGTGCGCAAGCCGACCTCGGATGGCATCGTCACCTCGGTCGAATTGCTCGACGCCAGCGGCGAAACGATCGCGCTGTTCTTCGGCGAGCGCAAGCCGGGCAAGCCGGAACGCGAGGACTGGCGTGCGCTGGTGCGTCAGGTCTGCCAATTGTCCGACAGCGTCGCGGCATGAAGCGTCTTGCCCTGCTGAGCGTTCTGGCCGCGTTGTGCGGCCCGGCGCTGGCCGACAGCGCACAGCGTCTGGTCACGGTCGGCGGTGCGGTCACCGAAATCGTCTATGCGCTCGGCGCGGGCGCCCGCGTGGTCGCGACCGACACCACCAGCACGTGGCCGGAGGCGGCGCAGGCGCTGCCGCGGGTCGGCTACCAGCGTGCGCTGGCGGCCGAAGGCGTGTTGTCGATGCGACCGACGCTGCTGATCGCCACCGCCGACGCCGGCCCGCCGGTTGCGCTGACCCAGTTGCAGGGTGCCGGCGTGCGCGTGCTGCAGCTTGACGCCGGCCACCGCGCCGATCAGGTCGGCGGCGCCATCCGCACCATCGCCGCGTCGCTCGCGCTGGACGACGCCGGGCGCACGCTGGCGGCGCGCTTCGATGCCGACTGGGCAGCGGCGCGACAACAGGTCGCTGCCTTGCCGGGGCGTCCGCGTGCCCTGTTCATCCTCGATCATGGCGGTGCCAGTCCGATGGTCGCCGGCGACGGCACGGCCGCCGCAGCCATGATCGACTATGCAGGCGCCGTCAACGTCATGGCCGGCCGCTTCAACGGCTACCGCCCGCTGACGCTGGAAGCGGCGCTGGCGGCGGCACCCGACATCATCGTCACGACCGACGAGGCGATCGCCACCGCCGGCGGACGCGCCGCCTTCCTCGCCCGACCCGGTCTGGCCGCCCTGCCCGCCGCGCGGGCCGGCCGGCTGGTGACGCTCGACGCGCTGCGCCTGCTCGGCTTCGGGCCGCGCCTGCCGGCCGCGGTGCTCGATCTGGCACAGCGGATGCGCACGCCATGAACCTGCGCAGTGTCGAGTTGCCGCGCATCGGTCCGCCGGCCAGCCTGACGCTCTGGCTGCTGGCGGCCGCGCTGATCGGCGCTGTCGTCCATGCGCTGGCCAGTGGTGCGGTGGATCTGCCGGCCGCCACTGTCGTCAGCGCCCTGCTCGGGCAGCAAGTCGGGTCGGATGCCGACCTGGTGATCTGGACGCTGCGTCTGCCGCGCGTGCTGCTCGGCGTGATCGCCGGTGCCGGCATGGGCATTGCCGGTGCCGCCATGCAGGGCCTGATGCGCAACCCGCTGGCCGACCCCGGTCTGGTCGGCGTCAGCAGCGGCGCCGCACTGGCCGCGGCCGCCGTCGTCATCCTTGGCGAGCGCGCCATGAACACGGGGGGCTGGGCCGCCAGTGCGCTGCTGCCGCTGACCGCCTTCGCCGGTGCCGCGCTGACCACGGCGCTGGTCTATGCCGCGTCGCGCCGCAATGGCCGCAGTTCGGTCACGCTGATGCTGCTGTCGGGCATCGCCATCAACGCGCTCGCCATGTCGGGTATCGGCTTGCTGCTGTTCATGGGCAGCGACGCCCAGGTCAGACAATTCACCTTCTGGACGCTGGGCAGCCTGGCCGGCGCCACCTGGCCGGGTGTCATCGCCGCCGCCGCGGCGGTCGGCGTGGCGCTCGCGCTGCTGTTGCGCAAGGCCGGGCCGCTTGATGCGCTGGCATTGGGCGAAGCCCAGGCGGCCCACCTGGGCGTCGCGGTCGGTACGCTGAACCGCGCCTGTGTGGTGCTGATCGCGCTGTCGGTCGGCGCCACCACGGCACTGACCGGCACCATCGGTTTCATCGGCCTGATTGCCCCCCATCTGGCGCGCCGCCTCGCCGGACCGTCGCATCACCTGCTGCTGCCGGCCAGTGCGCTGGCCGGCGCGCTGCTGGTCGTGCTGGCCGACAGTGCCGCACGCACCTGGGTCAGTCCGGCCGAACTGCCGATCGGCGTGCTGACCGCACTGTTCGGTGCGCCCTTCTTCATGCTGCTGCTGCGCCGGCGCGCCGCGCAGGAACACTGACATGCTGAGTGCCCGCCACCTCTCCGTCATGGCCGGTCAGCGCAGGCTGATCGACGACGTGTCGATCGACGTGCGACCCGGCGAAATGCTGGCCCTGATCGGCCCGAATGGCGCCGGCAAGACCACGCTGCTGCGTGCGCTGTCCGGCGACATCGACGCCGCCAGCGATGCCGTGTCGTGCAACGGGCGCCCGCTGCGCCACATTCCCGCAGCCGAGCTGGCCACGCTGCGCGCGGTGCACGCCCAGCACCAGCGCAGCGATCTCGACTACACGGCGCAGCAGGTGGTGGCCCTCGGCCGCTTCCCGCATCACGGCGGCCGGCCGGGAGCCGACGACCGCGCCATCGCACGTGCCGCGATGGCGCTGACCGGCTGCGAGGCGATGGCCGATCGGCTGTGCAGCACGCTGTCCGGCGGCGAACAGGCGCGCGTGCATCTGGCGCGCGCACTGGCGCAGATCTGGCGCGGCACGCCCGGCGAACATTTCCTGTTGCTCGATGAACCGGTCGCTGCCCTGGACATCGCCTGGCAGCACCGGGTGCTGGCCTGCGCGCGCGATCGCGCGCACAGCCGAATGACCGGCGTGCTGGCCATCGTTCATGACCTCAATCTCGCCGCCCGTTATGCCGATCGCCTGGTGTTGCTGGCCGACGGGCGCATCCGGGCCGACGGTGCACCGTTCGAAGTGCTGCAGTCGACCGCGCTGGCGGACGCCTTCGGACTGGAGTGCCGCGTCTGGATCGACCCGCAGACCTCACGCCCGCTGCTGATGGCCGAGCCGGCCACCTGAGGCGCACTCAGCGGCGTGACGCACGCCCGGGGCACTGGCGGCAGCCATGGCAGCCGTCATCGCCTCCATCGCTGCCCGCGTCTGCATCCGGCTTGCTTCCCGGATTGCTCATCGACTCGCCAGGCGGACTCAGCCGCGCCCGGGCGACGCACATCACCTTCCACGCGGCCAGGCCGACGATCACCAGCGCCAGCAGATCAGTCACGGAAAGGATCATGGGCAGCAGGCCAGCGCGATGCGGTAGGTGACGAACGAGGCCGCATACGCCAGCGCGAACAGATAGCCCGCCATCAGGAGCGGCGCACTCCAGCCGCCGGTTTCGCGCCTTACCGTGGCAAGCGTCGACAGGCACTGCGGTGCGAACACATACCAGGCGAGCAGCGACAGCGCGGTCGGCAGGCTCCAGCCGGCGACGATCAACGGCGCCAGGGCCTGCGCGGTATCGTCGGCCGTGGCAGACAGCGCATAGACGGTACCGAGCGCACTGACGGCGACTTCACGCGCCGCCATGCCGGGCACCAGTGCCACCGCGATCTGCCAGTTGAAACCGATCGGCTCGAACAGCGGCAGCAGGAAATGACCGAGCCGGCCGGCGAAGCTGTATTCGATCGGTGCGCCTGCGAAGTCAGCCGGCGCGCCCGGAAAGCTGGCCAGAAACCACAGCAGCACGGTGAGCGCGAGAATGATGCCGCCGACCCGCTGCAGGAATATGAGCACGCGCTGCCACAGTCCGATCGCCAGGTTGCGCAGCGACGGCCAGTGGTAATCCGGCAGTTCCATCAGCAGCGTGTGCTGCCGGTCTTTCGAGCCGAGCCGCTTGAGCAGCCAGGCCACCCACACGGCCGACACGATGCCCGCGAGATAGAGCGCGAACAGCACCAGCCCCTGCAGTTCGAGTCCGCCGGCCACGCGGCGCGCCGGAATGAAGGCGCCGATCAGCAGCGCATACACCGGCAGCCGCGCCGAACAGGTCATCAGCGGCGCAATCATGATGGTCACCCAGCGGTCGCGCGGATTCTGGATGGTGCGCGTGGCCATGATGCCGGGAATGGCGCAGGCAAAGCTCGACAGCAGCGGAATGAAGGCACGCCCGGACAACCCGACACCGCCCATCAGCCGATCGAGCAGGAAGGCGGCGCGCGGCAGGTAGCCGGACTCCTCCAGCACCAGAATGAAGAAGAACAGGATGACGATCTGCGGCAGGAACACCAGCACCCCGCCCAGTCCGGCAATCAGTCCGTCTGCCAGCAGGCTGCGCAGCAGGCCGTCCGGCAGCACACGGCCGACGGCATCGCCGAGCAGTGCCGTGGCCGATTCGATCCAGCCCATCGGCGCTTCGGCCCACGCAAACACCGCCTGGAAGATCAGGAACAGCAGCGCGAACAGCAGCAGCGGACCGACCAGTGGATGCAGCAGCACACGGTCGGCGCGATCGGTGAAGGCATGTGCCGGCACGCGATCGAGGCCCAGCGTCGTCAGGATGTCCTTCACCTGCCGGTAGTCATCGGTCACGCTGCCGGCGGAGGCTGCGGGCGGCGCCGAAGGCAGCGCCGCATCGAGCAAGCTGAACAGCGCATCGGCGCCGCCGCCGCGCACCGCGACGGTCGATACGACCGGGACGCCGAGTGCGCGCGACAGCGCCTCGACATCGATATCGACACCGCGCGCCCGTGCAAGGTCGGTCATGTTGAGCACGACGACCAGCGGCAGACCGAGCCGTTGCAGGCCCAGCACAAGCCGCAGCTGGCGCGCCAGCTGGGTCGCATCGACCACCGCCAGCACCAGATCGGGGCGACGCTCACCCGGCAGCCGGCCGGCGAGCACATCGCAGGTCACCTGTTCGTCGGGTGAATTCGGTGCCAGGCTGTAGGTGCCCGGCAGGTCGAGCACCGCCAGGCGTCTGCCGGCCGGCGTGCGCAGCCAGCCTTCCTTGCGCTCAACCGTGACGCCGGCGTAATTGGCCACCTTCTGGTGACTGCCGGTCAGCAGATTGAACAGCGCCGTCTTGCCGCAATTCGGATTCCCCACCAGCGCCAGCATGGGCGGTGCGAGGCGGCTGCTGTCGATGGGCAGTGCCGTCATCACGCAACGTGCCCGGCGGCGACGCGCACGCAGGCGGCTTCGATGCGGCGCAGGGCAAAGGTCGATGCGCCGATGCGCACGGCCAGCGGCTCGCCCCCCGGCTGCCCCCGGCGCAGGACGCACACCGGTTCTCCCTCCATGAAGCCCAGCTCGCGCAGGCGCATCTGCAGATCCGGCAGCCCGGTACTGTCGTCCAGGCCGGTCACCACCATGGGCGCGCCGGTCTCGGCATCGCTCAGGCGCATCTCATTCTCAGGCAGGGTCATTCAAGGCATCCGGATCCGGGCGCAGACGACAGGCGCAGGGTGCACAGTGTGCGGCGAAGCGCACCATTCTGGCGCGTTTCGGGCGCCCGCGAGCGAATGGCGCAAACGGGGGGCCCGAATGGATGGCGGCCGCGCCACCGACGCTGGCCGGAAGTGTTGCGCTCACGCATCAGATGGTTACAACGCTAATTTTAACAAGAATCATTCTCGATTATAGTCCGCCCCGCGTCGCTGCCGGTGCTTTCACCGGACAGACCGCGGACCAGCCAGCCTCTCTGCAAGCCAGTCCCGACAACTTCACTCCAGGACTGACTCAGATGACCCGCACTCCCCCGCAGCAGCCGCTGTCGCTGGCGGCCGCCATGCTGATGGCGCTGTCGACCGGCAATGCCGCCCAGGCGCAACAGACGGCCCCCGCCGGCACGACCCCCGTACTGCCCGAAGTTCAGGTGAGCGACACGCGCGAGCGCCCGAATTCGCCGAACAACGGATACCAGTCGGGCATCGTCCGCTCGGCCAGGACGAATCAGCTGTCCAAGGACATTCCGCAGGCGATCACCACCGTGACCGAACAGCTCATGCTGGACAGCAACTCCGACACGATGAAGAACGCGCTGCGCCATGTCGCCGGCCTCACCTTCAATTCGGGCGAAGGCGGCCGCATCGGCGACAACATCATGCTGCGCGGCTTCTATTCCTTCGGCGACCTCTATCTGGACGGCATCCGCGACGTCGCCCAGTACAACCGCGAGGTGTTCCACGTCGAGCAGATCGATGTGCTGCGCGGCTCGGCCGCGATGCTGTTCGGCCGCGGTCAGGCCGGCGGCGTCATCAACCGGGTCAGCAAGCAGCCGGGTCTGGTCGACCGCGCCGAAGTGTCGGCCACCGTCGGCAGCTACGACTACGGCCGCGTCACCGCGGATGTGAACAAGGTGCTCGGCGAAAACATGGCATTTCGCATCAGCGCGATGAAGACCGATGCCGAAAGCTCACGCAACGGCGTCGAATCGGACCGCGAAGGCATCGCGCCGACGCTGCGCTGGGGTATCGGCACCGCCAACGAGTTCTCGATCGGTCACCTCTACTACACGACGAAGAACACCCCTGACTACGGCGTACCGTTCATCGCGCGTCCGGGCGCCATCACCCGCTCCCAGGTCACCCGCTCGCCGCTCGACGTATCGGCCAGCCGCTTCTACGGCACGTCGTCCGATTACGAGCAGAACGACACCAACATCACCACCGGCATCTGGACGCACCGCTTCTCGTCCGACACCGAACTGCGCACGGTTGCCCGCTATGCCGACTACAAGCGCGATCTGTGGGGCGTGGCGCCGCGCCTGCCGGGCGGCACGACCACCGCCACGGTGAACGACGCCACCGTCATCACGCGCGGTCGTCAGGCACGCGGCGGCGAGGAAAACACGTACACGGTGCAGAGCGACCTGACGACGAAATTCGCGCTGGCCGGCATGAAGCACGAGGCGCTGTTCGGACTCGAACTGCTGCGCGAAAAGGCGGATCGCTGGTCCTACACGTCGGTCAATGTCACGGCACCCACCACCACGGTCGGCAACCCCGACCCGGATGTGGCGGTGCCGGCCGCCTACGGCAACCGCGTCCGGTTCAACCCGGCGGGTTATGAAGGCGACTCCATCGGCGTCTATGCGCAGGACCAGATCGAATTCATGCCGAAATGGAAGCTGCTGCTCGGTCTGCGTCATGACCGGATGGACGCCGACTACCACTCGCTGAATTCGACCACGCTGGCAACCACCGCCTTCAACCTGAAGTACAGCGAGTGGAGCTATCGCAGCGGCCTGCTGTTCCAGCCCAGCGATGTCGAAACCTACTACTTTGCGTGGAGCGACTCGTTCAACCCGACGGCCGACCTGTACCAGTTGAACAACGGCATCCGCTACGACGCCGAGCGCAGCCGCACGGTGGAACTGGGCACCAAGTGGGAACTGCTCGACGGTGCGCTGTCGCTGCGTACCGCGCTGTACCGCGCCACCAAGTTCAACGAACGGAACACGGACCTCGAGCAGGCGAACACCGCCGTGCTGTCGAAGGAACGCCACACCGACGGTTTCGAGATCGAGGCGGCCGGCCGCATCACGCCGCAGTGGGATGTATTCGGCGGCATTGCGTTGATGCGGGCGGAAATCGACGAGGTGTTCGCGGCGAACAATCCGAACATCGTGGGACTGCGCCCGCGCAATACACCGCGCTATACCGGCAATCTGTGGACCACCTACCGCATCACTCCGGCCTGGCGTGTCGGCGGTGGCCTCGAAGCCAAGGGCAACCGCCTCGCCTACGGCACCGGCGGCACCACCCCGGTCGCCATCGCGCAGGCACCGAGTTTCGTGCGCGCAGACCTGATGCTGGCTTACGAACAGCGGCGCTACGACGTTCGTCTGAACGTGCTCAACGTCTTCAACAAGCGCTACTACGAGGCGCTGTACGAAAACGGCGGCTTTGCCGTGCCCGGCACCGAGCGTGCCTTCCAGCTGACGATGACCCTGAAGTACTGATCGCCCGATGGCGATGAGTGCCGGGCCGGTGGTCTGTCGACCGCCGGCCCGGCTTTTTTTGCTCAGCGGCCGCTCAACGCGCGCCAGCCCGCCATCGTCCGCTCGACCAGCGCCCATCCGGCGCCGTTGTCGCACAGTCCGTAGCGGAATGGCAGGCTTTCACGCCCGGGCGTTTCGAAGCGCAGGTCGCGAAAGCTGATGCAGGCCCCGCTGGCTGCGCCACCGACGCTGTCGAGCACCGGAAACATCGCGAACCAGCGGAAGAAGGCAAAGTCCGGCGCTGACCAGACGGCGCGCACCTGTTCCCGCAGTTCGCCCTGTCCGCCATTTCCGAAACGTTCGCGCACCTGCCACTGCGCCATCGCCACCGGCCGGTAATGCGACGAGAAGCGACGGATGAGGTTGTCGTCCGGTCCGGCTTCGAGGATGTCCGGACGACGCGTGTTGATGTGCGCGATGTGGAAGCGCTCGCCGTCGTCGATCACCGCGGTCCAGTTGAAAGGCGATGCCGGACGGGGAATCGCGTCGATCGCGACCGCTGCGATGCCCTGCTCCGCGGCATGGCGCCGCGCGACATCGATGGCTTCCGACTTTCCGACCGCGCCGACACCGACCCACGCACACACCGCCACCAGCCCGAATGCGGCCGGTGCGCGGCTGCGCCGCCACAGTGCGCTCGCGGCCAGACCGGCGATCAGCAGACCGGTCAGCGGCAGATCGATGATGAAGGTAGTACCCCAGCCGAAACGTCGGTCGGAGAAGGGAGCAAGAATCATCGTGCCGAACTGCGTGATCAGGTCGCCGAGGATGTGGATGCCGATGCCCGCGCACACCACGGCGTAAAAGGAACGCCAGTCGATGCCCGGCGCGCGCATCTTCGGCACCCGCGCGAGCAGCCATGCGATCAGCAGCCCCCACAGGGGCAGCAGCACGATGGAGTGGGTCACACCGCGGTGGCCGCGCAGATAGGTCAGCTCCGACACATAGCCGAGCACGAAATCGAGATCGGGAAAGGTCGCGGCGGCTGCGCCGGCGACGACCATCTGCCACGGCTTCGGCCCCGGCCGTGCGGGATCGGAAGGACGGGCGATCAGGCGTCCGAGCAGTGCGCCGGACAGGGCGTGTGTGAGGGTATCCAAGAGACATCCTGAACGGGAAGTGAGGGGGCAGACCGGCGAAAGTTCGGTCCGGACGGGCATGCATACTGCCGGTGGACGGTTATCGGCGCATATCGTTTCCAGTCTGGCGCAGTGCACAACCAGCGGACGTATAATGCGTCCCCGAACCTCTACACGGCTTGTTGATGGAATCCGCTACCGCGCTCATCGATTTGCAAGCTTCGCGCGAACCTACCCGACTGCGCGAAATACCGTACAACTACACCTCGCTGTCCGATCGAGAAATCGTCATCCGGCTGCTGGGGGCGCCCCTGTGGGACACCCTCGCCAGCCTGCGCGGCGAACGTCTGACCGGCCGCTCCGCGCGCATGCTGTACGAAGTGCTGGGCGACATCTGGGTCGTGCAGCGCAACCCCTACCTCGAAGACGACCTGCTCGACAACCCGAAGCGTCAGGCGGCGCTGGTCGGTGCAATGCACCATCGACTGGGCGAAATCGAACAGCGACGCCAGCGCAGCGGCGATGCGGCAGCGCTCGAACGCGACCGCAAGGTGGGCGAGTTGCTGGTGGCCGCGCGCACCGCGGTGGACGCCTTCGCGGCCCATTTTGCCACCGTGCGCGAGCTGCGCCGGCGCATCGTGAAGGTGCTCGGCCGCCACACACGCGAAGCGAACATTGCCTTCGATGGCCTGGCGCGCGTGTCGCACGTGACCGACGCCACCGACTGGCGGGTCGAATACCCGATGGTCGTTCTGTACCCGGATACCGAAGATGAAATCGCGCCGCTGGTGCGCGGCTGCATCGAACTCGGGCTGACCATCATCCCGCGCGGCGGCGGCACGGGCTACACCGGCAGCGCCGTGCCGCTGACCGCGACGTCGGCGGTCATCAACACCGAAAAGCTGATCGATATCGGACCGGTCGAATCGACCGTGCTGCCCGGCCTGGCAACGCCCTACGCCACCATCCGCACCGGCGCCGGCGTGGTCACGCGACGCGTGATGGACGCGGCGGAACACGCCGGTCTGGTATTCGCCTGTGATCCGACATCGGCCGACGCCTCGTGCATCGGCGGCAACATCGCGACCAATGCCGGCGGCAAGAAGGCCGTGCTGTGGGGTACCGCGCTCGACAACCTCGCGAGCTGGCGCATGGTCGATGCCGATGGTTTTCCGCTTGAAGTGACCCGGCTCGACCACAACCTCGGCAAGATCCATGACGCGGCGCGCGTGCGCTTCGCCATCCAGCACTTCGAGGCGGACGGCAGAACGCCGCGCGGCGAGGCCGAAACGCTCGAAGTGCCGGGCGCGCGCTTTCGCAAGGAAGGGCTGGGCAAGGACGTCACCGACAAGTTCCTGTCCGGCCTGCCCGGCGTGCAGAAGGAAGGGTGCGACGGCCTGATCACCAGCGCGCGCTGGATCCTGCACAAGCTGCCGCCGGTCACCCGCACCGTCTGTCTGGAGTTCTTCGGTCAGGTGCGCGAGGCGGTGCCGGCGATCGTCGAAATCAAGGACTACCTCGACGCCCTGCCCAAGGCCGGCAACGCGCGTGTGCTGCTGGCCGGCCTGGAACACCTGGACGAGCGCTATGTGCGCGCGGTCGGCTATGCGACCAAGGCGCGCCGCCACGGCCGGCCGAAGATGGTGCTGATCGGCGACATCGTCGGCGACGACGAAACGACCGTGATGGCCGCCGCGTCGGAAGTCGTGCGCCTGTGCAACCAGCGCGGCGCCGAAGGCTTCATCGCGGTTTCGGCCGAATCACGCAAGACCTTCTGGCTCGACCGCGCGCGCACCGCCGCCATCGCGCGCCACACCAACGCGTTCAAGATCAACGAAGACGTCGTGATTCCGCTGCCGCGCATGGGTGACTACTGCGACGGCATCGAACGCATCAACATCGAACTGTCGATCGCCAGCAAGCTGCGCTTCTGCGATGCGCTGGTGACGCTGCTGCGCGGCGAGCTGCCGCTGCACGCCGGTGACGCCAACATCGACGCCGACCAGCTGCTCGGCGACCGCCGCACGCAGGCGCTGCAGCAGGTGGCTGCGGTGCGCGGGCGCTGGCAGTGGCTGCGCGACAACCTCGACATGCCGCTGGAGCGGGCCGAGGCAGTCGCCCGCTCGCTGGGCGTCGAAGTCGGACCGCTGCTCAACCGGGCGGCGTCGCCGACGCTGTTCCACCGGCTGCAGGACTACTCGGTGCGCGTGTCGTGGAAGCGCGAACTGAAGCCGCTGCTGGAAGAGATTTTCGACGGTGCGATGTACCGGCCCATCCTCGAACGCATCGAGGCGGAGCAGAAAGCCATCCTGCGCAGCCGGGTGTTCGTCGCGCTGCACATGCATGCCGGCGACGGCAATGTGCACACCAACATCCCGGTGAATTCCGACAACTACGACATGCTGCAGGAAGCCAACGCAGCGGTCGCCCGCATCATGGCGCTGGCGCGTTCGCTCGGCGGCGTCATTTCGGGCGAGCACGGCATCGGCATCACCAAGCTCGAATTCCTGACCGACGACGAACTGGCACCCTTCATCGACTACAAGCGGCGCGTCGATCCGGATGGCCATTTCAACGCCGGCAAGCTGCTGCCGGGCGGTGACCTGTCGCGCGCCTACACGCCGTCGTTCTCGCTGCTCGGCACCGAATCGCTGATCATGGAAATGAGCGACGTCGGCCAGATCGCCACGTCGATCAAGGACTGCCTGCGCTGCGGCAAGTGCAAGCCGGTGTGTTCGACCCATGTGCCGCGCGCCAACCTGCTGTACTCGCCGCGCAACAAGATCCTCGCCACCTCGCTGCTGATCGAGGCCTTCCTGTACGAGGAACAGACGCGGCGCGGCGTGTCGCTGCGCCACTTCGACGAGTTCAGCGACGTCGCCGACCACTGCACCGTGTGCCACAAGTGCGCCAATCCCTGTCCGGTCGATATCGACTTCGGTGACGTGTCGATCGCCATGCGCAACGCCTTGCGCAAGCAGGGCAAGCGCAAGTTCAACCCGGGCACGGCCGCGTCGATGGCCTTCCTGAACGCGACCGATCCGGCCACCATCAAGGCACTGCGCGTGGCGATGATGGGGATCGGCTACAAGGCGCAGCGGCTCGGCCACACGGTGGGCAAGGCGCTCGGCCTGATCGACCGGCAGACGAAGAACCCGCCGCCGACACTGGGCCGCCCGCCGATCAAGGCGCAGGTGATCCACTTCATCAACAAGCCGATGCCGGGCAAGCTGCCGAAACGCACCTCGCGCGCGCTGCTCGACATCGAGGACGCGGCCATCGTGCCGGTCATCCGCAATCCGAAGCGCGCGTCGGAAGAACAGGACGCGGTGTTCTACTTCCCGGGCTGCGGTTCCGAGCGGCTGTTTTCACAGGTCGGACTGGCCACGCAGGCCATGCTGTACCACGTCGGCGCGCAGACCGTGCTGCCGCCGGGCTATCTGTGCTGCGGCTATCCGCAGACCGCCGGCGGCGAAGCCGAGAAGGGCCAGCAGATCAGCACATCGAATCGTGTGCTGTTCCACCGAGTGGCCAACACGCTGAATTATCTCGACATCAAGACGGTCATCGTGTCCTGCGGCACCTGCATGGATCAGTTGCAGAAGTACGAATTCGACAAGATCTTCCCCGGCTGCCGGTTGCTCGACATCCACGAATACCTGATGGAAAAAGGCATCAAGCTCGAGGGCGTCGAAGGCGTGCGCTACATGTATCACGACCCCTGCCACACGCCGATGAAGACGCACGCGCCACTGAAGGTGGTCAATCAGCTGATCGGCACGGCGGACGGTTCGAAGGTGACGCTGAACGATCGCTGCTGCGGCGAAAGCGGCACGCTGGCGGTCAGCCGGCCGGACATTTCCACCCAGGTGCGCTTCCGCAAGGAAGAAGAGATGCGCAAGGGTGCCGATGTGCAGCGCGCGGACGGTTTCAAGGGAGACGTGAAGATCCTGACGTCCTGCCCGTCCTGCCTGCAGGGCCTGTCGCGCTACGACAACGACAGCGCCACGCAGGCCGACTACATCGTGGTCGAGATGGCGCGTCACCTGCTCGGCGCCGACTGGGCGGAGCGCTATATCGACCAGGCGAACAACGGCGGCATCGAACGCGTGCTGCTGTGACGGCGCCGGCCGGCCGTCACCGGCGGCGCGCCGGAGACGCGTCGCGCCGGTTCAGGTCCTGCATGAAGGCTTCGAGCGCCTGTTCGTCGCGCGGGCCGGCGGGCGCCATTTCGAGTTTCATGGTGCCGCTGCCGCCTGGCTGGTCGGCCGAACAGACGCGGTGGGCGAGCATGCCGCCATGCCGCTCCGGGCGCCCTTCGCGACCGAGATAGAGGTTCTGCACGCGGTAGGCTTCGCGCTCCGAACGCAATGTCGCGGCGCAATCCTGCTGATACGCCGCACCCTTCTGACGCGCTTCGAGCACATGGACGAACTCGTGCACCAGGAAGGAATTGTCGGCCGCGTCCTGCAGGTCGAGATCGGACCGTATCAACACCTGATGGCGTTCGCGGTCGTACAGCGCGACCAGCTTCTCGCAGTCAGAAGGCGCGTCCGGGCAGACTTCCTCGACCAGCGCCGCGGGCGTCATCAGCCTAAGCAACGGTCTATCCGGTTCGGCGATCGCAGGGTAGCCCGAGAGGGCTGCCGCCACGCTGAACAGGTGGGCGATGATTGCGCTGTCAACCATGTGTGCGTCCTCAGGGGCTCGGAGGGTGTCCGATACGGGCAGTCAGCGCCATGTGTGGAAAGATGTCCGCGCATTTCGACAGCGCCGCGCGAAATCGTTCCGCGCCGGACGAACTCGGGCACGGCGCCCGTGTCGGAAAGCGCAGTCATTGCCAGAATGGGCCATCCAGTCCATCCCTCACACGCCCCGCAACGGAGTCCGTCATGCCCTCACCTTCCCTGAAGCTCGCCTGCCTGCTGTCCTTCGGCCTGCTTGCCGCGCAGACCGCCCAGGCCGTTCCGGCCGATGCCGAGCGCGCAGCATCGCCGGTACCGCAGCTGGCCGGTGCATGGAGCTGGACCGATCCGGCGCAGTGCAGCGAAACCTACGAGTACCGCCTGGACGGCAGCGGTTCGGTGCAGAGCGGCGAAGAGCGCAGCGAAATGGCCTATGTGTTCGATCCGAAGGGATCGGACACCGGCTTCTACAAGCTGGAGGCGACCATCCTGAAGGACCATGGCGGCACCGACTGTGCCGGTTCGAAGGAGGACGACACGAACCGGCTCTACACCGTGTACGTGAAGTTCAACCCTGAAGGCGACCAGCACATCGTATGCGTGGCGCCGGAGGTGAAGCAGTGCTTCGGGCCGCTGCGCCGCACCGGCGCGGCGCGCTGACGCTCAGCGCAGCAGCAGGTCGACGCGGTCGAATTCTTCCGGCGTGGCGACAAGTTTGACGACTTCACGCAGGTCGGCGCGATCGATGAAGTGATGCGCGCGACGCGCCACGATGTCGCGCCGCACGACACCGCCGAAGCCGATCACGGTCGCACCGGCGTCGCCGGCCTCCAGATCCGTGATGCCGTCGCCCACCATGACGACGCTGTCCACCTCGCCCAGCACCGCCCGGCACACTTCGGCCTTGCCGCCGCTGCGCGCCAGCGGCGATGTGCGGTCGAAGCCGGCATATGCACCGGCGTCGTCGAACTGCAGGTCGACTGCATGCACGCGCTCGTCCGGCACGCCGAGGTGGCGCGCCAGCGCCAGCACCGCCTGGCGGATGCCGCCACTGACCACATGCACCTGCCAGCCCAGCGCACGCAGTGCGGCGACCGCCTTGCACGCGCCCGCCACCCGCGTATCGATGTAGCGCTGGCCGAGCGCCTCGATGGCGGCAGCGTCCGGCCGTATCAGGTCCAGCCGCGCCGCGTAGGCGTCTTCGAGTTTCAGCCGGCCGTCCATCGCGGCGGTGGTCAGCGGCACGACCTGATCGACCACGCCGGCCTGCTCGGCCAGCACATCGATGCCTTCAATCGTCGACAACGTGCTGTCGCAGTCGAACAGGATGGCGCGATTCATTCGGAGGATTCCTGCTTGACGGTTTCATAGGCCCAATCCAGCCAGGGCGTCAGGGCGGCGACATCGGCGGCATCAACGGTGGCGCCGCACCAGATTCGGAAGCCGGGTGGTGCATCGCGGTAGGCCGCCACGTCGAAGGCGGCCTCTTCCTGCTCGAGCAGCGCGCACATGCGGCGCACCCGCGCCCACTGCGTCGCCTGTGGCCGCGTGGTGAACCACGGATCGACAATCTTCAGACAGACCGAGGTGTTCGAGCGGGTCGCCGGGTCTTCGGCCAGGAAGGCCGCCCAGTGACTGCGATCGATCCAGCGCGCCAGCATGTCGAAGCTGGCCATGCTGCGCGCGATCAGGCCGGGCAGTCCGCCGATGGACGCGGCCCAGCGCAGCGCATCGATCTGGTCCTCGACACACAGCATCGACGGCGTATTGATCGTGCTGCCGGCAAACAGGTCTTCGATCAGGCCCGCCTTGTTGGTCATGCGGAACAGCTTCGGCACCGGCCACGCAGGCACATGGCGCTCGAGCCGCTCGACCGCGCGCGGGCTGAGCACGATCATGCCGTGCGCCGCCTCGCCGCCGAGCACCTTCTGCCATGACCAGGTGGTCACGTCGAGTTTCGGCCAGGGCAATTCCATCGCGAAGGCGGCCGACGTGGCGTCGCAGATCGACAGGCCGCTGCGATCGTCGGCGATCCAGTCACCGTCGGGTACGCGCACGCCACCACTCGTGCCATTCCACGTGAACACCACATCGTGCGCCCAGCTGACGGCTTTCAGGTCGGGCAGGCTGCCGAACGGTGCGACAAACGTACGGGCGCCAGCCAGTTTCAACACGCTGTCGACGTCCGTGACCCAGCTCTGGCCGAAGGTTTCCCACGCCAGACAGTCGACGTCGCGTTCGCCGAGCAGCGACCACAACGCCATTTCGACCGCACCGGTATCCGAGCCGGGCACGATGGCAATCCGGTAGTCATCCGGCACGCCGAGCACCTCGCGGCTGAGGTCGATGACCGCCCTGAGCCTGGCCAGACCCTGCGGTGCGCGGTGCGAACGTCCGATGAAGGCATCGTCCAGCGCCGCCAGCGTCCAGCCCGGACGCTTCACGCACGGCCCGGAGGAGAACGAGGGCCGCAACGGACGGATCAGGGGCTTTTCGGCGGTCATGGCGTGACGGTCACTGGACATTGAACGGTGAATCGGCGCGGGCACATCGGCCGGACGGGCGCCGGAGTGCGCCGGGCGCGCACAAATCGCGGCGAAGTATAGCGGCAGCGGTGCCGTGGCGCAGAACGTAGCTCGGAGGCACAGCGTGCACTGCCCGTACTGTGTTCGAGCATGCGCTGCCGCGGCGGACCACAGCGCCACGACGTGGTCCGGAAGGCCCGTTGTAACAATAGTTGGCATTCCCGCAGGCCTGCACGTCGACGGTTGTGACGGGAGTCCTGCCTTCCGGCAGCCACATAACCTAAGTTGTATTACATAATCGGTCCCAAACGCAGTCATGGCGCAGTAACGCACGCGTCCGATGCTGCAGGACTTCGCTCAATCCGGACACCAAAGTCATGAAAAAATCACTCTCGTCATTGCTGGCGACGGCCCTGGCGGCACCGCTCGCAGCCTTCGCCGTCGACCTGGCACCTGCACTGCCCGGAAGCTACGGCACCGGTGGCGGATCGGATGCGCTGTTCGTCAAGATCGATGACAACTGGCAGGGCAGCACCGTGCTGTGGGATGAAGCCACGCTCTCGTATGGCAGCGGACAACCGATCTCCGACTTTGCCTGGGGCACCGGCATCTGGGGCATCGCCGACTGGCATGCGCTGATCGACCAGCCGGCAGGACAGTCCGGCGTCATCGAACGCTGGACCGGCATCGCGAGCCAGGTGAATTTCGGCAACACGCTCTACAACGCGATGTACGCCGCGCAATGGGGAACCACGCTTGAACTGCCGCTGAGCGAGCCACAGACCAACTGGCTGTCGCGCTTCGACGGCTACATCCGCATCACCGAAAAGAGCCTCTACAACTTCGGCGTGCTGTATGACGACGGCTTCTTCTTCAATCTTTACGGCGCAGACGGCGCGATGCTGTCGCTGGTCAAGGACGGCGTGAATCCGCGTGACCGGCTCGGCTTCGAGCAGGACATCCTGCTTGACGTCGGCCTTTACCGCTTTCAGCTGGGTGCCTACAACCGGCTGGAAGCAGGCGTCGTCGACCTGCGCTGGTCGCGCGAGGGTGCCGCCGACTGGACGCTCGTGCCGACCGAGAACCTGCTCAGCCTGACGCAGCCGCTGCCGGTACCCGAACCCGCCACCTGGTGGATGCTGCTGGGTGGGCTGGGCCTGATCGCCGTTGCCGCCCGGCGACGTACCTGATGCGCCGTGAGCCGCTGCGCGGCGCGGGTCAGCGACTGCTGCATGTCGTCGTCGTCGCCACGGGGTGGTTCCTGTTCGGCTGGGCATGGGTGCTGGTCGGTCGCGACCTGCCCGACTACGGCGTACTGGCCTGGATGATCGTTGCCACTTTGATCATCAGCCCGACGGTGACGCTGTACTGGGTGCTGCACAATCTGGCGTTGTTCAAGCTCAAGGGCCCCCGGCGCCGGTTGCCTGACACGAAGGCCGAATACCTGCACGACTGGGCCGGGCGCCCGGTGGTGGCCGACTGGGACATGCTGCGCACCGCGCCCATCACGGTGATCGGCGTCGTCGATTCCCGAAAGCTGTATCGCTGCCTCGCGCCGCGCAGCGTCAATCCAGGAGTGTCGCGCCTGTTCGGCAAGGGCTGACCGGCGGTCATGGACGTGCTCGAAGGCCTGCTGATCAGCTTTCAGTACACCGGCACCTACTCGGTGGCGCTGTTCTTCTTTGCTGCCTACCCCATCATTTCCAGTCTGGTGTGGATCACCACGTCGCTGTTCTTCGTGTTCCGCTGGGAACGCGACGAGCCGGGTGCGGCGGCGCCCGACCGCAGCTTCGCCCCGCCCGTCAGCATCCTGATTCCGGCGCACAACGAAGATGCAGTGATCGCGCGCTCGCTGGTCGCCGCGTGCGCTGTCGACTACCCGGACTACGAAATCGTGGTGGTCAATGACGGCTCCAGCGACGGCACGGTGCGCCAGGTGTTGCCTTTCGTGCAGACGGGCCGGGTGCGCCTGATCGACAAGCGCATCAACGAGGGCAAGGCGATGGCGCTGAACGACGCGTTGCCGATGCTGCGCGGCGACATCGTGCTCATCATGGATGCCGATGCAGAGCCCGAACAGGACATCCTGTGGCATCTGGTCCCGCACTTTCAGAGCGCCCGCGTCGCCGCAGTCACCGGCAATCCGCGGGTGCGCAACGTCGACAACTTCCTGAGCCGGCTGCAGGCGATCGAATTCACGTCCATCGTCAGCCTGCTGCGGCGTTCGCAGCGGATCTGGGGCCGCATCGTCACCGTGTCGGGCGTGGTCGCCGCCTTCCGCAAGAGCGCGGTGCAGTCGGTCGGCAGCTTTTCGCCCGACATGCCGACCGAAGACATCGAACTGACCTGGAAACTGCAGCGCCACTTTCACGACATCCGCTACGAGCCGCACGCCATCGTATGGATGACCGTGCCGACGCACTTCCGGGCGCTGTTCCGGCAGCGCCTGCGCTGGGCGCGCGGCCTGATGCAGGTGCTGCGCCGCCATCGCGACGTCATCCTGCACTGGCGCTATCGCCGCATGTGGCCGATGTTCATCGAATCGGTGCTGTCGATCTGCTGGGCCATCGTATTCGTCGCGATGACTTCTCTCTGGATCACATCGTGGGCGATCGGCTTTCCACCGGTCGGTGCGTCGCCGCTGCCCAATCTGTGGGGCATGGTGATCGCCACCCTGTGCCTGATACAGCTCGCCCTGGGCACGCTGATCGACCACCGGTATGACCGCGGAATCTGGCGCTACTTTCCGTACGCCGTGTTCTATCCGCTTGTTTACTGGGCCTTCCTTGCGATCACCACCTGCATGTCGCTGCACCACCTGTTTGTTGCGCCTGCGCGACAGTCCATCACCTGGAACACGCCGCGCACCGGGCGCGAGGCCTGATACTTTTGTTATACGACTTGCCCGCAACATCCCGTTCCATGACGCGCGCACTGCCTGCCCTGACGCTCGCCCTGACGCTGATGCTTTCGCTGCCCGCATTGAAGCCCGCTTTCGCCGCTCACCCGCAGCGAGAGGAAGCGCGCAGGCTGGTCGACGCGCGAGAGTACGCACCGGCGATCGAGCTCTACCGCGGTCTGGTGCAGCAGTTTCCGGACGATACCGACCTGCTGATCGAAGCCGCGCGGGTCGAAGGATTTGCCGACCGGAACGAGGCCGCCGCCGACCTGTATGAACGCGCCCTGCGCGTGGCACCCGCCCGACAGGCCGACATCCTCCCTTCACTCGCCTGGCAGTCGCTCTGGGCGGGTCGCTTCGAACGCGCTGCGGCGCTGTTCCAGCAGCGGATGAATGGCTGGTCCGATGCAGCCTCGGTCAGCGACAGCCGGCGCGGCCTGATCGAATCCCTGCTCGGCCTGGCACGTTCGCGCACCGCGGCGCAGGACTACAACGGCGCACTCGACACCTACGCACAGCTGGCCCGGGTGGACCGCGCGGATGCGGCACGCACGGCCGAGGTGGCACGCGTGCTGGGCTATGCCGACCGCAACGCCGAGTCGGCGCTCGCCTGGCGGCAAGCGCTTCAACTCGCGCCCGAGCGACGCACCGACTGGTTGCTGCCGCTGGCCTGGCAGACCTTGTGGTCAGGCGATGCCGCGGGTGCCCGTACGCTGTTCTCGGACGCGCACGCCGAAGGAATCGGCTTGCCTGAAACCTGGCGCGGCCTTGCGCAGGCCTGCGCCGCGCTGGACCGTCACCCCTGTTCGGCCGAGGCGTGGCGCAAGCTGCTCGCCGACCAGCCGGACGACCGCACGGCGCAACGCGGCCTGGCGCGCGCGCTGCTGTGGTCGGACGACCCGGCCGGTGCGCGGGCGATCTACGCCACCCTGCTGCAGACCGATCCGGACGACGCCGATGCACAGCTCGGTCTGGCGCAGGCGGAGAACTTTGCCGGGCGGCATCGCGCCGCGATCAGCGAGTTCGACCGCCTGGATGCGTCTGCAGATCCCGGCCTGAAGGTCGCGAAAGCGCGCGCACTGTACTGGGCCGGATACGCCGACGAGGCCATGCCGCTGCTGGCCGACATCGACGACGACGGCGCGCTGTGGCTGCGCGATTACCGCATCCGGCGGGATACGCAGCACTACGCCTCGGCCGGCATCGACTGGTCGGACGACGCCGACCGGTTGCGTATCGTCACGCCCTTCGCGCTGGCCGGCTGGCGACGTTCGCCGACCGATTTTTTCGAGGTCGGCGTGCGTCTGCCACAGATCAGCGGCTACGAAACCGGAACACGATCGCCGCGCCGCACGGTCAGCGGCAGCGAAATCAGCGCGACCTACGGATTGCGTCTGGGCGAGGTGCGCGGCAGCCGCGGCACGCTGTGGCCCAGCTTCACGCTCGGCCGACGCGATTACGACGGCTGGCAGAGCACGCTGTGGCGTGCGCGCCTGCGCTACGTCCCCGCTGATCTGTGGCGCATCGACGCGGAAACCGGCAGCGGCATCATCGATACCATCAGTGCGCTGCGCAACGAAGTGAATTTCCGCGACGTGTCGATCGGTGCGACCTATACGCCGACGCCGCGCTGGAGCTTCGCCGGCAGCGTCGCGCGGCTCGAGTTCGACGACGACAACCAGCGCAACCGCATCGCCTGGCGTGGCGACTATGCGCTGTGGACGCGCCCGCAGATCCGGCTGGGCATCGAGGGCAATCGTTTCGAGAACAGCCGGCCGTGGAACGTCAGCCGCGCCAATCGCGGCTACTACAACCCGGACCGCTATCTCGAGTACCGGGCCTTCGTGTCGATCTACGACGACGTGCGCCCGTGGAGCTATTACGCCAAGGCTGCATTCGGTCGCTACGACGAGACCGATGGCGACGGCAACGGCGCGTCCGGCCGCAACTATCTGCTCGAAGGCTGGGTCGCCTACGACCTCGGGCCCGGCTGGCAGCTGCGCGCAGCCGCCGGCATGTCCGACAGCGAGGCCGGATCGCCGGGCGGCGGCAGCGGCTACTGGCGCCGTTTCGGCAGCGTCACGCTGAATGCGTGGTTCTGACCTGCCCTGGACCGATCGGAACGCGACGTTCGCGCGTTTTTCTTGATCGCAAGGACGGCAGCGCGCTTTCGTCAGTGGGCCACCGCCTCGCCCGGCGTCGATTGACGCTCACTCACCGATCGAATCACCGACGACCAGCACGTCGCAGTCGGACTCCGACAGGACATGTCGGGTCACGCTGCCGAGCAGCATTTCCTTGATGCGGTTGCGACCGTGCTTGCCGAGCGCGATCAGATCGCAGCGCTCCTGCTGCTGCACCTCCCCGATCAGAGAACACGCATCACCGTGGCGAACGATGATGCGGGACTGGTCGGCCATTCCGGCGCTTGCCCGAAGCGCTTCGATGTGCTGGAAAGCAGCGCTGCGCTCGGCGATCCGGAGTGCATGGATCGACGCATCGTCGATGCCTGCGTAGCGCAGCTTGCCTTCGAACGGCAGTTCGAAGGCATGCAGCAGAATGATTTCGGCGTGCGGAGCGAGCGCACGCACAGCCTGCAGCGACGCTCCGGATGCCATCGAGAAATCAACCGGCACGAGCACGCGGCGGTACGCTTCACGAGGCGGTTGGCGTACCACCAGCACCGGCCTCTTCATCACCCCGAGCATGCGCTCGGCCGTCGAGCCCAGCATCAGGTGGCGCATGAAATCCTCACCGCGCGCGCCCAGGACGAGCAGATCGGCATCGAGTTCATCGACCAGGCCAACGATCTCGTGCACCACCGCACCGGTCACCACCCGCACGGCAGCGGACACCCCATGCGTCTGCCCCAGTTCGTCGGCCAGGTCACGCAGCGTTTTGCCGGCATCATCGACGATGCGCTGCTCGATTCCCGGTGCGCGGGTGCCGAGCAGTTCATGCAGAGCCGCCATCACTCCACTGTTCACGGCATGCATCAGCGTCAGCTGCGCATCCGTTTCGGCAGCAAGCTGGAATGCACGTGCAAGCGCCTCGCGGGCCGGCGCCGACAGATCGGTCGCCGCGAGAATGTTCCGGATTGGCTTCATGTCGCTCCCCCCTTCTTGCGTATCAAATCGGACAGGTGTTCCGCAACGTAATCCACCGCGTTGCGGAACGGATACAGCACGATCGGTGCGCCCGCTCGCTTGAGCCGTTCTCCCTGCACATCATCACGGGCCACGATCGCCACCTCGCCGGCAAAGCTGCGCGCCCTCAGCGCAGCCAGCCACGCACGGTTCGACTCGAAGTCAGGCAGGGTGCTAATGGCCCATTGCACGGTATCGAGCGGCAGGCTGTCGAGGAAATGCGGGTCCTGCGCATCGCCGAAATCCACGATTACTCCGCGCGCGCGCAGATCAAGCACCACTTCCGGATCGAAGTCGATGCCCCGCACGGTCAATCCGGCGTCGGAAAGTTGCAGCGCAAGCCGTTCGCCGTAACGCCCGAGCCCGAACACCATCACATCCGTCACGTCGGAGCGCTCGACTCCGCTTTCGATCGTCGGCTCGCGAAACGGATTCGTGCGCTCGAACATCGACAGCCAGGGCGACAGCCTTTCGAACAGCGTCTGTGCGTGGATGATCATGTAGGTGGACAGCGCGATGGTAACCAGTCCGACCAGCGTCGTCAGCCCCAGCGCCTCGCGGCCGACGTGACCCAGCGTGATGCCCATGGCAACAAACACGATGGAAAATTCGCTGATCTGCGCGACGGTCAGACCGGCGAGGAAGCCGGTGCGCTTGCGATAACCCATATACCCCATGATGGCCATCACGATCAGCGGGTTGCCGATCAGTACGAAGGCGCTGAGCACGATCGCCGGCACGACTTCATCGCCCAATGTCGACAGATCGAGCCGGGCGCCGAGATCGATGAAGAAGAACAGCAGCAGGAAGTCGCGCACGCCGGTCAGGCGGGCGCTCATGGCTTCACGGTAAGGGGTCGATGCCAGCGAAAAACCCGCCACGAAGGCGCCTGCCTCTTTCGAGAAGCCGGCCCACTCGCCCAGTGCGGCAAGGCCGGTTCCCCAGGCAATTGCAAACAGCAGCAGCAGTTCCTGCGAGCGGGCCATGGTGCGCACCAGCGGCGGCAGGATGTAGCGCATCAGCAAGAAGATGAGCAGCGCGGCGCCCGACACCCGCGCGAGCAGCGACAGAACGACCTCGGTGGCGCCGGCATCGCCCGCGCCGCGCAGCGCACTCATGGCCATCATGGCCAGCACGACGGCAATGTCCTGCACGATCAGGAAACCGACCGCGATGCGTCCGTGCAGCGAATCGAGTTCACGTTTGTCGGACAGCAGCTTGACGATGATGATGGTGCTGGAGAAGGTCAGCGCAACCGCGACATAAAGCGCTTCCATCGCGCCCCGGCCGAGCAGCAGCACCAGGATGAAACCGAACAGTATCGTGAAGCACAGCTGGCCCAGACCGGTTGCCAGCGCAACGGGTCCGATGCGCCGGACATGCGAAAGATCCAGCTTGAGTCCGACCACGAATAGCAGCACCGCGACGCCGATCTGCGCCAGCAGGTCGATCTGGTCATGCGCCTGTACGAAACCGAATGCCGCCGGACCGGCCAGTATGCCGACCACGATGTAGGCGATCAGCACCGGCTGGCGCAGCCGCACGGCCAGCGCACCGGCGGCCGTGGTCAGGCCGAGCAGCAGCGCCATTTCGGAAAACACCCCGGTCTGCATGCCTTCAGTCACCATGAAGCGCTCTTCTCCCTATCCTCGCCGCCATGTCGATTCCACATCCGGCACAGGTGATCGCCGGCGGACGTCGTCGCCCTGCCGCGACGCCGCGTGCATACGGCCTCACTCTGCAATCAGATGCATCCGGCTTTCATCCGGACTCATCGCATCGTCATTCATTTCGATCCGGTGCAGCAGTTGCAGCGCCTTCCCGGCCTGCTCCGCAGCAAGACGCATCGCGCGCGCCCGCTCCAGCAGCGCATCCATGCGCGCGATATCCAGCGCGTCGGCCGCGGCGGCACGCAGAATCGCGTCCTTCAGGGCGGCATACCCGGTCACCAGCGCATCGGGCAGCACTGCGGCAGCGGGCAGACCTACCGCATCCCCGGCTGGCAGCACCAACGCGAGCCAATCGCGAACCTGCGTGCGAAATCGCGTCTCGCAGCTCACCACGTCGTCCGGAAGCGGTCCCGAAGGAACCGGTTCAGCCATCACGGATGCCATGCGGGCGACCGTTTCGTAGTACCGCAACTCGCGCAGGACGCGCGGCAGGCGCTCGCCGCTGGCTGCACTCATCGTGCTGCGGTGGATGCTGACAACGAATCCTGCGACCGCCCGCGTGAGTCGGTCGAACGCCTCGCGCTGGTGTGCGAGCGATGCGGGCGCTGCGCCATCCAGCGCCGACAGCACCATTCCCCTGGCCATCGCGCCGACCCGGCGCGCCTCCAGCGCCAGCGCATCCAGCGCCAGCGTCGGTACCGAAAGCACGTTCGCGTCGAGGTGCTGCGGACGTCCGGCGTCTTCGTCGGGAGTAACGAAGCGCGCCGACAGGGCCCGCTCCAGCCGCATGGACAGGGGCCACATCAGCAGCACGCCGAGCACATTGAACGTGGTGTGGAACGTCGCGAGAACGGTGGTCGCCGTCGGCTCGAGTTCCAGTACGTCCGTCATCCATGCGACCAGCGCAAGCAAGACCGGAAGACACAGCAGGGCAACGAGCGCGGTGATCAGATTGAACGCCACGTGCGCCGCAGCCGTGCGTCGGGCATTCGGTGTCGCGCCCACTGCAGCGATGATCGCCGTGACGGTGGTACCGAGGTTCACGCCTATAACGCCGGCGGCGGCCACCGACAAGGGCACCATGCCCCCCGCCACGGCCGTCAGCACGACGGCCATCGCGGCACTCGATGACTGCATGAGCGTGGTCAATACAATCCCGACGAGTACGGCGGACAGCACTCCGCCGGCTCCGCCCGCCGCCCAGGCGTCGAAACTGACAGCGCTCCCGATCCCTCCGAATGCCTGCCGCAGCACATCGATGCCCAGAAACAGCGCACCGAAGCCGGCGATCGTCATGCCGACCGCCCCGCGACGCGACCCTTCGCCGGTCAGACGCAGCAGCATGCCGACACCGATCAACGGCAACGCGAACAGCTCGATCGGCATCTTGAAGCCGACCAGCGCCACCAGCCAGCCGGTCATCGTGGTGCCGACATTGCTGCCGAAGATCACCCACATGGACTGACCGAGTGTCAGCAGACCTGCATTGACGAAGCCGATGGTGGCGACCGTCACCGCACTCGACGACTGCACCAGACCGGTCACCAGCACACCGGACAGCAGCGCGCGCAGCCGGGTGCGCGTCCATTCGGACAGAATGCGCTCCAGCGCCGGGCCGGCAGCCAGTTTGAGTCCGTCGGTCATGAACCCCATGCCGAGCAGGAACAGGCCGAGACCGCCAAGAAGGTGGAAGAGCGACTCCATGAGATCAGCCGCTCTGCCGCCCGCGGCGTGCCCACGAGCGGACCGCCAGCTTCTCCAGTTCGATGATGGCCATCAGCAGTGCGCCGAACACCATAATCGGCCACCAGTCGGACATCTGCGGCGGCGCCGTGCCAAACAGCATCTGCGCTGCCGGCAGATAGTTGAAAAGTCCCTGCAGCACCAGCAGCACGAGAATCGCGAGCAGCACATAGCGGTTGCCGGTGATCCCCTCGAAGGTCAGCGAACTTGCAGTGAGGTGGCGCACATTGAACAGATAGACGATTTCTCCGAACACCAGCGTGTTCACGACAACCGTGCGCGCCAGTTCCAGCGAGCCGCCCTCATCAAGGATGCGCAGGAACAGGAACAGACCGCCGGTCACCAGCAGCAGCGACACGAACACGATGCGCCACAGCAGGAATCCGGTCAGCAGCGGTTCGTCCGGACTTCTCGGCGGGCGCTGCATGATGTCGGCTTCCGGTGTTTCGAATGCCAGCGCGAGCGACAGCGTTACGGCGGTCACCATGTTCACCCACAATATCTGCGCCGGCGTGATCGGCAGCGTCAGGCCGAGCAGGATCGCCGCGACCAGGATGCCGGCTTCGCCGCCGCCGGTCGGCAGGATGAAGATGACCGATTTGCGGATATTGTCGAACACCGTGCGGCCCTCTTCCACCGCGGCGGCAATCGATGCGAAATTGTCGTCGGCCAGCACCATTTCGGCCGCTTCCTTGGCGGCTTCGGTGCCCTTGTCACCCATGGCCACGCCGACATCGGCACGTTTCAGGGCAGGCGCGTCGTTGACGCCGTCGCCGGTCATCGCCACCACCTCGCCATTCGCCTGCAGCGCCTGCACGATGCGCAGCTTGTGTTCCGGACTGGCACGGGCAAATATTTCGGTGCCGCCGACCGCGGCGCGCAGCTGCTCGTCATTCATCTGTTCGATCTGCGGGCCGGCCAGCGAGCGCACCGGATCACCCAGGCCCAGCTGTTCGCCGATCGCGCGGGCCGTGACGGCATGATCGCCGGTGATCATGCGTACGGCGATGCCGGCACCGCGGCAGCGCGCGACCGCGGCGACCGCCTCCTCGCGCGGCGGATCGGCGAGCCCGAGCAGCGCAAGCAAAGTGAAGCCGCCGGTTTCGACGTCGGCGAACGTCAGCGTGCCGACTGATGCGTCCATCGGCTTGATGGCCAGCGCCAGCAGGCGCATGCCCTCGCCCGCGACGGACTCGCTGCTGGCGAGCCAGTAGCGCAACTGAAGCGGCTTCGCATCACCGCCCTCGCGCTGTTCGCGACACAGTTCGAACACGCGCTCGGGCGCGCCCTTCAGCAGCATGAAGGCGTGACCCTGATGATCGTGATGCAGGGTCGCCATGAAGCGGTGTTCGGATTCGAACGGAATGGTGTCGATGCGCGGCAGCATGTCCGCTTCGCGACGGGCATCGAGGCCAGCCTTGAGTGCCAGCGTGATCAGCGCACCTTCGGTCGGATCGCCTGCAAGTACCCATCTGCCCTCGCCATCCGGGTTCAGCGCGGCGTCATTGCACAGCAGCGCAGTGCGGCCTATCTCGACCAGTTCGGGACAGTCGATCAGTTCGCATTCACCGCCGCCGCGCGCAAACCCGCCTTGCGGCGCGTAACCCGCGCCGCTTACCCGGAAGGTGTCGCGCGCCGTGACGACCCGCTGCACCGTCATTTCGTTGCGCGTCAGCGTGCCGGTCTTGTCCGAACAGATCACCGTGATCGAGCCCAGCGCCTCGACCGCCGGCAGGCGCCGGATGATCGCGTGACGCTTCGCCATACGCTGGACGCCGATGGCCAGCGTCACGGTCATGATCGCAGGCAACCCCTCCGGAATCGCAGCCACCGCCAGACCGACCGCGGCGAGAAACATGTCCGCCACCGAATAGTCATGGACGAGTATGCCGAAGCCAAACGAGAGTGCGGCAACCCCGAGGATGGTCCAGGTCAGCCATGCACTGAAGGCCGCCATCCTGCGCGTCAGCGGCGTGGCCAGTTCCTGCACGCCTGCGAGAAGCGTGCTGATGTGGCCGATCTGGGTGCGCGCGCCGGTTGCGACGACAACCCCCGTCCCCTGGCCATAGGTCACCAGCGTGCCGGAAAAAGCCATCGACCTGCGATCGCCGAGCGCCGCGTCATCCGCACAGACCTCGGTGTGCTTGTCGATCGCCACAGACTCACCGGTCAGCGCGGACTCGTCGATGCGCAGGCTGCGCACGTCGAGCAGCCTCAGATCGGCGGGAACACGATCACCGGATGCGAGAAACACGATGTCGCCGCAGACCAGCTCGGTTGCAGGCAGATCGATCCGGCGTCCGCCGCGCAGCACCTGCGCGCGCGGCGAAAGCATCTTCCGGATGGCATCGAGCGCCGCTTCGGCCTTGCCCTCCTGCAGAAAGCCGATCAGTGCATTGATGAGCACCACGCCGGCGATGACCGCGCTGTCAAGCAGGTGCCCGAGCAGCGCCGTCACCACGGCAGCGACGATCAGCACGCGAATGAGGACGTTTTCGAACTGGGCAAGCAGGCGTTGCACAACACTGCGCCCGGCCGCTACGGGCAGGCTGTTGGGACCATCGGCCGCAAGTCGGCGCGCCGCCTCGTCGGCCGTCAGTCCGGCATCGCGTGCGCCGCCAACCGAATCCAGCGTCGCGGCGCCGGTGAGCGCGTGCCAGCTTTCCGGCCGCGCGGGCGTGTCTGTCGGCTGCCGCATTTCAAAGCTCCTTCGGGTTTCGACACAATCCTAAACGCGCTGCGCGACGAATTCATTCGCGCGCTCAGCAAATGCAGGCAAGCTTGAGGGCGATCAAGAAAAGCTGAAAACCCGAAGGGATGAGGGAACAAACGGGGCGCCGGCGCGCGCCCGATGGATGTCAGTGTGTGCCTGTCAGTGGCAGGTTGAGCAGCAGATTCTGCGGTTTCATCTGTACCAGACCGTTTTCATCCATGGCCAGTGCCAGCCAGACCGGACGCGCCGCACCGTCACGGCGCAGTTCGGCGCGCATGTCGCGCGCATCGAGGAAGTCGAGGCGGAACAGCGCGACGATGCGCGACAGGCGGTCTGGCGCCAGCTCACCGCCTTCGTACAGCGTGTTGAGCAGGTCCATCGCTTCGCGGTCAAGTCCGATGTGCCAGGCCCAGTGTTCGTCGCGGATGTCCTGCTGTGGCGTGATGCGGACGCCAGCACCGTAGAAGTGGGCGATCCAGCGCTCCATCACGTGACACAGCGCCTGCAGCGCGAGCTGGCCGAAATTCAGCGGCAGCACGGCGCGGCGCCCGGCGCGCGCATACAGTTCGGCGGCGTTGCCGGCGTCGAGCACGTCGAGCTCGGCCGCACGTGGTGTCGCGCCGGCCTGCCGGATCAGGCGGCCGATATTGCCGAAGCCGCCGGTTTCGGCGTAGTCGCCCAGCGTTTCGGCATCGGCCATCAGGATGCGTCCGGCGTGCGGTGTCGCACGCTGGCTGCGGAAGAAAAGTTCGGCGGCGCGCCACATCAGCGCGCCGTCATTGCCGGTGCAGTCTTCGAGCAGGCCGTGCAGGATGAGCTGAGTGAGCTGCGGCACGAACAGTGGCGCGATGCCGCTCAGACCGTCGAGAAACAGTTCCAGCCAGGCCGATTCGATGTCCGGTCGTGCGAGCACGCGGTCGCGGAAGGCGATGAAGGCGAACCAGTTGTCGCGCGCATCCGCGTCGGCAATCGAGGCGATTTCGGCGTGATCGACGATGCGCGCCGGCGCTTCGAGCAGGCTGGCATGCAGCGCGCGCTCGGCGTCGCAGCTGTCCGCCACGAGCGCCAGTTCGGGCCTTCCCAGCCAGTCGCGCAGCAGCGCGTCCGTCACGACCAGACGCCCGGCTGCGTTGCGCCTGACCCGTCCGAAGGCCGAGTCAGGCCACCAGCCCGCCGCCGTCATCAGCCGCGTACGAGCAGTTCGCCGCGTCCGCCGACCGCCATGTCGCCCATGTAGCGGCGCACCGTGCACGCACCGGCGTCGAGCGCGCCGAACGGTCCGGGCAGGCCTTTCCAGCTCGCATACAGCAGGCTGAGGAAACCGAGCCGGTGCGCGCCGCAATCGACGATGGTGGGCAGCATCTGCGCCGGCAGTGCATTGAAGATCAGCGTGCCGCGCTTCATGCCGTAGGCCGGATACGCGCCCAGCGAGCCGGCCACCGCAATGGTGCCGGCGATCATGCGGCTGCCGCAGTAATCACCGGCATTGCCGGCGACCAGTATCTGGCCGCGCCGCATGCGGTCGCCCAGCCGGTCGCCGGCATGGCCGCCGACCAGCAGCAGACCGCCGGCCATGCCTTTCATTTCACCCGGAATGGCGCCGCCTGCCGATTCGCCGACATTGCCGGCGATGTCGATGCGACCGCCCTTCATGCCGGTCGCGCAGAAGGCTCCGGCCGAACCGGCGACCGTGATCGTGCCGCCGAGCAGTCCCTGGCCGACGTAAGGCCCGGCGTCGCCGTCGACGGTGACGCGGCCGGACTTCATGCCGGCACCGATGCGTTCGAGCGTGCGGCAGTCGCCGCGGAACACGATGTCGGTCGTGTCGTCGCCAGTGATATCGAACAGTTCGTCCGCGCGCACGGCACGCTTGCCGACGTTCAGCGCGATGGCTGCGATGTCGGACGCCGCCTGCCCCGCCAGTGCAGCAGGATTCAGCATGCCGACATCGACGCGCTGGGCCGGTGCGCTGCGCAGCGTGAATGTCAGGGCGCTCATTTCAGGATCTCCCGCAGGTGGTACTGGAACTGGCCGAGCTTGCCGCCGTAATTGCCGGCCGACAGGCGACGGATGCCGCCGGCTGCACCGATCCGGCACACCGCGCGCATGCCGACCTCCATCGCCTTTTTCACCGACGCGTCGGTCAGGCCGTCGATGACGATCTCGAGCACCGCGCCGATGCGCTCGTCGAGTTCGGATTTCGTCGCACCGCGCAGCGTCGGGCAGAAGGCATCATTGGTCGAGGCCGACAGCGCCTTGTACTTCGAGCCGACCTTGGAGCCGGAACGCACGACGCCGCCCGGAAAGGGCATGACGATTTCGGGCAGCTTGCGCATGTCGACGATGGCCGCCTCACACGCTTCGAGCGCCTGCACCTGGGTATCTGCGAGCACCAGGAAGTTGCCGCCGCCGACCGCCTTCACCATGCGCGCCGTGTCCTGCACGAGGAATTCGCCATCCATCACCGGAATGCGCCAGTAGCGCTTGCCGGCGATCTGCTTCGAAGTCTGGAAGCCGTCGCCGAAGTAGCGCAGCGTCTTGCCCAGCGGCACCGGATCGCCCTCGTCCAGCCCGGCGAAGATGGCGCTGGTCGGGCTGGTCAGCACGCACTGGCCGACCCGCCGCTCGATCTGCTTGATCAGTTCCTTGCTCGACACCGCAAACACCAGCACCGATACGCCCGGACGGCCGTCCGGCGTTTCGTCCGGCGACATCATGCGTTCGATACCCGCCTCGGCACCGCAGGCGATGACCGAGGTGGCAAAGCCGGTCAGCGCATTGGCCGAATGCAGAGCCCAGGTTTCATTGTAGGCCGTGATGATGAGGCGGATGCCCCGCATGCCGAATGCTTCGGCAAAGGTGTCGTCGATTGCTACGCCATTGATGATCATCGGTTCAACCCCGCTTCCGGCAGGCATGGGCGATCAGCTTCGAGCCGCCACCGCACTCGCACAGTTCGTCGTCACTGATCTTGAAATTGTTCATGCGCACCGAATGGAAACGTTCGAAATAGGGTTTGATCTTCTTTTCGATGCCGATGTCGAATTCGGGCTTCACGGCATGCGTGCCGCCGCGCACCACCTTGACGATACGTCCGTCGCGCACCACCAGTTCGCCGTCCTTGAACACCAGTTCCGGCTTTTCGAACATGCGCTCGCGGTCGGCATCTTCCTTGTAGACCACGATGTCGGCCGCCGCACCCGGTGCCAGATGGCCGCGATCGGCCAGGCCGATCAGCTTCGCCGGACCGGCGCGCGTCATGATCGCGATCTCGTACAGCGAATATTCGCGGTCGAGACCTGCCAGGTTGCTCATCGCGCGTGCATCCGGGTTGATCGTGTCGAGCATCGCGTTGCGGAAGCTGCGGTCCATCAGCAGCTTGATCAGGTGCGGATAGGTCGTGAAGGGCGCGCCATTCGGGTGATCGGTGGTCAGGAAGATGCGCCACGGATCATCGACCATCAGGAAGATTTCCAGGCCGATGGCCCACTGCAGCGCATTGACGAAGTTCTGGTCCTTGTACTTGAACGGCACCACCCCGCAGCCGGCGTCGCACTCGATGTCCATGATGACCGACTTCTTCGGCGAGCCGTGGCCGGCGTTGCGGTACTGCACCATGTTGTCGCCGGACGCGGTCACCGTCTGGCCGAACAGGATCTGACCGACGTCGGCCGACACGTTCTTCTTCTGGTTGATCGCCTCGGCGATGCGGGCCGCAGCACTCGAAAACTTGCGCTCGCCCTCGGTGCCGTAGCTGTGGAACTGGATGTGCGTCAGGTGGACCGGCAGGCCTTCGGCCGCATCCATCGTGCCCAGCGTGGTGTCGACATTGCCCGGCACGCCCAGATTGCTGGCATGCACGTGCAGCGGCTTGGCCACGCCCAGGTCATGTACGGCACGCGACAGCACCTTGACGATCTCGCGCGGCGTGATGCCGTAGAAGGCGTTCTGCTCGTCGAGGTCGAGCTTGCGCTGGTTGAACTTGAAGGCGGAAATCGCCCCCGGGTTCACCACCTTGATGCCGACCGTCTGCGTCGCGTGCAGCGTCCACGCCACGTAATCGTTGATCGCCTGCTGGTCTTCCTTCGCCGCCAGCATGCGCAGCAGGAAATCATCGCTGCCGAGCATGGCGTAGCCGCCGGTGTCCAGCATCGGCGTGTCGCCCATTTCCATGTGGGCCTGGCGCGCATTGACCGGCAGCAACGCCGGCTCGAACGCCGCGGTGTAGCCCATTTCGGCATAACGGTAGCCGGCCGCCAGGGTGCCCGGCGCGGCGTGGCCGCAGCTCGACCGCGTCAGTTCGGTGCGCTCGACCGGATCTCCGCGATGGTCTTCCGGCAGCATTTCGCGCGCGATGTTCACCTTGCCGCCGCCGATGTGGCTGTGCATGTCGATCGCGCCCGACATGACGATGCGGCCGGAAATGTTGTACTCGGCGCTGATCCTGTCATGCGCGTCCGGCGCGGCGATCAGCCGGCCATCACGGATGTAGAGGTCGCGGACCTGATCGTCGACGCCATTTGCCGGATCGATCACCCGGCCGCCGGTCAGCTTGATGACGCTCACGACTGCACCTCCTTCAAACGGGTGGCGATGGCGACCGCCACCTCGCCGGCCGCCGGCAGCGCGCTCCGGCGCAAGGCCTGCAGCGGCAGCGTCACGACCTTGTCGGTACGCACGAAATGACCGGTGTGATGCATGCCCGGCGTCGCGACCGGAATGTAGACCTGCGGTTCGGCGGCCAACTTCAGCGACGGCGGTGCGATCACGATGGTCGGCACGCCGGTGGCCGGCGGCGACTGCAGGTCGTTCAGGCTGGACAGCCACACCAGCGCATCCGCTTCGCCGGTGGCGAGCAGGCGGTCGATGCCGTTGTGCAGCGGGTCGAACTTCGGCGTGCCGCTGGCATAGCTGGTGCGCATCGGGTAGCCGGTCTGCCAGGTATGCACGGCGCCCATAGACAGGTCGCCGTCGTTGCCGGCCAGCGGCAGGCTGTTGCAGCGGGTGGTCACATTGAGCCGACGCACCAGCGACACGATGGCGCCGACATTCAGGTCGAGCTGCGACACCTCGAATGCCGGTCCGGCCCATACGACCACGCTGTACTGTGCGCCCAGCAGCGCATCGGCCAGTGCCTGCCAGCGCGCCAGCGCAATGCCCAGCGGGGCATCACCGGCCACCGGCTGCTGCGCCACCAGCGCGTTGAGCACGGACAGCGCTTCGGGCATGCGACTGCGCTCGAAGTCGAACACGTCGGGCGCACGCCCGTCCGGCGAGTGGCCCGGCTGCGTATCCAGTCCGCCGCCGAGATAGACGATGCGCCGGCTGTCCGGCTGCAGGTCGAACATCGTTTCCTTCACCCACACGCAGCGCTCGAAGAAGCGTGGCTGCGCGCTGACCGCATCGGTGCCGACCAGCAGGATCAGGTCGGCGCGATTCTTCACTTCGGCCAGCGTGGTGTTGATGCCGCCGCCGTCCTGGATCACGCGGCTGGCGCGCCAGCCGAATTCGTTGTTCATGTGGTCGATGACGCCGCCCGCCCGATCGACCAGTTCCATCGCACCGCGTGCGCCGCTCACATCGAGCGCCATGCCGCCGAATACCGGCTGGGCCGACGCGGCGAGCAGGCGGGCCGCTTCGGCACAGGCTTCGTCCAGCGTGGCCGGACGGCCGGCGATGCGCGGCGTCGCGGCCGTCGAACCGGCGCCGAGGCGGGCAAATCCGCTGACCGCCCGATCGCAGCCATGGGCCACCACCGCCAAGGCAGCGCCGGCGGTATCGACGCTCAGGTCGTCACAGGCGTGGCCGCACAGCGGACAGGCCACTTCGGTGACGACAGTCGAAGTCGCTTCATGGGTCATGAATCTTCCGTTTCATCAGTTGGGTCACACTCGGCACTCGCCACGATACAACATGCAAAAAGCGGGTGCGGACTGACGTTCGGCTGCCGCAGTGCAGCATCGAAGTCACGACGAACGCGTGAGATCAGTCTGTTTCACAAGCGATACAGCACGATCCGAAAACGACGTCACCCGGCAGCACCGGACTCCGCCGCCGGGCCACATCATCCAAGCCTTCCCTGCGCTGCAGGCGAATTTGGGATAATCAATGCCTCCTCGGACCACGATAGACGCGATGAACTCCAGACACGCAACCGCCGCCGCCCTGACCGTCCGGGCCCCCGCGCGTCTGCACCTGGGCTTCATCGACCTCGACGGCAGCATGGGGCGGCGCTTCGGCAGCGTCGGCCTGACGCTGAACGGGCTGAGCACGGTGGTCGAGATCGAGCCTTCCGACACGCTTCAGGTGACCGGTCACGACGCCGAACGCGCCCATCGCTACGCCCTCGACCTGAGCACGCGCTTCGACCTGCCGCCGGCACGCATCACGCTGACCGACGCCATTCCGTCGCATTCGGGCCTGGGTTCCGGCACCCAGCTCGCCCTGGCGGTCGGCGTGGCACTGGCCCGGCTGTACGGCCTCAATCTGGATTCACGCGAAGTCGCCAGCCTGCTCGACCGCGGTGCCCGCTCCGGCATCGGCATCGGCAGTTTCGATGGCGGCGGCTTCATCGTCGATGGCGGTCGCGGCGCGATAGATGCGCCGCCCCCGATCATCGCGCAGATGCGCTTTCCCGCCACCTGGCGCATGGTGCTCATTTTCGATCATGCGTGCAGCGGCCTGCACGGCAGCGCCGAAAAGGAGGCATTCCGCGTGCTGCCGCCCTATGCGCCGGGCGTGGCCGACCGGCTCAGCCGGCTCGTGCTGATGCGCGCATTGCCGGCGCTGGCCGAGGAAGACATCGACCTGTTCGGCGCCGCGATCAACGAGCTGCAGCATTGCGTCGGCGATTATTTCTCGCCGGCACAGGGTGGGCGCTACACCAGCAAGCGGGTCGGCGAGGTCGCGCTGGCCCTGCAGGAACTGGGCGCAGCCTGCATCGGCCAAAGTTCGTGGGGGCCAACCGGCTTCGCGCTGGCCGCATCGGAGGCCGATGCGCAGGCCATGGTCCGGGCGGTGCGCGAACGCTACGCGGATGCAGCCGGACTCGAACTGATGATTTGTGCTGCGCGCAACGAAGGTGCGCAGTGGACCTCTCGACAGACTTCAATTGCCGCCGCGATCAGCCGTGAATAAGTACCGGGCAGACTTGCGTACGGCGCAAGCACGCACCTGACAACGACGTAACCAGAGTACGCAGCCTTCGGGCGGAAAGAGTGAGACAGACCATGGAAAACCCCTACATCCTTCACATGTTCAGCCCGACCAACAACATCAGCCCGTTCGACGTGAACATGGCGTGCGACGCGGGCTACCAGGTTCTGATGCCCTACTCCGGCGTCGGCCTCGACCAGATCTACGGCCTGACGCAGGACGCGATCTTTTCGCGCGGCCCCAATGGCGTGAAGCGCACCGGCCTGTTCATCGGTGGCCGCGACATCGGTCTGGCGGCCGACATGCTGGACGCCTGCCGCAACGCGATGGTGCCGCCGTTCGAAGTGTCGGTGTTCGCCGATCCGAGCGGCGCCTTCACCACCGCGGCCGCGCTGGTCGCCTGTGTCGAACGCCAGTTGCGCAAGGCGCACAACACCGAACTCGAAGGCAAGACCGTGCTGGTGCTGGGCGGCACCGGCCCGGTGGGTACCGCGGCAGCCGTACTCGCCTCGAGCGCCGGCGCCAAGGTGCTGGTGGGCAGCCACTCGAGCGCCATGCGCGCGCGCGTTGCCTCCGAGGTGGTCAATACGCGCTACGGCTCGTCGGTGTTGCCGGTCGAGGCCGGATCGAACGAACAGAAGGAAAACCTGATGCCGCAGGCCAATATCATCCTGTGTACGGCGAAGGCCGGCATCCAGGTACTGAGCAAGGCGCAGCTGATGTCCGCGACCTCGCTGCTGGTGGCGGCCGACGTCAACGCGGTGCCGCCGGCCGGCGTCGAAGGTCTGGGCGTGATGGACGACGGCAAGCCGCTGGAAGCCGGTTCGGGCAAGGCGGTCGGCATCGGCGCACTGGCCATCGGCAACGTGAAGTACCTGTGCCAGCGCGGATTGTTCCAGCGCATGATCAATACCGACAAGCCGGTCTATCTCGACTTCCGCGACGCCTTCGCCACCGCCCGCGAACTGGTGGCCTGACCGTACCGGGCTGGAAAGCACGCCGGTGCCGCACTGGCTCATCGTGTCGGGTAGCGCACGCGCGCTGGCGCACTCATGCGTCGCGGCAGGCTGGACCTGCGACGTGATCGATCCGTTCGCCGACACCGACACACGGGCGCTGGCCCGACGTACCGTCAGGGCGGATTTCCGCGACGGTGCCTTCGGTGACGACCTGCCTGCGCTGATCACCGGACTGGCTGAAGGCTGTGACGGCCTCGTCGCCGGATCGGGTTTCGAACGGCGGCCAGATCTGCTTTCCGCGCTGGACCTCGCACTCCAGGCATCGGTCCCGCGCATCGGCAACGCTGCGGCGACCGTACAGCGCTGCAAGGCGCCGGACACGCTGGCCGCCGGCCTGCAGCAGGCGGACGTGCGCTTTGCGGCGATGCGTAGTGAAGGTCGGGCGCCCGAGGGCTGGCTGATGAAACAGACCGGTGCCTGCGGCGGCGCGCACGTGCGCCCGGTGCGCAGCGGCGAAACAATCGCGCCGGGCTGGCATGTGCAGGCGTACGTAGCGGGTATTCCGGCTTCGGTGCTGTTTCTCGCCGATGGTCAACGCGGGCGCATCGTCGGCATCAGCCGGCAGTTTCCCGGAGCGATTGCCGGGCCGTACGCCTGGTGCGAAGCAGTGAGTGACCTGCCGCTGGACGACGCGCAGCAGGCCGCGCTGGAACGCGATGTCGACGCCATCGTGCAGGCGTTCGGACTGCACGGACTGAACGGCGCCGATCTGGTGCTGCACGGCGGCCGTCACGTGCTGCTGGAAATCAACCCGCGGCCGACCGCGACACTCGCGCTGTACGAGAACCGCGTTGAAGGCGGTCTGTTTGCAGCCCATGTGGCCGCCTGTAGCGGGCGACTGAACGATGTGGTGCTGTCACCGTCGCGCACGCTGCGCGGCCTGCGCGTGGTCTATGCGCCGCACGACCTGGTCATCGGCGACGGCGTCCGGTGGCCCGGGGGCTGCACCGATCTGCCGGCTGCCGGCAGCCTGATCGGCAAGGCAACCCCGGTCTGCGTCGCGCACGCCGCAGGCGCGGACGAAAACAGCGTTCGCACGCAGTTGCAGCAACGCCACCAAGAAGTGCTGCACCGGATCGCACCGTCCGCCGGAGCAGTTGCAACAGACCATAACAACGATCTTGTCATTCCGAGGAGAAGCGCATGAGCACTGCAGAACACGGACCGGTCCTGACCGGCGCCCAGCCCAGCGTGGGCCGATACGTCATGGATCTGGTCGAGGGCCTGGTACGCGACGCCGACGCGCTGCGCATCAAGGTTGATGCCCTGCCCGGCGGCGGCCGCGTCATCGACGCCGGCATCCATTGCCACGGCGGCATCGAAGCCGGTCGCCGCATTACGGAAATCTGCATGGGCGGTCTGGGCACCGCCACTTTCAACACACGCGACGCGCACTGGCCGCTGACCATCAACGTGCATTCGACCCATCCGGTCGTCGCCTGCCTGGCGAGCCAGTACGCCGGCTGGAGTCTGTCGCACGGCGAAGGCAAGGAGGCGTTTCATGCGCTCGGGTCCGGTCCGGGCCGTGCGCTGGCCGTCAAGGAGCCGCTGTTTGCGGAACTGGGCTACAAGGACGACGCGAAGCACGCCGTGCTGGTACTGGAAGTCGATCGTCAGCCGCCGGCCGAAGTGCTGGCCAAGATCCGCCGCGACTGCGCGGTCGCCGACGATGCCGTAACGCTGATCCTGACGCCGACGCGCAGCCTGGCCGGTACGGTGCAGGTGGTCGGCCGCGTACTCGAAGTCGCGCTGCACAAGGTGCATGCGCTGGGCTTCCCGCTGACCCAGGTGGTCGACGGGTCCGCCAGCGCGCCGGTCGCACCGCCGGCGCCCGACTTCCTGAACGCCATGGGTCGCACCAACGACGCCATCCTGTTCGGCGGCGTGGCACAGCTCTATGTGGACAGCGACGACGATTCGGCGGCCGATCTGGCGCAGAAACTGCCGTCCTCCTCGTCGCGCGACTATGGCCGTCCGTTCGCCGAGGTGTTCAAGGAAGTGAAGTACGACTTCTACAAGATCGACCCGATGCTGTTCGCCCCGGCGCGCGTCATCGTCAGCAATCTGCGCACCGGCAAGAGCTTCCGGGCCGGCCAGATCAATGCCGAACTGCTCGGCCGTTCGTTCGGCGAGGGCAAGTAAGCGCCATGGGTGCGCAGCAGGCAGACATCGCCATCGTGACCGACGAGCCGGGCTGGCACGGCAAGCGCCTGGTCGAGGCTTTCCGGGCGCGCGGCCTGCTGGCGCGCTATGTCAGTCTGGGCGAGTGCCACATCGACCTGCAGCGCGGCGTGTCGGGTGTCGTCATGCCCGGCTTCGAACAGACGTTGCCGCAGGCCGTTTTCGTGCGCGGCGTGGCCGGCGGCACGCTGCAGCAGGTGGTGCTGCGCATGGATTTCCTGCACTACCTGGGCGAGCTGGGCATTCCGGTCTACAACCACGCCCGCGCCATCGAAAAGAGCGTGGACAAGGCGATGACCAGCGTGCTGCTGCACCACGCGGGCATCCCGACGCCGCCCACCTGGGTGGCCGAGAGCGAAAGCGAGGCGCGCGCAGTGCTGATGCGCGAATTCGCCGCCGGTCACGACGTGCTGGTCAAGCCGCTGTTCGGCTCGCAGGGCGAAGGCATCGTGCGCCTGACGGCCGGCGATGCGCTGCCCGACGCGGAAAGCGTCGGCCACGTCTGGTACATGCAGCGCTACAGCGCCCGCTCGCGCGACGCACTGGGCGAGTGGAGCGACTGGCGCATCATGGTGATCGACGGCAAGCCGGTCGCCGGCATGCTGCGCAAGGGCCGGAGCTGGCTGAACAATGTGTCGCAGGGCGGACGTTGCGAAGCCATTCCGCCCGACGAAGCGCTGACCCGACTGGCGGTCGATGCGGCCCGCGCCACCGGCATGGACTACGCCGGCGTCGACATCCTGCGCGACGACCACGGCCGGCTCACCGTACTTGAAGTTAACAGCATTCCGGCCTGGAAGGGTCTGCAGGGCGTCACCAGCCTGAACATCGCACAGGCGCTGGCGGATGATCTGCTGCGCCGCTGCCCGGCAGCGGGCGAGATCGCATGCTGATGACGCGGCCGCCCGACACCGGCCGGATCGCGCGACAAACGGCGCTGGAAAGTGCCTTCCTGAACGCGTGCCGGCTCGACATCGAGGCGCTGAAGCCGGGCAATGTCGGACGTCACGGCGACGGTCACCGCATGCAGGTGGCCGATTTCATCGCCAGCGCGGAGGCGGCCGCCGGGCCGATCTGTCGCGCGGACGCGACAGTTGGCGAGCGCATCGAAGGGGCCATGCGCGCCACCTGGCAGGCGGTCGGATGCAACACCAATCTGGGCATCGTGCTGGGCTGCGCGCCAATCGCCCATGCTGCACTGCACTGCCAACCCGGCGAGGACTTGTCAGCATCGCTGCAGCGCACGCTGTCCGGCCTGACTGTCACCGACGCGTCACATGCGTATGCGGCAATCCGTCTGGCCCAGCCGGCCGGACTGGGCCGGCGCGACGATCACGACGTGGCGGGCGACGCGCGGATCACCCTGCTGCAGGCCATGCAGATCGCCGCGCACCGTGACAGCATCGCCGCGCTGTATGCATATCGCTACCAATGGGTCCTCCGTCATCTGTTGCCGGTCCATCTGGCGGCGCGTGATCGATGGTGCAGTGAAGCATGGGCAGCGGCCAGAGTGTTCATGTTCTGTCTCGCATTGATTCCCGACACCCACATCATGCGCAAACATGGTCCGGAAACGGCGCTATCGGTGCGCAACACAGCGATACGCCTGCTGGACGGGTTTGAACGGGCGGATGATCCGGTTATGATGCAAGACACGCTGAGGGAATGGGACGAACGTCTGAAAACGGCGGGCATCAATCCCGGAACGAGCGCAGACCTGACGGTTGTGACAGCCTTCCTCGCCGGCGCGCTGGAAATTGCCGGCGCATGACGGCGCCAGGATGCAACCAAAAGCAAGAAAGCATCACAAAGGCACCAGAAACGCACCACAACGAAGTTTTTATCCTGTGTTTCGTACCCCGGAACGCGGGCTACCACAGGGGGTAAACCCCTATAACTTGCCTAGTAATGAGGAGATTCGATATGGCGAAGATTAATGGTCTGTGTGTTGGTGAATCCCTGGTTGGTGACGGCAATGAAGTCGCTCACATCGACCTGATCATGGGCCCGCGTGGCAGCGCTGCAGAAGCCGCTTTCGCCAACGCCCTGGTCAACAACAAGGATGGTTTCACGTCCCTGCTGGCCGTCGTTGCACCGAACCTGCTGTGCAAGCCGGCAACGGTCATGTTCAACAAGGTCACCATCAAGGGCGCCAAGCAGGCTGTCCAGATGTTTGGCCCGGCACAGCGCGGCGTCGCGATGGCCGTTGCCGACAGCGTTGCTGACGGCACGATCCCGGCTGACGAAGCCGACAACCTGTTCATCTGCGTCGGCGTGTTCATCCACTGGATGGCCGAAGACGACGCAAAGATCCAGGACTTCAACTACCGCGCGGTCAAGGAATCGATCGCTCGCGCTGTTGCCGGTACCCCGACCGCTGCTGAAGTGGTTGCCAAGAAGGGTTCGGCCACGCACCCGTTCGCCGCAAACTAAGCCTCACGGCTTATTTGCGAAAAACGCCTCCGGCCGCCTGGCCGGGGGCGTTTTTTTTGTCCGGTGCGCAGGCGCATCCGTCAATTCGCTCCGCAGCAACGTGGAGGCTACACTGCGGCGCAGAGACCCCCTGCAGGTCGGCCATTCCAACGAAGGGAGCATCATGATCGATCTCTACACCGCCGCCACACCCAACGGCCACAAGGTTTCCATCGCGCTGGAGGAACTTGCGCTGCCCTACACGGTGCATGCACTGTCGCTGTCGGCACGCGACCAGAAGGAGCCCTGGTTCCTCGCGATCAATCCGAACGGTCGCATTCCGGCCATCATCGACCGCGACGAAGACGACTTCGCGGTATTCGAATCCGGCGCCATCCTGGTCTATCTGGCCGAGAAGACCGGCAAGCTGATGCCGTCGGACATGAAGGGCCGCTCGCGCGTGCTGCAGTGGCTGATGTTCCAGATGGGCGGCGTCGGCCCGATGATGGGTCAGGCCAACGTATTCTTCCGCTACTTCCCGGAGAAGCTGCAACCGGTGATCGACCGCTATCAGGGCGAGTCGATGCGGCTGTTCCGCGTGCTCGACGGCCATCTGAAGGACCACGAATTCCTGGCCGGCGACTATTCGATCGCCGACATCGCGAACTGGGCGTGGGTGCGCACCTATCCCTGGTCGGGCCTGAACATCGACGAACTGCCGCACCTGAAGCGCTGGCTCGATGTCATCGACGCACGCCCCGCAGCGCGCCGTGGCGTGGTCATTCCGCCGTCCGACATCGATCTCGCCAAGCCCGAGGACGACAAGGCCCGGGCCTTCGTGGCCGGAGCACAGAAGATGGTGGAGACCGGCGGATCGAACAAGGGTGGCGTCTGACGCAAGGCGGTCAAGCGGTCTCGCGTGATGGCCGTCGTAGGGCGCGTTCGGGGCACGTGAGTTCGATGGCGCCGCGCACTGACCGCCCTTCACTGCTTCTCCTCCCGCTGCGCCGCCATCGCGCCGCCGTTGCGCACCACGATGTGCCGCGCCACCGTTTCATACAGCGGCTGGCTGAAGATGCGCGATACCCCCGATGACAGCAGCGATACCGCCATCAGGCCGATCACCACCGAATAGCCGTCGACCATTTCCATCACGATGATGAAGGAGGTGATCGGCGACTGGGTCACGGCAGCGAGAAAGCCGGCCATGCAGAGCACCAGCAGCATGCCCGGGGCGTCCTGCTGGCCGATCAGCGGCGCGAGGTCGTGACCGATGCCGGCACCGATCGCGAGGCTGGGCGCAAAGATGCCGCCCGGCAGGCCGGACAGGTAGGCGATCAGCGTGGCGAGGAACTTGGCAGGACCGTAGTACCACTCCAGTGACGTGTCGCCTTCGAGCAGTGCACGGGTTTCGCCATAGCCGCTGCCGAAACTGCTGCCGCCGGTGACGTAGCCGAGTGCCGCGACCAGCACGCCGCAGGCGGCGGCAAAGCGGATCGGATGGTCGCGTCGATAATCCGCCATCCGGCCCTTCCACGACGTGGAACTGATGATGAGCATGCGCGAGAACAGGCCGCCCGCGACGCCGCACACCAGCGCGGTGATGGCCACGGCAAGCGCCATTTCGCGGTCGGTACCGGCGATGGCGATCTGCCCGAAGTAGCTCGCCTTGCCGAGAAAGGCCTGCGACACGATGCCGGCCAGCACGATGGCAGTGATGATGAGACCGCTCATGCGCGACTCGACATTGCGCGAAAGCGTTTCAATGGCGAACACGATGCCCGCCAGCGGCGTATTGAACGCCGCAGCGATGCCGGCGGCTCCGCCGGCCACCAGCATGTGAGTACGCGGAATGTGCAGGCCGCCCGGCAGCAGCCGGTGCAGCGCGTTGAGCATCGATGCGCCGATCTGTACCGTCGGGCCTTCCCGGCCGAGCGAAAATCCGCTGCCGACGGCTGCCGTGCCGACGACGATCTTGCCGATGATGATGCGCAGCGACAGCAGCGGCTTCCAGCTTCGATCTTCGGGGCGCGACATTTCGGCGATGGTCTGCGGGATGCCGCTGCCTTCGGCACCCGGAAACCAGCGCCGCGTCGCCCACACGCACAGCGCGCCGCCGAGCGGCGTCAGCAGGAAGGGCCACCAGGGGTTGTCGCTCGCAAGGCCGCGGAAGTGGTGGATGGCCAGATCCGACAACTGCGCGAAGCCGACCGCCAGCATACCCACCACGACCGCGCCCCCCCACAGCACGAGACGGCCGAGCCAGACCTTGAAATAGGCCTGATTGCGCCGGCGCAGGGCCGGATACCTGAAATCGAACCAGGCAAGCCGCAGTCGGGCGCGCCAGGCTGACAGCAAAGACCACAGCGAATTCTTGTGATGCATCGATCCATTCCGTAAGCGGATGCGGCGCAGTACGCCGTCGAAGATGATTGCGGGACGCAAGATGCATGCCGCTGTACGCTGCGCCCACAGCACGACTGTAACCGTGTTCAAACGGCCCCTTGCCCCGGAAATTCATTGAAAGACGCGCAACGGAGGCGGCTTGATGCACCATACGGGGGCATTCGAACCTGCCCGGCGCAGCCGCTCATGGAGATGTTCCGATGAAACCCACTGCCCGCGGCATCGCGGTCGCCCCCCATCACCTGGCCAGCGAATCGGCGCGCGACGTGCTGCGCGAAGGCGGCAATGCGATCGAAGCCATGATCGCCGCCGCCGCGACGATCGCCGTCGTGTATCCGCACATGAACGCGCTCGGCGGCGACGGTTTCTGGCTGATCGCCGAACCGGGCCAGCCACCGCGCGCGATAGACGCCTGCGGCGCTGCAGCCGTCATTGCCAGCCGCACCTGGTACGCCGATCACGACGTGCGCGATCGCCTGCCGACACGCGGTCCGCTGGCCGCGCTGACCATGGCCGGCACGGTGTCGGGCTGGCAACTGGCACTCGAGGCGGCCGCCCAGGCGGGTGGGCGCCTGCCGCTGTCGCGTCTGCTGCGCGATGCCGAACATCATGCGCGGAGCGGCACACCGGTTTCGCGCAGCCTGGCGCGCGGCCTGCGCACGAAGCAGGACGAACTGCGCCATCAGCCCGGCTTCGCCGCGCATTTCCTGCCGGACAGCACAATGCCGCAGGCCGGCGACATGCTGTGTCAGCCACGGCTGGCCGACACGCTTGCCCAGCTGGCGCGCGCCGGACTCGAAGATTTCTACCGCGGCGACCTGGCGCGCCGCATGGCCTCCGCACTGGGCGCCGCCGGCAGCCCGTTGCGCCTGTCCGACTTCCTGACGCATCGCGCGCAGTGGCGCACGCCGTTGAAGCTCGCGCACAGCCTGGGCCATGTGTACAACACGCCGCCGCCCACCCAGGGCCTGCTGTCGCTGCTGATACTCGGTCAGCTCGACCGCCTCGGGCTCGACGGCCTGCATGGCCAGTCCCCCGAATTCATCCATCGCGTGGTCGAGGCGACGCGCCAGGCCTTCGTGATCCGCGACCGTCACCTGACCGATCCGGCGCGCATGCGCACGGACGCGCAGTCGCTGCTGTCGGACGACTGCCTCGACATGCTGGCCGACGGCATCGACCTGCAGCGCGCCGGTGGCTGGGTCAGCGGTGCGCCGGGCGATACGGTGTGGATGGGCGTGGTCGACGCCGAAGGCCGCGCAGTGAGCTTCATCCAGAGCATCTACCACGAGTTCGGCAGTGGCGTGATCGCCGGCGACACCGGCGTGCTGTGGCAGAACCGCGGCATCAGCTTTTCGCTGGCGACCGGCGCGCTCAATGCGCTGGAACCCTGCCGCAAGCCGTTCCACACGCTCAACCCGCCGATCGCCCAGCTGACCGACGGGCGCACGGTCGTCTACGGCTCGATGGGTGGCGACGGACAGCCGCAGTTCCAGGCCGCCGTGCTGCTGCGCCACCTGCTTTTCGGTGACGACGTGACGGCCGCCGTCGCGGCGCCGCGCTGGCTGCTCGGCCGGACGTGGGGCTCGGACAGCGACACCCTGAAACTGGAGTCGCGCTTTGCGCCGGAGGTGTTCGACGCGCTGCGCCAGCGGGGTCATGTCGTCGAGTCATTGCTCGAATTCGACGAAAGCGCCGGCCACGCCGGCCTCATCGTGCGCCACCCCGACGGCCGCATCGAAGGCGCCGCCGACCCGCGTTCGGACGGTTCGGTCGAGTACGCCTGACGGGCGACGGCCGGGCGCCCGAGTCGCCCGCAACCGTCGCCTGATTTCATCCTTTCCGCACACGACCTCAAGGGCCATGTCCCCTGCCATGCAGCCCGCTCGGGCCGGAGCGGCGCATCTGGAAAGACGCCCATGCTCCGTTAATCCCTGATTAATGCAGGGTTTCTGTCGGCGGAGGACGATGCGCTCCGTCCGGAAGAGGAACGCCGTGGCACGGCCTGCGCGGGTATGCCACGTTGCCTCTGCCGGATGACGCCAGCGCCGGGCAAGGCGTGCTTCCGGCGCCCATACAGCCCGAAACGAGGACAGAAAAACATGAGCAAGAGGTCATTCCACACCACGCACTGGATCGCTGCAGCACTGCTCGCCGGCAGCACCGGCGCGGCGATTGCCAGCCCCAACTTCTACGGCAGCCTGAGCAACTTCGACGTCTACAACGACACCGGTTCGGAAACCCACGGGTTCGAAATCGAGCTGCACGGGGTGTCGGGTTCGGACGTGACGTACACCTTCGGCGGCGACTACAACCGCTACGGCAGTCCGCGCATCGACAGCTTCGATGGCGGCATTTTCGTGCGCTACCTCAGTGCCTACGATATCGCCAGTGGCGCTTTCATGACCGCGACGCCTGTCCCCACCCGCTTTTCGCCGACCGACGGCCACAGTTGCTGGTCGGGCGGTGGCGCCGGTTACGCGGGCAGCGGCTGCGAGCACTTCGGACTGGGCCTAAACAAGAACGCGACCAGCACCACTTACCGCTGGCTCAAGGGTGATGCGGCAACCGGGCAGATCTCCCCGGTCGGCGGCAATGTCCTGATCGCCGCGCCGGTCTGGCAGGTCATCGACCCGGTACCGGCCGACCCGGGTCAGCCGGCCGCCGCGCCCGTCGTGCAGGCGGTGATTGCGCCGGAACCCGCGGAGAACCACGAACAGTATGGCGAAGCGCAGTGGGTCAAGGTCTACACGACCGAAATCGAGCGGGAGGTCGAACTTGAAGAGTTGCTGAGCGACAACGAAGTCGTGCCGCGCGAACAGTCGGAAACCGAAATCGAATGGGTGCTGTTCCAGGCGAAACCGGAAGGCAAGGACGACGGCGAAGGTGACGAGCTTCTGCTGGAAAAACCGCTCGCCGGCGACCTGGGCGGCAAGAAATCGGTCATCCGGCGCTACGAGTTCTATGAATATCTGGGCGCCTACAACCCCGAGGATCACGAAGCCCAGCCGTTCGACGAAGCAGATCCGGAGGGTGCCGGCGAGGTCGGCCGTTACATCGGTGCGCAGATGGCGGCGGCCAATCTCGCCGCCGCGCCGGTCCCCGAACCGTCAACCTGGCTGTCGATGCTGGGCGGGCTGGCAGTCGTCGGACTGCTGCATCGTCGCCGGACGTGATGATGAAACGCCCGGTCCGATGACCGGGCGCGCCGGAACTGACACGTAAGGACGGCGCACCGACACCGGTCATCTGTGCATGTTCACTGCCGGAGACCGTCCATGTCGCTGCGCCCTGTCCTGCCCGGCCTGCTGGCTGCCGCACTTTCGCCCTTCGTGCTCGCGCAGGGCACACCACCCTGCCAGGCCACCCGCAGTTGGGTACCGGTGGTCGAGCTCTACACCTCGCAGGGCTGCAGCAGCTGCCCACCGGCCGACGACTGGCTGCGTTCGCTGAAACAGGCGGCCGACGCGCAGCAGGTCGTACCGCTGGCCTTCCATGTCGATTACTGGGATTACCTGGGCTGGCGTGACCCGTACTCGTCCGCCGCCCATTCGGCACGACAGCGCCGGCTGGCGCGCGCCGAGGGTGGGAGCGTGGTCTACACGCCGCAGGTCAGGCTGTCGGGCAACGACTTCCGCGGCTGGCGTTCGGCCGACACGGTGCGTTCGCTGCTGGCGCGCAAGTCGCCGGAACCGGCCGCCGACGTGACGCTGTCGCTCGATCTGCGCGGCCAGGTGCTGAAGGTCGATGCACGCACCACGCTGCCGGGCGACACGGTGGGTTACGTCGCGGTGTACGAGCGCATGCTGGGGTCGAAGATTTCAGGCGGCGAAAACGCGGGGCGCACGTTGCAGCACGACTTCGTCGTGCGCACCCTGATCGGGCCGTTCACGCCCGACGCACAGGGGCGGTTCAACCTGATGCGCGACATTGCGCTCGACCCGTCATGGAAGCGCGCCGATCTCGGCGTGGCACTGCTGCAAGCCGATGCCGATTCGGGCGCCGCGCGGCTCGGCGCATCCCTGGCACTGTGCGCCGCACCCGAGCGCCTCAGCGCGCTGACTTCCAGCGCGCCACGCCGATGAGCGCCTGAAACAACGCCTCGACCGACGCGGCCGACATCGTGTAGGGATCGAATTCCGGGCGCGGACAGTACTTCAGGAACAGCGCCCGGTTCTCGGCGGTATAGCCGACGTACCCCATGCCCCAGTCGATGAAGTCGCGCTGCGCGATCTCCCTGAGCCCCAGCAGCAGCGGATCGCGGTGCCGCGCGTCGGCGACGATGCGGTGATAGGCCGCGTTCACCTGATCGCGGCCACCTTCAAGACATTGCAGGAACACGCTGCCGGTGTAGCACAGCGCGCCGGTGATGCCGTCCCGCGCATTGTTCGCCTGCGAAACCTGCAGGATCTGGTCGATATCGCCCGGCCCGAGGTCGGGCTGGACGCGGCTGGCGTAGATCAGTCGGACTAGCATCGTTGTCTCCTCGCTTCTCGTCATTCAATCGCGGTCGCCCTGCCGCTGGAACAGGGGATTGTGCAGCGCCGCGCCGGCTGCCGGTCGACCGGTAGAATGGCGACCTTATCCAGCTGTCCGTCTCACATGTCCATCCAGTGGTTCCCCGGTCACATGACCGCCGCGCGCAAGCACGCGACCGACGCGATGAAGTCCGTCGACGTGGTGGTCGAGGTGCTCGACGCCCGCCTGCCCGACGCGAGCAGCAATCCGCTGATCCACGCCATCCGCACGCATCGCAACCGGCCCTGCCTGAAGCTGCTGAACAAGGCCGATCTGGCCGACCCGGAAGCGACGGCAGCCTGGCTGAAGCACTTCAACGCGCAGCCGAACACGAAGGCGGTATCGATTTCGGCGCGCAAGCCGGGCGACGCGAAACGCATCGAACAGCTTGCGCAGTCGCTCGCACCGCATCGCGACGACAATCTCAAACCGCTGCGCCTCATCATCATGGGCATCCCGAACGTCGGCAAGTCGACCTTGATGAATGCGCTGGTGAAGAAGCATGTCGCCGCGACCGGCGACGAGCCGGCGATCACCAAGAGCATCCAGCGCATCCACCTGACGCCGCGGCTGACGCTGTACGACACGCCGGGCCTGATGTGGCCGAAGATCGAGCATGAAAGCGACGGCCTGATGCTGGCGGCCAGCCATGCCATCGGCCGCAACGCCATCATCGACGAAGAGGTCGCGACCTTTCTCGGCAACCTGCTGCAGGCGAAGTACCCGGCACTGATGACAGCCCGCTACGGCTGTACGCCGGACATGGACGGCGTGTCGGTCATCCAGCACATCGCCGCGCGGCGCGGCTACCGCATCAAGGGCGGCGCGCCGGATTACGAGAAGGCGTCGTTCACCCTGCTGCAGGACTACCGCGACGGCGCCATCGGCCGCGTCAGCCTCGAAACCCCGGAATCGCGCGCCCGGATGCTCGCCGCCGACCGTGCGGCCAAGGCAGAAAAGGCGCGGCAGAAGGCACCGGACGACGACACCACGAGCGCAGGTTGAGCGCTGCCCGGGTGCGTGATCGACGCGCCGATCGCGACCGGGGGTCGCTCCTACAGCGGAAGCACGTAATTGTAGGAGCGAGCCTCGCTCGCGATCCCGTCCTCCAAACACGCACCGGCGCGTGATCGACGCCCCAATCGCGACCGGGGGTCACCCGCACAGCCGAGGCACGTAATTGTAGGAGCGAGCCCTGCTCGCGATTCCGCCCTCTCAACGCGCACCGGCGCATGATCGACGCCCCAATCGCGACCGGGGGTCACCCGCACAGCCGAGGCACGGTCTTCTGTAGGAGCGAGCCCTGCTCGCGATTCCGCCCTCCGAACACGCACCGGCGCATGATCGACGCACCGATCGCGACCGGGGGTCACCCGCACAGCCGAGGCACGGTCTTCTGTAGGAGCGAGCCCTGCTCGCGATTCCGCCCTCTCAACATGCACCGGCGCATGATCGACGCCCCAATCGCGACCGGGGGTCGCTCCTGCACATGCGGAACGGTTTTCTGCACGAGCGTGCCATGCGACCGATGCATGGACCGTGCAGCGAATCGGTCAGTCCAGCGACGCATCCAGCGTCGCGGCCGCCCCCTGACACACGACATGCGCCAGTCCGGCACACTGGCTCAGCACATGGTCGGCGTAGAAGCGGGCGCTGGCGATCTTGGCGCGATGGAAGTCTGCGTCGGCGCTGCCGCCGGCCAGGTGACGGTGCGACAACAGCGCCGCACGCGCCATCTGCCAGCCCCCGGCGGCGCGACCGCACAGGCCGAGCAGCGGCACCGCCCCGGCCAGCACGGCACGCACATCGCTGCGGAAGTGTTCGACCACGAAGCCCACGCCGCGCTCCAGCGCCTGCGCCGCGTCGCGCAGGCCGGCGGCGATCACGGCCAGTGCCGCATCACCGGTCGCCTCCAGCGCAGCGCACTGCGCATGCATGTCGGCAATCACCGCGCGGGCGGCGGCACCGCCGTCACGCGCGATCTTGCGGCCGACCAGATCATTGGCCTGGATGGCCGTCGTGCCTTCGTAGATCGTGGTGATGCGTGCGTCGCGCAGGTACTGCGCGGCACCGGTTTCCTCGACGTAGCCCATGCCGCCGTGCACCTGCACGCCCAGTGAGGCGATGTCGTTGGCGGTTTCGGTGCTCCAGCCCTTGACCAGCGGAATCATCAGTTCGACGAAACCCTGCGCCCGGGTACGCGCTTCCGGGTCGGGGTCATGTTCGGCGCGGTCCAGCGACGCTGCCGTCACGGCGGCCAGCGCGCGCATCGCCTCGACCTGCGACTTCATCAGCATGAGCATGCGGCGTACATCCGGGTGGCGGATGATGGCGACGCGCTCGCCAGACTTCATGCCCGCTTCGGTACCCTGCACCCGCTCGCGCGCATAGTCCATCGCGCGCTGCAGCGCGCGCTCGGCGACCGCGATGCCCTGCAGGCCGACCGCGTAACGCGCGGCATTCATCATGATGAACATGTACTCGATGCCGCGATTTTCCTCGCCGCACAGCCAGCCGACCGCGCCGCCGTCGTCGCCGTAGGCCATGACGCAGGTCGGACTGGCGTGGATGCCCAGCTTGTGTTCCAGCGACACACAGCGCACATCGTTGCGCGCACCCGGCTTGCCGTCGGCGTCCGGAACGAACTTGGGCACGATGAACAGCGAAATGCCCTTCATGCCCTCGGGCGCGCCCGGCGTGCGTGCCAGCACCAGATGCACGATGTTGTCGGCCAGTTCGTGGTCGCCGAAGGTGATGTAGATCTTCTGGCCGAACACACGGTAACTGCCGTCTGCCTGCGGCTCGGCGCGGGTGCGCACGGCGGCGAGGTCGGAGCCGGCCTGCGGTTCGGTCAGGTTCATGGTGCCGGTCCATTCGCCGCTCACCATCCGGTCCAGATACAGGTGCTTCTGTTCATCCGAACCACACAGCGACAGCGCTTCGATGGCGCCGGCGGTGAGCAGCGGGCACAGCGAAAATGCCATGTTCGCGCCCATCACCATTTCCTGGATCATCGCGACCACCACATGCGGCATGCCCGCTCCGCCGTGTGCCGGGTCGCAGCCCATGCCGTTCCACCCGTTCTCAGCGTACTGCCGGTAGGCGTCGTCGAAGCCTTCCGGCAGCATCACCCGGCCATCGGCACCCAGCGTGGCGCCGGCGCGATCGCCGATCCAGTTCAGCGGCGACAGCACTTCGGAGGTGAAGCGCGCAGCCTCGTCGAGCACGGCATCGACCACGTCGGGGCTGGAATCCTCCAGCCCGGGCAGCGCCACCACTTCGGCCAGCCCGGCCAGTTCCAGCGCGAAACGCATGTCGCGCAGCGGGGCAATGTATTCACTCATGGCTCACTCCTCCGGGGCTCTGGCGGCCCGTTGATACCGTGCCGCGGATCGCCGGGGCGGCAAACCTGCAGCGACCATCAAGCGCCGGCTACCCCAGCTCGGCAACCAGCTTGGGCACCAGTTCGAACAGGTCGCCGACCAGACCGTAGTCGGCGACCTGGAAAATCGGTGCATCGGCGTCCTTGTTGATGGCGACGATCACCTTCGACTCCTTCATGCCGGCCAGATGCTGGATGGCACCCGAAAGGCCGACGGCGATATAGAGATCGGGTGCGACGATCTTGCCGGTCTGACCGACCTGGTAGTCGTTCGGCGCATAGCCCGAATCGACCGCGGCGCGGCTGGCGCCGAGCGCGGCGCCGAGCTTGTCGGCCAGCGGTTCGAGCACGCTGTGGTAGGCCTCACCGCTGCCGAGCCCTCGTCCGCCGGACACGACGACGCGTGCCGAGCCGAGTTCGGGGCGCGCCGACTGCGACAGTTCCTGCGACACGAAAGTCGCCAGCCCGGTCGCCGGAGGGGGCTGGATGGTTTCGACCGCCGCGCTGCCTCCGCTGGCCGGCGCCGGGTCGAATGCGGTCGCGCGCACCGTGATGACCTTGATCGGGTCGCGGCTCTGCACCGTGGCCAGCGCATTGCCGGCGTAGATCGGGCGCACAAAGGTGTCGGCCGACTCGACGGCGACGATGTCCGACACCTGTGCCATGTCGAGCAGCGCGGCGACGCGCGGCATGAAGTTCTTGCCGAAGCTGCTCGCCGGTGCCAGCAGGTGGGTGTAGCCGGCGGCGAGCGACAGCACGAGTGCGGCCACGTCTTCCGCCAGCGCGTGCTCGAACTGCGGCGCGTCGGCCGTCAGCACCTTCGTGACGCCGGCGACGGCCGCCGCGGCGCTCGCTGCGGCGGCGCAGCCCCGGCCGGCGACCAGCACGGTGATGTCGCCACCGATCTTCGCGGCGGCGGCAATCGTGTTCAGCGTCGCCGGGCGCAGCGCGGCGTTGTCGTGTTCGGCAATGACCAGAATGTTCATGTCAGGGATTCCTCAGCGCAGGACTTTGGCTTCGTTGCGAAGCTTCGCGACCAGTTCGGCGACGTCGGCCACCTTCACGCCGGCCTGCCGCTTCGGCGGTTCCGCAACACGCAGCGTCGTCAGGCGCGGCGTCACGTCCACGCCCAGTTCGTCGGGCGTCAGCGTGTCGAGCGGCTTCTTCTTCGCCTTCATGATGTTGGGCAGACTGGCGTAGCGCGGCTCGTTCAAGCGCAGGTCGGTGCTGATCAGCGCCGGCAGCGCAACGCTGACGGTTTCGAGGCCGCCGTCGATTTCGCGCGTCACCACGGCGCGACCGTCGGCCAGCTGCACCTTCGACGCGAAGGTCGCCTGACCCCAGCCGAGCAGCGCGGCGAGCATCTGACCGGTCTGGTTGGCGTCATCGTCGATCGCCTGCTTGCCGCAGACGATCAGCTGCGGCGCTTCGCGTTTCGCCACGGCAGCGAGCAGCTTGGCCACCGCCAGTGGCTGCAATTCGACGTCGCTGGCGACCAGGATGGCTCGGTCGGCGCCGATCGCCATCGCGGCACGCAAGGTGTCCTGGCAGGCCGTGATGCCGCACGACACCGCGATGACTTCGGTCACCACCCCCGCCTCGCGCAGCCGCACCGCCTCTTCCACCGCGATTTCGTCGAACGGATTCATCGACATCTTCACATTGGCGGTTTCCACGCCGCTGCCATCGGCCGCCACGCGGATCTTCACGTTGTAATCGATCACCCGCTTGACCGGAACCAGTGCTTTCATCGTTCGCGCCTCCTGCGCCGATAGGTGCTGCCGCACCCATACGGATGCGTATGTCCATATCCATACGCTACCGTATGCCTGAATCCATGGTCAATACCCGAATGCGGAATAGCCTCATGCCAGAATCCGAAAGCGTCGATCCCCGGCCGCAGACAGACCGCGACACCTGGCTGCGCGCGGCCACCCAGACCCTGGCGGACAGTGGCGTCGACGGCGTCAAGGTCGAAAGCCTGGCGCGCCAGCTCGGGCTGACCAAGGGCAGCTTCTACTGGCATTTCAAGGACCGGCGCGCGCTGCTCGACGCGCTGCTCGAGCACTGGCGGGCCGGCCGCATCGACGACATCACGCAGCGCACGCAATGTGCGCCCGGCCACGAGATCGCGCAACTTCACCACGTGATCGACACCTACAGCCTCGCCCGCAACCAGCGCGGCATGCGCGTGGAACTGGCGATCCGCGACTGGGCGCGCCACGATGCTGCGGCGCAGTCGGTGATCGACGCCGTCGACGCGGTGCGGCTAGACTGCGCCAGCGCACTGTTCGTCGCCGCCGGCCACGGCGCCGACGAAGCCGCCAGCCGCAGCTTGCTGCTGTACGCCTACGTGTTCGGCCTCGGCATGATGGACGGCGATCGCGAGGCGCTGCGTCCGGCCGCCTCGCGCGCCTTCATCGCGCGCCTGATTACCGGCGGATGAGGGTTTGCGCAATGAAATACGCACCAGACTGCGCACTGATGCGCGTCACCCTCGCGCCTGCCGAAGGATAATTGCCGCGCTGCCGCATGGCACCCGATGCACCGTGCCGCCCCCGAATCCAGAGAAAGGAAAACAGATGTCCTTCCCCGCACCCGAAATTTTCAAGGCCTACGACATCCGCGGCATCGTCGACAAGACGCTGACCGCGGAAGCGGTTCGCGCCATCGGCCACGCGCTCGGCTCAGAAGCCGTCAAGCGCGGCCAGCGCACCATCGCCGTCGGCCGTGACGGCCGGCTGTCGGGGCCCGAACTGGCGGGCGCACTGGCCGCCGGCATCAATGCCGCCGGCGTCGACGTGCTGGATATCGGCTGCGTGCCGACGCCGCTGTCGTACTTCGCCGCCTTCGATCTGGGCACCGACAGCGCGGTCAGCGTGACCGGCAGTCACAACCCACCCGACTACAACGGGCTGAAAATGGTGCTCGGCGGCCAGACGCTGTACGGCGACATGATCCAGGACCTGCGCCGGCGCATCATCGAAAACGATCTGGTGCATGGCGTGGGCACCACCCGCCACGCCGACGTGCGCGACGCATACATCGCCCGCGTGACGTCCGACGTGAAGCTCAAGCGGCCGATGAAGATCGTCATCGACTGCGGCAACGGCGTGGCCGGCGACATCGGCCCGAAGCTGTTCGAAGCGCTGGGCTGCCAGGTGACGCCGCTGTTCTGCGAGGTCGATGGTCACTTCCCGAACCACCATCCGGATCCGTCCAAGCCGGAAAACCTGGAAGACCTGATCCGCGTGCTCGCCGCGGGTGACGCCGAAATCGGCCTCGCCTTCGACGGCGACGGCGACCGTCTGGGCGTGGTCACGCGCGACGGCGAAATCATCTACCCCGATCGTCAGCTTATGCTGTTCGCCGCCGACGTGCTGTCGCGCCAGCCCGGCGCACAGATCGTCTATGACGTGAAATGCACGCGCCTGCTCGCACCCTGGGTGCGCGAACACGGCGGCGAGCCGATCATGTGGAACACCGGTCATGCGCTGATCAAGGCCAAGCTCAAGCAGAGCGGTGCCGCACTCGCCGGCGAAATGAGCGGCCACATGTTCTTCAAGGAGCGCTGGTTCGGCTTCGACGACGGCCTGTACGCGGCCGCCCGCCTGCTGGAAATCCTGTCTGCGTCGCCGGACGGCAACGCCGTGCTGAAGGCGCTTCCGACCGCAATCTCGACGCCGGAGCTCAATCTCAAGATGAACGAGGGCGAGCCGCATGCGCTGATCGCCGACATGCAGCAATCGGCGGTGTTCGATGGCGCGCGCGAAATCATCAAGATCGACGGCCTGCGCGTCGAGTACGCCGACGGCTTCGGTCTGATGCGCGCCTCGAACACCACGCCGGTGGTCGTGCTGCGCTTCGAAGCCGACACCGACGCCGCGCTGGCCCGTATCCAGGGCGATTTCCGGGGCGTTTTGCTGCGCGCACGGCCGGACCTGAAGCTGCCGTTCTGAGTCTTTCGCCTCACCGTCAGCCGGTCCGGCGAGTCGGCCGACGGTGAAGCGAACGGATGAAATCGGTGACACATTTCGTGTCGCGTGCAATATTTGGGCTCTAGACCCTCAATCTTGAGTTCGGCATGCCGAAACCGGTACATGCCGAATAACAACACCACCTCCACCTCCATCTTCGTCGGACGCCAGCCCATCCTCGACCGGGATGGCACCCTGTACGCGTACGAACTGCTGTTCCGCTCCGGCCAGATGGAACACGCGGAATTCAGCAGCGACGTCAGTGCAACCGCCCGCGTGATCACCACGGTGTTCAACGAGCTGGGACTGGAGAACTCGCTCGGCAATGCATTCGGCTTCATCAACGTCAGCGAGGAAATGCTGATGTCCGAAGCGATCGAGTTGCTGCCGCCCGACAAGATCGTCATCGAGTTGCTGGAAACGATTCCGCCGACGCCCACGGTCATCGAGCGCGCGCGCGATCTGGTGGCCAAGGGCTTCCGCCTGGCGCTCGACGACGTACTCAGCCTGGAAGACGACTTCCGGCCGCTGATCGAGATTGCGTCCTTCATCAAGATCGACCTTCTGGGCATCGACCCGGACACGCTGCCCGCCATCGTCGCCAGTTTCAAACCCTACAAGGCGAAGCTCCTGGCGGAGAAGGTCGACAGCGCCGAGCAGGCCCAGCGCTGCAACGAACTCGGCTTTGCCTATTTCCAGGGCTACTTCTTCGCCCGCCCCAGCGTGCTGAGCACACGCGCGCTGAAATCGAGTGAAACGACGCTGCTGCGACTGCTCGGTCTGGTCATCGGCGACGCGGAGACGGTGGAAATGGAACCTCTGATCAAGCAGGAGCCGGCACTGCTGGTGAACCTGATGCGGGTGTCGAACTCGATCGGCAATGGCGGCCGCCAGATTTCGTCCGCGCGCGAGGCCATCACGCTGCTCGGGCGCACGCAGCTGCAGCGCTGGCTGCAATTGCTGCTGTTCTGCCCGCAAGGCGGTGAGCAGGCCGGCGGCCCGCTGCTTGCCATGGTGGCCACCCGCGCACGCACCATGGAACTGCTCGCCGAAAGGTGCGACAGCCGTGACTGCGACCCCGAATGCGCCTTTCTGACCGGCATCCTGTCGCTGCTGCCGGCATTGCTCGGCGTCCGGATGGAAGAAATCCTGAAGACCCTGGCGGTCGATGACTCGATCCGGAATGCCCTGAATGACGGGTCGGGCAACCTGGGCGCACTGCTTACGCTGATGCGCAACTGGGAGGACAACGCGCTGCACGAATTCGTGCTCACGCTGGCCCGTCTGCCAGCGCTCGACCTGACCGAATTCACGAACGCGACCTCAGAATCCATGACCTGGGCGGCAACGCTCGGCCAATAACCAGAACGCACAAAGGAAGCCTGCATGAACGCAATGGAACGCATCTTCAGCGCCACCGCGCAGCTCCCCGTCATTCCGCGGGTGGTACAGAAGATGATCGACACGCTCAAGCACGAAGATGCGGACCTGCAGCCGCTGATCGCCGACATCCGGCTCGATCCGGTCATCAGCGCGCGCGTGCTGCGCATCGCCAATTCAGGCTTCTACGGCAGCCGCCGCACGGTGGGCTCGATCGACGATGCGGTCCGCCTGGTCGGGACGCGCGTACTGCGCACGCTGGTCATTTCGGCCGGCGTCAGCAGTGCGTTTCCCAAGGTACCCGGTGTCGACCTGAAGGACTTCTGGCGCCACGCGCTGATGACTGCCAGCGCCAATGCACTGCTCGCGCGCCACGCCGGCGAGAACGCCGACAACGCCTACGTCGCCGGCCTGATGCACCGGCTGGGCCAGTTGATGATCCACATCGCCTTTCCGCGCATCGCCGAAGACATTGCGCGTGATTGCCATGGACTCAGCGTCAGCGAGCGCGCAGCCGTCGAACATCTGAAGCTGCACACCAATCACTGTGAAGTGGGCGCAGAGCTGGCAGCACGCTGGAACTTTCCGGATGACGTCGCCCTGGCCATGCAGTACTACTGCCAGCCGCATCACGACAGCGCCACGCGCCTCGCGCGACTGACCAATGTCGCCGCCCAGATCGCGATGGAAATCGATGAAGACGTGAAGCCGGAGGATATCGCCGAGCACCTGAACCGCAGCATCACCGACCTGTGCGGCCTGGACCGCACGGCCATCCTGCCTGACATCGAGTACTGCGCGGAACACGCGGCGGAAGCGGAACTGGCACTGTGACCGATTGCCGGCCGGTGCAGACCGCCGGCCTGCCGATTCAGCGCATCTTCGGATTCAGCGTGCCGCGGTTGTAGTCCTTGTCGCCGGGCATCAGCACGCGGGTGCCGAACCAGCCGCCCTGCGCGCCTTCCGGCCGAAGGTGGTTTTCAGGGTAGGTGTCGGCGATCTTCTTCGCCTCGACCTGCTTCGCCTGATCGACGAATTTCCAGCGGCCGTCCGGCATCAACTGCACCTTCTCGCCGGCCGCGGTGGTCGCCTCGATCATCGTGCCTTCGCCGGCCTGCACCAGCCCGCCGGCGACGAGCGCCAGCGCCATGAAAATCGTCCGCTTCATCACAGTCTGCCCTCCACCCAGTTCGCGACGCCGGCCAGGGCCGCCGCGAGGTTTTCCGGCTGTGTGCCGCCGGCCTGCGCCATGTCCGGCTTGCCACCGCCCTTGCCGCCGACCTGCGCCGCAACGAAATTGACCAGTTCGCCGGCTTTCACCTTCGCCGTGAGATCCGGTGTGACGCCGGCGATCAGGCTCACCTTTCCGTCGTTGACCGCGGCCAGCACGATGGCAGCCGAACCGAGCTTGTCGCGCAGCTTGTCCAGCGTTTCGCGCAGCGCAGGCACATCGGCGCCTTCCATCACCGCCGCCAGCACCTTCGCACTGCCAATGGTCACGGCCTGCGCCGCCAGATCGTCGCCCTGGCTCGATGCCAGCTTGCTCTTCAGCCGGGCCAGCTCCTTTTCCAGCGCCCGCACGTGATCCAGCGTCTGCGAAATCTTGGCCGGCAGTTCGGCCGGCGGCGCCTTGAAGGCTGCAGCCGCCTGTGCGACCAGTCGATCCTGTCCCTGCACGAAGCCGACCGCGTTTTCGCCGGTGATGGCCTCGACGCGGCGCACGCCTGCCGCGACACCCGCTTCGACCGTGATCTTGAACAGCCCGATGTCGCCCGTGCGCGCCACGTGGGTGCCGCCGCACAGTTCGCGCGATGAGCCGATGTCGAGCACGCGCACCTCGTCGCCGTACTTTTCGCCGAACAGCATCATCGCGCCGGTCTTCTGCGCGTCCTCGATCGACATCACACGCGCCTGCGTCGCCGCGTTGGCGAGGATTTCCGTGTTGACGATGCGCTCGACGCGGGCGATCTGGTCGTCGGTCATCGGCGCGTGATGCACGAAGTCGAAGCGCGTCTTGTCGGCATCGACCAGCGAACCCTTCTGCGCCACATGGTCGCCCAGCACCTCGCGCAATGCCTTGTGCATCAGGTGCGTGACCGAGTGGTTGCGCGCGGTGGCAGCGCGGGCGCGCACATCGACGCGCGCGCTGACCGTGTCGCCGACCGCCAGACGGCCGGTGCCGACCACGCCGTGATGGCCGAACACCGCCGCCTGGATCTTCAGCGTGTCCTCGACGGTGAAACAGACACTCCCCTCTCCCGCATCAGCGGGAGAGGGGTTGGGGGTGAGGGCAGCATCAGCGGGAGAGGGGTTGGGGGTGAGGGCCGGTCGCGTTTGATCCGCTGAAAAAACGCCCTCACCCCGGCCCTCTCCCGCTGATGCGGGAGAGGGAGAAAGCAGCACACCGCGATCGCCGACCTGGCCACCGGATTCGGCGTAGAACGGCGTCCGGTCGAGCACCACAACGCCCTGCTCGCCCTCGGTCAATGAAGCGACCGGCGTTCCGTCCTTGTAGAGCGCCACCACCCGCGCATCGTCGATGGCAAGCGTGTCATATCCACGGAACACGGTCGCCGTGTCGTCGTATTCCAGCGCGGTCGCCATCTTGAACTTGCCGGCCGCGCGCGCCTGTTCCTTCTGGCGCGCCATCGCGGCGTCGAAGCCGGCGGTATCGAGGCCAACTCCATGCTCACGGCAAATGTCCGCCGTCAGATCAACCGGGAAGCCGTAGGTATCGTGCAAGAGGAACGCGATATCCCCCGGAAAGGTATGAACGTCGCTGGCAACTCCGCGCACAAGGCCTTCGACTACGAACCCTGGGCCGTAGCCGTATTGACGCAACGTAGCAAACAGAATCTCCATCCCCTTTTCTAGCGTGACGAAGAAGCGTTCCTCCTCCTGCCGCAGCACGTCCATCACCTTCTGCTGCGCCGACGACAGATCCGGATAGGCGCTGCCCATCTGCGCCACCAGGTCCGGCACCATGCGGTGGAAGAAGGCGGCGCGCGCGCCCAGCTTGTAGCCGTGACGGATGGCGCGGCGGATGATGCGGCGAAGGACGTAGCCGCGCCCCTCGTTGCCCGGGATGACGCCATCGGCGATCAGGAAGGAACAGGCGCGGATGTGGTCGGCCAGCACCTTCAACGACGGATTGTCGAGATCGGCGGTGTGCGTTTCGCGCGCGGCGGCGGCGATCAGCGCGACGAACAGGTCGATTTCGTAATTGCTGTGCACATGCTGCAGCACGGCGGCGATGCGCTCAAGCCCCATGCCGGTGTCGACGCTGGGCTTGGGCAGCGGATGCAGCACGCCGGCTTCATCGCGGTTGTACTGCATGAACACGTTGTTCCAGATTTCGATGTAGCGGTCGCCATCTTCATCCGGGGATCCCGGCGGGCCGCCCGGAATGTCTTCGCCGTGGTCGTAGAAGATTTCCGTGCACGGGCCGCACGGGCCGGTGTCGCCCATCATCCAGAAGTTGTCCGACGCGTAGCGCGCGCCCTTGTTGTCGCCGATGCGCACAATGCGTTCGACCGGCACGCCGATCCGGTCGCGCCAGATCGCATAGGCTTCGTCGTCCTCGGCGTAAACCGTGACCCACAGCTTGTCCGCCGGCAGCTTGAACACGCCGGTCAGCAGTTCCCACGCGTAGTCGATGGCGTCCTGCTTGAAATAGTCGCCGAAGCTGAAGTTGCCCAGCATTTCGAAGAAGGTGTGGTGGCGCGCGGTGTAGCCGACGTTTTCCAGATCGTTGTGCTTGCCGCCGGCGCGCACGCATTTCTGCGACGTGGTCGCGCGGTTGTAGCTGCGCTTGTCGAAGCCGAGGAACACGTCCTTGAACTGGTTCATGCCGGCGTTGGTGAACAGCAAGGTCGGGTCTTCGTGCGGCACGAGCGAACTGGACGCCACGATCTGGTGGCCCTTGGACGCGAAGAAATTCAGGAAGGCGGAGCGGATGTCGGCGCTGGTCATGGTCGGCAATGGGGGATCAGGAGGGCGCTAAACTGCGCTAAACAGCCGCAGATTCTAGCATTCCGCCCGTAGCGTCCGATGACTGCGCTGCCGTGGATACGACAGGCGGACAAGGAGAAGACATGCGCCACATCCTCGCACTCGATCAGGGCACGACCAGCTCGCGCGCACTGCTGTTCGACGCCGACAGCCGCGTCGTTGCGATGGCGCAGCGCGAACTGCCGCAGCATTACCCGCGGCCCGGCTGGGTGGAACATGACGCCCGGCGCATCTGGACGGACACCGTCGACTGCGTGCGCGAGGTGCTGACGCGCGCCGCGCTGTCGCCGGCCGACATTGCGGCGGTCGGCATCACGAACCAGCGCGAAACAGTGCTGCTGTGGGACCGCGCGACCGGCGAGCCGCTCGGTCCGGCCATCGTCTGGCAGGACCGACGCACGGCGGACGTCTGCGCCCGCCTCAAGGCCGACGGCCACGAGGACGCGGTGCGCGCCAGGACCGGCCTGGTGCTCGACCCCTATTTTTCAGCCAGCAAGATCGCCTGGCTGCTCGACCACCTGCCCGGCGCCCGCGAACGCGCACTGCGCGGCGAACTGGCCTGCGGCACGATGGACAGCTGGCTGGTGTGGCAGCTCACCGGCGGGCGCGCGCACCTGACCGATCTGACCAACGCCAGCCGCACCCAGCTGCTGGACATCCACACCGGGCAGTGGGACGAAGGCCTGCTCGAACTGTTCGCGATTCCGCGTGCGCTGCTGCCGCGCGTCGTGCCGTCCAGCGGCGCCCTGGCGGAAACCGGCGCCGCGCTGTTCGGCCGTGCGCTGCCGATCACCGGCATCGCCGGCGACCAGCAGGCGGCACTTTACGGGCAGGGCTGCACGGCGCCGGGGCTGGCCAAGAACACCTACGGCACCGGCTGTTTCATGCTCATGCATACCGGTGAGCAGGCCATCACGTCGCGCCACGGTCTGCTGACCACCTGTGCGGCGCAGACGTCGTCACGCATCGAATACGCGCTCGAAGGCAGCGTGTTCGTGACCGGGGCCCTGGTGCAGTGGTTGCGCGACGGGCTGGGACTGATCGCCCGCTCGGGCGACATCGAGGCGCTGGCGGGCAGCGTGCCGGACAGCGCCGGCGTCACCCTCGTGCCGGCCTTCACCGGCCTGGGCGCACCGCACTGGTCGGCCGAGGCGCGCGGCGCGATCTATGGCCTGACGCGCGGCACCACACGCGCCCACATCGCCCGTGCCGCGCTCGAAGCCATCGCGCTGCAGACGCTGGATGTGATGCGCGCGATGGAGGCAGACGCCGGTGCGTCGCTGCGAGAACTGCGCGTCGATGGCGGCGGCACGGTCAATGGGCTGCTGATGCAGATGCAGGCCGACCTGCTCGGCTGCGCGGTGCGCGTCGCACCGGCGACCGAAACCACGGCACTGGGCGCGGCGCGGCTGGCGGCGCTGGGCGCAGGGATCGCACTGCAGACGGCGGCTGACGACGGTCGGCTGTACCTGCCGTCGGGCGCGTCAGGCGACGCACTGATCGCACAATGGCGGGCCGCGCTGCATGCCACGCTCGATCATGTGCAGCAGCGCTGAGGCAGGTCGAGCAGGTCGGTGAACAGTCCGGCCACACCGGCCGCAATCAGCTCACGGGCGCGCGCAGCGTCATTCACGGTGTAGCACAGCAGCGGCACGCCTGTTTCGCGCACCGCCCGGAGTTGCTGACCATCGAGCGCAGACTGGTCGCAGTGCACCGACAGCGCGCCATGTGCCTGCACCCGGGCCGCCCAGTCTTCGGGCAGCCGTTCGAACAGCAGGCCGCGCGGCAGATCGGGCGCCACCTCGCGCGCCGCCTCCAGGGCGTCCATCGAGAACGAGGACAGCAGTGGCGGCTGCTCGCCGGCAGGCCAGCGCGCCGCAATCGCGCGCGCGACGACTTCGCCGGTGCGGCGCTCGAAGCCGGTGGCCGGCTTGATTTCGATGTTGGCGGTGATGTCCAGCGCCAGCAGGCAGTCGAGGGCCTGATCCAGCGTCGGAATGCGTTCTCCGGCGAAGGTCGGGCCGTGCCAGCGCCCGGCATCGAGTTGCCGCAACGCGCGGGCGCTGTGTGCGCTGACCTTGCCGGCGCCGTCGGTCGTGCGCTCCAGCGTTTCGTCGTGGATCAGCAGCGGTACGTCATCGCCGCTCAGCATGACGTCGAATTCGACCATGCCGAAGCCGGCTGCCGCGCCGGTGCGGATCGCGGCGATCGTGTTCTCCGGCGCCGCCGAGCCACCGCCGCGATGGGCGATCCACAGCGGATAGGGCCAGAGCGACCGCCTGGACGTCATCGGGCCCGCTTCAGACCGGATCGAGCAACTCGCGCGCCTGACGCGCGATGTCGTCGTCGGTCAGCCAGGCGATGGCGGTCAGCATGTCCACCGACGTGCCGGCGGCAACGCCTTCGCGCACCCACTTCTCGATCGCCTTGACGCGCGCCGCATCGTCGAGCGCGAGCAGCCGGCGCAGCGGTTCTCCGACCGACGCGTCTTCACGCGCCGAGCGGATCAGCAGGACAAGTTGATCGACGTCACACATGGCCCTGCCCTCAGCACCGCCGTGTCGAGCACGGCCTTGGCCGGCTTGCGGTCGGCCCACAGCTCTTCCAGTTCTTCGTCGAGCACCGCCCGCACGCGCGGGTTGCTGGCGGCGTGGCTGGTCTGTTCGTCCTTCGCGCCGGCGCGACCGGCCAGCTGGCGCAGTGCCACCCGGGCGACGCTGTCCGCCGTCGGCGCATCGACCGGACTGATGGCCACCATGCCGGCGCGGTTCAACGGAATGAAGCCGGTGGCCAGCGACCACTGGGCCTGGCGATCCGGATCGAGCAGGAAGGTGACGAAGCGCGCGATGGTGCGCGTTTCCTCGGCGCCGCGACCGGCGCTCACCCACAGGCTGGCACCGTCAGCCAGCGTATGGCGCGGCGCGTTACGAATGTCTTCGTGGAAGGGCAGCGCCGCGACACCGACGTCGAACTTGGCGTCGCGCTTGATCTGCGGCCAGGCGGAGGAGCGAGCCGTCAGCACCTGACACTGGCCGCCGGCGAACATCGGGACCGCCTCGTCGCCACGCCCGAAAATGTGCAGATAGCGGCTCTTGTACCACGACGACATCATGGCCAGATGCTTCACCTGCACGAGGCCGTTGATGGCGAGCGCTTCGCCGGTCTTGCCCTGCTTGCGCGCGAACGGCTCGTTGTGCCACGCGCTGATGTTGTCCACATGAATCTGGGTCGGGCGAGCACTGGTGTAGGGGCAGGCGTAGCCGCCATCGCGCAGCGTGCCGAGCGCTTCCTGCAGCGAGAACCAGTGGGTCGGTGGCACGTTCGGGTCGAGCCCGACCCGGCTGAAGGCATCGCGGTTGTAGAACATGACCGGCGTCGTGAGCCCGATCGGCAGCGCATTCAGGCGGCCTTTGGTGCCATTCAGGTAGGGGGGCATCGGCGCAGGGATGGCAGCGTGAGTGAATTTCTCCTTCGCGGTCGTCATCACCTGATGCAGCGGGGTGTAGCGCGGCTTGCCATCGAGGAAGCGCTGACGCGCGCCGTCGTCGAGCACCAGCATGGCCGGGAGCGCAGGCGCCGCAGCGTCCGCGTCTTCCCAGTTGCGCGTGCTGAGCACGATTTTCTGCTTGGCCTTGCCGCCGGCATTGAAGTCGTCCACCAGCGCCTGCAGCGCGAGCGCTGCGGCTTCGTCCAGACCGTGCGCCAGTTCGACTTCGCCCGCTTCCTTCGGCGCGGCAACCTTGGTGCTGCCTTTCGTGCTGGCCTTTGCGGCCGGTTTGCTTGTCTTGGCGCTGGCCGCCGGCTTCGGGGCGGCTGTATTGGCGCCCGCCGACATCGGCGCGAGCATGACGCTGGCCGCGATCAACGCGGCTAACGGCTTGATGAACATCCGGAAATCTCCTCTGTGCAACATGGCAGGGCGCCCGGTCAAGGCGCCGGGTTGGTGTAGCGCAGGTGCAGCGCGTCGATGGCTTCGTTCAGCGCGTTCGACAGCGTAACGGCCCACGCATCGATATTTTCCCGCAACTGAGTGCGCGTGGTCACACCGATCAGGGTACTCGCCACGGCATGGCGCCGATAGCAGAACGCGAGCGCCAGCTGGGTCGGAGTCAGTCCGTGTTCGTGCGCCAGCAGGGCGTAGGCGCGCGAAGCCGGCGCCACATTTTCCTTGAAGTAGCGCTGTCCGAACTGCGGAAATTCATTGATTCGACCTGCCGCGTCGGCGCGTTCGGCGTATTTGCCGGTCAGGTGGCCGAAGCCGAGCGGCGAGTACGCCAGCAGCGACACCTGCTCGCGCGTACACACCTCGGACAGGCCGACATCGAAGGTACGGTTCATCAGGTGATAGGCGTTCTGGATGCTCACCACGCGCGGCAGACCTTCGTCGGCCAGCCGCAGGCAGGTCATCAGGCCCCACGGCGTTTCGTTCGACACGCCGACATGGCGGATCTTGCCTTCCTCGATCAGCCGGCCGAGCGCCTCGAGCTGGCTGCGCAGCGATTCCGCCTCGCGCTCGCCGCCCGGGTCATATTCATACTGGCCGAACATCGGCACATTGCGCGCCGGCCAGTGGATCTGGTATAGGTCGATGTAGTCGGTGCGCAGTCGCGCGAGCGATCCTTCGACCGCCTGACGGATATTGCTTTCATCCAGCGCCAGCGGCCCGCCGCGTATCCATTCGATGCCGCGCGCCGGTCCGGCCACCTTGGTGGCCACGATGACCGATTCGCGCGGCCGGCGCGCAAGCCAGCTGCCGACGATGCGTTCGGTGTCGCCGAAGGTTTCCGCGCGCGCCGGGACCGGGTACATTTCGGCCGCATCGAGAAAGTCGATGCCGGCCTCGAAGGCCTCGTCCATGATGGCGTGGGCCGTGCGTTCGTCGACCTGCTGACCGAAGGTCATGGTGCCCAGTCCGATGGCCGGGACTTCGAGCGTCGAGCGTCCCAGACGGCGGCGCGCGATATCCTTCGTGCCGACATCCTTCATTCCGGTAACTTTCGTAAGATTCATGCGACAAACCGGATTGCGTTCCCAAGAGCGCGACATGTATCACAGACCGGTCGGCCCGGCACGGATTCACCCTGAACGGACACACCTTGAAAACAAATCCCCTTGGCCTGCTGCTGTATTGCCGTGCCGGCTTCGAGCGCGAATGCGCGCAGGAGATCATGGACCGCTGCGGCGACGCCGGCCAGATGATCGAACCGCAGGCCCGGGCCGGCAGCGGCTACGTCGAGGCCTTTGCCGATGCACGCGCGTTGAGCGCACTGATGCGCAAGCTGAGCTGGCAGGACCTGACTTTCGCGCGCCAGCTGGTGTGGGCGGGCCGAACGGTTGAAGGCATGACGCCGCGCGACCGCGTCACGCCGGTGGTCGAAGCCGCTCTTGAACTGGCGCCGGGCTTCAGCGATTTCCTCATCGAAACGCCGGACACCGACACGGTGAAGGCGCTGTCCGGCCTCAGCCGCAAGCTGGAGGGCTTCATGAGTCAGGCGCTCGAAACGGCCGGCGCCTTCAGCGACGACCGCGAGGCTCCGCGCCTGCACATCTTTTTCACCGCGGCCGACCGCGCCACGGTGGCGCTGTCCTGGCCCGGCCGGCGCAGCGAGTGGCCGGGCGGCATTCCGCGCCTGCGCATGCCGCGCGAAGCGCCGTCGCGCTCGACGCTCAAGCTGGCCGAGGCGTTTCACAGCCTGCTGACCGAAGACGAACAGGAAAGACTGATCAAGCCCGGCATGAGCGCCGTCGACCTCGGTGCCGCACCGGGCGGCTGGACCTGGCACCTGGTGTCGCGCCATTTCGAGGTCACCGCAGTCGACAACGGGCCGATGAAGCCCGAATTGCTCGAAACCGGCCAGGTGCGGCACAAGAAGGAAGATGGTTTCCGTTTCGTGCCGCGCAAGCCGGTCGACTGGCTGGTGTGCGACATGGTCGAACAGCCGCGCCGCGTCGCCGCACTGGTGGCGCGCTGGGTCGCTCAGGGTCTGTGCCAGCACGCCATCTTCAATCTGAAGCTGCCGATGAAGCGCCGCTACGAAGAACTGCAGCTGTGTTCCGACCTGATCGCCGAAGCACTGGAGTCGGTCGACAAGAAGCACGAACTGCGTTTCCGCCAGCTCTACCACGATCGCGAGGAAGTCACCGGTTACCTGGGCGTGCCGGGCAAGTCGGCATCCGCCCGCCGTCGGCACGGCTGAGCAGAGCGCCTGCCGAGGGGGCGTTCCTGTTGTGGGAGCGGCGCTCCCACCGGGTCGCCGCTCCCGCTGGAGCCGCTCACCGAAAGCCCACACGAGGTTGCACTCGGGTTCCGCTGCTTCGAGTCTGCGCCACGCGGGGCGAATCCCTGCACTGTGCGATAATGCGGGTGCAGTCGCCTCGCCGGTCATGGCGCGGCCCGGAGTTTCCGATCCGGCCGGACTGACGGCCGATCCCCCACTTCTCCCGCCCAGGCGCCTGCGCCCCGGGCTCGATAGCCGTGTCAACTTCGCGTTGGCGCGCCCTCGCGCCGGGTTTTCCGGAACCGATTTCCCCAGCCTGAACCGGCATGCCAGGCGGAAGTCCTTACACAAAGAGCTTCGCATACATGTCGTTTGAAGAACTCGGGCTCATCCCCGAATTGCTGCGCGCTGTCGCAGACACCGGCTACACCGTGCCGACCCCCATTCAGGCTCAGGCCATTCCCATCGTTCTGGCGGGCCGCGACGTCATGGGCGGCGCCCAGACCGGCACCGGCAAGACCGCCAGTTTCACGCTGCCACTGCTGCAGCGCCTCGCGCCGCACGCCAGCAGCTCACCCTCGCCCGCCCGCCATCCGGTACGCGCACTGATCGTCTGCCCGACGCGCGAACTGGCGATGCAGGTGCACGAAAGCGTGCGCACGTATTCGAAGCACCTGCCGCTGCGTTCGGTCTGCATCTACGGCGGCGTGGACATGAAGGCACAGGTGAAGGAGTTGCGGGAAGGCCGCGAAATCGTCGTCGCCACGCCCGGTCGCCTGCTCGATCACGTCGAAGGCAAGAGCATCGCGCTCGGCCAGGTGCAGATGCTGGTGCTGGACGAAGCCGACCGCATGCTGGACATGGGTTTCATCCCGGACATCAAGCGCATCCTCGCGCTGCTGCCGGCCCAGCGGCAGAGCCTGCTGTTTTCGGCCACCTTCTCGGAAGAAATCAAGAAGCTGGCGCAGGCCATGCTGCGCGACCCGCAGCTGATCGAGGTCGCACGCCGCAATGCCACGGCTGAAACCGTCACGCACAAGGTGCATGCCTGCGCGACCGACGACAAGCGTGCGCTGCTGACGCACCTGCTGACGCAGCCCGACTACGTGTCGCGTCAGGCGCTGGTGTTCGTCAACACGAAATTCGGCGCCAGCCGACTGGCCGTGCACCTGATCCGTCAGGGTGTGGCAGCCGACGCGATCCACGGCGACAAGAGCCAGCAGCAGCGCACCGAGGCGCTGGAAGCGTTCAAGAGCGGCGCCGTGCGCGTGCTGGTCGCGACCGATGTCGCGGCGCGCGGTCTCGACATCGAGGACCTGCCCTTCGTCATCAATTTCGAGCTGCCGCACAACGCGGAAGATTATGTACACCGGATCGGCCGCACCGGGCGCGCCGGGCGCAGCGGCGAAGCCATTTCGCTGATGGCGCCGGAAGAGCGCGGTCGCGTGGCCGACATCGAAAAGCTGATCCGCAAGGAAATCGAGCCGGCGACGCCGGAAGGCTTCGACCCGGGCCGCGCCCGGCAGCGCGAAGTGCGCGAATCGAGTCCGCGCGAGGGACGTGCTGGCGAGCGCCCGCGGGAACGCGCCGCCAGCAGCGGTGAGCGGCCGGAACGGCCGGAAGGTGCAGCGCGCCGCGGTCGGTCATCGCCCGGAGACACCGTGCGTCCTTCGCGCAATCCGCGTTCATCGGCGAGCCAGGTGGCGGCCGATGGTTTCGACTTCAGCAAGCCGTACGAATCGCTGCCCTCCGGTGAGGGTACGGCCGCCACGACCGACGGCACGGCAGCCGGCGCCCGGCGCGGCAAGCGGCAGGTCGCGGCACTGCTCGGCGGCAACGGCAAGCGCTGACCGCCGGGGCAGCCAGGCCCCGGCAAGCGAACGAACACGTGAATGCGAAATCCATTCGACGAATGCGTCGGAGGGATGACGTTCGCGCCGCGCACGATCCGAAAATGCTGACGGGTCGGTGCCTGCGGTGAAGAAGTCCCCGGTCTATCGGGGCATCAACCCGATCATGTCGGGACATCACCTCTGGCGGACGTTCGATATTTGTACGAACGATCTGTAAAAATCGGTTGAAATCCGGACGGATCAGCCGTTCGTGCCGCCTTTTCGAAAGGTAGTCCGGCTCGAACAGGGCCGCCTGCCTCGCACCGATACCCACGCCGCATCGCCGCGCGACGCAACACCCACGCACGTCAAGGCCTTTATCCGTGCGGCTCCGGGAGGACATCCCTTCGCCGGGCCTTGCCACGCTTGCAGTAACCGACTCCTGACAGATGAGCCCGGGCGATAGTTTTGGCGCAAAACCGACTGATGGCATGCGTTTTGCAACACTTGGGCGTCGCTCGTTGCGACAAAAAATCCGACAGTCAGACGACTGATCCAAATTCGAGGAGACCATCCATGAAAAGAACTGCTCTTGCAGCGCTCGCCCTCACTGCCTGCGCGCACAGCACCATCGCGTATGCCGGTGTGACGGACGCCGACATCGTGAACGACGCCAAAACCACCGGTAACGTTCTTTCGTGGGGCATGGGAACCGAAGGTCAGCGTTTCAGCCCTCTCAAGCAGATCACTCCCAAGAACGTGAAGCGCCTTGTGCCTGCCTGGTCGTATTCGTACGGCGGCGAGAAACAGCGCGGTCAGGAAGCGCAACCGCTGGTCATCGACGGCAAGATGTTCATCACCGCCTCTTACTCGCGCGTGTTCGCCCTCGATGCCAAGACCGGCAAGCGCCTGTGGACCTACGAACACCGCCTGCCCGAGGGCATCATGCCCTGCTGCGACGTGATCAACCGCGGCGCAGCGGCGTTCGACAACCTGATCATCTACGCCACGCTCGACGCGCAGCTCATCGCGCTCGACCAGGCCACCGGCAAGGTGGTGTGGAAGGAAAAGATCGACGACTACCAGGCCGGCTATTCGTCGTCGGCAGCGCCCATCATCGCCGGCGGTCTGCTGCTGACCGGTGTGTCCGGTGGCGAGTTCGGCATCATCGGCCGCGTCGAAGCACGTGACCCGAAGACCGGCAAGATGGTGTGGATGCGCCCGACCATCGAAGGCCACATGGGCTACCGGTACGACGCCGACGGAAACAAGACCGAAGCCGGCATCAGTGGCACGACCAATGCCACGTGGCCGGGCGACCTGTGGAAGGTCGGCGGCGCAGCGACATGGCTCGGCGGCACCTACGACGCGAAGACCGGCCTCGCCTATTTCGGCACCGGCAACCCGGCGCCGTGGAACAGCCACCTGCGTCCCGGCGACAACCTGTACTCGTGCTCCACGGTTGCGATCGACGTCAAGACCGGCGAGATCAAGTGGCACTTCCAGAGCACGCCGAACGATGGCTGGGATTATGACGGCGTGAACGAGTTCGTCACCTTCGACATGGGTGGCAAGCGGATGGGCGGCAAGGCCGACCGCAACGGCTTCTTCTACGTGCTGGATGCCAACACCGGCAAGTTCGAGCGCGGCTTCCCGTTCGTGAAGGCGCTGAACTGGGCCAAGGGCCTGGATGAGAACGGTCGGCCGATCTACGACCCGGCAAACCGTCCGGGTGACCCGACTGCCAGTGGCGATGGCAAGAAGGGCAATGCCGTTTTCGCGACGCCTTCCTTCCTCGGCGGCAAGAACCAGATGCCGATGGCCTACAGCCCGGACACCGGACTGTTCTACGTGCCGTCCAATGAATGGGGCATGGAAATCTGGAACGAGCCGATCACCTACAAGAAGGGTGCCGCCTACCTGGGTGCCGGCTTCACGATCAAGACGCTGGACGCCAAGGACATCGGCGGCGACTACATCGGCGCACTGCGTGCCGTCGATCCGAAGACCGGCAAGATCGTGTGGGAAGTGCGCAACAACGCTCCGCTGTGGGGTGGTGCGATGGTGACCCGTGGCGGTCTGGTGTTCTGGGGTACGCCCGAGGGTTACCTGAAGGCGGCCGACGCCAAGACCGGCAAGGAAGTGTGGTCCTTCCAGGTCGGCACCGGCATTGTCGCCCCCCCGATCACCTGGGATCAGGACGGCGAGCAGTACGTTGCCGTGACGGCCGGCTGGGGCGGCGCAGTGCCGCTGTGGGGTGGTGACGTCGCCAAGAAAGTTGCGTACCTGAACCAGGGTGGCTCGATGTGGGTGTTCAAGCTGCTGAAGGATTGATCAAGAAGATCTGAAGACTCCTCCTTGCGCCCCGTTCTTGGGGCGACCGTAACCGGCGCCTTCTGGCGCCGGTTTTTTCTTTACCGTCCGGTTTGTGGCGCACAAGCCGATCCGGCTGCCCGTCAGCGCACACTGCAGCGTCGGCTGATGCCTCCGGGTAGCAAGCCGGTTGTTGCGACCGGTTTCGGTCTGCCGTGCAAAAATGCGGGTTCGCGGGAAGACATCCCCGTACCAACAATACCTCTGGAGACCAGGAATGAAGAACAGATTCACCGCGCTGATGCTGTGTGCCGTCATGTGGCTCGGCGGCTTCGCCGGCAGCGCATGGGCGCAGGGCCGCGACCTCGACGAAGTCATCAAGAGCGGCCAGATCAAGGTTGCGCTGTACAAGGAATTCGCCCCGTTCTCCGACGTCAGCGCTGGCGGCATCGATGTCGACCTCGCCAAACTGCTGGCCGACCGGCTTGGCGTGAAGCTGGAAATCCTGTGGTTCTCGGCCGACGAAAACATGGACGATGACCTGCGCAACATGGTGTGGCGCGGCACCGTGCTCGGCTATGGCCCGGCCGACGTCATGCTGCATGTGCCCATCGATGCAACCTACACGGCACGCAATGACAAGGCCATGTTCTTCGCACCTTACTACCGCGAAAAATTCGCCATCGCCCGCAATGTCGAGAAGATCGACAAGCTCGAATCGCTCGATGTCTTCCGCACGCAGCGCATTGGCGTGGAAGTGGAAACCTACCCCGACACGGTGCTCCTGTCGGCGGACGGCGGCGCCTACCGCAACAACATCGGCCACTACAAATCGGCCGGCGAAGCACTGGCTGCAATGAAGAACGGCGAAGTCAGTGCCGTGATGGGCATGCAGAGCGAAATGGAAGCAGGCATCGCCGGCACCAGCGGCTACGCGATTGGCGACGTGCCGCTGCCGCTGGTCAATCGCCGCCAGTGGGTCATCGGCCTTGCGGTGAAGGCAGGCAACGAAAAGCTGGCCCAGTCGCTGCAGGCCGCAATGAACAGCATTGCCGAAAAGGGCGAACTGAAGGACATCTTCAAGCGCCACGGCGTCGAGTATCGCGCACCCTGAAGCCCCGGCCGGGCCGGCATCGCGCTCCGGTCGGCCACTGGGCCGGCGGCCGGCTCGATGTCAGCCGCCCCTGCATCGACCGAAAGAAAAAAGCCCCGGAAATCCGGGGCTTTTTTCTGTTCAACCCGTTGTCGGGTCAAAATCCTGGATCAGCTGTGCTTGTAGTGCTTGCGCAAGGGCTTCACCACTTCCCACATCGACTTCATGCCTTTCGGGAACACCACGAAGTCGCCGGCCTTGATCACCACCTTTTCACCGCCCTGCGGCGTGACATGGATTTCGCCCTCCAGCAGATAGGCGCTTTCGGTCATGCCGAAATCGAGCGGAAACTTCGACACTTCCTTCTCCCAGATTTCCCAGCTCGATACGCCCAGTTGCTTGAGCTTGTCTTCCGACGGATTGTGTTCAACGATGATTTGAGACATGGTCATTTCCGGGTTGGTGATTGAAATAAAAGCAGAAAAGTACTCGAGCGAAATCCAGGGAAATCGATTCTTCCGGACAATCTGCGGCCCGCCTGCATAGAGGCAGCCTGACCCTTCGTGATCGGTACGCGCGATGCATCGTCACCATCGCTGCCGCACGTGTCAAGGCGGCCCCGGGCCGGATCGCAGAAACGAACCACATCGCTACGGCGCAGTCGGCCTTGCCGTGCGCGAATTCCCGCGAACGGAACAGGTCGGGAGTTCATCTGCCGATCGCGCAGCGCAACGACAATCGGCCTGGAGCGGTCCCTCCCACAAGCCGCATCCACAGGCTGCTCCAATAGCGCCTGCCGCCAGAGCCGCTCGCAGCAGTCGGGGCTTATCGAAGGACCCGGGCATCGGGCGCCGGATCGAGCACGAACCTCACGCTGTGATGGCGTCCCTCGCCGTCCATCGCGGTCAGCCGGTGTTCGCCGGGGTCGTCGAGCAGCAGCTTTCCGCCCGCATCCGGCGTCACCCGCCGGCCATCGAGCAGCCAATACACCGTGCCATGCGCGCCGCGCGCTGCGAGATGAAGCGACACATGTCCATGATGTGGCGCGGGGCGCAGGCGCAAGCCTTCGGTGAGGCCGACGATGCGCAGCGTGGCGGCCGGTGCAGTGTCGACCGGCGCACAGCCCGGTTGCCAGTCGGGCAGGCGCTGGTCCGCAGGCAGCCAGCCGTCAAGCCAGGGTTGCAGCAATACCGGCCAGCGTGCGAAGTCCCGCACCTGCCCATCGCCGCAGCCCGATACGGTGCGCAGGCCGCTGGCCGGATCGATCCACACGGTCTGTCGCAGGCTGCCGGGGTCGATACGGTCCGGGCGGGTCGGCGGTACGGCGCCGGCGAGTGACCAGGCGCTGCGACGACGATGGCACAGCGGCGCAGGTGTATCGGCGGTCGCCGTGCCGAGTGGCCAGCAGATGTCGACCGCCTGCACGGACGTCGGTCGGTCACGCGGCGCGGCCGCTGCGCGCGGCAGCGCCGCGGCGATGTCCTTCAGCAGCGGCGCTGCCGCGTTGGCGCCGAAGAAGCCGGGATTGGGTGTACCGTCCGGCCGGCCCATCCAGACGCCGAGCGCATGGCGGCCGGACACGCCGACTGCCCAGGCATCGCGAAAACCGAAGCTGGTGCCGGTCTTCCAGGCCAGCGGCACACTGCCACCGCCTTCGATGAACGGGCGGTCCGGATGGCCGCCACCTTCCAGAATGTCGCGCACGATCCACGCCGCGCCTTCGCTCATCAGGCGCGATTCCGCTCGCGGTGCGTCCGGCGTGAGCCGCGGCGCCCCTGCCAGGCCGCCGGCAGCCAGCGCGCGGTAGGCACCGACAAGTTCTTCCAGCGTGACGCCCGCGCCACCGAGGATGAGGCTCAGATTGGGCTGCTCGCCGGTGGCCATGTGCAGCTTGAGGCCGCCCGCAGCAAGCCGCGCAGCAAAGCGCGGCGGCGTGATCTGGTCCAGCAGGTCGACGGCCGGTACATTGAGCGAGCGCTGCAGCGCTTCGGCGGCGCTGACCGGTCCCGAAAAATCGGCCTGGAAATTGCCCGGCTGGTAGCCGCCGAAGGCCTGCGGCGCGTCGATCAGCAGGCTTTCGGAATGGATGAAGCCCTCGTCCAGCGCCATCGCATACAGGAAAGGCTTCAGTGTGGAGCCGGGCGAGCGAACGCCGCGCACCATGTCGACGTGGGCGCTGCGTCCGGCGTCGGTGAAATCGGCCGAACCGGCGTAGGCGCGCACCTCCAGTGTGTCGACATCCATCACCAGTGCGGCGAGCGACACTTTCGGCGGCAGCACCGAGGCGCGGTCGGCCAGCAGGCGCTCGACCGTGCTCTGCAGTTCGCGGTCCAGCGTGCTGGCGACACGGGTCAGGCCGCGCCGGTCCGAGCGGCGCACCTGCCCGCGCAGACGTTCGGCCGCCAGCGGTGCCACCCAGCCGCCCTGCAGGCGCTGCGCGATGACCGGCTCGATGCGCGCGTCGGCCACCACCTCGGGCGTCCAGATGCCGAAGCGGGCCAGGCGCGCCAAAACGCGATCACGCGCGACCTGCGCCGCCTGCGGCGCGCGGTCCGGACGCAGGCGGCTGGGGGCACGCGGCAGCGTGGCGAGCAGAGCCGCTTCGGCATGGCTCAGGTCGCGCGACGGCTTGCCGAGGTAGGCGCGACTGGCCATCTCTACGCCTTCGACGATGCCACCCATCGGCGCGTGATTCAGATACAGCGTGAGGATGTCGTCCTTCGACAGCCGCCATTCGAGTTGCAGCGCGCGCGCCATCTGGCGCAGCTTTCCGCGCGGCGTGCGCGGCACCGGTTCGAGGATGCGTGCGACCTGCATGGTGAGCGTGGAGCCGCCGGACACGATGCGACCGCTGCCCGCCCACTGCCACGCAGCGCGCGCCAGCGCAGCCGGATTGACGCCCGGATGCCAGCGGAACCAGCGGTCTTCATAGCCCAGCAGCGCCTCGACGTAGCGCGGCGACACGTCGGCCAGCGTGACCGGATAGCGCCATGCGCCATCCGCACCCGGCCAGGCACGCAGCGGGCTGCCGTCGCGCGCGAGCACGATGAAACCGTCGTCCGGGCCGGGCAGCGGCGGCGGAAACAGGCGATCGAGCAGCCACAAGGCGCCGAAGATAATCAGTGAAGCGAGAAGGATGCGGCTGCCCAGGCGCCCGGGGCGCGGTGCCGCCGGACCGATGACAGCGGGCACGGACACTCAGCGCAAGCGCTGTGCGGCGCCGTATCCGGGTGAGGACAGCGCCACCGGACGCGCGTCGGCGTTCGTCGCACGGCCGTCAATGCGACTGCCGACATCGGTGACTTCGACCACCTCGACGGCCTCGACCGCGCGCGCGTACAGCCAGCATGCCGTGGCGACCACGGCTACGGCAATCCACATGCCGAAGGGGTTGCGGCCATCGCGCCGGCGCTGCGGGGGCTGATGGGGCTGCCGGTGCGCAGACTGCTCGCCAGCGGGCGCGGTGACATCGTCGGGCGACGCGTCGTCATGCACCGCCTGCTGCGAAGCGTCAGCGATGTCGCCGGCCGCACCGGCTTCCCAGCGTTCGATGACCGCACGCCCCGCGCCATAGTGGTGATCATCCACCATCAGCCGGACCAGGCCGGCCGCCGGCAGTTCGCCCATGCCACCCTGCAGGAACTCACCGTGGATCACCGCCGGCACGCCTTCCTGTGCCAGCAGATCCTTCAGCAGATGGGCTTCGACGAGGCTGGCCGCTTCGTAAAGGGTTTTCATCGCGTTCGATGCACAAAGGATGAATGAATCGGAGGGTACATCACCGCCGCGGGCAGATCATGTTGCAGCGCTCACAGCGCGTTCATCGGGGATCGGGCTTCGCAAACAGCGCCTGCAATCCGCGGTCGGTCGCGCCGGGATCGACCGAAATCCGCAGCGTGCTCACCGCATCGCCCGCTGACGCCGCCGTCAGGCGTTCACCGCTGAGCAGGCAATCGTAGGCGTGATCGAGGCTGACCGGCAGCGCGCGGAAGTAACCGCCTGCGCCGCCCTGATCGCTGACGGTGACGATGTCGCGCGGCAACGGCACCGGCAGATCGACGCCACCGCCATGCCAGCGCGGAAGGAAGTCCGCTGCCGGCGGCAGCACGACCGGATCGACGGGCTGGATCTCGGTCAGTGCGGCGCCGGAGGCGTCACGCCAGTGCAGCCTGAGCCGTGGCAGCGCGGCGCCAGGCTGCCATGCGAAATGCAGGTCTGCGCCGTTGCGGCACATGTACGGATGCATCTGTGTCGCGGTGTCCGCCCAGTGCCCCCCCGACATCACTTCGACGCGCTCGACCGTCACACCCGCTGGCGCGCGCAGCGATTGAACGAGCAGGTCACCGGTGCCGCCGCCGACGGCGGCCAGCCGGAAACGCAGCACCGGCCGCACGTCATGAGGCAGCGGACGCTGATCGGTTGCGGCCACGCGGGCGCCATCGATCAGGCGCACGAGATGGAAGTAAGGCATCTGCAGTGCGCTGACGATGCCGACCGGCAGCAACAGCATCAGCAGACCGCTGACCGCCAGCCATGCACTTTCACCCCTCCCCAGCCGCGGCGAGGCCAGCCACCCGGCCAGCCCGTGCAGGCCGAACCACAGCAGTGGCGCCAGCGTGAACAGTGCGCCGTAGAAAACCGCCAGGCTTTCCATGCCTGACACCGCGCGCGCGACGAACAGCACGGCGGCCACGGTCAGCGCGAGGATGGGCAGCGAACACAGGCGCACGAACAACGCACCGCCGCCCTTGCCGCGCGCCCTGAACATGCGCAGCTCGATCACGACCAGCACCCCGACGGCGATCAGCAGCGCCAGCAACACGCCGCTCCAGAAGATCAGGCCGAATGTTCCGGGCGTGTCCGGGATGCGCGCGAGCGAGGCAAACATGGCAGGTGCGCGGTGCGACGGCTTTCAGCGGACGCGCCGCACGTTCAGCCCCGGCGAAGCGAGGTCCTGGAAGCTGTGGGTGAGCACCTCGGCCAGCCGGTCCTCGGTCAGCCCGCGCGGGAAGGACACGTCATAGTCGCGATGGCGCATGCCGGGGCCGAGCCGGTAGGCGACCCACGCCCCCGACTCCTCGCAAACCTCGACCTCGAACCGGCCATAGACTTCGAAAACCATGGTGTGTAACCGGTAGATTGATGCAAGAAAACAGGCCCCTGTCAGCGGGGCACCGGACGCATGTCTGCAGACCTGAAAACGATTCTCGTCCATCGATCATTCACGATGAACCGGACCGCTGCCGTGATGCAGCGCGGGTGGCGCGAACCGCGCAGGTAAATATTCGTTTCGCTGCGTCACACTGCTCACCCGCCACTCAAGCCGGATCGGCTCGCAACCGTAGACACGCTCTGGATGACGTCGGCCGAAAGCCCGCGTCACCGGCGACCGAACATAAGGATAACGCCAACATGATGAGCGAAAAGGCCACCGAACAGACCTATGTTGCGCTTCTGCAAGACTGGATCGCAAGTCTGCGGAAACGTTTCAGACTCAGCCCGTCGTGGAAGGCTGCAATCGACAGGCTGGAGCGCCGTCTGGCCGAGCGCCCGCAATCGGTCACCGCACTCGATGTGGGCCGCCTTTTCCAGCCGCTCGAAAAGCATCGCGCCGTGACCGAGCACACCCCCGGTGCCGACCGCGCGCTGCAATATCTGATCGAGTCGGGTCGCCTGGGCGCGATCGACAAGGCATCGGACGAACTGTATGCGTGGTTCCGCAAACACTACCTGTGGGCCACCGGCAGCCTGTCGATCAACGTCAGCGAGTTGAACACCCATACCTCCGACGAGGCGATCCGCCAGTACTTCAATGCGGGTTGAAGCCCCGCATCAGCTGATGCGGCGATAGCCGCCGGGCACGCCGGCCGGCGACAACACCCACTGCCAGAGCTGGATGTCGCGTGCGCGGAACGCACCGGCGCACGACAGCAGGTAGTAGCGCCACATGCGGCGAAAGCGCTCGCCGAGCCGGTCGGCCCATTGCGGCCAGGCGGCTTCGAAATTGGCATGCCAGGCCATCAGCGTGCGGTCGTAGTCGGCGCCGAAATTGTGCACGTCTTCCACCACGAACAGGTCGTCGAGCGCATGGCCGATCTGGCCGACCGCCGGCAGATCGCCGTTGGGGAAGATGTAGCGGTCTATCCAGGGATCGGTCGCGCCGCGCCGCGTGTTCTTGCCTATCGTGTGCAACAGCAGCAGGCCGTCCGGATGCAGGCAGCGCCGCGCCACCTGCATGAAGGTACGGAAGTTCTTGCGCCCGACATGTTCGAACATGCCGATGCTGGCCACCCGGTCGAACGCTTCATCGACCTCGCGGTAGTCCTGCAGCCGGAATTCCACCGGCAGGCCGGCATAGCGTGCGCGCGCCCACTCGACCTGTTCGCGCGACACGGTCACGCCGACACATTCCACCCCGTAGTGCTCGGCCGCGTAGCCGATCAGGCTGCCCCAGCCGCAGCCGATGTCGAGCAGACGCATGCCTGGTTCGAGCCTGAGCTTGCGGCACACCAGATCGAGTTTGGCATCCTGCGCAGCCGCGAGGTCATCGGCGTCTTTCCAGTAGGCGCAGGTATAAGTCATGCGCGGGTCGAGCATGGCCGCGTAGAAATCGTTGCCCAGATCGTAGTGACGCTCGCCGACCTGCCAGGCACGGCGCCGCGTCTGGCGGTTGAACAGGTGCGCGCTGAGCGCGTGCATGACGATGCGCGCCGGCTGAACGCGCTCGCCCAGACGTGCCCGGAGCAGCCGGGCGAAGAATTCGTCGAGACGGTCGGCATCCCATTCGCCATCCATATAGCTTTCGCCCAACCCCAGGCTGCCCTGCGCGAGCAGGCGCGCCGGCAGGTCCGGCGAATGGATGCGCATGTCCCACGGTTCCGGTCCGTCCGCTTCGATGCCGGCCTGCGCCAGCAGCCCTGACAGCACGCGGAATTTCGACAAACGGGCGACGTCCTGCGGCGGCGCCCTGAAAAGTGCTTCGCGCAACATGGCGACACCTCCCGGACTTCGGAACCACGAGTTTAGACCAGGTCCAGACTGGCGCACGGGGCGCGGCGCGGAGCGGAGCGGGAAATCCACGCAACCGCGTCTCAGTAAAATCGTGAAGCGCTCAGCCGCCCAGGCTTTCCAGAAACTGCACCGCCACGTCCTCGCTGCGCGTGCGACGCATCGGCGGCAGGCTGCGCCAGATGGTCTTGCCGTAGTGCTTGTCGATCAGGCGCGGGTCGCACACGACGAGTACGCCGTGGTCGCGCTCGTCGCGGATCAGCCGGCCGGCGCCCTGCTTCATGCTGATCACGGCATGCGGCAGCTGGTAATCCATGAAGGCGTTGCGGCCTTCGCGCTTCATGTGTTCGATGCGCGCCGACAACACCGGATCATCCGGCGGTGCGAACGGCAGCTTGTCGATGATGACCAGCTGCAGCGCGTCGCCACGCACATCCACGCCTTCCCAGAAGCTCTGGCTGGCGACCAGCACCGCGTTGCCGGCGGCGCGGTGCCGCTCCAGCAGCTCGCTGCGCGTGGCCTGGCCCTGCATCAGCAGCGGGCGGTCAGGGTCATACGCCGACAGCTTGTCCTCGATCAGTTCGTGGATGCGCTTCATCGCGCGCAGCGAGGTGCACAGCACGAACACGCCACCGCGGCAGGCCTTGATCAGCGGCCAGGCGGTGCGCGCCACCGCTTCGGCGTAGGTGGGCGCCGACGGTTCGGGCATGTTTTCAGGCGCGTACAGCAGCGCCTGTTCGCCGTAGTTGAAAGGGCTGCCCCATTGCGCGGTCTCGGCGCCGGCCAGGCCCAGTTCGCCGCAGTAATGACCGAAGTCGCCACCGACCGCAAGCGTGGCCGACGTGAATATCCACGCCCGCGGGTTGTCTTCCATCTGGCGCCGGAAAATGTCGGCCACCGACAGCGGCGTGGCGTTCAGCGCCAGCGCCTGCGTGTACACCTCGGCCCAGCGAACGCGGTCGGCCTGGTCAGGCTTCTGCCAGCGCTCGATGCGCGCCACCAGATCGAGCGAGCGCTGCCAGCACTTTTCCAGCCCCTCGCTGCGCCCGGCCTGGGTTTCGAGCACGCCGGCCAGTTCGCGCAAGCCGTCCAGCACGGTGGCCAGCGCTGGCGCGAACGCGGCGCGCTCGTCGATCTGCGCAGCCGACAGCCGCACGTTCTCTTCGCGGAACACCAGCCGCAGGTCGCGCGCCGTCTTGGCCATGCGCTCGGCTGCTTCGGGCAACTGTTTGAAATCCTTGGCATTGATGACGGCCTCGGCGCGCGTGTCACGCGCCAGCTCCAGCATCTGCGAGGTCGATACCGACTCGCCGAAGAACAGGCTGGCGGTCTCGGCAAGCTGATGTGCTTCGTCGAACACCACCGCGTTGCAGGCCGGCAGCAGTTCGGCCACGCCCTCGTCACGCAGCATCAGGTCGGCGAAGAACAGGTGGTGATTCACCACCACCACGTCCGCCTCCATCGCCTCGCGCCGCGCCGCGGTGACGAAGCATTCCTTCGCGTTCGGGCAATCCTGGCCCAGACAGTTGTCGCGCGTCGACGTGGCCAGTTGCCAGGCGCCCGACTCTTCCGGCACCTCGGTGCACTGCGCCTTGTCGCCGCTGCTCGTCACCTTGGCCCAGCGCGCGATGGCCTGCAGATGCCCGGCCTCTTCGCGCGAGCCCAGCCGGCCGTCGTGCAGCGCACGTTCGAGGTGGTAGTGGCACAGGTAATTCGCTCGCCCCTTCAGCAGCGCGATGGTCACCGGCACGCCCAGCGCGCCGCGAACCGTCGGCAGGTCGCGCTGGAACAACTGGTCCTGCAGCGTCTTGGTGCCGGTCGACACGATCACCTTGGTGCCGGACAGCAGCGCCGGTACGAGATAAGCGTAGGTCTTGCCCGTCCCGGTGCCCGCCTCGACCACCAGCACCCCGCGCTGTTCGATCGCCGCAGCCACCCGCTCGGCCATTTCCGTCTGCTGCGCACGCGGCGTGAACCCGTCGATCGCCCGCGCAAGCGGGCCGTCGACGGCAAAGGTGGTGGGGATGTCTGGCACGAAAAGGAGGTCGGGACGAGGTTGGCCGAAGTGTACAGCACGCTTCGGCGCTGACCTGCAACGCAGCGCGGAATTCTTGCCCGAAAAATACGTTTGGGATACTCAGAGAACCCGCATGCGTGCCGATCAGGCAGCGGCAACCCCGCTGCCGCTGAGCGGCTGGCGGCGCCCACTGGCGAGCAGCGAGGTCGCGTCGGCAGCAGGCAGCGCACGGCTGAACAGGTAGCCCTGCATGACCTGACAGCCGTGCGCCTGGAGGAAGGCAAGCTGGGGCATCGTTTCGACGCCTTCGGCGACGACTTCCATGCGCAGCGCGTGGGCCATGGCGAGGATGGACGCGCAGATGGCGGCGTCGTCCGGGTCGTCGGAGATGTCGCGTACGAAAGAGCGGTCGATCTTGACCACGTCAAGCGGGAAGCGCTTCAGGTAGGCGAGGCTGGAATAGCCGGTGCCGAAGTCATCCACCGCGATCGACACGCCCATGTCCTTGATCTGGCGCAGCACGCGCACTGATTTGCCGGCGTCCTGCATGAGCAGCGATTCGGTGATTTCGACTTCCAGGTTGCCGGCGTCAAGACCGCTGTCGCGCAGCGCGCGGGTGACCGTCTCTTCGAGATCGCTGCCGGCGAACTGGCGGGCGGACAGATTCACCGCCATGCGCAGGTGCGAGCCGAATTCATTCACCCAGAGGCGTGCCTGGGTGCAGGCCTCGCGCAGCACCCAGGTGCCGATCGGCACGATCAGGCCGGTCTCTTCGGCCAGCGGGATGAATTCCAGCGGCGACAGCAAGCCGCGGCGGGGGTGGCGCCAGCGCACCAGCGCCTCGAAGCCGGCGACGCGTCCGTCGCGCGTCAGGTCAACTTTCGGCTGGTAGTGCAGCTCGAATTCGTCGTTGGCCAGCGCGGCGCGCAATTCGCGTTCCAGCTCGAGCCGGTTGTTGGCCGCACCGCCCTCTTCCGGGCTGTAGAAGCGCAACGTGTTGCGCCCTTCCTTCTTGGCCCGGTACATCGCGAGGTCGGCGTGCTTGAGCAGCGTGCCCGCGTCCTCGCCGTCGGTCGGGAACAGCGCCACGCCCATGCTGGCGGTGCAGTAGATTGGATGACCGAGCAGTTCGACTGGCGGCTCGATGGCGCGCATCACGTTGCGGCACACCGTTTCGGCGTCGGCGGCGCGATGCAGGTCGGGCAGCACGATCACGAACTCGTCGCCGCCCAGACGGGCCAGCGTGTCGCTCGCGCGCAGGGCGAGCGACAGGCGTTCGGTGATCTGGCGCAGCAGTTCGTCTCCGGCGTCGTGACCCATGCTGTCGTTGATCACCTTGAAGCGGTCGATGTCGACAAAAAGCACGGCGAGAATGGTTTTTCCGTCGGCCTGACGGGCCAGCGCGCGATTGAGACGATCGCTCAACATGGCGCGGTTGGGCAGGCCGGTCAGGGCATCGAAATTGGCCGCCTGGTAAAGCTTGGCTTCGCTGAACTTGTGCTCCGTCACGTCGCGGGCGATGCCGTCCACACGCACGCGCGTGCCGGATTCGTTGCACACGACGCGCGCGCGGTCATGTATCCAGCGCACCTCGCCATCGGGCCGCACGATGCGGTACTCGCTCGCCAGACGGCCGACCTTCGACACTTCCTTGAGCGAATGGCGCATGCGCTCGCGGTCGTCGGGATGCACCATGTCGAGCCAGTCGATACGGCCGTCGAGGAAGGCCTCCGCCGGTACACCGTAGATATTGACTGCGGCCGGGTTGAGATAGACCAGTCGCTGCGTTCTGAGCTCGATCGACCAGATGATGTCTTCCAGCGTGGCGAGAATGCTCTGCAGGCGCAGTTCGCTCTCGCGCAGCACGGCAGTTGCCGCCAGCTGCTCGCGTCGCGCCGCCGACTTCTTCAGCTCCCGATCAACGACCGCCGGCAGGCGCTGCAGGTTCTTCTTCAACAGGTAATCCTGCGCACCTGCGCGCATCGCCTCGACCGCGATGTCTTCGCCGATGCCACCGGACACGATGATCAGAGGCAGGTCGGGGTCGAAGCGCTTGACGATGTTCAGCGCATCCAGACCGTTGAAGGTCGGCATCAGGTAGTCGCTGATGACAATGTCCCAGCCGCCGCGCACCAGCGCATCGCGCAACCCGGCCGGTGTTTCGACGCACGCCGACGTGACATCGTAGCCACCGGCCCTCAGGCGGACGAGCAGGACGCACAGGTCAACGGGATTGTCTTCGACGATCAGCGCGCGCAGGGCGACCGTGTCCGCGGGAGAGGCCGATTGCTCGCGAGCCGCCATGTCGCGGGGGGTGTCCTGCATTGGATGTGGTCTCCTCGATGTCCTCATGTACGGAACGGGACGTGCATCAGTATCGGCACCCGGACGCAATCACTTGAGCCGCGCGTTGCGCCGGCCCATTGCCGGGAAAGCGCCCGGTACCGGCGGACAGCAGCACGCCGGAATCCGGACTGTCCGGGCGCCTATGAGTGCTCTGGCCTTACATCGGCGACAACGGCTCGGGCCGTTCTCATCGTGGATCCTTGCATCCGTCATGACCTGCAGAAGCCTGGCATGTTCCGGGCGGATTCGAACGAAGTACAGTGACCGGCCAGCCTGCCCCGATCACGCAAATCGGCGTTCTGTGGGCGGATGGAACTCGACGCCGCCAGCGGCTGCGCAGGCTGTGGTCCCCCTGGGTTCCCGCACCATGAACGGTCGGTCGCCGACCGGCGAAGCGAAATGCAGCGCCGGGTGACGTACCGCTTGCCGGGCCCGCTGATCCATCGCCCTGCCAGCACCCGCAACAGAACGCCCGTGAACCTTCGTACGCAATGCAAGGAGCGGCCGGGCCGCCGCTTCCGATGACATGCGCGCAACGTGCCGTCACGGCATGAATCTCTTGTACTCTTCTGTCCTGCAGGGTGTCCGGGTCACAGAGCGCATGTGTCCGCAGCCGCTGCAGCCCACGTGATTCACCTGATGACCCACCGGTTACGCACCACGCATTCGATACGAATCTGCCGGCCGGCTTCCGGTCTGCGCAGCGCGGGACTTTTCCGTTCCGCCGTGCGCCCGCTGCTCATCGCCACGCTTTGCGTCGGTGCCTGCAGCGCGGCATTCGCCGACACGCTGCGCTACGGCGGCGACCGCGATTTCCGGCCCTTCGAGTTCATCGACGAGCACGGCCAGCCGCAAGGTTTCCAGATCGAACTGATCGCGGAACTGGCGCGCGTCACCGGGCACGACATCGTCCCGCGACTGGACGACTGGTCAGCCATCGAGGCCGATTTTCGCGCGGGCAGACTGGACCTGATCGCGATGTCGCACACGCGCAGCCGCGAGCAGTGGGCGGCATTCGCAACCGCGCACGCCACACCGGCGATGGCGATCTATCACCGGCGCGACGCCCGCGCACCGGTATCGCTGGCTGACCTGACGCGCGGCATCATTGCCGTGCCCGACCGCGAACCCATGCGCGAAACCCGGGCGAATTTCTTCGCCGGCCCGCAATACCGCTTCCTGAACGTTGCCGACCACGCCGCCGCGCTCGCAGCCGTGCACAACGGCAGCGCCGCGTTTGCGCTGATGCCGCGTGCCTACGGCGACAAGCTGCTGGACAGCGGCCGGTACGACGCGCTGGTGGCGAGCGAATTCATGCTTCGGCTGCAGGACTACGGCTTTGCGGTCGCGCCGGACAATCACGCGCTGCGCGACGTGCTGAACGGCGCGCTGAAGGAACTCGAGCGCGCCGGCACGCTCGATGCCCTGCGCATGAAGTGGCTGCGCAGCCATCGCGCTGCCGCGGAACGCAGTGCGCTCGAGGCGCGCGTGGTCACCCAGCGCATGGACCTGATGCTGCTCGGCGCCGGAGCGTCGGTCGCGTTGGGCTGGCTGGCGCTGCGATTGCGTCGCCGGCGGGCCGAGACTGCACGCGAACGCACCCGGCGCGCCGAGGCGGAGCAGGCCTTGCGACGGGCGGAGGATCGCCTGGCACGTGCATTCACGCAACACCCCGACGCCATGCTGATCAGCGAGTACCCCAGCGGCCGCGTGCTCGATGTCAATGACGCACTGTGCCGGCTGGCGGGCGCCGAGGCGGACGCGCTCATCGGCCAGCCGATCGACGCGCTGCCGGCCTTCGTCGATCCGGAGGGCCTGCGCACGCTGCGGGAGCTCATGCGCGCCGACGGCGAAGTGCGCAGCACACCGGTGCGCCTGCGCAGGGCCGACGGCGAGGTGCGCGCCTGTCTGGTGTCCTCCGAAGCGTTCAGTTCGGACGGCGCACGCGCGGTGTTTTCCATCATCCGCGACGTTACCGACCTGCTGCGCGAAAGCGATGCACTGCGCACCACCTACGACGCGCTGACCGAATCTGCGAACCAGCAGGCCGAAGTACTGGCCCGGACACGGACTGCACTGGCGGGCACCCAGAGCGAGCTGCAAACGCTGACCGCCTCGATCTCGCACGACCTGCGCGGGCCGCTGCGCATCATCCGCGGCTTCTCCAGCATGCTGCGTGACGACCTGCAGGCCGGCAACATCGACAAGGTGCTGCGGCACGCCGACCGCATCGACAACGTCGCACGCCACATGGACGACATCATCGATGCACTGACCCGTCTCGCCGGCGCCGCGCGGTACCCGCTCGAGCCGGTGCGCATCGACATGGCGGCCAGTGCCGCCCGCGCGTGGGCGCTGCTTGCGGAGATGGGCGAAACCGGCCGCAGCACGCTGCGCATCGGCGATCTGCCCTGTGCCACCGGCGACGAAGCCATGCTGGCCCAGGTGTGGCAGAACCTGCTCGGCAACGCCTGCAAGTACGGTGCAAGGGCGACAGCGCCACGGGTGTCCATCGACGCCTTCGTCGAGGATGGCCGTCAGTGGTACCGGGTGACCGACAACGGCGCCGGCTTCGACATGGCGCATGCCGGTCATCTGTTCGAGCCATTCCGCCGTCTGCACCTGGCGAGCGAGTACGCCGGTTCGGGTGTCGGACTGAGCATCGTGCGGCGCATCATCCGCCATCATGGCGGTGATATCCGGGCGCGCGGCAGCGTCGGCGTCGGAGCGGTTTTCGAATTCACGCTGGACGGGCCCGTGCAGGGCGAAAGCGCACCGGCCAGGCCGGACGACTCATCGGCAGGCGTGGCGGCGCCGGTCCGGCTTCGCCGGCCGCCCGGCACGCACGGCGACTGCGATGCGACCGACGCGGCCCGCTCGGGACCGATCCACGGAGACTGAACATGAAGGCACAGGCAGACGATCAAAGCGGCAGCAACGGCGACGGCTGCATCCTGACCCGCTTCGACGATGGCGTGGCCACGCTGACCATGTCGCGCCCGGCGCGGCGCAACGCCTACAGCACGGCGATGATGCGCGCGCTGCGGCTGGCGGTCGGCGCGGTGCTGTCCGATCCGGCCTGCGAACTGCTTGTGCTGCGCGGCGACGGCGCCAGTTTCAGCGCCGGCGGCGACGTGCATGAGTTCGCGCAAGGGCTGGCGCTCGCCCCGGCTGCGCGACAGGCGTCGTTCGAGGCGCTGGTCGCCGAACAGGTCAATCCGGTCATCCTTGCGCTGCGCGCGGCGCACCAGCCGGTGATCGCGGCGGTGCGCGGCGACTGCGTCGGCTATGGCCTGTCGCTGACGCTGGCGTCCGACTTCGCCCTGGCCGCCGACGACGCGCTGTTCAGCACCGCCGGCATCGCGCTGGCCCAGCCGGGGGCCGGCGGGCAGTCCGCCTTCCTCAGCCGCGCGCTGGGCGATCGACGCGCGCGCGAGTTGATGTGGAGCGCACGCCGCTTCGACGCACAGGAAGCGAAGGCGCTCGGTCTGGTCGAACGGGTCGTGCCGGTGGCCGATTTCGAGGCAGCCCTTGCCGACGAAGTGACCCGGCTCACCCGCGGCCCGCGCCATGCGTATGCCGAGATCAAGCACCTGCTGAACGGTGCCGCCGATGGCGCAGCCGGTCAGCCGCTGGCCGCCCAGCTGGCGGCCGAGGCGGCAGCCTTCGGGCGCAGCGCCGCCAGCGCCGACTTTGCCGAAGCCGTCCAGGCCTTCGTGGCACGGCGCAGGCCGCAGTTCGGACGGGACGGATGAAAGCGGCATGACGGTGTTCATCGTGAAACTCGGCAGCCCGCGCCTGCCCGGCGAAGGACTGCGGCTGGGCACTGTGCGCCGGCCGCCGCGCGGCGTGCCGAAGGCCGAACTCGCTGCACGCGACTGGTACGACCTGTGGTTTCCGCTGCTGGCGCCGTCCGCGGACACGCTCAAGAAGTGGAAAGCCGATCCGTCGCCCGCGCACTGGCCCGCGTTCTCGAAGCGTTACCGCACCGAAATGGCCGCACCGGACGCGCGGCACACGATCGCGCTGCTGGCGGCGCTGTCGCACCGAACCGATTTTTCGGTCGGTTGCTACTGCGCCGACGAGGCGCACTGCCACCGCTCGCTGCTGCGCACGCTGCTGGCCGATGCCGGCGCACGCATGGGGTGAAGCGGCGGGAACGGTCGCCCGAATCGGTGGTCCGGACGCAGGGCGTTACACTGCGACCCGCATCCTCAACATTGTTTCTGGAGATACACCATGGGTCTGTTCGATTCGATCGCAGGTCAGGTGGCCGGTGCGCTGTCCGGCCAGGGTGGCGCACAGGGTTCCGGCCTGCTGCAGCTTTTGATGGGCCTGATCAACAATCCGCAGACCGGCGGCCTGCAGGGGCTGATCGCTGCCTTTCAGGACCAGGGTCTGGGCGACCTGGCGTCGTCCTGGGTCGGCACAGGACAGAACCTGCCGATTTCGCCCGAACAGCTCCAATCGGTGCTCGGCAGCGGTCAGATCGGCCAGATTGCGCAGCAGCTCGGGCTGTCGTCGCAGGAAGTGTCGGGCCAGCTGAGCGCGCTGCTGCCGCAGGTGATCGACGGCATCACGCCGAATGGTCAGATACCGGAAGGCGACGCCATGCAGAACGCCCTCGGCATGCTGAGTGGCCTGCTCAAGTAGGGCGGGCGGCGCGCATGTTCAAGCTGATCGGCGTCGCACTCGCGATCTACACCGTGTATGCCTTCGTGAAGGGCGAGGTGTATGCGCGCTCCTTCGTGATGGGTCGCAAGGTGACTCGGGCGGAAGATGAAAACTACTTCCTGACCGTCATCGCAATCTACGGGCTGCTGAGCGTCGGGTTGATGACCTTTCTCTGAAGCGGTTCGGGGCCCGGTTTTGCGGCCATAACCGGCCACGAAGGGGCCCGGCAGCTTGAGTGCTGCGCTGCACTAACGGATAATTCAGCGGTTTCGCGGCGCACCGTGTGCCGCGACGTGCAGTAATCCCCTGGCGAACCTTCGCCCCGTCATGACGAGTTATCTCTATCTGCTGCTGGGTGCCGCGCTGGTCAATAACGTGGTGTTCGTGCGCATTCTCGGCCTGTGCCCCTTCATGGGTGTGTCGAAGAAGCTCGAAACCGCGGTGGGCATGGGTCTGGCGACGATGTTCGTGCTGACGCTCGCGTGCGGCACCAGCTATCTGATCGACACCTTCCTGCTCAAGCCCTTCGACCTCGGCTACCTGTCGACGCTGAGCTTCATCGTGGTGATCGCCGCCATCGTGCAGCTGACCGAACTGGTGATCCAGAAGACCAGCCCGCTGCTGCACCAGGTGCTGGGCATCTACCTGCCGCTGATCACGACCAACTGCGCCGTGCTCGGCGTGCCGCTGCTCAACGCCTCGATGGCGCATGACCTGCTCGAATCGCTGCTGTTCGGCTTTGCGTCGGCGGCCGGTTTCGTGCTGGCGCTGGTGCTGTTCGCCAGCATCCGCGAGCGGCTTGACGGTGCCGACATTCCCGCGCCCTTCCGCGGCAACGCCATCGCGATGATCACGGCCGGCCTGATGAGCCTTGCCTTCATGGGTTTTGCAGGGCTGGATTCGTGATCACGGCGCTGATCGTCATGGCCGGTCTGGCGCTGGTGCTCGGTGCGACGCTGGGCGCGGCATCGGTGCTGTTCAGAACGCAGGGTGACCCGCTGGTCGACAAGATCGATGCCATCCTGCCGCAGACGCAATGCGGCCAATGCGGCTACCCCGGCTGCAAGCCGTACGCCACGGCGATCGCCGGCGGCGAGGCGGACATCAACCAGTGCCCGCCGGGCGGCGACGAGGGCGTGCGCAAGCTGGCCGATCTGCTGGGCCGCGAGTACAAACCGCTGAATGCCGAACACGGCATCGAAAAGCCGAAGTCGGTTGCGGTGATCGACGAGGCGACCTGCATCGGCTGCACGCTGTGCATCCAGGCCTGCCCGGTGGACGCCATCGTCGGCGCCGCCAAGCAGATGCACACCATCGTCGCCGACCTGTGCACCGGCTGCGAACTGTGCGTGCCGCCCTGCCCGGCCGACTGCATCGACATGGTGCCGGTGGCCGAAACGGTCGAGAACTGGAAGTGGCGCTACCCGGTGTTCGAACTGAAGGTGCAGCCGGCAACGCTGCCGGCGAAGGAAGCGGCCTGACATGCTGAGCAAGCTCTTTTCGTTCAACGGCGGCGTCAAGCCCGACCCGAACAAGTCGCTGTCGACGCGCGAACCGATCGCCCGCCTGGCGCTGCCGCCGCAGCTCGTCATTCCGCTGCACCAGCACATCGGCGGCACGCCGCGACCGCTGGTGCACGTGGGCGACAAGGTGTTGCGCGGCCAGCGCATCGGTGCCGCCGACGGCAATGTATCGAGCGCGGTGCATGCGCCCACGTCGGGCCACGTGGTCGCCATCGAACCGCGGCCGATGCCGCATGCGTCGGGCCTGTCATCACCGGCCGTGGTGATCGAACCTGATGGACTGGACGCCGCCATCGAACGCGAGCCCTTCGACTGGCACGCCGCCGCGCCGGGTGAAATCCGCGATTTCCTGCGCGATGCCGGCGTGGTGGGGCTGGGCGGTGCGGTGTTTCCGAGCCACCTGAAGCTCAACCCCGGCAAGTCCGGTCACACCGACACACTGGTGATCAACGGTGCCGAGTGCGAGCCCTTCATCACCTGCGACGACATGCTGATGCGTGCCGAGCCCGAAAACATCCTGCGCGGCGCGCTGATCATGCAGCGCATGCTGGCGGCGAAGCAGGTGCTGGTGGCGCTGGAGGACAACAAGCCGGAAGCCGCTGCCGCACTGAAGGCCGCCGCACAGTCGCTGGGCCACGCCTCGCTCGAAGTCGTCGTGGTACCGACGCGCTACCCGGCCGGCGGCGCCAAGCAGCTGATCCGCGTGCTGACCGGCATCGAGGTGCCGCACGGCAGTCGTTCGACCGATTACGGCGTGCAGTGCTTCAACGTCGCCACCGCGCTGGCCGTGTGGCGCGCGCTGGAGCACGGAGAACCCCTGACCCGGCGCATCGTCACGGTGACCGGAAATGTCGAGCGGCCACGCAATTTCGACGTCGCCATCGGCACGCCGATTTCGCACCTGTTCGCCGCAGCCGGCCTCAAGCCCGACACCGACAAGCTCATCATGGGCGGCCCGATGATGGGGATTCCGCTGCCCAACATCGACGCACCGGTGGTCAAGGCCACCAATTGCCTGCTTGCCTCGTCGCCGGCGCTGTTCGCGCCGCCGGAACCTGAACTGCCCTGCATACGCTGCGGCGAGTGCGCGCGCGCCTGTCCGGCCGACCTGCAACCGTTCGAGCTGTACTGGCATTCGCGGGCGCGCAATTTCGGCCGCGCACAGGAATACAAACTGTTCGACTGCATCGAATGCGGCTGCTGCGCCTACGTGTGCCCGTCGCACATCCCGCTGGTCGATTACTACCGCTACGCCAAGAGTGAGATCTGGGCACGCGAACGCGACAAGGACGCTGCCGATTCGGCGCGCGAGCGTTTCGAATTCCGCAACTGGCGCGCCGACCGCGAAAAGGAAGAGAAGGCCGCCAAGCTGGCTGCTCGCAATGCTGCCAAGCCGGCGGTCAAGCCGACCGATGGCTCAGCGCCCGCGGCCGACGTTGCGCCAAGCGCGGGCGATGACCCGATGAAGGCGCTGATCGAAGCAGCCATGGCGCGCGCCAGGGCACAGAAGGAGGCGGTCGCCGCGAAGAACACCGACGCGCTGACGCCCGCCCAGCAGGCGCAGATCGACGCAGCAGAGGAACGCCGCAAGCGCGCGTCGGAACTGAGCGGGAGCAACGCGCCCGCCGAGTGAGCCAAGCGATGAGCCCCCCACCAGCCACCCCATGAGCTGACCCGCGACTGCCCCGGGCAGTACCCACCCGACGGCCCCGCCGACCACCACGGACTCCGATGTACAACTCGCCCTATCTCCGCCAGAACACCAGCGTGCGCCGCGTCATGGTGACCGTGCTCGTCGCCATGCTGCCGGCCATCGCCGTGCAGGTGTGGCTGTTCGGCATCGGCCTGCTGCTGCAGATCGCCCTCGCCAGCGCCACCGCGCTGGCCTGCGAAGCCGCCATGCTGTCGATGCGCCGCCGCCCGGTGGCCCGCGCACTCGGCGATGGCAGCGCGCTGGTCACCGCCTGGCTGATCGCCGTCTGCCTGCCGCCACTGCTGCCCTGGTGGATGATCGTCATCGGCACGTCGTTCGCGATCATCATCGGCAAGCACCTGTATGGCGGCCTCGGCCAGAACCCGTTCAACCCGGCCATGCTGGCCTATTGCGTGCTGATCATCAGCTTTCCGGCGCTGATGTCGCAGTGGCCCGGACTGCAGGGCAGCGACCCGGCCACGCAGCTGCACTGGGTGCTCGGTGGCGAGCGCGCGCTCGACGCGGTGACCGGCGCCACACCGCTGGACGCGCTGCGCACCGGGCTGCTCGGCAACGCCGACGTCTCCGCCGTGATGCAGTCAGCCGCTTTCGGTCACGTGGCAGGCGCCGGCTGGGAATGGGTCGCACTGGCCTGGGGCGCGGGTGGCCTGCTGCTGCTCGCGCTGCGCATCATCACCTGGCACATTCCGGTCGCCTTCCTCGGTGCCATGGCGCTGGTGTCCGGCGTGGCCTGGCTGATCGATCCGTCGCACTACGCCAGCCCGGCCTTCCACCTGCTGGCCGGCGGCACCATGCTGGGTGCCTTCTTCATTGCGACCGATCCGGTGTCGGGCGCCACGACGCCGCGCGGAAAACTGATCTTTGCGGCGGGCATCGCGCTCATCGCCTGGCTGATCCGCGCCTTCGGCGCCTACCCGGACGGCATCGCGTTCGCGGTGCTGCTGCTCAACATCTGCGTGCCGCTGATCGACATCAAGACCCAGCCGCCCGTGTTCGGCCACAAGGTCGAACCGCCGGACGGAGGCGCACGATGAGCGACGCGGAGCGCGACACCCCGGCGACGCCACCGGCGGCCGACCCGGCACCGGCCGAAACGCCACAGAACGAGCTGACGCCGCCGGCCAGTGCAGCCGGCACAGCCGCCCGGTCGGCCCTGCTGCTCGGCACCTTCACGCTCATCTTCACCGCGCTGATGGCGCTCACTTTCGAAGCCACGCGCGAGCCGATCCGCGCATCGGTCGAAGCGCGCCGGCTCGAGCTGATCGCCCAGGTGCTGCCGCAGGGCGACTACGACAATGCACTGCTGACCGACACCGTGCAGCTGCCGACACTGCCGGCGCTGGGCATCGCCGGACCGGTCACGCTGCATCGCGCGCGACGCGGCGCAGATCCGGTGGCGCTGGTGTTCGAGGCGCAGGCGCCCGACGGCTACAGCGGCACGATCCGCCTGCTGATCGCGCTGCGTGCCGACGGCACGCTGGGCGGCGTGCGCGTGGTCGCGCACAAGGAAACCCCCGGTCTGGGCGACTACATCGACCCGGCCAAGGACCGCGCCACGCCGAAGTGGATCGCCCAGTTCGCCGGCCGCGACACCGCGCAGGCGGGCAGCTGGGCCGTGCGCAAGGACGGTGGCGATTTCGCCTACATGTCGGGCGCCACGATTTCGCCACGTGCCGTGGTCCGTGCCACCGGGCGCGCCGTGGCGGCGATCGCCCCGGCGCGCGAGGCACTGTTCGGCCTGCCGACCGGCGCATCGGCTGGTGAGGTGTTCAAGTGATGCGTGCAGCGCCGCCCGCGTTGCCCTCACCCGGCGCTGCGCGCCACCCTCTCCCGCTGATGCAGGAGAGGGATCAGACCGCGACTCCACCTCGCTCGCTGATACGGGATCAGGCCACCACTCCCCTCTCCCGCCTCAGCGGGAGAGGGGCCGGGGGTGAGGGCCGGAACACTACCCGACGGCAGTCAGCGTTCATTCGCTCTTTCCGCGACAATCCGCGGTGAATAACAGGACGGGCTCACGATGAATCTTGAAGAACGCACGGCCTACGGCGACATCGGTCGCAAGGGCCTGTGGGAAAACAACACCGCGCTGGTGCAACTGCTCGGCCTGTGTCCGCTGCTGGCGGTCAGCAACACGCTGGTCAATGCGGTCAGCCTGTCACTGGCGACCGTGCTCGTGATGGCGCTGGCCAGCGGCGCCGTGGCGGCGCTGCGCACGCTGATTCCTTACGAAATCCGCATCCCGGTGTTCATTCTCATCATCGCTGCGCTGGTCACCTGCCTCGACCTCGCGTTCAACGCCTGGCTGCACGAGCTGTATCTGGTGCTGGGCATCTTCATTCCGCTGATCGTCACCAACTGCATCGTGCTGGCGCGGGTGGAAGCCTTCGCGGCGAAGAACTCTCCGCTGGCCGCCGCGTGGGATGGTGCGGCGATGGGCGTCGGGCTGCTGTGGGTGCTGGCCCTGCTGGGCAGCGCACGCGAGCTGATCGGCGCAGGCACGCTGTTTTCGGGTATCGACATGATCATTCCGGGCGCGCAGGCATTCCGGCTGCTCGGTGACGACTACCCCGGCCTGCTGATCGCCATCCTGCCGCCCGGTGCCTTCATCCTGCTCGGACTGCTGATCGCTGCGCGCAACGCGTGGGTGGCGCGCGCCACGGCCACCCGTCCGACGGCACCGCACGCACCGGCGGACGCGGCGTCTGCCTGATGGGGGCCCGGGTCAGCAAGCTCGCACGCGCCGACATCCAGACGATGTTCGAGCGCTGGCGCGCCGCGAACCCGCATCCGAAAAGCGATCTCGAGTACGGCTCGGCGTTCCAGCTGCTGGTCGCCGTGGTGCTGTCGGCGCAGGCGACCGACAAGGGCGTGAATGTCGCCACGCGCCGGCTGTTTCCCGTGGCGCCGACGCCGGAAGCCATGGTCAGCCTCGGCGTCGCCGGGGTCGAGGACATCATCAAGACCATCGGCCTGTTCCGCGCCAAGGCGAAGAACGTCGTGTCGCTGTCGCACCAGCTGCTGGAAAAGCATGGCGGCGAAGTGCCGAACGACCGCGCTGCGCTCGAAGCACTGCCCGGCGTCGGCCGCAAGACAGCCAACGTGGTGCTGAACATCGTGTTCGGCGAACCGACCATGGCGGTCGATACGCACATCTTCCGCATTTCGAACCGCATCGGCCTTGCGCCCGGCAAGGACGTCGTCGCAGTTGAACAGGCGCTGCTCAAGGTGGTGCCGAAGGAATTCATGGACCACGCCCACCACTGGCTCATCCTGCACGGCCGCTACACCTGCACCGCACGCAAGCCGCTGTGCGGCCAGTGCAACATCACCGACCTGTGCCGCTTCCGCGACAAGAACATCGCCGGGTGAGCGCGTGAGCGTAGCGGCCCCACAGAAAAAACGCGGCGCTGCCGCCCTTTCGCAGGAGCCGATCCTGTCCGCGATAGGCGCGTCGATCGCGTGGTGTTGCATACTTTGAGACCGGATCGCCTGCAGGGCAGGCTCCTACGAAAGCAGCGACGGTGTTGCCTTTCGTAGGAGCGGACCCTGTCCGCGATCTGCGCGTCGATCAAGCGCCATCGTGTGTTCAGCGACTGGATCGCCTGCAGGGGCGGAGCGGGGTTGGGCGCGCACCGCTCGCCGCCCGCAAAGCCGGTGTGCCTTCATCACACCGCTGATCAGCCCTGCAGAAAACGCATCGCGAACTCTTCGCCGGGCAGCGGCTTGCTGAACAGATAACCCTGCCAGCTGTCGCAGTCCCGCTCCTTCAGGAACGCCAGCTGTTCTGGGGTTTCGACGCCTTCGGCCACCACGCGCAGCTTCAGTGTGTGCGCCATGGCGATGATGGTGGCGGCGATTTCCATGTCGTTGCGGTCGTGCGGGATGTCGCGCACGAAGCTCTGGTCGATCTTCAGCACATCGATCGGGAAACGCTTGAGGTAGGCCAGCGACGAGTAGCCGGTGCCGAAATCATCGATCGACAGCGCGATGCCGAGCGCCTTGAGTTCGCGCAGCCGCATTTCGGTCGCAGCCTGTTCTCCGGCCAGCATCGATTCGGTCAGTTCGAATTCGAGCCAGTCCGGACCGACACCGAACTCTTCCATCAACGCGGCCACGCGCTGGGCGAGATCGGCTTGCTGCAGTTGGCGCGCCGACAGGTTCACCGCCACCGTCAGGGCGTGGCCGACGTCGCGCCAGGCGCGCACCTGGGCACAGGCCGTGCGCAACACCCACTCACCGATCGGCACGATCAGACCGGTTTCCTCGGCCACCGGAATGAATCGCGCCGGTGAAATGACGCCCTCTTCCGGATCGATCCAGCGCACCAGCGCCTCGGCGCCGGTCAGCCGGCCGCTGGCCATGTCGACCTGCGGCTGGTAGTGCAGCGTGAATTCGCCGCGCTCCAGCGCGCGGCGCAACCGCGTGTCCAGATGCAGCCGGTCCTGCGCGGCGCGGCTCATGGCCTCGGTGTAGAAGCGGAATGCACCGCGCCCTGCTTCCTTGGCCTGGTACATGGCGACATCGGAGTGCTGGATCAGCTCGGTCACATTGCGACCGTCGTCCGGAAACACCGAAATGCCGATGCTCGCACCGATGTAGATTTCGCGCCCCTGGCTGAGGCTGAACGGCGCACTCAGCAGGTCGATCAGCATCTGCGCGACGATGGCGGCGTCTTCCGGTACCGACATTTCCTCGATCAGCAGCACGAACTCGTCGCCGCCCAGCCGAGCCAGGGTATCAACCTCGCGCAGACGGCTGCGCAACCGCTTCGCAATCGCGGCCAGCAGCTCGTCGCCGGCCGGGTGACCCAGACTGTCATTGACGTTCTTGAAGCGATCCAGATCGATGAACAGCAGCGCGAGATGGCAGCGGCTGCGCGCGGCGCGCTCGATCGCATGCTGGATGCGCGACTGCATCAGCAGACGGTTCGGCAGATCGGTCAGCGGATCGTGGTGGGCCAGGTAGTCGAGCTTGGCTTCGGAGCGCTTGAGCTGGCTGATGTCGGTCATGACCGCAACGTAGTGGCTGGGCTTGCCGGCTTCGTTGCGAACCGTACTGATGGTGAGCAGTTGCTGGTAAAGCTCGCCATTCTTGCGCCGGTTCCACACCTCGCCCTGCCAGTTACCGCTGTCCAGCACGGCCATCCACATCGCCTGGTAGAACGACGCATCGTGACGCCCTGATTGCAGCATGCGCGGCGTCTGGCCGATGGCTTCGAACTCGCTGTAACCACTGATGCTTGAGAACGCGCGATTGACGGCGACGATCTGCGCGTCGAGATCGGTGATGAAAATACCGTCACGCGTGCTTTCGAACACCGCGCCCGCCTGCCTGAGTGCGGTGGCGGCGCGCACCTTCTGCACGGCCAGGCCGGTGATGCGGCTGAAATCGTTGATCAGCTCCAGCTGGGCGGCATCCGGCAGACAAGGTGTGTCGTGATAGAGCGCGAAGGTGCCGAGCACGCGCCCGTCCTTGTCCTTGTATGGCACCGACCAGCAGGCACTGAAGCCGCCCAGGCGTGCCAGCTCGACATAAGACGCCCAGTACGGGTGCTCGAAGACATTCTCGACCAGAACGGTTTCGCCCGACCAGGCAGACGTGCCGCAGGAGCCCATGCCCGGCCCCGGAAGCACGCCTTCGATCGCCTGCAGATAGCGCTCGGGCAGCGACGGCGCGGCGCCATTCACAAGACGGCCGCTCACTTCATGCAGCAGCTGGATCGACACGCGCATCGATGGCTCGATCGCCTGCATGCGCAGCGCGATGGCCTGGAGGATGTCCGACAGGGGTTCGGCCGCCACGATGCGATCGAGCACTTCGGCACGTGCCTCGCCGATCAGTGCGGCGCGCTTGTCGGTGCTGATGTCGGTCCACGAGCCCACGAATTCAGCGCTCGAATCACCGCCCTGACCGACCCGGCGCAGCTCGTCGCGCACCCATATTTCGCTGCCGTCACGCCGCTTGAAGCGGTAGTCGAGGCTGAGGTGTCCATCCCGCAGGAGACCTTCGGAGCGCGCCAGCGCGGTATCACGGTCCTGCGCATGCAGACCGGCCTGCCACCAACCGGGCGCCAGTACTTCCGCCACCGTATAACCAAGGATGCGGGTCACGTTCTCGCTGACCCACGAAGACTGGTACTCGCCGTTCTGCAGGCGCAGGCTGTAGACGATGGTCGGACTGGCCGCGAGCAGCTGCGACATGCGCTGGTTGGTGGCGTTGAGACGTTCGCTTTCGCGCACCAACTCGGCACGGCGATGGACTTTTTCCAGCGTGGCTGGCAGTTCGAACAGATAGCCGGGATGCTTGACCAGATAGTCGTCCACACCCAGGTGCAAGGCGCTGGATGCAAGCTGCTCGCTGTCCTGACCCGCCAGCATGACGATGGGCAGGGACAGCCCACGTTCGCTGCGGATCAGCTTCACCAGATCGAGCCCGGTTGTTTCGTCAGGCAGTGCGTCGATCAGCAAGACGTCGAAGTTCGCTTCGACCTCGGAGCCAGCCTGCAGCCGCTTGATCACCGCATCGGGCCCGCCGGTGCTTTCCAGCCGGATCTGCGGCGCGTACCTGAGCAGATGAGCGCGCATGCGTTCCACATCATCAGGGCTCGACTCGGCACACAACACGCGGATCGGCCGGTCGCATCGGGCCGACATCGAGCGGTGGCGCAGCAAGGCCGCATCAATCACGCGCGGCAGCCGTTCCAGGTAAGCGTCGGATTTGATGAGGTAGTCGTCGGCACCCGCCTTGAGCGCGGCAATCGCCGAACTGCCGTCGCCGGATCCAGTCAGCACGACCACCGCGACCGGCATGGCGTGCTCCCTGACGTGAGCCAGCAGTTCGAGCCCGCTGCCATCGGGCAGCTTGAGGTCCGTCAGCAGCAGATCGACGCCCGCCCCGGCGAGACGCTGGCGCGCGTCCTTCAGCGTCGGCACGATTTCGATCTCCAGCCCGCTGCCACGCAGCGCACGCTGCGTCAGATCCGCGTCAAATTCCGAATCTTCTGCGTAGAGGATGCGCATCAGATCGGCGGCTGGTTGAGTTCGAACCAGTAACGTCCGATCTGGCCTGTCGCTTCGACGAAACGATCGAAATCCACTGGCTTGACGATGTAGGAATTGACGCCCAGCGAATAGGCATCCAGCAGGTCACGCTGTTCCGCCGACGAACTCAGCATGACCACCGGAATGCTGCGATGCACCGGATGGCGCTTCAACTGGCGCAGCACCTCCAGACCATTGACACCCGGCAGGTTGATGTCGAGCAGGATCAGCCCGGGCGGCGGCTCGCCCTTGTCCCAGCGCTGCATGAAGTCGAGTGCCGTTTCGCCGTCGCGCGCCACATGCACCGGTCCGGCCAGCGGGTCGCGGGCGAAGGCGCGGCAGGTCAGATCGATGTCGACCGGGTTGTCCTCGACCAGCAGGATGGGCGGGGCCGCCGACGATGGCCGGGTGGCGAGATTCATGCCGGAAACTCCAGATGGAAGGTGGCGCCCTCGCCCGGCGCACTTTCGGCCCACACGCGACCGTCCATGCGCTGCATGGCCTTGCGCACCAGTGCAAGCCCGACACCGGTACCCGAGAAATCTTCGTTGCGGTGCAGGCGCTGGAAGATTTCGAATATCCGTTCGTGGTACTTCATGTCGAAACCGATGCCGTTGTCGCGAATGCTCAGATGGGCACGCCCGTCCCGCACTGCCGCGTGCAGCGTGACGACAGGCGGATGGGCATCGCGACTGAACTTCAACGCATTGTCCAGCAGGTTGCGAAGCACCATTTCGACTCCCTGATGATCAGCACGAATGATGATGGGCGGAATCTCGCCCACGATCTGTACCGACGCCGCTGCGATTTCGTCGCTGCGACGGTTCAACACCGTGCGCACCACCTCGCCCAGATCGACCCGGCTCGCTTCGAGCGAACGCCGCTCCATGCGCGAATAGGCCAGCAGATCCTCGATCAGGGCATGCATCTGGCGTGTGCCGTTTCGAATATTGGCCAGGAAGCGCTGGCCCTGTTCGTCGAGGCGGTCGCCGTAGTCCTCGAGCAGAATCTTGCTGTAGCCGTCGATGCCGCGCAAGGGCGCCTTCAGGTCATGCGACACGGCGTACGAGAAGGACTCCAGCTCCTTCATCGCATCCGACAGCGCCTGCGTGCGGTCGGCGACGCGCTGTTCGAGGTCACGGTTGAGCTCGCGCAGGCTGTCCTGCGTCTCGCGAAACTCGGTGATGTCGCGTGCGATGCCGAGCACGCCGACCAGCTTGCCTCCGGCGTCCCGCATCGGCGTCTTGATGGTTTGCAGCAGCATCCGCTCGCCGGTGTCCCGCATCGTCACCCATTCTTCGTTGATGCTGTTCTGGCCGGTACGCATCGCACGTTCGTCATGGCTGCGGAATTGGTCGGCTTCTTCCTTGCTGAACAGTTCGTAATCGGTCCGGCCGAGCAGTTCGGCTTCGGTCAGGCAGCACAGCCGTTCGAACTGGCGGTTGCACGACAGATAGACGCCCTCCGGAGATTTGAGCCACACCAGGTCGGGCAGCGTGGCAAACAGCGTCCGCAGGTGGGTACGTTCCTGCTCGACCGTACGCTCGGCATTCCGGCGCGCCGTGATGTCGACGTCCATGCAGACGAGGATCGGCGCCTCGTCCAGCCCGGGGATGCTGAACAGCGTCGCTTCGATCCAGCGCGGAGAGCCGTCGCGGTGCTTGACCAGATACTCCGAAGGTCCGATGGACTGTCCGGTGCGCGCAATCTGCACCAGCGAGCTGCGAAACAGATCGGCTTCCTCGGGGGTATGCATGAGCGTTTCGACGCTGCGCCCGATCGCCTCGTCCGGCAGCCAGCCGTACAGACGGGTGGACCCGCCGTTCCAGTACAGCACGCGCCCCGCTGCGTCGAACCACTGCACGGCCACGTTGGGAGCCTGTTCGAGCGTGGCGCGCAGCCGCTCCTCCGAGCCGCGCAATGCAAGCGCGGCTTCGGTCACCTCGGTCACGTCAAGCAGCGTTCCGGCGTACTTGACCACCTTTCCGGCATCGTCGGTCACACAGTGCATGCTGGGCCGGAGGTGGCGCACAGGACCTGCGTCAGGCGAGGTGCGATAGACGTGAAGCGGCACGTCGGTCGCGCCCTGTGCGAGCAGACCGAGCACGCCCGCCACCCGTTCGCGGTCCTCCGGGTGCAGCAGCTTCAGGAAGTGTTCGGGCTCGGGCGCCCCGCCGGCCGGATCGAGGCCGAAAAACGCGAACATCTGTTCCGACCACCAGCCACTGCCCGTGGTGGCGTGAAACTCCCAACTGCCCAGGCCGGCGATGCGCTCCGCCGCGCTCAGGCGGTTCCGCTCGAGCTTGAGCGCCTGTTCCGCCTCGTGCCGCGCCGTGATGTCCTGGATGACCGCCAGGTGATAGTCGGGCTCGGTGCCGGGCGCCCACAGCGGCGACACGCTCAGCGCGACCCAGATGACTCGGCCATCCTTGTGGAACGCCCGCTTTTCGATCGAGAACTCCCGGATATCGCCCCGCTTGAGCGCTTCGAGCAACGCTAGTTGACCGGGCAGATCCTCCGGATGCGTGAGGTGCATGAAATCGAGGCGGCGCATGTCGGCGTCGTCGTAGCCCAGGATTTCACTGTATTTCTTGTTGACGGACATGAAGTGGCCGAGCCGGCTGTCGATACGTGCCACACCCACGCCCGCCTGCTCGAACATCGCGCGGAACTGCCGTTCGCTGTCCAGCAACGCAGCGTGCTGCGCCTGCAGCCGCACCGCCATGTCATTGAATGCACGCCCGATCTCGGCGAGTTCGTCGCGCCCGCCGAGATCGACACGGGTATCGAGCCGGCCCTGTCCCAGCGCCCGCGCCGCATTGGTCAGTTGCTCCGCACGGCGAAACCAGATCAGGTGCAGGAACAGCGACAGCAACAGCGACCAGCACAGGATCAGCGCCGCATGTCGCGACAGCTCGATCCGGCTGGCATGCAGTCGCTCGCTGAACGGCTGAATCAGGTCGGAACGCACCCACAGCTGATGGCCCCCTTCAAGCGCCATCAGGCCGGTCAACGCCGCGCGTGACGCATCCACCTCGACACGCAGCGAGTTGTCGGGCGCGCGCGCTGCATCCAGCAGCACCGCGCCGCCCCGCGTATCGGCGGCCAGAATGTCGGGCAGCGATTGCCCGAGGTCGGCGCGCACCAGCGAGCCGACGATGCGGCCACCGGGCGCGGTCAGGTAGGCGTGCGTGACATGGGGGCGCAAGGCCAGTTCGGCCACGGCACGGCGCAGCTGCAAAGGCCGGTTCTGCAGGATGAGCTGATCGAGATTCGATTGTTCGATGCCCAGCCGCTCGACCAGAAGCTGCTTCTGTTCCTGTTCCACCCGCAAGCGGTAGTCGGCCCGCTGCAACATGTGGTCGAAGCCGACCATCATCAGCGCCACCACCGTGATCAGCGCCGGCACCAGCGTGCGGGCAGGCAGGCTCATCAACCGACGCAGGGTCATGGCCGCTTCTCCGCAGCCAGCACATCCGCCGCAACGCGGCCGTCGAACAGCTTCGTCCAGTCGGGTTCGGCCATGATGCGCTGACTGGCCTTCAGGTCGCTCACCAGTTGTCCGAGCGCCAGCACGCGGGCGTCGGGCACCGTGTCGAACAGTGCCGCACTGTCTTCCAGCGTCAGCAGGCGCACACTTTCGAGCGCATGGAGGTAGGACGCGGTGTCCAGATCGGTGCCGGCGGCCAGCGTGCGCGCCGCCGCCTCCGGCTGCGCCAGCAGCGCCAGCCGGCCGTCCTCGAAGGCACGCAGCAGCGCACGTACCTGGGCTGGCCGTGCATTCAGCGCGTCGCTGCGGACCACCAGCACGTCGACCACCTCGCCCGGCATGCTGGCGCTGTCGAGCAGCACACGGTAGCCAGCCGCCACCAGGGTGGACAGGACGGGTTCGAAGGTGATGACCGCATCGACGCGTCCCCGCGTCAGCGCGGCTTCGTGCTCCACCACCGGCAGCCGCGACAGTGCCAGCGCATCACGCTGCAGCGCACCTGCTTCGAGCAGGCGCTGCAGCATGACATCGGCCAGCGCGCCGTTTTCCATGCCGATGCGCGCACCTTTCAGTGACGCAGCATTCGCAAAGCCGGGCTGCGCGACGACGGCGTCGGCCCCTTTCGACAGGCTGAGGATGGCCACCACCTTGACGTCAACGCCCGAACTTGCCAGTTCGATCGCTTCGGCCAGTGTCAGGCCGGCTGCTTCCAGCAGCCCGTTGCGCAGCTGCCGCGCACTTTCGCTGCTTGATTCGAGTTCGACGACGCGCAGCTTTGCTGGATCGGTCAGGCCACGCTCCCGCGCCAGAACAAGCGTGTCGTAACCCAGCCAGGGGTTCAGGCCGACCCGCAGCGGCAGCTGCGGCGGGTCGCTGCACGCGGCGAGTGCCAGGCAGACCGCCAGCAACATGATGGATCGAGACACTACGCGAAGGCGCATTTCGGATCGGGCAGTTCGCTGGCGGTGAGGAGAAAGGTGACTTACAAAATCTTACGTTGGACAGGTCACAGTGTGCCGCGTTTCCGGAAACTTGCCACTCAGTGCGGATTGCTCTGGCTCAACTTCTTCGCGGTCAGCAGCGCAGCGTCGTAGTCGAACGCGGACAGCTCGCGCTGCAGGCGCCGTCCGGGCTCGCCCAGTGCATCGATCACCGACGAAGATTCCCGCGCCAGCACGCGGGCGCGCGTGTCACCCGCTTCAAGCAGGGGCAGCAGACTTTCGAGCAGGCCGCGCACCGCCGCCGGGTCGGGGTCGCCCGCCGATTCGACGGTTGCAGCAGGCGTACTGCGCGGCCGGCGCGCATCAAGCCAGCGCAGCAACATGCGGTAGAAATCGACCGGTTCCACCGGTTTCGAAATGAAATCGTCCATGCCGGCATCCGCACAGCTGCGACGGTCCTCGTCAAACGCATTGGCAGTCATGGCGAGGATGGGCACCGAGCTCCAGCCGGGCAGGCGGCGCAGGCGACGCGTCGCCTCGACACCGTCCATGCGCGGCATCTGCATGTCCATCAGCACCAGGTCGTAGCGCGTGTCGCGTGCACGCTCAACAGCCTGGACGCCATCCTCCGCGATATCGGCAACGAGGCCGGCTTCCTCCAGCAGCGCAAGTGCCACCTCGCGATTGATCGGATTGTCCTCGACCAGAAGGAGGTGCGCGTCGGCGTACCGGGTGCGCAAACGTCCCGCCGCGTCATCCGGGCTCTCGCTGGCGGCGCGCGCTGCGGTCTGGCCGTCATGCTGTGCCAGCCGGGCGGTGAACCAGAAGGTGCTGCCCTTGCCCGGTTCGCTCGCAGCACCCGCGTCGCCGCCCATCAGTCGGGCCAGCTGGCGCGTGATCGCAAGCCCGAGGCCGGTGCCACCGTAGCGCCGCGTGGTCGACGCGTCTGCCTGTTCGAAGGTGCCGAACAGGCGCCCAAGTTCCGCCGGTTCAACGCCGACACCGGTATCGCTGACCTCGAACCGGATCATCACCTTGCCGTCGACCTGTTCAGCACCCTCGTCCGCCCGGCGCGCCGTCAAGGTGATGCCGCCGCGCTCGGTGAACTTCACGGCATTGCTGAGGTAGTTGAGCAAGGCCTGTCGCAGGCGGATCACGTCGCCGACCAGCAGCGTCGGCACGTCTTCACTGCTGACGTGCAGGTACAGACCCCGCTCGAGCGCACGTTCAAGCAGCATGGACCGCATCTGGTCGAGCAGCGAATCGATGCTGAATTCCACCGCTTCGAGCTTGAGCTTGTCGGCGTCGATCTTCGACAGGTCGAGCACGTCGTCGATGATGTGGCGCAGATGGCCGGCCGCGTCCTCGATCTTGGTCAGCCGCTCGCGCTGCACGGCATCGAGCCCTGAACGCGACAGCAGATGCGCGAGGCCGACGATGGCGTTCATCGGCGTACGGATCTCATGGCTCATGTTCGCGAAGAACAGGCTCTTCGAGCGGTTGGCCGCCTCGGCGGCCTCCTTTGCGAGCGCCAGTTCCGACGTACGGCTGAGCACCAGTTCTTCCAGGCGGTTGCGGTGGCGCTGCAACTCCTCCTCCATGCGCTTGCGTTCCGAAATGTCCTGGGTGACCGTGACGTAGTGACTGATGTGGCCGTCCGGCTGACGGATCGGCGTCATGCCCAGGTATTCCAGTGCTTCCCGTCCATCGGCGCGCCGCACCGTGAACTCCCCTTTCCAGGCGCGCCCCTCGTCGAGCGCCAGCCGCATGGCGCGGGTAGGGTGCGCGTCGTCCTGGTCGGACGGCATGTACAGCGAACGCAGGTCGCACCCGATCAACGCGCTGCGCCCCAGCCCGGACAGTTTCAGATAGGCGTCATTCACGTAGGTGACATGTCCGGACGAATCGGTGATGACGATGCCCGCAGGATTCTGCTCGACGGCCTGCGACAGCATGTGGATCGACTGCTCGGCCCGCTTGCGGTCGGTGACGTCCTGCAGCGTGCCGCGCAGGCGAACCACCCGGCTGCCGTCGCTGACCGGGGAACCGACCGCCCGTACCCACTTTCGGCGGCCGGTGGCGCCGGTCATTTCCAGTTCCAGATCGTAGGGCTGCGCCGCGTCGATGGCCGACCGGATGGCCGATTCGAGGCGGCGGCGATGTTCACCGTCGAAACGTTCGAGCCCGCTCGCCAGCGTTGCCTCTTCGCCCGGAGCGATGTCATGGATGCGCATGACCTCGTCGGTCGAGCTGACGCGACCACTGGCGACGTCGAGCGACCAGGCGCCGATATGCGCCATTTCGCCCATTTCGCGCAGCAGTTCTTCCCGCTCCTTCAGTGCGCTGGCAACCGCCGTGCGCTCGGTGATGTCGGCCAGGATGCAATGTGTGCGGAAGAACTTCCCGTCGACGTCGCGCTGGATGCGCCCGACCAGCCAGACGACGACCTCGTGGCCATCGCGATGCTGCAGCCGCACCTCGTTCTGGGCATGCCCCTTTTCCCGGAAGCGTGCGAAGCACGACGGAAACTCGTGCCGCGACGCGGGCATCCAGACTTCACTGAAAAGCCGGCCGATCAACTGCTCCGGCGGGTAGCCGATCAATTCGCACAGCACCGGATTCACATCGACGAAACGCCCTGCTTCATCGAGCGACTGGTAGGCGACCGGCGAGTGTTCGAACAGCGAGCGGAAACGCGCCTCGCTCTCGCGCAGGGCGGCCTCGGCGCGGAAGCGATCGGTGATGTCGCGTGCCACGCCATACAGCCCGATCACGCGGCCTGCGGCGTCGTGCATCGGCCCTTTGGTACTGAGGAAAACACGTTCTCCGTCGGCAGTGACCAGTCTTTCCTCGAAGCGGATGACCTGGTTCTCCTGCATCACCCGGCGGTCGTTCTCCATCACCTGCTGCGCTTCGGCCGGCGGGTGCACCGAGCGGTCATCGCGGCCGAGCACGGCGGATTCAGTCGTGTTCAGCAGACGACAGGATTCGGGATTGAACAGCAGATAGCGCCCGTCCGTGTCCTTGGCGAACATCGGGTCGGACGAACTGTTGACGAAGGAATCCAGCAACGCCATGGCCTGCCGGCGCTCGGCCTGCAGCCGCATTTCGCGTTCGAGAACGTCCAGCGTCCGGTTGACCAGGCGGCGCATCAGCAGATAGAGCGCCAGCGCAGTGATGGTGACGAAGAACCATCCCTTGAAGATGCTGAAGCGCGTGCGAGCAGGCCCCTCGGGCGTGCCCATTTCGAGCGCCTGGTCCGACAGCAGTATCCACAGTCCCGAGATGATCAGATAGCCGAGCACGACGTTGAACACGTCGCGACGGCCACGCTGGCGCGCCACAGCCAGGTTCTGCCCCACCTCGTGGTCAGTGACTGTCGGCATGGCGCTGTGCGATGTCGATGAAGTCGTCGTAGCGCGCGACAAAGGCGTCGACCACGTCCGGATCGAAGTGGGTGCCGCGTCCTGCAATGATTTCGCGCTTCACCCGGTCGGCCGGGAAGGGCGCCTTGTAGACCCGACAGGTGCTCAGCGCATCGAACACGTCGGCCAGCGCCATCAGGCGGGCGGACACCGGGATCGCATCGCCGGCCAGCGCGTCCGGGTAGCCGCTTCCGTCCCAGTGCTCGTGATGCCAGTGCGCGATTTCCTTGGCCAGCGACAGGAAACCGACCGGCTCGCCCTCACCCGATCCGGTGCGGTCTCGCTCGGCCCGCTCGATCGCCTGCGCACCGAGCAGGGCATGGGTCTTCATCACGGTCCATTCAGCCGGATCGAGCTTTCCGCGCTTGTGCAGGATGTGGTCTGGAATACCGACCTTGCCGATGTCATGAAGGGGGGCTGAACGCGCGAGCAGATCGATGTAGGTCGGCGTCAGTATGGATGCGAAGCGCGGATGTGCAGCCAGATGTTCGGCCAGCACCCGCACGTAGATCTGCGTGCGCAGGATGTGCGCGCCGGTCTCCTGGTCGCGCGTTTCAGCCAGTTCGGCCAGGGCGCGAATGCTGACCGCCTGATTGCGGTCGTTCTCCGCCATCCGTCGCGCGACCTCCTGCTCCAGCCAGGTGTTCTGGTCACGCAGCACATCGCGCGCCATCTTGGCCTGCAGCTGGGCGCGCACACGCGCCAGCACGACCAGCGGTTTGAGTGGTTTGGCGATGTAGTCGACCGCCCCGCGCGCCAGCCCCGCTTCTTCGTCGCCGGCGCCGGCAAGCGCCGTGACGAAAATGACCGGGATGTCGCTCGTGGCTGGATCGGCACGCAGCGCATCAAGCACGGCGTAGCCATCCATGCCGGGCATCATGACGTCGAGCAGGATCAATGACGGCGCTTCAGCGTCCTGCGCGAGGCGCAGCGCTGACCGCCCGTTGTTCGCCGCCTTCACGCGATACCCCGCTGCACGCAGAAGACCATCCAGCACTTCTAGGTTTTCCGGCATGTCGTCGACGATCAATATGCTCGTCGCGTCCGGCGCACCTGTTTCGCTCATGTGACACGTAATGATTTGACAGGTCACCTAGCTTGCACCGCGACGACGCCGGTACGCAACCCGAAATCGGCCGGGAAGCTGGCAGTTTTCGATTTTTTCCGGATACGGCTGGCCGACGACCTTTCCATGGAAGTACCCGGCACGGACCGGGCCGCGCCGGCGAGTGCAAGGGTGTCGGGTCGCTTTACAGCGGGCAGTCTGCTCGAGGGCATTACAAATTCCCTCGCACGCAAAGCTTTGAAAACCAAGGCGGACTATCACGCCTGGCGCACATTTTGCTGCAGGGCGCCCATCGCCCGCAGACATCCGGCTCGTGCCCGAAAGCCGGGTTGTGCCACCCGCATCGATCACACAACAGGAGCTTTCCAATGGCATCCCGACGTTCATCCATGCATCTGACCCGCCTGCTGATCGCGCTGGCTGTCTTCCCGATTTCCGCCGGTGCCGCAACGCTGGTGCAGCGCGGCCCGGATACGGCGCCCGGTACGGTGCAGACGGTACTCGGCAGCGGTCTGCAGTCGCTCAATCTTGACGGCACGCCCTTCGTGTCCGCGGGTGGCGTCACCATCGTGTCGAAATCAGAGGCCAACGACGGCGACGGTGTCATCCGCGTTTTCAGTGAAGTCGATTCGCGCGGCGTGGCGGGTATTCCGGATGCCCTGATCGGCAATGCCCTCGGCCAGGTGCAGGCCACCGCGGCGGTGGTCGGCGATGTGGCGGGCGGAGCGGTCGATGTGACCTTCGTGTTCAACTTCGATGGCGCATTTCACACCTACAGCGGCAATGTTTTCCACCTGCTGGGCGCATCGCTGACCGTCGCCCTGCCCTCTTCGACGGTGGCATTCACCAATGTCGAATACGCTGCAGCGATGGATTTCCGCACCGACCTGCTCGACGCCGCGGCGGTCAATGTGTCCGGCAGCACCGTCAAGCGCTACTTCGAGCCGGGCTTCGTGCAGGTGGTCGAGGATTTCGGTGGCGCGAGCTATGCGGTCGGCAGCCAGGACATGGACAATCTGGCGGGCGAACTGCGGCTGACCATGAGCCTGCTTCCGGGCCAGAACTTCCAGCTCATCGCCAATCTGTTCACCCAGGTGTCACCCGAGCCGCTGATTCCGGTCAGCGGACCGCTCGATTACAGCCAGTCGTGGGGCGCGGTCGATGGCTTCAATACCGGCACGCTGAGCATCCTGCTGCCGCAGGGGTATGCGCTGTCGGGCGACGCCGGCCTGCTGACCAACCCGGCCGTCACGGCGCCGATCCCGGAGCCGGGCACCTGGGCCATGCTGCTGGCGGGATTGATGACGCTGTGGGGTACCGGCACGTGGCGCACGCGGTCGCGGCCCGCCTTACGCATGAGTTAGCGCCAAACCGGGACGCGGCACACAGGCCGGGTTTGCATTTCGCGTTGCTCTGGTGACGCTGTCGCACGGCAGCGTCACCAGAGCAACGCCTGTACCGAGCGCTCAGTGCGCAGTCCAGCCGCCATCCACCGGCAACACAGCGCCGGTGATCGAGGCGGCGTCGTCGCTGCACAGGAAGCACGTCAGCGCAGCCACCTGCTCGACCGTCACGAACTTCCTGGTCGGCTGTGCGGCCAGCAGCACGTCGCGGACGACGGCCTCGGCCGTGATGCCGCGTGCCCTGGCGGTGTCCGGGATCTGCGCGTCGATCAGCGGGGTCCGCACGTAACCCGGGGCGACTGCGTTGACCGTGATACCCGCTTCGGCCACTTCGAGCGCCACCGACTTGGTGAGCCCGGCCACGCCGTGCTTCGCAGCGACATAGGCCGATTTGTAGGGACTCGCCACCAGCGCATGGGCGGAGGCGATATTGACGATGCGGCCGAAGCCCCGGCGCTTCATGGCCGGCAGCGCGAGCCGCGTGGTGTGGAAGACGGCTGTCAGGTTGATCGCGAGGATGGCCTCCCACTGTTCGACCGGAAATTCGTCCACCGGCGCCACATGCTGGATGCCCGCATTGTTGATCAGCAGGTCGATGCAGCCGAATTCCGCCAGCGCCCCGGCCATCATGGCCTCGATCGCTTCGGGCCGGCGCATGTCTGCACCGTCGTAGCCGACCCGAACACCGTGGCGTTCGGCCAGTTCGTCCTTCAGACGGGCCATGGCCGCCGGATCGCCGAAGCCGTGGAGGATCACGTTGGCGCCCTGCGCGGCGAGTCCGTGAGCGATGCCCAGCCCGATGCCCGAGGTGGAGCCGGTGACGAGTGCGGTCTTGTCCTTCAGCATGGTGCGATGTCCCAATGGGGTGAAAGAAACGTGCGCCGGTCAGGCGACACCCAAGACTACGCTGGTGCGTGCATTTCGGTGTGCCGCCACATCGTTTTCGGAAGACCTGGACGCTCGCCTCATCTGGCGCCGACGATCCGGGCCAGCGCTTCTTCCAGTAGGCTTCGATCCGCCGCGTGCGGGGAGCCGGGCGCGCAGACTGTCGGCCAGCCGCCCGAGCGCTTGGGCGATCAGCGTTGCGTCTTCGACATAGTCATTCACCGGCAACCAGGCCAGATCAATATCTACCGACAACCGCGGCAGGTCGTGCTCGAACAGATTGATGGCCGTGCCGCCCTTGAGCGCGAAGCGCGGCTCCTGCGCCAGCATCGGCAGGATTTCGACCAGCAACCGGACCCGGTCGGTATAGCGCCGGTCCCACCGATCAAGCCAGGTGTTCATCGAGATCTCCCGGCAAGGTGATCTGGTAGGTCGGATGCAGGCGACCGCCAGGCACCAGCGCGCGCTTTCCCCGGCCCAGATCGACGCCCTCCAGCGGCACATGCGGCCGCCACGCATGCCGATGGCGCTCGGCCAGCGCCAGAAACACCCGCTTGGCCTTGATGCTGCGGCAGTGGCGCAGCAGCAGGCCAACCCGCTGCGGCCGCAGCGTAGTCATGGCCTGCATCAGCGCATCGGCCTCGTAGACCGACGTTGCATCCGCGATGCCTTCGCACAGTTCCAGCATGGCCCGCTCGGGCGTAGAGCAGACGAGGGCATCGGTACCCGGTGCAGCCTGATGCCACGCCAGCCCTTGCCCGGACAGCGTCTCGTCGGACACTTCCGCTGCGAACGACACGGGCGGCAGATCGAACGCCCCCTTGCCCATGAACTCGAAACGCTGCGCCAACGGCAGCTTGCCGAGCCAACCCGGTGGTCGCGCCGGCCCATACAGCGTGATTGTTCCGGCGTCACCCAGACGCAGGTAGTGCTCGTGCCCTTGCAGGCTCAGCGCGAAGCGGCCGCCGACATGCAGCGGTATCCCCTCCCCGACCTGCAGGCTGCGAACCACACCCTCCCACTGCAGATGGCCGCTCTTGCGCAGGTAGACGCCACGTACCGGCGATACCAGCCAGCCGCTGCTCACATAGCGCGCGACGAGGCTGTTGGAGTAGCCATGTACCCGCAGCCAGCGACTTGAAATCAGGCGCGTGTCGCTCAGTTCGGCCAGCAGGCAGTTCAGTTTTCCTGATTTTTGATCACTCATGGTGCTCAAAATACAGACTTTATGAACTTTCGCCAATGCCTGAAGGTTTGGCCAATGGCGAAAAAGATCACTCATAGTGATCTTTTTATAACGAAAATAAACCATACGCGGCATATCGGTGGCGCCCAGACTTAACCCAGCGAGCCTCGGCGATACCCGGGCAATTCAGACACGGGGTCGACCCCGTGTTGATGTGGAGGCACAACCCAGCTAAGCTGACCTAATGCGCTATACCCAAAGTCAGATTCGTGAGCTGCTTTCCATTTCGGTGGATGCCCTGCGAACGTGGCGGGATGCCATTCCGGCCTTGGCTGCGCATAAGGGTCACGCTCCAAGCTTCACACCTGGGGACGTCGTCGCGATGGCGATCGTGGCCGAACTGGTCAGAGATTTCGGCGTCCGCGTTGGCACGGTTGGTGGCCGTTTCGATCAACTGTTCCGGGAGTGTCGCGGCAAATCTTGGCTCTCGCTGGAAACCTGCGTTGCCCTAATCGAAGCCGATAGCATCCGTCTCGTTGACGCTGGCACCTCTACGCGTCCGTCGCCCGAAGCCACCACCCTATGCGTTCCTTGTGGACCCATCGTGTCGCGCCTGCAGTCGGCGCTTACGGCTACCGAGGCGGATCTCGCTCAAGGCTATCTGCAGTTTCCCCCCACAGCGGTCGGCCCGCAAACCGAACGACGTGGAAGACGAGCATGACCACCACCCTAGCATCCGCATTGGCGCCGGAGTGGAAAGACCGTTTGGGGCTCACACATCGGCGCTCGCCTGAACTCTACGAGTCCTCCGAGGCCGTCAGCGACGTGCCACACGCGCCGGCCATCCGAGCCGCCCTAACAGAAATGGGCGTATCAGCGATCTTCTGCGTCCAGGGCGTTCCAACTGTCGCGATCCTGAAAGCCGATCAGTATGATCGTGCCGCAATAATCGACCTTCACGGCGCGCTGTGGAATCAGGGCCTCGCGAGCCTGTTGCTAGTCATTGCCGAAGATACGCTCAGAGCGTTTTCGCTCGCTCGCACTCCACTTAGCGATCCAGGCGACGCCTTTGAGGCCCGCTGCCTCATTGATAGCCTCAGCCTGACGACCGAAGCGCTGCGGTTTCAGAACCTTATCTACGGCGCGGAATCCGGACGTCTCTGGAAGGACTACGGCGAGTTTTTCCCCCCGAAAGAACGCATCGATCAGGTTCTCCTCGACAATCTGAATGCGTCCCATGATCTCCTGCAAAAGGCCGCGCTCGCTCCCGATGCGGCCCAGGCCCTGCTCATACAGGCGATGTTTATCGCCTACCTTGAGGACCGGGAGATCGTAACGCCCGCCTACTTTGCCGCCGTCTCCGAGAAGAGCGCGGAGAGTTTTTCGGCGCTGCTGGAAACCGGCGACGTCAATCTCTTTCGGTCCTTCTTCCTAACCCTCCACGCGGATTTCAACGGCGATCTGTTCGTCGCGCCGTGCTCCTTCGAGGCTACGGGCGAGGCGCCAGAAGTCACGCCTGCCCATCTTACGATCCTGGCGCAGTTCAGGTCAGGCCGTGAAGAAATGGCGCGTTCCGGGCAGCAGCGGTTCTGGGGCTATGACTTCCGCTATATCCCGATCGAGCTCGTCAGCGCCGTCTACGATCGGTTCCTGGGTGAACGCGAGACCGAACGCCGCGCCAACGGCGCTTACTACACGCCTATGTTCCTCGCCGACACGGTCGTTTCCCAAGCGTGGGAGATGTTGCCAGATGCGACAAGGACGACAGGAAACTTCCTCGACCCTGCCTGCGGTTCAGGCGTTTTCCTCGTCCGCTCGTTCCAGCGGCTCTGCGAACACTGGCGCGCCAAGCACAAGACGCAGACGATTTCATGGAAAACGCTGCTGTCCTTGCTGAGCCAAATCCATGGCTGGGATTTAAATGGCGGCGCCGTTCGGGTCGCCGTGTTTTCGCTCTACGTCGCCTTGCTCGAAGAGGTGTCGCCACGCGACATCCGCAAGCTCATCACTCGGGGGAAACTCCTCCCGGAACTTTGGGGCAAAAACCTCGTCTGCCGCGACTTTTTCGAAGTGTCACCTGACGGCGCCCGATACGAGGTCATCATCGGCAATCCGCCATGGACCAGCCGCCGCGGTCCGGCACGTTCGTCTGTGCAGTGGAGCAAAAAAGCCGGCCATCCCATGCCCGGTGGTGAGGACGCCTGGGCATTCAGCTGGAAAGCGCTGTCGCATCTCGCCGACGGCGGACTGATCGCGTTCCTGCTGCCGGCGATGGGATTTTTGCATAACCACGCCCAAAAGACGGTCGAAGCGCGTGATGCGTTCTTCCGGAAATCCCAAGTCCGCCGCGTCATCAACTTCGCCGACCTTCGCTTTCAGCTTTTCGAGAAAGCCCATCGCCCCACAGCTCTGATCATCTACGGCAGCGCGAATGCGGGTAATTTCCCGTATCGCTTCGACTACTGGGCGCCGAAGGCCGACCTCAACCTGCGCATCAAGCGTGTCATCACGCTGAGCAGCGCGGACAAGGCCTCGCTCGGGGTGGGCGCGGTTCTCGATAACCCGCTCATCTTCAAGCAGCGCCTTTGGATGCGCGAACCGGACGCCAAACTTTTCGGCTACCTCGCACGGCTTCCCAAGCTAGAGGCCTTCGTCAATGATTTTGGCGGCCTAAGCCGTCGCCGCGAAGAGCCAGGCGATCGCTGGGTGATCGGGCAAGGCTATCAGCCCTTCAATGAAGACAGCGATAGCGATGCGCCTCCACTCGAAAGCGCGTATGTCGGCCGACTGCCGGACCTACCCATTGCGGCCTACTCACGCCTAGCCCAAACTGTGGAAGGTTTAATGCCAGCCGCATCGTCGACGGTTCGTCGTCGCGGGTTCGAGGCCGGGTTCGATGGCTCGCGGATCCTTATCCCGCGTGGGGTCGAGACATCGCAGAACCGTCTTCGCGCCGCCTATTGCGATCAGCCACTGACCTTCCAGCATATCTTCCAGGCGATAGTGGTGCCGGAGGGCGAGAGCGACCGTGCCAAGCTCCTGACCGCGATACTCAATAGTCGCATCGCGGTCTGGTACGCTTTTCATGGCACCGCTTCGTTCGGGTCGGATCGACCCGAAGTCCAGCAGGCCGACCTGCTCCGCATGCCGTTCCCATTGCCCGACGATGTCCCGGATCAAGCCGCAGCAGTCCAAGCGGCCCTTGAGCTGATCGCGATTGTGGACGACGCACGCGAACGCTCCAACGAGCCGTTTTCGATGCAGGTCGATGACAGCGATATGCTTCGGAAGATCGATCGGCTCGCGTATCGATATTTTTGCCTGTCTCCCGATGAGGTCGCGCTAATCGACGACACTGTCGAGGCGATCCTTCCTGCGCTTCAGCCCCATGAAGGCCACTTCCCGAAACTCTGGGGCGCGCCTGACGAACCGCAACGCACTCAGTACGCGCGCACATTGTCGGCGAGCCTCGCGGACTGGTTCAAAGGCAAGAAGATCGATGCGCGCCTTGTCGCGCGCGGCGCTGATCTGGCGATCCTGCGCCTGCATCTGGGCGGCCATGAAGACTATGCCGAAGATGCGGCCGGCGAACTCAGCGACGTACTCGAGCAGCTTGCAGCGCACATCCACAGGCCCCTCAACGGTAACTTCCAGCTCATGCCGGATCTGCGCGTTTTCGTCGGGGACTGCCTCTACCTCATCAAGCCTATGCAGATGCGCTTCTGGCTGCGCTCCACGGCGCTCGCCGATGCCGATGGAATAGCGCTTGACCTCCAGCAAGCTGCCGCCGCGCCCCAACAGCGGGGCGCGGATTGATGCTGATCGGTGATGTACAGGGATGGGTCGACAACTTCGTTTCGTTTGACGATCGCTTCCTGGAAAGGATCGCGGCAGCGTGGCCAGAGTGCATGGCCGTTCTTCCCGAACAGCCAGAGGAAGATGACATCACCATCAACCTCGTCGATCGCCTCGCCAAGGACGTCGTTGTGCGTCGGTTATGCCATTGGGTAGAGTACCAATTCGAGCCGTTCGGCCTAGCGGCTGACGGGTTGAAATACAGCAAGGGCATCATCGACATCGCCGTGCTCTTCGACTGGGATCGGGAGCGATACCTCGCCTATGAGTGCAAGCGGCTCAACGTGATCAACGGCGGAAGCCGCAGTTCCCTGGCTACAGTGTACGTCACCCAAGGCATGATGCGTTTTCTCACCGAGCAGTATGCCGAGCAGCTGCCTGTGGGGTGCATGCTCGGTTACGTGCTCGACAGCGACGTGCCCTTCGCCAGTTCACGGATTGCCGACGCCATCGGCGGCCATGTCCCTCTAGCGCTCGCTGAGGGACCTACACCGCTTGTCGCGATCGAAACGATTGAGCGCTTCCGAACAAGGCACACCCGCCCAACCGGATCACAGATAGAACTTCGCCACGCGCTATTTTCGAAGCCGCCAGCGGTCGCGACAAACGCTTGAGGAAGGCGTCCGCTCTGGGGCCACTCGATTTTTGAAGCTTCAGCGCGCCTTGTACTGATCCATGAAGTATAAGTAACGAAATCATGGAAAGCCGCGACTGCAAATCAAGGGAAACTTGACGCGATCGGCCACTAATAAGGGGAGGTCGGCAAAATGTTTATTGAGCGGCTCAGTCTGACGAATTTCCGCTGCTTCGGCCCTGAAGCGACAAGCGTCGACTTCACCTCCGGCCTCACCACCTTCGTTGGCGTGAATGGCGCGGGAAAGACGGCCCTAATGCAGGGCCTGCAGCGGCTCTTCGGCGTGACCGGCGATCAGCGACGCCTTCGGCGCCAAGATTTCCATGTCCCTTCCACTGAGCTTGTCCCCCCGCTGCAGCGAAGCTTCGTACTGGAGGCGATCATCGCCTTTCCGGAACTGGACGCCGACGGCGTCGGCGGCGCGGCGATATCGGAATTCTTCCATCAGATGGCCGCTGAAGAGGGCGGCAAGCTGAAATGCCGCCTGCGTCTCGAAGCCACCTGGACCGATGACGGATCGCTCGACGGAGCGATTGAACAGAAATACTGGGCGGTCAGAACTTTCGGGCCGTTCACCGAAGCCGAATGCACCGAGATGAAAGCGACCGACCGGGCGCGGATCCAAATGATCTACGTGCCGGCGACGCGGGACGGCGCCTCCCAAGTAACGGCCTTTCTGCGCGGTAGATTGTGGCGCGCCATCAACTGGTCGCAGGGGGTGCGGGACACGTTCACGAATGCCGGCGCTACGTTGAACGGCGCTTTCGCCGGGGAGCCGGCCGTCGACGTGATTGCCGCAGCCGTGACGCGGCGGTGGCAGGAGGTTTACACCGCCGGGACCGACACGACGCCGGTATTCCGCCCGCTCGATCTGCGGTTCGAGCATTTCATCAGGAAGGTTGAGGTGGTTTTCCGTCCTGACGAGGCCGGACGGGAGCGAGCCCTGGATGACCTGAGCGACGGTCAGAGGTCGCTCTTTCATCTAGCCATGACCGCGGCGACATTGGATGTTGAAGCGAGGATCGTGGCCGATCCCGCCGGGGCCGGTTTCCAAGCAATCGGCGTACCGTTGCCAGCGCTCACGCTTATCGCGATCGAAGAGCCCGAAAACAATCTCGCTCCGTTCTATCTCTCCCGCATCGTCCGGCAAATCCAGGATTTGACGAGGTCGCCGCAGGCGCAGGCCGTTGTTTCCAGCCATTCCCCGAGCATCCTCGCACGGGTGGATCCGACCCAAGTCCGGCATTTCCGGCTCGACCCGCATCATCGAACGGCCCGAGTCCGCCCGATCAAACTCCCCGTTGGCGAGGAGGAGGCATCCAAATTCATCCGCGAGGCCGTGCGCACCTATCCCGAGCTCTATTTCGCCCGCTTCGTCGTGCTTGGGGAAGGGGCATCTGAAGAGGTCGTACTTCCGCGTCTAGCCGAAGCGATGGGCCTCGACATCGACCGATCCTTCGTCGCGGTCGTTCCGTTGGGCGGTCGCCATGTGAACCACCTCTGGCGACTGCTGACCGATCTCGACATTCCCCATGCCACCCTGCTGGATCTCGACTGGGGTCGAGCTGGTGGCGGATGGGGGCGTATCAAGACCGCCTGTACGCAACTGCTCGCAAACAACGTCACCCCTCAGGCCATTTTCGGACAGCACCTCGACCCGCTTGGCCCGACGGCGAACCTCGTGGCCTTCGATGCCTTACCGGTCGCGGACACGGTGTCTCTCACAAACTGGATGAACTGGCTGCGTCAGTTCAACGTCTTCTTCTGCACGCCGCTGGACCTCGACTATTCGATGCTGAAGGCCTTTCCGCTGGCCTACCAAGTCATTGAACCCGGTCGTCAAGGACCGTCGCTCCTCGGCGAACCGCGCACGGCGGTTCTCGGCGAAGACGGCCAAGCTCACCTGTATGCCGCCGACCAGGACACCTTGATACGCTGGCATCGCTATCTGTTCCTGGGGCGCGGCAAGCCAAGCACCCACGTCAGGGTGTTGAGCGCGCAAGACTCGGCCGCGCTTGCAGTCGGCGCCCCTGAAGAACTGCGTGCTCTTCTGAACTCGATCGTCGCTCGCCTGACGCCGCCGCCGCCCGCAGGTTTCTGATCATGCGGCTTATTCGTCCAGAGGACTGGCGCCCCAGCGGCATCGACGATCTTGAACCGGCGGCGTGGAATGCCCTGCGCCACGCCGGCTCGGCGTGCGTGGTCGCAGGCCCCGGCGCCGGCAAGACCGAGTTTTTGGCCCAACGCGCCGACTATCTGCTTGAGACAGGCCTCTGCAGAGCGCCGCACCGCGTGCTGGCGATTTCGTTCAAAACAGACGCGGCCAACAATCTCGCGTCGCGCGTCCGCCAGCGGTGCCCGCCAGAGTTCGCCAACCGGTTCGTGTCGGTCACTTTTGATGCCTTCACCAAGAGCCTGGTCGATCGCTTTCTCAACGCCATACCCCAAGACTGGCGGCCGACCCGGCCCTACGAAATCGCCTTCCCAAAGCGCAAGGCGATCGAAGACTTCCTGACTCTCGCTCGCCTAAGTGCGCCGCCGGAATGGCAGGCCGAGATCGCCGGCTACAGCGCAAGCGACTTCGAGCCCAAGATTGTCGGCAGCTACCGCCTGCCGATGGGGCCTATCGCGCCCCAGAACGCCGCCGAGTTCACGATCGCCCGCTGGTGGGCAACGCAACTGCGTCCGGGGCAAACTTCTGCCATCACCTTCGTCGGCATCAACCGCCTCGCCGAGCTGCTGCTCCGCGCCAACCCTCACATCCGCCGCGCGCTCGTTGCCACCTACCCCTTCGTCTTCGTCGACGAATTCCAGGACACGACCTACGCGCAATACGACTTCCTTCATTCGGCGTTCTCTGGCGGGCAGACCATCATCACTGGCGTCGGCGACGACAAGCAGCGGATCATGGTCTTCGCCGGCGCGCGCCAGGACGCCTTTCAGCGGCTGCAGGCGGATTTCGGAGGCGCCCGCTTCCCTCTCCTCTTCAACTTCCGTTCCTCGCCCGACTTGGTCGCGATCCAGCATGTCGTCGCACGCGCCCTCGATCCGAACACCATGCAAACGGTCGCCCAGACCGTGCGCCAAGTCGATGGCGACGTGGCTCAGGTTTGGTCCAGCCAGACCATGGCGTCGGAAGCCGCCCACCTAGCGCAATGGACCGCCAACGACATGGCCACCCGCAGCAGGGCGCCGCGCGACTACGCGCTCCTCGTGAAGCAGAAATCCGATGATTATGAGCACGAACTCGCTGGAGCCTTCGCCGCTCACGGTCTGCGGATTCGTAACGAGAGCCGTGCCCTCGGCAAGACCTCGCTTCAGGATTTGCTTTCCGATGACCTGAGCCGGCTCGCGATTGCGATCTTCCGTCTGGGTGCGACACGCCGCGCTCCGGCCGCATGGCAGCTGGTCTCGTCTTCTTTCCTGACGCTGCGCGCTACCGGGCAAGACGATGATGCGCGCGCAGCCAAGGTCGAGGCGGACCTCACCGCATTCCTCGCGGCCCTGCGCACCGACATGGCGGCCACCGCCCCGTCGCGGCAAAGCGCCCTCGATTTCGTCAGACGGGTTTTCGAGTATCTGGATCTCGATGCGATCGCACGGACCTATGCCGAATATGGCGTTGGCGACCAGCTCCAGATCATTGTTGAAGCGCTTTGCCTCCACTTTTTCGCTTCCGCCGATGGCGCCCCGAACTGGACGGCCTGCCTAGATGCGTTCGAGGGGGTCAATCAGATTCCGATGATGACCGTCCATAAGAGCAAGGGGCTCGAATACGACACCATCATCTTCGTTGGCCTAGACGACCGGGCTTGGTGGGCCCACACCCCCGGCGACCCCGAAGGCGTCGCCGCTTTTTTCGTCGCCCTCTCTCGGGCGAAACAACGCGCCATCTTCGCCTTCTGCAAACAACGCGGAGAGCGAAACAATGTAGCTGAGCTCTATCAGCTTCTAACCGAAGCTGGCGTGCTTGAGATCGCCATATGAGTGGCGCGGAATTTGGCTAAGCAGCTTGTGTTGAAATTCGGACCAAAAACACGGTCAATCGTCGATACAGGAGCGCCGAATTACGCGAGCTCATGGTGTTACCCCAGATGGTGGTCGACAGCTATCTTCGCCGTGACTGTATCGCGAGCTCTCCGATCAAACATGAATGGCCATGCCGCCAGATCGGAGCACTGCCCTTCGATAATCCACAGCAAATGCTGACAAGATGACCCTTGTTAATCAGGATGTCATATCGACGTTCAGTGGACAAACGAAATCTGCTGGGGACACTTGAATCACTCCCACTCAATCGTCGCCGGCGGCTTACCCGATATGTCATACACCACCCGATTGATGCCGCGCACCTCGTTGATGATGCGGTTGCTGGTGCGACCGAGCAGGCTGTGCGGCAGTTCGGCCCAATGGGCGGTCATGAAGTCCTGCGTCTGCACGGCGCGCAGTGCGACGACCCACTCGTAGGTGCGGCCGTCGCCCATGACGCCGACCGACTTCACCGGCAGGAACACGGCGAAAGCCTGGCTGGTGAGGTCGTACCAGCTCTTGCCGCTGGCCGGGTCGAGGGTGTTGCGCAGTTCTTCGATGAAGATGGCGTCGGCGCGGCGCAGCAGGTCGGCGTACTCGCGGTGGATTTCGCCGAGGATGCGCACGCCCAGGCCCGGGCCGGGGAAGGGGTGGCGATACACCATGTCGCGCGGCAGGCCGAGGGCCACGCCCAGTTCGCGCACTTCGTCCTTGAACAGTTCGCGCAGCGGCTCGAGAAGCTTGAGGCCGAGCTTTTCCGGCAGGCCGCCGACGTTGTGGTGCGACTTGATCACCGTCGCCTTCTTGCTCTTGGCGCCGCCGGACTCGATCACGTCCGGGTAGATGGTGCCCTGGGCGAGGAAGGACGCGCCCTTGTGGCCGTTGCCGCCCGCTTTCAGTTTCGCCGCCTCGGCCTTGAACACCTCGACGAATTCGCGGCCGATGATCTTGCGCTTGGCTTCCGGATCGCTGACGCCCTTCAGGTGACCGAGGAACTGGTCGGACGCATCGACGTGGATCACCCGTGCGTGCAGGCGGCCGACGAACATGTCCATCACCATCTGCCCCTCGTTCAGGCGCAGCAGGCCGTGATCGACGAACACGCAGGTAAGCTGGTCGCCGATGGCGCGGTGGATCAGCGCCGCCGCGACCGATGAATCGACGCCGCCGGACAGGCCGAGGATGACCTCCTCGTCGCCGACCTGTTCGCGGATGCGCGCAACCGCCTCTTCGATGTAGTCGCCCATGATCCAGTCGGCGGCGCAGCCGCAGACGTCGAGGACGAACTTGCGCAGGATGTCGGCGCCGCGCGCGGTGTGCGTCACTTCGGGGTGGAACTGCACGCCATAGAAGCGGCGCGCCTCGTCGGCCATGCCGGCGATCGGGCAGCTGTCGGTCGACGCCATCAGCTTGAAGCCGGGCGGCAGCTCGGTCACCTTGTCACCGTGGCTCATCCACACCTTGAGCATGCCGTGGCCCTGCTCGGTACGGAAATCCTCGATGCCGTCGAGCAGCTTCGTGTGGCCGCGCGCGCGCACTTCGGCGTAGCCGAATTCGCGCACCGTGCCCGCCTCGACGCGCCCGCCCAGCTGCTGCGCCATCGTCTGCATGCCGTAGCAGATGCCCAGCACCGGCACACCCAGTTCGAACACCGCCTGCGGCGCACGGTCGGTTTCTTCCTCGTAGGCCGACATGTGGCTGCCGGACAGGATGACGCCCTGCGCGCCGAAGCCGCGCACGAAGTCGTCACTGACATCGGCCGGATGGATTTCGCAATAGACATGCGCCTCGCGCACGCGGCGCGCAATCAGCTGGGTGACCTGCGAGCCGAAATCGAGGATGAGGATCTTGTTGTGCATTTCAGACCAGACGCAAGATTCAAGTGACAAGATTAAAGAAAAAACGGCGGGTCAAGCGACCCGCCGGGAACTGATGCTGCTCACGATGCAAGGCGCGCCTTGCATCTTTCATCTTGCAGCTTGAGTCTCATTCAACGTGGTAGTTCGGCGCTTCCTTGGTGATCTGCACGTCGTGCACATGCGACTCGCGGATGCCGGCCGACGTGATTTCGACGAACTGCGCGGTGCTGCGCATCTGGTCCACCGTCGAGCAGCCGCAATAGCCCATCGATGCGCGCAGGCCGCCCATCAGCTGGGTGATCACATTGACCACCGGGCCCTTGTACGGCACACGACCTTCTACGCCTTCGGGCACCAGTTTGTCGGCATTCGACGCCGGATCCTGGAAGTAGCGGTCGGCCGCACCCTGCTGCATCGCGCCCAGCGAACCCATGCCGCGGTAGGACTTGTACGAACGGCCCTGGAACAGTTCGATCTCGCCCGGCGCCTCTTCGGTGCCGGCCAGCAGGCCGCCCAGCATGACGGCGTTGGCGCCGGCGGCGACTGCCTTGGCGATGTCGCCCGAAAAGCGGATGCCGCCGTCGGCGATCATCGGCACGTCGGTCGCGGCCAGCGCGGTCGCGACGTTGTCGATCGCGGTGATCTGCGGCACACCGACCCCGGCCACGATGCGCGTGGTGCAGATCGAGCCCGGACCGATGCCGACCTTGACGCCGTCGGCACCCGCGTCGACCAGTGCGCGAGCCGCATCGGCCGTGGCGATGTTGCCGCCGATCACATCCAGATGCGGAAAGGTGCGCTTGACCCAGCGCACACGGTCGAGCACGCCTTGCGAATGGCCGTGCGCGGTATCGACGACGATCACATCGACGCCGGCTTCGGCAAGCGCCGCAGCGCGTTCTTCGGTGCCTTCGCCGACGCCGATGGCCGCGCCGACGCGCAGCCGTCCGTGCGGATCTTTCGCGGCCAGCGGGTGTTCGGTCGACTTCAGCATGTCCTTGACCGTGATCAGGCCGCGCAGCGTGTCGTTTTCGCCGAGCACCAGCACGCGTTCGAGGCGGTTGCGGTGCATCAGGGTGCGCGCTTCGTCGAGCGAGGCGCCTTCATGCACGAAGATGAGCCGCTCGCGCGGCGTCATGATGCGCGCGACCGGCTGGTCGAGATTGGTTTCGAAACGCAGGTCGCGGTTGGTCACGATGCCGACCACGCGAGGGCCGTCGAGCACCGGAAAACCGGAAATCCGGTGACTGCGTGTCAACCCGAGCAGCTCGCGAACCGTCATGTCGGGAGAGATGGTGATCGGATCCTTCAGCACACCGGCTTCGAACCGTTTCACCTTCGACACTTCAGCGGCCTGCATTTTTGCCGTCATGTTCTTGTGAATGATGCCGAGACCGCCTTCCTGGGCCAGCGCAATCGCAAGACGCGCTTCGCTGACGGTGTCCATCGCAGCGGACAGCAGGGGTAGATTGACGTGGATATTGCGGGAAATACGGGTACTGAGGCTTACATCGCGTGGCAGAACACTCGAATGTGCCGGTACGAGCAGCACATCATCGAAGGTCAGCGCCTTCTGGATAACACGCATGACTACTTTCCAATCTGTCAAAAACGTATTATACGCCGCTCGACGCGGCTGGCTGCAGCAGGCGCGGAGGCGATCGCTGCAGTACCCTCACGCATTTCGGGCAGGAGTTTCTGACGTGTATCTTCGACTGGCGTTCATCGCCCTGGCGTGTCTGCCGCTGCTCGCGACCGCGCAGGTTTATCAGTACAAGGACGCAAACGGCAATCCGGTGTTTTCGGACAGCCCGCCGCCCGGCGCGAAAGCCATCCGCAAGGACATCAAGGTCGCGCCACCCGCCGCTGACGCACCGAACAGCGACCTGCAGGACAAGCTCCAGGGCTTCCAGCAGCGGCGTGAAGCGGCAGCCGCCGAAGAAGCCAAGGCGGCCAAGGAAAGGGCAGAGAAGGAAAAAGCCGACGCCAACTGCACGCGGGCGCGCAACAAGCTTGCGGCACTGCAGTCCGGTCAGCGGATCGTGCGCTACAACGCTCAGGGCGAACGCGAGTTCATCGACGACGCGACGCGGGCGACGGAAATCGCCGACGCGCAGCAGTCAGTGTCGGAGTGGTGCAAGTAGCGGCAAAGGTCGTCCGACGCGCTCAGGCTGCCGTTTCAGCCTCTCCGCTCCGCTCGCCACCGCCCTTCTTCAGCACCTTGCCTTCGGCTGCACGCTGACGGCGCACTTCCTTGGGATCGGCTATCAGCGCGCGGTAGATTTCCACCCGGTCACGGTCGCGCAGCACCTGATCCGGCTTGACCAGCTTCGCGAACACCCCGAGCTTGTTGCGCGCGAGATCGATGTCCGGATACTTCTGCAGCAGACCGGACGCTTCGACCGCCTGCACGGCGGTGGCTCCTTCGGGCAATTCTATGGTCACGATGTCCTGCCGCGCGGGCAAGGCATAGACAACTTGGACCTGGATGCTCGCACTCACGTCAGGCCACCTTGCCGTAGATGCGGTCGGCCTGCTTCACGAATGCCTCGACGAAGGTGTTCGCGATGTGGCTGAACACGGGGCCGACCACCTTTTCGATCAGCCGGCTGGAAAATTCGTATCGCAGGTTGAATTCGATCTTGCACGCCACATCTCCGAGTTGCGTGAAGGCCCAGGTGCCGTCGAGCGACTTGAACGGACCTTCGACGAGTCGTATGGTCATGCTGTGCGGGAACACCTTGGCGTTGGCGGTCGCGAAATGCGCCTTCACGCCGTGGTAGTTGATGTCGATACGCGCGCGCGTCAGCGTGTCGGTGCGTTCGATGACTTCACTGCCACCGCACCAGGGCAGGAACTCGGGGTAATGCTCGACGCCGTCGACCAGCCTGAACATCTGTTCCGCGCTGCGCTCGATGAGCACGGTTTTTCGGACTTCGGCCATGTCTTCAGAAGGTAAAATCGCAATTCTAGCTGTGCAGCGATCTCTCGCGCAGCCTCTCGTTCAAGCCACCGCAGCAATTCCCCCGGTCAACGGTTACCCGACATGAGCATCGCCGAGAACAAGAAAGCGTTTCACGACTACTTCATCGAAGAACGCTTCGAGGCCGGGCTGGTGCTGGAAGGCTGGGAGGTCAAGGCCATCCGCGCCGGCCGCACGCAGCTGAAGGAAGCCTATGTCGTGCTGAAGGGCGAAGAGGTGTTCGTGATCGGCATGCATGTGTCGCCGCTGCTGTCCGCCTCGACCCATATTCATCCGGACGCGACGCGCAGCCGCAAGCTGCTGCTGCACGCCGAACAGATCAGCAAGCTGATCGGGCTGGTCGAGCGTGCCGGCTACACGCTGGTGCCGCTCAACCTGCACTACACCCGCGGCCGCATCAAGCTGGAAATCGGACTGGCCAAGGGCAAGAAGCAGTTCGACAAGCGCGAAACCGAGAAGGAACGCGACTGGGAGCGCGAAAAGGCGCGCCTGATGCGCTCGCGGGTGTGACACCCACCGCGCGGGTGCGCCTGTTCGGTGGCAGGCTGATCCGCGCGATGACTGCAACGCCCCGGGGCCGTAGCAGCCCGTTGTCGCCGCGGGCGAGCCCGCCGGGCGGCAGCGGCAGCGGTGCTAAAGTCCGTCGATCCGTTGAACCTGAAAAGAACACGCCATGAGCCGCGACAGCATTGCCCACATCGGTCTGGGCAGCAATCTCGCCGATCCGGAAGCGCAGGTACTGGCCGCCTTCGATGAAATCGCCGCCACGCCCGGCATCACGCTGGAGCGCCGCTCGTCGCTGTACCGCACAGCGCCCATCGGTTACGACAACCAGCCCGACTTCATCAACGCCATTGCGCGCGTACGCACCACGCTCGAACCGCAGGCGCTGCTGGACGCGCTGCTCGGCATCGAACGTACACACGGTCGCGTGCGCGAGTTCCTGAACGCGCCGCGCACCCTCGATCTGGACGTTCTGCTGTACGACGACCGGCAGATCAGCACCGACACGCTGAACGTGCCGCATCCGCGCGCGCACCTGCGTGCCTTCGTGCTGCTGCCGCTGCTGGAAGTGTCGCCCGACCTCGAGATTCCGGGACTGGGTGCGGCAAGCGCCTTTCTGGCGCACTGTCAGGATCAGCCGATATCTCGCATTGCCGACGCGATGATGGTGCGCCTTGCCGTCGGCAGCGTCGTACCGACGCCCGTCGACGGGTTCTGAACTCAGAACCCCTGCCGGAACACCCGCTGTGCCCAGATCAGGGCCGACAGCGTCTTGGCATCCGTCAGCTCGCCGCGCCAGACGGCGGACATCGCGGCTTCGAGCGACAGTGGAAGTACCTCGAGGAACTCGCCTGCGTCGAGATTGGCGCCGACATGGCGCAGACCACGCGCGAGGAAAATTTCTATCCGTTCGTCCGAGTAGCCGATGCACGGATGCATCGTGCCCAGATGCGTCCATTCGTCGGCTTCGTAACCGGTTTCCTCGCGCAGTTCGCGCACGGCCGTCTTTTCAGGCGGCTCGCCCGGATCGATCTTGCCGGCGGGAAATTCGATGAAGGTGCGCCGCGGGCCGTAGCGGAACTGGCGTTCGAACAGCATGTTGCCGTCCGGCAGCACCGCGATGATCACCACCGCACCGGGGTGGCGGATGTATTCGCGCACCGCCTGCGTGCCATCCGGCAGCGCCACCTGATCCTGATAAACCTTCAGCAGCACGCCGTCGTAAACCTGACGACTGTCCACCGTGGTTTCGATCAGGGGATCCTTCATTACTTCAGCGTCTGCCCCAGGGCAGAGGCACACAGCGACAGCAAGGACTGCGGCATCAGGCCGATCAGTGCGATCGCGAGTGCATTGACCGACAGCAGCGCGCGCATTTCGGTCGATGCCACGATGGGTGCTTCATCCTGCGGCGCATCGAAGTACATCAGCTTGACGACGCGCAGGTAGAAATAGGCACCGATCAGCGACATCATCACCGCGAACACGGCGACGTACAGATAACCCGCTGCGACGACCGCCTGCAGCACGGCCAGCTTGGCGAAGAAGCCGATGAAGAAAGGGATGCCGGCCATCGAGAACATGACCATCATCATCACCGCGGCGAACCACGGGCTGCGCTTGTTCAGTCCCTTCAGGTCGTCCAGTTCCTCGGCTTCGACCCCGGCACGGGTCAGCAGCAGCAGCACGCCGAAGGCGGCGGCGCTCATCAGCACATAGGCGATGGTGTAGAACATCGCGCTGCCGAAGGCGTACGACAGGTGAATGTCACCGGACGCGCGCAGTTCGATGACGCCGCTGACCAGACCGAGCAGCATGAAGCCCATGTGCGAAATGGTCGAATAGGCCAGCATGCGCTTCAGATTGGTCTGCGCGATGGCGACGATGTTGCCGAGCGCGATCGACAGCACCGCCAGCAGCATCAGCATCTGCTGCCATTCATCGGCCAGCGTCGGCAGTCCGTCGACCAGCAGGCGGATCGCCATCGCGAAACCGGCCAGCTTGGGTGCCGAACCGATCAGCAGCGTGATCGGCGTCGGCGCGCCGTGATAGACGTCGGGAATCCACATGTGGAACGGCACGGCGCCGATCTTGAACGCGAGGCCGGCGACCAGGAACACGAGGCCGAAGCGGAGCACTTCCATATTGGTGGTCGGGTCGGACAGCTTGCGCGCGATGGCCGAAATTTCGAGCGTGCCGGTCGCGCCATACACCATCGACATGCCGTACAGCAGCAGGCCCGAAGCCAGCGCGCCGAGCACGAAATACTTCATCGCCGCTTCGGTCGACCGCGCGGAGTCGCGGTCGAGCGCCACCAGCGCATACAGCGCGAGCGACAGCAGTTCGAGGCCGAGATAGAGCGTCAGGAAGTGATTGGCCGAAATCATCACCTGCATGCCCAGCGTGGCGAACAGCACGAGCAGGTAGTACTCGCCGCGTTCCATGCCGCGCACTTCGAGGTAGCCACGGCTGTAGATGACGACTGCGAACACCGTCAGATACAGGCAGCTCTTCAGCACGTCGGACAGTCGATCGTCGACGAACATGCCGCTGAAGGTCAGCGTCGTGTCCGCGCCGGCTGTCGCGACCTGGATGACGAAGGCGCCGACCAGCGTGCTCAGCGTGAGGATGTAGGGCAGCCAGTTCTGGCGCTCGGACTTGAACAGGTCGGCGAGCAACACGACGCAGGCCATCACCAGCACGAAGATTTCGGCCGATGCGGGATAGAGGTCAGGCAGTGGGAAGTTCATTCTGTGTGTCCGTCAGAGCTTGCCAACGGCAACGTGTCCCAGCAGCTGGTTCACGGTCGCGTGCATGATTTCAGTCACCGGTTGCGGCCAGATGCCCATGGCCAGGGTGCATGCGGCAAGAACGCCGAGGATCAGCATTTCGCGGGCGTTGATGTCCTTCAGTTCGGCAACATGGCTGTTGGCGACCGCGCCGAAGATGACGCGCTTGTACATCCACAGCGTGTAGGCCGCGCCCAGGATCAACGTGGTCGCGGCGGCAAAACCGGTCCAGAAGTTGAACTGCAGTGCGCCGAGCACGACCATGAATTCGCCGACGAAACCGGACGTCGCCGGCAGGCCGGCGTTGGCCATCGCGAACAGCAGGAAGAAGGCCGCAAACTTGGGCATGGTGTTCACCACGCCGCCGTAGTCACCGATGTTGCGGGTGTGCATGCGGTCGTACAGCACGCCGATGCACAGGAACATCGCAGCCGACACGAAGCCGTGGGAAATCATCTGCACCAGCGCGCCTTCGATGCCGAGCGGATTGAAGATGAAGAAGCCCAGCGTAACGAAACCCATGTGCGAAATCGACGAGTACGCCACCAGCTTCTTCATGTCGGTCTGCGCCAGCGCGACCAGGCCGATGTAGATCACCGCGATCAGTGACAGGCCGATGACGATCGGCGCGAAATGGGTCGCCGCGTCCGGCACGATGGGCAGCGAGAAGCGCAGGAAACCGTAGGCGCCGAGCTTCAGGCCGATCGCCGCCAGCACCGCCGAACCGCCGGTCGGTGCCTCGACGTGGGCGTCCGGCAGCCAGGTATGCACCGGCCACATCGGCACCTTCACCGCGAAGCTCGCGAAGAAGGCCCAGAAGATCAGCGACTGCGCCGCCATCGCCAGTGGCTCGCGGTGCCAGTCGAGGATGGCGAAACTGCCGCTCTTGTGGAACAGGTAGAGCAGCGCGATCAGCATCAGCAGCGAGCCGAGCAACGTGTAGAGGAAGAACTTGAACGCGGCGTAGACGCGGTTCTTGCCGCCCCAGATGCCGATCACCAGATAGAGCGGAATCAGCGACGATTCGAAGAACACATAGAACAGGATGCCGTCGAGCGACGAGAAGATGCCGTTCAGCAGACCCGACATGATCAGGAAGGCCGCGTTGTACTGCGACACCTTGGTTTCGATCACCTGCCAGCCCGCCATGATCACCAGCAGCGTGATGAAGCTGTTCAGGATGACGAAGGGCATCGAAATGCCATCGACGCCGAGGTGATAGTTGATGTTGTAGTCGCGCACCCACGGCATCAGTTCGACGAACTGCATCGACGCACTCGACGGATCGAACCCGGTGTAGAGCGGAATCGTGATCAGGAAGCCGAAGATCGCGGTCACCAGCGCAATCAGCTTCGAGAACGCGACGTTGCGGCCATCGCCGCTGGCCAGCACCAGCAGGCCACCGGCAATCGGCAACCAGATGGCGAGACTGAGAAGGGGAATATCGGTCATTTCTTTATTTGTCTGGCTTGCTCAACGACCGGTCTGGCCCGCTGTGCAGAAGCACTCCCTTGAATCGCACGCAGCAGGCGGCAACTGCGCCGCCCGCACCCCATCACTTGAAGCCCAGCCTCCACAGCAGCAACAGGCAGACGCCGATCACCATTGCAAAAGCGTAGCGGTAGATGTAACCGGTCTGGATGCCGCGCGCCATGCGCGCAAACGCGCCGACGGCCGAAGCGGAACCATTGACCAGCACGCCGTCGATCACTGCGCGATCACCGGCGGACCACAGGCCGCGGCCGAGCGCACGTGCGCCGCCGGCAAACACCACTTCGTTGAATTTGTCGAAGTAGTACTTGTTTTCGAGCAGCGTGTTGATCGGGCGGAAGAGCGGCGCGACGCGGCCCGGCAGCGACGGCATCGCGATGTACATGATCCAGGCCAGCACCACGCCACCCAACGCCAGCCAGAACGGCAGCGCAGTCACGCCATGCAGGGCCATGCCGGTTGCGGTGGTGAAGTGGTGGCCGAGTTCGGCCAGTGTGTCGTGCTGCGGCAGCACTTCGACGACACCGGAGAACCAGTCGCCGAACAGCATGGGCTGCACCGTCCAGAAACCGATGCCTACCGACGGGATCGCCAGCAGCACCAGCGGCAGCCAGACCACCCAGGGGGACTCGTGCGGCTTCTCGCCCGGTGCCAGACCGTGGTGTTCATCGGCATGGTCGTCGTCGTGCGCCGCGTGATCGTCACCGTGTGCCGCATGGGCGTGATCATCGTGTGCCGCGTGGGCCGCCTTCGCATCGTGGGCCGGCGCATCGTAATGGTCGTGGTGCGCCTTGCCGAAGTTTTCCGGGCCGTGGAACACGCGGAAGTACATCCGGAAAGAATAGAAGGCGGTCACGAACACACCGGCAACGACGCAGAAGTAGGCGTAGCCCGCGCCGGGGATGGTCGAGAAATGCACCGCCTCGATGATCGAATCCTTCGAGTAGAAGCCGGACAGGAAGGGCACTCCGATCAGCGCGAGCGAACCGAGCAGCGACGTGAACCAGGTGATCGGCATGTATTTCCACAGGCCGCCCATGTTGCGCATGTCCTGGTCGTGGTGCATGCCCATGATGACCGAGCCGGCGCCGAGGAACAGCAGTGCCTTGAAGAAGGCGTGCGTCATCAGGTGGAACACCGCCGCCGAGTAGGCCGACACGCCCAGCGCCACCGTCATGTAGCCGAGCTGAGACAGCGTCGAATAGGCGACGACACGCTTGATGTCGTTCTGGATGATGCCGAGGAAGCCCATGAACAGCGCGGTCGTCGCGCCGATCACCAGCACGAAGGACAGTGCGGTCTCGGACAGTTCGAACAGCGGCGACATGCGGGTCACCATGAAGATGCCGGCCGTCACCATCGTCGCGGCGTGGATCAGGGCCGAGATCGGCGTCGGGCCTTCCATCGAATCCGGCAGCCACACATGCAGGGGAACCTGCGCCGACTTGCCCATCGCGCCGATGAACAGGCAGATGCAGACCGCGGTCAGCAGCGGCCAGTCCGTGCCGGCCACCGTCATCGCGACCAGTTCCTCGCGCTTGGCGAACACTTCGGCGTAATTGAGCGTGCCGGCATACGCAGCGATCAGACCGATGCCCAGCAGGAAACCGAAGTCTCCGACGCGGTTCACGAGGAAGGCCTTCAGGTTGGCGTAGATCGCGGTCGGGCGCTTGAACCAGAAACCAATCAGCAGGTAGGACACCAGACCGACCGCCTCCCAGCCGAAGAACAGCTGCACGAAGTTGTTGCTCATGACGAGCATCAGCATCGAGAAGGTGAACAGCGAAATGTAGGAGAAGAAACGGTTGTAGCCGGGGTCTTCCGCCATGTAGCCGATGGTGTAGAGGTGCACCATCAGCGACACGAAATTGACGACCAGCATCATCATCACGGTGAGCTTGTCGATCTGGAAACCGATTTCCATCGTCAGGCTGCCGCTGGTCGCCCAGGTGTAGAGCGCACCGTTGAAACTGTTGCCGGCCTGCACGTCCTGGAAGATGACCCACGACGCCACCAGCGACACGGCTACGCCGAGGATGGTGACGCTGTGCGCGACCCAGCGCGGGATGACACGGCAAAACAGGCCGGCGATGATCGCGCCGATCAGCGGTGCGAGCGGGACGAGCAGATAGAGCTTTTGCATCGAGGTCATGTCGCTCAACCTTTCAGGCTGTCGAGATCATCGACGTGGATGGTGTTCAGGTTGCGGAACAGCACCACGAGGATGGCCAGCCCGATCGCGGATTCCGCGGCGGCTACGGTGAGGATGAAGAAAACGAAGATCTGGCCGGACGGGTCGCCCAGATAATGCGAAAAAGCGACGAAATTCATGTTCACCGCCAGCAGCATCAGTTCGATCGCCATCAGCAGCACGATGAGATTTTTCCGGTTCAGGAAGATGCCGACGACGCTGATCGCGAACAGCAGCGCGCCCAGCACGAGGAAGTGGGACAGCGATAGGGAGAGCAGTGATGTCATGTCGTGCGCTTCTTGTCTCAGTCTTTTTCGGCCGGCATCGACACCAGCCGTACGCGGTCTTCGCGACGCACCGCGATCTGCTTCGCCGGGTCCTGGAACTTGGTGTCCTTGCGCTTGCGCATCGTCAGCGCAATGGCGGCAATGATGGCCACCAGCAGGATGACCGCCGCCAGCTCGAACGGATACACGTACTCGGTGTAGATCAGGCGGCCCAGTTCCTTGGTGTTGCTGTAGTCGGCCGCCGGGGCTTCCGGCGCCGGCGCACCCGCCGCCGAGAAGTAGCGCGCACCGAGCACGGCCACCATTTCGGCGAGCATCAGGCCGGCCACGATCAGGCCGGGCACCAGATTCGCCCAGAAACCTTCGCGCAGACGTTCGATGTTGATGTCCAGCATCATCACGACGAACAGGAACAGCACCATCACCGCCCCGACATAGACCAGCACCAGCGCGATGGCGAGAAACTCGGCGCGCAGCAGCATCCACACGCCACCCGCCGTGAAGAACGCCAGCACGAGGTAGAGCGCCGCATGCACCGGGTTGCGCGCGGTGATCACGCGCAACGACGCCAGCACCAGAATCGTGGCGAGAAAGTAGAAGACTGCAGTATGGAAATCCATCATCTATATATGTCGTTCTTGTCCGTTCCCTGAAGCACCGCCCGCGCACCGCACGGACCGGCACCCATCAGCGGTATTTCGAATCCGCTTCCCTGTCGCTGGCGATCTGGCCTTCGTAGCGGTCACCGACCGCGAGCAGCATCTGCTTGGTGTAGTACAGGTCGCCACGCTTCTCGCCGTGGTACTCGAGCACGCGGGTTTCGACGATGGCGTCGACCGGACAGGCTTCTTCGCAGAAGCCGCAGAAGATGCATTTGGTCAGATCGATGTCGTAACGCGTGGTCCGACGCGTGCCGTCGTCGCGCTGATCGGATTCGATCGTGATGGCCATTGCCGGGCACACCGCTTCGCACAGCTTGCACGCGATGCAGCGCTCTTCACCGTTCGGGTAGCGGCGCAGCGCGTGCAGACCGCGGAAACGCGGCGACTGCGGCGTCTTCTCTTCCGGAAACTGGATGGTGATCTTGCGTGCGAACAGGTGCCGGCCGGTCAGCGCCATGCCTTTCAGCAGTTCGGTCAGCATCAGACCGCCAAACATGTCTTTCATCGATCCCATGACGCGTCCTTCACTTCCAGATCGACAGTGGAGACATCATCCAGCCGCCGATGAACACGAGCCACACGATGGTGACGGGAATGAACACCTTCCAGCCCAGACGCATGATCTGGTCGTAGCGATAGCGCGGAAACGTCGCGCGCAGCCACAGGAAGAAGAACAGGCAGAGCGAGGTCTTGGCGGCAAGCCAGAAGATGCCGTCCGGCAGGAAACCCACCGGCGACAGCCAGCCGCCCAGGAACATGATCGACGTGAGGCAGGCGATCAGGATCATGTTCGCGTACTCGGCCAGGAAGAACAGCGCGAACGCCATGCCCGAGTACTCGATCATGTGACCAGCGACGATTTCCGACTCGCCCTCGACGACGTCGAATGGTGAGCGATTCGTTTCCGCCACGCCGGCGATGAAATACACGACGAACATCGGCAGCAGCGGCAGCCAGTTCCACGACAGCACGCCGACACCCATGTTGGCGAACATGCCCTCGCCCTGCCCGCGCACGATGTCGGACAGGTTCAGGCTCTGCGACACCATCAGCACGGTCACCAGCGCGAAGCCCATCGCGATTTCGTAGCTGACGATCTGCGCGGCGGAACGCAGGCTGCCGAGGAAGGCGTACTTCGAATTCGACGCCCAGCCGGCGATGATGACGCCGTACACCCCCATCGACGTGATGGCCATGATGTACAGCAGACCGGCATTGATGTCGGCCAGCACCAGACCTTCGCTGAACGGAATCACCGCCCACGCGGCCAGCGAAGGCGCGAGGGCGAGTACCGGTGCCAGCACGAACAACATCTTGCTCGACGCCGACGGCAGCACGATTTCCTTGAACAGCAGCTTCAGGCCGTCGGCGATCGGCTGCGCCAGACCGCCGAGAAACTTGATGCCGAAGAAGGTGACGCGGTTCGGGCCATTGCGTACCTGCATCCAGCCGATGATCTTGCGCTCGGCCAGCGTCAGGTAGGCGACGCAGCCGAGCAGCGGCAGGATGATCGCGAAGATCTTGACCACTGTCCATACCGGCAGCCAGGCGGCGCCGAGCAGGTCCTGCACGGGTTGCAGCAGCGCATCCATTACACGGCCTCCGCGGTCAGGGTGCCGTTCAGGCTGCCCAGTGCCGCCGTCTGCGGCCAGCCGGCCGCCACGCGGACGCAGTCCGCAGGCACCGTGTCATCGAGTGCCAGATCCAGTTCGCAGGACGACGCCGCTCCGCGCAGACGGACCCGCTTGCCGGCCGCCAGACCGAACTGCGCAGCCGTCGCGCTGTGCATGCGGGCAACCGGCGCAGCCGAGTCACGCGCTGCAGCAAGCGCCGGCGCGCGACGCACCGTGGCGTCATTGCGGTAGATCGGGAAGTCGGCAACGCGCTGCAGCCCGTCCGGCGACGCGGTGCTCGCCAGATTGACGCCGGTCGCCACATTGCCCAGCGCCGCGTCGGGCAGCCAGCCGCTTGCACCGGACAGCGCCTTGTCACGCACGGCTTCGGACGTATCGAAATCGAAGCCCGGCAATTCGAGCAGGCTGCCGAGCACACGCAGCACCTTCCACGCCGGACGCGTGTCACCCTTGGGGCGCACGACGGCATGGAAGCTCTGGATGCGGCCTTCGCAGCTCACATAGGTGCCGGAGGTTTCGGTAAAGGGCGAAATCGGCAGCAGGCAGTCGGCGTAATCCAGACCGGTCCTGAACGGCGACATCACGATCACCGTATCCGCTGCCTGCAGCGCGGCAAGTGCCGCGGGCGGATTCGCGGAATCGAGTTCCGGCTCGGCATTGAGCAGCACCACGGCGCGCGGGCCGGACGCGAGCATGTCGCGCGCATTCAGGCCCGACTGCGCGCCCACCACCTGGGCGCCGACGCTGTTGGCCGCCTCGACCAGATAACCGAAACGTGCGCCGGTAATGTCTGCCAGTGTCTGCGCCAGCGCGTGCAGCGCGGCGGCATTGCCCGCCTGTTGCACGACCGAGCCGAGGAAGATCGCGCGACCGCCCTCGCCTTCATCGATGAGGCTTTGCGCAATGCGCAGCCCGACATCCGTCACCGGACCGGCGTCGACGCCTGCGGGTACGGCAACGCTGCGGATCTGCGCTGCGGCGCGTACGAGCGCGGCCAGTTCGGCCGCCATCGCAGCCGGCGCAACGGTGATGCGTTCGTGCAATGTCATCAGCCAGTCGCTGCCGTCGACTCCCAGCGCGCTGACCCTGGTGCCGTGGCGTGCGGCCTGACGCAGACGCTGGGCGATCAGCGGGTGATCCTTGCGCAGGAAGCTGCCGACCACCAGGGCTGCGTCGAGCTTCGACACGTCGGCGATCTTCATGCCCAGCCACGGTGCGCCGGACAGCTTGCCGTCGAGCGAAAAGTCACTCTGACGCAGGCGGTGATCGATGTTGCCACCCAGCCCGCGTGCCAGCTGGCCCGCGAGATACAGTTCTTCGGTGGTCGAATACGGCGCGGCCAGCACGCCGATCTTGCCGGCGCCATGGTCGCGCGCCACGCGACGCAGCCCGTTGGCGACGTATTCGAGCGCGGTCTGCCAGTCGACTTCAAGCCATTGCCCGTCCTGCTTGATCATCGGCCTGGTCAGACGCTGATCGCTGTTCAGCGCCTCATACGAGAAGCGGTCGCGATCGGAAATCCAGCACTCGTTGACCTCTTCGTTCTCCAGCGGCAGCACGCGCATGACCTGATCGTGCTTGACCTGCACCACCAGATTGCTGCCGAGGCTGTCATGCGGACTTACGGTCTTGCGACGGGACAGTTCCCAGGTGCGGGCGGAGTAGCGGAACGGCTTGGAGGTCAGCGCACCGACCGGGCACAGGTCGATCATGTTGCCGGACAGCTCGGAGTCGACGGTGTGGCCGACGAAGGCCATGATTTCCGAATGCTCGCCGCGGTTCGCCATGCCCAGTTCCATGACGCCGGCGATTTCCTGACCGAAGCGGACGCAGCGCGTGCAGTGGATGCAGCGCGTCATGTCGGTCGAAATGAGCGGGCCGAGGTTCTTGTTGAACACGACGCGCTTTTCTTCCTGATAGCGCGATGCCGAGGCACCGTAGCCGACCGCCAGATCCTGCAGCTGGCACTCGCCGCCCTGATCGCAGATCGGGCAATCGAGCGGGTGGTTGATCAGCAGGAACTCCATCACGCCTTTCTGCGCGGTGATGGCCTGATCCGAATGCGTCTGCACCTTCATGCCATTGGTGACCGGCGTGGCACACGCCGGCAGCGGCTTGGGCGCGCGTTCGACCTGCACCAGACACATGCGGCAGTTGGCGGCGATGGACAGCTTCTTGTGATAGCAGAAATGCGGGATGTGCACGCCCAGGCGGTTGGCGGCGTCCATCACCGTACTGCCGTCCGGCACTTCCAGCTTCTGGCCGTCGATTTCGATCTCTAGCATGCTGCGTGGTCCACGTAGATACGGCTGCCTTCGCGCTGCACGTCGACCGGGACGAGGCAGCGCTTGTGTTCGATGTGATATTCGAACTCGGAGCGGAAGTGCTTGATGAAGCTCTTGACCGGCAGCGCCGCCGCGTCGCCCAGCGCACAGATGGTGCGGCCGGCGATGTTGGTGGCGACGTTGTCGAGTACATCGAGGTCGTCCGGACGGCCCTGACCGTGCTCGATGCGATGCACCATGCGGTACAGCCAGCCGGTACCTTCACGGCACGGCGTGCATTGGCCGCACGATTCCTCGTGATAGAAATAGGACAGGCGCTCGAGCGACTTCACCATGCAGGCGCTTTCGTCGATCACGATGACCGCGCCTGAACCCAGCATCGAACCGGCCTTGGCGATGGCGTCGTAGTCCATCGTGCAGTCCATCATGACGTCGGCCGGCAGCACCGGTGCCGACGAGCCGCCCGGGATGACCGCCTTGAGCTTGCGCCCGCCGCGCATGCCGCCGCACATGTCGAGCAGCGCGGCGAACGGCGTGCCGAGCGGAATTTCATACACGCCCGGACGATTGACGTGGCCGGACACCGAGAAGATCTTGGTGCCGCCGTTGTTCGGCTTGCCCAGCGCGAGGAACTGTTCGCCGCCATGGGCGATGATCCACGGGATGGCCGCGAAGGTTTCCGTGTTGTTGATCGTCGTCGGCTTGCCGTACAGGCCGTGACTGGCCGGGAACGGCGGCTTGAAGCGCGGCTGGCCCTTCTTGCCTTCGATCGATTCGAGTAATGCGGTTTCTTCGCCGCAGATGTAGGCGCCCCAGCCATGGTGGGCGAAAAGCTCGAAATCGAAGCCCCTGCCCATGATGTTCCTGCCGAGGAAACCCGCGGCGCGCGCTTCGGCCAGCGCCTCCTCGAAGCGGGTGTACAGCGTCCACACTTCGCCGTGGATGTAGTTGTAGCCGCGGCTGCAACCCATCGCGTAACCGGCGATGATCATGCCCTCGATGACCATGTGCGGGTTGTAGCGCAGCAGGTCGCGGTCCTTGAACGTACCCGGTTCGCCTTCGTCGGAATTGCACACGACGTACTTGTCCATCGGGAACTGGCGCGGCATGAAGCTCCACTTCAGGCCGGTCGGGAAACCTGCACCGCCGCGGCCGCGCAGGTCGGATTTCTTGACCTCTGCAATGACCTGTTCCTGCGTCATGCCGGTTTCGAGGATCTTGCGCAGGGCGGCGTAGCCGCCGCGCTTCACGTAGTCGGCCAGACCCCAGGTCCGGTCGCCATCCAGCCCTGCAAGCAGGATCACGGGCAGTTCGGTCGCGGCATTCATTTGAGTTCGTCCAGCAGGGCGTCGATGCGTTCGCGGGTCATCCAGCTGCACAGACGCGTGTTGTTGACGATGATGGCCGGGGCGTCACCGCAGACGCCCATGCACTCGCCTTCCTTCAGCGTGAAACGGCCGTCGGGCGTGGTTTCGTTGAAACCGATGCCGAGCTTTTCCTGCACGTACTCGGCCGCCTGCTCGCCGCCCGACAGCGCACAGGGCAGATTGGTGCAGACGGTGACCTTCCAGCGGCCGACCGGCTTCACGTCGTACATGTTGTAGAAGGTCGCCACCTCCATCGCCGCCATCGGCGGAATGCGCAGGTGCTGCGCCACCGCCTCGATCGCGTCCGGCGACAGCCAGCCGTTCTGTTCCTGCGCAATGCGCAGGCCGGCCATGACGGCCGAAATGGCCTGGCCTTCGGGATACTTCGCGACTTCGCGGTCGATCGCCGCGCACGACGCTTCAGTCAGCGTGAAAGTCATTCTGTCCATGCTCATCGATCACTCATCGATCTCTTACCGGTCAATCTCGCCGAACACGATGTCCATCGTGCCGATGATGGCGACCACGTCGGAAATCATGTGGCCGCGCGACATTTCATCCATCGCGGCCAGATGCGCAAAACCGGGGGCGCGAATCTTCAGCCGGTAGGGCTTGTTCGCGCCGTCGGACACCGCATAGATGCCGAACTCGCCCTTCGGGTGCTCCACCGCCGCATAGCACTCGCCTTCCGGCACATGGATGCCTTCGGTGAACAACTTGAAGTGGTGGATCAGCTCTTCCATATTGCCCTTCATCGCTTCGCGCGACGGCGGCGCCACCTTGTGGTTGTCGGTGATGACCGGGCCGGGATTGACGCGCAGCCAGTCGATGCACTGGCGGATGATGCGATTGGACTGGCGCATTTCCTCGATGCGCACCAGATAGCGGTCGTAGCTGTCGCCATTGGTGCCGATCGGGATGTCGAAATCCATGCGGTCGTACACTTCATACGGCTGCTTCTTGCGCAGATCCCACGCGATGCCCGAACCGCGCAGCATCGGGCCGGTGAAGCCGAGCGCCTTGGCGCGCTCGGGCGTCACGATGCCGATGTCGACCAGGCGCTGCTTCCAGATGCGGTTGTCGGTCAGCAGCGTTTCGTACTCATCGACGTAGCGCGGGAAGCGCTCGGTGAAATCCTGCAGGAAATCGAGCATCGAACCGCTACGATTCTCGTTCAGCCGCTTGATGGCGTCGGCATTCTTGAACTTGTTCAGCTCGTATTGCGGCATCGAATCGGGCAGATCGCGATAGACGCCGCCCGGCCGATAGTAGGCGGCATGCAGACGCGCGCCGGACACGGCCTCGTAGGCGTCCATCAGGTCTTCGCGTTCGCGGAAGGCATACAGGAACACCGTCATCGCGCCGACGTCGAGCGCATGCGCGCCCAGCCACAGCAGATGGTTAAGGATGCGCGTGATTTCGTCGAACATGACGCGGATGTACTGCGCACGTTCCGGCACCTCGAGCTGCAGCAGCTTCTCGATCGCCATGCAGTAGGCATGCTCGTTGCACATCATCGACACGTAGTCGAGCCGGTCCATGTACGGCACGCTCTGGATCCAGGTGCGGGTCTCGGCCAGCTTTTCGGTGCCGCGATGCAACAGGCCGATATGCGGATCGGCGCGCTGGACGACTTCGCCGTCGAGTTCGAGCACCAGACGCAGCACACCGTGGGCCGCCGGATGCTGCGGCCCGAAGTTCATCGTGTAGTTGCGGATTTCAGCCATGACCGACGTCCCCGTAGTTCTCTTCGCGCACGACGCGCGGCGTGACTTCGCGCGGTGCGATGCTGACCGGCTGATAGATGACGCGCTTCTGGTCCGGGTCATAGCGCATTTCGACGTGACCGGAAATCGGGAAATCCTTGCGGAACGGATGGCCGACGAAGCCGTAGTCGGTCAGCAGGCGGCGCAGGTCGCCATGGCCGGTGAACATGATGCCGAACAGGTCGAACGCCTCACGCTCGAACCAGTTGGCCGCGGGCCAGACGTCGTTCACAGACGCGATGACCGGAAAATCGTCGTCCTGGATCAGCACGCGCAGGCGCAGGCGCAGGTTGGACGCAACCGACATCAGGTGGCACACCACCGCGTAGCGCGCACCCGAAGAGCGTGTCGCATGCGTCGAGTAGTCGATGCCGCACAGGTCGATCAGCTGTTCGAACGGCACGTCCGCGTGGTCGCGCAACGCGAGCGCCATGTCGTGATAGTCGGCGGAACCGACTTCCAGTGTGAGTTCGCCAAGCGCGGACGTCGTTGTCCGGAGGCGTTCGCCGAACTGCGCGAGCAATGCCTCGCGCAGGGATTCAAGCCGAGAGCTCATGATGTTCAACGCGCGATCGTGCTGGTGCGACGAATCTTGTTCTGCAGCTGCACCAGACCGTAAATCAACGCCTCGGCTGTCGGAGGACAGCCCGGCACATAGACATCCACCGGCACGATGCGATCACAGCCGCGCACCACGGAGTAGGAATAATGGTAGTAACCGCCGCCGTTGGCGCACGATCCCATCGACAGTACCCAACGCGGCTCGGGCATCTGGTCGTACACACGACGCAGGGCCGGCGCCATCTTGTTGCACAGCGTGCCGGCAACGATCATCAGATCGGACTGGCGCGGGCTGGGACGGAACACGATGCCGAAGCGATCAAGGTCATAGCGCGACGCACCGGCCTGCATCATCTCGACGGCACAACAGGCCAGGCCGAAGGTCATCGGCCACAGCGAGCCCGTGCGCGTCCAGTTGATCAGCTTGTCCAGCTGCGTCGTGACGAAGCCTTCCTGCAGTACACCTTCAATGCTCATCGCTCAATCCGTCGAAAAAACTGCAAGTACCGGGGGAACAGCCTGCGCCTTCATTCCCAGTCTAGTGCGCCCTTCTTCCATTCGTAGACAAACCCCACAACGAGGATGCCGAGGAAGATCATCATCGCCACGAAACCGAACATGCCGATCTCTTCGAGCACGATGGCCCACGGAAAGAGGAAGGCGATTTCAAGGTCGAACAGGATGAACAGGATGGCCACGAGGTAATAGCGGACGTCGAACTTCATCCGCGTATCTTCGAACGCCTCGAAGCCACATTCGTAGGGGGATAGCTTTTCGGGGTCGGGACGACTGGGTCCGACGAGCTTGCCGGCGAGCATCGGCACGAAACCGAAGGCGACACCGATCAGGATGAACAGCAGGACCGGGAAATATTCGATCAACATGACGGGTTGTTCATGCGTAATAACTGTTCCGGCGACACGGTGAGTAGTCCGGGGCCGGCATCGACACAGGGCCGGATGGACCCTGCATCACGTTGCACTGCAGCGTGAAACGCGCGGAGTATAGCGCGTTTCACAGCAGCCGAGACCTACTTGGGGATATCGGCGGCCTTCGAATCGGGATTCTGCGCCTCCGGGGCCTGAGGCGCAGCCGGCACCGCAGGCACCGTCACACTCTTGGCGGCGTCGATGACCGAACTGGCGCCGGAGCGCGGCTGATTGGTCGCGATGTAGCTCAGCGCGAGACTGGTGCAGAAGAACACGGCCGCCAGCGCGCCGGTGGCACGACTGAGGAAGTTGGCCGAACCCGACGAGCCGAACAGGCTGCCCGATGCACCACCGCCGAACGCGGCACCCATGTCGGCGCCCTTGCCATGCTGCAGCAGCACAAGAACGATCACGGCAATGCCGACCAGAACGTGGATCGAAAGTACGACTGAAAAAACGATGCCCATCAAATCACCTCAGGATGCAGCAGCAGCTGCAACGATGGCGAGGAAGTCCCCCGCCACCAGCGCCGCGCCGCCAATAAGACCGCCGTCAATGTCAGACTGGCTGAAAAGTTCGGCTGCGTTTTGCGGCTTGACACTGCCGCCATAAAGAATCGATGTGTGCGCCGCGACCGCTGCACCGCACAGCGTGCCAAGGTGCGCACGAATGAAGGCGTGTACTGCCTGCGCCTGCGCCGGCGTGGCGGTCACGCCGGTACCGATGGCCCATACGGGTTCGTAGGCAATCACGCAGCGCGCCAGGGCCTCGCTTCCGATGCGCTGATGCACCGCCGTCAGCTGCCGCTCGACCACCGATTCGGTCACGCCACGTTCGCGCTCGTCCAGCGTTTCGCCCACGCACAGAACCGGAACCAGACCGGATGCCAGCGCGGCTTCTGTCTTCACCGCGACCAGCGCATCGCTCTCGCCGTAAAGTGCGCGACGTTCGGAATGACCCACGAGCACGTAGCGACAGTCGAAATCCGCCAGCATCGCGCCCGACACTTCACCCGTGTAGGCACCGTATTTCACGTGCTCGCTCAGGTTCTGGGCACCCCAGCGGACTGAAGACCCCGAAAGCAGGTCAGCTGCCTGGTGCAGATAGGGGAATGGCACGCAGACCGCCACCGGGAAACCCGGGGCCGGTGCATCGCGCAAGGCCTTGAGCAGTTCGGTGTTGACCGCCTTCGAGCCATGCATCTTCCAGTTGCCTACGACCAGTCTTCGCATCGCCGCCACAGTCACCTGCCAAAAGCAAAACCCCGGATTCTAGCGCATGGCCGCGCAAAAATCCGGGGTTCGCACGTCGGACGGCTGAAGGTCAGCCGAATCGACCGGTGATGTAGTCCTCGGTTTCCTTGCGTTGCGGCTTGATGAATATCTGGTCGGTCAGGCCGAACTCCATCAGTTCGCCCATGAACATGTAGGCGGTGTAGTCGCTGACGCGCGCCGCCTGCTGCATGTTGTGGGTCACGATGAGGATGGTCACCTTGTCCTTCAGCTCGGTCACCAGTTCCTCGATGCTTGCGGTGGCGATCGGGTCAAGCGCCGACGTGGGCTCGTCGAACAGGATGATTTCCGGGTCGGTCGCCAGTGCGCGCGCGATGCACAGCCGCTGCTGCTGTCCGCCGGACAGATTGGCGCCGAGCTCGTTCAGGCGATTCTTGACCTCTTCCCACAGCGCCGCGCCGCGCAGCGCTTCCTCGACCCGCTCGTCGATCACCGAACGGCGCTTTTCGCCGCGCACGCGCAGGCCGTAGGCGACATTCTCGTAGATCGACTTGGGAAACGGATTCGGCTTCTGGAACACCATGCTGATGCGCATGCGCACCTCGATCGGATCGACTTCCGGGTCAAGCAGATTGGTGTTGTCCGGGTGCAGCAGGATCTTGCCGTCGTAGCGGTTACCGGGATACAGATCGTGCATGCGGTTGAAGCAGCGCAGCAGCGTAGACTTTCCGCAACCGGACGGGCCGATCAGTGCCGTCACCTTCTTCTCGTGTACCGGCATGTTGATGCCCTTCAGGGCATGAAACGCGCCGTAGTGGAAATCGAGGTTCTGCACCTCGGCCTTGGTGGCGATGTTCGCGTCGGTCACGGTATTCATGTCGGATCTCTCTGAATGCAGGGGGGCGGAGCCACTTACCACTTGATGTTGCGACGCAGACGGTAGCGCAGCCAGATTGCAGTACCGTTCATCGCCAGCGTCATCAGCACCAGCACGAACCCGGCCGCCGCTGCGTTGGCCTGGAAGGCGGCTTCCGGACGCGATGTCCAGTTGAACATCTGGATCGGCATCACCGTGAAGGGCGCGAACAGCCAGTCGAAGTTGATGAAGGGCGCAACCTCGCCTATCGGTGACGGCGGCAGGAACGCGATGAAGGTCAATGCGCCGATCGTGATGATGGGGGCTGTTTCACCGATTGCACGCGCCATGCCGATGATGATGCCGGTCAGGATGCCGGCGCTCGAATACGGCAGGATGTGATCCTTCACCGTCTGCCAGGTCGTCGCACCGCAGGCATACGAACCTTCACGCACCATCTGGGGGATGGCACGGATCGATTCCCGGGTCGCCACGATGACCACCGGCAGGATCAGCAGCCCCAGTGTGAGGCCGGCCGACAGCACGCTCTGGCCGAAACCGAACTTGTAGACGAACAGGCCTAGGGCCAGCAGGCCATAGACGATGGACGGCACGCCGGCGAGGTTGGTCACGTTGATTTCGATGATGTCGGTCACCCAGTTCTTGGGTGCGTACTCTTCCAGATAGATGCCGGCGGCGACGCCGAGCGGCACGGCAGACATTGCGGTGACGAGCATGACCAGAATGGTGCCGACCCAGGCAGACAGAATGCCGGCACTGCCAGCGCGGCGCGACGGGAAGTTGGTCATGAAATCGTAGTCGATGCGCTCCGCGCCCTTGATCGCCATGTCCGCGAACAGCGCGGTGAAGGTGAGCACGCCAATCATCAGCGCGAGCAGGCCGAGCAGGCCGAACAGCATGTCCCAGCGCTTGTGGCGCGTGATGATGGCCCGGATGGCCTGGATATCCTGTTGATTCATCACTCAGTACACCTCACGGAAGCGCTTGCGCAGGTAGTAGCCAAGCAGGTTGAAGCACAGGGTCAGCAACATCAGCATCAGGCCGGCGGCAAAGATCGTCTGGTAGCCGATCGACCCGTGCGGCAGGTCGCCGAGCGCAACCTGCACGATGTAGGAGGTGATGGTGGCGCCCGGTTCGGTCGGGTTCAGTGTGAGATTCGGCTGCATGCCGGCGGCGACGGCAAGAATCATCGTTTCGCCGACCGCCCGCGAAATGCCGAGGATGTAGGCCGAAGCGATGCCGGACGTTGCCGCCGGCACCACGGTGCGCAGTGCGGTCTGCAGACGGGTCGCCCCCATTGCGTATGAGCCCTCGCGCAGGCTCATCGGCACCGCGCGCATCGCGTCCTCGGAAAGTGAGCTGACGTAGGGAATGATCATGATGCCCATGACCAGACCGGCCGACAGCAGGCTGAAGCCGGGCAGTTCGGGATAGATCATCTGCAGGATCGGCGTCACCACCGTCAGCGCGAAGTAGCCATAGACGATGGTCGGCACGCCGCCAAGCAGCTCGAGAAACGGCTTGGCAATTTCGCGCGTCCTGAACGACGCGAACTCGGACAGGTAGATCGCGATGATGGTGCCCAGCGGCAGGGCGACCGCCAGGGCGACAAAGGAACTGGTGAGCGTGCCGGACAGCAGCACCATGATGCCGTAGTGTGCATCGTCGAACAGCGGCGTCCATTGCGTGTCGGTCAGGAAATCCCACAGCGACACATGTTCGAACAGCATCATCGACTCGCTGACCAGCACATACACGATGGCAATGGTCGTGATCACGGAAATCGACGCTGCGCCGAACAGGATGAATTCGATCAGCCTTTCCTTGACGTGACGGGATGCGCGCTTGCGCAGGCGGTCGCTGACCGTATCGGGCGCACTCGACAGAGGTACTGGCATAGGCGGGGCGTTGGCGGACATTTGGGGCGCTCATTCTATCGGCCGCAGGCAGTTGCGGCGACTGGACAGCAAAAAGCCCCGGACTTGCGCCCGGGGCGTTTCTGCGCCTGCTTTATTCCTTCGGATCGCGCTTGAGCAGCTCCGAAACCGTCACACCGACTTCGGCCACACCGCCAAAGGCGGTACCGGTGCGCTTCTTGGTGAAGTTGTCCAGCGCGTGCTTGTAGTCAGCCTTGGTCAGCGGTACGTACTTCACTTCCTTCACCAGCTCTTCGCTCTCGTTGAGGTAGAACTCGACGAATTCCTTGATCTCCGGACGGCTGATTTCAGCCGCATTCACGTAGATGAAGATCGGGCGCGACAGCGGCTGGTACTCACCGGCGATCACGGCTTCGAGCGACGGCAGAACCGGCTTGCCGGTCTTCGGATTGACGATGGGAACCGCCTTCAGCTTGTCCTGGTTTTCCGCGTAGTAGGCGTAGCCGAAGTAGCCGATCGCATTGACATCGCGCGACACGCCCTGCACCAGCACATTGTCGTCTTCCGATGCGGTGAAGTCGCCGCGGCTGGACTTGGACTTGCCGACGATGGCTTCGGTGAAGTAATCGAAGGTACCCGAGTCGGCGCCCGCGCCGAACAGCTTCATCGGCGCATCCGGCCAGGCGGGGTTGATCTGGTTCCACTTGGTGATCTTGCCCTGGGCGGACGGTTCCCACATCTTCTTCAGCTCTTCAACCGTCGCCTGCTTCAGGAAGGCATTCTTCGGGTTCATCACGACGGTCAGGGCGTCGAAGGCGACCGGCAGTTCGACATACTTGATGCCGGCGGCCTTGCAATCCGCCATTTCCTTCTCGAGAATCGGGCGCGACGCATTCTGGATCGCGGTTTCGCCGCGGCAGAACTTCTTGAAACCGCCGCCGGTGCCGGAAATGCCGACCGTGACTTGAACCTTGCCCTTCTTGGCCTTCTGGAATTCTTCGGCAACTGCTTCGGTCACCGGAAATACGGTGCTGGAACCGTCAATCTTGATCAGCGCCTGAGCGAGAGCCGAGCCGGATGCAAACAGGGCGCCAAGGGCGGCGGTCAGGGTGGCGATCTTGCGTACGTTCATCAGTAGTCTCCGTAAGGTGGCGTCGTTTTCGATGCGACCTGCGCAGTCTATGAAGACTTTGTTACAGCCATGTGAAGGTGTAACAATTCATCGAACCACCCGTCCGAGCGTCGTCAAACGGCCTGCAACGCCTGTTCCAGATCGTCCACGATGTCGTCGATGTGCTCGATGCCGATCGACAGTCTGACCATGTCTTCCGACACGCCCGCCCGCTTCAGTTCGTCCGGCGACAGCTGGCGGTGGGTGGTCGAGGCCGGATGGCAGGCCAGCGACTTGGCATCGCCGATATTGACCAGCCGGGTGATCAGCTTCAGCGCATCCTGGAAGCGCGCACCGGCCTCGCGCCCGCCCTTGACGCCGAAGGTGAGCAGCCCGGACGCCTTGCCGCCGAAGTAGCGTTGTATCAGGCCATGGCTCGAATGCTCCGGCAGCCCCGCGTAATTGACCCACTCGACCTTGGCATGCGACTGCAGATATCGGGCGACCGCTGTCGCGTTCTCGCAGTGGCGGTCCATTCGCAGCCCCAGCGTTTCGAGTCCCTGCAGGATCAGGAAGCTGTTGAACGGCGAAATCGCCGCGCCCATGTTGCGCAGCGGAACGGTCCGCGCGCGGCCGATGTAGGCGGCCGGCCCCAGCGCTTCGGTGTAGATCACGCCGTGGTAGCTCACTTCCGGCTCATTCAACCGGCGGAAGCGCGCCTTGTGCTCCGCCCACGGAAAACGGCCGCCATCGATGATGATGCCGCCAATGCTGGTGCCGTGACCGCCCATGTACTTGGTCAGCGAATGCACGACGATGTCGGCGCCGTGCTCGATCGGCCGCGTCAGCCAGGGCGACGGCACCGTGTTGTCGACGATCAGCGGCACGCCGCCCTCGTGCGCCACCTTGGCGAACGCGGCGAAGTCGACCACGTTGCCGAGCGGGTTGCCGATCGATTCGCAGAAAACCGCCTTGGTGCGCGCGTCGATCTTCGCGGCCGCGGCGGCAGGATCGGCGGCATCGACGAAACGCACCTCGATGCCGTACTGCGGCAGCGTGTGTGCGAACAGGTTATAGGTGCCGCCATAAAGCGCCGACGTGGCGACGATGTTGTCGCCCGCCTCGGCGATGGTCATGATCGCGTAGGTGATCGCCGCCTGGCCGGACGCCAGCGCCAGCGCTGCGATGCCCCCTTCCAGCGCGGCGACGCGCTGTTCCAGCACGTCGCTGGTCGGGTTCATGATGCGGGTGTAGATATTGCCCTTGACCTTGAGGTCGAACAGGTCAGCCCCGTGCTGGGTGTCGTCGAAGGCGTAGCTGGTGGTCTGATAGATCGGCACCGCGACCGCCTTGGTGGTCGGGTCGGGCGAGTAGCCGGCGTGAATGGCGAGCGTGTCGAAACGCATGGTCCTGTCCTCCATGAGGTGAAGGGCGGAAATCTACACGCGCACGGCATCATGCACAAAAGCGGTGCAACAAAGAAAAATGCCGCCCCGCTCGCGCGGAGGCGGCATGGCCGGATGCAGACTGCCGTGCGGTCAGGCAGCCATCGCCGACTTCACGACTTCGGCCAGTCGCGTCGCGAGCCGACCGACTTCCGCCGCATCCTGCCCTTCGACCATGACGCGCAACAGGGGCTCGGTGCCCGACGGACGCAGCAATACCCGGCCGCGCTGGGCCAGCTCACCTTCGACCTCGATGCGCGTCTGATCGATGATGGGCGCCTTGGACCAGTCGAATCCCGGGCGCAGCTTCACATTGACGAGCTTCTGCGGATAGAGCTTCAGGCCGGCACAGGCCTGATCGAGACCCATGTCCTGCGAGCGCAGCGCCGCGAGCACCTGCAGTGCCGCGACGATGCCGTCACCCGTCGTATGCCGGTCGAGGTCGATGATGTGACCCGAATTCTCGCCCCCCAGGCGCCAGCCCTGCCTGTGCAGGGTTTCCAGGACATAGCGATCGCCGACCTTGGCGCGCGCCAGACCCACGCCCATTTCGTTCAGTGCGTGTTCGAGCGCCAGATTGGTCATCAGCGTACCGACGACGCCGTTCAGCCGGCCTTCCCGCAGCCGCTGGCCGGCGATCACGTACAACAGCTCATCGCCGTCGTAGATGCGACCGGATCCATCGCACATCATCAGGCGGTCGGCGTCGCCGTCGAGTGCGATGCCGATGTCCGCACCATGGGTGCGTACCGCCTCCGACAGCGATGACGGCACCGTCGCACCCACACCGTCATTGATGTTCATGCCGTTCGGACTGCAGCCGACGCACACGACCTCGGCACCCAGTTCGTGGAAAACCTTGGGGGCGATCGAATAGGCAGCGCCATGCGCACAGTCGAGCGCGATCTTCAGCCCGCGCAGATCGAGTTCGGTCGGGAAGGTGCTCTTGCAGAATTCGATGTAACGGCCCGGTGCATCCTCGATGCGCCTGGCCTTGCCCAGTCGCGACGACTCCATGCAGCCCATCGGCTCGTCGAGCAGTGACTCGATCTGCAGTTCCACCTCGTCCGGCAGCTTGGTGCCGCGTGCGGAGAAGAACTTGATCCCGTTATCTTCGAACGGGTTGTGCGACGCACTGATCACGACACCTGCCTGCAGGCGCAGCGCGCGCGTCAGATAGGCAACGGCCGGCGTCGGCACCACCTTGGCCAGCACGGTATCGACACCCGCTGCCGCAAAACCGGCTTCCAGCGCGGCTTCGAGCATGTAGCCCGACACCCGCGTGTCCTTGCCGATCAGCACCGCCGGGTGTTCGCCCGCCGGCAGATGTTCGGTCGCCACCAGCACGCGTCCGGCCGCATAGCCCAGCCGCATCACGAAATCGGGGGTAATCGGCGCCTGGCCGACACGGCCACGCACCCCATCGGTACCGAAATAACGTCTCGACATCTTCTTCGTCTCCTCAAGGGCGGTCGGGGAAAACCCCGGCGACCTGCCAGACGGCCAGCGCATCGCGCGTCGCCGCCACATCATGTACGCGGACCATCCACGCGCCGCGCGCGACCGAGGCCAGCGCCGCCGCGACACTTGCCGCAGTCCGGTCGGTCACCGGGCGTCCGGTCAGCCGCCCGAGCACCGATTTGCGCGACAGGCCGACCAGCAACGGGTAACCGCAACGGGAAAGTTCGGTCAGCCCCTCGAGCAAGGCCAGGTTGTGCGCCGAGGTCTTGCCGAACCCGAAACCCGGATCGAGCATGATCCGTGACCGATCAACGCCTGCATCCTGCGCCTGTCGGGCGCTTTGCAGAAGGAAATCAGTCACTTCACGGCATACATCGGCATAGCTGGGCGAAACCTGCATGGTTTGTGGCGTGCCTTGCATGTGCATGATGCACACGCCGGCATCGGTCGCTGCGACGACCTCCAGCGCTCCGGGTGCGCGCAGGCCGTTGATGTCATTGACGAGAGACGCGCCCGCAGCCAGTGCAGCCCGCATCACCTCCGGCTTCCAGGTGTCGATCGACAGCGGCACGCCCAGTCCGGCAAGCGCTTCGATGACCGGAACGACACGGCGCAATTCTTCATCCTGCGATACGGGATCGGACCCCGGACGGGTCGATTCGCCCCCGATGTCGAGCACGTCCGCTCCATCGGCGATGAACTGCTCGGCCTGCGCAAGCGCTCGCCCGAGGTCGAAGGCCACGCCGTCGCCCGAGAAGGAATCCGGTGTGGCGTTGATGATGCCCATGATCAACGGGCGGTCGAGCGGAAGGCGGTAGTCACCGCAGTGAAAGCCCGGGGCGGCGGAAGGTGTGTTCATGGCGCTCACAAAAGAAAACCGGAGGCATCAGCCTCCGGTCGGGGTTCCAGCATCCTGCCCTGATCAGGCTGGCGCAGCCGCGCTCGGGGCGGCACCCGGCGTGTTGCTGTCGGCCGAAGGCTTCGGCGGACGCGACGTCGGCTTGGGCGGGCGAACCGGCCGACTGTTCATCACGTCGTCGATCTGGTCGGCATCGATGGTTTCGAAGTCCAGCAACGCCTGGGTCATCGCCTCGACCTTGTCGCGGTTCTCCTCAAGCAAGCGACGGGCTTCGGCGTAGCGGTCATCGATGATGCGGCGGATTTCCGCATCAACCCGCTGCATGGTCGTTTCCGACATGTTGCGGTGGGTGGCCATCGAACGCCCGAGGAACACCTCGCCCTCCTCCTCGCCGTAGACCATGGCGCCCATCAGGTCCGACATGCCCCACTGCGTCACCATCCGGCGGGCCAGATCGGTCGCACGCTGGAAGTCGTTCGCCGCACCGTTGGTCATCTGGTGCATGAAGATTTCCTCGGCGATGCGCCCTGCCAGCATCATCGAAATGAGCTGCAGACAGTATTCCTTGTCGTAGCTGTAGCGATCCTTTTCCGGCAGCGACATCGTCACGCCCAGCGCACGGCCACGCGGAATGATCGTCACCTTGTGCACCGGATCGCACTTGGGCAACAGCATGCCGACCACGGCGTGACCCGACTCGTGATACGCGGTGTTCCGCTTTTCTTCCTCGTCCATGACCATGGTGCGGCGCTCCGCGCCCATGATGATCTTGTCCTTGGCGCGCTCGAAATCTTCCATGTCGACCACACGCTTGTTGCCGCGCGCAGCAAACAGGGCCGCCTCATTGACCAGATTGGCCAGATCGGCACCGGAGAATCCGGGCGTACCGCGGGCGATGATTTCCGCCTTCACGTCAGGCGCCAGCGGCACCTTGCGCATGTGCACCGCGAGGATCTGTTCGCGACCGCGGATATCCGGCAGCGGCACCACGACTTGGCGGTCGAAGCGGCCCGGGCGCAGCAGTGCGGGATCGAGCACGTCCGGGCGGTTGGTCGCGGCGATCACGATGATGCCGGTCTGACCTTCGAAGCCGTCCATCTCGACCAGCAGCTGGTTCAGCGTCTGTTCGCGTTCATCGTTGCCACCGCCCATGCCGGCGCCGCGCTGACGACCGACCGCATCGATTTCGTCGATGAAGATGATGCAGGGCGCCTGCTTCTTCGCCTGTTCGAACATGTCGCGGACGCGCGCTGCGCCCACGCCGACGAACATTTCGACGAAATCCGAACCGGAAATCGAGAAGAACGGCACCTTCGCCTCGCCGGCGATCGCCTTGGCGAGCAGCGTCTTGCCGGTACCCGGCGAACCGACCATCAGCACGCCCTTCGGAATCCGGCCACCCAGCTTCTGGAATTTCGACGGATCGCGCAGGAATTCAACCAGTTCGGCGACTTCCTCCTTCGCTTCGTCGCAGCCCGCGACATCGGCAAAGGTGATGCTGTTGGTCGACTCGTCGAGCATGCGCGCCTTGGACTTGCCGAAGGAGAACGCACCGCCACGGCCGCCACCCTGCATCTGGCGCATGAAGAAGATCCAGACGCCGATCAGCAGCAGCATCGGGAACCACGACACGAAGATGCTCATCAGGAAGCTCTGCTCTTCTTCAGGCTTCGCGACCACCTTGACGTTGCTCTTCAGCAGATCGCTGACCAGCCAGATGTCCTGTGGCGGCGCATAGGAGGTGATGCGCTTGCCGTCGACGGTCGCGGCATTCAGCGTCCGGCCCTGGATTTCAACCTTCGCAATGCGCCCGGCCTTGACCTCGTCAAGGAACTCGGAGTACTCGACCGTGCCCTGTGCCGCCTGGCGCTGGTTGAACTGGTTGAAAACCGTCATCAGCACGATGCCGATCACGAGCCAGATTGCTAGATTTTTGAACATGTTGTTCAAGGCAGTTCCTCAGTATCTCGATGGCCGGGGAACCGGCCGGATCAATGCAGCAACAGACAGACCAGACGAGGCGCCTTATGTTCCGGGTCCGGGGCAGTACTTTTCAGACAGACGGCTCGCCGCGCCTGCCGCGACACAGAAGATACACCTCTGCACTGCGGTCGCGCGAACTGTCGGGTTTTCGCACTGATACGGTGTCGAAAAGCTGTTCCATGTTGCGCCGCAGCGCGTCAAAGCCGGTGCCCTGGAACACCTTGACCAGCATGTCGCCGCCGCCCTTCAGGTATTCGCGTGAAAACTCGAGCGCCAGTTCAAGCAGGTGAATCGAACGCGCCTGGTCGGTCAACGCGATTCCGGTCAGATTGGGGGCCATGTCCGACAATACAAGCCCGACCGGCCGACCGTCCAGCGCCGACACCAGCTGGGCGAGCGTTTCGTCTTCGCGAAAGTCGCCCTGAATGAAATGTACACCGGTCACAGGCTCCATCGGCAGCAGGTCGAGCGCGATGACACGACCGCCCGGCAACGCCTTCCTGGCGGCCACCTGCGACCAGCCGCCGGGCGTGCTGCCCAGGTCGACCACCACCTTGCCGGGGCCGAGCAGGCGGTCGCGTTCGTCGATCTGCAGCAACTTGAATGCGGCGCGCGAGCGGTAACCCTGCGCCTGCGCCTGCTTGACGTAGGGGTCGTTGATGTGGTCGTGCACCCACTGGCGGCTGGTTTTGTTCTTTGCCATGACTTAGACTTGCGCGCCTTTACGGATTAAGCACATGTTGACCCTTTCGCCTGACGAACGCCGCGCCCTTCGCGCCAGCGCCCATCCGCTCAAACCGGTCGTGATGATTGCCCAGAACGGGCTGACGGACGCCGTGCTGAAGGAAATCGAGCTCGCGTTGACTTCGCACGAACTGATCAAGGTCAGGGTGTTCGATGCCGAGCGCGAACAACGTGACGCCTGGCTGACAGCGGCCTGCGAGGCGCTCGGCGCCGCGCCGATCCAGCGCATCGGAAACATTCTCGTGCTGTACCGCCCGAATCCTGAACTGCACGTCGTGGCGGCACCGCCTGCGGCGCCGGTGCGCAAGACGCGCGCCAATGCCGGCGACAAGCCATCGGCCGGCAAACCGGTGCCGACGCGCAGCAAACCCGCCAAGCCGGTCGCCGGCCGACGCGGTGTGGCACGCAATGCCAAACCCGCCAGTACGTTCAAGGCGCGCGGCCGGTAAGCAGCGGGCCGCGACGGCGGTTTTTCAGACGTAGCGCACATCCACGATTTCGTACTCGCGCACACCGCCCGGTGCCTGCACCTCGGCCGTGTCGCCCGCATACTTGCCGATCAGCGCACGGGCGATCGGCGAATTCACCGAAATCATGCCTGCCTTCAGGTCTGCCTCGTCGTCTCCGACGATCTGGTAGCTGACCGGCTTGCCGGCTTCGACATCCTCCAGATCGACGGTTGCGCCAAACACCACACGACCTTCCGCGTCGAGCGTCTTCGGATCGATGACCAGAGCGTTGGCCAGTTTGCCTTCGATTTCCTGGATGCGTCCCTCGACGAAGCCCTGGCGCTCCTTCGCCGCGTCGTACTCGGCGTTCTCCGAAAGGTCGCCATGCGAGCGCGCTTCGGCAATCGCCGCGATCACGCCCGGACGATCGACGGTTTTCAGGCGATGCAGTTCCAGCTTCAGCTTTTCGGCACCGGCCACGGTAAGAGGTACGCTCATGTCAGTCCATCTGCGCATGCAGGGCCTGCAGCGCGTAAGTTTCGAGTTCGGAAATGCGCATGCCGGCACATGCGGCACGCGCCCCTTCAACCGTCGTGAACAGGGTCACCCGGCTGGCCAGCGCACTGGTGCGGATGGAACGCGAGTCATTGATTGCACTGCGTTTTTCATCCACGGTATTCACGATGAAGGTGATTTCATCATTCTTGATCATGTCGACGATGTGCGGTCGGCCTTCATTGACCTTGTTCACCGCCGTCACCGGCAGACCCGCGGCGGCGATGGCCGTCGCCGTGCCGCGCGTGGCCACCAGCGTGAAGCCGAGTTCGTGCAGTTCGCGCGCCACATCGACCGCCTTGGGCTTGTCGGCCGGACGCACCGAAATGAAGGCCTTGCCACCGCGCGGCAGCTTGACGCCCGCCGCCAGCTGACTTTTCACGAAGGCTTCGCCGAAGGTGCGACCCACCCCCATCACTTCACCGGTCGATTTCATCTCCGGACCCAGGATGGTGTCCACGCCCGGAAACTTGACGAAGGGGAACACCGCTTCCTTGACCGAGAAGTAAGGCGGCACGACTTCACGCGTCACGCCCTGGTCAGCCAGCGAACGACCGGCCATGCAGCGCGCGGCGATCTTGGCCAGCGGCAGGCCGCAGGCCTTTGAAACGAAGGGCACGGTGCGCGAGGCACGCGGATTCACTTCCAGCACATAGACGGTATCGCCCGACGCGTCGCGCTGAATGGCGAACTGCACGTTCATCAGGCCGACCACGTTGAGGCCGCGCGCCATCAGCTCGGTCTGGCGGCGCAGTTCGTCGCACAGTTCCGGCGTGAGCGAGAACGGCGGCAGCGAGCAGGCGGAGTCGCCCGAATGCACGCCCGCCTGTTCGATGTGCTCCATGATGCCGCCGATGATGACCTGGGTACCGTCGGAAAAGGCATCGACGTCGACTTCGGTCGCATCGTTCAGGAAACGGTCAAGCAGCACCGGCGAGTCGTTGCTCACCTTGACCGCCTCGCGCATGTAGCGTTCGAGGTCGGACTGCTGGTGCACGATTTCCATCGCCCGGCCGCCCAGCACGTAACTCGGACGGACCACCAGCGGGTAACCGATTTCCGCCGCCAGGCGCACGGCCTGATCCTCGGCGCGCGCCGTTCGGTTCGGCGGCTGCCTGAGCCCCAGTTCATGAAGCAGCTTCTGGAAGCGTTCGCGGTCTTCCGCGGCATCGATCATGTCCGGGCTGGTGCCGATGATGGGCACGCCGTTGGCTTCGAGGTCACGCGCCAGCTTGAGCGGCGTCTGGCCGCCGAACTGCACGATGACGCCGACCGGCTTTTCGATCGCGACGATTTCCAGCACGTCTTCCAGCGTCAGCGGCTCGAAGTAGAGTCGATCCGAGGTGTCGTAGTCGGTCGATACGGTTTCCGGATTGCAATTGACCATGATGGTTTCGAATCCGTCCTCGCGCAGTGCGAGCGCCGCGTGCACGCAGCAGTAGTCGAATTCGATGCCCTGGCCGATGCGGTTCGGGCCTCCGCCCAGCACCATGATCTTGCGCGCCGACGTCGGATTGGCTTCGCATTCCTCTTCATAGGTCGAATACATGTACGCGGTATCGGTCGCGAACTCCGCCGCGCAGGTATCCACCCGCTTGTATACAGGGCGCACGCCCAGCGTCTGGCGATGCAGGCGCAGCGCGGTTTCGTCGCACTGGAACAACCGGGCCAGACGACGGTCCGCAAAACCCTTGCGCTTGAGGTCGCGCATCGTCGCCGCATCGACGCTTTTGAGGCTGCGGCCGAAAAAGGCACGCTCGGTCAGGATGATGTCTTCGATCTGGGCGAGGAACCACGGGTCGATCTTGGTCAGCTGATGCACTGCATCCAGGCTCATGCCGTTGCGGAAGGCCTGGCCGACATACCAGATGCGGTTCGGGCCGGGCAGCGCCAGCTCCCGTTCCATCTCGTCGTGGTCGGTTTCGATTTCGTCGAAACCATAGACGCCGACTTCCAGGCCGCGCAACGCCTTCTGCATCGACTCCTGGAAGCTGCGGCCCATGGCCATGACTTCGCCGACCGACTTCATCTGCGTGGTCAGGCGGTCATTGGCCTGCGGGAACTTCTCGAACGCAAAGCGCGGAATCTTCGTGACCACATAGTCGATCGACGGCTCGAAGGACGCCGGGGTCGCACCGCCGGTGATGTCGTTCTGCAGCTCGTCCAGCGTGAAACCCACCGCCAGCTTGGCGGCGATCTTGGCGATCGGGAAACCGGTCGCCTTGGACGCCAGGGCCGACGAGCGCGACACGCGCGGGTTCATTTCGATGACGATCATCCGGCCATCCTCCGGATTGATCGAGAACTGCACGTTCGATCCGCCGGTATCGACGCCGATCTCGCGCAGCACGGCGATCGAGGCGTTGCGCATGATCTGGTATTCGCGGTCGGTCAGCGTCTGCGCCGGCGCCACGGTGATCGAATCACCGGTGTGCACACCCATCGGATCGAGGTTCTCGATCGAGCACACGATGATGCAGTTGTCGGCGCTGTCGCGCACGACTTCCATCTCGAATTCCTTCCAGCCGAGCAGCGACTCCTCGATCAGCAGTTCGCTGGTCGGCGACGCTTCGAGGCCGCGCTTGCAGATCTCGACGAATTCTTCGTGGTTGTAGGCGATGCCGCCGCCGCTGCCGCCCATCGTGAAGGACGGGCGGATGATGGCCGGAAAGCCGATGCTGGCCTGCACCTGCAGCGCTTCTTCCAGCGAGTGGGCGATGCCCGACCGGGCTGAACCCAGACCGATCTTCGTCATCGCGCGCTTGAACTTCTCGCGGTCCTCGGCCTTGTCGATCGCCTCCTGCTTGGCGCCGATCAGTTCCACCTTGTACTTGTCGAGTACGCCGTGACGGGCCAGGTCGAGCGCGCAATTCAGCGCGGTCTGACCGCCCATGGTCGGCAGCAGTGCGTCAGGGCGCTCCTTTTCGATGATCTTCTCGACCATCTGCCAGGTGATCGGCTCGATGTAGGTCACATCCGCCATGCCCGGGTCGGTCATGATGGTCGCCGGATTGCTGTTGACCAGCACCACGCGGTAACCCTCTTCGCGCAGGGCCTTGCAGGCCTGGGCGCCCGAGTAGTCGAATTCACAGGCCTGGCCGATGACGATGGGGCCGGCGCCGATGATCAGGATGGACTGGATGTCAGTACGTTTTGGCATGGTCAGCTACAAGGTACATGTTGCAAGGTACAAGAGGGCGCGGTTGCGCAGTGCGGTCTGCGGCACGCACTTTCGTCGGTCAGGCGGCGCCTTGTTCCATCATTTTCACGAATCGGTCGAACAGGTAGGCGACGTCGTGCGGTCCCGGGCTGGCTTCCGGATGGCCCTGGAAGCAGAAGGCGGGACGATCGGTCCATGCCATGCCCTGCAGGCTGCCATCGAACAGCGACACGTGGGTCACGCGCACATTGGCCGGAAGCGTCGCCGGATCGACCGCGAAACCGTGATTCTGGCTGGTGATCAGCACGCGACCGGAATCGGTGTCCTTCACCGGATGGTTGGCACCGTGGTGGCCGAACTTCATCTTCAGGGTCTTCGCGCCTGCCGCGAGGCCCATCAGCTGATGGCCGAGGCAGATGCCGAAGGTCGGGATCCTGCGATCGAGGAAGGTCCGGATCGCCGCGACCGCGTAATCGCAGGGCTCCGGATCGCCCGGGCCGTTGGACAGGAACACGCCATCCGGTTTCATCGCCAGCACGGTGTCGGCCGGCGTCTGCGCCGGCACGACGGTCAGACGGCAGCCGCGGCTGGCGAGCATGCGCAGGATGTTGCGCTTGACGCCGAAATCGTAGGCCACGACGTGCCGCGGTGTGGCGGCCGGCTTGACGAAGCCCTGGCCGAGCTGCCATTCGCCCTCGGTCCAATCGTAAGGTTCGGTTGCGCTGACGACTTTGGCCAGATCCATGCCTGACAGACCGGCAAAGGCGCGCGCCTGGGCCAGCGCTTCGCCGGCATCGACCCTGCCGGCCATCAGGCAGCCGCTCTGTGCGCCCTTTTCGCGCAGCACACGGGTCAGCTTGCGGGTGTCGATGTTGGCGATGCCGGGAATGCCCTGCTCCCGCAGATAGGCGTCCAGTGTCTGGTGACTGCGGAAGTTGGACGAACGCAACGGCAGATCACGGATAACCAGGCCGGCGGCAAATACGCGGCCGGCTTCGACGTCTTCGTGGTTGATGCCGGTGTTGCCGATGTGCGGATAGGTCAGCGTGACGATCTGGCGGGTGTAGCTCGGGTCGGTCAGGATTTCCTGATAACCGGTCATCGCGGTGTTGAACACCACCTCGCCCGTGGTGAACGTTTCCGCTCCGATGCTTTTGCCGTGAAAGACAGATCCATCGGCGAGTGCGAGCAGCGCGGGCGCATGGGCGGACACGTAAAAACTCCTGAAATCTGTTCGGGGGGCGGCGGCGCAAGCAAGCGCCACATATGCGAAGCGGGAGACGCCGGTTTGGGCGCTCCCGCTGATTTAATGATTATACCTTGCCGCTGGTGCGCCGCGCAATTTCACGGGCGCCGAGCGCCAGGGTCTGTCCAGATTTGACTCGCACGTCACGCGGGCAGCCAGCGCGCCGCAGGGCATGGCGCACCGACGCTGCCCGAGCGGCCGTCAGGCCAGGCGGTGCAACGCGACCATGTGGCGCGCTCGCTGCGCGCCTTGCCGGTTGCCCTTGTGCAACGTGACGTACGAATCGGGTAGGAAGAAACCTCAGGCCACGGGCGCCATCACCGCGTCGCGCGCGTCGAGCAGCGCGTCGGACAGCCGGGCAATATGGACATCCACCCGCTCATGCTGACCGGCCAGTGCTGCAAGGTCGCTCACGCGGGCACTGTCCTCGAGTTTCGAAACGGCGGCTTCGGCCCGCGCGGCACCGAATACCGACAGGGAACCGCGCAGCCGGTGGCAGATGCGCGCAGTTCCGGCGCAGTCCTTCAGCTGGATGCAGACATTGAGGCCGCTGCGCAGCTCCGGCAGTTCTCCGAGGAACACATCGATCACCCGCAGGGCCATGGCGCGGTCACCTTCAAGCGTCTCCAGCGTGTGCGCGAGGTCGATCACCGGCAGTTCGGCCGGCTCCGTTTCGATCGGCACACCATTGACGTCCGTGCTGACCGGCGTGCCGTCGGGCTCGCTGCGTGACAGCACGCGTTCCAGCGTCGCCAGAAGTTCGTCCGCCTTGACCGGCTTGCTGATGTAGTCGTCCATGCCTTCTTCGAGGCACAGCTCGCGGTCACCCTTCATCGCATTGGCAGTCATCGCGATGATGGGCATGTGCTGGACATTGTCGGTATCGACCACCCAGGAGCGTCGCTGCTCGCGCGCACGGATCGCGCGCGTCGCCTCGATGCCGCCCATGACCGGCATCTGTACGTCCATCAGCACGACCTCGAAATGGTCGCGCTCCAGCAGATCCAGCGCTTCCTGACCGTTGGACGCGACCGTCACGACATATCCCGCGCGTTCCAGCGTCCGCACGGCCACCAGCTGGTTGACCGGATTGTCCTCGGCCAGCAGCACGCGCCGCTTGCGCGCATTGCCGATGCCTTCGTGCGCCAGCGAGCGCTCGATGTCGAGGTCTCCGATGGCAAAAGCGAAGTCATCCATTTCCTGTACGGCGTCGTCCGGCTGGGTGGCGAGCGCCTCGGCCAGCGCGCCGGCCAGCTCGTTGGCCGAAAACGGCTTATGCAGGCGGCCACGCACCCCCAGCGAGCGGGCATGCGCGTTGTCGGCCGCCTGATTGGAGCCGCTGAACATCATCACGACGCGGTTGAGCCGGTTCGGACCTTCGCAGAAGGCAGAGATGAAATCGAAGGCGTCGGCATCCGGCAAGGTGCGATCGACCAGCAGGATGTCGAACGGGCGCCCCGCTTCGTGCGCCTGCTTGAGCGCCTGGCGCGCCGCCTGGACCGAGCTGACCGCCAGCGCCGAGGCGCCCATGTCGCCCAGCATGGCGGCCACGACACCGCGTGACGGCAGGTGATCTTCGATCAGCAGCACATGGCGACCGGCAAAGCGGCGGAAATGCGCCGGCAGCGTGGCCTGCTCGATCACCGCGCCGCGCAGCGTGAAGTGGAAGGTCGACCCCTGCCCCGGCACGCTGTCGAGCCACAGACGGCCGCCCATCAGGGACACGAGACGGTTGCAGATGGCCAGCCCGAGCCCGGTACCGCCGAAGCGCCGGGTGGTCGAGGTGTCGGCCTGCGCGAACGCTTCGAACACGACGGCCTGCTTTGCGGCGTCGATGCCGATCCCGGTGTCGCGCACCCACAGATGCAGTTCGACCTCGCTGCCGTTGCCGACCGGCGTACCGGTCGTTTCGCAGCCGATCTCGATTTCACCGCGCGCCGTGAACTTGACGGCATTGCCGATCAGATTCACCAGAATCTGCCGCAATCGACCCGGGTCGCCGAGCATGCGCACCGGCAGATCGGGCGACAGACGGCAGTACAGCTCCAGCCCCTTGTGCTGCGCCGCGATGGCAAGGCCGCGTGCCGCTTCGCCGACCACCTCCTCCACCGAATGCTCGACCTGCTCGATGGCGAGCTTGCCCGCTTCGATCTTCGAAAAGTCGAGAATGTCGTTGATGATGACCAGCAGCGCATCGGCTGACGTCTTGATGGCACGCACGTACTCGAGCTGTTCGCTGTCGAGCGAGGTGTCGAGCATCAGTTCCGACATGCCCATGATGCCATTCATCGGGGTACGGATTTCGTGGCTCATGTTGGCCAGGAAGTCGCTCTTGGCACGGCTGGCCGCCTCGGCCTTCTCCTTTGCCAGAAGCAGTTCGATTTCGGCCTGGCGGCGCGCATCGAGCTGACCGAGATGACCCGACACGCGGATGACGCGTCCGCGCTCGTCGCGCTCGGTGGAACCGGCCTCGAGCCTGACCCAGACCGTCCGGCCATCGGCATGCCGGATACGGCAGTCCATCGACGCGTCGTCCGCCATGCTGGCCAGTCTGTCTTCGAGCCACTGGTCGAAGGCGGCCGCTTCGTCCGCATGCACGATGTCGCGCCACACCGGAAGCAGATCCGGCAGATCGGTCGGGCCGTAACCCAGCGCCGACTTGAACTCGGCCGACACCTCGAAGCGCGAACTCGACGGCACCCATTGCCAGCGGTGGCGCGAAGCATCGGTTGTGTCGCCGGCCTCGAGCAACTGGTCAATGCGCTGCAGCGACTCGGCCAGCGCGGCGGCTGACGGCCTGCCCGCGAGCCAGTGCGCAATGTCGGCTTCATCGATCGACGGCAGACCGAGGTGCTGCAGCAAAAGGGAGGACAGCGCTGGATGCATGGAAATCCGGGGGCGTATGGGACCTGTCGAATTAACGGCCGTTCAACGGCGGGCTGAAGAACCGACGCACAGGCCCGCGCGCTGCCCGCCACTCAGCGCAGACCGAGCACGTCCTGCATGTCGTACAGACCGCTTTCGCGGCTGACCAGCCAGCGTGCGGCGCGCAGGCTGCCCAGCGCGTAAGGCATGCGGCTGGCCGACTTGTGGGTGATCTCGATGCGCTCGCCAAGCCCCGCGAACAGCACGGTGTGGTCACCGACGATGTCGCCGCCGCGTATCGTGGAAAAACCGATGGTCGTGTCCTGCCGCTCGCCGGTGTGTCCTTCGCGTCCGTAGATCGCACAGTCGGCGAGCGAGCGACCGAGCGCGTCGGCCACCACTTCGCCCATGCGCAGCGCGGTGCCGGACGGCGCATCGACTTTCATGCGGTGATGCGCCTCGATCACTTCGACGTCGTAGCCGCTGTTCAGGATGCGCGCGGCGACATCGAGCAGCCGGAACACCGCATTCACGCCAACCGCCATGTTCGGCGCGAACACGATGGCGATCTCGCGCGATGCCTCGAGCAGCCGGGCACGCTGCGCTTCGCTGAAGCCGGTCGTGCCGATGATCATCTTCACGTTGTGGCGCCGGCAGACTTCAAGGTGGGCCAGCGTGGCTTCCGGACGGGTGAAATCGATCAGGAAGTCGGCACCGGCCAGCGCGGCATCGACATCGCTGCTGATCGGCACGCCGGCCGGGCTGCCCAGAAAGGCGGCCGCGTCTTCGCCGATGGCGGGCGCATCAGGGCGGTCAAGGGCAGCGACCAGCCGGGCGTCTTGATCGCGCGACGTGGCTTCGATCAGCATGCGGCCCATGCGGCCGGACGCCCCGGCGATCGCTATGCGCATCGGTGACATGGAATCCTTTCAAACGTGAATGTGCCGCGATGACCTCGCGTCGGGTCACTTCGGCGCGATGACCTCGCCCAGATCTATCGTACGGGTACGCGGGGCCTCGGGCTGATTCAGCTCGGCCTCTTCAGCGCCCACCACGTCGCCACCGAGGCTGACCAGCTTGTCATTCTCGAAATAGACGATCAGGCGGCGCTGCTGGGTATCTTCCGGCTTGTTGCCCGGCTTGAAGTAATACAGGTAGTCCCAGCGGTCCGGATGGAACACGTCGGCCAGCATCGGTGAGCCGAGCACGAAACGCACCTGATCGCGCGACATGCCGGGCTTGAGCTGGAAAGCCATTTCCTGGGTCACCAGGTTGCCCTGGCGGATATCGATGCGGAACGGGTTCAGACGATTGGTCACGTCGAGCGCCGACGGCACATTGGTGCATCCCGCGAGCACCGGAATCAGAGCGGCAAGAGCGTAGCGGACAACTACCACGGGGGCGAAGGACATCGCTGGACGGGACTCGGTTAGGGCTTCGGGCAGGTCGACCCGCTCACGGCACGACGCCGGACGGGAGACGAAAGTCTATATTATAGCGACCTTGATATTGCCGTCAGCCTTGCCCATGAGCGCAAACTCGCACAACCTGAAGAACATCGGCCTGAAAGCCACCCTGCCGCGACTGAAGATCCTCGAGCTGTTCCAGCGCGCGGATGTGCGTCACATGAGCGCGGAAGACGTCTACAAGGCGCTGCTGCAGGAAGACATGGACATTGGTCTAGCCACCGTTTACCGGGTGCTGACCCAGTTCGAGCATGCCGGTCTGCTGGAACGCCACTTCTTCGAATCCGGCAAGGCGATGTTCGAGCTGAACGAGGGGCACCACCACGACCACCTCGTCTGCATCCAGTGCGGCAAGGTGGAAGAGTTCTACGATGCGGAAATCGAGCGCCGCCAGATCAAGGTCGCCAAGGATCACGGCTTCGCGGTGCACGACCACGCACTGACGATTTTCGCCAATTGCACGACAGAAGCCTGCCCGAACAAGAAGAAGCCGCAGCGCGAACCCGGCCGATCCGAACCGGGTTGATCAGTTCGCCGGGCGCTCGCCCAGCATTTCCTTCGCGTGTGCCCGCGTGGTGTCGGTGATGACCTCGCCGCCCAGCATGCGTGCGATTTCCTCGATCCTTGCCGCGTCATCGAGCGCGTTCACCGCGCTGACCGTCTGCCCCGCCAGGCTGCGCTTGGCGATGGACCACTGCCAGTCGGCGCGTGCGGCGACCTGAGGCAGATGGGTGACGCACAGCACCTGGCGCGCCTTGCCCAGCCGCGCCAGCTGACGCCCCACCACTTCGGCCACCCGGCCGCCGATGCCCACGTCCACTTCGTCGAATACCAGCGTCGGCGTTCCGCTGCGAGCGCTGGCGATCACCTGTATCGCCAGTCCGATGCGCGACAGTTCGCCGCCCGACGCGACTTTCGCCAGCGGTGCCAGGGGTTGTCCGGGATTGGCAGACACACGGAACTCGATCTCTTCCAGTCCGGTGGCTGACGGTTCGGCCAGCGGATGAAGTGCAACTTCGAAACGCCCCCCCTGCATCGCCAGTTCGGCCATGGCTGCGGTCACCTCGGCCGACAGGCGCTCGGCCACCGGCTTGCGCGCCGCCGACAGCCGTGTCGCCGCCTGCACACAGGCCGTGCGCGCTGCGTCGCGCGCCTGCTCGAGGCGTGCCGGATCCGCGTCGGCGGTCAGCTGGTCGAGCTGCGACTGGCTGTCGGCCAGAAGCGCCGGCAGGTCGTCCGGCTCGCAGCGATACTTGCGGGAGGCGCCGAGCACTGCGGCAATGCGATCGTCGGCACGCGCCAGCGCAGCCGGATCCGCATCGAGTCGATGTGCGTAGGCGCGCAGCGCGCGCGCGGCTTCGCCGACCTGGGCCGACGCCGAATCGATCAGGCTGCAGCATTCGCCCAGCGCCGCATCGAACCCCTGCAGGCGGCCGAGCACGGCAGCGATGTGGGCGAGCTGCGCATCCAGCGCGACCTCGCCGTCCTCCAGCAACGCGAGCGCCTCGGCGCTGCCTTCGAGCAGTTGCGTGACATGCGCCAGCCGGCTGTGTTCCTGTTGCAGCGTCGCCCACGCGGCGGGTTCGAACGCCAGTGCGGTGAGTTCCTCGACCCGCCACTGCAGGCGTTCACGCTCGCGCAGGGCCGCGTCACTGTCCTGCACGGCGCGCAGCAGCCCCTGCTCGCGCGCCTGCCATTCGCGATACAGCTTCGTGACCTCGGTGACCTGGGCGTGCAGGCCGGCGTGCTGGTCGAACAGCTCACGCTGCGCCGATTCGCGCATCAGGGCCTGGTGCGCATGCTGGCCGTGGATATCGACCAGCAGCCCTCCCAGCTCGCGCAGCTGGGCGATGCCGGCCGGCACACCGCCTATCCATGCACGCGACCGGCTGCCGCTGTCGATCACCCGTCGCACGATGACCCGGTCGCCATCGCATTCGAAATCCTGCGCAGCCAGCCAGTCGCGCGCCGGACTGTCCGGCGCCAGCATGAATTCGGCCGACAGCTCCGCGCGCTCGCGGCCGAGTCGAACGACCGACGCGTCGGCGCGCGCGCCGAGCAGCAGGCCGAGCGCATCCACGAGGATCGACTTGCCGGCGCCGGTTTCGCCTGTCAGGGCGCCGAAACCGGCCGAAAAGTCGAGTTCGAGCTGGTCAACAAGGATGAAATCGCGGATGAAGAGGCGTTCGAGCATGCAGCGCGGTCAGGAGTCGGATCGATGGTGAAGATCGGGCGGAACGGGAATGGCTCAGGCCTCTTTCGGCGCTTCACTCCAGCGGAGCTTTTCGCGCAGCATGGCGAAGTAGCTGTAGCCGGGCGGATGCATCAGCGTCACGCAATACGGCGAGCGCTCGATGCGCAGGCAGTCGCCGCCCTGCAGATTCACATGTTCCTGGCCGTCGAAATGGGCACGCGCGTCATGCCGCAGGAACAGCCGGACATCGAGTACCGAACTGTCGCTCAGCGCAATCGGGCGCGACGACAATGCATGCGGACACAACGGAACGATGAGCATGCTGCCGAGCGACGGATGCACGATGGGACCGTTGGCCGACAGCGAATACGCCGTGGAGCCGGTCGGCGTGGACACGATCAGCCCGTCGGACCGCTGGCTATATACGAATTCGTCGTCCACCCGGACTTCGAACTCGATCATGCGACCCAGGTCACCCTTGGACAGCACGACATCATTCAGCGCCAGCGCGGAAAAAACCGATTCACCGTCGCGCAGCACGCCCGCCTGCAACAGCGCGCGTCGCTCGCGGGTGAATTGCCCGGCCATCAGGGCGTCCATCGCCGACAGCATGTTGGAACGGGCGACATCGGTCAGAAAACCCAGTCGTCCCTGGTTGACGCCGACCAGCGGCACATCATGCGGCGCCAGCTTGCGGGCCGCACTGATCAACGAGCCATCGCCGCCGATCACCACCGCCAGTCCGGCGCGGCGGCCGATCTCGTCGAAAACGGCCGTCTCAAAATCGTTGCCGGACAAGGCATCCGCCGAATCGTGCTCGATCAGGACCTCGCGACCGGAGTCGCGCAGCCAGTGCGCGAGCGTGCGCATCGATTCGCCCACTTCCGCGCTCTGGTACTTGCCAATCAGGGCGACGCAGCCGAACGACGGTGGGGTTTTATCCATCGCCGAATTAAACCACAAAGCCTGCGATCGACCGTGAAGCCGACGAGAGCGGGCCGGCCTGTGTCAATATCCGGCCCTGACACCGTCGCACCCGTGGCGCTGTTCTAGAATCTGAAGCCGGAAGCGTACCCAAACCGCGAAGTCATGCTCGAAGACCGCTCCAGACTGCTGCTCAAAACCCTGGTCGAACGCTACATCGCCGACGGTCAGCCGGTCGGTTCCCGCACGCTCTCGAAGTATTCGGGGCTGGACCTGTCGCCCGCCACGATACGCAACGTGATGTCGGATCTGGAGGAGCTGGGATTCATCACCAGCCCGCACACCTCGGCCGGACGCGTTCCGACGCCGCGTGGCTACCGGTTCTTCGTCGACAGCCTGCTGTCGGTCCAGCCACTGGAGCCGGGCCAGATCAGCGAACTGAAGGGAGAACTGCGCCCGGCGGACCCGCGCGTGCTGGTCGGTCAGGCCTCGCAACTGCTGTCGCAGCTGACCCATTTCGCCGGCATCGTGGTGGCGCCGCGGCGCCAGATGGTGCGCATCCGCCAGATCGAATTCCTCAGCCTGTCCGACAAGCGCATCCTGCTCATCATCGTGACCGATCAGGGCGAGGTGCAGAACCGCATCCTGCTGACGGAGCGCAATTTCTCCCCGGCGGAACTGGTCAGCGCTGCCAATTTCCTGAACCAGAACTACGTCGGGTTCGATTTCGAGGAAATCCGCGGCCGGCTGCAGGCGGAACTGAAGAAGCTGCATGGCGATCTGACGTCGCTGATGGCGGCCGCGCTGCAGGCAGGCAACGAGGCATTTTCCGGCGACAAGGGTCAGTACGTCATTTCCGGCGAGCGCAATCTGCTGGCGGTGGATGATCTGGCGTCGAACATGTCCCGTCTGCGCGAGCTTTTTTCACTGTTCGACCAGCGCACCCAACTGGCCAGCCTGCTCGATCTGTCGCAGCAGGCAGAAGGCGTGCAGCTGTTCATCGGCGGCGAATCCGGCCTGGCACCGCTGGATGAATGCAGCGTGGTCACGGCGCCCTACGAAATTCAGGGGCAGGTCGTCGGCAGCGTCGGCGTGATCGGCCCGACCCGCATGGCGTACGAGCGCGTCATTCCGATTGTCGACGTCACCGCCAAGCTGCTTTCGAGCGCGCTCAGCCAGACCTGACCCGAACCACCCGAACCGGGCGCGCCATGGATGCGCGCACCGCAACTCCAACGAGCCCATGTCACGATTCAACGCCGAACCGTCCTACACCCATGGCCAGCCCGCGCGCACCGGCGTATTGCTGGTGAACCTCGGCACACCGGACAAGCCGGACGCCCCGTCGCTGCGGCGCTACCTCAAGCAGTTCCTGTCGGACGACCGCGTGGTCGAGATTCCGAAGGCCGTGTGGTGGTTCATCCTGAACGTCATCATCCTGAACGTGCGGCCGAAACAGTCCGCCGAAAAGTACGCCTCGGTGTGGACCGATGAAGGGTCGCCGCTGCGCGTGCATACCGAACGCCAGGCCAAACTGCTGCGCGGCTGGATGATTGCCGAAGGTCAGCCCGACATCGATGTGCGATTTGCCATGCGCTACGGCAGTCCGGCCATCGGCGACATGCTGCAGCAGATGAAGATGGACGGCTGCACGCGCATCCTGATGCTGCCGATGTACCCGCAGGCGGCGTCGAGCACGACCGGCTCGATGATCGACGAACTGGCGCAGACCCTGCTGCGCTGGCGCAACCTGCCGGAACTGCGCTATCTGCGTGCCTTCGCGGCAGACACCGGCTACATAGGCGCGCTCGCGGCCAGCGTGCGCGAACACTGGGCGAAGAATGGCCGCGCGGACAAGCTGGTCATGTCCTTCCACGGCGTGCCGCACTTCCATCTGGAACAGGGCGACCCCTACCATTGCGAGTGCCACAAGACAGGCCGCCTGCTGGCCGAGGCGCTCGGTCTGGCGAAGGATCAGTATCTGGTCACCTTCCAGTCGCGCTTCGGCAAGGCACGCTGGCTCGAACCCTACACCCAGCCCACGCTTGAGAAGCTCGCCGCGGAAGGCCTGCAGAGCGTCGATGTGATCTGCCCGGGTTTCGTCGCCGACTGCCTGGAAACGCTGGAGGAGATCGCGGTGGAAAACCGCGACGCCTTCATCGGCAAGGGCGGCAAGACCTTCCAGTACATCGCCTGCCTGAACGAGCGCGCCGACTGGATCGACGCCCTGGGCCGCATCGTTCGACGCGAGCTGGGTCACTGGTGGGACGAGGCGAGCCCGGTGGCCGATCAGCAGGTGCTGCAGGCCGAACGTGCGAAGGCCTTCGGGGCGCCGAAATAGCGGCGCGACGGCTGGCTCGCGACCAAGAAAAAGGCGACCCGGAGGTCGCCTTTTTCATGCCCTGACCGGATGTCACGCAGCGCGTGCTTCGGCCACCGGTGTTTCGTCGTTCTTGGCACGGCGCGGGCGACCGCGGCGCGATGCACCGGGATCGAACTGGCCGTCGAGCTTCTTCAGCGCATCCTTGCGCGCCTTCAGTGCCATCTTGAACGCGCCTTCCTCGCCGTACTTGTTGACCGAGAACTTCACCCGCTTGCGCCGGCCCGACGGCAGTGGCCATGACGCCACCCAGAACCAGCGCTGTTTCTCTTCCGGCATGTCGCGCGTTTCCGACGCACAGTAGCGGCACACCCCGACAACACCGGAGCGGTTGTTCTTCTTGACGATGCTCGAATACTCGCGCAGCGAAAACGGCGGAAACTTCGCAATGATGTCGTCGCGGAACTGCTTGGCGGCAGTGAACGCCTTCTGCTTGCCGCCAAACACGCCATCGCTGAAGTGCTTGCGGTGTATCACGCCGCGTCGCTGGATAGTCACCAGCCAGCCGTGCGTCCGGCTGGCTTCGTTATCCACGCGGCTGATGCCATAAACTGAATTGCGGCTCAAGGTCGGTCTCCTTCCGATCAGCACCGGGTTGGCCGGGTGCATGTGAGGAGAGTTTCGGCCTGCAGGATCGAAACTTTAGCGGCCTGAGCGGCTGCGTTTCACGATGAAACAGACGGGATGTGCAGTCGTTCCGGACCTCGAAGGCGCATCTTTCAGCGACGAAGCGGCGGATCGGGCGCCAGTTCGAGATCGAGCCCGACGCCTGCCACGCAGAAACCGGATTCGGTCGGCAGCATGACTTCCTCGCCCTGGGCGGCGAGCGCCGCGTTGGCACGCACCAGACGCTGCACAATGGTGCTGATCAGCTGGGCGCGGAAGTGTTCGAGACACTCTTCGGACGCGAGCGTCAGGGCGGACGGGTTGATTTCGAGGAAGGTGATCTGGGTGGTGGCGATCACCGTGGCCGACCGGCTGACATGCTTGGGATCGAGGTAGCCCATCTCGCCGACCACGTCGCCGATACCCAGTTCGGCCAGCAGACGACCGCCGACGCTGACCTGGGCCTGTCCCGACACGATGAGGCCGAAGCGGTTGTCCGTATCGCCTTCACGCATCATCACCGCATTCTCGGCAAACTGGCGCCAGCCCGAGAAGCGCAGCACCTCCCATACCTCGACATCGTCGAATTCGGTGAAGAAGGCCATCTTGCGCAGGATGGTGAACCGGGTGGTATCCGGCGGCACATAGCTGTCGTCGAGCAGCTTGAAGCGCACCGACGACAGATCCTTCGCGAACTCGGCACCGTTCTTGTAGCGCGAATACAGATCCTTCTCGAGCGCCTTGCGGATCACCCGGTCCATGCCTTCCGGTACTTCCGGATTCAGCTGCGATGCGGACGGCGGATCGGCATTGATGATCTTGTAGATGAGCTGGGCGGGATGCTTGGCGCGGAACGGCAGCCGGCCGGTCAGCAGGTGGAACAGCACCACGCCGAGCGAATACAGATCGGTTTTCTGGTTCAGCGGATAGCCCTTCACCTGCTCCGGGCTCATGTAGGCCGGCGAGCCCACGCCCATGATGAAGGTCGAATCCTTGTCGTTTTCCTTCGCGACATTCAGCGCCAGTCCGAAATCCGTCACCTTCACGAGGTCATTGGCGCCGATCAGGATGTTGGCCGGCTTGATGTCGCGGTGCACGACCCCCTGCTTGAACGCGTAGTCGAGCGCCATGCAGCACTTGAACACGATGCTGACGGCGCGTGGCAGCGGCAGCATCTTGTTGAATTCGCAGTAGTGATCGAGTGCTTCGCCCTCGATGTACTCCATCACCAGATAGGCGCGCCCCTCTTCCACCTGGGCGTCGAAGATGCGGATGATGTTCGGGTGGTTGAGCTTGGCGGCGATCGCCGCCTCGGTCAGGAACAGCTTGCGCATGCGGCGCGACCATTTGCCCTGATCGCGGTTCTTGTCGCCGAAATCGACCAGCTTCACGGCGACCAGCTCTTCGATGTCATCAGCCTTGCATAGGTATACGGTGGCGGTCGCACCCTTGCCGATTTCCCGGATAACCCTGTATTTGCCGATGCGATCAAGCATGCTTGAAGTGCGATGGAGGCGTCATGAACAGCCGCAATGATAGGGCATCGGCCGTAAACGAACAAAAGCACTTGCCGGTGCCGGCCTGAACCGGTGCGCGGTCCGCGATTTCCCGCCGGAAGGCGCCTGGTCGGAAACCATGCCGATCGGCAGGGCTTGAAATCGCCCGGCCACGGCCCCAAGTGCATCGGGTCCGAAAGCCAGAGGAAATTGCTGCATGACCGATCAGACCCCGCAAGACCTGCCGAACGCGCTGCCCGCCGATGCCGCAGCGACCGACGACACCCAGGCAGCCACCGCCGATCCGGCGCTTGCCGCTGCAGAACTTAAGGTGGCCGAACTGCAGGACGCCCTGCTGCGCGCCAAGGCCGAAACCGAAAACATGCGTCGCCGCGCCGCCGAGGATGTGCTGAAGGCGGGCAAGTTCGGCGCCGAGAAATTCGCCAACGCCATGGTGCCGGTCAAGGACAGCCTGGAAGCGGCGCTCGCCGACCAGTCGTCCGACGTGGCCACGCTGCGCTCCGGTGTCGAACTGACGCTCAAGCAGCTGCAGCAGGCTTTCAGCGGCGCCGGCATCGAGGAAACCGATCCGCTGGGCGAGAAGTTCGACCCGCACCGCCATCAGGCCATCAGCCAGATCGAGGCGCCGGGCGAGCCGAATCACGTGGTTCAGGTACTGCAGAAAGGTTATCTGCTGCATGAACGCGTGCTGCGCCCTGCCCTCGTGATCGTTTCCAGAGCAACCAGCTGAAAGACCCCTTGAAATGTGGGCGAATGCGCCCACATCTGAGGCCAAGCGGTCGTTTCGCTCCCGACACACACACTTATATATATAGAGGACCCCGAACATGGGAAAAATCATCGGCATCGATCTGGGCACCACCAATAGCTGCGTGTCCGTCATGGAAGGCGGCAAGCCCAAGGTGATCGAGAATTCGGAAGGCGCGCGCACCACGCCGTCCATCGTCGCCTACACCGACGACGGCGAAATCCTGGTCGGTGCATCGGCCAAGCGCCAGGCGGTGACGAATGCCGCCAACACGCTGTTCGCGGTCAAGCGCCTGATCGGCCGCCGCTTCGAAGAGAAGGAAGTGCAGAAGGACATCGCGCTGATGCCCTACAAGATTTCCAAGGCCGACAACGGCGATGCCTGGGTGGAAGTGCGCGGCAAGAAGATCGCGCCGCCGCAGGTGTCGGCCGAAGTGCTGCGCAAGATGAAGAAGACCGCCGAGGACTACCTGGGCGAGGAAGTGACCGAAGCCGTCATCACGGTGCCGGCTTACTTCAACGACAGCCAGCGTCAGGCCACCAAGGACGCCGGCCGCATCGCCGGTCTGGACGTCAAGCGCATCATCAACGAGCCGACCGCGGCTGCGCTCGCCTTCGGCATGGACAAGAAGCCGGGTGATTCGAAGATCGCCGTGTATGACCTGGGCGGCGGCACGTTCGACGTGTCCATCATCGAAATCGCCGATGTCGATGGCGAACACCAGTTCGAGGTGCTGGCCACCAACGGCGACACCTTCCTCGGCGGCGAAGATTTCGACCAGCGCATCATCGATTACGTGATCGACGAGTTCAAGAAGGACCAGGGCGTCGACCTGAAGAAGGACATCCTCGCGCTGCAGCGCCTGAAGGAAGCGGCCGAGAAGGCCAAGATCGAACTGTCGTCGGGTGCGCAGACCGAAATCAATCTGCCCTACATCACCGCCGATTCGACCGGGCCGAAGCATCTCGCGATCAAGATCACGCGTGCCAAGTTCGAGTCGCTGGTGGAAGAGCTGATCGAGCGTTCGATCGAGCCCTGCCGCATTGCGATCAAGGATTCGGGCGTCAAGGTGAGCGATATCGACGACGTCATCCTGGTCGGCGGCATGACCCGCATGCCCAAGGTGCAGGAGCGGGTGAAGGAATTCTTCGGCCGCGAGCCGCGCAAGGACGTGAATCCGGACGAAGCCGTTGCGGTCGGTGCCTCGATCCAGGGCGGCGTGCTGCAGGGCGACGTGAAGGACGTGCTGCTGCTCGACGTGACCCCGCTGTCGCTGGGCATCGAAACGCTGGGCGGCGTCATGACCAAGATGATCCAGAAGAACACGACGGTGCCGACCAAGTTCTCGCAGACCTTCTCGACCGCCGATGACAACCAGCCGGCGGTCACCATCAAGGTCTATCAGGGCGAGCGCGAAATGGCCAGCGGCAACAAGTCGCTCGGCGAATTCAACCTCGAAGGCATCGCTCCCGCTCCGCGCGGCCTGCCGCAGATCGAGGTGACCTTCGACATCGACGCCAACGGCATCCTGCACGTCGGCGCCAAGGACAAGGCGACCGGCAAGGAAAACAAGATCACCATCAAGGCGAATTCCGGCTTGTCGGAAGACGAAATCCAGAAGATGGTGAAGGACGCCGAGCTGCATGCCGAAGACGACCGTCGGGCACGCGAGCTGGCCGATACACGCAACCAGGCCGATGCACTGGTGCATTCGACGCGCAAGGCGCTGACCGAGCACGGCGACAAGGTCGATGCCGGCGAAAAGGACGCGATCGAAGCTGCGATCAAGGAGACCGAAGAGGCCATCCGTTCAGGCGACAAGGAAGCGATCGAAGCCAAGAGCGCCGCATTGTCGACCGCAGCGCAAAAGCTGGGCGAAGCGATGTACGCCCAGCAGCAGGCCGCTGCCGGTGAAGCCGGCGCCGCACCCGGCGGCTCGGGCAAGGACGACGGCGACGTGGTCGATGCCGAGTACACCGAAGTGAACGACAAGAAGTAAGCTGCGCGTCTTCCGGTTGCCGATGGCGACCTGACCGCCGGGGCACAGAGACGCAGGGTCGCACCCTGCTCCTCTGTGCCTTGGCGTATCTGTGGTGATAACGAATGGCAAAACGCGATTTTTACGACATCCTCGGCGTCAATCGGGACGCATCCGACGACGAGATCAAGAAGTCCTACCGCAAGCTGGCGATGAAGTACCACCCGGACCGCAATCCGGACAGCAAGGAAGCGGAAGACAAGTTCAAGGAAGCCAAGGAGGCTTACGAAATCCTGTCGGACGGGCAGAAGCGCGCGGCCTATGACCAGTACGGCCACGCCGGCGTCGACCCCAATATGGGCGGTGGCGGCGGTGGCGCAGGACCCGGTTTCGGCGATGCCTTCGGCGACATTTTCGGCGAAATCTTCGGCAATGCAGCCGGACGCGGCCGGGCGGGCGGCGGACGCAGCGGCGTCTATCGCGGCGCCGACCTGCGCTACAACCTCGAAATCACGCTCGAGGAAGCCGCCCGCGGCACCGACACGCGCATCCGCATTCCGACCATGGACGAGTGCGGCACCTGCGACGGCACCGGTGCGAAGCCGGGCACCAAGCCGGTCACCTGCACCACCTGCAACGGCGCGGGGCAGGTGCGCATGCAGCAGGGTTTCTTCTCGATCCAGCAGACCTGCCCGAAATGCCATGGCACCGGCAAGATGGTGAAGGACCCGTGCGGCACCTGCCATGGCGCCGGCCGCGTGAAGTCGAGCAAGACGCTGCAGGTGAAGATTCCGTCCGGCATCGACGAAGGTGACCGCATCCGGCTGGCCGGCGAAGGCGAGCATGGTCAGGGCGGCGGCCCGGCCGGCGACCTGTACGTGCAGATCCACATCAAGCCGCACAGCGTGTTCCAGCGCGAGGGCGACGACCTGCACTGCGAAATGCCGATCGGCTTCGCCACCGCGGCACTGGGCGGCGAAATCGAGATTCCGACGCTGGAGGGCGCAGCCAAGATCAAGATTCCGTCGGAAACCCAGTCCGGCAAGGTATTCCGCCTGCGCGGCAAGGGCATCAAGGGCGTGCGCAGCAGCGCCCCGGGCGACCTGATGTGCCACGTGGTGGTCGAAACGCCGGTCAATCTGACGGCACGCCAGAAGGAACTGCTGAAGGAGTTCGACGACATCAACCTGAGCGACGAGGCGAGCCACAGCCCGCGCGCCAAGTCGTGGATGGACAAGATGAAGAACTTCTTCGCCGGCTGAACCCCGGCGCCGCCTTTTCGATACGCCGGAAATGAAAACGCCCGCATGATGCGGGCGTTTTCATTCAGCGGTGCGCGTCGGTCAGGCGACCAGCTTCTTCTCGATCCGCTCCTTGACCGCCGACAGGGCCGGCGGCAGGCGATTCTGCAGGCGCGAGAACAGCTCGTTGTGCAGCTCGATCTCGAGTTGCCAGGCCGCATGGTCGATCGACGTGATGCGCTCGAACAGTTCGCGGCTGAAATCGACACCCGTCCAGCTCAGATCGTCATAGCGCGGCGTGGTGCCGAACAGGTGCTCGATGCCGTTCGCCTGGCCCGCGACGCGGTCGAGCATCCATTTCAGCACCCGCATGTTCTCGCCGAAGCCCGGCCACACGAACTTGCCGTTCTCATCGGTACGGAACCAGTTCACGCAGAAAATGTGCGGCAGCCGCTGCCCGCTGGCTTCGATGCTCTGGCCGAGCTTGAGCCAGTGACTGAAATAGTCGCTCATGTTGTAGCCGCAGAACGGCAACATCGCGAACGGGTCGCGCCGCACCACGCCCTGCTGGCCGGCCGCCGCAGCGGTCGTTTCCGAGCCCATCGTGGCCGCCATGTAGACGCCCTCGACCCAGTTGCGTGCCTCGGTCACCAGCGGCACCGTGGTCGACCGGCGGCCACCGAAGATGAAGGCCGAGATCGGCACGCCGGCCGGATTGTCCCAGGCCGGGTCGATGACCGGGTTCTGCGTCGCCGCGACGGTGAAACGCGCATTCGGATGCGCCGCCTTGGCGCCGGTTTCCTTCGCAATGGCGGGCGTCCAGTCACGGCCCTGCCAGTCGATCAGGTGTGCCGGCGGCTCCTTGGTCATGCCTTCCCACCACACGTCGCCGTCATCGGTCAGCGCGACATTGGTGAAGATGGTGTCGGATGCGAGCGACGCCATGCAGTTGGCGTTGGTGTTCTGATTGGTGCCCGGCGCCACACCGAAGTAGCCGGCTTCCGGGTTGATCGCGTACAGACGACCATCCTTGCCCGGCTTGATCCATGCGATGTCGTCGCCGATGGTGGTGACTTTCCAGCCCTCGAAACCCCTGGGCGGAATCAGCATCGCGAAATTGGTCTTGCCGCAGGCAGACGGAAAAGCCGCCGCGACGTAATGCTTTTCACCCTGCGGGTTTTCCACGCCGAGGATGAGCATGTGTTCGGCCAGCCAGCCCTGGTCGCGGCCCATGGTCGATGCGATGCGCAGTGCAAAGCACTTCTTGCCGAGCAGTGCGTTGCCGCCGTAACCCGAGCCGAAACTCCAGATTTCCCGCGTTTCGGGATAATGGACGATGTATTTGGTGGCATTGCACGGCCACGGCACATCCTTCTCGCCCGCCGCCAGCGGCTTGCCCACCGTGTGCACGCAGGGCACGAAGTCGCCGTCGCTGCCCAGCACGTCGTACACCGCCTTGCCCATGCGGGTCATGATGCGCATGTTGACCGCCACATACGGCGAATCGGACAGTTCGATGCCGATCTGCGAAATGTGCGAACCGAGCGGGCCCATCGAGAACGGCACGACATACATCGTGCGCCCGCGCATGCAGCCGCGGAACAGACCGGTCAGCGTTTCGCGCATCTGCGCCGGCGCCATCCAGTTGTTGGTCGGGCCGGCATCTTCCTCACGCGCCGAGCAGATGTAGGTGCGGTCTTCGACGCGCGCGACGTCGGACGGGTCGGACAGTGCGAGATAGGAATTCGGCCGCTTGACCGGATCGAGGCGTTTCATCGTGCCCGATGCGACCATGTCGGCACACAGACGGTCGTATTCCTCTTCCGAACCGTCGCACCAGTAGATGGCGTCGGGTTGGGTGAGCGCCGCCACTTCGGCGACCCATGTAACCAGCTTGCGGCTCTTGACCCATGCCGGAACGGGTATTTCGCCGGAGCGGATCTGCTCGGGCGACAAGACGACTTTCATGCGACGCTCTCCATAAACCACACGGGGCGGGACGCGGCAGCTGCCACGTACCGTCCGGTTCAACCGTTTGAACGAAACCCGCATCAGGCCGGGTGGGCCCATGCATCGGACAGGTACTGACGCAGACGGGGTGGCCTGCGCCTTCCTTTCGGAGGTCGCACTTTATAGATAACCGCATCTTATGTCTGCTATAAGAATCACGAATGGCGCGATTCTTTGCGCGCCTGCAGGCGCGGGGCGGAGAGCGCCGTGGCGCGGATCAGTACTCGACGGGCGGCGCGATGAGCGCTTTCAGTCCGGCCCGATCGATCAGCCAGTGGTAACGGCTGTCGGGCGCATCGGACAGCAGGTTGCTGCGGCGCATGATGCCGAGCGCGCGGCTCGCCGATTCCGGCGCCACGCCCAGAATGGCGCCGATGTCTTCGAGGCTCAGCCGGATCGCCCGGCCGGGTTCGATGTCATCGACCAGCCGGAGCAGCAGGCGCGCAACGCGGGTTTTCACGTCGGCATGACCTGCCGTCAGTTCGGCCAGCCATGCGTCGGCCTCGGCCAGCGCGGCATGCCAGTGTTCGAGCAGGGGTTTCTGCAGACGCGGCGTATCCCGGTTCAGCCGCTCGACCAGCACACGCGGAATGCGGCACAGGGCGACCGGTGACAGCGCAATCGAGGTGTGGTCGTAGGCCGGGCTGACCAGCGCCTCGAGGCCGAACACGTCGCCTCGGCCCAGGATGCGCAGGATGCGCTGGGTGCCGTCGGCGCCGTAACGCACCAGCTTGACCGCACCGCTGCGCACCGTGAACAGCCATTCTCCGTGCGCGCCGGCGTGATAGATGACTGCGCCGGACGGGTAATCGAAGTCGTCGATCTGGTCGTGCAGAAGCGCGAAATCGGACTCGACCAGATCGGCAAACAGTGCGCTGCGGCGCACGCCGCATTTCTGGCAATCGCTGTGGCCGTGCCAGGCAGACTTGATCGTGATCGCGCGCACCCTGCCCCCGGTGAAAGTCCGCTAAGCCCGCCGCCAGGTGGTACCGGCCGCGGAATCCTCGAGTATGACGCCTTGTTGCTTCAATTCATCGCGTACGCGGTCGGCGGTCGCGAAATCGCGCGCCTTCTTGGCCGCGATGCGCTGTTCGATGAGTGCATCGATCTGCGCATCGTCCAGTCCGCCGGCCTGCGCACGTCCTTGGAGGAATTCTTCCGCAGATCGTTCCAGCAGACCGAGCACGCCGGCCAGCGCGCGCAGTTCGCCCGAAACAGCCGGGTCGCCGCTGCGATTGGCGTCGTTCGACAGTTCGAACAGCACGGCCATCGCTTCCGGCGTGTTGAAATCGTCATCCATCGCGGCCCGCAGGCGCTGCCCGGCCGGTGTGCTCCAGTCCGGCCGGACATCGGCCGGCGGCACGTTCTTCAGCGTTGTATACAGGCGGCTCAGTGCGCCGCGGGCGTCGTCGAGATGCGCGTCGGAGTAATTGAGCGGGCTGCGGTAGTGCGCGCGCAGGATGAAGAAGCGCACCACTTCCGGGTCGTACTGCTTCAGCACTTCGCGGATGGTGAAGAAATTGCCCAGCGACTTCGACATCTTTTCGTCGTCGACGCGCACGAAACCGTTGTGCATCCAGTAATTGACGAAGGTGTGCCCGTGCGCCCCCTCGCTCTGGGCAATCTCGTTCTCGTGGTGCGGAAACTGCAGATCGGCGCCGCCGCCATGAATGTCGAAATGATCGCCCAGCAGCTGCGAACTCATCGCCGAGCATTCGATGTGCCAGCCCGGCCGGCCGTCACCCCAGGGCGACGCCCATTTTGCGTCGGCCGGTTCCGCCGGCTTGGCGTGTTTCCACAGCACGAAGTCGAGCGGATCCTGCTTGCCATCGCTGACGTCCACGCGCTCGCCGGCGCGCAATTCGTCCAGCGACTTGCCGGACAGCTTTCCGTACCCATCGAACTTGCGCACGCTGTAATTCACGTCGCCGCTTGCCGCGCGATACGCCAGCCCCTTGTGCTGCAGCCGCTCGATCAACGACTGCATCTGCGGCACGAACTCGGTCGCACGCGGCTCGTGATCGGGACGCAGCACGCCGAGCGCATCGGCGTCCTCGTGCATCGCCGCGATGAAGCGGTCGGTCAGCGCGCGCATCGATTCGCCGTTCTCGGCCGCCCGCTTGATGATCTTGTCGTCGATGTCCGTGATGTTGCGGACATAGGTCACTGCATAGTCCGAGGCGCGCAGCCAGCGGGCCACCATGTCGAACACCACCATCACCCGGGCATGTCCCAGATGACAGAAGTCATAAACCGTCATGCCGCACACGTACATGCGCACGCGACCGGGGTCGATCGGAAGGAATGCCTGCTTTTCGCGGCCTATGGTGTTATAGATTTTGAGCATTGGTGTGGGCCAAACGGAGGGTGCTTGCGGTACGTGCCGGCCCGGCAGGCAGGTCGGATCGGAATTCAGGCGCAACAACAGGACGTCGGCACGCCTTCTTGATAAGATTCGGGTCTGTCAAACGACGGTTTCACGCCAAAAAGTCTAACACATGGCCTCTTCGACACGTTTTCGTCTGCCGCTCGTCCCGCGTCTTGCAGCCCTCCTTGTCATGCTTGGCGTATCGCTCCAGCCGGCCTTCGCCACCAGCGTTCAGGAAGCCGAAAAGCTGCTGCGCCAGAAGCAACCACAGCAGGCGCTTGAACAGATCGACCTGTTTCTCGCAAAAGTGCCGCGCGATCCGCAGGGCCGTTTCTTCAAGGGGCTGATCCTGACCGAACTGGGGCGCATTCCGGAGGCGACTTCGGTGTTCCAGAAGCTGACCGAGGACTACCCGGAATTGCCGGAGCCCTACAACAACCTGGCCGTGCTCTACGCCCAGCAGAAGCAGTTCGACAAGGCCAAGACGGCACTCGAAATGGCCATACGCACCCACCCGAGCTACGCGGTGGCGCACGAGAATCTGGGCGACATCTACGCCCGGATGGCCACGCAGGCCTATGACCGGGCGCTGCAACTCGATTCCTCGAACGTCGGTGCGCAGAGCAAGCTGAACCTGATCCGCGAAATGGTCGGCAATGCGTCGCGCGGCAGCAGCAAACCGAGCTCCGCCGGCACGCTGGCAGCCACACCGCCGGCGACTGTCACAGCGGTCACGCCGCCGGTTGCGGCGGTTCCGCCGAAGGCGCCAGACGCGGCAAAACCGGCCGCTCCGGCGGCCGTGCCGGCCCCGGTTGCGGCGGCGCCGGTTGCCGCGACACCGGTCGAGCCGGAAGCCGGCAGCGCAAGCCTGCCGGTGGCAGACATCACACGCATGGTCGAGGACTGGGCCGCAGCCTGGGCACGCAAGGACGTGGGCACCTACCTCGCACAGTACGACAGCACTTTCGAGGTCCCGGGCAAGAAATCGCGCAAGGCGTGGGAAGCCGAACGCCGGGCGCGCATCGACAAACCGGGTGCCATCGAGATACGGGTCGAGAACGTGCAGGTCGCCCGTGACGGCGCCGATCGCGTCAAGGCAACCTTCCGCCAGAACTACAAGGCCGTGGGCCTGAAAAGCTCCACCACCAAGACGCTCGTGCTGGTCAGCCGCGATGGCCGCTGGCTGATCCAGCGGGAGCGCGTCGGCGGATGACGGCGATGCGGCACTTTTCCGGACGCGCCATCGCGCGCGTCCTGCGCAACGCGCTCTGCCTGTCGTCGCTGCTCGTCCCGCTTGCCATCGGCTCGGGTCAGTCCGGTGACGCCGTGCGCTATTCCGACAGCGGACCGGAGCCCATGCTCGAACAGGTGTTCCGCCAGATCGAGCGCAACAAGCTGGGGCTGGCGCTCGAACAGGTCGATGCGCTGCTGCAGATCTGGCCCAACTTCCGGCTCGGTCACCTGATTCGTGGCGACCTGCTGATGGCCCGGTCGAGCGCGCTCACCACGATAGGCAACGCGCCGAACGCCCCGGAAGATCGGCTGGCCGACCTGCGCGACGAGGCTGTCGCGCGCATCCGCGCCTATCGCGACAAGCCGCCGGTCGATCGCGTGCCGCGCTACCTGCTGCAATTGCAGGCGTCGCAACGCCATGCGGTGGTGGTCGACACACGCCGTTCGAGGCTCTATCTGTACGAGAACATCGACGGGCAGCCCCGCTTCGTCGCCGACTATTACGTGTCGCACGGCCGTCTGGGCATCGAGAAGATGCGCGAGGGCGACAAGAAGACGCCGCTGGGTGTCTATCAGGTCACCGGTTTCCTGCCGCCTGAACGGCTGACCGATTTCTATGGTGCCGGCGCGCTGCCGATCAATTACCCGAACGCGTGGGACCGCAAGCAAGGTCGCAAGGGCCACGGCATCTGGCTCCATGGCACGCCATCGGACACCTTCTCGCGCCCGCCGCGCGCGTCCGACGGCTGCGTCGTGCTGGCCAATTCCGATTTCCTCGCGCTGAACAACCACCTGCAGGGCGCGTCGGTGCCGGTCATCATCAGCGACTCGGTGGAATGGCTCACGCTCGACGACTGGCATTCCGAACGCAGCGAATTCAACAAGGCGCATGAACAGTGGCGCACCGATTGGGAAAGCCGTGACGTCGAGCGCTTCCTGTCGCATTATTCGGCCCGGTTCAGCTCAGGCACGAAGGATCTGGCAGCCTTCGCCGCCCAGAAGCGTGCCGTGAATGCCGGCAAGAAGTGGATCAAGGTCGGCGTGGATAAATTGAGTACCTTCCGCAATCCCGGCCGTGAAGACCTGGTCGTCGTCACCTTCGAACAGGACTATCGCAGCGACACGCTGTCGAACCGCATGATCAAGCAGCAGTACTGGCAGCGGGAAAACGGCCGCTGGCGCATCGTGTTCGAAGGCGAAGGCTGAACCTGGCCGCCCGTCATCGGTCTGTCCGGCTGACCTGTCCGTCTGCGTGCCCGCATGCATCCCCGATCACCCAACCCGGAGTCATCCTCATGAAGAAGTTTCTGCTCGCGCTGCTCGCCAGCCTGATCCCGCTGGCCGCCGTGGCCGCCAATCCGCAGGTCGAACTCAAGACCAGTCAGGGTCCGATCCTGATCGAACTCTTCCCGGAGGCCGCACCCGTCACCGTTGCCAACTTCCTGCAGTACGCCAAATCCGGCTTCTACGATGGCCTCATCTTTCACCGCGTGATCAACGGTTTCATGATCCAGGGTGGCGGTTTTGACGCCCAGATGAATCAGAAGACGGTCGGCGCGCCGATCCGCAACGAAGCGGAGAAAGCCATGAGCAAGGGCGTGCGCAACGCGCCGGGCTATCTGTCGATGGCGCGCACCAATGATCCGCACTCGGCCACTGCCCAGTTCTTCATCAACCTGGTCGACAACCGTACGCTCGACTATCCGTCACGCGACGGCTTCGGCTACGCCGCCTTCGCGAAGGTGATCAAGGGCATGGAAGTGGTCAATGGCATCGCGAACGTCCGTACCGGCGACAACGGCCCGCACCAGAACGTGCCGCTGACGCCGGTGGTCATCCAGTCGGTCCGGGTCATCGACGCACAGCCCTGATTCCCGGCGCGCAGTCGGCACGACTCGCGTCCCCCCTCGCCCCCACCCACGGCCGCCCATCGCGGCCCCGCTTACGGAGATTCACATGGTCAAGCTGCACACCAACCACGGCGTCATCACGCTCGAACTCGACGCTGAGAAGGCACCGCAGACGGTCGCCAACTTCCTCGCCTATGTCGAGGCGGGTCATTACAACAACACCATTTTCCACCGCGTGATCGGCAACTTCATGATCCAGGGCGGCGGCTTCGAACCTGGCATGAAGCAGAAGGACACCCAGGCGCCGATCAAGAACGAGTCGGCCAACGGGCTTTCGAACACGGTCGGCACCGTCGCCATGGCGCGCACGTCGGACCCGCATTCGGCCAGCGCGCAGTTCTTCATCAATGTCGGCAACAATCTCTTCCTCGACAAGGATCAGGCACAGGACGGCTGGGGCTACTGCGTGTTCGGCCGGGTCAGCGAAGGCATGGACGTGGTCGAAAAGATCAAGGCCGTGCGTACCGGTCGTTCCGGCTTCCACCAGGACGTGCCGGTCGAGGATGTGCTGATCGAACGCGCCGAAGTGGCCTGAGCGCGCAGGCGCGACGACACATGGACCTGTTTGCTTCCGATCTCCACCTGTCGTCCGCCACGCCAGACCTCAACGCGGCCTTCCTGCACCTGCTCGAAGGCCGCGCACGCGACGCCCGGCGGCTGTTCCTGCTGGGCGACATCTTCGAGGTGTGGGTCGGCGACGAAGACGCCGATCTGCCCGAACACCGCCCGATCATCGCCGCATTGCGTGCGCTGAGCGACGCCGGCACCGACATCCATGTACTGCCCGGCAACCGCGACTTCCTGCTCGGTGCCGGATTCACCGCGGCCACAGGTGCCACGCTGCATGGCGACTGGCTGCTGTGCGACACCGCCAGTCGGCAGGCGCTGCTGATGCACGGCGACACGCTGTGCACCGACGACCTGCCGTATCAGCAGTTCCGCCGCATGGTGCGCCATGCCGATTGGCAAGCCGCCTTTCTGGCCCGCCCGCTCGCCGAGCGCCACGCGATCGCGGCAGACCTGCGCCAGCGCAGCCAGCAGGCCGTCGCCGGCAAGACCGAACAACTGATGGATGCCAACGGTGAGGCCATCGCCGCCGTGCTGCGCCACCATGAATGCACGCTGCTGATCCACGGCCACACGCACCGGCCGGCCCATCACACGCTCGAGGTGGATGCCGTCGCCTGCGACCGCTGGGTGATCGCCGACTGGCGCGACCGCGCTTGCTGGCTGGAAGCCGACGACCACGATCTGCGCGCCTTCACGATGGCCGATGACGGCCGCATCGTGCCTGACGCGCGCCATGCCTGAAGGAGGTCCCGCGTGAGCCTGCCCGACAACAAGGATGAACTGACGCTGCGCCTTGACGCCGATGGCCGCATCGAATGCCGCCGTGGCCCCGATGAGACAGCGCCCGCCATCAGGATCGACCCGGCGTTCTTCGGCGAACCCGACGCTGCCGACGCCCAGCGCGCGCTCGGCCGTTTCGTGTTTTCGCTGCTGCAGGGCATGGCCCCGGCGGCGAATGCCGGCGCAACGCCCGCCGTAGACGCGCCAGCCGCGCTGTACGACAACTTCGTCACCCTGCAGAACCGGGCGATGAAGGAATACTCGGCCAGCCTGCTCGACATGGCCGAAAAATCGCTGCAGCAATCCGCCGCCGCCGGATTCGGCCAGGCCATCGAGGCAATGAAGGACTGGCCGTCGGTCCGGACCGTCGCCGACATGCTGATCGCGCGCGGGCCGGAACAGCCGCGCTGAGCGGCGCTGATCTCCGGGACGGAAGGCGGGCCGACGGGCCATGCAGGGCCACCGCAACACCTGCTTGCAACTGGCAACAGCCACTCACGCGCGCGTCGCGTAGTGTCAGGTTGTCGCGACTGCTCCCGGGCAGTCAGGCCCTCTCCTTCCGCCAGCCCGCCCCGTGCGGGCTTTTTTTTGCCGGTCCGCAGAGAGGCCGCCGCGATCGCGCGCGCTGCACAACGCCCTGAAAAGAAAAAGCCAACTCGCGGGAGTTGGCTTTGACGGCCGGATTCATTGGTGCCGCTTGTCGGAATCGAACTGACGACCTACCGCTTACAAGGCGGTTGCTCTACCAACTGAGCTAAAGCGGCGCGGGGCGGATTATATCTGCTGTGCGCCGGGCATGGCGCGCGCATCGGTGACTCATGGCATCCGGCATGGATTAAACTCGAATCATCATGAACATGTCTCCGCATGTCAGCGCGGTGCAACCGTTTGCCGCGGAAGGAGACTCCCCCTGCCCGATGCCCGATACCGTCACGCCCGTGCCCGTTCCGGGCCCTTCCGCAAATCGCCTGACCGGGACCGATGCCGCGCCGACGACGGCTCGTCCGCTGAATGTGCTGCTGATCGAGGATTCAGAGGACGACGCGCTGCTGCTGCTGCACCGCTTCCGGGCAGCGGGCTATCAGGTGTGGTCGCAGCGGGTGGAAGACGAGCGTTCGCTGCGCGAGGCGCTGTCGTCGCGCACCTGGGATCTGGTGCTGTCCGACCACAACATGCCGCGCTTTTCGGCGATGGCGGCGCTGTCCATCCTGCAGAAACTGGAACTCGACCTGCCCTTCATCATCGTTTCGGGTGTCATCGAGGAGGATATTGCGGTGTCGGCGATGCGCGCCGGCGCGCATGACTATCTCAGCAAGGGCAAGCTCGACCGGTTGATTCCGGCGGTCGAACGCGAAATGCGCGAGGCGCGCAACCGGGCCGAGCGGCACAGCGCGCTCGACGCCGTACGCGACAGCGAGGCGCGCTTTCGTGCGCTGGCGGCCAACATTCCCGGCATGGTATTCCAGCTTCTGCGGCATGAGGACGGCGGCTGGCGCTTCCTGTTCGTCAGCGAAGGCTGCCTGGCGCTGCTCGGTTTCAAGGCCGGTGAGCTGGTGGCCGCGCCGCGCCGCTTTCTCGACATGATCCTGCCGGACGACATGCCGGAACTCGACCGCGCGATGCATCTGTCGGCGCACACCCATGCCACGGTGAATTGGGACGGCCGCATCCGCCTGCCCGATGAGGACATCAAGTGGGTGAACCTGCGCTCGTCGCCGCGCGTGCTCGCGTCCGGCGTGCTGATCTGGGAAGGCATCGTCTCCAACATCACGCAGAGCAAGCTGACCGAACGCGAATTGCGCCAGTCGCGCGGCCAGTTGGCCGAGCTGTCATCGCACCTGCAGATCGCCAAGGAAGAGGAACGCGAACGCATTGCGCGGGACATCCACGACGAACTGGGCGGCCTGCTGGTGGCGCTGAAGTTCGAAGTGTCGCTGCTGGCGAACAAGACTGCAGCCGATCAGGATGCGATCAAGGCGCGCTCGGTCAGCATGGGCAAGCTGGTGGATGACGCGATCACCACGGTCGGGCGCATCGCGCGCGAGCTGCGCCCGGGCATCCTGAAGGAATTCGGACTGGCGCCGGCGGTCGAGAGCCATGCGGAGGATTTCTCAGCCCGTACCGGCCTCAAGTGCGAGTTGCTGTGCATCGATCACGACATCGACCCGGACGAGGAAACCGCCATCGCGCTGTTCCGGGTGTTCCAGGAGGCGCTGACCAATGTATCCAAGCACGCCGGCGCGCACACCGTGGAAGTGCGCCTGACCCAGGAGGACGACGACATCGTGCTCGAGGTGGGCGACGATGGGCGCGGTCTGGCGCCGGAAGACCTGAACAAGCCCAAATCATTCGGGTTGCGCGGCATCCGCGAGCGCGTGGTGCACCTGAACGGGCGTTTCGAAGCGAGCAGCCGCGAACATGGCGGTACCCGCCTGCTGCTGAGGGTGCCGGCCTGCCGCCGCACCGTACTGGAGTTCTCCCGATGAGCAGCATCCGTATACTTATTGCAGACGATCACGCCATCGTGCGTTCCGGGCTGCGCCAGATCCTGTCCGACAGCCCTGACCTGCTGGTCACCGGCGAGGCGGAAAACGGTGTCGAAGCCATGCACAAGCTGCGCGACGGCAGCTTCGATCTCGTGCTGATGGATGTTTCGATGCCTGACCGCAACGGCATCGACACGCTGAAGCTGGTGCGCAAGGAGTTTCCGCGCCTGCCGGTGCTGGTGCTGTCGATGCACCCGGAGGACCAGTACGCGATCCGCGCGCTGAAAGCCGGTGCCTCCGGCTATCTGACCAAGCAGAGCGCGCCCGAACAGCTGGTGACCGCGATTCGCCAGGTCGCCAGCGGCAAGAAGTACGTCTCGCCCACGCTGGCGATGGAACTGGCCAATGCCATCACCGACGACGACGAGCGGCCGCCGCACGAGAAACTGTCCGACCGCGAGTACCAGACGCTGGTGATGATTGCCTCCGGCAAGACGCTGACGCAGATCGGCGAGGAGCTGAGCCTCAGTGTCAAGACGGTCAGCGTCTATCGGGCACGGCTGCTGGAAAAGATGCGCATGAAGAACAACGCCGAACTGACCCACTACGGCCTCAAGCACGGGCTCACCGACTGAGGTCTGCCGTCCGCCCGCACGTCGCTGTGGAGTGTGGAATAACTTGCAGTTGCGCCCTAAAGGCCGTCGTCCGCGTGCCGTTGTAAGCATTCGTTACGGACTGTGAATTGCCACTGAAATGTCTGACGCCATGCAGCCGCTCGAAATCGCCCGTGAAGCCTTGCGACGTCTCGCCATGCGTCAGCTCCAGCCCACGCCGGAGAATTACCGGTCGCTGTATCACGAAATTGCCGGCACCAAGGCCGACGACCTGTTCCCGGAACGGGCACTGAAGCTGGTCTGCAGCACCCTTCCCCGCCTCAATCAATCGCAGATCGAATTTGTCGAGCGACTCGAAAGCGCTGTCGTCAGCCGCAGCTGGTCGGCGATCAGCGGATCCCTGGTCGGACTGCTGCGCGCGCAGGCGGCGCCTCAGCGCAAATGGACGGCGCTGCTCAAGGACCTGTTCAAGCAGTTCGAACGCCATCACGACTCGATCACCTATGCACAGAAGCAGGTGGCCATCCAGCAGGTGCTGGATTCGTCCAGCGGCGAACTCGACGCCCTCTACGCACGACTGAGCAAGCTCGCCGACACCTGGGAAGCCAGCAATGGCAGCGATGCCCCCGCCGCCCAGCTTCATGGCCAGGACACCCTCAAGATCGTTCCCGCGCTGGACAACAGCGATGCCGCCCTGCGCGACCTGTTTGCCAGCACGCTCGAAGGCGTCGTTGGCAGCCTGCTGATTTCGGCGCCCGAACTGCGCGAAGAAGCCCTTGCGCTGGGCCAGGCGCTGCGCGACGTACGCGACATGAGCGGCGTCGATGATCTGGCCTCGAAGCTGCGCAACCTCGTCTATCGCCTCAACTGGGTGGTCGACGATCAGGCTGAAATCCGCGCCGGTCTGCTGTCGCTGCTTGATCTGCTGCTGAAGAACATCGGCGAACTGGTGCTGGACGACCGCTGGATGCGCGGTCAGATCGATTCGTTGCGCGCGTTGTGCGATCACCCGCTCAGCGCGCGGGAACTGGACGAAGTGGAACGCCGGCTGCGTGAGGTGATCGAGCGTCAGGGCTCGCTGCGCGGCAACATCGACGACGCAAAGCACCAGATCAAGCTGATGCTCGCCGGCTTCGTCGAGCAACTTGGCAGCTTCACCGATGCCACGTCGGGCTTTGGCGAGAAAATGGAAGGCTACGCGGAAACGATCGCTGCCGCCGACGACATCGGCTCGCTGCAGGGTGTCATTGCAGAGGTGATCGCCGCCACGCATTCGATGCGCGCCACGACAGAGAAGTCGCGTGCCGAGGTCGACAACATGCGCGACCGCGTACGTGCGGCCGAAAACGAAATCCAGCGCCTGCAGGTCGAACTGGAACAGACCAGCGAGAAGATGCGGCACGACCCGCTGACCGGCGCACTCAACCGCAAGGGTCTGGAAGAGTCGTACGCCAAGGAAGTGTCGCGCGCCGCACGGCGCGGTTCGATGCTGTGCCTCGCGGTGCTGGACATCGACAACTTCAAGCGTCTGAACGACACGTATGGCCACAACACCGGCGACGAGGCACTGCTGCATCTCGTCGGCACGGTACGTGACTGCCTGCGCCCGCACGACACCCTGTCGCGCTACGGCGGCGAGGAGTTCGTCATATTGTTGCCCGAGACCTCGGTCGAGGATTCGGTCATCGTGCTGCAACGCCTGCAGCGCGAACTCACCAAACGCTATTTCCTGGCCAACAACGACAAGCTGCTGATCACCTTCAGCGCCGGTGTCACCGTGGTCGGCCATGAAGAACCACAAACGTCGGCGATCGAACGCGCCGACGTGGCCATGTATCAGGCCAAGGCCACCGGCAAGAATCGCGTGGTCATCGCACCCGGGCAGCCGATCGCCGCGTGATCCGGGCCGGCAGCCGCCGCACCCGTCGTTTGCCCCGTTTCCGCAACATTCAGCCGTGATCGGCGCCGGGCTTCAGGCGCCGGCGCGCCGTGCTGCCGTGTGCGAAGCCCGATCCGCTTCGTCGGGCTCACATCGGCGAGCGAGCGGCCCGTCAGCGCCAACCAGAGCCCGTTCCGCTGACATTCCGTAACAGTCCGGAGCAGGTCCGGGACGATGCCGTGAGCACAAAACGGGCCGACCTTGCAGGCAAAAGCGAATGCCGCGGCAACCCGATGTAAGCGTGAACGCCCGTACATGCCGCACGGGCAAGCCATTTCACATCGGCAGCTGCCTGAAAGCCAAGACGACAAAGGCTTTCATTAAGGTGCCCCGCTAAAGTTTGCAGCGGCAACTCCGTTACTTGAATCATCGGCGACATCAACAGCGGGCCATGCAGCCCGGAGCGCCGTAACTACACACTACTTCGTGACAGGAGAAATAAAATGCCGCAAATCATCAACACCAACGTGCCGTCGCTCACCGCACAACGCAACCTGAACTCGTCGCAAAGCTCGCTCGCCACTTCGCTGCAGCGCCTGTCTTCGGGCCTGCGCATCAACAGCGCGAAGGACGATGCCGCGGGTCTCGCCATTTCGGAACGCATGACCTCCCAGGTGCGCGGTCTGAATCAGGCTGTCCGCAACGCCAACGATGCGATCTCGCTGACGCAGACGGCTGAAGGCGCGATGGGTTCGATCACCGAAGGTCTGCAGCGCATGCGTGAATTGTCGGTTCAGGCCGCCAATGACTCGAACAGCGCCAGCGACCGTCAGGCCCTGCAGCAGGAAGTTTCGCAGCTGCAACAGGAAATCAACCGCGTCGCCTCGACGACGCAGTTCAACGGCAAGAACCTGCTCGACGGTTCGTTCTCCGGTCAGTACTTCCAGGTCGGCGCAAACGCCAACCAGTCGATCGGCATCAGCCTGAACAATACCAAGGCCACCAATATCGGTGCCAACACCGTGAGCGCCAACGGCACGCTGAACAATGCAGCCGCCCTGGCCGCCGGTGCAGGCGCCCGTGTCGCCAACACCGTCGTGGCCGCTGAAGATCTGACCGTGACCGGTTCGCTCGGCACGGCAGCCGTTGCCGTGAATCTGGCCGACACCGCCAAGGCTGTCGCCTCGGCCGTCAATGCACAGAGCGCCACCACCGGCGTGAGCGCAACGGCTGCGACCGAAGCCACGCTGAGCGGCCTGACGGCAACCGGCACCTACACCTTCACGCTGTTCGGCGAGAACTCGACCGGCGTCGCCGTGTCGGCCACCATCGGCAACACCGCCGATCTGAGCTCGCTCTCGACCGCGATCAACAACTACGCTGCGACGACCGGCATCACCGCCACGGTCAGCGGCGGAGCCGTCACGCTGAAGTCGGAAAGCGGTGCGGACATCTCGATCACCGACTTTGCCGGTGCCGGCGATATCAGCCTGCAGGGCCGCAATGCCTTCACCAGCGCCACGGCCGGTGCAGCTGTCGTCCTGACGGGCGCCACCGCAGCGACTGACTCCTCGACGGTCGGCGGCACGCTGAAGTTCTCGTCGTCGGATGCCTTCTCGGTCACGAGCGCCTCGGCCGGTGGTCTTTTCACCGCCACCACGGCAAACGCCAGCGCGCTGTCGTCGGTTGCTTCGATCAGCGTCGGTACGCAAACCGGTGCCAACGCCGCGATCGACGTCATCGACGCCGCCCTGCAGTCGATCAACACGCAACGCGCCTCGCTGGGTGCCATCCAGAATCGCGTGCAGAACACGATCAGCAACCTGCAGACCACGTCGGAAAACGTCAGCGCAGCCCGCAGCCGCATCCAGGATGCAGACTTCGCGATGGAAACCGCCAATCTGACCCGCGCGCAGATCCTGCAACAGGCCGGTACGGCGATGCTGGCGCAAGCCAACTCGCTGCCGCAGAACGTGCTCAGCCT
>JAEUNO010000039.1 GCA_016791045.1 Methyloversatilis sp. | reverse complement strand
GATCGCGACCGGGGGTCGCTCCTACAGCAGCGACACGGTTCTCTGCAGGAGCGAGCCGTGCTCGCGATTTCGGTCGTCAAATACGTGATGTCGCACGATCAACGCACCGATCGCGACCGGGGGTCGCTCCTACAGCAGCGGCACGGTTCTCTGTAGGAGCGAGCCGTGCTCGCGATTCCGGTCGTCAAATACATGATGGCGCACGATCAACGCACCGATCGCGACCGGGGATCGCTCCTACCGCAGCGGCACGGTTTTCTGTAGGAGCGAGCCGTGCTCGCGATTCCGGCCGTCAAAACACGTGATGGCGCACGATCAACGCACCGACCGCGACCGGGGGTCGCTCCTGCAGCAGCGGCACGGTTTTCCGGCACGGGCGACTTGCACGCTGACAAAGCGCCGTTCGATGTCCGCAAACGGACAGCGAACGGCCGCCAGAACGGATCAAGGACCGGTGGCGGTCATGACCTCATGCCAGTCCGGTTCATCGGGCCGACATGGATGACACACCTATGAAGAACGGCGTTCCGGGTCGGCCACGAATGCGCTCGCCATGACGAGCGTCAGCGCGAGCCAGGCGAGCGCCTGCGGATTGCGCCAGTCGGCGAGCCAGGCGACGGCACTGCCGATCACCGCGACGGCGGCAAAAAGCTTGCCTTCCGGCAGATGAGGCAAAGGCGCCAGCCGCGCGGCGGCAGCGGCCACACCCCACTGCACCGCCGGCAGCAGGAACAGCAGGAAGGGAAAGTCGCGGTAGCGGCCGTCGATGGCCAGCAACAGACCGCTGAACGCAAGTCCGAACAGCAGCACCCGGGCCGCCAGGCGCACCGCCTCGCCGGGGCGACCGTGCAGCGCCCAGGGCAGCGCGGCCCACATGAGCCAGCCCGCCGCTGCGACCACCCCCATGGCGGCCCATTCGAGCGGGCTGCGACAGGCCAGTGCAAGATATTCGAACTGCAGCGGTGCGATGACACCGGCCAGCACACCTGACACGGCAAACGCAAGCATTGCGGCCGGCCGGCGCACGCGACCCAGCGTCGACAACACGAGTGCCAGCGCCAGACCCGCCGCGCCGGCAACCAGTGGCTGCGGCCCGTCAGCCCGAGCGGCCAGCGGCCCCTGCCATGCAAACTTGGTGTGGCCGTCCGAATCGAGCAGGCCCCAGAAGCCGCCCACCGTGCCCTCCAGCCGGCGCTTCCATGGCTGGTCGAAAGCTTCGATCAGGTTGTACTGCCAGCCGTGCGTCTGCGCGGCGATGACGAATTCGCGCAGGTAGCGCGCCTGTTCGAGCACGCCGGGGCGCGCGCCGTCGCGCTGCTTGCCGACACTGGGCCAGCCGGTTTCACCGATCAGCAGCGGCTTGTCGAAGGCGGCATCGACCGTCTTCATCACCTCTTCCACATGGGCAATGGCGCGGTCGATCGGCTGCGGCTCGTCTTCCCAGTAGGGCAGCACATGCACGGTGACGAAATCGACCGACTGCGCGAGGCCCTTGTTCATCAGCCAGAACTCCCACACGTCGGCGTAGGTGACCGGCACATTCGTCGCGGCCTGCGCACGTTCAATATAGGCGCGCATGGCGTCCGGCGTCTGTTCGCGTCGCAGCAGCACCTCGTTGCCGACGATCAGGCCGCGCACCACGTCCGGGTGACGGTTGGCCAGTTCGATGGCCTGCGCCAGTTCGCGGTCGTTCTTCGCCTTGTCGCCGCCTATCCAGGCGCCCAGCAGCACCTTCAGGCCGTGCTTGCCGGCCAGTTCGGGCACATGGTGCAGGCCCTGGTCGACCGAATACAGCCGCACGCAGCCGGAAATTTCCGCGAGGCGCGCCAGATCGGCGTCTATCCGCTCGCGCGTGACCCGGAAGTCCGGCTGCAGCGGCGATTCCCCCGGGCGGTAATAGGGCGCATAGGACACGCACTGCAGCGGACCCGCATCGGCCGGCACGTCGGCCAGCGGCTGCGCGACATTGCGCTGCCACAGCCAGACCGCCAGCAGCACGAGGACGAGGGCATGGACAAGCGCAAAGCGCACCCAGCGCGGCGCGGAACGGTTCATGCGTTCAGAGACCGGTCACGCGGCCTGGGCCTGCGCCGGCAGCGATTCGGCTTTTTCCGGCAACTGGGCGATGAACTGGCAGCCCACGGCGGCGAGATAGGGCAGCGACTGCAGGCCCAGCATGGTCACCCACAGCACGACTTCGATGTTCTGCGTACCGCGCAGCATGATCATGGCCCAGGCGGCGGCGATCAACGCCACCAGCAGATACATTTCCTCGCGGATCGGCTGGAAGAACTTCGCCAGGCCGCTTTCGCCCCTGCCCTTCGCCGTGCGCAGGAACACGCCGCGCTTGTGCGTCAGACCGGCGATCACGCCGCGCGCGATCGAATGCGACAGACCGAGGCTGACCAGCGACGCGCCGGCAATGTCGGCCCACGGACAGTCCATCGCGCGCCGGTAAAGGATCGGGCCCATCGCCGCCTTGGCGACCAGCAGCCCGAGCACCGGCGCCAGCATGATGGTGACCGGCAGCGAAAACAGCTTGGGCCAGATGAGCATCGCCGCCGTCCAGGCGATGGCACCCATCGCAAACACCAGTTGCAGCGCGTCGCCGAACCACGAGAACCAGCCGGTGATGAAGTGATAGCGCTGGCCGCTGTCGAGCTTGCTGCGACCGAACAGCGAACGCCAGTGGCCCTTCAGGATCTGCATCGCGCCGAACGCCCAGCGGAAGCGTTGCGACTTCAGCGCCGCAAAGCTGGCCGGCGTGAGGCCGCGGCCGAACACGCGGTCGATGTAGCGCAGTTCATCGCCGTTTTCGAGCAGGCGCAAACCCAGCTCGGTGTCTTCGCAGATGCACCACTCCGACCAGCTGCCCGAGCTCTCGAGGCGCGAACGGCGCACCAGTGTCATCGTGCCGTGCTGGATCAGCGCATTGCGCTCGTGGCGATGGTGCATGCCGATGCGGAAGAAGCCTTCGAATTCCCAGTTGCACATGCGGCGGAACGGGTGGCGTTCCCATTCGCGGTGCGCCTGCGGCGCCTGCACGACGGCGACCTTTTCGTCATGGAAGTGCGGAATCAATGCACTGAGCCAATCCGGCGTGACCACGTAATCGGCGTCGACCACGCCGACCACGGTGGCCCGCGGGTCGGTCTGCTTCAGGCCGAAGTTCAGCGCGCCGGCCTTGAAACCCGGCCACGGCAGCAGATGGAAGAAGCGGAAGCGCGGACCCAGTTCGGCCATGCGTGCCTCGACCGGCTTCCAAAGCGCCTCATCCTTGGTGTTGTTGTCGATCACCAGCACTTCGAAGTTCTGGTAATCCATGGCCGCGAGACTGTCGATGGTGGCGATCACCATTTCCGGCGGCTCGTTGCAGCAGGCCAGATGCACGGACACGAACGGTTGCTGCTCGGGCGGCAGCGGTTCCGCCGCCTTGTAGGCGCGACGCCAGCGCGCCTTGAAGAACACCTCGGCGAATTCGAAGCCATTGGTCAGCAGCACGCCGGCGGTCAGCATGACGCCGAACACCAGGCCTATCAGCGCCGTGAGGTCGCGCAACGTGAAGTAGTAATCCGCCGGCAGCCGGGCCGAAATGACGATGGCGGTGACGCAGGCCTGCACCAGCACGCACATCCACAGCAGGCCGAACATGCTCATGCCGCGCTGTGCGAGGCACAGCAGCAGCATCGGCACCAGCGCGAACACGGTGGCGACGATGGCGTCGTCGATCCAGCCGCTGTTGCGGTCCACGCTGCCTTCGAGCGGGAACTTCAACTGACGGTCGGCGTTGAACATGCCCCAGTAGGCACCGGCCCAGCCCTCGATCTCGATCTTCCACGGCTGGTCGTAGGCTTCGATCAGGAAGTAGTCGAGGTTCTTGCACAGCGAACGGAACAGGAATTCGCGCACGAAGCGCGCCTGGTTCTCTTCCGACGCCACGGCAGCCTGGATGGTGGGCCCCTTGCTCGGCCAGCCGATTTCACCGATCAGGATGGCTCTGCCGGGAAAGGCATCCAGCAGTTCCTGATAGCGCGCCATCGCGTAATCGACCGCCTTGTCCGCCGGCACCCCCTCGTGATACGGCAGCAGGTGCACGGCCAGATAGTCGACGTGGTCGGCCAGTTCGGGGTTCTTCAGCCAGACATGCCAGGGCTCGGCGGTGGATACCGGCAGATCGGTCGCCTCGCGCACCTCGTCCAGGTACTCGATCATTTCCGGGATCGTCACGTCGGCGCGCAGCAGCGATTCATTGCCCACCATCAGCCGGTCGATGTTGCCATGCAGACGCGCGTCCGCCAGCAGCGCGCCGATCTCCCGCCGGTTGCGCACCTTGTCGGTATCGATCCACGCACCCGCCGTGACCTTCAGGTCGTTCTGGCCGGCCAGATCCGACACTTCCGGGTTCTCGGTCGAGTTGTAGGTGCGGATGCGGTGGGCGATGCCGCCGAGTTGCGACAGGTCCTGCGCAATCTCGTCGTACGAGGGATAGATGCCACGCAGTGGCGTCTGGTCGCGACGGTAGGGGCTGTAGGAAAAACCGTCGATGTAGTCGAGCGGCTCGACCACACTGACCGGCCGGTTCATCACTGCCCAGAGGCCGAAGTGGATCGCGGCGACACCGCCCGCCACGAACAGCGCCATCAGTATCCGGGCGAACGAAATCTGTCTTTTCATGCGCGGTGTGCGAACGCGCCCTGAAGCGTCGGACGCGGAATTTCCGGTAAGGTTGGGGTGTGCACAAGTCGCCTTTCTGACGCGTCGTACATGTCTTCGAACGACCTGTTGTTGCAGCGCGGCGATGCTAACACAGCGAAAATCCCTTGCCCTGTGGCGACGGACTCCGCCTACACTGCTGCCGCCATGAACCGACACCTGTTTCACCATAATGCACCGCTGACCGGCCTCATCGTCGCCTTCGCCGCCGTCGTCGCGGCCAGCGTGGCACTGCGCTACGGTCTGATGGAATCCGACGCGCTGCACGGTCTGTGCGCGGCGGCGAGCGACGACTGGCGCTGCGCTGCAAGGCGCTACGCGCCGCAGCTGTTCATCGACCAGCGCATCGGCTGGCTGGCGCTGGCGGCCGGCGCACTGGCGATGGCGACGCGCATCCCCGCGCTGGCGGCAGCGGCCGTGATCAGCGGCGGAGCCGGCCTGATCCTGTACAGCGCCGACTACGCCGCCGCCGGACTGCTGCTTGGTCTGATCGCGCTGACATCGACCCGGTCACGCCGCGGCCACGCGCACTGACTGCGCAGTGCAATTGTTAACAGCGCGTAAACCGGCTGTGTGGATTTGTCCGGTTTGCATGCGGGCGGCCGGCAAGCCGCTAAGCTTGCATGCATGAACACCGCCAATCCGAAGCCGCGCATCCTGGTCGTCGATGACGACCCCGACCTGCGCGAACTGCTGCGCGACTATCTGGGCAAGCAGGACATGGACGTGCGCACCGTGGCTGACGGCCCGGGCCTGCGCGCCGCACTCGCCCACGAAGCGTGCGACCTGCTGATTCTCGACGTGATGCTGCCCGGTGATGACGGCCTCGCGCTGTGCCGCGAAATCCGCGCAAAATCGCGTCTGCCCATCCTGATGCTGACCGCGCGCGGCGACGAGCTCGACCGCATCATCGGTCTCGAAATGGGCGCTGACGACTACCTGCCCAAGCCTTTTCATCCGCGGGAACTGCTGGCCAGGGTGCGCAGCATCCTGCGCCGCGCGCCGGAACAGCCGGATGGCGACGGCAATGTGCGCACACTGAAATTCGCCGGCTGGACGCTCGATCTGGGTGCCCGCCACCTGGTGGACGCGCAGGGCGTCGTGACACCACTGTCGAGCGGCGAATTCCGCATGCTGAACGCGCTGGCCGAAAGCCCCAATCGCGTGCTGTCGCGCGACCAGCTGATGGATGTGCTGGCCGGTCGCAGCGCCGGTCCGTTCGATCGCACGGTCGACGTGATGATCAGCCGGCTGCGCCGCCGGCTCGGCGACGACGGGCGCGAACCGCGCATCATCCGCACGCTGCGCAGCGAAGGCTATGTGCTGTCGGTGCCGGTGGAGAAACACGTTTGAGCGCATTTCTTTCGCGCCTGATGCCGCGCACGCTGTTCGGCCAGATCCTGCTGACCTTGCTCGGCGGCCTGCTGGTGGCCAATGGCATAGGGCTCTGGCTGGTGGTGGACGACCGCGTGCGCCTGTCGCGTCAGGTGCGCAGCGAATATGCGGCGACCCGGGTGGCCGAATCGATCGCGCTGATCAACGACACCGCGCCGGCCGGCCGGGCACGCCTGGTGCGGCTGCTGGAAAGTCCGAGCACGGCGCTGTCGCTCGACGAACCCTGGTATGACGACGCACGGCCGGTGGACGAGGAATTCGAGGCGTTTTCCAGCAAGGTGAGCGAGCGCATCGCGGGTCGCCACATGCATCAGGTGATCACGCTCGAACGCGGCACGGCGCTGCCGGGTGCGCCCGCAGGTGACGCGCTGCCGCTGCGCCCGCCGCCCCCGCCCCCGCCGGCGCTGTCCCGGCTGCTTGCCAAGCCGCATGCGCACAATGTGTCGACGCAGGCGCGGCTGAGCGACGGCACGGTGCTCACCTTCCGCTATTCGCCGCCACCCGCGGTGGCCGAGCGGCCGCTGCGCATCATCGGCAGCCTGCTGCTGGTGGCCATCGTCGTCAGCCTGCTGTCGATCTGGGTGGTGCGCCGGCTGACCCGGCCGCTCGACATGTTCGCGCGCGCCGCCGACGGACTGGCGCGCGACCTCGAACAGGCGCCGCTCGGCGAATCCGGTCCGCGCGAGGTTGCCGGCGCCGCGCGCGCCTTCAACAGCATGCAGTGCGCGCTGCGCACGCTGATCCAGACCCGCGCGCAGGCGCTGGCGGGCGTGTCGCATGACCTGCGTCTTCCGATCACCCGGGTGCGACTGCGCCTCGAACAACTGCCGGAAGGGCCGGTACGCGACGCCATCGAGCGCGATCTGGCCGACATGGAAACGCTGATCGACGACACCCTGGCCTTCCTGCGCGCCGGCGACAGTTCGGAAGCGGCGGCCCCGACCCGGCTCGACGCGCTGGTCGAAGGTGTGGCCGACGACATCGCCGCACTGGGCGCCGATATCGAAGTGAACGGCAGCGTGGCGCAGCCGGTCATCGTGCGGCCGTCGATCACCCGCCGCTGCCTCGCCAATCTGATGGACAACGCGCGCCGCTACGGCGGCGGCAAGATCCGCGTCACCCTGTCGGGCAGCGCCACCGAAGCACGGGTGGACATCGACGACGACGGCCCGGGCATTCCGGACGCCGAACGCGAGCGGGTATTCGAACCCTATGTGCGGCTCGAAGCGTCGCGCGCCCGTCACACCGGCGGCAGCGGCCTGGGTCTTGCCATCGCCCGCGCCGTCGCCCGGGCGCAAGGAGGCGACATCACCCTGAGCCGGCGGCCCGAAGGCGGGTTGCGCGCCAGCCTCGTGTTGCCGATCGCCTCGTGAGGCAAGCGGCAGCCGGGCAGTGATTGCAGGAGCGACCCCCGGTCGCGATCGGTGCGTTGATCGTGCGCAGGCGCGTGTTCAGAGGGCGGCATCGCGAGCGGGGCTCGCTCCTACAATTACGTGCCTCGGCTGCAGGAGCGACCCCCGGTCGCGATCGGTGCGTTGATCGTGCGGAGGCGCGTGTTCAGAGGGCGGGATCGCGAGCGGGGCTCGCTCCTACAAGAACGTGCCTCGGCTGCAGGAGCGACCCCCGGTCGCGATCGGTGCGTTCATCGTGCGCAGGCGCGTGTTTGGAAGACGGGATCGCGAGCGGGGCTCGCTCCTACAATTACGTGCCTCCGCTGCAGGAGCGACCCCCGGTCGCGATCGGCGCGTTGATCGTGCGCAGGCGTGTGTTCAGAGGGCGGCATCGCGAGCGGGGCTCGCTCCTACAAGAACGTGCCGCACCTGTAGGAGCGACCCCCGGTCGCGATCCGCGCGTCGATCAAACGCCGGCGCGTGTTCAGAGTACGGATTCGCAAGCGGGGCTCACTCCCACAGGAACCGTGCCTCCGCTGCAACACACCCTACGACTCCGCGTCACTGTTCTCAAGTCTTACTCCGGAGAATTGACGGCAAACGGAGTCTCTACGAACAACATCCCCATTCATGAAGCCGTCGTGGTTCTCGCGGGCATCGCCCCGGCGTGTGCAACATGCGCTGCGGCTACCTGCGCGCCTGCAGCGCGTCGACCGCGGGCGGGTACTTCTGGTCGGCCGCGCTGCGCAGCCAGCGCAGCGATTCGTCGCTGTTGCGCGACTGGCCGGCGCCGGTTTCGAGCATGACCGACAGCGCGTACTGCGCTTCGGCTTCACCCTTTTCGGCGGCGACCCGGAACAGCCGTGCGGCTTCGGCCAGATCGCGCGGCACGCCGCGACCCGATTCGTAGGCCCAGGCGAGCCGGGTCACGCCGCGCGGGTCGCCCGCATCGGCAAGCGTTCTGTACTGCGACACGGCATCGCCATGCCGGCCATCGGCTTCGAGTTTCCGGGCATCGGCCAGCGCACGATCGGCAGCACTGCCGCCCGGCGCATCGCCCGACAGCGCGGCGAGCTGGGTCACCGCTTCCTGATCGCCGCCGTCGGCCGCGACCTTCAGCCAGCGCCGCGCGCCATCGGGGTCGGGCGCGCCGAGCTTGCTGGTCTGCAGCAACAGGCCGAGGCGCAGCGCAGCGTTGCGGCTGCCGGCCAGCGCCCCCTGTTCGTAACGATGGCGCGCCTGCTGCGGGTCACGCGGCTCGCCCAGCCCGTCTTCGGCCAGGATGCCCAGATTGAACCAGGCTTCGCCGCTGCCGCGCTCGGCCAGCACCGTCCAGATGCGCTTGGCGTCGTCGTAATGCGCCATCTTGAATTCGGCGTAACCCTTGTACAGGCCCCAGGACGGCTTGCGGATGGCTTCGTCGATGTCCGCTTCGGTCAGCGCGAACGCCGATATCGGCAGCAGGCCCAAAGCCACGGCGGCGTGAAGCAGGAAGCGCGGTCGAAAGCGTTGGATGGTCATGATGCAGGTTCTCCGCAGTGGGCAACCCGGCCGTGCCGACAGGCTGCGGCAGCGGCTTTCGGGTATGTCATGTTTGCTTGACAGCTTAACGCACGAAGGAGTTTCCCGCCGGCCGCGGATTTCGATCCGTCCGACGTGTGCTAGCGTCGCGAACCATCGCATCCTTGCCCCGCGCCCTGCCGCACGATGACGCTTTCCCTGTTCGTTCCGATCCGCCTCGTGCTGGCCTCAGCGTTTGCCTGTGCGCTGTGCTTCATGTTGTCCTGCGCGCCCGCCTTCGCCGGCGACATGACGCTGGAGGCGCTGTCGGCGCGCTTTCCGCCGCCGCTGCACGTGCAGCCGAAGCTGACCGACATTCCCGCCTGGCCGATCACCAGCGAACTGGAACCGGAAGGCGGGCCGATCGGCTATGTGTTCGAGTCGATCGATCTGGCGCCCATCCCGGGGTTCGAAGGGACGCCGATGAACCTGCTGGTGGCGATCGACCGCAAGGGCAACTTCATCGACGTATCGGTGCTGCGCCAGCACGAACCGGTGTTCCTGAGCGGCCTGGGCGAAACGCCGCTGAACGAGTTCGTGCGCCAGTACGCCGGCAAGAACCTGCGTCAGGATTTCACCGTGTCGTCGGCCTACGGCAATACGAAGACCGGCGCCGCCGACAACCGTGTGGTGCTGGACGGCGTCACCAAGGCCACCGCATCGGTGCGCATCGTGAACCAGACCGCGCTCGCCGCCGGGCTGGCGGTGGCGCGCGCCAAGCTGGGTTTTGCCGACCCCGGCACACGCGGCCCGCCCGCCGAGGTGCGCAACGATATCTATGAACCTGTGGACTTTCCTGCGCTGGTCGAGCGCGGCCTGATCGGGCGTCTGCGCGTGACGCACGCCGAGGCGGAAAAGCTGTTCGCCGGCACCGAAGGCGAAGGCGCCGACGAAGACGCCCTGCGCAGCCCGGGCGACACGTTGATCGAGCTTTATGTCGCCTATCTGAATCTGCCGACCGTAGGCCGGACCGTGCTCGGCGAGGCACGCTACGCCGATCTGATGAAGAAGCTCGAACCGGGCCAGCATGCACTGTGGTTCGCCAGCACCGGCCGCGAGGCGGTGCTCGACGACAGCTTCGTGCCCGGCACCGCACCTCCGAAGCTGCAGCTGACCCAGGGTGGCTATCCGGCGGAAATGCGCGATCTGGTGTTCGAGCACCCGGCGCCGCCCGGCGCGCCCGCCTTCAACGCATCGGGTGTGTTCCGCGTCTATGCCGCGTCCAATCTCGATCCGGCCCAGCCGCTGCAGGTCACGCTGACGCTGACCCGCGCCAAGGGCATCATGCTGCCGCGCATCACCAACCAGACCGTTGCGCTCGACTACGCGCTGCCCGAGCGGCTGTTCATCTATCCGCCCAAGCCGCTGCCGGAATGGCTGATCGCCTGGCAGGGCCGCTGGCCGGATCTGGCGCTGATCGGCGCCGCGCTCGTGCTGCTGTCGGTGGTGCTGGCGAAACCGCAGTGGATGGCGAAGGATGCGCGCCGGCTGGTGGTGTTCCGCAGCACCTTCCTGCTGTTCACGCTGGTGTTCATCGGCTGGTATGCGCAGGGCCAGCTGTCCATCGTGCAGATCACCGGCGCGATCAAGACGCTGGTCGCCGGCCAGAGCCTGAAGAGCTTCCTGTACGACCCGGTATCGCTGCTCATCATCGCCTTCACGCTGGTGAGTTTCTTCATCTGGGGCCGCGGCACCTTCTGCGGCTGGCTGTGCCCGTTCGGCGCGCTGCAGGAATTCGTCGCGATGGCAGCGCAGAAGCTGCGCGTGCCGCAGATCCGCCTGCCCGCGCGGCTCGCGCGGGTGCTCGACCGCGGCCGCTACGTCATCCTGCTCGTACTGGTGGTGGCGGCCGGCGTCGCGCCCGATCTGGCGACCGGGCTGGTCGAGGTGGAACCGTTCAAGACCGCCATCACGGTGGGCTTCGACCGCACCTGGCCCTATGTCGCATGGGCGGTCGGCCTGCTGCTGGCCGGCGCGTTCAGCTACAAGTTCTTCTGCCGCTATGTGTGTCCGCTCGGCGCGGCCATGGCGCTCGGTGGCAAGCTGCGCCGCTTCGACTGGCTGGCGCGGCGGGTGGAATGCGGCAAGCCGTGTCAGACCTGTCGTCACCGCTGTCAGTACGATGCGATCGAGCGCAGCGGCGAAATCCGCTACGACGACTGTTTCCAGTGCCTCGACTGCGTCGGCATCCACGCCGACGAAAAGCGCTGCGCGCCGGTGCTGCTGTATGCGAAGAAGGGCCGCACGGTGAAGCCCTTTCCGCTGCCGGTCAGGGTCGAGGGCGCGCAGTAAGCCGTCACCTTCTGCATATATATTGACGCGCCGAACTGGCTACCCGGATGCCGAACGCATCAGCTGCGCGCCCGGAACGCGCAACCTGTTAAATTCCAGGCTTCAGACGCTTCCGCATGGCCGCGACCGTATGCGGCGGCGCGGGCGCGCAGACATCCCCAAAAGCTTGATCGAAAGACTTGAATGCCCACGTTGAACTGGATCGGCAAGGACGCCGTCGTCAGACATCACAAGGACGTACCTTTCCGCTTGCTTGAACCCGTACCGGAACTGAGCTGCGGCGAAGCGCAGGGTGCGGACAGCGGCAACCTCATCGTGCAGGGCGATAACCTTCACGCACTCAAGGCCCTGCTGCCGCGCTATGCCGGTCAGGTGAAGTGCATCTACATCGACCCGCCGTACAACACTGGCAATGAAGGCTGGGCCTACAACGACAATGTGAGCAGCCCGGAAATCCGCCGCTGGCTGGGCGAGGTCGTGGGCAAGGAAGGCGAAACGCTGGACCGGCACGACCGCTGGCTGTGCATGATGTATCCGCGTCTGGTACTGCTGAAGCAGTTTCTGCGGGAGGACGGTGCGATCTTTGTGTCGATTGACGACAACGAGGTCGGAAATCTACAAGCCCTGATGCGCGAAATCTTTGGCGCGGCAAACGAGGTCGCTACGATCGTCTGGGAGAAGGGCAAGAAGGGCGATTCAAAACTTGTATCCGTCACGCACGAATACATTGTTGCCTTCGCTCGCAACAAGGCGCTTCTAAAGGAGCGCAAGGTCCGCTGGCGTCGCAAGAAGCCGGGCATCGACACCGTACTGGAGCATTACGCGAGCTTGCAAGAAAAACACGGTGACGACCACGTTGCCATCCGGAAAGAGATGATGGCTTGGTATCGCGCACTACCTAAAGGTGATCCGCGTAAGGGGCACAAGCACTACAACTGCTCCGACAAGCGCGGACTGTACTTCCCCGACAATTTCCACGGTCCCGATGACGGCCGCGAGAACCGCCCGCGTTATCCCATCCTGCACCCTGTCACGCATCAACCTTGCGCGATGCCTTCGACCGGTTGGCGATGGGAGGAAGACACCACAAAAGCGGCGCTGGCCGAGGACCCGCCGCGCATCCACTTCGGCAAAGATCACACGACCATTCCCAACCGCAAGAGCTACCTGTTCGAGATCGACGAAGAACCCATGATGAGTGTGTTCTATAAAGATGGTCGGGCGGCGACACTGGAGGTTGAAGTAATCCTTGGCGCTGGTGCGTTTCCGTTTCCGAAGGATTCCGAAGTGATTGCCGACTTGATTGGGATGGTTGTCGAGCCCGGTGACCTTGTACTTGATAGCTTTGGCGGTTCCGGAACCACGGCTCACGCCGTGCTCAAGTTGAATCAGCACTCAAAAGAACCCGTGCGGTTCATCCTCGTTGAACTCAACAATGACGTCGCGAGGCACAAGACGCGAGAACGCGTCCGAAAGGCCATTGAGGGCTACACGCCGCTTACCGGTAAAAAGCGAGCCCCGGTCGAGGGGCTCGGCGGCAGCTTCCAGTTCTGCCGCCTGTCCGCCGAGCCACTGTTCGACGCCGACGGGCAAATACGGGCAGATGTTCGCTTCGCGCAACTCGCCGAATTCGTGTGGTTTGCCGAAACCGGCAGCGGATTCACCGGCGCGGCCGATTCGCCGCTGCTCGGCGTGCATGAAGGCCGAGCCATCTATCTGCTGTACAACGGCATCCTGAAGGACAAGTCGGTGGCGGGCGGCAACGTGCTGACCGGCCCGGTGTTCGACATGCTGCCGGTCTTCGCCGGCTCCAAGGTGATCTACGCGGCGGCCAACCGCATGGGGGGCCGAGCCGCGCGCGAAGGCATCACCTTCAAACAGACGCCGTACGCTCTCGACCTGTGACCATGGATCAGGCGCGCAAGGTCATCATCATTGCCGGGCCGAATGGCGCCGGGAAAACCACCTTTGCGCGCGAGTTCCTGCCGAACGAGGCCGCGTGCCCGGTGTTCGTGAACGCCGATCTGATTGCTGCGGGCATCTCTCCTTTCGCACCGGAAGCTGCTGCGCTACACGCCGGTCGTCTGATGCTTGCAGAACTCGATCGGCATTTTCTGGCCGGGGAAAGCTTTGCCTTCGAAACCACGTTGTCCGGCCGTGGCTATCTGCGCCACATCAAACGCTGGCAGCTCGCCGGCTATCGGGTCGAACTGATCTTCCTGCGGCTGGACAGTCCGGATGAAGCCATTGCTCGCGTGGCCCAGCGGGTGCGTCAGGGCGGGCATGACATTCCGGAGGCGATCATCCGGCGGCGCTTTGCGACCGGGTTGCACCACTTCGAACATCTTTACGCGCCGCGGGTCGATGCCTGGGCGCTGTATGACAATTCAGGCGAATGGCCGAAATTGCTGGACTGGAGCGAATCATGAGCACACCGCGACCGATTGAAACTGCTGCGAACGCTGACCTGCGTGGCTCGTGGGACGCGCTGCAGCGTGCTGCCAAGCGGGCACGCCAGATCGCGGCGCAGACCGGCACAGCGATCGTCGTGGTGCGCGACGGCGCGCTGGAACATGTCTATCCCCAACCCGAGGCCACCGCACACACCGTGCAGGAATCCGCCGCCGAATACGGGAAACGGTCGTGAGTCCGTTTGCGCCCAAGGCCTACCAGCAGCAGGTACTCGACAGCATCGAGGCGTATTTCAAGGCCTGCCACGAACTGCCCTCGCCGTCGATCGCCTTCACCGCGACCACCGAAAGGCTTTGGGGGCAAGGCAATCCCTACCGCGCGCTGTCGGGTTTTCCGGCCGACATGCCGTACTTCTGTCTGCGCGTGCCAACCGGTGGCGGCAAGACTTGGCTGGCCGCGAAGGGGGTGGCTCTGGCCAACACGCACCTGCTGCGCATCGAACACAGCGTGATTCTTTGGCTCGTGCCAAGCAAACCCATCCGCGAACAAACGATCAAGGCGCTGAAGAATCGCGCGCATCCCTATCACGCGGCGCTGCGGGAGGCGGGCCCGATCACGGTGCTCGATCTGGAAGAAGCCAAGAGCGTCACCCGCGCAACGCTGGACACCTCGACAACAGTCATCGTGGCGACGCGGCAAGCGTTTCAAGTGGCGGACGAGGAATGCCGCAAGGTCTATCAAAGCAGCGGCGCGCTGATGCACCACTTTGACAGTCTGTCGCTGTTGCAGCGCGATGAATTGCTGAGCGAAGGCGAAGGCCCGGCGCGCACCACGCCTTATTCGCTGGCCAACGTACTGCGGCTGCGCCGCCCTTTCGTCATCGTCGACGAGGCGCACAACAGCCGCACTGAACTGGCATTCGACATGCTGGCGCGATTCCGACCCAGCGGCGTGATGGAACTGACCGCCACGCCCGATCTGGAGCGCACGCCCAGCAATGTGCTGCACAGCGTGTCGGCCGCCGAGTTGAAGGCGGAAGAAATGATCAAGCTGCCGGTGGTGCTGCAGACCGAACCGAACTGGCAGCAGTGCCTGGCCGATGCGATCGGCCAGCGCGATGCGCTGCATCAGCTCGCCGAGATGGAACGCCGCGCCGGTGCGCCGTATCTGCGCCCGCTTGTGCTGATCCAGTCCGAACCGCGCCGGGCCGGCGTCGATACGCTGGATTTCGAGAAGGTCCGGCTCGAGCTGATCAGCAATCACGGTGTTCCGGAGAGCGAAATCATCGTTGCCACCGGGGATGAACGGGGGCTTGAGCAGATCGACACCGACTACACCGGCGGCATTGCCGACCCGGCCTGCCCGGTGAAATTCATCATTACACAGCGCGCGCTGGCGGAAGGCTGGGACTGCCCATTCGCGTACATCCTGGTCAGCATGGCGTCGCTGTCGTCGGCCACCGCCGTCGAGCAACTGCTGGGGCGCGTGCTGCGGCAGCCGGACGCGCACCATAGAAAGGCCGCGGCCCTGAACAGGTCGTATGCCTTCGTGGTGTCACGCAACTTTGCCGAGACGGCCGGCGCGCTGCGTGATCGCCTGGTGGCCGGGGCTGGATTCGAGCGGCGCGAAGTGGGCGAGTTCGTCACCGCAGCGAGGCCCGATCAAGGTCGCCTGGATCTGGACGGGCACGCCGGCCGCATCGTGGTGCGACCGGTCGCGATCACGCTTTCCGAGAAACCCGATCTCAGAAGCGTACCCAGGTCGGTGCGCGACAAGGTGAGTTGGGACGGCAAGCTCAACACGCTGACCATCAGCGCCCCGCTGACCGAAGACGAAACAGGCGATTTGCAGGCATCGGTCAAAAGTGAATCTGCCATTGCGGCCATCCTTGAAGCAGCGGAGATCAGTCGTACCACGGCCATCGAGTTTTTCCAGACCCCGGCCGAGCTGGGCGAACGCTTCCGCGTACCGCAACTTGCGTTACGCGTTCAGGGCACGCTGCAGTTGTTCGACGACCCGGAAGTGCTGGAATACCCGTGGGACCTGTCGCCCTACGATGCCACACCGACGGCCGATGACCTGACCACGCTTGGAAGCGGCCTGAAGGCATCTGAAGGTGGCGAGATCGATGTGGATGGCGCGAGCGGCAAGGTCGTTTCGCGCTTCCTGCCCGATCTTCAACGCGATCTGGGTCTGGTCTACCGGCCCGAGAACTGGGATGAGGTGCGCATTGCGACCTGGCTCTGCCGCAACCTGCCCGAGCCTTCGCTGACCCACGCCAGCAAACAGGCCTTCGTCGCCGCGTGGCTGACCACGCTGCTGAGCCGGGACGGCTTCACCCTCGCCCGCGCCAACCTGCAGAAGTTCATGATCCGCAATCTGCTGGAAGCACGCATCCGGGCGCTGCGCCAGCAGGCGGTCGGCAACGCGTTCCAGCAGGCGCTGTTCGGCGACGATGCGGCATCGCGCGTGGCAGTGACCGATCAGTACGCGTTCGAATTTCATGCGCAGGCCTACGCACCCAGCCGCGATTACGACGGCCGTTTCGGGCACTTCGATTTTCGCAGGCATTTTTACGGGCGCATCGGCGACTTCGACAGCCGGGAAGAGTTCGAGTGTGCCTGCTGGCTCGACATTCAGGCGCAGCAAGGCCGCATCCGCTTCTGGGTGCGCAACCTCGTTCGCCGCGAGGGCAGTTCGTTCTTTCTGCAGAAGGCCGACGGGCGCTTTTACCCGGACTTTCTGTGCCGGCTACCCGACACCGGGGACGCGGCCGGCGCGATTCTGGCGGTCGAGGACAAAGGCGCGGATCGCTGGGCTGCCGCTGCGGATGACCGCCTGATCGGCGGCTTGTGGGCGGGGCTGTCAGGCGGTCGCTGCCGGTTCGTGATGGTCAGCGACCGGCAATGGGATCGGATCGCCGACGCATTGAGCTGAAACGAGGCCCCGACGCTAAGGATGGCAAACGCGCCTACCTGCTCCAGCGCTGCGCTGCGCTGTCGTCGGTCTCGCGCGCATCGACCCAGCGGCTGCCGTCGGGCGTGTCCTCGCGCTTCCAGAACGGGGCGCGCGTCTTCAGGTAGTCCATGATGAATTCGCACGCCGCGAAGGCTTCGCCGCGGTGACTGCCGGCGACGATGACCAGCACGATGCGGTCGGCCGGTTGCAACAGGCCGACGCGATGGATCACGCGCACCGCGAGAATGTCCCAGCGCGACTTCGCCCGGGCGACGATGTCTTCCAGCGCAGACTCGGTCATGCCCGGATAGTGTTCGAGCGTCATCGCGTGCACGCCCGAACCGTCGTTCATGTCGCGCACCAGACCGGTGAAGGTGGCCACCGCGCCGACGTCGGTGCGGCCGGCCAGCAGCGCGTCGATTTCGGCGCCGATGTCGAAATCGGCTTCGCGGACACTTACGCTCATGCCTGCCTCCCGTTCAGCCGCCGGTGACCGGCGGAAAGAAGGCGACCTCGTCGCCGTCGGCCACCGGCGTGTCCGGATCGGCCATGCGCTGGTTGATCGCGGCACGCAGGTTCTTCATCTGCGCCAGCTTCGCCCAGTCTCCGCCGCGACCGGCGATCAGCGCACGCACGCCGGCCAGCGTCGTGCAGCCGTCCGGCAGCTCGACCGTTTCGCCCGGGGTGCCGAGCGCTTCGCGCAGCGCGGCGAAATACAGCACTTTGATGGTCTTGTTCGTCATGACTCAGTACAGCAGCGATTCGAAGGACAGGAAAGGCACGGCATCGCCCCGGGCGATCGTCTGCCCGGCCGCGATGTCGGCCAGGCCATCGCCCCACACGGTCGATGTGAGCACGCCGGAGCTCTGGTTGTCGAACAGCGCCAGCCCGCCGGTGGCGGTGCGGCGCACGCGCAGGAATTCGCGCCGGCGATCGGGTTTCGGCCAGTCGAAGTCGGCGCGCACCATGAAGGGCACCGGCGTCACGTCCTGCACACCCATGCGGCGCAGGATGAACGGGCGCACCAGCAGCAGGAAGGTGACGAAGCTGGACACCGGATTGCCGGGCAGACCCAGGAAGTCGGCCATGCTGCCATCGGAGCGTTTCACATGGCCGTGCGCCAGCGGCTTGCCCGGCTTCATCGCGATCTTCCAGCTGTCCAGCCCGCCTTCGGCTTCGAGCGCCGGCTTGATGTGGTCTTCCTCGCCGACACCGACGCCGCCACTGGTCAGGATGACATCGCAGGTCGCCGCCGCTTCTCGCAGCGCAGCGCGCGTGGCGTCGAGCCGGTCCGGCACGATGCCCAGATCGAGCACTTCGCAGCCCAGCGCCTCGCACAGTGCGCGCAGCAGGTAGCGGTTCGAGTTGTAGATGGCACCCGGCGGCAGCGGCTGGCCCGGCATGACCAGTTCGTCGCCGGTGGAAAAGAGGGCGACGCGCGGCCGGCGCACCACCGGCAGGTCGGCCAGCCCGACCGACGCGGCCAGGCCGACTTCCTGCGCGCGCAGCCGGCTGCCGGCCGCCAGCACCGTGTCGCCGCTGCGGATGTCTTCGCCGGCGCGGCGTATCCAAGCGCCGCTCTTCGGTATCTCGTCGAAGCACACGCCGGCGTCGGTGGTGCGCGTGGCTTCCTGCATCACGATGGCGTCGGCACCCGCGGGGACCGGCGCGCCGGTGAAGATGCGCGCACAGGTGCGGGGCGCCAGCGGCGCACCGACGTGTCCGGCCGGAATGCGCTGGCTGACCGGCAGGCAGTCGCCGACCGATTCGAGGTCGGCCACGCGCACCGCGTAGCCATCCATGCTGCTGTTGTCGTGCGGCGGTACCGTGATGGCCGACCGCTGATCGCGCGCCAGCACACGACCGGCCGCATGGAAGGTGCTGACCGTTTCGGTGTCGCCGATCGGACGCGCGGCATCGAGCAGGCGCGCAAGTGCGGCGTCGAGCGTAAGCATTTCGTTCATCTGAACCCCTGGTGCGTGAGGATGAAGCCGGCGATGGCGTCCACATCGTTCAGGTCGAGCCGCGGCAACGGAAGTTCCATCGGCACATCGGTCGCGACCGCGACCACATGCGGGTTGTCCGGGTACATCAGCGGCCGGTCGTGCGACGGACGATGGATTTCCAGCTTCGGAATCGGCGAGGCCTTGAAACCTTCCACCAGCAACAGGTCGCACGGGCTCAGCGCCGCGATCTGCTCATCGAGCGACGGCTCGTCGCGACCGCGCAGTTCGTGCATCAGCACCCAGCGGTTGTTGGACGTGAGCAGCACTTCGGTGCAGCCGGCTTCGCGCAGGCGGAAGGAATCCTTGCCCGGGCGGTCGATGTCGAACCCGGCATGCGCATGCTTGATCAGCGAAACGGTCAGCCCCTCCAGCACGAAGTGCGGGATGAGCTGTTCGATCAGCGTGGTCTTGCCGGAGCCGCTGTAGCCGGCAAATCCGAAAACTTTCATGGGCTGGGCGGTGCGGGAAAACCGCGATTATCGCCCAGGCGACCGCACACGCGCACGGCAGCCGCCTCGTCCGCCATGGTTTGCCGGAAACGGCACAGATTGACCCTGCACTTCGCCCTTGCAGGCGAGCGCAGCGTCTACGCGTACGTCGACTGCGCACAGCTTCTCAGGTTGGGTGAGCGCAGCGATGCCCAACCTGCGGCGTGTCAGGCCGCCTTCTTCACCTGCTTCTGGTACAGGAACTCGAGCAGCGCGGCGCGGTACTCGACGAAGTCGTGGTCATGCGCCAGTTTCAACCGATCGCGCGGGCGGGCCAGCTTCACTTCAAGGATTTCACCGATGGTGGCGGCCGGGCCATTGGTCATCATGACGATGCGGTCGGACAGCAGCACCGCCTCGTCGACGTCGTGCGTCACCATCACCACGGTGGCGCCCGTCTTTTCCATGACGCCGTTCAGCTCGTCCTGCAGGCTGGCGCGCGTCAGTGCGTCGAGTGCACCGAAGGGCTCGTCCATCAGCAGGATCTTCGGCTCCATCGCAAACGCGCGCGCGATGCCGACGCGCTGCTTCATGCCGCCTGAAATTTCATGCGGCAGCTTGTCCAGCGCGTGGTCCATATGCACCATTTCGAGCGCCGCCTCGGCGCGCGCCTTCAGCTTGCCCTTGCCTTCCTTCTTGCCGAACACGCGCTCGACCGCCAGCAGCACGTTCTCGCGGCAGGTCAGCCAGGGCAGCAGCGAGTGATTCTGGAACACCACGGCGCGCTCCGGGCCCGGGCCGGCGATTTCGCGCCCGTCGCAGAACAGGTTGCCGCTGGTCGGCAGCGTGAGCCCGGCGATCAGGTTCAGCAGCGTCGACTTGCCGCAGCCGGAGTGGCCGATCAGCGTGACGAACTCGCCTTCGGCGATAGTGAGGTCGATGTCGCGCAGCGCGACGAACTTGCCCTTCTTGGTATCGAAGGACATGCCGGCGTTCTCGACCTTGACGATGACTTTGCTCATGGGAATCTCCTGGGTCCGTGATCAGCTGTTGCCGTACGAGAAGCGGCGGGCGAGCAGCAGCAGGAACTGTTCGAGCAGCAGACCGACGATGCCGATGACGAAGATGGCGATGATGATGTGCTCCACCTTCAGGTTGTTCCACTCGTCCCACACCCAGAAGCCGATGCCCACGCCGCCAGTCAGCATTTCGGCGGCGACGATGACCAGCCAGGCGGTGCCGATGGACAGGCGGATGCCGGTCAGCATGTAGGGCAGCACCGACGGGAACAGGATCTTGGTGACGATCTTCCACTCGCTCAGATCGAGCACGCGCGCCACGTTCATGTAGTCCTGCGGCACGCGCTGCACGCCGACCGCGGTGTTGATGATCATCGGCCAGATGGAACAGATGAAGATGGTCCAGGTGGCGGCCGGATCGGCCTGCTTGAACACCAGCAGACCGATCGGCAGCCAGGCCAGCGGGCTGACCGGGCGCAGCAGCGAAATGATCGGGTCGAGCATGGCGTTCATGAAGGCGAAGCGGCCGATGATGAAGCCCAGCGGAATGCCGACCAGGGCGGCGAAGCCGAAACCGATGCCGACGCGCTGCAGCGACGACAGCACGTTCCAGCCGATGCCCATGTCGTTCGGCCCGTTGTTGTAGAACGGGTCGGCAAACAGCACCTTGGCCGCTTCCCACACCGGCAGCGGCCCCGGGATGCTGCCGCCTGAGCCGGCCAGCAGCGCCCACACGGCGATCAGCAGCACCATGCCGGCGATCGGCGGAAACACCGCCTTGAAGATGTTCAGCAGGATTTCCGACACCGGCGTGCGCGGCTCGCGCGGCGCGGCGGCCACCACAGGCGGCGCGACCGGCACGGCTTCGTTCGCGGCGCGCACCGGCGCGGCGGCGGCGCCCGACGTCATCGGAACGACCTTGTCACTGGTAATGATTGCTGCACTCATGATTGACTCCTTTCGGTACCGGAGGACGCGGGGCGAACCCCGCGCCCGAACCATCAAGCGGCGTTGACCTTGAAGCTGCCGGCATACTTCTGCGGTTCCTTGCCGTCCCAGGTGACACCGTCGATCAGCTTGTGCGAACGCATGTCGCTCTTGGGCAGCGGCGCGCCGGCCGCCGTCGCGGCCTGCTTGTAGATGTCGATGCGATTGATCGCCTTGGCGACCGCGAGGTAGTCCGGGTCGCTCTTCAGCAGGCCCCAGCGCTTGTGCTGGGTCAGGAACCACATGCCGTCCGACAGGTAGGGGAAATTCACCGCGCCGTCGTTGAAGAATTTCATCGCATTCTTGTCGTCCCAGCTCTTGCCAAGGCCGTTCGAGTAGCGACCCAGCATGCGTTCCAGGATGACGTCCATGTCGGTGTTGATATACGACTTGGTCGCCACGACTTCGGCCGTCTTGCGACGATTCGCCAGCGAGGCGTCGATCCACTTGCCCGCTTCGAGGACGGCAGCCGTCATGGCGCGCGCCGTGTTCGGGTACTTGCTGACCCATTCTGCGGTAGTGCCGAGCACCTTTTCCGGGTGATCGGTCCAGATGTCCTGCGTCGTCACCGAGGTGAAGCCGATCTTGTCGATGATGGCGCGGTTGTTCCAGGGCTCGCCGACGCAGAAACCGTCCATGTTGCCGACACGCATGTTGGCGACCATCTGCGGCGGCGGAACGGTGATGACCTTGACATCCTTCATCGGGTTGATGTCGTGCGCGGCCAGCCAGTAATACAGCCACATGGCATGAGTGCCGGTCGGGAAGGTCTGCGCGAACGTGTACTCGCCCGGCTTGCTGGTCAGCAGTTTCTTCAGGCTGGTGCCGTCGGTGACGCCCTGGTCCTTCAGCTTGTTGGCGAGCGTGATGGCCTGGCCGTTGTTGTTCAGACTCATCAGCACGGCCATGTCCTTCTTCGGGCCGCCGATGCCCAGATGCACGCCGTAAACGAGGCCGTACAGCACGTGCGCTGCATCGAGTTCGCCGTTCACCAGCTTGTCGCGTACCGCCGCCCAGGAAGCTTCCTTGGACGGGATGATCTTGATGCCGTACTTTTCGTCGAATTTTTCGACCGCCGCCATGACGACGCTGGAACAGTCAGTCAGCGGAATGAAACCGATGCGCACTTCCTTCTTCTCGGGTGCGTCCGAGCCGGCAGCCCACGCTCCGGAACGGACGCCCGGCGGCACCATGCTCATGAGCGCGGCTCCTGCGCCGAGTGCCACGCCCTGCCTGAGGAAACTGCGACGCGTGTCTGCTGTTTCGATGATGCCTGGGGCCTGCGTGCCGTCTGCCTGTTTCGGATGGTCAGCCATCGTGTTCTCCGTGGGTTCATGTTTCCGTTCCAGAATGAAAAAGGGGCGTGCATCCGCAGCGGTGAAAGCCGAGCCGGATGGACGCCCCTGTCCCTGTCGGAGGCTTTCGAGCCTCGCTGGCCGCAACGTCGTTGTTGCGCCTTGATCAGCTGTTAGCACGCGGCGTGCCAGGGCACCGAACCATTGGCATCACCCTGTTTCAGAAAGGTTTTTATTCAGGGATCGGCCAGGTTTGCGCACGCTTCGTCACCCGGCTGCACTTGTGCGGTGCAACAGCCCGAGGTCGCGCACCATGACGAACAGCCGTGATGGCCATCGGCGCAGCGTGCATTCGGAACAGGATGCCGCCGACGGCAGGTGTAGGGGCGGATGCGACCGGCGTCGCGTCAGCCGAGCAGGCGGGCGGTCGCCAGCAGGTCTTCGGACACGGCGGCAATGGTCTTGCCGCGCTCCATCGCCAGCTTGCGCAGCGTGTGGTAAGCGGCATCTTCCTCGATGCCGCGCAGCTTCATCAGCACGCCCTTGGCGCGGTCGATCGTGATGCGGTCGGACAGCTTCTGCCGCGCCTCGTCGCGCGCGCGCCGCAGTTCCTGGTGTTCCTCGAACTGCGCCAGGGCCACATCGATGATGGGCTTGATGCGCTTGGCTTCCAGCCCGTCGACCACATAGGCCGACACGCCGGCCTTCATGGCCCGGCGGATGGTCTTGCTGTCGGATTCGTTGGCGAACACGATGACCGGCCGCGGCATTTCGCGGTCCATCGCGGCCATGTGCTCCAGCGTGTCGCGCGAGGGCGAGTCGGTCTGGATCAGGATGACGTCGGGTTTGAGCTCCTCGACCCTGAGGTGCAGGTCGTAGGCGCTCGACAGCACGGCGGCGACCTGATAGCCGGCGCAGGCCAGCCCGGCACAGATTTCCGCTGCCCGCTTGCGCGATTCATCGACCACCAGAACATTGAGGACAGCCATTGCGCGACGATCGGAAATCATTGTCCGCAAGCGCATGCAATCGCTGTGCCAACGCGTCGGAACCGCAGACACGGTCAGCCCTGTCGATGTGCGCGCGCCATTCGGCGCGGGTTTCATTCGAGATTGATCACCATCAGGGACACATCGTCGTGCGCCGATGCCCCGTCCAGATGCATGTCGAGCGCCTTGCGCACCGCATCGTGGCGTTGCGTGGGCAGGGCATCCTTCAAAACCGCTTCGAGGCGAGGGCTGCCGAACGCTTCGCCGCCCGGTGACTGCGCCTCGAGCAGGCCATCCGAATACAGCACGAGCTGATCGCCCGGCGTCCAGCGGAAATGGCGCGGCGGGACATTGACCGGGTCATCGGCATCAATGCCCAGTGGCAGATTGGCCGACGCGAATCGCTCCTTCACCACACCCTGCTTGTCAAGCCACAGGACCTCCGGCGTACCGCCGACCCACAGCTCGCCGAAACCGTCGCCCAGTCTGACGATGCTGGCCGCCACGAAGCGGCCGACCGGAAGCGAGGACATCAGGTGGCGGTTGATTTCGCCGGCCATCAGGCCGAGCGACAGGTTCTTGGCTGCCATGCCGAAAAAGACCTGCAGCACCGGCAGCACACTGATCGCCGCCGCCAGCCCGTGGCCGGTGGCATCGGCCAGCAGCGCGTACAGCGCACCGGAGTGCGAGCGCGACACGGCAACGATGTCGCCGGAGAACAGTGTCGTGGGGATCACCGAAAAGCGTACCCGCGAATCGGCGACCGCCTTGCCCTTCACCTGGCGCTCGATGACGCCGCGCGCGAACTCGATTTCCGCTTCCTGCTCCGCGCGGTAATTGTTCATGTCGGCCTGCAGTGCCAGCTGACGCGCGCAGGCCGCCAGCTTGGCCGCGAGGATCGCACGCCGGATCGGCTTGCTCAGGTAATCGTCGGCCCCCGCCTCCAGACCGGCAATCATGTCTTCATCGTCGGAACGCGCAGACAGCAGCAGGATGGGCAGCCAGGTACCGGCGCACAGGCGACGCAGTTCGCGCGTGGCCTGCAGGCCATCCATGCCGGGCATGACGACGTCCATCAGCACGATGTCGGGGCGCACGCTGCGAAAGGCCTGCAGCGCAGCAGCGCCGTCCGAGGCCTCGATGCAGCGATAGCCGAGCCGACGCACGAGGGCGCTGACGGTTGCGCGGCCGATCAGGGTGTCGTCAACGACCAGCACCGTCATCGGTCGCACCGGCGGCTGATCGACAAGCGAGCTCAGGTCTTCAGCATTGACTTGCGTATGGCTCATTGCACGTCCACCGCTGCGCTGACCACGTTGCCGGATCCGATGTATTCGAGCCGCTTGAAGGAGAGCTGGCGTGCCATGGCGATGCCACGGCCATTCGGATCGAAGGCGCGCTCCGGATCGAAGTCGAGATAGCGCGTGTAGTCGAAGCCGCAGCCCTCGTCGCTGACCGTGAAGCGCACTTCGGTCGCCGAGCGTTCGACCGTCAGGCGCGCCCGCTTGCCCGCGTTCTGCGGCAACAGCAGGCGGCGTTCGACCTCCTGCTGCCAGCGGTCTTCCAGGCGCAGGCGTGATTTCTCGGCATACGTGATACCCAGGTTGCCATGTTCGATCGCGTTGATCAGCAGTTCGCTCAGGCCCATCACGATGTTTTCCGGCTGCGGTGCCGCCAGCGACGCCAGCGTCGACAACTCGGTCGCCTGCTGCAGCGTGGCGAATTCGAACTCGGCCCGGGTGAGCATGCACATGGCGCGGCGCATGTCGTCGACCTGCAGCTGAATCTCGCGCGTGCGGCGCACCTCGTCGAGTGCGGACTTGACGATGGCGAGCAGCGCGTCCGGCTCGTAAGGCTTGGTGAGGTAGTAGCGCGCGCCGGCTTCGAGCCCTTCGCGCACCTGGTCCGGTGTGGCGGCAGCCGTCTGCATGATGACCGGCATGCCGCGCAGGCGCGGCGTGCGCCGCACACGGCGCAGCACTTCCATGCCGTCGAGGCGCGGCATCATGCGGTCCAGCACCAGCAGGTCGAATTCGCGCTCGACATCTTCGAGCAGTGCCCACGCCTCGACACCATCGTGAGCCATGGTCAGCTCGAATCCGGGGGCGTCGAGATATTCCCGGATGATTTCAAGGTTGAAGGGTTCGTCATCGACGACGAGCACCCGTACTTTCGCTGACACGCTGGGCATGCAAGGCTCCGGAAGTCTGCGGCCGGAATCCCGTCAAACCTGATGGCACCCGACCTCTGGCAGTGCTAACGGCCTGCCGCGCCCGGTCTTGAACCCGTTCAGCCGGTCAGGGCAGCGAGCGCCACTTCGGCCATCACCTGCTGCACCCGCGCATCCTCGCCCACCGCAGTGGCCAGTTCGATATGCAGCGCGGGATGGCGCGCGCGCGCGGCGTCGACCTGAGCCGGCAGGTCACGCCGTACATGTCCGCTCTGGGCGATGAACATCGGCACCACGGCAATGCGCGTCACGCCCTCGGCGACCAGCCGGTCGCAGGCCTGGTCGAGCGTGGGTTCGAGGAATTCGAGAAAGGCGAGTTCGACGCGCGGCGCCGACGGCGCACCGGCCAGGCGCGCCGCCACCTCGCGCAGCGGGCGGGCCCATTCCGGATCGCGCGAACCATGTCCGAACAGTATCAAGCCGTGAGTCAAGGTTATTCCCTTTCAAGTTATATGCTTACGGTCAAGCAACGGTGATGCGCCCCGGGTACACTCGCGCCATCTCATTGCGGCGGGACTTGGCATGCAGGTCATGATCATCGAAGACCAGCCCCTGATCGTGGAGGGGCTGCGCAGTGTGCTCTCCGGCATAGACAGCGAGCCGGACATCCGGTGCGCACTGCTTGCTTCCCGTGCATTGTCCATGCTGCGCAGCGGTTTGCGCCCCGATCTGGTGCTGCTGGACCTCAATCTGCCGGATGCCGAGGGGACCTCGCTGCTGACCGACCTGCGCCAGGAGTTTCCGGACGTGCCGGTGGTGGTCATTTCGGCCCAGGACGACCGTGACACCATCACCCGCGCCATCGATCAGGGCGCCATGGGATTCATCTCCAAGAGCTCGAACACGGCGATCCTGGTCAGCGCGCTGCAGCTGGTGATGAAGGGCGGCATCTATGTGCCGCAGCAGGTGCTGGACGACCATGGCGCCGACCAGCCGCTGCGCCCGAGCATTCAGGATCTCGCCGACATCGGCCTGACGCGGCGCCAGATCGAAGTGCTGACGCTGATGATCGAAGGCCTGCCGAACAAGCTGATCTGCCGCGAACTGGGCATTTCCGACGGCACCTGCAAGACGCACATTTCGGCCATCCTGCGCCTGCTGGACGTCCGCAACCGGACGCAGGCGGTGTTTGCGCTGTCGAAGATGGGCGTGAAGCTGCCGCGCCGCCCGGCCAAGGACTGAACCGGAAGACCTGGCAGCCCGTCAGGTGTCCGGATCATCGGCCGCGTCGAGCATGCCGCCGATCACTGCGTCGAGCACGATCGGGCGCACGGGTTTGGCGACCAGCGGGATGCCATGTCCTTCCAGTTCGATTTCGAGTTCGCGCGTGGCAGCCAGCCCGGTCATCACCAGCGCCGGAATGTCGTCGCCCAGTTCGCGCCGCAGCGTCAGCACGGCATTGAGTCCGTCCAGCCCGTCGCCCAGCTGGTAATCGCTGATGATGAAGGCTGGTGCGCCGGCCTGCCTGAGCTGACGCAGCACGAAATCGGGCGAGGTACCGGCAATCACATCGATGCCGACCGAGCTGAGCAGCGACTGCAGCGACTGCAGCACCGCGGCATCGTCGTCGATCAGCGCCACCCGGCAGCCAGCGAGCCGGACCAGTCCGTGCAGAGGCTCGGCCACCGGCGCCTGCACCAATGCACGAACCCGCGGCAGCGAAACGCTGAAGGTTGATCCGCGCCCGGGGCGCGAACGCACCTTCACTTCATGCCCGAGCAGGGCGCACAGACGCTTCACGATGGTCAGCCCCAGCCCCATGCCCCGCCCGCCCGCGCCCGGGTCGGCGCCGGGCAGGCGCACGAATTCCTCGAACACGTCTTCGATGCGGTCGGCCGGTATGCCCTGACCGCTGTCGCGCACCTCGATGCGCAGGCGGCCGTCGTCGAGCATGCGCACGCCGGCGAACACCGTGCCGCGCGTGGTGTAGCGCAGCGCATTCGACACCAGATTGGCCAGCACGCGTTCGAGCAGCAGCGGGTCGGAGCGGCACCACGCCCGCGTCGGATGCAGCTCGAAGCGCAGCCCCTTCTCCGCGGCCTGCGCCTCGAAGGTGACACGCAGGCTGTCGAACACGCGGATGAGCGGAAAGTCGGTCAGACGCGGCTGCGTGGCACCCGATTCCAGCCGCGCCACATCGAGCAGCACGTCGCGCATGTTCTCCAGCTTCAGCGAGGACCGCTCGAGCCGCGACAGCAGGCCTGCGCTCTCATCGTCGCGCAGGCGCAGCTTCAGCGTGCGGATGTCCAGACCCATGGCCATCAGCGGCTGGCTGAGGTCATGCAGCAGCGCGTCGACGAACTGCGTCTTGGCGCGGCTGGCCTGCTCGGCCACTTCCTTTTGCTGCTGCAGCTGGGCGGTGGCGTCGTGCACCCGCTCCTCCAGCCCGGCGCGCGCCGTCTGCAGCGCGACGGCCATGCGGTTGATGCCGTCTTCGAGCACCTGCAGGATGCCGCGCGCGCCGGTGCGCGCCCGCACCGAAAAGTCGCCTTTCTCGATGCGCTGCACGGTTTCGGCCAGCGCACGCACCGGTGCGGTCACGCCATCGGACAGGAAGCGGGCGAACAGGCCGGCCAGCAGCAGGCCCCCGGCGGTGATCAGGACAGCACTGGTGATCAGTTCGCGCCGCGCCTGCGCACTGCCGAAACGCGACACCTGAACCACCACGGTACCGAGACGCAAGGGGCCGGGCGGCGCCAGTTGATCGTCGAGCAGCAGATCCGCAGGTCCCTGGGCAGAAAACACCGGCGCGGCAAACTGATGGAAGCGATCGCTGCTCTGCAGGCGCGCGGTCCGGGCAAGACCGCGTGTGACCTCCACGGGCGGGTCACTGATCTGCCCTGCGCGGGCCAGAACGAGCTGGTCGCGATCGACGATGAGTACGCCGTCCACGCCGCGTTCGCGCATCATCGAATCGGCCAGCGACTGCAGGATGTCGAGATTGCCGACGAAAAGCCCGTATTCGGAAGCCGGCGCGAGGCTGCCGGTCAGCAGCGCGGCGCGGTCGATCAGCGACTGCTCGATGTCGTCGATGCGCGTACTGGTGAAGTGAACCGCCAGTGCGAGCGCAATGGCCACCGAGGGCAGCAGCGCGGCGACCAGTACCCGACTGCGAAAGCCGAGGCGATCGAGTCCGAAACGACTCCGCACCCTGTGTCCCCCACACGCGCCGAGCGCGGAAATTTACCGTGCTCATGATACGCGAAGCCCGTTGCGGGCCCGTGCTCAGTGCCAGCTGGTACGCAGCGTCAGCCGTGCCTGCCGGCCGACCGCATTGAAGGGGGTGCGGCTGCCCTGGTCATCGTTGAAGGTTTCGTAACGGGGTCCGATGTCGGTCACCGCAAACGCAGCTTCCCACAAGGTGCCGCCGCTGCGGAATTTCTTCGCGATGCGCGCATCCAGCGTCTGATAGCTGTCGACCCGCTCGCTGCCGCTGAACCAGCGGGCGGAATTGACGCCATGCAGCGTGGCCGAGATCGACCAGTCGCTCGGCAGCGCCTCGAACCAGGTCAGCGACCAGGTCGACGACGGCACGGTGTCGCCGTAGCAGACGCGCCGCGGATTGCAGGTGGCATCGGAGCGGATGCGCGGAATGGCCTGGGAAAACCAGATTTCGCGCCCGTTGCCGCGATAGCGATATTGATATTCGATCCCCTGTATGGTGACCGCGTCGCCCTCGATGAAGGTCACGCCGGTTTCAAGGTAGTCGTTGTCGCGATAGCGCGCTTCGGTGACGAGGTGGTTGAATCGCTCGTGAAAGGCACGCACTTCGAGCGTCGAGGGGCCGAACTGGCCGACATAGCCGAATTCGACGGAATCCAGCCGTTCCGGCTGCAGCGAGGGCGTGCCGACGAAGGTGCGCCGCGACCGCCCCTGCTGGAAGCCGGCCGCCAGCAGCGGTCCCGCCACCGGGTCGAGTGCGGTCAGTGCGGCCGCCACTTCCGGATAGATGAAACGGGAGTCACCCCGCGTTTCGATCAACGCGGGATGACGGTAGGCGCGGCTGACACCGGCCTTGAGGGCATGGCTGGGCGTCGCATGCCAGGTCGCGAACAGGCGCGGCGAGGCTTGCGGGCTGCGATCGCGGAACCGCTCGATCATGTTGCCTGCGTTCAGGGTCCAGCGTTCGCTCGGCCGCCATTCGACATTCGCCGACACGCGCACGAAGCCGTCGGATTCGCGGCCGGTCAGGAAGAACATGCGATCCGACTTCAACTCTTCGTGGCGCAGTTCGGCGCCCCAGGCAACCCGCCAGTCCGGCGCCGGAACGAAGCTGTGCTGGAAATCGATGTTCTGCCGGGTCGCCGAGCGGTTGTAGTCGATGGGCAGCGGCAGCGGGCCGATGGAAAAAAACGGAAAGCCGGCATCGATGAGCCCCTGGTTCACCACGTCGGCCGCTTCGCCGAACCACTCCTCGCGCCCGCGGTCCTCATTGCGGTAGTAGCTCACCGACCATTCGTTGTCGGTCGACACCAGCCGCCGGAAGCGCAGGTGCATGAAACGGTTGTCGGTACGCGATTCGCGGAAGCCGTTCTCGTTCGCGCTGTTGCCGGTCACGCCGTATGGATAACCCAGCTCGCGGCGACTCTTGTTCTGGCCGGCGGTCAGGCTGATTTCGTCCGAGCTGTTGAGCGTCAGGTCGGCGCGGAAGGTCATCGAATTCAGCCGCGCGTCATCGTAGCGATCGTCGAAACCGGCGTCGCCCATGGTGCGGGCGTTGAGCGCGATGCTCAGCGGCCCGAAGCTGTGCCGCAGACGCATCGACGCATCGGCCACATCGCGATTGCCGCGGCTGACCGAAATGCTGGAACGCGGACCGTCCTGGCTGCTGCGCGTGACGATGTTGACCACGCCCGCCACGGCGTTCGAACCATAGGTGGTGGCATTCGAGCCACGGACCACCTCGATCCGCTCGATCTCTTCCATCGTCAGCGGCAGGGCGTCCCAGTCCACGTAACCGAACAGATAGGGTGAGTAGACCGACCGGCCATCGATCAGCACCTGCATGCGGTTCGGATTCAGCGAACCCAGGCCGTGATAGAACACCGCCGGCGAGTGCCCGGTGTCGCTCATCACGTTCATGCCGGGTACGAGGCGCAGTACCTGGGTCAGACGGCGATAGCCGAGACGTTCGATGTCCTCGCGCGTGATCAGCGTGACCGCACCCGGCGCATCGTCGATGCGCTGCGGCATGCGGGTCATCGACAGCACGACCGGCAGATCATCGAGGTGCGGCGCCTCGGGCTCGTCGGCCGCCACAGCAGGCTGCGCCGACAGGACGACACCACAGACGAGCGGGACAAGCTGCCAGCGCGTGCAGAACCGCCTCAATTGGGGGCGCTCCTCGGCAACGGACATGGCATCAAGGCGCATCGGAGGCGATTCGAAAGACTCAATTCAGAATGACTCCAAATGACCACCACGGGCTCGCGGGGTGGCAAAAAGCAGCGATTATCTGTCAAAGCGCCCCTTCGGCGCACGCCCTGCTCCGCCGCTCACCCCACGATCAGCAGATGCACCCGGTACGGTCCGTGGGCGCCGAGCACGATGGTCTGTTCGATGTCGGCCGTACGCGACGGACCGGACACGAAGTTGACGGCACGTGGCCAGGGGTCGAGCGTCTCGCGCGCGACCGCAAATGCGGCTTCCATGTCGGCCACGATGTGTTCGCGCGGCACCACCGCGATGTGCGTCTCGGGCAGCAGGCTGTTGACCGCCGGCGACTGCGCACCGGAGCACAGCATCAGCGTGCCGGTCTCGGCGATGGCACGAAAGCAGCCGGTGATGCCGACCGGGTCGTCACCGGCTGCCGCACCGATGCGCACGTCCAGACCGCTGGCCGCCCAGTCCAGCCCGGCCAGCGAGGGAGAGACGACCACCCGACGCCCGAGCCCCTGCGACGTCAGCCAGCTGGCGCAGCGCGCAGGCACATCGGCCGGCGCGGCACATGCGTCCACGGTTGAAATCAGCGCTTTCGCCCGCTCGATGAAGCGCGCCGCCAGGTCGCCGTCGTACGACGGGCGCGGCCCGGCCCGGGACGCGGCAATCACCTGCCCGACACGCTCGCGCGCCGCCGGGGTGCCGACCGGCTCGCGCCCGATGCGCTGGCGCAGACGGCCGAGGATGTCGTCGCGCGCGCTGCTCATCGCCCTGCCCTGCGACGCGCCGCGTATCGGTCGCGGAAGCTCTGCGCAGCCGGCGCCGGAAAGTCGCGCTCGGCGGTCCAGCCCGGGGCGACGCCCATGGCCTGGATGCGGTCACGACCATCGGCCAGCCAGCGCAGATAGCGCACGGCAAGACGCACGCCGCGCGCATACAGCGCCGGACGCTGTGCCACCCAGGCCCACAGGCGCATCGACAGCCGCTCGCTCCACGGCCGCAGGCCGGCGTCGACCTGCTTCTCGCGCAGCTTGCGCATCAGGTCGGGCAGCGGAATCGACACCGGACATACCACGCCGCACTGGTTGCACAGCGTGGCCGCCTGCGGCAGATCCTTCGCCTTCTCGAGCCCCTGATAGAGCGGCGTCAGCACCGAGCCCATCGGCCCGGGATAGACCCAGCCGTAGGAATGGCCGCCGATGGTCTGATACACCGGACAGTGATTCATGCAGGCGCCGCAGCGTATGCAGCGCAGCATGGGTTCGAAATCGCCACCGATCAGATCGGCGCGGCCGCCATCGACCAGCACGAAATACATGTGCTCCGGTCCGTCGGCATCGCCCTCGTGCTTCGGACCGGTCAGCAGCGACACATAATTGGAGATCGCCTGTCCGGTGGCCGAGCGCGGCAGGATGCGCAGCAGCGTCGCCAGGTCGTCCAGCGTCGGAATCACCTTCTCGATGCCGGTCAGCGCGACGTGCACGCGCGGCATCGTGGTGCACATCCGGCCGTTGCCTTCATTGGTGACGATGGCGACCGACCCGGTCTCCGCAATCAGGAAGTTGCCGCCGGAGATCCCCATTTCGGCGCCCAGAAATTCCGGCCGCAGCTTTTCGCGCGCCTCGCGCGTCAGTTCGACGATGTCGGTCTTCGCTGCCGTGCCATGCACGCGCGCGAACAGTTCGGACACCTGCTCCTTCGACTTGTGGATCACCGGCATGATGATGTGCGACGGTGGTTCGTTGTCGTTGATCTGCAGGATGTATTCGCCCAGGTCGGTCTCCACCGGACGGATGCCGGCGGCTTCGAGTGCGGCGTTCAGCCCGGCTTCTTCCGACACCATGGACTTGGCCTTGACGACGGTTTTCACGTCGTGCCGGCGCGCAATGTCGATCACCAGCCGGCAGGCCTCGTCGCCGTCGCGCGCCCAAAGCACGGTGGCGCCGCGGCGCGTCGCTTCCGCCTCGAAGCGTTCCAGCCAGACGTCGAGATCGCGCAGCACCGATGCCCGGATGTCGGTGGCGCGGGCCCGCACCGCATCGAAGTCGTCCAGACTCGACAGCGACGCCAGCCGCGCCGCGGCGTTGCGGCCGCGCGTGCGCTGCAGGTTGCGCTGCAGTTCGGTGTCGTCGAGCCGCTGGCGCACGCGCGACACGAAATGCATGGAGCGGATTTCCATCGCCGCCTCAGTCCGGGTCGAGCCGGCCGGCCAGCAGCTCGGCGATGTGGATCACCTGTGTGCCCTCGTCACCGATGCGGCGCAGCCGTCCTTCGATATTCATCATGCAGCCCAGATCGCCCAGCGCCACGGTGCCGGCGCCGGAAGCGCGGATGTTGTCGCACTTGCGCTGCGCGATGGCACCGGAAATATCCGGGTACTTGACCGAAAACAGGCCACCGAAGCCGCAGCACTCCTCGCACTCGTTCAACGGCCGCTGCTCGACGCCGGGCATGCGGTCGAGCAGCGCGCGCGGCTGGCGCTTGACGCCCAGTTCGCGCAGCCCGGCACAGCTGTCGTGATAGGTGACGGCACCGACGAAGTCCCCCGGCACCTCGGTGACGCCTGCCACGTCGGCCAGGAACTGCGTCAGTTCGAAGGTCTTTGCGGCCAGCGCCTCGGCACGGATGCGCCAGGCATCGTCGTCATCGAACAGGTGGGGATAGTGCGTGCGGATCATGCCGGCACAGGAGCCGGACGGCGCGACGACGCAGGGGAAACCTTCGAACTCGGCAATCAGCTTCTGCGCCAGCGCGCGCGCGCTGCGCGCGTCGCCCGCGTTGTGGCCGGGCTGTCCGCAGCAGGTCTGGGTGTCGGGTACGACCGGGGTGTAACCGGCTGCCTCGATCAGTTTCAGCGCCGCGAATCCGATCGACGGGCGCATCAGATCCACCAGGCAGGTGACGAACAGGCCGACTTCGCCACGGCTGCCGTGAGGTGGCTGGCTCATCGGTTTCAGCCCGCGCCGGCACCCTGCAGCGCCAGGTGCTCGACCCAGCGGCGGATGCGGTTGGCGTCACCGATCCGGGTCAGGCGACCCCACGAGTCGAGCAACACGATGACCACCGGCTTCTGGTTCAACCAGGCCTGCATGACCAGGCACTTGCCCGCTTCGTTGGTGAAACCGGTCTTCTGCAACGCGATTTCCCAGTCGGAACTCGATACCAGCGCATTGGTGTTGTTGAAGTGCAGCGTCTTGCCCTTCACCGCGAACGAACCGTCGCGCGTGGTCGAGAATTCGCGGATCAGCGGATAGGTGGACGAGGCGGCGACCATCTTGGCCAGGTCACGCGCCGAAGACACGTTGTGCGGGTCGAGGCCGGTGCTGTCGAAGAAGCGCGTATCGGCCAGCCCCAGCTCGATCGCCTTCTGGTTCATGGCAGCGATGAACGCACGCTGACCACCCGGATAGTGGCGCGACAAGGCGGACGAGGCGCGGTTTTCCGACGACATCAGCGCCAGGTGCAGCATTTCCTCGCGCGTCAGGCGGGTGCCGACAGCCAGCCGCGAGCGCGTGCCCTTGAGCTGGTCGATGTCCTCTTCGGACACGACGAGCACTTCGTCAAGCGCCGGGCGGGCGTCCAGCGCAACCATCGCCGTCATCAGCTTGGTGATCGAGGCGATCGGCACCACGGCGTCGGAATTGCGTTCGAACAGCACTTCACCCGAAATCTGGTCCTGTACCAGCACGGATGCGGATTTCACGTTCGGCAGACCGAGCGCGTCGAAATCGGGTTCGTTGGGAATGCGCGGCGCCGCGGCGAACGACTTGCGGGAGGATTTCTTGATGCTGGCCTGCTTGATGCGCTTCGAATGAGCGGCCTTGGCGATCTTTTTCTTCGAGGAGGACTGTGCGGCGGTGGTTTTGCCGGCGGCTTCGGAGGGCGGTGCGACGCCCAGACCGAGCACGACTGCGGTGCAGCTGACCATCAGGTATTTCAGAAGCATGCGTAGGACCCCTGGTGGCGATTCGATTAAGTGAAGAGTCTACCCGTCGAAGGCAAATTTTCAAACGAAAATAAGGCCATGGAAAGCATTCTTATGGCCGTTTCGCGATTGTGACGAAGGTATTCACGGCGCCATCGCGGCCGGCTTGAGGCCGAGGAAGTTAACCACATCGTCCGCGCGCGCCATCGTATCGCGGTAACCGAGGTCGATCAGCGCCCGGGTATAGGGCTTTTCGAACAGCAGATAGCTGGCCAGGCCGCCACCGGCACGCTTGGTGCCGCCGATGCCGCCCAGCAGGGTCCGGATGCCGAACGGCAGCGCATCGACGTGGCGCGCCGCAATGTCGTCCAGCCGCTCCGACGGCGCGATCACCAGGGTTTCGATCGGTCGCAGCGGCAAGCCCATCTCGGCCATCACATGGTCCGGCACGCGGCCGAGAATGTCATTCACGCGCTGCAGCTGTTCGATGTCGATCATCAGCTGGTCCAGGAAGATGCTGGCCAGCGCATGGCCCGCCACCTGGGCCAGCGAGGGGTAGATGTCACCCCGCCGACGCTGATCCTTTTCGTTCATGCGGCCGACGCCGATGATGAAGATGCGTTCGGCGCCCAGATGCACCGCCGGGCTGATCGGTGCGAGCTGGCGCATCGATCCGTCACCGAAGTACTCACGATTGATCTTGGTGGCGGGAAAGATGAACGGCAAGGCGCTGGATGCCAGCAGGTGCTCGACCTTCAGCGGCGTGCGCGAGGCGGCGCGCTGCATGCGCTTCCACGGCTCGATGTGCTCGCCGCCTTCGAAAAAGGCCACGCTGTCACCCGAGGTGTAGCCCGAAGCGGTGACCGACAGCGCGTACAGCGCACCCCGGTCGATGGCCCGCTGGATGCGGCTGAAATCGAGTCTGTCGGTCAGCAGGTCGCGCAGCGGCGTGTTGTCGAGCAGCGACTTGGGGTAGCGGTCGACCGCCCAGCCGAACATCAGCGCCATCAGCCAGCGCAGCCCGGTGCGCGCCAGACCGAGATTGTCGGCGCGATAGACCTGTCCGGCGTGGAAGTTGCGCCAGATGTACAGCAGGTTGTCGACCGCGTCGCCGAAGTCCTCGCTGTAGACACCCAGCGACACCGCATTGATGGCGCCGGCCGACGTGCCGCACAGGATGGGAAAGGGATTGATGCGTGTGTCGGGCAGCAGATCGCGCACCGCCGACAGGACGCCGACCTGATAGGCGGCGCGCGCGCCACCCCCGGACAACACCAGCGCCGTCCTCGCTTGCTGCACCAAGCCTCCCCTTCTGGCCGCGCATGCCGGTTCGAGCCGGCATGCGTGCGTCAGCGCACTGCGCGGGTCTTCAGCGTATCTGCCCCGCCTCGACCACGGTCAGTGCTGTCATGTTCACGATGCGCCGCACGGTGGCGGTCGGCGTGAGGATGTGCACCGGACGCTTGGCACCGAGCAGTATCGGGCCGATCGTCATGCCCTCTCCGGCTGCGGTCTTCAGCAGGTTGTATGAAATGTTCGCCGCATCCAGCGTCGGGAAGATAAGCAGATTCGCTTCGTCCCGCAATCTGGAATTGGGGAAGATGCGCGTGCGGATGTCGATGTCGAGCGCGGCGTCGCCGTGCATTTCGCCTTCGACTTCGAGATGCGGGTGGTCGGCGTGCAGGATTTCCAGCGCGCGGCGCATCTTGTCGGCCGTGGGCGTGTTGTCGGACCCGAAGTTGGAATGCGACAACAGCGCAATCTTCGGCTCGATGCCGAAGCGACGCGCTTCCTCGGCCGCCAGTACGGTCATCTCGACCACCTGCGCAGCCGTCGGGTCGTAATTGACATAGGTGTCGCACAGCATGACGGTACGACCCGGCAGGTTCAGCAGATTCATCGCATAGAAATTGCTCAGGCCGTCCTTGAGGCCCAGCACATTGCGCACGAACTGAAGGTGGCGCGTGAAGTGGCCGAAAGTGCCGCAGATCAGGCCGTCGGCGTAGCCGAGCCGGGTCAGCAGCGCGCCGATCAGCGTGGTGCGGCGGCGCGCTTCGAGCTTGGCGTAATCAACCGAGATGCCCTTGCGCTCGGTCAGGCTGTGATACAGCGTCCACAACTCCTTGTAGCGCGGGTCGTTGTCCGGCGTGACCAGTTCGAAGTCGACCTCAGGTCGAAGCCGCAGCCCCAGCTTCTGGATGCGCGACAGCACGACGTCGCGGCGGCCGATCAGGATCGGTCGCGCCATGCCTTCGTCCACCACGTTGCGCACCGCGCTCAGCACGCGTTCGTCCTCGCCTTCGGCGTAGATGATGCGCTTCGGGTTGCGCTTGGCTTCGGCAAACACCGGCTTCATGACGAGGCCGGATATCCACACCAGGTTGTTCAGCTGCTGGCGATAGGCTTCGAAATCCTCGATCGGGCGCGTCGCCACGCCGGAATCCATCGCGGCTTGCGCCACGGCCGGCGCGATCTTCACGATGAGGCGCGGGTCGAAAGGCTTCGGAATGAGATATTCCGGCCCGAACGACAGCGGCTGCTCGCCGTAGGCGGCGCGCACGATTTCGCTCTGTTCGACCTGCGCCAGTTCGGCGATGGCCAGCACTGCGGCCAGCTTCATTTCCTCGGTGATCGTGGTCGCGCCGACATCGAGCGCACCGCGGAAGATGAACGGGAAGCACAGCACGTTGTTGACCTGGTTCGGATAGTCCGAACGTCCGGTCGCGATCACCGCATCGCTGCGCACCGACTTCACCTCTTCCGGCAGGATTTCCGGCGTCGGGTTGGCCAGCGCGAAAATCAGCGGGCGCGGTCCCATGCGCATCACCATGTCGGCCTTCAGCACGCCACCGGCCGACAGTCCCAGAAACACGTCGGCATCGCCGATCACGTCGCCCAGCGTGCGCGCGTCGGTCACCTTGGCATAGCGCGCCTTGAGCGGCTCCATGTCTTCCTTGCGACCTTCGTACACCACGCCCTTGATGTCGGTCACCCAGATGTTCTCGACCGGCATGCCGAGCAGCACCAGCAGGTCGAGGCAGGCCAGCGCGGCCGCGCCGGCCCCGGACGTCACCAGTTTGACTTCGCGGATGTCCTTGCCGACCGCCTTGAGGCCATTGAGCACCGCGGCGCCGACGACGATCGCCGTGCCGTGCTGGTCGTCATGGAAGACCGGGATCTTCATCCGCTCGCGCAGCTTGCGCTCGATGTAGAAGCACTCCGGCGCCTTGATGTCTTCGAGGTTGATGCCGCCGAAGGTCGGCTCCATGCTGGCGATGATGTCGACCAGTTTGTCCGGGTCGCGCTCGTCGAGCTCGATGTCGAACACATCGATGTTGGCAAACTTCTTGAACAGCACCGCCTTGCCTTCCATCACCGGCTTGGCGGCGAGCGGACCGATCGGGCCGAGCCCGAGAACCGCCGTGCCGTTGGTGATGACGCCGATCAGGTTGCCGCGCGCCGTGAGCGAACTCACTTCAAGCGGGTTGGCGACGATCTCCTCGCACGCGGCGGCAACGCCCGGCGAGTAGGCGAGCGAGAGGTCCTGCTGATTGGTCAGCGCCTTGGTCGGTACGACGGAAATCTTGCCCGGACCGGGCTTGCGGTGGTAATCCAGCGCGGCAGCGCGAATATGTTCGTCCATGATGAACAGCAAATCCTCCGATCGAGTGATACGACACGGCGGCCACGACTCACCTGGTGGGTGAGCATGGTGCAGTGCGAAAACTCAGGATTTTAGCTGTTCGGCGCGCCGCGCGGGCTGTGGTTTACCGTTGTCGGCCGCTTATCGAACTTCGGACATGCGCCCGGGCAGGCGCACGCCTCAGATGGCGGCCTGCGCCGTCTGCATCGGCGGTGCGAACAGGCCCTGCAGGCGGCGGTACTCGTTCAGTACCTTGTTCGAGTAGACCAGATCCGGATCCTCGATCGATCCGACGTAACGCTGCAGACCACCTTCCACCGATCCGGCCGAACGGATGTACTCGCGCAGCACCTGCGCACCGACGTGGATGCTGACGCGCGGCTCGAGCAGCGTCGCGTCGGGCCCATGCAGCGCAAGCTTCTCCGGGTGGAAGCGCGGGATGACCTGGGTCAGCCCCTGCGCACCCCATACGCTTTCTGCCGTGGGGTTGAATGCCGACTCGACGGAAATCAGCGCCACCAGCAGCAGCGGATCGATCCGGTATTGCGTGGCGGCGGAATAGATGTGCGGGATGTATTGCTCGACCGCGGCCCGGGCCACGCGATGGCGGCGCGAAACCTGATCGATCAGCGCCTTCTGCTGCGCCGACAGTTTCTGTCCGGACGCCGGTGCTTCATCACGCGTCATGATGAAGTCGAGCGATGACGGCGCATTTCCGCTGGCCGGTTCGATCGCATTGATGAGCGAGAACTCGGGCAGCGACGGCATGATCTGCGGTGTCAGCCCTGCTTCCGATACACGCAGTCCGATGAAAACGCTGACCATCACACCGACTGCCAGCAGACCGCCATGGGCGAAGTGAACGACGATGGCGAGAACGCCCTTGAAAACCGAATACAGCTTGTTCATGCAGCACTCCTTTCGAACGTCCGCACGTCGCCCCGCAAGGAGGTGCGACGGATGTCTGAGGGATCCTTGTCAGGGATCGTTGCCGTGACGCGCGTCGAACACGCGTACAGGGGCTTTTCGATCGCATGATTCGCGGCATGGGGATATGCCGGAACATCTGGACAGTCTGATCAGCGCAAGGCGCTGTCGGACCACGTTGAAACGGCGGATGACGTTGTCGTGATGGACACTCATCCGGAGGGGCGACCAAGCAACCCGGCCGCGATAGTGCTGATTCAGCGGAGTTTCGTCAAGTAAAGCTTCGTAAAGCGAAATGTCGGCGGGCGCCGGCGCATGACGTTCGATCAGGAAAGGACAGCCGCGAAACGGGCACCTGAAGGGGCAATCGAAGGGGCGTGGAAAAGGCAGAAAAAACCGTGGAGGCACGAGGGCCTCCACGCGAGCAGAACACACTCAGGACGGACGCGAGCCCGTCGGGAACGGCCATGCTGCAGCCGGATTCAACGATGACTTGATGCCCGGTGTGGCAGCCGTCGACGGCGTGGCCGGCGCAGGAGCAGCCGGTGCGGGCGCCGGGTCGGACGACTTCGAAACCACCTTGGTCGCAGCCGGCGCAGCCACCTTCTTCGCAGCGGGCTTCGCTGCCGGCTTGGCCGCAGCCTTTGCCGGGGCAGCCTTCTTCGCAGCGGGCTTCGCCGCCGGCTTGGCCGCAGCCTTTGCCGGTGCAGCCTTCTTCGCCGCAGGTTTTGCCGCCGGCTTGGCCGCAG
>JAEUNO010000001.1 GCA_016791045.1 Methyloversatilis sp. | reverse complement strand
GTTGATCTCGGTCACGCCGGGCACGGTGCGCAGTTGCGGCTTGATGATCCAGTCCTGGATCTCGCGCAGGTCCATCGCCGTCCATTCGCTGCCGTCGGGTTTGCGCGCGCCCTCCTCGGCTTCCACCGTCCACAGGAAGATTTCACCAAGGCCGGTGGAGATCGGGCCCATCTGCGGCGCGATGCCGGCCGGCAGCCTTTCGCGCGCATCCTGCAGCCGTTCGAGCACGCGCTGACGCGCGAAATAGATGTCGGTGCCGTCCTTGAATACCACCGTCACCTGCGACAAGCCGTAGCGCGACAGCGAGCGGGTCTGTTCGAGCCCGGGCAGACCGGCCATCACCGTCTCGATCGGCCAGCTCACGCGCTGCTCAACCTCCAGCGGCGAATAGCCGGCCGCCTCGGTGTTGATCTGCACCTGTACGTTGGTGATGTCGGGCACCGCGTCGATGGACAGGCGCTGGAAGCTGAAGGCGCCGAGCACGGCCATGCCGAGCACGGCCAGCAGCACGAGCACGCGCTGTTCGATGCTGAAGCGGATGAGGCGCTCAAACATGATGGGCGCCTCCGTCGCAGGCGGTGCCGCAAGGGCACATCAGGCAAGGATCAGTGCACATGTTCGGCCGCCTCCTTGCCCAGTTCCGCCTTCAGCACGAAGCTGTTGCGCACCGCCACCTGTTCGCCGGTCGCGACGCCTTCCAGTATCTCGACCTGCTCGCCGTCGCGCCGGCCGAGCCGGACCGGTCGCAACTCGAATCCGTCCGCGCTGCGGACGAACACCACCTCCCTGCCCTCGACGGTCTGGACGGCCGCCAGCCCGACCGCAACGGGCACCTCGATGCGCTCGACGTCGAGCGACACGGTGACGAACAGGCCGGGGCGCCAGGCCAGATCCGGATTGCCCAGCACCACGCGCGCCAGTGCCGAGCGCGTCTGCTCGCCGAGCAGCGCACCGACGTGCAGCACGGTGCCGCGCACCGTCAGGCCGGATGCGGCGGAGCGCACGGTGACGGTGCTGCCGGCACGCACGTGATCGAGATCGCGCGCCGGCACGCTGATTTCGGCCCACACCGAAGCGAGGTCGGACACGGTGAAGACCTGGCTGTCCTCGCGCACCGCCTCGCCGATCGACAGATGCTTCTCGATCACCACGCCGTCGAAGGGGGCGCGCAGCGCGTAGCGGTTCAGCGCATCGGTGCCCGATGCTTCGGCGCCCAGCGCGGCGAGCTTCTCGCGCGCGCTCGCCACCACGATCTCCGCCTCGCGCATTGCCTGCTTCGCCTGCAGGAAGTCGAGTTCGGGCGACACCTTCTGTTCCCACAGCAGCTTTTCGCGCTGGTGCGTGATGCGCGCCAGATCGAGCCGCTTCTGCGCCGACAGCAGCTCGCTGCGCTGTTCGGCGAGCACGATACTGGCCAGCACCGCAAGCACCTGGCCCTTGCGCACCGACGTACCGAGATCGGCGCTCACCTGTTCGACCAGGCCGGCGACGCGTGGCACGACGTGGGCGGTGCGGTCGCCGTTTAGACGGATTTCGCCCGGCAGTTCGAGCGCGCGATGCAGTACGGCCGGCGCCACCGCTGCGGTTTCGATGCCGGCGCGGGCGATCTGCTCGGCATCGAGGCGCACCCGTCCCGGCTGCTCGCCGGCGTGGTCGGCGGTCGCGGCGGGCCGTGCGCCGTCTGTCGCGTCGTGCGCATGGCCTGTGTGGTCACCGGGCGCGACGTCGTCGTGATGGGCATCGCGCCACAGCATGACGGCCAGCGCGAGCAGCGCGCTGGCGAGTGCCGCGACAGCAACCGACGTGAGCGGGCGGCGGCGGATCAGCGAAGCGATGGAAGCAGTCATGGTCATTGTCCGTTCGCGCCATCGCCGACCACGCTGCGGAGGTCGGCCATGGCGTCGTGCATGTCGGTGAGCGCCCGCACGTACTGAGTGCGGGCCTGGAAAAGCGTGCGCTGGGCGTCGAGCACTTCGAGGAAGGTGAACTTGCCCAGTTCGAAGCCGGTGGTGGCCGCCCGGAAGGCGCTGTCGGCGCCGGGCAGGATGTCCCGCTCCAGCGCCTGTACCAGTTCGCGCGCGGTCGATGCGCGCTCGTGCGCACGGGCGAGGCGTGCCGACAGCTCCATGCGCAGTGCCGCCACTTCGTCCTTTGCCTGGTCGGCCCGGAGCACGGCTTCAAGCAGGGCGCCCTGGTTGCGGTCGTTCATGGCGAGGGGTATCGAAACGCCAAAAACCATCTGGTTGAGACCCAGTTCCTCATTCCGGCGCATGCCGGCGCTGACCGTAACGTCCTGTACGCCTCGACTGCGCTCGAGCTCAACCACCGCGCGCCGGCGTGTCGCTTCGGCGCGTGCGCGCTCGATGAGCGGCGCGGCATCAAGCGCAACGAGCAGCGCATCCAGCTCCGGCAACGCGATCTCGCCGTCGAGCGCACCATCGGCAAGATCGAAACGCGGCTGCGGATTGCCCCACAGCGTCGATAGTCGTGTGCGTGCGACACGCAGGTCACCAACCGCGGCACCGAGTTCAGCACGAATGCTTGCCTCGGCCAGACGGGCGCGCGTTTCCTCGATCGGGGACACCTTGCCCGCCTTCACCCGCTTGGCGGCAACAGCGCTGACCTGCTCCGCCAGTTCAAGCGATCCTCGGGCGATGCGCAGGTTTTCCTGCGCACCCACAACGCCTTGAAAGGCCGCTTCGACCTGAGCGCGCAACGCACGCTGGCGCGCCACGAAGTCCCGGGCAGCTACCCCCTGCCCGGCTTCGGCAACCGCCATGCGCGCTTCACGCTTGCCACCTCTTTCAATACGCTGCGACAGCGCAAGCGTGGTACTACGGTTGCGGTCGCGCAGGTCCTCGACTTGCAAATCGAGCTCCGGATTGGGCCGCAGGCTGCCCTGCAGGCGCGCACCGTCAAACGCCCGCACCTCGCGCGCCGCTGCGGCAAGACCGGCATTGGCTGCCAACGCGTAATTGACCGCTTGTGCCAGTGTGAGCGGTGCTGTGGTTTCAATGAAGGCAGCCAGCTCACTGCCGGGCAGGCTGTCGGGCGTGATGGCCGGCGTGTTGTCATGGCGCAGTCCGGCCATAGGTGACGTGGTGCTGTCTGCTGACGGGACCTGCGCACCGACCGAAACGGCCGACAGGCAGGCGAGCGCCCACACAAAAAGTCTGTTGAACATGAATCCGTACCAGGTTTATCGGAATACCGCCCGACGACGAACGACGTCGCCGGAACCCGGGCCTGTACGGACGATTTGCGCGCGCGCAATGGAGAAGGAGTGGTGATGCGGTCTACGCAATCACCTCATGCACACATCGGGGACGGACAGGCCCTTAGACGGCTGTCCTTGTGGGCGGACGATCCAGCCCGGGAGGGATAAAGGAATGAAAATCACTGCT
>JAEUNO010000028.1 GCA_016791045.1 Methyloversatilis sp. | reverse complement strand
CTACGGGTCCGAAACACTTGATGGGGTCAGAAGAAATGTCCGACATCCTGCAGAAAATCCTCGCCACCAAGCGGGAAGAGATTGCCGCCGGCCGCGCCCTGCAGACACTGGATGCGCTGTGTACCCGGGCCGAGGCCCAGCCGCCGGTGCGCAACTTCGTCGCGGCGCTGGGCGATCGCGTGGCGCGCCGCCAGCCAGCCGTGATTGCCGAAGTGAAGAAGGCCAGCCCGTCGAAGGGCGTGCTGCGCGCCGACTTCCGGCCGGCCGAGATCGCGCGCTCGTACGAGGCGGGCGGCGCGGCCTGCCTGTCGGTACTGACCGACCGGCAGTATTTTCAGGGGGCGCCCGAATTTCTGGTCGAGGCGCGTGCCGCCTGCCGCATTCCGGTGCTGCGCAAGGATTTCATCATCGATCCCTGGCAGGTGGTCGAGGCGCGCGCGATGGGCGCCGACTGCATTCTGCTGATCGTGGCCGCCTTCCTGCCGCCGTCCGGCGAGGCCGATGGCGCGCAGCAGGCGAAAGCGCTGGCCGACATGCGCACACTTGAAACCCTGGCCGGAGAGCTCGGCATGGCGGTGCTCGTCGAAAGTCACGACGCGGGCGAACTTGATCTGGCGCTGCAACTCGATACGCCGCTGATGGGCATCAACAACCGCAGCCTGCGTACCTTTGAGGTGTCGCTCGATTTCACGCTGTCCCAGCTCGACCGGATTCCGGGTGACCGCATCGTGATCACCGAAAGCGGCATCCTGACGGCAGAACACGTCGCGACCATGCGGGCCCGCGACGTGCATGCCTTTCTGGTCGGCGAAGCCTTCATGCGCGCGACCGATCCCGGGGCCGAACTGGCCCGCCTGTTCGGAACTGCCGTGGTCTGAACCACGGCAGTCCGGTCATCAGCTGCGCACCGCGCCGTCGGCGGCACGCGGGCCGTCGCTCTCGCCATGATGCCTGCCGTGGTGCCTGCCATGGTGCGGGTGACCGCCACCCAGACGGGCCAGTGATTTGGCAGCGTCCTTGCGCTGTTCGGGCGTCAGCACTTCGGCCAGATCGGCCAGCGTGCGCGTCATCAGCTTCGAACGTTCGTCCATCTGTGCATGGCGGGCCGCACGCAGCTGTTCGATCCGGTCGCGGTCTATCGATTCGGCCGACAACAGCGCCAGCATGTCCTTCGGACCGCTGCCATCGACAGGGCGCAGCGCCTTCATCTGTTCGGACGAAGCCTGGACGATTTCGCGGGCACGTGCCTTCTGCTCGTCGGTCGCACCGACCTTGCTGAAGACGCGTTCGACGCGTTCTGCCATGCGCTTCTCCATATGACCGTGGCCGTGATGCGCTGCGGTCTTCATGGCGTGCGGTGCGCGCTGTTCGCCCGCGTCGGCGGACGCCTGCGGCACGGCGGCAACCATTGCGGCCAGTACGCCGGCCGCGGTAAGGGTGGCCAGCCAGCGACCACGGGATGCCGCGGTTTGCAGGGGGCGGGCAGTGGCAGCGTTCGGGTGTTTCATGTTCTGACTCCTCTGATTTGCCGGAATGCTCCGGCAGCGAAGCCAGTGTCGGCGGCTGCTGTAAACCCGCTGCGCGACCGCGGTAACGATTTGTAAGATTCGCGGCTTTTCGGCGTTTTCAAGGCCGGGATTCAGGTTGCGGCCGAAACGGGTGACATCGACCTGCAATGAACGGTCAGGATGTGACGATTCCCAGTGTTGGCGCGGGTTTTACGCCAAAGCGCTGCGGTATTATCCGGCGAGGTTCCGTCCATCAGAACGGCCGATAAACAATCAAAAAGGTCAGCGCCGGGGGTCACCTCGACGTATTCCGCTTCCTGCACAGCATGTCAGCCACCGCTGCAAGCGCGATCGAATGTGCCGTGCTGTCTGGCGCGCCCTCCGTTCCGGTGATTGCCGGCACGGCGCTCGGCCTGCGCGCGCCGCAGGGCGAGGCGCAGCCGCTGTCTTCGCTGCTGCGCGCCGATCCGGTGCTGGTGCTGCGTGTGCTGCGCGCGTCGGAAGCGCTTGAGCATACGAATGGCCTGAGTGCAGCCCGCCGCATCGATGCGGTGATCGACGCCGGCGGACAGGCGCTGATCCGCGCGGCCATGCTCGACACCCACCACTGGTCGTCCCGCGTCGGTGGCGTGCCGGACGGATTCCGCCGCTACTGGTCACATTCGCTGCTGACCGCCGAAACTGCGCGCGAGCTGTCGCTGCGCTGCGGCCACAGCGACCCCGACGAAGCCTATATCGCCGGACTGCTGCTCGACGTGGCGCTGCCGCTGCTTTCGGCCAACCCGTCGTACCTGAACCTGCTGGCGCAAGGCCATCACGAATCGGTGCTGGCGGGCCTCGAATCGACCGAGCTGGGCGTGTCGCATGCCGAACTGGCCGCCGACCTGCTGCCAGCCGGCTGGGCCGGCGAACTGGCCGACGCATTGCGCTTCCATCACGCCGACCCGGCACTCTTCCACGACGCGCCGGAACTGCTGCGCATCGCGCGCGCAGCCGAAGAGCTGTCGGGCGGCGGCAGCGGCGATGCGATGCAGCACGCCGCGCTGGCGCATGCGCTGACCGGGCTGCCGATGGATCAGCTCAACGACGCCTGGCAGACCGCCTGCCGACGCACCCACTCCCGGCTGGACGCGCTTCAACTGCTCGACCCGATGGCGCCAATGATCGCCGGCGAACCCTATCGGCCGTTTTTCGAAGTTTCGCTCGTCCCGTCGTTCGATCCGTCGTCCGACCCGGCGAACGGCAATGATCCGCAGCAGTCGGTGCTGCTCGATCTTGCCCGAAGCGGACTGCTCGCGCAGGTGCTCGAACCCACGGCGGACAATGACGTGCTGCGCGCCTACCGACTGGCCGGCGCGCTGTTGCTCGATCTGCCGATGCCGCAGATGCTGCTGCCGGCGCATGGCGAAACCCGTTTTGCGGTGCTCGACGAAGCCGGCGAACCGGGCGGCGTCCAGCTCGATCTGGCGCATTCGGGGCTGGGGGACATCGGACAGCAACTGCTGCGCGGCCAGCCGTGGTATTGCGAGGATGCGCAGCAGGCGGCGCGTCTGCCGATCAGCATCCAGCGGCTGCTGCGCCCGGCGCGTGGTGAAGCCTGCCTGGTGCTGCCGCTGCTCGGCGACGGTCGGGTGGAGGCCCTCGCACTGCATCGGATGCCGGTGTCGGCGCTGTCAGGCCTGCGCAAACGCGCCACCGGACTCGACGCATTGACCGGCGCCACGGCGCGGGCGCTGCGCATGCAGCGTGTCCAGGCACGCAATCTGGGCGAACTGCGCAGCAGCATGGTCGAGCAGTACGCGGCGCATTCGCGCCAGTTGCGTGCCGACCTGAACACACCGCTCGGCCTGCTGAAGCATCAGGTGAAGTCGATGCGGCTGAAGATGGGCGCCGATTCGATGCTTGAATCGGAACTGTCGGTGTTCAATGATCAGGTGATCCGCATCGATACCGTGTTGCACCAGTTCGAAAGCCGCCCGCCGGACATCACGGCGGCCGCCCAATGGACCGATATCAACCAGCTGATCGAACAGATCATGGCCGAGACCGACGAGCGGACCTTCCGCGCGCGTTCGATCACGACCGAACTTCACCTCGATTCGGCGCTGCCGCCGCTGCACCTGCCTTTGTCGGCGATGCGCGATATCGTGGCTGCGCTGCTCACCGTCAGCGCCGAGCAGATCGGCGGCGGTGGCGGGCGCATCGCCGTCAGCAGTGCCGATGGCGTGAACTGGGACGGCGTGCTGCACGCGGAAATCCGCATCCGCGATTTCGGCCGCGGCATGGACGCCGCGCGGGTGGCGGCGCTGTTTGCGTCGACGGCCGGCGAAGGTCAGGCGCGCCCTACGCTGGCACACGCGCTGGCGCAGATACGCGCGCTCGGCGGCTCGCTGTCGTGCAAGAGCGCGATCGGTCAGGGAACGGTATTCCAGCTGCTGCTGCCGCGTCAGACACGGCGACGTGCGCCGGCTGCCTCGCCGGCGTGACGGTCAAGCCGCCTTCCAGCGGCTGTTGGCATTCACGTGCTGGGACAGGAAATCCATCTGGTCAACCAGGATGTTGCGGTTGCTCAGGATGAGGTATTCGGCCTTGTTCGGCACGTAGGGGGCGTACAGGAGCTGCATGTGCGCCTGCTCGGGCGTACGGCCGCTCTTGCGCTGGTTGCAAGGACGGCAGCACGTGACCACATTCATCCACAGGTCCCGGCCGCCCTGCGACACCGGCAGGATGTGGTCGCGCGTGAGCTTCTGGGCGGAAAAATCACCGCCGCAGTAGGCACAGATCGAGCGATCGCGGTGGAACAGCTCGCGATTGTTCAGCGGCGGTACGGCCATCTGCAGCTTGTGCGCGTGGCTGCGGCCCTTGATCGCGATGATGCTGTTGGTGCGGATGAAGGATTGTTCTCCGGTCATCCGGTTGATGCCGCCGCGGATCTCGAATTCATGACTGCCGGCCACCCAGGCCACCAGATCCTTGGAGTGATAGAACACGGCGTGCTGCCAGCTCACCCAGCGATGCGGCACGCCGTTGGCATCCAGCGTGAGTATCCACGGATGTGCCGGCCGGCGGCGTTCCCGCGCTAAGCTCAGCGGTGGGTGCACTTCCATCGACGGAAACACGGCCTTGGCAACCTCCATGGTGTCCAGCTTTACAGGCAGGAAACGCGGAAACGCAAACTTGCGCGCGGGCGATCGTTTACCGTTCGAGTGTAACGGCCTTCCGCCTGCAACGCGCACGTACTCTAGCAAAGGAAGATGAATTTGCAACCGCGTCGCGGGCGTGTCCCATCATCGAAGCTGCTGGCCGCAACGGGGTTGTCGCTGGCCGTGCACGGGCTGTTGATCTGGCCGCTTCCGATGTCACGCTCAGTGCCCGATGCGCCGGCGCGGCAGGTCGGCGCACTGCGGCTCGTGCCGGCGGCGCCGGCAGCGGCCTCGGTCGCCGTTGCCGCGGACCTGCCGGTCGTTCCGAAAACCCGCCTGTCGGTCGAACGACCGCCGCCGGCCGCGGGTGTCGCCGGCGCCGCGCTGCCCGTGCCGGACCGTGGCGCGCTGCCGCCTGCGGTCGCTGAATCCTCGCTGCGTGCATTTCGCTACGCGATCGCGCGCGCTGTCGTGCGCGACGGCGCGTTGCTGCAGGCAGCGGGTGGGCGCATGGTGATCGCGCTGCGGCTGCATGCGCGCCGTGTCGTTGCGGTCTCCCTCGTGCGCAGCAGCGGTCACGATGCGGTCGATGCGCGGGTGCTGGCGGCGTTCAGGGCCGCGGCGGGTGCCGCCGTCATGTCGGTCGAATTGCCGGCGCACGGCTTCGTGGTGGAACTGGAACTCGATGGCGAACCGACCGATGCCGGGCAGGATGAACACGCCACCGCGCCGGGCTGAAGCGCGGGGTCGTTGTTCAGCAGCGCACCTGCTGGCGGCAGAATTCCGCCATCGGAATCACGCGCGTACGGTCGCCGACCGGCTGCATGGCGCGGTCGCCGCCATGTTCCAGCGCAAGCCGGAAGCCGAAACTGCTGAAGAAGCGATCGAACACGTCGGCGCCCAGCGTGGCGACCGCAGCCAGTTCGTCGCGCTCGGCGGAGTACTCCAATACAATCGCGGCCAGTGGTTGCGGGGCAGGGCCTTCGAGCACCTGCGCGCCGGCGGCCGGATCGAACTGGCTGTGCTCGGAACAGCAGTGGATGACCCGGGCGCGCGCATTGTGTGGCGTCGCGTCAGCGCGATAGGCGATGAAACTGATGTCGCGTGTGGGATGGGTGAGCTTGTGCGAGCATATGGCCGAGTAGGCAACGACAGACTGGCGACGGCCGACGCCGCCCGGCCAGTCATAGAGGCGGCCTTCCGCAGTGCGGATGTCTTTCCTGCCCACCACCTTTCGACCGAGATCGAGCAGAAAGCACGGCGTGGCCGGGTAGGGCCACTGGAAAACATAATTGACGCCCGGCTCAAGCGAGCCCGCGCGCAGCGGTTGTCCTTCAGCATCGGTCAGTACGCTGCGCGGGTAGCTTCGCACGATGCGCGCCTGCGCTGGCATGTTCAACCCGAGCATGCCGCATGCAGCGCTGCAGGTCGCGATGAAGTGGCGTCTTTCCATTTTCATGCTCCACAGGGACGGTTTGTGCTGCGGTCGTTGAAACCTAGAAACAGTTGTTGCGATAGTCAAGCGGGCGTGTGCCTCACATGAACCGGCCGGTTGATGAGGTGCACGAGCAGGACCCGCAGACCCGTGCGCCGGCGGACGACGCCGTGCCGCCGGGTGCGCTGCATCCGCTGCTTCGCCCGTTACCGCTGAATGCCCTGATCGCGATCGGCTACTGCGTGCTCGTGGCAGCCAATCTGCAACTGCGCGACGCTTCGGGCATCACGCCGATGTGGGCGCCGATCGGCGTCGCGCTGTTCGTGCTGCTGCGCTTCGGCAACCGTGCGCTGCCGGGCGTGCTGACCGGTGTCATCGCCGGTTGCGTGCTGGCGCAGCTGCCGATCCCGATGGCGCTGCTGCACGCGGCCGGACAGCTGCTCGCGCCCTGGCTGGGTGCGCGCTTGCTGCGGCATCTGGTCAGCGAACCCGCGCATCTGCTGGAACGGACCGACGGCGCCTTCAAGCTGCTCGCGGTGGCCTATGCGGTGGCCATCATCAGCGCCATGGCCACCACCGCCGGCATGGCACTGGTCCATGAACTGCCCGCAGCCCGGTGGCTCGATACCGGTGCGTCGGTCTGGCTCGGCGACGCACTGGGCGTGATCGTGTCCATGCTGCCGCTGCTGGCCTGGACGTCCGATCGTTCGCCGGTGCAGCCGCCGCGTCGGCTCATCGAACAGGCGCTGGTCATCCTGACGCTGCTCGGCATGCTCGCGGCGACCTTCTTCGGCGTCACCCTGCTGGCCGAACCCATCCTGCAGCTGTACGCCTCGCTGCCGCTGGTGATCTGGATTGCCTTGCGCGTTCCGCCGCGGGTCGGCTGGACGGTGTTCCTGATCGCATCGCTGACCGCACTGGCCGGCACCGCACACGGCACCTCGCTGCTGAACGAGCACGCGATGGGCGTGCAGATTCTCGTGCTGCACGGGCTGATCACGCTGACCGCCGCAACCGCGCTGTTCATCGGTGCCGCGATGTTCGAGAAGCAGGCGGCACGGCGCGCGCTGCGCGAACGCGAATCGCACTTTCGAGCACTGACCCTGCTGTCGGCCGACTGGCACTGGGAACTCGATGCCGATCTGCGCTACCACCGCCTGCCGGATCAACTGACCGGCGTGCATTTCGGCGACACCGAGCTGGATGGCTGCGCACCCTGGGAGATCGCCGGTGAAGAGGCGCTCACCCTGCCGTGGGGCCTGCTGCGCCAGACGCTGGAACGCCACGACGCCTTCCGTGATTTCCTGTCGCGTCGGCGCGACGGTTCGCGCTGGCGCTATCTGGCCTCATCCGGCGAGCCGGTGTTCGATGCTCATGGTGCGTTTTCGGGCTATCGCGGTGTCAGTCGGGACATCACGGCGGAAATGCAGGCGCGCGAAGCACTGCGCGAGGAAGAATTCAGACTGCGCGCGCTGGTCGATGCGCTGCCGGAACTGATCGTGCTGCAGGACAAGCATCTGCGCTGGCGGCTGGCCAACCGCTCGCTGCTCGATACGCGCTGGCTGAAGAAAATGGCCTGGCTGGGCGCCACCAGCGAGGAACTGGCAGCGCACCTGCCATCGATGGCCGATGTGCTGAAGCAGGACCACAAGATCGCCGAAGCGGTGGCGCTGTCCTGCAAGCCCCACCGGGAGGAGCAGCGCCTCGTCATGCCGGACGGCGAGGAACGGGTGTTCGAAGTGAGCGTCATTCCCCTGACCGACGATGACGGTCAGTTCAACGGAATCGTATCGGTGCGGCGCGACATGACCGCACAGCGTGACGCCGAGCGGATCCAGGCCGAACAGGTTCAGGGTGTGCAGTCACTCAACGACGAGCTGGAGCGGCGTGTGAGCGCGCGCACTGCGGCGCTCGAATCGGCGATCCGCGAACTCGAGGCGTTCAGCTATTCGGTGTCGCACGATCTGAGGGCGCCACTGCGCGCGCTGGATGGCTTCTCGCGCCTGCTGGTGGAGGATTACGGCGATCTGCTCGACGAACAGGGGCGCGAGTATCTGTCGCGGATCCGCCGCAACAGCCAGCGCATGGGCGAACTGATCGATGACCTGCTGGAACTGTCGCGCGTGTCGCGCGCCGAGGTGCACCGCTCGCTCACCAATCTGTCGGACATCGCGCGCGATGTGGTGCGCGAACTGACGGCCGAAGCGCCCGATCGCTACATCCTCTGGGTCATTCCGGAAGGTCTGTGGGCAGACACCGATTCCGGACTCGCGCGCGTCGTGTTCGAAAACCTGTTGCGCAACGCATGGAAGTTCACCCGGCTGCAGGCGCAGCCGCGCATCGAGATCGGCCAGTGCGAGCTGCAGGGCCAGGCGGCCTACTATGTGCGCGACAACGGTGTCGGCTTCGACATGGCCTATGTCGGTCGGCTGTTCGCGCCCTTCCAGCGCCTGCACAACAATCGCGAATTCGACGGCAGCGGCATCGGTCTGGCGATCGTTCAACGGGTGATCCGGCTGCACGGGGGCCATGTGTCGGCCGAGGGCGTGGTCGGGCAGGGCGCAACCTTCACGTTCAGCTTCGGCCCGGCACGTCCAGACTGAAGTGGTGTACGCCGAAGCCGCCTTTGCGACGTTCGTCGAAAAAGGTGCGCAGGGTCAGTGACACGCTGCGAAAGGCCAGTTCGTCCCATGGAATGTCCGCCTCGTCGAACAGCCGGACGTCGAGCGATTCGCTGCCGGGCGAAAAGTCGGTGTCGATCAGTTCGGCCCGGAACAGGATGTGCATCTGGTCGATCTGCGGCACGCTGACCATCGTGTAGGGCGCAATCAATGCAACCCGCGCACAGGCCTCTTCCAGCGTCTCGCGCAAGGCACCGTCGGCCGCGCTTTCGCCGTTTTCGAGAAATCCTGCCGGCAGCGTCCAGTAACCCAGACGCGGTTCGATGGCACGCCTGCACAGCAGCACCTGACCCTCCCAGACGGGCAGTGTGCCCACCACCATGCGCGGGTTCTGATAATGGATGGTGCCGCACGCCGGGCAGACATGGCGCAGCCGGTTGTCGCCCACCGGCACGCGCTGTTCAACCTTGCTGCCGCAGTCAGCGCAGAATTTCATGGGTACACCGGCTGTTCGGAATGAGGAGTCCGGAGTGTAGCGCCCTGCCTGTCACCTGCGCACCTGCCCTCAAGAACCGTGTCTCCCGCGCCGTAAACTGATGCCATGAGGCCTATTCTGCAACGGACGCACGGCGTGCCGTTCAGGCCTGGACGATGGCAAAAAGATGAATGACCTGATTGATACAAGCCGGTTCGAGGAAATAAAGGCGGCCGGCGAACTGCCTTCTCCGCGTGGCATTGCGCTGGCGATCGCGCGCGTCACGCAGCGCGGCGACGCCTCGCTGGCCGAGCTGGCCCGCCTCGTACAGGGTGATCCGGCGCTGGTCGGGCGCCTTGTATGTGCGGCCAACGGCACCCTGGCGCCCGGCATGCGCCCCATCGTGGCGCTGCGCGACGCGCTGTCCGTGCTCGGCATGGCCGCGGTACGCAATCTGGCCCTGGGCTTTTCGCTGATTTCCAGCAACGGCAAGGGCCTGTGCCGAAGTTTTCCGTATTCGCGCTTCTGGACCGGATCGGTCATTCGCGCCATTGCGACACAGAAGATCATGACCGTGATGCGCTCGGCCGGTCTGGAAGAAAGCTTCAGCGTCGGCCTGCTGTCAGGCATCGGCGCCCTCGGGCTGGCCAGCGTTTTTCCGGCACAGTACTCGCGCGTGCTCGACGAGGTGCGAGGGGGCGAGCCGGAAATGCTGCTCGACGTCGAACGGCAGGCGTTCGCGATGACCCACGTCGAACTGAGTGCCGCCATGCTCGCAGACTGGGGCATGCCGCGCTTTTTCGTCGCCGCGGTGCTGGGTCATGAATCGGCCCTGACGCTGCAGGGCGAGCCGGAATCGCGCGAATACAGCCTGACGCTCGCACTCGGCCTGGCACGTGCGGTCGAGGCCGCCTGCCTGTGCGACGAGGCGGAGCGGGCGCTTCACATGGGCATCGCCCGCGCGCTGGCGGCGCGCATGGCGTGGCTGCCCGATCAGGTCAGCGCGCTGTGCGATGACGTCGCGCGCGAGTGGAAGGACTGGTCGCAGATCCTGCCGGTCGATGCCTATGCATTGCCCAGCCTGAATGATGTCGCACTGCCCGAGCCGGCCAGTCCGGCGCCCGCGTCGATCGAGGTGGAAGCCGCGAACGACGCGCCGGACCCGGGCGCACTGCGCGCGCTGGTGGTCGATGACGACGCCGCCACCCGCATGACGCTGCAGGCATTGCTGCTGCGCAGCGGCTATCAGGTGACCTGCGCCGAGAACGGCGTGGCGGGCATGGAGCGCGCGCTCGAATTCCAGCCCCAGATCATGGTGGTCGACTGGGTGATGCCGGAGATGAACGGACTGGAGCTGACGCGCACGCTGCGTCAGACCCGCATGGGCCGCAATATCTACATCATCGTGCTGACCAGTCACGAGGACGAGGAACGCCTGGTCGAGGCCTTCGAAGCGGGTGTCGACGACTACATGGTGAAGCCGCTCAAGCCGCGCGTACTCGAAGCCCGGCTGCGTGCGGGCCAGCGGCTGATCCGGCTGCAGAAGGATCTGGAGGCCGAACGCGAGGAAATCCGCCGCTACGCGGCCGAGCTCGGCGTCAGCAACCGGCGCCTGCAGGAAGTCGCGCTGACCGACGCGCTGACCGGATTCCCGAACCGGCGCTACGCCATGGCGCGCATCGGCCAGGAATGGGCGATCGCGCTGCGCAGCGAACGGCCGCTGTCGTGCATGCTGATCGACGTCGACTACTTCCGGCAGATCAACGAAACCTACGGGCACGACGTGGCCGATCAGGTGCTGGAACAGACGGCGCGTGCCATCCGCGAATGCATGCGTGCGCAGGACGTGGTGTGCCGCACCGGGGGCGATGAATTCCTGATCATCTGCCCCGACACCACCCTGGAACAGGCAATGGCCTGCGCCCAGCGCGTCTGCGCAGGGGTGGCAGCCGTGCCGCTGCAGGCCGGCCAGCTGCGCCTTAAAAGCTCGATCAGCATCGGCGTGGCCGAGCGGCTTTCGCCGATGCCCGACGCCGATGCGCTGCTCGCCCTGGCCGATCAGGCGCTCATGGGTGCCAAAAGTACCGGCCGCGGACGGGTGCGCGCAGCCGGTTGAGTGGAGTCTGATTTCCGGGCAAAAGCGGCATTTTTACCGTCCGCTCGTTTCGGGGTGCTCAAGTTCCCGTAGTTCCTGCCGTCGTTAAGGTTCGTTGATCGTGCACACGACCTGGAATGAAGTTGATGGATCGCCACTCGGACAGGATGGGAGGGTTCAGAACCATCAAGGTGTTGATGGTCGAGGACAATGAAGACGACGTCTTCCTGCTGAATGCGCAACTGAGCGCACGCGGTCTCGAAACCTATTCGGAGCGCGTCGACAGTGCGCACGAGCTTGCACGCGCCCTCGAGGAGCGCGAGTGGGACCTGGTGATTTCCGATCATGCGATGCCGGGCTTCGATTCCGCTTCCGCGCTGGAAGTCCTGCGGCGCAGCGGTCGCGACATCCCGTTCATCATCTACTCCGGCAAGATTTCCGACCACATGGCGTTCTCGGCCATGCGCAACGGCGTCGCCGACTACGTCCAGAAGGGCAATATCGCGCGTCTGGTACCGGTCATCGAACGCGAGCTGCGCGGCGTTGAAACGCGCCGGGCAGTGCAGACGGCCGATGCCCGCATTCATGCGCTGGCCTTCTTCGACACGCTTTCGGCGTTGCCGAACCAGACCTTGCTGCGCGCCCAGATCGACGACTGGCTCGATACCGCGCGTCGCAGTACCGAAGCGCGTCATGCAACGCTGATGGTGGTCGACATCGACCGCTTCCTTCGCATCAACACCAGTTTCGGCTACGACGCCGGCAATGTCGTGTTGCGCGAAGTCGTGTCGCGACTGATCGAACGTGCCGGCCAGGGCGCGATGATTGCGCGTCTGAGCGGTGACCGCTTCTGCGTTTTTGCGCCGTCCTGCACCACGCGCGACGACGCCCGCCTGTTCGCGCACCGGCTGCTGGAAGCGTTCGCCTCACCGGTCATCAAGGACGGACTGGAACTGTTCCTGACCGCATCGCTTGGCGTGGCGATGACACCGGAGGACGGCAGCGAGGCGCAGTCGCTGATCATGAATGCCGAGGCGGCGATGTCGAGCGCCAAGCGCGCCGGCGGCAACGGCCTGAGTTTCTACGCCCACGAAATGAGCGCCAGTTCGGCCGAGAAGCTGGTGCTCGAGACGCATCTGCGCCATTCGGTGCAACGCGGCGAACTGTTCCTGAATTACCAGCCGATCCTCAATGGCGTCACCGGCCGAACGTCCGGCGTCGAGGCGCTGCTGCGCTGGCGTCACCCGCAGCGCGGCATCATTCCGCCGGACCGCTTCATTCCGCTGGCCGATGAATCGGGCCTGATCGTCGAGATCGGTGCCTGGGTCATGCGCGAAGCCTGCCTGCAGGGCAGGAAGTGGCACGAGCAGGGCATGCAGGATCTGTCGATGTCGGTCAATGTTTCGGCTGTGCAGTTCGCCCAGCCGCGCCTGCTGGAAACGGTGCGCACGACACTGGAGGACACCGGATTCCCGGCCGAGAAGCTGGTGCTCGAAATCACCGAATCGGTGCTGATGAAGGATGCGGAAACCACCATCGGCATGCTCAAGGCGCTGAAGAACATGGGCGTGCGCATTTCGATGGACGACTTCGGTACCGGCTATTCGTCGCTGTCCTATCTGAAGCGCTTTCCGATCGACATCGTCAAGATCGACAAATCCTTCGTGCGCGACATCAACGATGACGAAGACGATGCCGCCATCATTCGCGTCATCATCTCACTGGCGCGCAGCCTGCGTCTCACGACGGTGGCGGAGGGCGTTGAAACATCGGAACAACTGGGTTTCCTGCGGCGCGAACAGTGCGACCGGTTTCAGGGCTACTTCTTCTCGCGGCCGGTGGAAGCCGACCTGCTCAGCAAGCAGATCATGGATGGAACCCTCTTGATCTAGCCGGATTTCCTGCTCCGCGCGCCCGTCGGCTGGCGCGACAACCCGACTCCGGTCCCTTCATGTAGGAAAACTTCCTACAGGAATCCGCTCGTCTTCACGTACATAAACTTACGTCTTGTCCTGATTGGGCAATGGCCCCCTGCTGGGCAGAATGCATCCCATGCACTGAAACACACGGTGCCTGCCGACTGAAGGGATTGCATGATGAAGACGACCGGTTTGCTCAACGAGATCAGGGAACTGAATCTTGCCTACCTCATGCTCGCTCAACAGATGATCCGCGAAGATCGCGACGCCGCCATGTTCCGCCTTGGCGTGAGCGAAGAAGTGGCCGACATGATCGAGTCGCTGTCGCCGGCCCAGGTCCTCAAGATGGCCAGCGCAAACATGATGCTGTGCCGCCTGCGCTTCGACGACCGCGTGCTGCTCGGCCTGCTGTCGAGCCATGGTCGCGATGCGGCGACCTCCCATCTGCATGCCACGATTCTGGCCTGCGCCCAGCCGGTCGAAGCAGTTTCCTGATTCAAGGGGTTCAAGGTCATGAAAAACAAGAGCATCGTTTCGGAAGGTCGTGAAATCGCCCTGGCGGCAGACCTGATCAAGCTGGGCGCACGCCTGCAGTTGCTGGAGGCCGAAACCCACCTGTCGCGCGAGCGTCTGCTCAAGCTGTACAAGGAAGTGAAGGGCGTTTCGCCGCCCAAGGGCATGCTGCCCTTTTCGACCGACTGGTTCATGACCTGGCAGCCGAACATTCACGCTTCGCTGTTCATGTCCTTCTTCTCCTTCTTCAAGCAGAACACCGAGCGATCCCAGCTCGACTGCATCGTGAAGGCCTTCCGCCTCTACCAGGAACACGTTCAGACGCACGACATGGAAGAGGTGCTGAGCCTGACCCGCGCCTGGACCCTCGTGCGCTTCTTCGACGCCAAGCTGCTGCAGCGCACGCCCTGCACCTGCTGCGGCGGTCACTTCGTGGCGCATGCCTACGACCCGAAATCCAGCTACGTCTGCGGCCTCTGCCATATCCCGGCACGCGCCGGCAAGACGCGGCGCGCGCGCGAGGCCCTGATCGCCGCCTGACAACCCGTTCTACTCTCCTGTCTGACCTCCTCCTTGCGAAAGCAAGGGGCTCGCCGCCGCGGGGCAACCCGTGGCGGCTTTTTTTTTGTGCCGTCGCCACAGGTGCGGGTTTCCGGTGCCTGCCGGTGGTCCGGGAATCATGATCAAGTTTCGCAATGCGGTGCCGTTAGACCAACAGGCACTGAGTGCTTGATGCCCCGAACATCCGTCATACACAGGGAAAGTCCATGTTTCTGATCATTGGCTACGTCATCATCCTTGCCGCCTCGGTGGGCACGTACGCCCTTCACGGCAGTCTGGCTGCGCTGTGGGTGCCGGCCGAATACGTGGCCATTTTCGGCCTGATGATCGGTGGTTTCGTGGCGGGCAACGGCATGCCGGCGATCAAGGCCACCGTGGCGGCCCTGCCGTCGGTGTTCAAGGGGTCGTCATATAACAAGGCTTTCTACGTTGACGTGCTGGCGATGCTGTACGAAATCCTTGCCAAGGTGCGCAAGGAAGGCCTGATGTCCATCGAGGCCGACGTCGAGAACCCCGAAGCCAGTCCGATCTTTTCGAAGTACCCCAAATTCCTTGCCGACCACCACGCGGTCGATTTCCTGACCGACTACCTGCGCATGATGGTGGGCGGCAACCTGAATGCCTTCGAGATCGAAAGCCTGATGGATGCCGAAATCGACACCCACCACTCCGAGCAGCACGTGGCCGTGCACTGCGTCTCCAAGGTGGCTGACGGCGTACCGGCATTCGGTATCGTCGTTGCGGTGATGGGCGTGGTGAATGTGATGGGTTCCGTCGGCCAGCCGCCGGCGGTGCTCGGCAAGATGATCGGCGGCGCGCTGGTCGGTACCTTCCTCGGCATCCTTCTGTCGTACGGCTTCGTCGCGCCGATCGCCTCGCAGCTCGAACAGAAGATGGAGGAGGGCGGCAAGATCTACCAGTGCATGAAGGTGGTGCTGCTGGCCAGCATGAACGGCTACGCGCCGCAGGTGGCGATCGAGTTCGGCCGCAAGGTGCTCTACTCGCCGGACCGCCCGAGCTTCAAGGAGCTGGAAGACGAAGTGAAGAACCGCAAGGGCAAGTAGGTCCGCCCTCCGTGCCGACGCCGACGCCGAGATCGCTCCCGCGCAACGCAGACCCGAAACCCGTTCCGAAGCACTGAACCATGTCCGACGATACCCAGCAGCCAATCATCGTCAAGAAGATCAAGAAGGGCGGCGGCGGCGCGCATGGTGGCGCGTGGAAGATCGCCTACGCCGACTTCGTGACCGCGATGATGGCCTTCTTCCTTCTCATGTGGTTGCTCGGCTCGACTGCCCAGGGCGACCTCGAAGGCATCGCCGAATACTTCGAAAATCCGCTCAAGGTTGCCCAGCAGGGCGGGTCGGGTTCGGGGGACAGCTCCAGCGTGATCCAGGGCGGAGGTCGCGACCTGACGCGGCAGTCCGGCCAGGTCAAGTACGGCACGGTCGAGGCGAAGAAGCGATCGATGAACCTCACCGCCAGCAAGGATTCCGAGAACGATGCCAAGGCCAGGGCGGAAGGCGTCGAACGCGCCAAGCTGATCGAACTGAAGAACCAGATCGAGGCGCGCGTCGAGGCCAATCCCGACCTGCGGCCATTTCGTAATCAGCTCGTGCTCGACGTGACCTCGGAAGGCTTGCGCATCCAGATCGTCGATGAACAGAACCGGCCGATGTTCGCCTCGGCGAGCGAGCGGCTGCAGCCTTACACCTCGGTCATCCTGCGCGAGATCGGGCTGATCCTGAACCAGGTGGAAAACCGCATCTTCCTGTCCGGCCACACCGACGCGACGCCGTTCGCGGGCGGCGTCGGCGGCTTCTCCAATTGGGAACTGTCGGCCAACCGGGCCAATGCCTCGCGGCGCGAACTGATTGCCGGTGGCATGGATCCGGACAAGGTGCTGCGCGTGGTCGGCATGGGGTCCATCGTGTCCTTCGACAAGGAGGACCCGTACAACCCGATCAACCGCCGCATCAGCATCATCGTGCTCAACCGGCAGACCGAAGAGCTGTTCCTGGCCGATGGAAAGTCGGTCGACGTCGAGAACCTCGTCAATGGCGAGGCGGAACCGGCGGTGCCTTGACCTGGATCCATTTGTGTCGGACGGATGGGTCAAGTTTTCATCGGTTGCGCCGTTACACCGTCCAGATTCTTACCCTGATTACGAATGCAAGAAGCCATGAATCGCATCTCGAGACCACTTGTCGCCGCATGGAGCCTCACGGTTCCCGGTGTGGTGCTGGCTGTCGCACTTCGGCCCGATGCGCTCGCGCCGGTGCTCTCCCTGGGGTTGTTCATGGCGCTCGTCTGGACGATGACGGCGATCGCTTTGCAGCGACGCAGTGCGACATCCTCTTCGGCCACGGCGCATCAGGTTGAGCACACGCATGACGCCGGGGCAGATCACGCCGTGCTGTCCGGCAGCGCGCTTCAGGTCAGGTCACAGTGCGACCAGATGACCGAGGAACTGTCCCGGGTGCAGACCCTGCTGCACGAGGCGATCAACGGCCTGACTGCGAGTTTTCACAGCATGCAGGCCGAAACCACCGATCAGCGCACCACAGCACTCGCACTGACCAGTGGCGACGGCAACGGGCAGTTTGACTTCGAAAGCTTTGTCGAGGAAACGTCGGGCACGATGCAACGCGTCGTCGACAGTGTCGTGCAGAACAGCAAGCTCGGCATGGAACTGGTCGAACTGACCGAAGGCATCGCGCGCGAAACCGAAAGCGTGCGATCGCTGCTCGGCGAGATCGGTGGCATTTCCAAGCAGACCAATCTTCTGGCACTGAATGCCGCCATCGAAGCGGCACGGGCCGGCGAGGCCGGGCGAGGTTTTGCAGTGGTCGCCGACGAGGTGCGCACGCTGTCGTCGCGGACCAGCGAATTCAGCCAGCAGATCGTCACGCTGGTCGATCGCGTACAGGCCAATGTGAAATTGACGGAGCACGCACTGGCCAATCTTGCAGGCCAGGACATGACCTTTGCGCTCGAATCGAAACAGCGTGTCGAAAGCGTGGTGCGCGGCCTGGAAACATTGCACCAGAGGCGTCAGCGCTCGATCGAAACGCTGGGCGAATCGGTTGAGCGCGTCGATCACGCGGTGGCGACCGCGGTGACGTCCCTGCAGTTCCAGGACATGACGTCGCAGCTGATCGGACACGTGCAACGTCGCATAGACAATGTCGACGAAGTCATGAAGGCAGCATGCGAGCTGAGCGAAGCCGCGGTTCAGGGCCGTGCGACGGATGTGCATGTCCGACGGGTTGATGAGGTGCTGGAACAGCTTCGAGCTGCCGACAGCAAGAACCCGGTGGCGCAGCAAGCCTTCCGGGAAGGCGAAATTGAACTGTTCTGAAGGAGAAACTTGATGGCAAAAACTGTGCTCGCAATTGACGATTCGGCGTCGATCCGCCAGATGGTGGCATTCACCCTGAAGAGCTCCGGCTACGACGTGATCGAGGCGGTGGACGGACAGGACGGCCTGGACAAGGCGAAGTCGAAATCCGTCAACCTCGTGCTGACCGACCAGAACATGCCGCGCATGGACGGGCTGACGCTGATCCGCAATCTGCGCAGCCTCGCGCAGTACAAGGCGACGCCGATCCTGATGCTGACCACCGAATCGTCGGATGCGATGAAGGCACAGGGCCGTGCCGCCGGTGCGACCGGCTGGCTGGTCAAGCCCTTCGATCCGCAGAAGCTGGTCGAGGTCGTGAAGAAAGTGATCGGCTGAGCGCACGCGACGTGCGTCGATATCCGCAATCGGGAGACCGTTCATGACCATGGACCTGAGCCAGTTCTACCAGGTGTTCTTCGAGGAGGCCGCGGAGCACCTGTCGAACATGGAACAGATGCTGCTCGACATCGATCTCGACAGCCTCGATGACGAAGAGATGAATGCGATCTTCCGCGCCGCCCACTCGATCAAGGGCAGCGCCGGCACCTTCGGCTTCAACGATCTCGCACAGGTCACGCACGAACTTGAAACCTTGCTCGATCGCGTGCGCAAGCACGAGGTCGTCATGACGACCGCCATGGTCAACGCCTCGCTCGAAGCGGGTGATCTGCTGCGCGACCTGGTGGCGGCGCATCGAGGCGTCGGTGAAGCCGATCTGCAGCGCGTGGCGCAGGTGTGTGCCGCGCTCAAGGCGTTGTATTCCGAGGCGGTCGAGCCGGCCGGCGCACGCGATGCCGGGACGTCGCTTCCGTTGCACGAGGAATCCACTTTCCGCTTCAGCTTTCTGCTTTCGTCCGACCAGGCCGATGTGGCCAGTGTGATCGAAAACCTGGCGCGCGAGGCGGGGGCGCTTGGCGGCCGCCTGCTTGACCTTTCCATCGGCGCGGACGGCCGCTGGCACGGCGTCATCGAAGGCAGCGTCGACATCCAGGCGCTGCGCGATCTGGTCGAATTCGTCGCGGTCACCGATAGTTTCGAAATGACTGCACCGGATACGGGTGCAGACGATGCGTATGGCCTGTTCGACGCGGAACCGGAACCGTCGGCCGACAGCGATGGCGCGTGGGGATTGTTCGACGACGCGTCGCCGGTGGCGGCGAGCGCAGCCGACGACAGTTTCGGCCTGTTCGACACCGAGCCCGTTGCGCAGACAGCAGACAGCGGCACGGCGGGCGATCCGTCGTACGGCTTCTTCGAGCCGCTTGTCGGACAAGTCATGCCTGACGCGCCGACCACGGCCGGTGGTTTGTCGATCGTGTCACCGGCCGCTGCCAAACGCGTGGAATCTGCCGTCAGCGCACCTGTCGATGCACCGATCGAGCCGTCGATCGAATCGCCGAAGTCCGCGGCACCGCGCAGCGCGAAGCCCGCCGCGGTGGCCGATACGTCGATACGCGTGGGGGTCGACAAGGTCGACCAGATCATCAATCTGGTTGGCGAACTGGTGATCACGCAGGCCATGTTGATGTCGGCTGCGTCGAAGCTCGATCCGGTCGAGTTCGAACGCCTGATGAGTGGTGTGCAGCAACTCGAGCGCAACACACGCGACCTGCAGGAATCGGTGATGTCGATCCGCATGCTCCCGATGTCCACGGTGTTCTCGCGCTTTCCGCGCGTGGTGCGCGACCTGTCGCAGAAACTGGGCAAGAAGGTCAGGCTTGTGCTGGCCGGGGAATCGACCGAACTCGACAAGGGCCTGATCGAACGCATCGCCGATCCGCTGACCCACCTGGTGCGCAACAGTCTTGATCACGGTGTCGAGACGCCCGAAGTGCGGGCTGCACGCGGCAAGCCGGAAGAAGGCACCATCACGCTGAAGGCGTCCCATCAGGGAGGCAACATCGTGATCGAAGTCGGTGACGACGGTGCCGGCCTCAGTCGTGACCGCATCCTGTCCAAGGCGCGCGAGCGCGGGCTGGCCGTGAGCGATTCGATGACCGACCAGGAGGTCTGGGCGCTGATCTTCGAACCGGGCTTCTCGACCGCCGATCAGGTGACCGAGGTGTCGGGGCGAGGCGTCGGCATGGATGTCGTCAAGCGCAACATCACGGCGATGGGTGGACGTGTCGACATCGACTCGATGACCGGTGTCGGTACGCGCATGACGGTGCGACTTCCGTTGACGCTTGCCATCCTCGACGGCATGTCGGTCGCGGTCGGCGACGAAACCTACATCATTCCACTGAACTACGTGGTCGAGTCGCTGCAACCGGCGGCCGACATGATCAAGAGCATAGGTGGCGTGCCGCGGCTGGTGCAGGTGCGCAACGAGTTCCTGAACATCCTGACGCTGCGTGATGCATTCGGCCTGTCCGGCGGCGTGACCGATCTAGAGCGCGGCATTCTCGTGGTGCTCGAATCCGATGGCGACAAGATCGCGTTGTTCGTCGACGCCCTGGTCGGACAGCACCAGGTGGTCATCAAAAGTCTGGAAGCCAATTACCGCAAGGTGGTGGGCATCTCCGGTGCGACCATCATGGGCGATGGCCACGTCGGCCTGATCCTCGACGTGCAGGCGCTGGTCGATACGGCGCGCGCGGGCATGGCGGTGGCGGCCTAGGGTCTGCTGACATTGAATTGCGGCCCGCATTTCAATGTCAGCAAAGCGTGCGCAGTCTTTGCATGGCCTCTGTTGCCGGCGTCTTCGCTCGCGGCATTCATCCTCCCTGTCTTGTAGCGGCTTCGTTGCGCAGCACTGTCATCGGCTCGCCGCCTGACGCAGATCATCACATTGCAAACAAGCTTGCGTTCAGGCGCTGTGCGTCCTCAAGGCGCGCCGGGTTCCGGCCGATATAGCAAAAGTGATAGACGCTGCGGAGCATGCAATGACCCAATTGGCGCGATCTGCGCATCCGAAACACACCGGCACCGTCGATGGCGGATATACGCAGGAGTTCCTGACCTTCACGCTCGGCGGTGAAGAGTACGCCATCGACATTCTCAAGGTGCAGGAGATCCGTGGCTACCACGCTGTCACGGGCATTGCCCACGCCCCGCCCTTCATCAAGGGGGTCATCAATCTGCGCGGCATCATCGTTCCGATTGTCGATCTCCGGATCAAGTTCGGCGTCGGCGTCGTCGAATACACCCCCTTCACCGTCACGATCATCCTGAATGTCGGGGGGCGTGTGGTCGGCATCGTGGTTGACGCCGTGTCAGACGTGCTGTCACTGGATCCGGCACAACTGTGCGAACCGCCCGAATTCGCCTCCAGCCTGGATACCCGCTACATCCAGTCTCTCGGCTCGATCGATGACCGGATGCTCATCGTTGTCGATATTGAAAGGCTGATGCTTTCGGCCGACATGGCACTTGTCGAAAACCCCCTGCACTGAAAAGAACAATCATGTCGAAGACATCGAATACCAAGCCCGGCGCAGCCAACCTGACCGTGCAGCGTCGCCTGATGCTGATGGTTGCCGTCAGCCTGACGGCTTTCGTCGCGTTGGCCGCAATACTGCTTTTCGCAATGCGCGAGAACATGCTGGAAGACCGCAAGAGTGCTGCGCGGTTTGCAGTCGAGTCCGCCTGGGGCGTGCTCGATGCCTTCGAAAAGCGCGCCGCGTCCGGCGAGCTTTCGCAGGAAGACGCACGTCGGCAGGCCATCGCGACGTTGCGCACAATGCGCTACAACGGCGAGGACTATTTCTGGATCAACGACTTCGGTCCCCGCATGGTGATGCACCCGACCAAGCCTGAACTGGAAGGCAAGGATCTGGGCGGCTCGAAGGACCCGAGCGGCAAGGCTCTTTTTCTTGAAATGGTGGCTGTCGCCAAAGCCGATGGGGCCGGCTTCGTCGATTACATGTGGCCGCGGCCTGGTTCGACAGACGCCGTGGACAAGGTTTCATATGTCCGTGCCTTTGCACCGTGGGGCTGGATCGTGGGTTCCGGCATCTATGTGGATGAGGTCGATGCGCTGATTCTCGACCAGGCGCTGTGGGTGCTCCTCGGCGTGTTGGCGGTGGCGCTTGCGATCGGCGTGCCGAGCATACGGCTCGGGCGCAGCATCGCGTCGCGGCTGCGTGACGCCGGACGCCATGCCGATGCGATTTCGACCGGCATGCTGGATCGATCGATCGACGCCGGTGCGCTGGACGAGATCGGTCATCTGCTGCAGGCACTCGACAAGATGCGCGCCGACCTCAAGCAGCGCATGGAGCGTGATCAAGCCGTTTCCGCTGAAAACCTGCGGGTCCGTACCGCGCTCGATTTCGTGAGTCGCAACGTGCGCATCGCGGATGCGGAGGGCAACGTGATCTACGCCAACCGCACCATGATGAAGACGCTGGGCGAGATCGAGAATGACGTCAGGGTGAGTGTGCCGTCGTTCTCGCTCGATCGCATCATCGGCAGCAATGTCGCCTTGTTGTGCAACAACCCCGCATTCGTCCGCAAGTCCGAACAGATCGGTACGACCCAGTACAGCGAACTCGTCATCGGCTCGCGCACCTTCGATGTCGTCACTACGCCCATCCTGAACGAAGCCGGACAGCGCATCGGGCTGGTTGCGGAATGGACCGAACGCACGCAGGAACTGGTCGTGGAGCGCGAGGTGGAAGACATGATCGCAGCAGCCGTCAGCGGCGATTTCACCCATCGCATCGACGTACAGGGCAAGCAGGGCTTCTTCAAGTCGCTGGCCGTCAGCACGAATGAACTGGTCGCAGTCGTGGCCGGCGGCCTCGAAGATACCGCGCGTGTGCTGAATGCCATTTCGCGCGGGGTATTGACCGAAAAGATCGATCGTGATTACGCGGGGACGTTCGGTCGGTTGAAGGAGGACACGAACACGACGGTGGACAAGCTGCGCGAGGTGGTGGGTCGGATCAAGGATTCGACGGAGGCGATCAACACGGCGGCGCGGGAGATATCGGCGGGGAATTCGGACCTGAGTTCGCGCACGGAAGAGCAGGCGAGCTCGCTGGAGGAAACGGCCAGTTCGATGGAAGAGCTGAACGCG
>JAEUNO010000004.1 GCA_016791045.1 Methyloversatilis sp. | reverse complement strand
GTATGCCGTCGAAGCCGCGGTGCGCGGCGCACCACCGCCGGTCAGGCGCGAAGCACGCCAGATGCGCTCACGCCCGCTGCTCGACGACCTGCACGACTGGCTGACCACGCACAGACAGCGCGTGGCGCGCAAATCCGGCATCGGCGAAGCGATCCAGTACGCGCTCAACCACTGGCGTGCGCTGGTGCGCTACGCCAGCGACGGGCGCATCGAGATCGATAACAACGCGGCCGAACGCGCGCTGCGAGGCGTCGCACTCGGGCGCAAGAACTATCTGTTCGCAGGCTCCGACGCCGGAGGTGAGCGCGCGGCCGCGATCTACAGCCTGATCGGCTCGGCCAAGATGAACGGGTTGGACCCGGAGGCCTATCTGCGCGAAGTGCTCGGGCGTATCGCGGATCACCCAATCAATCGCATCGAGGAATTGTTGCCATGGAACATCGAAGCCGACCTGCACGCCGAACACCGGCAAGCAGCCTGAAATCCGACCCGGCCAGCGACCCGCTGGCCGCCCTCGAACACCTCAACGCACTGATCCAGACCGAAGGCCAGATCACCTTGGGCCTCATGCGCCCGGTCGGCTGTGTGGCCATCGCCAACGACGACCACACCTGTCTGGCCATGCTGCGCAAGCGCAAGGACGAAACCCTGCATCAACTGCTGGTACGCCTGGATGCCGCCATCGGCCGCGCATGGGACGAGGGCGAATTCGCCGACGAGATCAACTCGCCACGCTGAGCACTCAAACGCAAGACGGCGGCGGTCGGACGCTTACGTAGTAGGCGTCGCGCTGTCGCTGGATCTGCGCCGAGAGGCTGTAGAAACGTTGCGGGCTGTCGTCTGCGCGCGCCAGGAGCAGATCGCCAATGGCGCGGGCGATGCGGCCATTGCCATCGTCGAACGGGTGCACGGTGACGAACCACAGATGCCCAAGCCCTGCCGTGATCAGTGACGGCGCGTCGGGCGTGCCATTGATCCAGTCAAGGAATCGGGTCATTTCCGCGTTCAGGCGGTCTGCCGGCGGCGCCTCGAAATGCACGCGCGGCTGGCCGATTGGGCCGGACACGACCCGCATCGGGCCACTGGCGTCGTCGCGCCAGGCGGCTACCTTGATTCTGGACAGCCCTGAATATCCGGTTGGAAACAGCGCGGCGTGCCAGCCGCACAAGCGCTCCGGCGAGAGCGGGGCGTAACAGTTGGCCGTGGCATCAATCACCATTTCGACGACGCCCTCGATGTGGCGATCAACCGGCGCCAGCGCGCCGATGTCGACACCCAGACGGCGGGCGACGGATGATCGGACGGATTCGACACTGAGCTGTTCGCCTTCGATTTCGCTGGTCCGCACAACGTCTTCGGTCAAAGCAGCCAGACTGGCCTGATTCCGGTGCAGCATGCCGACATCGGCCAGGCGACCCAACAACAAGCCTTGAGCGCGGCTCACGTCCGCCATCCGGCCTGCCAGGGCCGCCAGATCGAAGCGCCAGTTCGGCCAGTCACTGGACTGCCATATGTAATGGTTATTGCCGTTTTTCATGCGGAGATTATGCGACATGTAAGGCTCAGATGCGCATTAATCTCCGCATGAAGTGCGTCGATAGTGGAGGCCATTCTCCGCAAATGCGATGAGGACAGCCGTTCCTCCACTCGTTCCGGCGTGCTGTGCGGGAGCGGACCCCGTGGGCGCTCCCGCAGGGACTTCGCGAAGCGTGCTGCGACCATCGTTGTGCAGAGTACGGATCGCGGCGGGGCGGAGCGGGGGTTTCGGCGAGCACTGCTCGCCGCCCGCAGAGCCGGCTGGCCATGCAGGGCCAGCAGTGGACCGGAGCGGGGGTTTCGGCGAGCACTGCTCGCCGCCCGCAGAGCCGGCTGGCCATGCAGGGCCAGCAGTGGACCGGAGCGGGGGTT
>JAEUNO010000034.1 GCA_016791045.1 Methyloversatilis sp. | reverse complement strand
GGCAGCGTGCACGAACCCGGCACCATCGGCGTGGCGCCGGGCATCGGCGTGATCATGTGGCCGCCGGTTTCGGTCTGCCAGAAGGTATCGACGATCGGGCAGCGGCTGCCGCCGACGTTCTCGTAGTACCACTCCCAGGCGGCCGGATTGATCGGCTCGCCGACCGAACCCAGGATGCGCAGGCTGCCGAGATCGTAGCTCTTCGGATGCACGGCCGCATTCGCGTCGGCAGACTTGATCAGCGAACGGATGGCGGTCGGCGCGGTGTAGAACACGCTCACCTTGTGGTCCTGGATCATTTTCCAGAAGCGGCCGGCGTCCGGATAGGTCGGCACGCCTTCGAACACGATTTCGGTCGCGCCGCAGGCCAGCGGGCCGTAGGTGATGTAGGTGTGGCCGGTCACCCAGCCGATGTCGGCGGTGCACCAGAAGACATCGGACGGCTTGATGTCGAAGGTCCACTTCATCGTCAGGATCGCGTGCAGCAGGTAGCCGCCCGACGAATGCTGCACGCCCTTGGGCTTGCCGGTCGAACCGGAGGTGTAGAGCAGGAACAGCGGGTGTTCGGCATCGACCCACTCCGGAGCGCAGGTGGCGGCCTGGCCTTCGGTGATTTCGTGCAACCACACGTCGCGACCGGCCACCATGTTGCAGGTGCCGCCGGTGCGCTTGTACACGATGACGGTCGAGCAGGCTTCGCAGCCGCCCATGCCGAACGCCTCGTCGACGATGGGCTTGAGCGGAATGTTCTTGCCGCCGCGGCACTGTTCGTCTGCGGTGATGAGCATGACCGCGCCGGCGTCGCTGATGCGGTCGCGCAGCGACTGCGCCGAAAAGCCGCCGAACACCACCGAGTGGGTGGCGCCGATGCGGGCGCAGGCCTGCATGGCCACGATGCCTTCGATCGACATCGGCATGTAGATGACCACCCGGTCACCTTTCTTCACGCCCTTGGCGCGCAGCGCATTGGCCAACTTGCACACGCGCTCCAGCAGGTCGCTGTAGGTCACCCGGGTGACGGCGCCGCCGTCGGCTTCGAAAATGATCGCTGTCTTGTCGCCCAGGCCGGCTTCGACGTTGCGGTCGAGACAGTTGTAGGACACGTTCAGCTTGCCGTCCTCGAACCACTTGAAGAACGGACGGTTGTCCTCGTTCAGCGTGCGGGTGAAAGGCGTCTGCCAGCTCACGTGTTCGCGCGCCAGGCGCGCCCAGTAGCCTTCGTAGTCGCGTTCGGCTTCGGCACACAGCGCGCGATAGGCGTCCATGCCGGACACGGCGGCGCCGTCGACCAGCGCCTGCGGGGGTTGATACACGTGAACTTCGGATGCTTCGGACATACGACCTCCTCCATCAAATCAAAAACTGCACGCTTGCGGGCTCACGCAGCAATGCAAGTACGGCCTTGTGGGCCGACGTCAGGCGCATGGATGCGCTCGAATTCCATTTATTACAGCCCGGAGGGCTTACAACGCCCTTACTGCAGGGCGACCCGCCGGGACCGTCAGGTGCGGATGGTAATATCGCGCTCGATCTTTTGCCTGACTTGCCTCAAATATGCTGAATCTCGGACGCGTTCTAAAAAGCATGATCTTCGCCAGCCGCTGGTTGCAGGCGCCGCTCTACTTCGGTCTCATCGTGGCACAGGCCGTGTATGTCTACCTGTTCATGGTCGAGCTGTCGCACCTGATCCACAAGATCGGCAACCTGTCGGAAACCGACATCATGCTGATCGTGCTGGGCCTGATCGACGTGGTGATGATCGCCAACCTGCTCATCATGGTGATCGTCGGCGGCTACGAAACCTTCGTATCGCGGCTCAATCTCGAAGACCACCCTGACCAGCCGGAATGGCTGTCGCACGTAAACGCCGGCGTGCTCAAGGTGAAGCTGGCCACTGCGCTGATCGGCATCTCGGCCATCCACCTGCTGAAAACCTTCATCAACGCCGACCAGCTGACCGACCGCGTCGTGCTGTGGCAGGTGGTGATCCACATGGTGTTCGTCGTGTCGGCACTCGCCATGGCCTACACCGACAAGCTGATGACGCAAACGCTGCTGCTGAACAAGCAGCATCACTGAGCGTCGTGACTGGCCGCCACCCGCGGCCGCTTCAAGAGGACCTTTTCCATGAGCCAGCCCATCCGTCAGGACGACTTCATCCAGTCGATCGCCGACGCCTTCCAGTTCATTTCCTGTTATCACCCGCTGGACTACATCCAGGCGCTGGGTGCGGCGTACGAGCGGGAACAGTCGCCGGCGGCGAAGGATGCGATCGCGCAGATCCTGACCAATTCGCGCATGTGCGCCGAAGGTCGCCGCCCGATCTGCCAGGATACGGGAATCGCCGTCGTCTTCCTGAAGGTGGGCATGAACGTGCGCTGGGACGCCACGATGAATGTGACCGACATGGTCAACGAAGGCGTGCGCCGCGCCTATCTGCACCCGGACAACACGCTGCGCGCCTCGGTGCTGCTCGACCCTGCGGGCGCACGGAAGAATTCGAAGGACAACACGCCGGCGGTCATCCACTACGAAATCGTGCCGGGTGACCACGTCGAGGTGATCTGTGCCGCCAAGGGCGGCGGCTCGGAAAACAAGTCCAAGATGGTCATGCTGAACCCGTCCGATTCCATCGTGGACTGGGTGCTCAAGACGGTGCCGACCATGGGCGCCGGCTGGTGCCCGCCGGGCATGCTGGGCATCGGCATCGGC
>JAEUNO010000017.1 GCA_016791045.1 Methyloversatilis sp. | reverse complement strand
GGCCATCGCGCACAGCCCGGAAATCAGCGTGGACGTGAAGCAGCCCTACACCGAGCCGGCCAAGCGCTTCCCGCGCATCGGCATCGAAATCCCGCCGCACTTCAACCCGGCGCCGGACATCGGCTGGGAGCCGCGTGAAGTGTATGTGGTCGAAGGCGTGTGCCCTGACGAGCACCCGTACAGCAAGAAGACCGTGTACATGGAAGTGGACTTCCCGCGTCCGTACCTCGGCTTCGCGCTCGACCGCAAGGGTGAGTTCTGGAAGATGTTCATTTTCCAGAACCGGCCTGATACCGGCGACGACGGCTACAAGGCGGTCATGCCCGTGATCGGACACATCATCGACGTCAAGCGTGGCCACGCCACCAACTGGTCGTCGAACATGAAGTCCAATCCGGCTGGCGTCAAGGAAACCGACGTGTCGCTCAACGTGCTGGAAGAAGTCGCAACCGGCAAGTAAGTTCTTTTGCAAGTATTGCTGGTACCTCCTCCCGGCATGTTCGCCCGCCCCCGCATTCAGCGGGGTCGGGCTTTTTTCTCATGTCCGGCGGAGATCAAGAAGTAGTGAGCAGGAACCCACGTTTGCGTGATTGCATGGTCACAAGGTTCAACAATGAAGGTATTCACGCCCTCTGATTACGAATGGAAGGGTACCCGGCTTGCCCAGTTCATCGAACGTCATGGATATGGAACGCTGGATCAATTGCAGGAAGACTCGGAACGCGATCCCGCCACGTTCTGGGATCGGGTGTTGCAGGACATCGGCCTGGAATGGCAGGTCCCGTATCGGCAGACGCTCGATCTGTCGGGGGGAATCATGTGGCCGGACTGGTTCGTCGGCGGCCGACTGGATCTGGTCGACAATCTCGTCGGCAAGCATGCCAGGCGAAACAGAGAAAAGATCGCGATCCGTTGGGAAGGTGATGCGGGGGAATGCCGCAGCCTGAGTTACGGTGATCTTGCAGATGAAGTCGCCCGTGTGGCGTCCGGACTGCTCGCCATCGGCGTGGGCGCCGGCGACCGCCTTGCAATCTACCTCCCGATGATTCCGGAAGCTGCAGTCGTCATGCTTGCTGCAGCCAGCATCGGGGTCGTGTCGGTCCCGCTTTTTTCAGGCCTTTCGTCCGATGCCGTGGCCGGATGTCTGGCGGATGCTGGGGCTACGGTGCTGATCTGTGCGAACAGCCATGACCGGCGCGGCCAGTCGATACGCATGCTTTCCGATGCGTTGAGCGCTGCGTCTCAATGCACGTCGATCCGCCATGTCATCGTCGTGGAACGGAAGTCGTCGCCCGCAGCAGTTCGATGTGACCCGGACGCGCTCGACTTCGACGTACTTGGGTACGAAGCACTGAAGTCGCTGCCGCCTCACGCTGCGGCTGTGCAGACCTTTCCACCGGATCAGACCCTGTTGCTGATCTACACCTCGGGCACGGCAGGGCAACCCCGGGCTGTCATTCACACCCACGCCGGATTTCCGGTCAAGGCAGCGCAGGATCTCGCGATGGCGTTTGATCTGAAGGCCGACGACACCCTGATGTGGGTGACCGACATGGGCTGGCTGATGGGACCCTGGATGGTGTTCGGCGGCCTGATGCTGGGCAGCACCATCGTGTTGTGCGAAGCGCCCCCTGACCATCCCGACCCTGGTCGGCTGTGGCGCGTCGTCAAGGCTCACGGTGTGACGCACCTTGGTTTTTCGCCCAGTCTCGTGCGCAGCCTCATGGGCAGTCACGACGCGGTGCCGCCGCCCGGCATGCTCGATACGCTGAAGGTCTTCGGATCGACGGGCGAGGCATGGAATGAGACGCCCTGGCTGTGGTTGTTCGAAACCGTCGGCAAACGCAGGCGGCCCATCATCAACTATTCGGGTGGTACGGAAGTCGGCGGCGGAATACTGACCTGCTTCCCAGGGTTGCCCCAGGTGGCATGCGGGTTCAATGGACCGGTGCCCGGCATGGCGGCGGACATTGTCGACGCCGCGGGGCGGCCGGTCCGCGGGAGCGTCGGCGAACTGGTCGTTCGACAGCCCTGGCCCGGCATGGCGCGCGGTTTCTGGAAGGACTGTGCTCGCTACGAGGAAACATACTGGTCGCGCCTCCCGGACGCCTGGCTGCATGGCGATTGGGCCAGCATGGACAGCGATGGCTACTGGTTCGTACATGGTCGCAGCGATGACACGATCCGCGTGGCCGGCAAGCGACTCGGCCCGATCGAGTTCGAATCGGCGCTCGTGTCCCACCCGCTGGTCGCCGAAGCGGTTGCAGTGGGCGTTCCCGACGCCGTGAAGGGGGAGGCCGTCGTGTGCTTCGTCCGCCTGCATGACGCGCGTACGGATTCCGATACGGGGTGGAGTGTATGGGAGTCCGAACTGTCCGATCACGTGGCACGGTTGCTGGGAAAGCCTTTTCGTCCGGCACGCATACATGTCCTCGGCCAGATTCCGAAAATGCGCAACGGCAAGGTACTGCGCAGAGTGCTGCGCAGCGCCTACATCGGGCGACCCATCGGCGACCTTTCCTGCATGGAAGATCCACGGTCCATTGACGAAGTGCTCAGCTTGCGCAACGCGTGGGCTTGACTGTCCGAATTTGGTGCGTCCTAATATCGAACACATGGAAGCATGGTGCTTTACAGTGGTCGATGTTCGGGGAATCCACTTTGTGACATCGATTTTTGATGCGGGGCTTCGAGCGGGCGAAAGGATGTTGCGGAAAGCAGCATCGCGCGGCGCGTGTCCCGCGACATGGTTTGGCGCAACCCTCTCAGGAGCGTGATTTGAATTCGTCCCAGGATCCTGTCGTCATCGTAGCGGCTCGCCGTACCCCACTTGGCGGCTTCCTGGGCGAATTGTCCTCCCTCACCGCCCCGCAACTGGGTTCGATCGCGCTCGCTGCTGCAGTGCAGCAAGCGGGCGTCCAGGCGACCGACATCGATGAGGCCTACATGGGCTGCGTACTGCCAGCAGGTCTGGGACAGGCGCCGGCCCGGCAGGCAGCCCTGGGCGCCGGCCTCCCGTATTCGACCGCTTGCACGACGGTCAGCAAGGTGTGCGGCTCAGGCATGAAGGCGGTCATGCTGGCGCATGATTCGATCGTCGCCGGCTCCGCAGCCATCGTTGCTGCGGGCGGCATGGAATCGATGAGCAATGCGCCTTACCTGCTCGCGCGTGCGCGCGGCGGCTACCGGCTCGGCCATGATCGGGTCATCGATCACATGTTTTTCGACGGGCTTGAAGACGCATACAACGACCGCGGTTCGTTGATGGGTGTCTTCGCCGAACAATGTGCCGAGGAATACGGCTTCTCCCGAGCGGACCAGGATGCCTGGGCGCTGCGCTCGCTGACGCGTTCGCGCGACGCCACCGCAAGCGGCGCCTTTGATTGGGAAATCGCGCCGGCAACGGTTGCCGGCAAAGGGCGCGGCGCTTCGCCGACCGTCATCTCGCGCGATGAGCAGCCGCAGTCGGCCAAACCTGAAAAGATTCCCGCACTCAAGCCTGCGTTCAAGGCGGATGGAACGGTGACGGCCGCGAATTCGAGTTCGATCTCGGATGGTGCAGCAGTAGTGCTGATGATGCGCGCCTCGCGTGCGGCGGCCCTCGGTCTGACACCGCTCGCCCGTATCGCCGCCCATGCGTCCTACGCGGGTGAGCCGCGACGTTTCCCGATGGCGCCCGCGTTTTCGATCCGGAGTGCGGTCGAACGCAGCGGCTGGAAGATGGCCGATGTCGATCTTTTTGAAATCAACGAAGCGTTTGCAGTGGTGACCCTCGCCGCGATACGCGACCTCGGTCTGGATGCGGATCAGGTGAATCCCCACGGTGGTGCCTGCGCGATGGGTCACCCGATCGGCGCAACCGGAGCGCGCCTGATCGTGACCCTGCTTGGTGCACTGCGCCGTGCAGGCGGCCGTCGCGGTGTGGCAAGCTTGTGCATCGGTGGCGGTGAAGCCACGGCAGTGGCGCTTGAGTTGTGGCAGGAGTAAGCTTTACGTAAGTTTCGGATACGCCAGCGATTTATCGCCAGCTACGGCTCGCGTATCGATCGCTTCAGTACTTCCGGCGAAAACGCTTTCGTCGGCGCAGCAGGTTTAAATTCAGCCCGCGAGACGGTGTACCTCGAAGTACATCGCTACGCGGGTCCTGGAGGAGTCGGACCCCGTGCTTCGCAACGCGATGTTGTGGCGTACCGGGCATCCGTCTGCCTCCGTGCAAAAAAGGAGGTGGCCATGGATGTAAGGGACGACGATCAAAGCCAGATGTTTTCCCGCCCCGAGCGTGACCGGGACGTCATGAAGCACTGGGAGCGTGTGCTCAACGGCGAGGAGTGCAGTTCCGATGCGCTGCGCAGGCTGATCGACGATTCCTGGCGCCGTTGTCTGAATGCGCATGTTGATCCCAGCAAGTACCAGGCGCCGCCCCCCCTGAGCGAGAACTCGCTCTATTCCCTGCAGCAGAAGCACGGTGATCTCCTCAGCGCCAGCACGCCTGTCATGGCGATGGCGCGTGATTTTCTGGCCGAAACAGGCACCATCATGGTGCTTACGGACCACAGCGGTACCATCCTCAGCCTCGAAGGCGACCATGCGACGCGCGAAGAAGGCGAAAGCATGAACATGACGCCCGGCGCAAGCTGGAGCGAAACAGCCTGTGGCACCAACGCAATCGGCACGGCAATCGCCGTGCGTCATCCGGTTCAGATCCACTCAGCCGAGCATTACTGCGCGGGCATCAAGCGCTGGACCTGTTCGTCGACCGTCATTCTTGACCCCTACGACAGCTCGGTGCTTGGCGCGATCGACGTGTCCGGACTGCACCAGACCTATAACCGCCACAGCCTCGCGCTGGTGGTGGCGACAGCCAGCAAGATCGAGGGACGTCTGGCCAAGCATGAAATGGGTATCCGTTTCCGTCTGCTTGAGCGCTGCATGCACCGACTGACGCATTCCAGTGGTGACGGTGTGGTGGTTTTCGATCGCCGCGGCAATCCGGTCAAGACCAACGAACGGGCCGAAGAAGCCCTCAATCAACTCGCAGTGGGTCGTATCGGCTCGCGCAGGCTGGATATCGCTTCGATCTCGCTTGGTCATGCCACCGATGACGGCCTTCCGGCCGGACTTCAAGGGTGGATCGCCCCGGAATGGCTGGAACCCGTCTTCGACAACGGCCAGCGCATCGGTACCCTGCTGACCATTCCGATCTTCCGGCCTCGAGCGGCGCACAGCAACGCAGCGACACTGGTGGCGGAAAGCGCGGCACAGGAACCGAGCAAACTTGACTGCGTTGTGGGCAAGGATCCGGCGCTGGTCGAATCTGTGGAGCGCGCACGTCAGCTGTCCAAGTCGAATGTGCCGGTGCTGCTGCTCGGCGAAACCGGTGTCGGCAAGGAAGTCTTTGCCAAAGGTATTCACGATTGCGGCAGCGCGAAGTCGGCGCCGTTCGTCGTCGTCAATTGCGGTGGCCTGTCGCGCGAGTTGCTGGCGACCGAGTTGTTCGGTTACGCGGAAGGGTCTTTCACCGGCGCACGACGCGGCGGCATGATGGGCAAGATCGAAGCGGCAAACGGCGGCACGCTGTTTCTGGATGAATTGGGTGAAATGCCGCTCGACATGCAGCCGCACCTGCTGCGCGTGCTCGAAGAAGGCGAAATCTATCGGCTCGGCGAGAACGCCCCGCGCAAGGTCAAGTTCCGGCTCATCACCGCGACCAACCGCGACCTGCGCAAGGAAGTGACGGACGGGCGATTCCGCATGGATCTTTACTACCGCGTCGCCGTGACCAGCATCCGCATCCCGCCGCTGCGCGACCGTCTGAGCGACATTCCGGTGCTGTCCCGTGCGCTGCTCGAAAAGCTCGCGCTGCATCATGGTGTGCCGGCACCGCAACTCAGTGCGGCAGATCTCGGTGACCTGTCGTCCTACTCGTGGCCGGGCAATGTGCGCGAATTGCGCAATGTGCTGGAGTCCATGCTGCTGACCGGCGAACGTCCGCGGGCGATCATCCACACCGATGAACCGCAGGTTCGCGGCATTCGTCCATTCGACACGCCGATGCACGGCGGCGAACAGCAGATGTTCGGCATCGGCGAAGTGCGTGACAGCCGGCGTCTTGAAGAGGCCGAACGCGAGGCCATTCTGAGCGCGATCGACGGCAGTCATGGAAACATGGCGCTGGCCGCGCGTTCGCTCGGCATTGCAAAGAGCACGCTCTATCTGAAACTGAAGAAGTTCGGGCTCGATGCGCTGGTTGAACGGGCCCGCGAGGTGCACGCCAAAGGCCATTGATTCAAAGACTTAAATAAGGAGGCCGGCATCCGCCGGCCTCCTTTTTTTTGCGCCGAGGTATTTACATCACCTTCACTGCGCGGCCGATGTAAAGGATAGGCCCGGTCGGACGATCGATCGGCGAGCCCTGTTCCGGTTCGAGCGTGATTTCGAACAGCTGGTTGTTTTCCAGCGGTGGCAGCTTGTCCAGTCTCACATCCAGCGTGCGGCCCGGCTGAACCAGCCCGAGCGAAACCGGGCCCTTCCACTTGTCTGCCTTGGTCCAGAACTGGAAAGCCTTGGCTGGAGGCACTTCGCCGCTGCCCAGCGGGATCAGTTTGAGCGACTGTTCGGTGCTTGCCTGGATCACCCAGCCAGGTGCCTTGTCATCGGGCGCCACCAGCACGACCATGTAGCGCGGCGTGTCATCGCGTGGCGCACCGGCGAGGCCGGCAACCGCCAGTATCGTTGCGGCGGCAAATCCTGTTGCCGCGAGGGAGCGCCAGAAGGCCAGGTTGTCCCACAGACGGCTCCACGTCGAAGGCTCGACGGCCGGCGTCGTGCGCGCCATCGGTGCAATACTGCGTTCGATGCGCGACCACAGCGCCGGGGGCAGTGCCTCCGGTTCAACCATGGCCGCCAGCGGCAGCAGGCGTTCCTCCCAGTAGGCCACCGCGCGGGCGAGGGCAGGGTCGGTCGCCATCCGCCGGCTCACCTGCGCATGTTCATCATCATCCAGCACGCCGAGTACATAGAGGCCGGCGAGTTCATTGTTGTCCATGGGCTCATTCATGCCAGACACTCCTTCAGTGCCTGCAGACCGCGGCGTATCCAGGCCTTCACCGTACCCAGCGGCGTCTTCATCCGACTTGCGATTTCCGTGTGCGTGCAACCGTCCAGATAGGCGAGCAGGATGCTTGAACGCTTTGCGTCATCGAGTTTTCCGAGACAGTCGTACAGCTGCCCGGATTCGGACGACAGCAACACCTGTTCGTAGGGATCGGCTGCGCTGGAACCCGATTCGTCTGCGAGACCGGTCTCGAGCGTGGCATCTACCGACACTTCTCGTGCATGGTTCCGGATGTGATTCAGCGCGCCGTGGCGAACGATGCTGTAGATCCAGCCACGCGCCGAACCGCGGCTGGCGTCGAAGCTTGCAGCCTTTTCCCAGATGCGGACGAAGGCGTCGTGCAGGACATCCTCGGCAATGTCGCGCCGTCGCACGATGCGCAATGCGACACCGAGCAGCCGGCCACCCTCCAGCTGGTATATGCGATGCAAGGCGCCACGCTCGCCCTTTACGCATGCAGCAAGGGCGGCTTCGAAATCAAAGTCGTCCGTCAGTGAGCTCATCAAGTCATCCGGGTGAAGGGGCGAACCGGCCGAAGTATGTCAGCAAGCTCGCCGATCGTGCCAGAACACGGTTTGTCTGTCTGATACCCGAAACCGGACAGGCTGGATGCAGCGCACCGCATTCGGGTTGGCGCGTGAAATGTTGCAATGCGAAAAAGCACTTGCAAACATACGCGAGCGTCTGTAAAGTCCGCCCTCAGTGCAGAGCGGCCGATTTACGATCGGCTTCCGGGTGATTCCGGTGCGTGCACAGCAAGTTATCGTCCCTGGCCTGTCTTTTTCTCCCGCCTGTTTGGTCATGCGTGGTTGATCGGTTAGTGCCGATAGATCGTCGGGACTTCGCCCGACCAACCCGCTCCCTCCGTTCTGCTCCGTGCAGCGCGGACGGTGGCCATCGTGTGGAAAAAACTCATGGAATTCTCAGAACTCGGTCTCAACGAAAACCTTCTTGGCGCAATCGTCGAGGCCGGTTATCCCAATCCCACGGACGTTCAGCAGAAGGCAGTGCCTGCTGCGCTGGCCGGCCGTGACCTGATGGTGTCTTCGCAAACCGGCTCGGGCAAGACCGCCGCATTCATGTGGCCGGCTCTGAATCGCCTGATGCAGGAGTCGTCGGTCAAGGCGCGCGGTCCCCGCGTGCTGGTGCTGACCCCGACCCGCGAACTGGCGATCCAGGTGACCGAAGCCTGCCGCAAGTACGGCAAGGGTATGCGCTACGCCAAGGCAGTCAGCGTGGTCGGCGGTACATCCTATGTCATGCAGAACAAGCTGCTGGCCCAGCCGTACGAAGTGCTGGTCGCCACGCCCGGTCGCCTGATCGACCAGATGGACAGCGGCCGCATTGACTTCGGCCGCCTCGAAATGCTGGTGCTTGACGAAGCCGACCGCATGCTCGACATGGGTTTCATCGAAGATATCGAAGCGATCGTTGATCGCCTGCCGCAGAATCGCCAGACGCTGCTGTTCTCGGCCACCTTCGAACCGCGTGTCTGCCGTCTGGCCGAGCGCCTGACGCGCGATGCACAGCGTATCGAAATCGTCGCCACCGCAGCACAGCACGAAAAGATCGAACAGCGTCTGCTGTTCGCCGACGGCATGGGCCACAAGCAGCGTCTGCTCGACCACCTGCTGCGCGGTGAAGACGTCGAACAGGCCATCGTGTTCACGGCGACCAAGCGCGACGCAGATCAGATCGCCGAAACGCTGGGTGAAAACGGTTTCCTCGCGGCTGCGCTGCATGGCGACATGCATCAGGGCGAACGCAACCGCACACTGGGTCATCTTCGTCGTGGTGCGCTGCGCGTGCTGGTGGCGACCGATGTCGCCGCGCGCGGCATCGACGTGGCCGGTATCAGCCACGTGATCAATTTCGACCTGCCGAAGTCGGCTGAAGATTATGTGCACCGTATCGGCCGCACGGGCCGTGCCGGCCGCAGCGGCATCGCAGTGAGCCTGGCGTCGGGCGATGATGTGCGCCGCGTCAAGACGATCGAACGCTTCATCCGCCACGTCATTCCGGTGCACACCATTCCGGGTCTGGAGCCGCGCGTACAACCGCGCAGCACGGCACCGCGCAGTGCTCGTCCGGGCAGCTCGGCTCGTCCGGGCGGCTGGGGTGCAAAGCCGGGTGGCGCACCGCGCCGCGAAGGGGGTTACCGTGGTGGCGCAGGCGGTGGCCGCACCGACCGGGCACGTCGCCCGGACTGATCGCTGAACCAGCCTGGCGCGGGCGAAGGGGCATCGGGGGAACCGGTGCCCCTTCGCTTTTTCATTTATTGCCGCACAGGTGTAAAGTTCGCACCTTTTTCCGGGCGGCACGGGCTGCCGGAGGACCTTGACGATGAGTGCTTCTGAAGCGGCGCGAGCGCCCCAGGTTGGCGTGGTGATGGGGTCGAATTCCGACTGGGACACGCTGCGCGCCGCAACAGCGCTGCTCGAGCAATTCGGCGTGCCGTTCGAGGCGCGTGTCGTGTCGGCGCACCGCACGCCGGACCTGCTGTTCACCTATGCCGAGCAGGCGCGCGCGCGCGGCCTGCGCGCCATCATCGCCGGGGCCGGCGGCGCCGCGCATCTGCCAGGCATGCTGGCGGCGAAGACCACTGTGCCTGTACTGGGTGTGCCGGTGCAATCGAAAGCACTCAACGGCATGGATTCGCTGCTGTCGATCGTACAGATGCCGAAAGGCGTTCCGGTCGCCACCTTCGCCATCGGCGAAGCGGGCGCGGCCAATGCGGCGCTGTTTGCGATTGCTATGCTGGCGGGCGAAGATGCAGCGCTCGCCCGTGCGCTCGATGCCTTCCGCGCGCGGCAGACCCAGACCGTGCTCGACATGAAGCTTGACGGCTGAGCACGCGTTCCGGTGCCGCAGGCAGGCATCGGCAAGCTGTCTGGCAGACGTCGTATGGGTTCTCGTTGTGCAGGTTCTTGTATTCGTTGAATTTCATTCCACTTCGGGCAATGCTTCGTCATCTATGGGCGATGCCGGTACGAAGCGCTTTCATCGGAGTCGCAACACATGATTCTTCCTCCCGCGACACTGGGCATGCTGGGAGGCGGCCAGCTTGGCCGCTTCTTCGTGCTGGCCGCTCATGAGATGGGTTATCGGGTGATCGTGCTTGATCCGGACCGGAACAGTCCGGCCGGGCGGGCGGCCGATGAACACCTGTGTGCCGCCTACGACGACGCGGATGCGCTGGAGCGACTGGCGCAAGGCTGTGCGGCGGTGACCACCGAATTCGAGAACGTGCCGGCAGACACGCTGGACCATCTCGCCAAATTCATCCCGACCCGTCCGAATGCCGAGTGCGTGGCCGTGGCGCAGAATCGCATCGCCGAAAAAACTTTCCTGTCGGATCGCGGTTTCGCGGTCGGGCCGTTCGCCGCGGTCACCAGCGCCGTGCAGATCGAGTCGGTCGATCCGGCGCTGTTCCCGGCGGTGCTGAAGGTGGCGCGCTTCGGTTATGACGGCAAGGGGCAGGCGCGGGTGGCCAACGTGGCGGAAGCCAAGGCTGCGTTCGAAGGTTTCCGCGGCGAAGCCTGCGTGCTGGAAAAGATGCTGACGCTCGACATGGAAGTGTCCTGCGTGCTGGCCCGCGATTCGGCCGGCCGAGTCGAGCCTTTTCCCATCGCGGAGAACAGCCATCGCAACGGCATCCTGGACGTGAGCATCGCGCCGGCACGCATCAGCGGCGCGCAGGCCGCCGAAGCGACTGAAATGGCGATCGGCATCGCCGCCGAACTGGGTTACGTAGGGGTACTCGGCGTCGAATTCTTCATTTCGGAAGGCCGGCTGCTGGTCAATGAAATGGCACCGCGACCGCACAACAGCGGTCACTACACGATCGATGCGTGTGTCACCAGCCAGTTTGAGCAGCAGGTTCGCATCCTGTGCGGCCTGCCGCTGGGCGACGCGCGACAGCATTCGCGTGCGGTGATGGTCAATCTTCTGGGTGACCTGTGGTACGAGCGTGATCCGCACCATGCGCACGAGCCCGAATGGTCGCGCCTGCTGCGCGTCCCCGGATTGAAGCTGCATCTGTATCGCAAGCACCATGCGCGCCATGGTCGCAAGATGGGGCACTTCACGGTGCTGGGCGAGTCCGGCGAGCCCGTCATCGATCTGGCGATGAACGCACGTTCAGCGCTCGGCATCGAGGACTGAGCCGCGTGGTGGCGGGCAGTGCGGATATCGACGCGGCGGCCCGATCGCTGCGGGCCGGCGAGCTGGTCGCGTTTCCGACCGAAACCGTATATGGCCTGGGCGCCGATGCACTGAACCCCGATGCGGTGCGCCGGATCTTCTCGGCGAAGGGCCGGCCGGCGGATCATCCGCTGATCGTCCACCTGCCGGAGACCGCCCTGATGGTCGACTGGGCGCGCGACATCCCGCGCGAAGCGATCGCGCTGGCAAATGCCTTCTGGCCCGGGCCGCTGACGCTGATCCTGAAACGCGACGCCGATGTACCTGACGAAGTCACCGGCGGGCAGGACACGGTCGGTCTGAGGGTTCCGGCGCATCCCGTCGCGCTGCAGTTGTTGCGTGCGTTCGGAAGCGGGGTGGCTGCGCCGTCGGCGAATCGCTACGGCCGCATCAGCCCGACCACCGCCGCGCATGTCCGCGATGAATTCGGCGACGCGATCACCGTGCTGGACGGTGGCGCCTGCGAAATCGGCATCGAATCGACCATTCTCGATCTGTCGGGTGAGGCGCCGCGCATCCTGCGTCCGGGGGCGATATCGGCGGCACAGATCGAAGCGGTGATCGGTCGCCCGCTGGCCGACGCGGCCGGGCAGGGCACACCGCGCGCATCAGGCACGCTGGCGGCGCATTACGCGCCGCGCACGCCGATGAAGAAAGTCGCCGGCGAACGCCTGCGCGATTTCCTGAACGCCTTTCGCCACAGCGGGCGCCGCTGTGCCGTGATCGCCCATTCCCAGCCGCCGCTGGCAGATTGTCCGCACCACTGGAGCATGCTGCCGGCTGATCCGGCGGGCTACGCGCACGGCCTTTACGCCGCCCTGCGCGAAGCCGACGCCAGCGGTGGTGCGATGATCGTGATCGAGGCGACGCCGGAGGCCGGCCCCTGGTCGGCGGTGAACGACCGGCTCAAGCGCGCGCTGGCCGGGGCGGGCATCACGCCACTCTGAACGACGTCAGTTCCCAGACGATCCAGTCTTCGCGAAAGTAGGGCATGCGGGCGCGCATCTTCTGCAGGTACTGCCCGCGCCATTCGCGCTTCACCCAGCGTTTCACCGCCGGCGCGTACCACAGGTTTTCGACCCGCTCCGAGTGGCTGCGGAAGAAATCCGGGTGCTCGAACTTGATCAGCCGGCGCACGTTCAGCGCCTCGAACGTGCCTGCCGGCACTGTGACCGACTCGGTGCGCAGGGCGTCGATCTGCACATGCCAGCGCCTGGCACGCGACTTCGGGTCATGCACCACCATCGACTGCCAGCTTTCGCGTGCGCCCGGCTCGAGCAGCGCGGGCAGCAGCGGCAGCGGCGGGTTGTACAGGTTGTCGTAGTCGTACACCGAATCGCGCGTGACGACCCATGGCGCGTCGTATTCCTCGCGCTGGTCGTGGCGCAGGCCGCTCAGCGGCTTGCCCTCGACTTCAAGCCGCAGCACCGGCGAAGCCCCTGCCTCTGCAATGTAGCGAATCTGCGCCTGGCGCTCGCGGTTGTAACCGTTCAGCTCGTCGTAGGCCCATTCATCCCCCGTCGCAATCGTCGACGCATCGTGATCGCCAACCTTCGAATACAGCCCGGCCGTCGCGCAGCCTGACAGCAAGGCCGGTACCGAGCCCGCCGCCAGTAGCGCGATGCCGTTGCGCATGAAAAGCCGGCGTTCCTGCCCGCGTGTTTTGTCCGATTCCATCGTTTGCTCCGTCACTTTATTCCGTGCAGCCATGCGACCGGTTTCTGCGTCGCACGTTCCTTCACAAGCCGCCTGAGGCGCACTATACTGCGCGCTCGTTGGGGGGGTAGCTCAGCTGGGAGAGCGTCGCGTTCGCAATGCGAAGGTCGGGAGTTCGATCCTCCTCCTCTCCACCATCCGTTTTATATAATCTTGATTTAACAAAGGCCTTCGGCGTCATCTTGGTGAACGGGCTGGGAAAACCGGCTATGAATGTGAATTGCAAACGCTCGAAATGACTTCAATCTCGTTGGAGTCGCGCTCTACCGAGTTCAAAGAGCAGGCCGTGAAGCGTAACGATAAGGTTCTCGGCATAGTCCAAACAGCCGAAGACGTTGAGCCTGTGATTCGGTCAACTCATGGCGCACAACGCGCTCACGCCGAACTGTACGCGCGTCGCTACCGCATCTGTCGGCACATCGAACGCGTGGGAATGGCATCTGGACGCTGCACAAGCGGCGTTACAAGATGATGAAGACGTCCGCAGCCTGCCCCGCTGCCGCGAGTATGCTTGATGGCGGCTTTGCTTCAGTGGCTCAGAATCGCGTGTGGACGGGCGACATCACTTACATAGTCACCGCCGACGGCTGCTTTATCTGGTCGTGGTATCCATCTGTCCAACCGCGAGGTGGTCGACTGGTCGGTCAGGCTGCGCAGGACGGCCGACTTTGTACTCCGTGCGCGGTCGATGATTGAGTTCCGTCGGCGGCCAGGGCCCGATGTGCTGTTCCATTCAGACCGAGGAAGCCAATACGCCAGTCACGCTTACCAAGCCGACCTGATCATATATGGCATGTGCGTATCGATGTCGCGCAAGGGTAATGTCTCGGGCATCGCCCGACCGAGAGCTTCTTCAACAGCCTTAAGCATGAGCGGGTTCATGGAGTGCGCTACGCGACTCGCAACAAGGCTGGCAGCGATTTGCTCCCAAATTGCGCCGTGTTCTACAACCAGGGCCGCCGTCATTCCGCTTTGGTGTATCTATCCTCGACCACGTTCTCGCATAACTCGATCGAACTTCATAATCGGCAGGAGATGGCCGGACGTGCGCGACAGCTTGAATGACGGAAAACGTGGGACACCTCACGCAATCCCTGAAAGGAGCTGATACGTTTTGCGTGTCAACGGGAACCCACTGGTAATCGGCTGGAAAGTCGCCTCGCTCTCTTTTAGCGTTGCGAGTGTGCGCTACCGCGCCATGTTGCCGCTTCTGGCACTAGAGCAGAAAGGCTACAAGTGCCTGATTTTTTCTGATGCAGACAGCGGGCAACTCGCCGAGATAGACCTTTTGGTGTTTGTCAAGAGCTTCACCGCGGACGATTTTTCCCTTGCCCAACTGGCGTCTGCACGCGGATTGCCGGTGCTTCTTGACCTGTGCGATAACATCTTCATCTCAAGCTACGGATCTTCCGCACTGGCGCCTACTACGACCCCTGCGCAAATGTTCCTTGCGATGGCACGGCTTGCCAGTGGCGTGGTCGTCTCCACGGAGCCTTTGGCACAGGTGGTACGTAGCCAGCTGAACGCTGCTATGCCGGTGCACGTCATTCCGGACGGGCTGGAAACCCACGACGTGCTGGAGCAAATGCGCGCTCGGTTGGGTCATGCAATCGTGAGCCAGCGAAAGACTGTGGCCCAGAAGTTCCGCAAGCGCGTCATGCGGTTCGTTGGACGCGCGCAGACCTTGCAGTCGGTCGCCATGGTCCCATTGACCAAACGCCTTGCCCATCGGGCCGTGCTTGAACTCCACTGGAAGCCCTGGGCCAAGCGTGCCTACCGCCGTTTCGACTCGGTGCGCAAATTGGTGGCCTGCCGGACCGGGCAAACGCGAGCTGTCGTCGCGGTGCAACGTGAGGCAGATCCCGATGCGCGACGCATTTTGTGGTTTGGAATCCATGGGGCTCCCCATGCGCGCTTCGGCATGCTTGACCTGCTGGAAATTCGCATACCGCTGGAGGCCATTGCGAGCGAGTTCAACGTGGAGCTGGTGGTTGTGTCCAACCACCGGGACAAATACGAGCGCCACATCGAGCCGTTCCGTATTCCGTCCACGTATGTCGAGTGGTCACCGGCCGCGATCAAGAAGCAACTTGCGCTTGCGTCGGTGGTGGTGGTGCCCAACACGTTGGACGAGTTCAGTGTGTGCAAGTCCGCCAACCGGACTGCCAGTGCCTTGCTGGCGGGTGTACCCGTGGTGGCCACGGCTACACCTGCGCTCGGGGCACTTGCCGGCAGTATCGTGCTCGATGACTTCCTGGCGGGATTGCGTCTCTATCTGCACGATGCTCATCGGGCGGCGGCCGACGTCGCACGCGGACGTGAGCTGATACAGCGCACTTACGGACCAGCCGCAATTGCCGCGGCCTGGGGGGGGGTGATCGACGGGGTCCTGGCCGAACCCCAGGCGGCAGCTGCGCCGGATGCGGAGCTGGTGGTGGTGCTCAACATCACCCAGGATCTGGATCTGGCGTTGCCGATCATCCTGCAGGCGCAGCAAGCGGGGATTTCAGTCGCTGCGTATTGCAACATGACGCTCGTCAAGAAGTCTCCGCGTCTGGTCGCGGCCTTACATTCAAATGGTATTGCGCTGCTACTGCTGCAGGAAGAGTTCTATCTCCACCGCTCGTTCGCATTTCCCGCCTCGGTCAAGATGTTGCTGACGGTATCGGAGTCCAACCTGAGGCCGCACAGGTTCACACGCAAGCTCACGGACGCCGCCAATGCACAAGGCGTGTTCACGGCTACCCTGCAGCACGGCTTCGAGAATATCGGCTTGACCTATGACGATGAACTGCAGGCGGTGGATAAGATCGATTTCGCGGCCCAGCGGATTTATCTCTGGGGGGGGCTGGACACTCTGCACCCCAAGGTTCGCCCCGACACCCGGCGCAAATGTGTGCCGATCGGCTGCCCGAAGCCCGCATACGTCGCCCGGGCGGAGCTGGGCGGGTTGTTGCCACCTGGCATGCCCGTCATCGGAGTGTTCGAGAACCTGCACTGGGCACGGTACAGCGATTCGTACAGGACGTCCTTCATTACAAACGTGCAACGGCTGGCGCATGCATTTCCGAGGATGATCTTCCTGGTCAAGCCGCACCACGCGGGTGCCTGGCTGACGTCCCGCTTCAAGGGTGAGGGTCCGAAGGCGGACAATATCGTCATTGCCGATCCACAGTCGTCCGCCTGGGAGCCGTTTACTGCGCCGAGTCTGATGGGGCATCTGAGCGCGATCATCACGTCACCCTCGACCGTTGCGGTGGATGGTGCTCGCCAACATTTGCCGGTCGCCGTGGTGGCCCAATACATGGCGTTGCCCAACTACGAGCCGTTGACCTTGATACGCGCCGATGCCGACTGGGACGCGTTTGTGCACGGGGTGCTCGATGCCGATGCGCGCGGCGCATTGGTGGAGCGCGGCAGACAGTTCGTGCGCAACAAGCTTCTCCATGAAGACGCAGGCGACCGGATCATCAGTAATATGGTTGCGCATGTCGCTCTAAAACGGGAGAGGACTCGATGAGAAGGGGCATAACGCAAGGAGCTGCGCATGACTGACAACCAGACCATTCGTGTCTATGTGGGTGCCGACCGCTCCCAAATGCTTGCCGTGCCCGTGCTTGCGTATTCGATCCAGCGTCACACCAAGGCAAAGGTCGAAGTCATCCCCATGGTGGACTTGCCGGTGCCTCGGCCCAAAGACCCGCGCAACGGCCAGCGTACGGGGTTTTCGTACAGCCGATTCTGCATCCCTGCACTGGCCGGCTACAGTGGGAAAGCGATCTACATGGATGCCGACATGCTCGTATTCCGCGATATCCGCGAGCTGTGGGATATTCCTTTCGATGGCGCGAAGGTAGTCATTCAGAAGGAAGTCAAATTCGGTGATGTCACGACACTCAAAGCTGGCGCCCCGAGGAAGCGCCAAAAGCAGTGTGCGGTGATGCTCCTTGATTGTAGCCGCTTGGACTGGACCATTGATGCCCTGGTTGCCGCGATGGACGAGGGCCGGTTCAACTATGAGCAGCTCATGTATGAGCTGTGCATCCTCGAGGAAAAGGACATCAACTACGGGGTGCCGTTCGAATGGAACAGCCTTGAGCATGCCGATGCCAGCACCTGTTTGCTGCACTACACGGACGTCTATACTCAGCCGTGGACCTACGCGGGAAACAAATTCGGGGGGCTTTGGTTGGCCGAGGTTCGCCGGATGTTGCTCGACGGCAGCCTTCCCCTAGCCGACCTGCAACGTGAAATAGATCTGGGGTACTTCCGACCATCGCTAATGCGGGACCTGCGCTGGCGGCATCGCATCCCTGCGTTCCTGAGGCCTGCATTCGACAACTACAATCGGCGCGCTGACCGTGCATCCGGCTTTGTACCCCATAAGGCGGTGTACGCAGCAAAGAAGGAGCGCGCGCGCGCGCTCCAGGAATACTTGGAGAGCACCGGTGCTGGATCACCGGGCGATGCCTAGTCATGATAGCGGCGCAACGTTTTCTGGTGGTGGTTTCGTTTTTCGAGCCACGTCCGATGGCCCCCCTGGAGGGACTGGTTCATGCGTTGTCGCATACCCCTGCGGGCGCCGACTTCGACATCGTGGTGGTGGTGAACCGCACGACGTCCGGTAGGTTGGCGCTGCCCGTCTCGATCGGTGCAGTCACGACGGTGGTCGATCGACCAAATCAAGGCATGAACATTGGTGCCTGGGACCATGGATGGCGTCACTTTCCGGAATATGACGGCTATTTGTTTCTGCAAGACGAATGCGAGTTGAAGTCGGAATGCTGGCTCAAACCCTTTGTGGATGCTGCGAGTGCGCCTGGCACCGGGCTGATCGGTGAAAGTTGGAACGATGGCTGGGATCGATCCTGGGACGCCATGAAAATCGCCGTCGAAGGGCAGCGCATGCCGGGGCATGACATCGACGGCATAGCCGCCAACCGAGTGGATGTGTATCGGGAATTCATGTCGCGCCGAGGTGTGGCGACGGGTCAGAAGGCCGGGCATCTTCGCTCGCTGGTCTGGTTCGCGAATCGACACACGCTGGTCGCCATGAACGGTTTCCTGCAGGGCGACAACTTTGGCGAATGTATTGCTGCAGAAATCGCGGCGACGAAGAGCGTGGAGGCGCTTGGCCTGCGTGCTCAGCAGGTAGATGTGCAGCCCTTCAGGTATTTTGGTCATCGGGAGTGGCGCCAGGGGCCCGACGGGCGCTGGCGCCATGGAGCACAAAATGTGTTGACCAAGCCGCGTCTGAGCAGATCGTGGCGGGCGGTCATTGCACGCGTGCGTGCATCGATTCAATGAACCCTTGCTCACGCGGGACCCGAATGCCATGAACATCATCGACATGCTGCTCAAGCCTGACAAACGTTTTTTCTTGCAGTTCAAAGCGGAGAGTGGCTCTTGCTGGACGTCCGTGCCCTTTCCCCGGGAATTGCTCAAGAAGTATTCCTCCGACTCGTCCGTGCTGAGTCGTCGCAACGTGCGCGGTGTTGCGATGCCGGCAAGGTCACGCATTTTGATTAAGGATGCCGCGCTCTACTGGCCCAACTTCGTTCGGGGATTGGGGAGCTTCCAGATGAGAAGCACGTCCGGCAAGCCCTCGGCACTTACCGTCGGCTGGCAGTGTGGTGAGGACAAAGCTCCCGTGACGGTGGTTTCGTCCGGGGCGGATATGGTTCGTTTTTCAGTACCGCCAGCACCTGAGGGGTACCACGATCTGGTCATTGCTGCTGGAGCGGAGAACTCGACACCGGTCTTTCTAGGGGTGCACCAGATGCTCGATCGCGCCGAGTTGTTCTCCCGGATGAAAGGGGACGGAGTGGAGATCGGTCCGGGCCCCAAGCCGCAGGCACTCCCGACCTGGAAGCGGCGCGTCCGGTATGTCGAGCAGGCAACACCGGATATGTGGCAGAGTCTGTACGGGAAGGAGACGCCGACACCTGTCGACAAGAACCTCTGGAAACGTTATGTCGTGGGGACTGCGGACAAGATACCTGTCGAGAAGGGCTCGCTTGATTTCATCTTTTCCAGCCACGTTGTCGAGCATTTGGCCAACCCTTTGGGGCATTTTGCGTATTGGGCTTCGTTGCTTAAGCCCGGTGGCTTTGTGGCCGCGGTCATTCCCGACCGGGACGGTTGTCAGGATTACACTTTCCCCGCCTCGACCGTTGCCGAGATTGTCGCCGAGTGGCGGACTGGCGATATGCAAGTGACGCCAGAGCACTTCAGGCGTTGGGGCAAGGTCCAGATGCCAAAATCGACGGTTGAAGACCTGATGGCCAGTGGCCGCTCTATTCATGTTCATTTCTATACTCCATCGACGATGGCAGATTTGCTCGGCCAGACCGCAGCCCAAGTAGGGTTCCAGCGGTTTTCGATCACCTGCCAGCCCAATCACAAGGACTTCTTCGTTGTCCTTGAAAAGTAAATGACGGTTTAGCTTAAGACCCCCAGAGGACCCAAAATGGACGTATTTCCCATTCGAACGGACAGTGATGGACGTACTCAAACCAAGTACGTAGATGATTTGAGCGACGCGGACCTCAGTCGACTGAACGACCTGCTGCCATGGCAGTGTTTCACCTTGGATTCAAATGGCCGGCGCTTCGGCAAGCAGGCTTCGTCCAAGAAGAGGAACCTGCCCCAAGCCATTCCCGATCACCGAATCACTGAACTCAACCGGCGATTTCCGCTGAGTGGACTATCGGTTCTGGAGGTCGGTTGTTTCGAAGGTGTCCACACCATTGCGCTCGCCGGTTATGGTGCCAAGGTGGTTGGGATTGATTCGCGGATCGAAAACGTCGCCAAAACGATGGTTCGGACTTGGAGCTTCGGCTTCGAAGCGACGGTTTTCAAGTGCGACGTCGAACAGGATGTCGATTTTGCCAAAGTACCAAACGTTGATATCACCCATCACATGGGGGTGCTCTACCACTTGGTCGATCCAGTGACGCACCTCCAGAAACTGGCGATGCGGACCCGCAAGGCCATCATGCTGGATACCCACTACGCGCGCGAGGATGAGGCCGTCCAGAGCTACGAGGTTGGTGGGGTTTCATACCGTTACAAGCACTACCGGGAAGGCGGCCGCGAGGAAGCGTTTGCGGGAATGTACGACCATGCCAAATGGCTTCCACTAGATACACTGGTGTCGATACTCAAGGCGGTTGGTTTTTTGAATGTCGATGTCGCGGAATTGCGTGATGAACGCAACGGGGCACGGGCCCTGATATTTGCAGATCGTGGTTGATGGCCCTCCGGCTCGTTCGGGTGTCTTTTCACGGAGCATCGGAGCCTCGCCTCCAGCTGATTTCGTAATGCGGAATTTTATTTTGGCATGGGACTTGGCGCGGCGCGATCTCATAGCCAAATACCGCCGCTCCATCATCGGTTCCGCTTGGCTTGTGCTCACACCGCTGTGCCTACTGGGAATATATTCGCTGATTTTTGGGCGCATATTTGGCGTCACTTGGGAACCGCCGATGGCCCATGGCGGCGTGAGCGCAGGGTTTGTACTGCCTTTCTTTGTGGGCCTCTCAATTTATCTTTTCCTGTCGGATATCGTCAATTCGTCCACCGTCCTGTTCGTCAGCAAACGGACGTTCGTCGTCAAATCGCCGTTCCCAATCTGGGTGTTGTGGGTTTCGAACCTGTTTCGCGCAACGGTGCATGCGATTGTCCTGCTTGTGCTTCTGCTCGGACTTGCATTTCTCCAACAGCGCGTCAGCGTCACTGGAATTGCCTGGTTTTTCCTGGGCGTGGGTCTTTGCGCTGTCTTTCTGTGCGCGTTGTCGCTGTTGCTGGCAGCCTTGGGGCCCTTCATTGGCGACATTTCTGAGGCGATGCGGCTTTTGTTGCGCGTGCTTTTTTACGCGACACCCATCACCTATCCACTCACAATGGTTCCAACTGCCTTCCGCGACTGGATGTGGCTCAATCCTCTTACGGTCATGGTGGAACTCCTGCGTGCCCCACTGGTTTTCGGGCATATGGCGCCACTTGGAGTGATGTCCGGATTTGCGCTTGTCTCGGTGCTGCTTTTGTGTCTGGCTACATGGGTGTTCAGCCGGGTCAAGGGGGTCATTTCGGATGTCGTCTGATCTGTTGTTGCGCGCCACTAGTTTGAGCAAGGTTTACGCCGGCAGTAAGCGGCCCTTGTCGACGCTGTGCCATGCCCTGTTTGGCACAGAGACCGATAGCGCCGACCAGTTTCTTGTGCTCTCCGATATCGATATCGAGATCAGACGTGGCGAAACTGTAGGGATCATGGGGCGCAACGGGGCGGGCAAGACGACCTTGCTGGGAATTCTCGGCAATGTTATTCAGCCCACCACCGGCACCGTAGAGCGGCATGGCCGAATAGCTACCCTGTTGGGTCTGACAGCCGGCTTCAACCCCAACTTTTCGGGTCGAGAGAACGCCTATCTCTTTTGCAGCATTCAAGGTATCGACCGCGCCGGGACCGATTTACGCATCGGTGCAATCGAGGCATTTGCAGACCTGGGACGCTACTTTGAAATGCCCTTGCAGTCGTATTCGTCAGGCATGCAATCCAGGTTGGCGTTTGCCTGCGCGGTGCACGTGGATGCCAACTTGATCATTATCGATGAAACCTTGGCGGTTGGTGATGCGAACTTCCGGATGAAGTGTTACGACCGCATCCGCAAGATGAAGGAGGACGGCCAGACATTTTTGCTGGTAAGTCACAACCAGAATCTGGTGGCGAACTTTTGCACCCGGGGGATTGTGATCGAGGGGGGACGCAAGGTTTTCGACGGGACCACTTTTGACGCCGTGGAGTGTTACAAGCGGGTTCGAACAGAGCAATTGGGGGATTCGGATATCGCCGTGCGCAGTGCGAGCACACATGCCGCATCTTTGCGCAATGAGGTCTCCCTTTCTGGGTTTCGGCTGCTGGACCAGGGCGACTCGCACGGAGCACCGTTCACGGTCACATGCGTTTTACAGGCGCACCAAGATGTTGACAACGTGGCGATCAACTTCGGAATCTCGAGCCAGCAGGGGATAGTGGTGTGTTCTTTTAACGGCGTTGGCGGCGCTGGTCATGCGGGGCGGATTGTCGCCGGTTCCACTCAGGTGATCCACATGAAGTTCTTCAACCGCTTGTTGCCAGGTCGCTATTTTCTCAGTGCTGTCGTACATGAACTCCGGGGGGATGTCGCCAAGCCGTTGAGCCTGTACCAGAATGTGCTCTCGTTTGACGTCACGGGCACTGACGAGATGGCTGGAATTGCCAATCTGGGAATGACCCTTGAATTCGGAAAGTAGCGTTATGGATATCGTAAACCATACTGCCAAATTGGCGGCGAAGCCCAAATTTAATTCAAGGCTTCCCTTTAGTGCGAACCTTCCTTACGACGGGTTGTTCGCTGAGCGCTTGCCATTGATCCACGCGTTTTCACTGGCTCTGCACCATGCTATATCGGCCAGGAAGTCCCTGTCCTTGTATCGCAAGGCGCGTGCGTGCTTGGTGGGGAATGATCTTGCGTTTCACGCGGCGGAATGTGGTGTCTACATGGGGAACAGTCTGGTTGCCTGCGCTCAGATGGTGCGTGCATGCGGCTTAAAGGGGCGGTTTCATGCGCTGGATACGTTCAGTGGTCTTCCGGATCTGTCGGAAATCGACCTGAGGCTTGCGCCCGAAAATGCGCCGTACCGGGGCCAAAAGCTCTTTGCGGACACCTCATTCGAGGCCGTCAAGTCGCGCGTTATTGACGCCGGGCTGTCGGACTCAGTGGTCTTCCACAAGGGTCTTTTTGCGGACACGTTGCAGCACTTGCCGAATGTCAAATACCACTTCGTCAATATCGATTGCGACCTGTTTGAACCTCACATCGAATGCTTGGATTTCTTCTACCCCCGTATGGCGCGTGGGGGCGTGATATTTTTCGATGATTACGGCTCACGCGAGTTTCCGATGGCGCGCGCGGCGGTGGATCAGTTTATGCGTGACAAGCCGGAACTGCTCTTTCATCTCCGTACAGGCGATGACGGGTCCAATCGAACCAAAACCTACATCGTCAAGTATTGATGACATGCCTCTAGCCTCATTGTCGTTGGTTCTCGACGGTCTGAGGGTGCGATGGTACCGGTGGCGATTCGGCCTCGGTGCCGTGGCGGCCGGTTGCCGCATCGGCCATCGAGCACGTTTTGTCGGAAATTGCCGGGGCATCAGCCTCGGCAGAGGAGTGCATATCGGTGAGGGCGCGCGGCTCGTGTGCGCCGGGGAGGGTGCAGTGATTGCGCTGGGCGACGGCGCAATCTTGCATCCGTATGCAGTGCTCGATACCGGCCCGAACGGCTCCATCCGTTCGGGCCGATCGCTCTCGGTCAATCCATTCTGTGTCATCTATGGCCATGGAGGTTTGTCCATGGGCGATTACGTGCGTATAGCTGCACACAGCATCATCATTCCGGCAAACCATATGTTCTCCTCGCTGGACAAGCCCATCGCAAAACAAGGGCTGACCAAACAGGGAATCACCATTGGCAGTGATGTCTGGATTGGTGGTGGAGCCAGGATCCTGGACGGAGTCACGATTGGAGATGGCTGTGTGGTGGCTGCAGGGAGTGTCGTCACGAAGAACGTTCCGCGACGGGCAGTGGTGGGCGGCGTGCCAGCCAGTCTGCTCAAATTTCGTGGACCTTCCGATGAGGAGGCGTCACCTTGAGCAATCTCGCTACTTCATCGCCCGTACGCGTATTCGTTGCCCCCACTGCGCGCAAACGGTCGCCCACCCGCGTTCTGAAATTTTCCATGCGCGAGGTGACGGATTTGCCGGTCGAGGTACGCGCGATCGCCTCGTTCGGACACGCCATCCCGATACCGACGCTCCGGGGAAATCTTCCCCGCACGCCTTTCTCGCTCCAGAGGTTCCTGATCCTCGAGCTTTGTGCGTACCAGGGCCGTGCGGTCTACCCGGACACGAGCATGCAGGTGTTCTCGGACATCGCAGACCTGTGGGGTACCCACGAACGGTTGCTGCATAGCATGTGTTTGGCCCGCAGCGTCAGGCGCACCATTTCGCCGGTTTGGAAAAACCTGGAGCGTTATGAGGTCCGGGTGCCACGGCGGCTGCACTACACCGACATGAATCGGCGGTACTGGGTCGCGACCACCAACTCTCCCACCGATCTGTGCATGGTATCGCTGCGCCGTGCGCTGGCGACCAGCTTCATCTCCCGCGTAGAGCTGCAGCATGAAGTGGCGACGGGCCACGTCTGTCCGTCCCTGACCGCGCAGATCAATGCAGCTGTGGACAATCCTGCCGAGTTGCACGTTGCCATGCGCCATCTCGACTGTGTAGTCGTTGCGCCGTACCGGCGCCTCGCGGGGCACAAATGGCGCCGGTGGGCGTTCATGCGCAGGTTGGTGCGTACGCTGCTGCAGCCGCAGTGACGCTCTATAATCCGGCGGTGACAACGCCCAGGGACACCACTCAGACGGAAATCATCCAGAGCCATTACCTCGATGTCCTTCGCGGAATCGCGGCTTTGACCGTGATGGTGTCCCACGCCGACCATGCCGGGCTCATGCAAATTGCCATGGGTACTTCGCTCAAGGTGTTTCTGGGCCGGTTCGGGGTCTATCTATTCTTCATTCTCAGCGGCTTCCTGATCTGGCGCAGTGCGCAGCGAATTCATCGCGTGGGCGGGCTCACGACCTACGTCATACACCGGGCGACCCGCTTGGTGCCGTTGTACCTTGTCAACATTGCGTTCGTGGTTTGGGCACTACCGCATTTCGACTCGGCCTTTCAGGCGCAGGTGACGCCGGAGACCTTGCTTCGCCACCTCTCGTTCACGCAGGACCTGAATCCTTCGGTCAGCCGGGACCTGAACCCGGTGTTGTGGACGCTGACCCACGAGGTTGTCTTCTATGTGCTGGTTCCCCTGCTCCTGATGCTGCCCACGGCGTTTCTGCCCCTGCTTGGCGCGGCGGCCATCGTGTTGTCCTGGACGCCTTCGACGATGGCAAGTTTTCTGGCGCTGTTCCACTTGTTCACAGTGGGCATCTTGGTAGCAGAACGGCGGGTTGTCTGGGGCGGACTAGCGTTGTTGGTCTTTACGGCAATGCAGGCCACCGGCCAGCCGTATGCCGCCGAAGAGATCGTAGCGCGGCTGGCAGCCGGGGGCCTGTTCATGGCCGCGTTGGCCGCGCCGGTTCGGGGTCAATGGCTGACAACGCCTCTCCGGTGGGTGGGTGTCGTGTCATTCAGTCTGTATATCTGGCATTACCTGTTCATCAATATTCTGGGCACGCAGACGGGGCTGCGCGCATTGCACTGGCTGAGTTTTGGCTGGTCCGCCAATGACTGGATCCGGGGGGGGCTTTTCGTCGCGATGGCGATGGGAATTTCCGCGGTCTCTTACTACCTTATCGAGCGCCCGAGCATGGGGCCGCTCAGAAGGTGGCTCATGGCCCTGATTGACCGGTCTTGCGGACGGTGATGTGCCCGCGTGGATTCGGACCACTTTAAGCGTGAGTTTTTAGGCAAACTTTCGACTGGGGGAGGTTTGTCATGAAGACGCATTGCAACTATTTTTGTTCATAGTTACACCGCGACGGGGACTCAAGACATGTCAGAAATTCGCGCGCCGTACTCGCAGGAGTTCGTGATGGAAGCGGTGCAGTTGGTTCGTCCCGGTCAGGTCACTGCGGGAGTTGCCAGCGCTTTGGGCCTTCCTATGGCCAGTCTGAGCAACTGGGAAGCGGAGATTTCAGCGTCCAAGAAGGGCGAGGTCAAGAAAGGTGCCCGTCTCGGAGTCAAGGACTGGACTGGCGATACCAATGTACTGAAAGTCCCGCCGGCGTCGTCAACGGATTCTGGCAGGACTTTGGCTTGCTTGGCGGCTTTCTATTGTCAGGCTTTCCTTCGGTTTTCGGGCTGATGTTCAGGTTTAGCGGGTGGAGTGAGTACGCTGTCCGGGCGTCGACATTATCTGGAGCCGCCGCTCGCGCCGCACTAGGGGAGCTCAGACGCAACGATGGATAAAATCAAGGTGTTTATCGCATGCACCGAGGCTGAGTGGCTGCCCGCAAGAGTCCTCGAATTCTCAACGTCTGAAACGACCGCGTCACCGATCCTGTTCCGCACGCTGTACTCTTTTCGGAGGGAAATCCCGCTTCCTCGCGATCTTGAGAACCGTCCACGTACCCCGTTTTCGTTTCAGCGCTTCCTGATTCCCGAACTCTGTGGCTACGCGGGAAAGGCCATCTACCTTGACGCTGACATGCAGGTATTTGGTGACATACGTGAGGTCTGGGACAGCGATTTTGTGGGCAGCGATCTGCTGACCGTCGAGGAGGGCGACTCAAGGCGACGTCCGCAATTCAGCGTCATGCTGCTGAACTGTGAGCGTCTGTCGTGGTGCATCGAGGACATCGTGGAAAGGCTTGACTTGGGCGAACTCAACTACGCGGGCCTAATGTACGAGATGCGCGTCGCCAGTGCGATCGGGCGAGTCTTGCCCGCCGCCTGGAATTCGCTGGAGCAATTCCAGCCGGGGAGTACTCGTTTGCTTCACTACACAGACATGAACACCCAGCCCTGGATCTCGTGCGCAAACGGGAACGGGATCCTCTGGGTCGCATGCCTGCGGCGGGCGCTGGATGCGGGCTTCGTTACGCTCGACGAACTTCGTCGCGAAGTTGATGCCGGGCATGTCCGCCCCTCTCTGGTAGCACAGATCGAAGCCGGTATGGACGATCCACTAACATTGCCAGCGGCGATGCGCGCGCTGGATCGGAAGTTCGTGGCACCTTTCAAAAGCATGAATACCGGGAAAGCGCAGCCCTGGACAACTCCAGCAGCCTCTGTGCGTGCGCTGCTCGCGCGCTCGTACTTCCGCTCGCCTCTGGTGCGCTGGTGGCGCCGCAGGAGGTCGACATGACAACTGTCGCCGTGATCATCGTAACGTGGAACGCCAGCGGGCTGCTGGGTAGCGTGCTCGACGCACTCGATACGCAGACAGTTCAGCCTCTTCGCATTTTGGTAATTGACAACGGCAGCGCCGATGCAGACCGGCTTGAGGCGGTCGTCCGCGGCCGCGCGCTGTGCGAGCTGGTTCTGTCGCCCGAAAATCTCGGCTTTGCCGCAGCCAACAATCTTGCCATTTCACGCTGCAGTGACGTCGAGTACGTGGCTCTGCTCAATCCGGACGCGTTTCCCGCGCCTGGCTGGCTGCAGGCACTTCTCCGTTCGGCCAGCGAGAATCCGTCGTGCGCCAGCTTTGCAAGCCGGATGCTCGATCATGGTAATGCCTGCAGGCTGGATGGTGCCGGTGACGTTCTGTCGGTCAGCGGAAAGCCTGCCCGACGGGGGCATGGCGGCGCCGCCGCAGCCCGCTTTCTGGTCGAGGAGGAGGTTTTCGCGCCGTGCGCGGCTGCGGCGCTATATCGCCGCTCTGCTTTGATGGAGTGCGGTGGTTTCGATGAGAATTTTTTTTGCTATCTCGAAGATGTCGACCTCGGCTTCAGGCTCCGATTGGCCGGATACGGTTGCCGCTACGTCCCCGACGCGATCGTGCGACACATTGGTTCCGCATTGACCGGGCGGCGAAGTGATTTCGCGGTTTATTACGGGCATCGAAACATCATCTTCAATTATGTTAAAAACATGCCTTCCACATTGTTCTGGCTTCTTTTACCTTTGCATCTTCTGATGAACTTTGCCTATCTGGCTGCTGCGATGCGCTCGGGGCAGGCGGCGGTCATGATGCGAGCCAAGCGCGACGCAGTGCGGGCGCTGCCGGCCGTCTGGGTGCAGCGTAAGGCGATACAGCGCGTGCGCAGGGCGACCGTGCGGGACGTCTGGATTGCACTCGACAAGTCACTTTTCCCAGGGGCCGGATTCCGTGTGTCCCGGCAGTCCGCGCGATGACGACGCCCGTAGTGTTGCCTGGTCGGGACGACTTATCTGTAGTCATCGTCAACTACAACGCCGGTTCGCTGCTCACGGAGTGCGTGCGTGGCGCACTGGCAGGCTCTCGCAAGGTGCTGGTGGTCGACAACGATTCGACGGACGGCAGTCTGGTCGAGTGCGAACGCGAGTTCGGCAGCGACCCCTACTTTGGTTGCATCCGAAACGGGTACAACGCAGGATTTGCCGCAGCCTGCAATGTGGGTCTGCGGGCCTGTTCTACCGAGTACATCCTCTTCCTTAATCCGGATTGCAGCCTTGAGGCTGGGGCGATCGCGAGAATGCTGGAAGTTTTCGCAGAGCAGTCCCACGTCGGGATAGTTGGTGGGCTCTTGCTCAACGAGGATGGAAGTGAGCAGGGCGGCGGGCGTCGTGCAGTGCCGACCCCTTGGCGGTCGTTGGTGCGCATGACCGGACTGAGCCGTTTCTCGTCGCGCTGGCCGAAGCTATTCTTCGACTTCTATCTGCACAAGCAGCCACTGCCCTTGGCTCCGATCGACGTCGAAGCGATTTCCGGCGCATGCATGCTTGTCAGCAAAACCGCTGTCGACGATGTTGGCAACTGGGATGAGGGCTACTTCCTGCATTGCGAGGATCTGGACTGGTGCATGCGCTTCCGCCAAAGGGAGTGGCGCATCGTGTTCGTGCCGACGGCGCGCGTTGTTCACGCACTTGGGGCATGCAGCCGTAATCGCCCTATCTTTGTTGAGTGGCACAAGCATCGCGGCATGATGCGGTTCTACCGAAAGTTTTTCCGCCATCAGTATCCAGGTCTTCTCATGTGGATTGTGGCCGTCGGCGTCTGGACACGATTTGCCCTGCTGGCGTCGGTTCATTTCATCCGTGGTCTCCGTGGGAGAGTAGGTGATCGCTGAGAGGATTACAGTCGCAGTTCTGGGGGCGCGTGGACTGGTTGGCCCGATACTGCTCGAAAGTCTGCGCGAGCAGGGTTGCGCGATCCTTGCCTATTCGCGCGGCGCGCAGGTGTGTGAGATCGAGTCCGTGGCGTGGCGACCGACCGCGGAACTCAATGTCGCTAACGTTGACCGGGTTGAAGTATGGTTTTGCCTCGCGCCGATATGGATACTTCCGGAGTATCTGGCAACCGTGCTTGCGAGCGGAGCCAAGCGTGTGGTTGCCGTATCCTCGACGAGCCGGTTTACGAAGCTTGATTCTTCCGATCCACGTGAGCAATTGACCGTGAAGCGGCTTATCGACGGCGAGCGTGCGTTGATCGCATGGGCGGAGAGCAATGGCGTCGAATGGGTCATCCTCCGCACGACGCTGATCTACGGTTTCGGACGAGACAAGAATGTGGGTGCCGTAGCCGCCTTCATAAGGCGTTTCGGGTTCTTTCCTCTACTGGGTTCCGCGCGCGGGCTGCGCCAACCGTTACATGCCGAGGATCTTGCGCATGCAGTCGTCGCGGCTGGGTGGTCGCCCGCCGCTGCAAGGCGTTGCTACGACCTGTGTGGCAAAGAGAGGTTGACTTACCGGACAATGATCGAACGCATCTTCATTGGAATGACGCGACGGCCGCGGTTAGTCAAGGTGCCACACTGGATTTTCCGGTGTGTGGTGTCAGCGTGGTCGGTGGCTCGTCCAAGGTCAACGTTGTCGTTTGGTATGGTGGAGCGGATGAATGTCGATATGGTTTTCGACTACAGCGATGCTGTCCGCGATCTAGGATTTTCGCCCCGTACGTTTGCACCAACTCCCGATGATCTGAAGAGCTCTTCCTGATTCATCAGAAGCTGTAGCCCTAGAGTTGCAGCTCCTTTGCGTGATGCACCTGCATGACTTATTTGGCTGCTTCGCCTCCGTTGTGAAAAGGTCACGGCGCGCGCCGTCTATGTCCAAGGAACCGCGCAATGTTTGAGCAAGCCGTGCAGCAGGCGCGCGAGTCCGGCAGAGTCATGTTGCAGATAATTTGACGTGGAACTGGCGACAATGCAGTAGCCGTCGATTGGCAGGTCGTGGTGCAGGTGACCTCGGGGCCGGACTGCCTCACTCGCGGATCGCCAAGTTAGGGTTGGGGCCGCCGCGGCGGCAAGCAACGCGCCGATGCCCATACGCAAAGGACGGAGTGTCCGGCGGCTCGCGGACCGCGTCCGTGCAGATATGCGGTCTGCGGGCTGACTGGATACCCTGCTTCAGGTGCAATCTGGTCGCTCGAATGAGCCGATCCAGCAGCCTGTATGGCCCTGCAAATCGGGCGGCCGTACCCACGGGCACGCGCGCACTGTAAAATCTCCGTCCTTCCGCGTCAGCCAGCACCATCGGGTCGGCGCGCAACCCCGCTTCCCGGTTTTCATCACGATGACTACATTGACCCACCTGCAACGGCTGGAAGCCGAAAGCATCCACATCATGCGCGAGGTGGTGGCCGAGGCCGAAAACCCGGTCATGCTCTACTCCGTCGGCAAGGACAGCGCGGTCATGCTGCACCTGGCAGCCAAGGCCTTCTACCCGTCGGTGCCGCCGTTTCCGCTGCTGCACGTCGATACCACGTGGAAATTCAAGGCGATGTACGAATTCCGCGACGCGATGGCGCGCAAGCTGGGCATGGATCTGCTCGTGCATATCAATCCCGATGCCAAGTCGCGCAACATCAACCCGTTCGACCACGGGTCTGCGCTGCACACCGATCTGTGGAAGACCGAAGGCCTGAAGCAGGCGCTGGACAAGTACAAGTTCGACGCCGCTTTCGGGGGTGCGCGGCGCGACGAAGAGAAGTCGCGCGCCAAGGAACGCATCTTTTCCTTCCGCACCGCGCAGCACCGCTGGGACCCGAAGAGCCAGCGCCCCGAGTTGTGGAAGCTGTACAACGCGCGCAAGCATCCGGGCGAATCGATCCGCGTGTTTCCGATCTCGAACTGGACCGAGCTCGACATCTGGCAATACATCCACCTGGAAAACATTCCGATCGTGCCGCTGTATTTCGCGGCAGAGCGTCCGGTGGTCGAGCGCGACGGCACGCTGATCATGGTCGACGACGACCGCATGCCGCTGCGCCCGGGCGAAGTGCCGCAGATGAAGAGCGTGCGCTTCCGAACGCTGGGCTGCTATCCGCTGACCGGCGCGGTCGAATCGACCGCTGCCACGCTGACCGACATCATCCAGGAAATGCTGCTGACGACGACTTCGGAGCGACAGGGCCGGGTGATCGACCACGATTCGACCGGTTCGATGGAAAAGAAGAAGCAGGAAGGGTATTTTTGATGCGCCCCCACACTCACATTCGTTCGTTGCCCCCCGAGGGGGCTGAGGCCTCCATTGGGGCGGCCCGGCAGGAGGCCTTCTAAATGGCACACGTTTCCGACCTGATCGCCGAAGACATCGGTGCCTACCTCAAGCAGCACGAGCACAAGAGCCTGCTGCGCTTCATCACCTGCGGCAGCGTGGACGACGGCAAGAGCACGCTGATCGGCCGCCTGCTGTACGAATCGAAAATGCTGTTCGAAGACCAGCTGGCCGCGCTGGAAGCCGACTCGAAAAAGGCCGGCACGCAGGGCGGCGATCTCGACTTCGCGCTGCTGGTCGATGGCCTGTCGGCCGAGCGCGAACAGGGCATCACGATCGACGTGGCCTACCGCTTCTTCTCGACCGACCGGCGCAAGTTCATCGTTGCCGACACGCCGGGCCACGAGCAATACACGCGGAACATGGTGACCGGTGCATCGACGGCCGATCTGGCGATCATCCTGGTCGACGCCCGTCACGGGGTGCAGACGCAGACGCGCCGCCACAGCTTCCTGGTGTCGCTGATCGGCATCAGGCGCGTGGTGGTCGCGATCAACAAGATGGATCTGGTCAGCTTTTCGCAGGACGTGTACGACCGCATCGAGCGCGACTACCGCGCCTTCGCGGCGCAGATCGGCCTGAACGACATCCTGTGCATTCCGATGTCGGCGCTCCGGGGCGACAACATCACCGACAAGAGCGACCGCACGCCCTGGTATGCCGGCCCGACGCTGATGGAACACCTGGAAACCGTGCCGATCGATGACGTCCAGACGAGCGGCCCGTTCCGCCTGCCGGTGCAGTGGGTCAATCGACCCAACCTCGACTTCCGCGGCTTCTCCGGCCTGATCGCTTCGGGCACCGTGCGTCCCGGCGACCGCATCCGTGTGCAGCCTTCCGGGCGCGACAGTACGGTCGAGCGCATTGTCGTGTCGGACGGCGATCTGCCGGAAGCAGTGGCCGGTCAGTCCGTCACGCTGACCCTGAGCGACGAGATCGACTGCAGCCGCGGCGACGTCATCGTCGCCGCGGCGCAACCATCCGGCGCCGGCGACAGTTTCGACGCCACGCTGGTGTGGATGAGTGATGAAGCGCTCGCCACCGGCCGCAGCTATCTGATGAAGAGCGGCACGCGCACCGTTGGCGCCACGATCAATGCGATCGAATACCGCGTCAATGTGAATACGATGGAGCGCGGCGAGGCAGCCGCGCTGGCGCTGAACGAAATCGGCCGCGTCGCGCTGGTGACCGATCGACTGATCGCGTTCGACCCCTATGAATCGGTGCGCGACACAGGCAGCTTCATCCTGATCGACCGTCTGAGCAACAACACGGTCGCGGCCGGTCTGCTGCACGGTGCGCGCAAACGTCCGCGCGACCTCGGCTGGACCTTGCTCGAAACCGGCCGCGAAGCACGCGCTGCGCTCAAGCAGCAGACGCCTTTGATGCTCTGGGCGGGCGAGGGCGTCGACGGTCGCCGGCTTGAGCAGAAGCTCATGTCGATCGGACGTCACACCATCGTGCTGCCGGCGGCGACGGCGGACCTCCTGCGCATCGCAGGCATCCTGCTCGATGCCGGCCTCATCGTGGTGGTGGATGCGGATTCGGCCCAGCCGCCCAGTCTTGGTGCAGTTGTCCCTGCGGGCGAACGTGTCGAGGTGATGATCGTCCCCGGGCATGGGCAGCCACTGCTTGATGCAGACGGCAGCACGTTGCTGATTCCTGCCGGCACGCAGGAAGAGCAGATCGAGCAGACAGTGGAAACCCTTCGCCGCGCCGGACGTCTGAGTTGAATCCGGGCGGGCACGCTGCATTGCCCGCCCCTTTCTCCCCGGCGCTACCCGACCTGCGATGACTGTCCGATCACCTGCCGGCCTGTCCGACGAAGCAATCCGTGCCGCCTCCATCGAGAAGTATCGTCATCGCGCAGCCGGCTACGATTCGACGTGCGGTCCGACGTGGCCGATACGCGAGCGGACGATAGCGTTGCTCGATCTGCAGCCCGGACAGGCGGTTCTTGATGTCGGCTGCGGTACCGGACTGAGCCTCGCACGACTGCGCGAACGCGTCGGAGATGAGGGCTGCGTGTACGCGTTCGATCAAAGTCCGGACATGCTCCGGCAGGCGCGTGACCGCGTGGCGACCGCCGGCTGGCGGAACGTTCATCTTTACGAAACGCCAGCCCAGGGCCTGGTCCTCCCGGCGCCGGTCGACGCGCTGCTGTTCCATTACACGCATGATGTGCTGCGTTCGCCGTCTGCCGTCGAGCGGCTTCTGGCCTGCGCCAGACCGGGAGCGGCGGTCGCCATTGCCGGCATCAAGTACTTTCCGTTCTGGCTGGCGCCGCTGAACATCTGGGTTTACTACAAGAACCACGGCTACAACGGGTCGCCGGGAGCGCTGCGCTCGCCGTGGGACCGCATCGCACCGAGACTCGATGGCTGGCGCCTGACGCCGACGCAATACGGCATGGGGTACATCGCATCCGGGCGTGTCCGGGCGTGACCACGTCTGCCTTGCCTTCGTGGCGTTGCGGTGCGCAGGCCGTCCTCGCGCTGCTGCTGTTGAATGCCCTCCTCAGCTTCAGCAACGTGTGGCCCACGCCAGCCATCGTGCCCGACCACCGGCTGGCTCCGGAATTCGTCGGTTTGTGGCTCGGCCTGCTTTTGTTCGTAGCGAAGCGGGGCACGCCGTCGCCGCGCGTGCTGGCCGGATTCACGTTGGTATTCACGCTGCTCGTGCTCGGGCGCTACGGCGACGTCACCGTACCCGCGCTGTTCGGACGGCCGGTGAATCTTTACTGGGACGGGCAGCAGATTCCGCGCTTTCTGTGGGTGTCGGCGCAGAATCTGCCGTGGTGGATGAGCCTGGCAGCCGTCGCAGCCGTCGTGCTGCTCGCATACGCGATCTACCGGCTGTTCGGCGTGCTCATCCGCATCACGGCGCTCGTAGCCGTTCCCTATGCGCTGCGAACGCGCTGGGCGCATGTCGTCACAGCGCTGGCCGTGGTGCTGGTGATCGCCAACATCGTCGGTGTGCGCGCAACGTGGCCAGTCGTATCGCGCGCCATCGTGCCCACCTATTTCCGGCAGGCCATTCTGCTGACGGCCACCTTCACCGATCAACGCGTCGGGCAGATCCTGCCGCGCGCCGACGCGCTCGATGCGGCCCTTGCGGCACCGCCCGGTACGGCGCTGGCCGCGTTGCGCGGCAGCGATGTCTATCTGATGCCGCTCGAATCCTATGGCGCGGTGGCCTACGACAACCCCGAGGCAGCAGCCCGCCTGAAGCCGGCGCGCGAGCGACTGGCGGCCGACATTGCGGCAGGAGGCTTCAGCGTGGTGTCCGCCTTCATGCGCTCGCCGACTTTCGGTGGTGCATCGGATCTTGCGCAACTGGGCATGCTGTCGGGGCTGGACCTGACTGATCCGCTGCGCCACGATCTGCTGCTGACCACGGACCGGCCGACACTGATCACGCTGTTCCGCGCCAACGGATACCGCACGTTCGGCTTCTACCCGGCCCTGTTCTGGGACTGGCCTGAGCGCGTGTTCTACGGTTACGACCAGTTCGTGGAAGGCCGCGATCTCGGTTACCCGGGACCTGAATTCGGCTACTGGAAAATTCCCGACCAGTACGCCGCTGCGCGCTTCGAGCAACTGTTCCCGCGCGATGCCCACTCGCCTCCGCGATTTGTGTTTTTCCCGACGATCACCTGCCATCTGCCGTTCAGCCCGGTACCGCCGTATCAGTCCGACCCGCGGAAGCTGCTCGGCGACACCCCGTTCGATCCGGACGACAGCGCGCGCGCGCTGGCCGTGAAGCCGGACTGGCTGAACATGTTTCCGGGCTATGTGGCAATGGTCGAATACACCTATCGCTGGCTCGGCGACCACCTGCGCCGGCCACCGCCGCGCGAGACGACCTACATTCTGGTCGGCGACCACCAGCCCGCTGCCAGTGTGAGTGGCGAAGGTGCCTCGTGGGACGTGCCGGTGCATATCGTGTCGCGCGATTCAGACCTGCTCGCACGCTTCGCCGCGCAGGGTTTTCACGCCGGGCTGGAACCGCCACGCGAGCCGCGCGGCGGTCTGCACGATCTGACCACGATGATGCTGCGTGCGTTTGCGCAGCCGTGATCAGAACATGACGGTCGTCCGGACCCAGCCGTCCGGCAGCAAGTTCAGCACCGCTGCTTCGAGCTGCTTGTCCCAGCCCAGCAGCACGGCGAGGCCCGCCAGCAGGATGAGCAGGCCAAACCCCTTCTTGATGCGGTCGATGTGCGCCAGCACCCAGTTGCGTGACCGCATGAAGCCGGCCCGCGACGCGTAGGCGAAACCGACCAGCGGTGTCGCAGCGCCGAGACCGAACAGGCCGAGTATCAGCGCACCGCGTGCGGCGCCGCCTTCGCTGGCAACCAGCGTCAGCGCCGAGGCGAGCAGCGGCCCGGAACAGGGGCTCCACACCATGCCGAGCACCGCGCCCAGCAGGAAGCTTCCGCGCAGCGAGCCGGCATCGACGTGATTGCTGGCCTGCTGCGCGGTGGCTGCGATCGGACTCATCAGCAGACTGAAGCGGTCGCTCAGCGCCGGCACCAGCATGACGATGCCGAAGGCGATCAGCAGCCAGGCGCCGGCTGTGCGGATGAGATCACCATCGAGCCCGAGTGCGTCGCCGAGTACGCCGACCAGCACGCCCAGCAGCGCGAACGATGCGACCATGCCGAGCCCCATCGCCACCGGTGCCAGACGGTTCGCCTGCACCGCACCGCCCACCACCAGCGGCAGGATGGGAAATACGCAGGGCGACAGTGTCGTCAGGCTGCCCGCAGCCAGCGCCAGCCCGAGCTCGGCCGCCGAACTCACAGACCGGCCTGCAGCGCGCTGCGGATCTTCTCGATGTCCGTGTCGCCGGCGAGGCGCGCTTTTTCCTGCTCGCCCTTGAATACGATCAGCACGGACTGGCTGCGCACCTTGTACTGCTTCTTCAGATCCTTCTCTTCATCGTAATTGGCGATGAGGACGGTGATGTCCAAGCCCTTTTCGGCCTTCAGCGCATTGAGTGCCTTCTCCTGCGTCTTGCAGGTGGAACACCATTCTGCGTGGAAGTGCACCGCCACCGGCTTGCCGGCCTGTTGTGCGGCGCCGAGCGCCGCCGCCGAGTAGGGCTGGATGTCGAGCGCGTGGGCCAGACTGGCCGCGAGCGAAACGGCGGCGATTGCGGTGAGGCGGATGAAGCGGTTCATGCGGGTCTCCTTCGGTTGAGTCGAACAACCAGAACGGACCGCCGCATCAGCGGATTGCTTACACAGCGTGTCGAAGTGACCTTCAGTCAGTACGTGTGATCAGGCAACTTCGCGCGTGCTCGGGCTGTTTTGTCGCTCGAGGCGAGCATCTCCGGCGTAGGGCACCGGCCAGCCCAGCATGCGGCTGGCCGCTTCGGCCCGCGCCTCGAGCTGTGCCGCATCCTGTGCGCCCAGATGAACGATGCCGTAACGGTGGCTGCCGGTCCATTTCAGATCGCGTCGCAGGCTGTATCCGCGACGCCCGAACGCGAACAGCAGTCCGTCGGGAAACTGCCGCTGCCACGCGCCCTGCAATGCCCGGTCAGGCATGGCGGGCAAGCCATCGACGTCGAAGGCACGATAGACGAGACTGGCGGCTGCGCGGTCGGTGGGATCTTCGCGGTGCAGCAACCTCGGATCTTCGCCGAGCGCCAGCGCCAGCGACCACGCGTGTGCATCGATGCCCAGCACGCGGCGGTAGAGATCCGAGAACTGCGAGGCCAGGCGTGGATTGCATTCGATGACGGTCAGCCGATCGGTGGCCGTGTCGTAGAAGAACTCCAGATTGAAGAAACCGAGCGAATAACCGATTGCACCGAGAAAACGCCGCGCGACATCAAGCGCGCGCGCCTGCACCGATTCCGGCAGGCGACTCGGCACCTCCCAGCGCATGAAGGCCTGGGTGTCCGGGTACATGATCGCATCGACGACGCCCAGTGCGTGCACCTGTCCGTCGAATACCCAGCCATCGAGGTTGAACTGCGGTGTACCCGGATCAACCGGCGCCTCCAGCAGCAGGCGATGCGCGCTCCCGGCCTGCGGCAGCCGTGCCCGGCATACGCGATCGAAGGGCTCGACCAGATGCCGGATCACCCAGAGCTCCCGCCAGTCGAAGCGGATGTGCGCCTGCAGTGCCGACCGATCGCCGACTTCGCGTGCAAGCACCGAAAATGCCGCCTTGATCGGCTTCACATAAACGGGATACTCGAAATCCCCGGGCAGTCGCTCCGGTACCGGTTCGCCGTAATCCAGATCGAGCCCGGCAAATGCCAGGCAGGCCTCCGGCGCCACGCGCGCCAGAACCCGCCTGGCATGCAGCTTGTGCTGCGCAGCCAGAATCGCCTCGGGCGGCACGCCGGGCAGGCCGAGGCGCTCGGCCACCATGGCGGCTGCCAGCGCGCCGAACGGCTCGTGATGCGACAGCACGGCCGACCATCGGTGGCGCTTCGCGCGATCGGCCGTGCGCGCGGCGAAGCGATCGAGATCGAAACCGGTCAGTCGCAGATTGTCCGGAAAGGAAAACAGATCGAAACCGGCACGGTAGAACTTGTAGCGCGAGCCGTGCCGTTCGAAGCCGATGCGGTCCCAGTCGTAGGCGAAGAGCAGACCGATGCGGCGGATTGGGGGCATTGATCGTCCAGTGAGCAGAGCGTGCGGCCAGCCGATGATGGAGGTGCAGCGTGCGATATGCTGCGCCCGACCGACAAATATCAGGCGTGCGATAGGACCATGATGCGAACACCGCGTTTCATTCAGTTGCAGCCGATCGACGATACCTTGCGGCTGGACGATGTGCTGGCCGGGCTGATGCAGCCCGTGGCGTCGGTGTCGCCCAAATACTTCTACGATGTGCTCGGTTCGCGTCTGTTCGAGGCGATCACCGCGCTGGACGAGTACTACCCGACGCGCACCGAAGCGGCGATATTCGCCGCGCACGCTCACGACATGGCACACCGCTTCCGCGCACATGCCGGCACCGCCTTCGACCTGATCGATCTCGGTGCCGGCAGCTGTGCCAAGGCCGCAGCGCTTTTCGATGCCTTCGCGCCGCGCCGCTACGTCGCGATCGACATTTCCGCCGAGTTTCTCCGGCAGTCGATCGAATGTCTGCAGCGCGCGCATCCGGCCATGGACATGCTGGGTGTCGGCTGCGACTTTTCGGCCTGCCTGGATCTGCCGGATACCCTGTACGAAGGCCCTGCGCTGGTGTTCTACCCGGGTTCCAGCATCGGCAATTTCGCACCGCCGGATGCCCGCCGCCTGCTTGCCGAAGCCTGTGCGGCAACGCGTGGCGGTGGCCTGCTGATCGGGGTCGATCTGGTCAAGGACACGGCGGAGCTCGAAGCGGCATACGACGACGCGCTGGGTGTGACGGCAGCCTTCAACCTGAATGTGCTGCGTCACCTGAATCGCGTTGCGGGCACTGACTTCGACGTCTCTGGCTGGCGGCACGTCGCACGCTTCGATGGCGCGGCATCGCGCATCGAAATGCATCTGGAGGCGCGTCGTGCGGTGACCGTGCGCTGGTCAGGCGGCGAGCGGCGCTTCGCTGAAGGCGAACGCATCCACACGGAAAACTCCTACAAGTGGACGTCGATCGCCTTCGAGACGCTGCTGCGCGAAGCGGGTTTCGGCGAGGTGTCGTGCTGGATGGATGCGCAGGTCCGCTTCGGCGTCTTTCTGGCGCTGCCGGCGTGAGCCATGCATTCAGCCCGCTGCACAGGTCCTGAAGCCGGCCGGCACGTCGTCGCGCTCCGGGCGGAAGAAATTCCGGTAGCGCGGGTGATGCATGCGCGGCTGGGTCATGAACGACGCCCCGCGCAGCACGCGCCGGTCGCCGAACCAGGGCGCGGAATAGTCGCGATAAGGATGCGGCGTGAAGCCGGGGTAGGGCAGGAAGGTGCTGGCGGTCCATTCCCATACGTGCCCCCATTCGAATGCGGCAGGCTCGTCAACGGCGGCGCGCTCCCATTCCGCTTCGGTGGGCAGCCGCCGGCCGGCCCATCGGCACCAGGCTTCGGCCTCGTAAGCGCTGACATGACTGACGGCATGATCCGGATCGATCTCGAACCAGTGGCCATACAGGAGCTGTTCCCAGCCGCCCGCGTGCCGGCGCAGATAGCGCGGATGCCGCCGGTCCTGAGCGGTCTTCCAGCGCCAGCCGGCATCGCTCCACCAGCGCGCGTCCTCATGCGCGCCGCTGTCGACGAAGGGCAGGTAGTCGCGCCAGGTGACCACGGCCCGGTCGATGTCGCAGGCCGGCAGACCGACCGGGTGGGTCGCGCACTCGTTGTCAAACGCGAAGCCTTCACCGGAATGTCCGAGCGTCCAGGTACCGGCAGGACAGTGCAGTGCGCCGCGCGTCTGCCCGCGTGCGACCGCGACGGGCCGCCAGCGCGCGTCGTCGAGTGCGATGCCCAGTTGCTGCGCCATGTACAGCGCAGCTTCGTGATGCATGTCTTCATGCAGCAGTGCGAGGCGGAAGAAGTACAGCGCTTCATCGTGTTCGGGCGTCTGCTCGAGCAGCGCGATCACGTCACCGAGCTGGGTCTGCAGGTCGTCGAGCATGGCGGCTGCGTCGGGCAGCGCAAGCCCCGGCCGCAGGGCGTGCGCCACGCGACTCGAATCGAACAGCGCATCGGCGTCGGCGCGGGCGGCCGGCAGCCGTGCGGCATCGGGATCGGCGCGCCAGCCGAGCGCGCGCTGCGGGTTGCGTGATGTCCACCAGGTCTGGAACCATCCGATGTGTCCCAGCTCCCACAGCGGCGGGTTCAGGGTTTCGTGAAACGGAATGCGCAGATCCGGAAAGGCACGCCGGTAATCGGCGAAGCGCGCCAGTGTGTCGGCACGACTGTCCTGCAGTGCCTGAACCAGCAGCGCCCTGCCGCCGCAGCGGGCGCCGGTCGATGACTGCACAACATTCATGACGGAAAGCTCCATGTCGCGTCTCAAGGTGGTCATCGTCACGCCGGCGCTGGCCGATGCCAACAACGGCAACTGGCGAACCGCGCGGCGTTGGGCGTCGATGCTGCGCGACCGTTTCGACGTGCGGCTGACCGCGGCGTGGAACGGTGGCGATGAAAGCATGATGATCGCGCTGCACGCCCGTCGTTCCGCTGCGTCGGCTGCCGCGTGGCATGCGCGGCAGCCGGAGCGGCCGCTGATCGTCGTGCTCACCGGCACCGATCTGTACCGCGACATCGCGACCGATGCGGCCGCCCGCCGCTCGCTCGACATCGCCGACCGGCTGGTCACGCTCAACACGCTCGGCCCGCATGCGCTGCCGGAAGCGCTGCAGCCGCGTTGCCGCGTCGTGCTGCAGTCCTGTCCGGCGCGCGTGCGGCAGGCGCCGCCGACGCGCTGTCTGCGCGCGTTGATGATAGGTCACCTGAGAGCCGAAAAGGCACCGGATGTGCTGTTCGACGCGGCGCGCGAACTGGCTGCGCGACGCGACATACGCATCGACCACATCGGCAGTGCGCTCGACCCGGCGCTGGGCGAGGCGGCGCGCAGCCTGATGACCCAGTGCCCGGACTACCGCTGGCTGGGCGGGTTGTCGCACGACGCCACGCGCCGTCGCCTGCAGCGTGCCAGCGTGCTGGTGCATCCGAGCCGCATGGAAGGCGGCGCGCATACGGTGATCGAGGCGATCCGCAGCGGCGTGCCGGTTCTGGCATCGCGCATCGACGGCAATGTCGGCCTGCTCGGTGCGGATTACGATGGTTACTGCGCTCCGGGCGACGCACACGCGCTGGCGGTGCTGATGGCACGTGCGCGCGACGATCCCGACTGGCTGGCGCATCTTGCGCGTCAGTGTGAGGCGAAGTCGTCACTTTTTTCGGGCGAACACGAACGCTCGGCGCTGCATGCGCTGATCGACGAATGTCTGGCATCCTTTGACGCACCCCCGACGGCAACACCGTCCCGATGAACCGCGTGACCCAGGAATTCCATCATGAGCACCGCACAGCAACCCGCCACCGAACCCCTCCTTACCACGCTGTCGCACGGTGGAGGGTGTGGCTGCAAGATCGCGCCGGGCGTTCTGTCCGACATCCTGAAGGGCATGCCTGCGATGCCGATGCCGCGCGAGTTGATGGTCGGCATCGAAACGGCCGATGATGCTGCCGTGTACCGGCTCAATGACGAACAGGCGCTGGTGGCCACCACCGATTTCTTCATGCCCATCGTCGACGATCCGTACGACTTCGGTCGCATCGCGGCCACCAATGCGCTGAGCGATGTCTATGCCATGGGCGGGCGGCCCATCATGGCGCTGGCGCTGGTCGGCATGCCGATCAACGTGCTGTCGGTTGCCACCATCGGCCGCATTCTCGAAGGCGGCGCCAGCGTGTGCCGCGATGCCGGCATTCCGGTGGCGGGCGGTCACACGATCGATTCGGTCGAAGCGATCTACGGTCTGGTCGCCATGGGGCTGGTGCATCCGGAGCAGGTGCGACGCAACGCCGATGCCCGGCCGGGCGATCTGCTGGTGCTCGGCAAGCCGCTCGGGGTCGGCATTCTGTCGGCGGCGCTGAAGAAGGGCATGCTCGATGACGCCGGCTACGCCCGCATGATCGCCACGACAACAAAACTGAATACGCCCGGGCCTGATCTGGCCGCGCTGCCAGGTGTCCATGCGATAACCGACGTGACCGGGTTCGGACTCGCCGGCCATGTGCTCGAACTGGCGCGCGGGGCCGGCTGCGACCTGCACATCGACTGGGCGCAGGTGCCGCTGCTCGATGGCGTACGCGCGCTTGCGGTTGCGGGCTGCGTCACCGGCGCTTCGGGTCGCAACTGGGGGGGCTACGGCAACGAAGTGTTGCTGCCGGAAGGCTTCGCCGCCGAAGACCGAGCCCTGCTGACCGATCCGCAGACCAGCGGCGGCCTGCTTGTGACATGCGAACCGTCCAGCCTGGAGGCCGTTTGCGCCGTGTTCGACCGCCATGGCTTTTCCGCGCCGGCGGTCATCGGCGAGGTCGGCGGCAAACGCGATGCACCGCGACTGAGCGTGCGTCAGCGCTGACCGGCGAGCGCGCCGTGAGGCGCGCACACATGCTATTTTCCGGGCGGCATGCCGGTGCAGCGGCAGGGCATGCGCGTTCTGGCCCGGATGGTGAAACTGGTAGACACAAGGGACTTAAAATCCCTCGACGCAAGTCATGCGGGTTCGATCCCCGCTCCGGGCACCACACACAGATTGTGCGCATCACCGTGCGCCGCCTGATGCGGCGATAATCACGCTCCTTCCAGCGTAGCGCGCCCTGCCGGCGCCACCGCCCCGCATGTCCGTCCCGTCGTCCGATTCACCCCGATTGCTGCTTGCGCCAATGGAAGGTCTGCTTGACGCACGCCTGCGTGCAGTCGTCACGCAGGTGACGCACTACGACTGGTGCGTGACCGAGTTCGTCCGTGTCACCAACATGCTGCTGCCCGCACGCGTCTATACGCGCGTTGCGCCGGAACTGCTCACGCAGTCGACAACGGCCGGTGGGGTGCCGCTGCGCGTTCAGTTGCTCGGCTCGGATCCGGCCTGCCTCGCCGACAACGCCGATCTGCTGGCGCAGCTGCGGCCGGCGGGCATCGATCTGAATTTCGGCTGCCCCGCGCCGACGGTGAACCGCCACCGCGGTGGGGCGGTGTTGCTCGACGAACCGGAACTGCTGTTCGACATCGTCCGGGCAGTCAGCCGTGCGGTGGCCGGCCGCGTACCCTTCACCGCCAAGATGCGGCTCGGCGTGAACGACACCGCGCGCGCCATCGAGGCGGCGCAGGCGCTGGCCGATGGGGGCGCGCAGATGATTGTCGTGCATGCCCGCACCAAGGCCGACGGCTACCGTCCGCCGGCGCACTGGCCGTGGATCGCGCGCATTGCCGAATCGGTGAAGGTGCCGGTGATCGCCAATGGCGAAATCTGGACGGTGGCGGACTACCTGCGTTGCCGCGCGGAAAGCGGCCTCGCTGACGTGATGCTGGGTCGCGGCGCGGTGGCCGACCCGCTGCTGGCCGAACGCATCCGACGGCACATCCGGGGTGAGGCGGCGACCGCGCCGGCGCAGGACTGGCTGCAGTTCGCGCCGTTGCTGGCCGAGTACTGGCGGCGTGTGCTCGGCCACGTGGAAGCGCGCCACGCAGCCGGCCGGCTCAAGCAATGGCTGAACCTGCTGCGGCGGACGTATCCCCAGGCCGAGGTGCTGTATCAGCAATTGCGGCCAGTGCGCGCCAACGATGACATCGAGCGCATCCTGCTGGCGGCCGTTGCGCCGGTTCAGGCGAAGGCCGCCTGAGCGCTCGACCGGTCTCGGCGGCGGTGCCTATTCGGCCTTGCCCAGCTTGTCGACCATATTCATCAGCGTGCGGATCTGCGGCGCATCGCGTGTGGCGTAGCCATGCAGATCGGTCGGCGTGGTGTAGCCCCACCAGTCCCAGCAGCCCATCGGATTGCCGACGCTGTCCCAGCTGCCGCGTTCCAGCGGCTTGATGGCGTCGACGCGCGGAAACAGCAGCACCAGACGCAGCGGCCCGGCCCAGCGCGTGTAGCCCCCACCTTCGCTGAAGGCCTGGAACGCTTCGTCCGTCATGCCCTGCTGGCAGCCATGCAGCGCGACATGGATGCCGCACTTTTCGTCCCGGCAGCGCTCGGGCACGAAGACATGGGCCGATTCGGCCAGACCCAGCATGCGCATCGCGGCCTCGGGATCGGCCATGCCGGGGGTGACCGGCACGTAGTCGGCCTGACGCAGTGCGTACCACTGGCCGGCACCGTCATCCGCGCGGGCGCGCGGTTTCTTGTACAGGCTGCGCAGCATGAAGCCGGCGGCATCGAAATCGCAGCCGCTGACGAAATCCTCGTCGCTGACGTCGCACGCGCCCTGCGCCGGGTCGTTCGTTGGCAGCGTATGCGGCGTGGCGCGCGGCTCACCGCGCACGATCAGGCCGTTGAAATGCAGGAAGAAGGTGTGCTGCGCCGCGGATGCCTTGGCGCCGACCACGCGGTCCTCGCTGCCGCGGTATTCCCAGATCCGCTGCCCGGCCATGTTGGCGACCGGATCGATGCGGTCGCGCTGCGCCAGTTTCTTCGTGTCGGCGATCAGGTCCTGCACCTCGATGTCGCGCTCGCCCGAACTGAACAGCGACAGCCCGAACATCGGTCCGAACAGTTCGCGCAACCAGGTGCGCCCCAGCGTCAGGCAGTCATTGGTCGCCTTGGTGACGAATCCCTGCGCGCACAGATAGGGTGGTCCGGACACGATGCCGATGCCGCGCACCCGCGACGAGTGCGCCACACCCACCTGCACCGCCATGGCGGCACCGGACGACAGGCCGGATACGGTGAAATGCCGGTGATCGAGGTTCAGCGGTGGTGGTGAATCAAGTGCCGGAGCGGCCGACGCGCTGGCGAGCAGGGCGACTGCGACGAATGTGCGGCGGATGAGGCAGAAGATGGGCATGGCGGAATCTGAACGGATCGGAGGTCCAAGTATGCGCAAGCTGTTGTTGCGTCGCAACAACCCTGTGTGATCCGCGCCCGGGAGCAGGCGTGCGGCGCGGCACGCAATCGTCAGGTGGCTGCATCCAGGGCGGCGACTGTCAGGCCCCAGCCGGGCCGCGCAGCGATGCCGAGGCATTCGATGTCCAGCACGCCACCGGCGCCGAACATCAGCGACGGTTGCACCGGGTCGGTTTCGAGCAGATGTGTGCCGACTGCGCCTTCCTGTGCCAGCAATCGAGCCCCGGCGTGATCGGCGATGGTGAGTGCAGCGCGCGTCAGCAGGCTCGTTTCGCCCACGTGGGCACCGACGATCAGCGATACGCCACGGGACCGCGCCGCCTCGACCAGGGCCAGCGAGCGGATCAGACCGCCCATCTTGGACACCCGGACATTGACGATCCAGCGTGCCGGCGCGTCGGCCAGCCGGTCGAGCTGATCGATGCGCAGCAGGCTCTCGTCAAGGATGATGCGCGTGTCGAGCCGTTCGGCCAGGAGGCCCAGTGCGTCGATGTCGCCTGCAGCCAGCGGTTCTTCGAGTGCCCCGAAGCGCATGCCGAGCGCGGTGATGAAATCCGCAGCGATGGCGGGGTCACGCCACAGGTTGTTCGCGTCGGCACGTACCCGGTCTGGCGCGATGCCTGCAGCGGTCAGCGCCTCGATCTTCTGCCGGTCGCGCACCGCATCCCCGGACAGCTTGATCTTGAAGTCGCGGAAGCCATGCCGGACGTAACGCGCCAGCTGCGCGGCGAAGCGCCCGGTTTCGGCGTCGCCGAGCACAGCGCTGTATTCGAAGCGGCCGGACAGCGGTGGCAGTCCGAGCAGGCGTTCGACCGGGTCGTCCTGCTGCTGCGCGAACAGATCGAGCAGCGCAAGTTCGACCGCCGCCCAGGCCGCCGGGTGGCGATCGATGAGCGCGTGGTTTCGCTCGATCCAGTCACGCAGCGATGCAAGATCGTGAATGCTCGACCGCCATTCGTCGACGTGCGACGCAACGAAGGTCTGCGCGCCGGCCAGGCTTTCGCCGGTGACGTACTCGCGCGGGCAGCCTTCGCCGTGGCCGATGAAGCCGCCGCCGCATGCGCTCACCCACAGGCTCTGCATGGACGAGCGCTCGGCCGACGCGTGCCGGAAGGCTTCGCGGAACGGCAGATCGAGCGGACGTGCGGTCAGGGCGTCGAGCGGCATGGCGTCAATCCGTTCGCCGGTGCGGCCGGAAGTCGAATCGCATGTCTCGTGCATAGTTCAGCGCGACCACCTTGAACTGTCCTTCGCGCTGGCCGCGTCGCACGCAGTCCTCCTTGTAGGCCTCACCGGTGCCTGGCGCGAGCCAGTGCGCCTCGAGCGCACCCAGTCGCCCGCTTTCGCGCTTGGCGCCGTACTCGATGTTCAGCCGGCACAGCTGCGCATCGACCGCTTGCCCGAAGGCCAGTGCATCGAGCGCCAGCGACGGGTCGGGTTCCACATGCAGCCGATAGGCACTGAGTGTTTCGTCGGCCAGCATCATCACGAAGCGGGCCGGCGGGCCGTGCTGTGCCATTACCTGTCGCACCGCGTCGAGCACCTGCGCTTCGTACAGCTTCTCGCCGGTGATGCTGGTGACGCCCTTGCCTTTCTGGACGAAACGCAACAGGGGTGTGCGGTGCAGGAAGCCGGTCACCCTGACGACATCGTTGATGAAGTAGCGGTAGAGCCCGGACGGCGTGGTGACGATCACGTAGTACTCGTGGCCCTTCTGCAGACCGTCGATCGTCAGGAACGCCGGCTGGCCGGTGTCCCAGCGCTGGCGTTCGACGAACTCGAAGAAGTGCGTGTCCAGCGTCGGCAGGCCGCTGCCGCGATTCCGGCCGAGCGTGATCGTGCCGCGGAATTCGCTCGACATGTACCCCAGTTCGAACAGGCGGGTAGCCGGCGCGAGTTCGGCGCGCAAGGCGTCGGCTGCAACACCGGCGCTGGCGCAGGTCCAGGTCACCACCAGTTTCAGCTCGGGCCACAGATCGGCCAGCTTCGGCGGCGTTTCGCACGCGTCGAGCTTCGCCAGGACATCCGCCCGTGCCGGGTCGGCCTGCAACCGGCCGGCCAGCGCTGCTCGCACGTTTCCGGGCAGGGCGTCCGACAGGAAGAAGCCACCCTGACGCACATCGCTGACCAGCTGGCCTGAATGTGCGCGATAGAGCCGCGCGAGCTGCAGCAGGGTGCTCGGATTCGCCGTACCCAGATAGCTGACATCGCGCCGTACGACGGCGAGCCGAAGGATGGTGAGGTATTTGACCCGGCTGTCAGGAATCGCCATGACCTCCGGCGGCACGACGAAGCGGTCACGCACGAGTCCGGGTGAGTTCAGCGCGACGATGCCCGACGCCGATCCGAAAGGCTTGCCGTTGGCCAGCAGCCCTTCATGTATGGGGCTGTAGATGACGAGCAGCGTGCCGTCGAATGCGTGCGGGCATACGCCGTGCTGGAACGCGACCGCGGTCCGCTGAAGCTGCCCCAGTTCGGCCAGATGGGCGGCGGTCACCGGCACGTGCTTGGGCTGTCCGGTGGTGCCACTGGTGCAGACGTAGCCTGCGGGTGGCGCCAGGGTCAGCGCCGCCTCGCCGCGTGCGATTTCGGCCTCGATGTAGGGGCGCAGCGTTTCGTAGTCCTGCACATCCACCGTGCTGGCATAGGCCGTGTAACCCTCGAGCGCGGCAAAGCCATGCTGCCGGCCGAATGCGGAATCGCGGTTGTCGCGCAGGATGCGCGCGAGTACGGCGTCCTGCGCGCGCATCGGGTCGCGTGTCACCTGTGCCAGCCTTCGCTCGGCCCGCCACCGAATCCAGCGCAGGCCGAGGTGCAGCAGCTGCCGCCTCACCGGCTGCAGCGGCGAGTGGCGGACGTGCCGGAACGGCGCAGCGATCTGAGCCAGAAAGCCCTGTGGATAGTGCCGGTCCGGTATGCCCAGTTCGCCGACCTCGCGCCCGGGCGGCAGATACCAGGTGCCGAACAGCACGTCCCACACGGCCGTCGTGCTGCCGAAATTGCAGGCCGCGACTTTCGGGTCGCGCGCGTGATGCCAGCGATGGGTTTCCGCGCTGCCCACCACGTAGTTCAGCCACCCGTAGCGCAGTGCCAGATTGCTGTGCTGGAAGAAGCCATTGACCGAGTACACCAGGGCATAACCCGCCAGCACCTCGGGTGCCACGCCGAGCAGCAGGAAGGGCGCGGTATCGAGCGAGAAGTGCAACGCTTTTTCAAGCGGATGAAAGCGTCCGACGTTCAGCAGGTAAAGGATGTCCGGCGAATGGTGTACCTCGTGCAGCCGCCACAGTGCCGGGAAGTGATGGCAGGCTCGATGCAGCCAGTAACGCATCAGGTCCACCGCCAGCACCATGGTCAGCATCTGCAGTGGCAGCGGCCAGTCATGCGGCCATGGCCCGTCCGGACCGGCGTCATGCCTGAAATCAGCCAGCGCAAATACGAAACCCGCCGCCAGCAGCGACGGCCAGACGACCTGTACGGTGGCCATGAAGGCAGCATCGGTACGCAGGTCTGCAGCATGCGGCTTCCAGTCGGCGCGGGCAAAGCATCGCTGCTCGAGCAGCAGGATGGCGACCCCGGTCAGTACGATGGGCAGGTGACTGGCCAAAGTGAGGGGTGCGCCGACTGACAGCAGAACGGAGAACAACAGCGCGGCACCGGTCAGACCGGCCGGATAGAGGCCATGGCTCAGTGCGGTGTTCATCGGAAGGGCGTTGCAGGCGATGCGTGATGGGTGAGCGCGAGCACGAAGGCGGCCAGCACAAGATGGAAGATGGCGGGGATCCAGCTGCTGAACCAGGCGGGCGCCGCGGGTATCAGTACACCGACACCGATGCGCGCGATGGACCCTGCCAGATAGATGCGGCCGGCCAGCTTCGCGCGATAACGGGTTCCATCGGACCAGACCAATCTGCCGCGGCCAGCCAGCCAGTTGCCCCGACACATCAGCAGCAGGATCAGAAGCTGGCTGGACAGCAGCACCGGATAAGGCAGATTGCTGCCCTGAAACGCAGCGGCGTCCGGCAGGCTGTCTATCGGTGCCCAGTACTGCAAGGCCTGGGCGAACACCCGCAAGGCGAACAGGGCGGTCAGCCCCCAGAGTAGGCCTGTCGATGCGGGAGTTGTGCGCGCGTGCGTTGTGGCCATTCTGTTCGATCCACTCGTACCATCCTTGCCGGCTCGTGTCCGGCGTCGACGGTATAGCGGCTTGAAGCGCACGAAGCAAGATGGACAGATGGCTGATCCGCCTGTCTGACAAGGATGGTCGTCGAGCACGGTTGGCAAAGCGCAGCCATGGCGGGAAAGGCCCTTGGCGCACTCGTCCTGACTTCGTTATTTTGGAAGTAAAGCGTAGATATGTTCGTCTTGATGGAAGTCGGGGTGACGCTTAGCATCACTGGCAATCGGTCATCGAAGTGACGACGGTTATCCGCGCCACCGGCTTCCGGACATACAAGGAGAGTTACACCATGAAACGCATCGTGCTTTTTCTCGCCACCAACATGGCGATCGTGCTGGTCCTGTCCATCACCATGCGCTTGCTGGGCGTCGAGCCCTACCTGAACGAGAACGGACTCAACCTCGGATCGCTGCTCATCTTTGCCGCGGTGATGGGTTTCGGCGGCTCGCTGATTTCGCTCGCCATCTCGAAATGGACGGCCAAGAAATCGATGGGCGTAAGGGTCATCGAAACGCCCGCCAATTCGACCGAGTTCTGGCTCTACGAAACCGTGCGCAAGTATTCGGAAGAAGCCGGCATCAAGATGCCGGAGGTCGGCATCTATGACTCGCCGGATGTGAACGCCTTCGCCACCGGCATGAGCAAGAACAGTTCGCTGATCGCCGTATCGACCGGCCTTCTGCAGCAGATGACGCGCGCAGAAGCCGAAGCGGTGCTCGGTCACGAGGTCGCGCACGCCGCCAATGGCGACATGGTGACGCTCGCGTTGATCCAGGGCGTCGTGAATACATTCGTGATGTTCCTGTCGCGCGTCATCGGCCACACGGTCGACCGGGTCGTCTTCAAGAATGAAGACGGTCACGGCCCGGCCTTCTTCGTCACGATGATCGTCGCCGAACTGATTCTCGGCGTCCTCGCGTCCATCATCGTCATGTGGTTTTCGCGGCGCCGTGAATTCCGTGCCGACACCGGTGGCGCACAGCTGGCCGGTCGCAAGAACATGATTGCGGCACTGGAGCGTCTGAATGCGATGCATCCGCAGCCGCTGCCCGACAAGATGGCCGCCTTCGGCATCGCCGGTGGCGGTGCGATGGGTCTCAAGCGCCTGTTCATGACGCACCCGCCGCTGGAAGAACGCATCGCTGCGCTGAAGGCGGCGCAGTGAGCACGTCGGCAGTGCAGTCGATTAACCGAACCGGAGTGATGACATGAAGCCCGAAGAACAGAGCGCCCTGCTGGCCATCGTTTTGCATGCGGCGCTCGCCGACGGCAACAAGCATGACCGCGAACGCGACGAAATACGCCGTATCGCCGAATCCGTTTCGGGGGAGGCGGGTGGCGCCGATCTGGGCCGCGTCTATCAGGATGTGCTGCTCCGGCGGGTGTCGCTGGATGCATGCATTGCCGCGCTGACCGACGCAGGTCAGCGCCAGCTTGCCTATGAAATGGCGGTATGCGTCTGCGACGCCGATGGCCGGCAGAGCGAAGCGGAACAACGTTTCCTCGGCGACCTGAAGACGCGTCTGCAGCTCGACGCCGAGCAGGCGGCCGCCTTCGATGCCGAAGCCGAAGCCATCCTGGCTTCCAGTGAGGGCGCGGTGCCGTTATCGGTCGGTGGGGCACAGCGCCCCGTCGCGGCGGCACCCGCTGCCGCGACGGCGACGGTGTTCCAGTCGTCGGTCCCGGAAGCCGAGCTCGACAAGTCCATACTCAACCATTCGCTGATCAATGGCGCGCTGGAACTGCTGCCGCAGTCGTGGGCGTCGATGGCCATCATTCCGCTGCAGGTCAAGATGGTCTATGGCATCGGCAAGGCGCACGGTGTGGCGCTGGACCAGGGGCACATCCGGGAATTCATTGCCGCGGCCGGCGTCGGGCTGACGTCGCAATACCTCGAACAGTTCGGTCGCAAGCTGCTTGGCGGCCTGCTCGGCAAGGCGGCCGGCAAGACTTTCGGCAAGCTGGGCGGCGCGGCGACCGGCATGGCGTTCTCGTTCGCCACCACGTATGCGCTCGGCCAGCTGGCGAAACGCTATTACGCTGGCGGTCGCGTGATGAGTGCGGCCATGTTGCGCGACACCTTCCAGAACCTGCTTGGGCCAGCGAAGCAGATGCAGGCCCAGTACCTGCCGCAGATCCGGCAGCAGGCCGAAACACTGGACATGGGTCGGGTGATGGCGATGGTCCGGGGCAACTGACCAGTGCCTGTGTGACAGACCCGGGATGACGTCCATGTGAAAAGGATGCCTTTCTGCGCGGGTGTCTGCTTTCGACATGAGCGTGAGCCGGAACGGCGAGGTAAAGGATCGCATCGATTCCAGCGGGTCTTCCCCGGGTCCGCAACCGGCGACATCGCAGATGCTTCAGTGTTGCAGGCTCAAGCCGATATCATGATCACGAACTGAATTCCCGACCATGATCAGGGGGGCCTGCGCAGTCATGAAGGCGGATCGAACCTCCCCGGGCGCGCTGGCGTGAGCCTGCGCATGCGCATATTGCTGCTGGCGCTTGCGGCATCCGTGCTGCCGGTGCTCGCCATGCTCTGGCTGCTGCTGGAAAACCGCAGCGCCACGGTCGCGCAGGCGCGCGAGCAACTCATCGCGCGCACCGACATCATTGCGAACGAACTCGACGACCGGATCGCCGGCACGGTCCAGTTGTTGTTCGGGCTCGGGCGCGTGTCCGTCGTCGGCAGTGATGACAAGGCTGCCTGCTCGGCCTTCCTCGCAGACGTGCTGAAGGAACATCCGCAATACACGGGCATCCTGACCATCCTGCCTGACGGCCGGCTGTACTGTGATTCACTGCGCAGCGGTCGTACGCTTCAGCTCAATGATCGTGGCTATTTCCGCCAGGCGCTGACCTCGGACGGACCGGTGGTGGAACCTGTGATCGGGCGCCTGACCGGCAAGGGCGTATTGCAGATCGCCTATCCGGTGCGTGCGGCCGACGGCGCGCTGCGCTTCATCCTTCTGGCGTCGCTAGACATGGACAATTACGGCCGTGCGGTGGCCAAGGCGCTGCCCTATGCGCGCATGCATTTCCAGGTGTGGAACCATGACGGCTCCATCGTGATGGATTTCCCCGGGGCACAGCAGACCGCGATGGATATCGGGCCCGCGCAGCGGCGTTTCATGCTGGCAACCAATCCCCAACGCACCGAAACCCTGGATCCAGGAGCAAACGCACGCATCTGGGCACGTAGCGCACTGCCGCGTACGCCCGCCGCTGACCTGCATCTGGCGTTGAGTGTGCCCGAAGCCGATCTGAACGAACGGATAGACGGCCAGTTCCGGCGAGCACTCGGCGCACTTGTTGCGTTGGCCGCGCTCATGTTTGCCAGCGCGGCCCTGCTGGGCGAGTTTGCCGTGCGACGCCAGGCCATGCGGCTGATGCAGGCCATTTCGCGGGTGGATGCCGGCGATTACAGCTCACCGGGCGATGCGCAGTATCCGCGTGGCGAACTGGGCGAGGTCATGCAGGCGCTTGACCGCATGGCGTGCTCTCTTGACCAGCAGCGTCAGCAGATCGCCCGCAATAACGAGGCGCTGGAGCGGCAGGCATGCATCGACCCGCTGACCGGCCTGGCCAATCGCCATATGCTGACTGACCGGCTCGGCCACGCGCTGGCCGAGGCGCAGCGGCTTGATCGCGTGGCAGGCGTGCTGATGCTGGACCTCGACCGGTTCAAGACCGTGAACGACAGCCTCGGCCACAGCCAGGGCGATCTGCTGCTGCAGGAGGTCGCCGGTCGTCTCGGCCGATGCGTGCGCGAGGGCGATACCGTGGCGCGCCTGGGCGGTGACGAGTTTGTCGTCGTGCTCGCCGACATGGCCGATGCGGACCATATCGTGCCGGTTGCGCGGAAGATACTGTGCGCACTTGCAGCGCCGGTCGAGGTCGGTCTGCAGGTCCTGTCGGTCACGACCAGCCTGGGCATCGCTGTGTTTCCACGTGACGGTGCCACCGCCGATGCGTTGCTGCAGCACGCCGACACCGCGATGTATCGCGCCAAGGATCAGGGCGGGAACGCGATGGCCTTCTTCACGCCGGAAATGATGCAGGCCATGGTCGAACGTCTGCAGGTCGAGGCCGGCCTGCGTCGAGCGCTTGATCAGGGCGAACTGCGCCTGCACTTCCAACCCATCATCGACGCGCGCAGCGGCCAGGTTACGTCGGCCGAAGCGCTGGTCCGGTGGCAGGATCCACAGCGCGGACTGGTGTCGCCGATGCAGTTCATCCCGATCGCAGAAGAAACCGGGCTGATCGTACCGATCGGTGAGTGGGTGCTGCGTGAAGCCTGCCGCCAGGTGCAGATCTGGCGGACGCTCGGGCTGGGCGACATCCCGGTGGCCGTCAATCTGTCGGCACGTCAGTTCAGCGTGCCTTCGCTCGATGAATCCGTCGCGCAGGCCCTGGCGGACAGCCAGTGTCCGGCGTCGCTGCTGCATCTTGAAATCACCGAAAGCTCGATCATGGAACACGTCGATCAGGCGCTCGAAACCCTGCACCGACTTGCTGCACTGGGTGTTCACCTGACCATCGATGATTTTGGTACCGGCTACTCGTCACTCAGCAAGCTCAAGCAGTTTCCTGTGCGCACGCTCAAGATCGACCGCAGTTTCATCCACGACATCGAAGTCGATGCCAGCGACGATGTGCTGGTCGACGCCATCCTCGCACTGGCCCAGAAGCTTGGCTTGCGCACGGTGGCTGAAGGCGTCGAGACCCGGGCTCAGGTCGCCTTCCTCGAAAAACGAGGTTGCGATGCCTACCAGGGCTTTCTGTTCTCGCGCCCCTGCGACTCGTCTGCCTTCATGCGGGTGGTGCGCGAACGCAATGGCACCGGGACCGCAGAGCCGATGCGCGCCGCAGAAGCGCTGCCTGGATAGGGCGGGGTCGAACGGCCCCGATTCAGCGCTGACGCGCGCGAGCGCCGGATCGCGGCGGATGAACTGGGACCGGCCGGTCAGGCGCGAGCGAGCACACCGGCTCAGTGCAGAAGCGTTCAACCAGCCATTAAAAACGAAAAACCCACTGACGAATCAGTGGGTTATCGTTCGATTGGTGGGGCGGCGACTACCGAATCTGGCTTGTGCGCGCCGTTTCGTAGCGGTGCCGCTACGAGTTACCCGAATAGTTACCCGTCGCCTCTGCCGCTGGTGTGTCTTGCCTCGCCGGCTGCGTGCTGGTGACTGCTCATCGCGCCGGCCTCGGCAAGCGGCGCGCCAGCACTTCCAGTTCGGCCGCTGCGCACTCGATCAGCCCCGCGTGTGTGTCGATGTACTCAGCCGGGGGCGCGGTGCGCGCTGTGGCCGCGTCGGCATCGCCCAGGCCATCGGGCAGGCGATCCAGCAGCATATCGACGGCGGCAAGCAGTCGCGCGGTTGCGCAGGTGGTTTCGATGGTGCGCAGTGCTGCGCGGTCGGGCGTGAATGTGTTCATGGTCGAGGCTCCACAGGCTGTTGAAGGATCCCCGCTGCACCGTGTCCATGTGACATTGACATCAGCACAGGGAGGCTAGATTGCCCTTGTTCGATCCGTTCCGCAAGCCCGTAATGTGACGTTGCACCGTGACGCTGAAACGTCGCATTGACGCCAGAATCGAAGAACAGCCTGTGACAGGCTGTTGTCTGCGTCATGCCCGGACGATCGGCCGCCGACGGCCGGACCAGTCCATCCGCAGGGCAACAATGAACGGAGCATGGAACAAGCACCGGATGAGCACCGGGCTAGCATCGGGCCGGTCTGGTACGCGTGACATGGCGTGACATGCGTGACATCAGCGGCGCCACGGTGCACAGCCCACCACGAGCCGGACCGACCCCGCCGGGGAGGGGTGACTGCGCGCCCGCCACACATCATCAGGCCCCGGTTCCAAAATTTGCCGGCGCCGGAAACCTTCGGGACAGGGTTACAGATGGTCGCGACGGCGAAAGCCCGCAGAAATCCAACGAGCCAAGGCGACGAGAAGCGAAGGCAGGACGAGCGCAGGCACCGCCAGTGTCAGCACGACGCGAAGGTCGTAATACTGCGTGGCGATTTCGACAAAGGCATTGGCAGTCGGGGCACTTGGCGCATCGAACTGATCGAAGATGTTTCCGCGCTGCTCGGGCTCGGCCTGCACTGGCGTAGCGAACTGCTGGCAGTCCCTGAGCAGATCCGCGAACCGATACCTGGCGCAGTCAATAGTGTCGGTGCTCCAGGCGATCCCGTACCACGGAACGATGGCATCGTTAATGCTCTTCACATAGGGATGTCTGCCGTCGATGAGCGAATGGAGAACGACGATCAGCGCGAGCGCGCAGCCAAGCACGAGCCCCAGGCGTTGCCAGCCATCAAGGGCGTTCATCCGCTGGCGCACGTCGATTGCGATTTCCATCTGTTGCCTCTCCAGCACGGCTGACGTGCCTCAAGTGATCTTCAGTCCAACAGGACAATGAAGGCGTGGTGCTCAACGCCGGGGAAGCCCGCCACCAGCTCGGCGCGTGCAGCCCTCAGCCGGTCGTCCAGCACGTCGCGAGCCTCGGGGCTGTCGTTCCCGTCGTTGATGAGGGCTTGAAGCGCTGCCGCCTCCCTGATGTGCCGCATGATCCGCTGCTTGGCGTCAGGTACCGCGGGGCGGTTCTGGTGCAGCCGGGTGAAGCTGTCGAGCATCACCCAGGTACGAACGGCATCAACTCCGGCCCGCTCGCGCTCACAGACGCTGCCGCTGCTGGGCGACAACACCGCCAGGAAACCGCGAACGATCGCGTCGGCATCGAGGCTCGCCACGCCGGAACCGAACATGTCCGCAGGCTCCGGGCGATGAATGGGGCGCCCGATGTGCGGCTCGGGGAAAAGCTCGTGCTGGTCACCGTTTTGCATCTGTCGTTCTGCCCGCTCCGTTGGCATGCGTCACGCATGTTTCCGTCACTTTGCCAGCGTTCTAAACTCACTGCCACCGCAAGCAGCCGATTGTTTTCCTAACGGCGCTTGGCTGTCGTTCCGTGACTGGTCATTGCGGCAACAATCGGCGCGTTCTGAGTGGCGAGGCGCTGCTGTTGAACAGACTGTTCAGGCCGCTGTGGGCTGTAAAGTGCGTGAATCAGGGTTTTCCCTTAGTGGCTTTCCCTGTCCTCGCTGGTCGGTTTCCACGTGGCGCGTTCCATGCGTGGAGTTTGCCGGTCATCGCGCGCGGGAATCGCCCGTGGAGAGCTAAGGCGGACGGCAAGCAAAGGGGCAAACCATACGCCTCCGTATGGCGGGTGGGCATGGTGCCCGAACAGTCAAAAGTGGTGCTTTTTTCTTCGGCGACAACGTATCGATGGTGCGTTCACCGCATTCCCGTTTTTTCCCGTTTCGGGAAAGTCCGGGAGGCCGGGATTTTCCCGTTTTTCCCGGCCACCCTTTAGGGGGCCGGGAAAACGGGAAACCGGAGTGTCACTGATGTCATGGATGCCACAGCCAGCCGTCGCGCAGCATCAAGACGCCGTTGCTCACCAGGCTGGTGAGTGCTTCTCTGGCACGCTCAGGGCGTCGCTTCGCCTCGCACGGAAGCCGGTCGCACGTCCGGTTGATGGCGTCCTCGAGCTCGATGCATGGCCGGTTCGGTGGCGCACCCGCCATGCCAGAGAGCGGAGATTCGCGCAGCAGATCGCCCATGGCTTCATAGACGATCTTCTGGTGCCCTCCGCGCGGCGGCTTCGGACGGCGCATGCCTGCCCCGTCGCCGGCTACTGGCTCTACCACGCAGGACGTGACGGCCTGCCCGTCCTCGGGGTCGGTGCCGATTTCCACCACGTCGAGTCGGAAGGGGTGTTCCACGCCGTCGGCGCCGTCCTTGGACTTCACCAACTTCCACGCCCGGCGATCATCAGTGCGCGCGACCTCGATCACCACATCGCAGGCGGCGAACAACGACGAATGACCGCGCATGCCCTTGCTGGTGTCCTTGCCGGAGTGATGCACCAGAAGCACAAGGCCGGCGGTTTCAGCCTGTAGGCGCTTCGCGGCGGCGATCATGCGGCTCATATCCTCGCTGGCGTTCTCGTCGGCACCGGCGGCCGCAGCGTTGAGCGTGTCAATGCAGATCACCGCGCCGGGGCCGGCGGCGATGCGCACCGCGCTTGCAAGGTCTGTCACATCCTGATCAGACAGCAACTCGAACGGTTGCCCGGTCAGGAAGCGGAAGCCGGCCGGTATCGGCCCGTGTTGCTCCTGCCACGCGCGCACCCTGCCAGAAAGCCCGGCCTCGCCCTCAAGTCCGACATACACCACGCATGCCGGCCGCGCGATGCGATGACCGAACCAGTCTGCACGACCCTCCGCAACGTGAGCCAGCAGATGCAACGCGAGGAAGGTCTTGCCGCTCGCGCTGGCACCGTAAATGGCACCAATGCCAGCCAGCGGCAGCACACCGCGGACCAGCCAAGCGGCGAGAGGCAGTGCCGCCAGGTCGGAGGCGGCACGGAGGAGAAAGCGCGGCTGATTCTGCACCGGCTCGTGCTGGTGTTCCATCAGCAACTCGCGGACTTCGGACGGCCCGTCTGCGCTTGCCGTGGCGATGTCGTTCAGGTCCGTGTTCAGCGGCAACTTGGGGGAAAGCTCCACCCAGGCGGACGGCGCTCCGATCTGGCGCGCGATTTCTGCCGCCTGGGGTTCCGCGCCCCGATCTGGGCAGATCACGATGCGCATAGTTGGAAACCGCTTCCTGAGCGCTGTGGCAACCCGGCTCAGATTGCCCTTGCCGAAGCAGCAGACAGCCGCGGTGCCTGTCGCCTGGAAGGCGGAAGCAGCGGTAGCCACGCCTTCGCACAAGTAGGCCAGCCCAGAGGTGAAAGCCGCTTCACCCGGCCGCCCGTCTGGCGCGTCTGGATGAATGACCAACACGCCTCCGCTGATCGGGTGATCGGGCAACGACAGCTTGTTGATACCGGGCTCGGGGCTTACGAGCTGCCAACTTTGCATGGCGCACGTTTCCGCGTCCCAGACCGGCAGCACCAACCAACCCGCTCGGTCCCGGCCGGCAATGGGTGCGCCTTTCGGGAAGATGCGCAGCCCGTCGGGCGCCATGCCTTTGCGGACAAGGTAGGGGTGATCTGCCGGCGCTGGATCCATACCGGCGAAAGCTGAAGCGAGCCGATCAGCTTCCGACGGCGACGGCTTTGTCGATTCGAAAACAGGCTGTTGTGCAGCGCGCATCGGTTGGCGTGGGTCTTCAGCGCGCCACCCCGCCTTCATGGCGATGTCGAACAGCGTTCCCGCTCCAATACCCTTGCCGGGCTTGAAGCTGCGCCACGCTGCACGACAGTCTGCCTCCGACTTGTAGTTGCCGGCGGTTGCGCTCCACTGGTGAAACTCGTCGAAGTCGAGGCGGGCGGCCTGCGCTGCCATGCCGACACGCACCCATTCATCACGAGGCAGGCCCGGATCAATGTGATGCAACGCGGATAACGCGCGCTCGCGTTCGCGGGTTGGATCAAACTCGCGCCGTCCCATCATGCGGCCAGCCAGTCAGAACCGTCCGGAAGGCTTCCGTCATGGGCTGCGCCGGCCCGGCGCGCCGATTTTGGCTTTTTCGGTCGGGGTGTGGTCGCTGCGACTTCATCCGCCACGATGTCCAGGTTCGGATAAGCGTGGCCGTTGTTCGCGGTGTAGACGCCGACCTTCAGCACCCCGGACACGGCCAGCGATGCGCCGACCCGCAACTGCATCAGACGCACCACCGCGTCCTCGTTGAACGCTACGAGGGACGCGAACAGGCGACCGTCTTCCGTCGTGACAGAAATTCGGGCTGTTACGTATTGAGTGCCGGCCTTGCTGGTGCGCTGCTGTGGCTCGTTGAACAGCGTGCCGGTAATGAGTGCGCGGATCAAAGGCTTGTCCTCCCCTGATCGGCGAGCCGATACACGCCGACGCGGTGCCGCTCCCCAGCTGGACTGGTGCGTTCCTGCATCTGCGTGGTGATGTCGTGGCCGGCGCGCCGAAGCTCGCGCACGCGGCCGGCAGGGTGTGCGATGTCCAGCCGCTGGCGAGCATGGTAGGTATCGACCGGGCCGCGCTTCAGTGCCGCCAGCATGCGGCCGCGCTGAGCTTCGGTGCTTGTCGTGTGGGCGGTAGAATCGAGAGGCTCGCGGATGTGGTCATCGCCTCGTGCCGGGGTCCAGCCGGCCGGGGCGGTCTTGTTGGCGGCCATGGTTACGCGGCCTCCTTGCTATCCGGGGTCGGCTGGCGCCCGCGCTGCACCAATGTTTGCAGCCACTCTTCGACCTCGGTTTCCACGAACGCAACAGTGCTTCCCATCCGCACGGGGTGCGGAGCGCGTTCGTCGTACTTCGGGTGTTTCGGATTGATTGCCTGATAGAAGCGGCTTTTCGACATGGCCGCGCGGTTCAGGACTTCAGGAAGGCGGATCAGCCTCGTCGGTTTCGTAGTCACAGCGGAAATCCTCCTGCGTGTTGCCGGTTGGCGCAGGTGGAATATCCACGTGCGCCGCGTTGGTCGCAGGTGGATTAAATTGCCTTCGATCTTCGATTGGTATGTAGGTTATTCGGTCCGTAAAATCCATGCCCCGTAACGGTTTCCGGGGGTGGCGCTCCACAGGCAGGAGTCATCCTTCGGCGTGCAGGTCGCGCAAAAGAGGGGCGATGCGCTGACGCAGCCAACTGGACCTCGGCGGCTCTGTCCCGATGGTGAGAGGCCAAGCGGCGATGATGAAATCCACCGCATCGGACGCGCGCTGCTGGGTGCCGTCGCTTCCGGTCGCGGTGGCACGCTGCCCGGTTCCTTTCTCGAACGTCATCAGCAGTGCGCGCAGGGCGTAGTCGACGTGGATGTCTGGCTCTCGCCTGTTCGGCCGGCTGTTCAGGCGCGCTCTTGCCCGTTTGGCTGCGAGCTTGAGCGCCTGCGGATGGGGCGATCCGTAGATCCATCCCTCGACCGCGAGAGCCGCGATTTCCAGCCCCGTGATGCCCGCTTCGTCCGGCTTATCGCCAAGCCGAGCCCGGTTCAGTCTGGCGGACGATTCGCGCTTCGCGGTTGCTCCCATGCGCTGCCGACGGCTGGCCGTGCGCCTGCGGATGGTTTCCAGATCGCGCGCAAGCGCCAGAGATGACTTGAACCCGAACCTGCGCGCTATCAACCTTGCAGCGGTCAACAGACCGCTATCGATCACGCTGCGCCTGCGTGCAGCGGAATCACGTCGGCACCGGCCTTGAGCCGGTCGAGGTAATCGGCCCACTGCTGCATCATCTTGCGGCGCTCGGCAAGGTGAGCCGTGCGGTTGTAGGCGCGGCCGTTCGGATCGCGGACTGCATGCGCCAACTGGTGTTCGATGTAGTCGGGCCGTACGCCGAGCACCTCATCAAGAATCGTTCGGGCGAGCGCGCGGAAGCCGTGACCGCTCATCTCGTCCTTGCCGAAGCCCATTCGCCGCAGCGCGCCCAGGATCGTGTTGTCTGACATAGGCCGATCACTGGAGCGAGCCCCGGGGAACACATAGCGGCCCGAGCCGGTGAGCGCGTGGATGTCTCGAAGCGTTGCGACAGCCTGAGCGGATAGCGGGACCAAGTGCGGCTCCCTCATCTTCATCCGTTCCTTCGGGATGTTCCACTGCGCACCGTCAAGATCAATTTCCGACCATTCGGCTTTCCGAAGTTCGCCTGGCCGCACGAAAACCAACGGAGCGAGGTTCAACGCCGCACGCGTCACCGCTGATCCGCGGTAAGCATCGATAGCGCGAAGAAGGCCCGCCGCATCTTTCGGGTCGGTAATCGCCGACATGTGACTGACCTTGACCGGGGGCAGGGCGCCTTTCAGGTCGCCCGAGGGGTCACGTTTTGCCCGACCGGTTGCGATGGCGTAGCGGAAGACCTGTCCGGCATTCTGGAGGGCTCGGTGCGCTGTCTCGACGGCTCCGCGCGCTTCGATCTTGCGCAACTCAGCGAGCAAATCAGGCGCGTCGATCGATCCGACTGCGCGCCGCCCGAGTCCCGGGAAAAGGTCGCGCTCGAGCCGGCGGATGATCCGTTCGGCGTGATTGTCCGCCCACGTTGCCCGCTGCTTTTCGAACCACTCCCGCGCCACTTCCTCGAAGCTGTCATCTTCAGGAAGGCCGGCTGCAGCCCGTTCGGTTGCGAACTGTTGGCGGAGTGCTTCGGCCTTGTCTGCCTGCCGCTGTTCGCTGGGGTCGCGGCCCTCTGCGATCAGTGCGCGCGCCTCGGCAGCTCGTCGCCTTGCCGTGGATGTCGGCACGTCCGGATAGACGCCCAGCGAAAGCATCTTCTCCTTCCCGCCGAAGCTGTAACGCAGACGCCACCAGCGCGAGCCGTTCGGCTGAACCAGAAGCGCGAGCCCGGCACCGTCGTTCAGCTTGTACGGCTTCGCCTTGGGCTTCGCATTGCGGAGCGCAGCCTCCGATAGCAGATTCGTCGCCATGATGGGTAACTCCGGCCGATTGGGTAACAGGGAACAAGCAGTTACCCGAGAAGTTACCCGCCTTTTGCGTGGAAACGCAAGGATGCACCGGGACGCACATGGAAAGAAAAAGGCCGGAAACCCTTGATGCTATTGGGTGTCCGGCCTTATCTGGATGTTGCTGGAAGTGTTTTTGGTGGAGGCGGCGGGAATCGAACCCGCGTCCGCAAGCCCTACACAGACAGTTCTACATACTTAGCCTGGCCATTTGGTCTAACCCGTCACCCGCCGACCCGGCAGGCTGATGAAAGGCGATCCGCTTGATTTTCGTGATGCACCACGCGGCGGAGTGCATCCTTACTTTAGCTGTTAATGGCGCTGCGACCGGTTGCCCGGCCCGACCCGCTAATCAGTCGGTGCAGCGTCCGGCCTTAAGCGGCCAGAGCGTAAGATTCGTCGTTGGCGACTATCTAATTTTCGGTTGGATTTACGAGGT
>JAEUNO010000041.1 GCA_016791045.1 Methyloversatilis sp. | reverse complement strand
CGATCAACACGTCGATCACGCACCCTCACGTATTCGAAGACCGCATCGCGAGCATGGCTCGCTCCTACAAGAACCCGCGCCGCCCTTGTAGGAGCGACCCCCGGTCGCGATTCCACATGTCGATCACGCACCCTCACGTATTCGAAGCCCGCATCGCGAGCATGGCTCGCTCCTACAAGAACCGCACCGCCCCTGTAGGAGCGACCCCCGGTCGCGATTCCACACGTCGATCACGCACCCTCACGCATTCGAAGCCCGCATCGCGAGCATGGCTCGCTCCTACAAAACCGCACCGCCCCCCTGTAGGAGCGACCCCCGGTCGCGATTCCACACGTCGATCACGCGCCAGCGTCCACTTGCCGACAGGATGGCCTCTCCGCTACAGCCACACGGCATCCCAATGCGGATAATCGCCCACCCGCGCGACAAGGCCTCTGCGCAACGGATTTGCGACGATGTAACGTGCAATCGCGTGGCAGTCTTCGTCGGTTCGAAGCGCGTGGTCGTGAAAGCCGGACTGCCAGATCGGCTGCCCGACGCGCCGGGCGCTTGCGCTCTTGAATGCCTGCACCACCTTGCCAAGGGATCGATCGGGGCCCAACACCATCAGCCAGTGCAGATGATCAGGCATCAACACATAAGCCAAGGTGTCGGCATCACCACGATCCGCCGCCCTGCGGAGCGCACAAACGGCAGCACGCGCAATCCGGAAGTCATTGAAGAAGGGCCTGCGGCTTCGCGTCACAAAGGTGAGGTGATAAACCTGACCCGGGATGGAGATACGACCGGTACGTAACCGGCTCTGGCGCGGAGGGGTATGCATTCAATGGAAGGATATATGCCGTTCGTATGGATTGCCATCCATAATTCCGACGCTCCCGCCTTGTCGCGATCACTACGTCAATCACGCACCCTCACGTAATCGAAGACCGGATCGCGAGCATGGCTCGCTCCTACAAAACCGCACCGCCCCTGTAGGAGCGACCCCCGGTCGCGATCAACACGTCAATCACGCACCCTCACGTAATCGGAGACCGCATCGCGAGCATGGCTCGCTCCTACAAAAAACCGCGCCGCCCCTGTAGGAGCGCCCCCCGGTCGCGATCAACACGCTGATCACGCACCCTCACCTGTTCGAAGACCGCATCGCGAGCATGGCTCGCTCCTACAAAACCGCACCGCCCCTGTAGGAGCGACCCCCGGTCGCGATCAACACGTCAATCACGCACCCTCACGTCATCGGAGACCGCATCGCGAGCATGGCTCGCTCCTACAAAACCGCGCCGCCCCTGTAGGAGCGACCCCCGGTCGCGATCAACACGCTGATCACGCGCCATCACCTGTTCGAAGACCGCATCGCGAGCAGGGCTCGCTCCTACAAAACCGCACCGCCCCTGTAGGAGCGCCCCCCGGTCGCGATCAACACGTCAATCACGCACCCTCACGTAGTCGAAGCCCGCATCGCGAGCACGGCTCGCTCCTACAAGAACCGCGCCGCCCCTGTAGGAGCGACCCCCGGTCGCGATCACCACGTCAATCACGCACCCTCACGTCATCGGAGACCGCATCGCGAGCATGGCTCGCTCCTGCAAAAGCCTTGCTGTACCTTGGGGTGTGGCCTGGTGTGCGGGACGGCGGGCGCCGACGCTACAGGCTTGCGGCGGGTTTGAGGCCGCGTTCGCGTTGCGCTTCGCAGGCGACGCAGTACCGGGTGTACGGCGCAACTTCGAGCCGTCCGGCCGGGATGTCTTCGCCGCACGCGCTGCAGACACCGTACCGGCCTTCGGCGATGCGCTGCAGCGCGGCGTCGATGTCGGCCAGGCGTGCGACGTCTTCTTCGACACGCTGCAGATCGATTTCCCGGTCGGAAGCGCGCTGCGGCGCGTCGTCGCCGTCCTGAAGAAGCACTTCGCGGGCATGCTCGGCGCGCGTCAGGCCGCCGAGGTATGCCTTGCGTCGTGCGCTCAGTTCGCCATGTTCCTGACGCAGGATTTCTTCGAGGCGCTGACGTTGTGCTGCGGTCAGGGGCAGATTCATGACTTGTTTCTCCTCAGGGCCTGTGGTGGCCTTCTGTATGGCGTGGTTATCCAGGATCGGATGGACGATCGCGTCAGCCGCCCAGCGGACGTGCGATCAGCGAACGTTCGGGCGCAAATGCAAAGCGGTCGAACAGCGCATAGACCGGCGTGTTGCCGTCGCGCGAGCACGAGAAGATGACCTTCGCGATATTGGCGGTGGTCGACGAATAAAGCACGATCTGCCATGTACCCCACCCTGCAGCGCCGTGCGCCACCGGGTACTCGGCGCGTCCAAGCAGCTTTCCCGCGGCGTCATAGGCTTCGAGGAAAGGCTGCGCTGTCGCCGCGGTCATGCCTTCGGGCGCCTCCATCGGCTTGGCATCGATCGATACCCATCGCTGCGGCTTGGCGAAGACGGCCTCGATGCCGCCCTGGCGCGCGTCGAACATGCAGAGCTGGGGCGGCGCGACCACCGAAATGCCGTTGGGGGCCGATTCCATGCCCCAGGCCGAACGCGCGTAGGCATGCCAGCGCTTGGCCGGGCTGGTGGTGATGGACGCGAAGGTCACGCCCTTCGCGCTGTACTGGGTGTCGATCACGGTGCCCTCGGGCACATCGTCGAACAGGATCACGGTCGCCTTGGCGAATTCCAGCGGCGGGCGCACTACCGGTCCGGTGGGGCGATGAAGTCCGGGATTGATGAGATCGGTGATCTTCGGCATGACACATCTCCATGTGATGCGAAGGCGGGTGCCTTCGACACTTCAAGCATGGATGCCGCCTGCGAATCCGCCTTGCGCTTGATCAAGGCCGCTGCGTTCATAGATCGGACAACGCCTGCAACGACATTTGCATAGGTAGAATCGTGGGCCATGCTTAATTGGAAGCGCTTGCAGCGATGTCAGACATGAACCTGACGACGTTCAGGCGTCGCGATTCTCGCTTCGGTTTTTTCGGAGCGGGTGCGATGTAAGGCTTCAAGCGCTTTCTTCCATGAACACCGGATCGATGGCGAGCGCCTTGTTGTAAAGCATGGATTTACGATTTATGATCAATTCGTTTCGCCACAAGGGGCTTGAGGCCTTCTTCCGCAGTGGAAAGCAGGCCGGTATTCAACCGATGCACGCCAAGCGACTACGCGAATTGCTGACAGCGCTGAACGCGGCGGCCAGCGCGGACGATCTGGCGCGGCCATCGTGGCGACTGCACTCGCTGGTGGGAAATCGGGCTGGATTTCACGCGGTGACAGTTCAAGCGAACTGGCGACTGGTTTTTCGCTTTGATGGCCCGAACGTCGAACTGGTGGATTACGTCGATTATCACTGAGGCTTGAACGATGGACATGCATGACCCCGCTCCGCCCGGCGAACTTCTGGCCGGATGGCTTGAAGACCTGAACATGAGCGTGACGGCGTTCGCTGCACACCTGGAAATCAGTCGCGTGATGTTGTCACGTATCCTGCACGGGCACGCTGCAGTGAGCGCAGACATGGATCTACGGCTGTCGGAAGCCCTTGGAACCACGCCCGGTTACTGGCTGCGCCTGCAGGCACAGCGCGATCTGTGGGCAGCGGCGCAACGGGCGAAGGGCCGCGCGCCGGTCGCGCGCATCGCCGCATGAAACGCCTTGGTCCGCTCTTTGGTCCGCTCCTTGGCCCCTTCGCAGCCCCGGCCATTCATCCCCGACCGCACAAAAGAAAAAAGCCAGTCTGACGACTGGCTTTTCTTTCCGACTGTCTTTGCGTTGTTGGCGCGCCCGGAGCGATTCGAACGCCCGACCCCTTGGTTCGTAGCCAAGTACTCTATCCAGCTGAGCTACGGGCGCGCTGCAAAGAGGCAATATATTAGCACAAATATACTGCCGTTCAAGCTCTGAAACTGGCGGAGGAGGAGGGATTCGAACCCTCGATACAGGTTTTGGCCCGTATGCTCCCTTAGCAGGGGAGTGCCTTCGACCACTCGGCCACCCCTCCGGTCCTTCCAAAAGCGCGCGAATCATACCGCCTGACCCTGCCCGGGTCAAACGCGCATCGCGCCTGCCGGGCGGATTACGCCGCCGGCTGGTCGAGTTCGAACGCGCGGTGCAGCACGCGCACGGCGAGTTCGAGATACTTCTCGTCGAGCACCACCGAAACCTTGATTTCGGAGGTCGAAATCATCTGGATGTTGATGCCCTCTTCGGCCAGCGTGCGGAACATCTTGCTGGCGACACCCGGGTGCGAACGCATGCCGACGCCGACCGCCGACACCTTGCAGATCTTGTTGTCACCCTTGATTTCACGGGCGCCGATGTGCTGGCGCACGCCTTCGACGATTTCCATCGCCTTGGTGAATTCGCCGCGATTGACCGTGAACGAGAAATCGGTCGAGCCGTCGTGGCCGACGTTCTGGATGATCATGTCGACGTCGATGTTGGCGTCGGCGATGGGGCCGAGGATCTGGTAGGCGATGCCCGGGCGGTCAGGCACGCCCAGAACGGTGATCTTGGCTTCGTCGCGGTTGAACGCGATGCCGGAAATGATGGGTTGTTCCATATTGGCTTCTTCCTCGACAGTAATCAGCGTACCCGGACCTTCGTGGCCCTCGTCCTCGAAACTGGACAGCACGCGCAGCTTGACCTTGTACTTGCCTGCGAACTCGACCGAGCGGATCTGCAGCACCTTGGAGCCGAGGCTCGCCATTTCGAGCATTTCCTCGAAGGTGATGCGGTCGAGCCGGCGCGCTTCGGGGACGATGCGCGGGTCGGTGGTGTACACACCGTCGACGTCCGTGAAGATCTGGCACTCGTCGGCCTTCAGGGCCGCCGCCAGCGCAACGCCGGTGGTGTCTGAACCGCCGCGGCCGAGCGTCGTGATGTTGCCGTCGGCGTCCACGCCCTGGAAGCCGGCCACCACGACGACATTGCCGTCGTCGAGATCGCGCCGGATGTTGCGTTCGTCGATCGACAGGATGCGCGCCTTGGTGAAGGCACTGTCGGTCAGGATGCGCACCTGGCCGCCGGTGTAGCTGCGCGCCTTCAGGCCGAGATCCTTCAGCGCCATCGACAGCAGGCCGATGGTGACCTGTTCGCCGGTCGACGCGAGCACGTCGAGTTCCCGCGGATCAGGCGCCGGAGACACCTCTTTCGCAAGACCGAGCAGTCGGTTGGTTTCGCCGCTCATCGCCGACACCACGACGATAACCTGATCGCCGCGTGCAACGTAGCGCGCGACGCGGCGCGCCACGCTCTTGATGCGGTCGGGCTTGCCGACCGACGTACCGCCGTATTTCTGGACTATGAGGGCCATCTGTACTTCCGCAACGTTGTACGAAAACCGGCGATTGTAACCGATCCGCCACGGCTGCATGCCGCGCTGCGCTCGCGAGGGATGACCGGAAGACAGGCTCGAGGACCAGTCGACGTACCCGCTTTTCACGCATCAAATCGAGTTGCAAAAATATGCAAATCTGTTTGATGCAGGACGATGTGTTCATTTATACTGAATTTCTCCTATGACTTTAGTGATAGGGGAAAGCGGCATATTTATGCGAATCAGCAAGTCGCCCGGACCGGACTTTCAAGGCAGGCGCGGCTGGGTCGCCATCCACTTTTTTCAAGGACAACGAGCATGAAATCCAGTGACACCATCGACGCACGAGAGATTCGCAAGAAGCTGGGCATGAACCAGTCGCAATTCTGGTCGCGCCTCGGCGTGACGCAGAGCGGCGGTTCCCGCTACGAAAGCGGCCGCAATATGCCCAAACCAGTTCAGGCTCTGCTGCGTCTGGTTCATGTCGAACAGATCGACATCAGCAAGATCCGTCGCGAAGACATGGATGTCGTCGAATATCTGCGCGCGACCGATCCGGAAACCTTCAAGCGCCTGAAGAAGGAAGCCCGCGCCCACCGCAAGGCCGGCTGATACCTGTTCGGCTGAAAGCAAAAAAGGAAGGCGCTGCCTTCCTTTTTTCGTTCACGGCGACGCCACCGCGCAAACACGGCAGGCGCGACCCTCGGTCGCGATCAGTGCGTCAGTCACGCGCCATCACCTGTTCGCGGACCGGATCGCGAGCAGGGCTCGCTCCTACAGGAAACGTGCCTCCGCTGTAGGAGCGACCCCCGGTCGCGATCAGCGCGTCGATCATGCGACATCATGTATTTGACGGGTGGAATCGCGAGCGGGGCTCGCTCCTACAAAACCGTGCCTACGCTGTAGGAGCGACCCACGGTCGCGATCAGCGCGTTGATCGTGCGACACCATGTATTTGACGGGTGGGATCGCGAGCGGGGCTCGCTCCTACGGGAACCGCGCCTCCGCTGTAGGCGCGACCCCCGGTCGCGATCGGCGCGTTGATCATGCGACATCATGTATTTGACGGGTGGAATCGCGAGCGGGGCTCGCTCCTTCGGGAACCGCGCCTCCGGTGTAGGCGCGACCACCGGTCGCGATCGGCGCGTTGATCGTGCGACATCATGTATTTGACGGGTGGAATCGCGAGCGGGGCTCGCTCCTACGGGAACCGCGCCGCCCCTGTAGGAGCGACCCCCGGTCGCGATCCGCGCGTTGATCGTGCGCCTGCGCGTGTTCGGAGGGTGGCATCGCGAGCGGGGCTCGCTCCTACAAAAGCGTGCCGCCCCTGTAGGAGCGACCCCCGGTCGCGATCGGCGCCATGACCATCGCAGCAAGCGCGGCGTCCCTCACAGCACACACGCAACGTCAGGGCTTGATCGTGATATCCGCCGGTGACGGCGGCGACACGGGCAGCGGGTTGCCGTCGGCACCGAGCAATGTGACGCTGCCGATCTGCACGCTGGTGCTACCGATCGGTGCCGTCGGGCTGACCCGGAAGCGCACCTCGCTGCGTGCCTCCTGACCGTCGCCGCCGGCGATGCTGACCGTCGTCCGGCCCGGCGCGGTGACATTGCCCTGCGCCGTCAGCACGTTCGGGTCATACACCAGCTCGACCGTTGCCGGCTGGGCGCCGACCGGCACCGTCATCGACACGGTCACGCCCGCTTCGCCGCCGATGGCCGCCTCGCCGGTCGATTGCATGCGCAGTTCGACCTGTGCTGCGGCGTTCGACGGTTCGTCGCCCGGGCCCGGTTCCGCCGGCTCGGGCACCAGCGGGCGCGCGATCGGCGCGGCCACGGCGGCACCACCGCCGCCCGAACTCGACAGCCGCACGCCCTGATCCTTGCCGGTCTTGCGCACCGACAGCGACGGCGCACCCACGGCGGCTTCGGTACCGGCGGCCAGCGCCGGCAGGATGTGCGCCGGGCGGTTCAGGTTGCGCACGATGCGCGGGGTGATCAGCAGCACGATTTCGGTCTTGTTGGTGCTGTTGCGCTCGCTCGAAAACAGCTTGCCGATGATGGGCAGATCGCCCAGCCCGGGCAGGCGCGACGCGCTGGACCGTTCTTCATCGGAAATCAGACCGGCGAGAATCTGCGTTTCCCCATCCTTCAGACGCAGCGCGGTCGCGGTCGACCGGGTGCCGATCTGGTAGGCGAGCGAGCTCTGCGGGCCCTGCACTTCGCGCACCACGCTCGACACTTCGAGCGTCATCTTGATGTCGACGTCGTCTTCGAGGTGGATCAGCGGCTCGACGTCGAGCTTCAGACCGACATCGAGATAGGTGACCGACGCCGACACGCCGACGTTGGCGGTCGAGGTGGTCGTGAACACCGGCAGCTTTTCGCCGATGTGCACCTTGGCCTTTTCCTTGTTCTTCACGCGGATGCGCGGATTGGCCAGCAGGTTGGCCGAGCCGTCCTGCTTGCGCAGGTTCAGGATCAGACCCGGATTGGAAATGTAGCCGGTGAGGTCGCTGATGTCGCTCAGCGGCACGACGCCGGGCGCGATTTCCTGGCCGGGCAGCTGCACGACGTTGCTGGTCACGCCGGCCGCGGTCGACTGCTGGATCACCTGCTGCTGCGAACGCAGCGCGCCGAAGCCGATCTGGTCCGGGAAATCCAGCCCCAGTTCCTTCAGCTTGTTGCTGCTGACTTCGAGCACCTCGACTTCCAGCATCACTTCGGGTTCGGCCACATCGACCGATTCCACCAGCTGTTCGGCCAGACGCACCGCATCGGCGGTGTCCTTCATCACGATGAGATTGATGCGCTCATCTATATAGATATCCTTGGTCTTCACCACGGTCTTGATCAGGTTCTGCACCTGCTTGGCTTCGGCATTGACGAGGAAGAAGGTGCGCGTGACCATTTCCTTGTACTCGCGCTGCTTGGCGGCGGTGTTCGGGTAGATCAGCACGGTGTTGTCCGACAGCACGCTGCGTTCGAGCTGGTTGGTGATCAGGATGAGCCGCATCACCTCGGCCACGGTCGTGTTGCGCACGAACAGCGTCACCTTCAGGTCGGGCCGCACGTCCTTGTCGAACACGAAGTTGATGCCGGTCGAGCGCGCGATCGCCTCGAACACATTGCGCAGCGAGGTATCGCGGAATTCCAGCGTCACCGGCTTCTGGAACAGGCCACCCAGCTCGGCCGGCGAGGTCTGCTTCGGGCGGGCCTGCTCGACCTCGCGCAGCATTTCGCGCGCGGCGGTGTGCGTGTTGTCCTGTTCGAGCACATTGCGCAGGCGCGCCTCGGCGCCGCCCATGTCCTTGCGTTCGAGCAGCGTGCTCGCTTCGCGCACCATGGCGTCATGCCGCACGCCGCGCGTCATCTGGTCACGGATGAACTGGGCGCGCTGGTTGCGCGGGTCGAGCGTCTGCGCCTTGTCGAGCGCTGCGGTGGCTTCGTCGCGCCGGCCGGCCAGACGGGCGTTCTCCGCCTGCGCCAGCAACTTGGATACGGCGACTTCGCGCTGGCGGAAGAAGGTGGCGCGGAATTCGGGGTTATCGGGCGCTTCCTTGGTCGCCTGTTCGAACAGGCTGAGCGCACGTTCCTGTTCGCCACTGATCAGCGCCTTCTTGCCGTCCTCGAACGCCTGATTGGTGGCGCACCCGGCAAGGGTGACGGCGAGGAACGCGAAAAGCAGCGCGCGCAGGCGGGCCGGCTGGAATGCAGTCATGGGGCGCTTCCGATGGTCAGGGTCTGCCGCTGCTTGAGCGGTTCGAACATGAAGGTGATGGCCGCAGCCGTCACCGATTCAACACGGTACTGGTTGTTCAGCAGGTCGCCGGCGCGCGCCGGCAGGATGCGGTCGCCCTGGGCGAGAAACACGGTGATGCCGCCCTCCTCCATCAGCTTGCCCTGATAGCGGAACGGCAGCGGCGGCGCGACCGGCGCCGGCGGCGGCCCCTTGCGCGCGGCTGCGGCCGCGAGTGCCGCCGGTGATGGCGCGGGCGGCAGGAAGCTGTGCGAGGCAAACAGGTCGCGACCGACTTCGGCGGCCGCGCGTACCGGTGCGTCGGCGATCAGCACACCCGGCGCCTCGCCCGCCGCCGCCACGGCGCGCGCGGCACTGGACGGGCGACGGCTGTCGGGCGTCGCCGGCTCGACATCGCCTGCATCGTCCATGCCGGCGACGTACCACACCGCCGCCAGCGTGGCGACAAGTGCCGCAATCAGGCCGCGGTTCATGGCGCGTCCTTCATCAGGATGGACACGCGCACGCTGGCATCGACAGTGCCGCGCGCGATGTCTTCGCGGCGCAGCACGACCTCCTCCACCAGCACGGCCGGCGACACCTGCTGGATTTCGGCCAGCCAGGTGCGCAGCGCGGGATAGCTGCCGCGCAGCGGAAAGAGATATTCCTGCCGCGCATAGCCGGCGCCGACCGGCTGCGATTCGCGGCTTTCGACGCGCGCCAGCACGAGCTTGTTGCGCCCGGCCGCCTGCGACAGCGCTTCGAGGATGGAGGGCATGCGCGCCCGTGGCACCAGCGAGGCGTCGAAGCGGTCGAGCTGTTCGCGCGGCGATTCGACGGTACGACCCAGCGACAGGCGCTCGGCCAGCGCGCTGCGTTCGTCTTCCAGCCCACCCAGTTCGGCTTCGAGCGGCGCCGTGGCGCCGAAATGGATGGCCAGCGCGAAGGCGAGCAGCGCCACGCCGAGCGCGCCCGCCCAGCCGGCACGCGATGCGGCATACATCAGACGGGCGCGCAGCATGTTCATGCGCCCCTCCACTGCAGACGCAGCGAAAACGCGACCACCTGCAGGCCGTCGCGCTCCTTCAGTTCGAACACCTCGATGCGCGGCGCACCGACCGCCTGCGCATCGGCGAAGGATTCGGCATAGGCGAACAGCGCATTGAGGTCGCGCGCCTCGCCGGTCACGCGCAGCACACCGCGTGCCGCATCGGGCTCGACCGACAGCAGCGCCACGTCCTTGCCGCGCGCTTCCAGTTCGGCGAACAGCGGCTGCCATTCGCGCGCGCGCTGCAGCGACAGCTTGCGCGCCACGTCGATGCGCGCGCGCAGCGCCGGATCATCCTGTTCGCGGCGCGCCAGCACGCGCGCCTGTTCGGCCTTGCGTGCGGCACGCCGGTTGTCGTCGCGCAAGGCGGCGACTTCATCTTCGGTGGTCTGCCAGCGGTCGAACGACGCAAAGGCGGCAACCGCGCCGACGGCCAGCAGCAGCCAGCCGAGCCAGCCCGGCGCGTGGCGACGCTGAACGAAATCGAGTTCGGGGGTTGGTGGCCGTGCGCCCGGCCGGCCCATCGATGGCAGCTTCATGCAACCACCCCGCCGGCCACGGAGCGCCAGCCGCGCGGCAGATTCATCGACGGCGCGCCCTGGACGAACAGCTGGCCGCCATCGAGCGCACCGTCGAACAGACTGAGCCGACGCTCGAGCAGCGCCGGCAGCGCGGCCGGATCGTCCAGTGCCTCGCCGCGCATGTGCAGCCAGCGTCCGTCGGACCACAGGCCCATGCACAGCCAGCCCTGCTGAAGCTGCGCGAAACCGCCCAGCGCGGCACTGCCGCCGAAGGCCGCATAGGCGCGCAACCAGGCCGGCTGCATGCTGACCAGCCGCACGCCGGTCGCCGCTGCCCAGGCCACCAGCGCCTGCACCAGTGCCGTGTCCATGCCGCAGGCCAGCACGCGCTCGGCGGGCCGGGCATCCCAGGCAACGGTCCAGCCCTGCGCGGCGGTGCCGAACACTTCCATCATGCGGGCGCGCACCAGCGCCTGCACCTCGTCGCGCCCGGCCACGCCGGGCGGCAGGTCGATCACCTGCCAGCGCGTCCACGCGTTGTCGATCGACACCTCGACTGCGGCGCGACGCGGCGTGGCCGCGGCCGGAATGCGCGCCAGCGCAGCGGCCAGCGTGTCGTGCGCCAGCGGCTGCGGGTCGGCGTGCAGGCGTTCGCCCGCGCGCGCCAGCGACAGGCCGTGCGGACCGACCTCGAGCAGCAGCGCCCTAGACGACAAAAGTGACACGATTCAATTCCGTCAGACTGGTTTCACCACTGGCCACCAGCACCAGCCCCGCTTCGCGCAGCGTGCGCGTGCCGCGCGCCCGCGCGGCCTCCTTCAATTGCCGCATCGGCGCGCGCGTCACGATCAGCTCGCGCAGTTCGTCGTCGAGCACCAGCAACTCGGCAATGGCGCGCCGGCCCTTGTAGCCGGTGCCGCGGCAATGGCCGCAGCCGGTGCCGGCGCGATAGTCGTAGCCGACGGCGTCGGCCAGACCGGATTCGGCCAGCAGTGCGGCATCGGGTTGCTGGGCGACCGAACAGTGCCGGCAGTTCAGGCGCAGCAGGCGCTGGGCGACGATGCCGTTGAGCGCCGACACCAGGTTGTACGGATCGACGCCCATGTGCAGGAAGCGGCCGATCACGTCGAACACGTTGTTGGCGTGCACCGTGGTCAGCACGAGGTGGCCGGTCAGCGCCGCCTGCACCGCGATTTCGGCGGTTTCGCCGTCGCGGATTTCGCCCACCATGATCTTGTCCGGGTCGTGCCGCAGCACCGAGCGCAGGCCGCGCGCGAAGGTGAGGCCCTTCTTCTCGTTCACCGGAATCTGCAGCACGCCGGGCAGCTGGTACTCGACCGGGTCTTCGATGGTGATGATCTTGTCGAGCCCGTGGTTGATTTCGCCGATGGTCGCGTACAGCGAGGTCGTCTTGCCGGAACCGGTCGGGCCGGTCACCAGCAGCATGCCGTAGGGCTCGGCCGCCAGCTTGCGCATGGCGGCGCGCGCGATGTCGTCGAAGCCCAGGCTTTCCAGCGACAGCGCCTGCAGCTCCTGCGTCAGGTGGTCCTTGTCGAGCACCCGCAGCACGGCGTCTTCGCCATGCACGCTGGGCATGATGGACACGCGCAGGTCGATGTCGCGCCCGGCGTAGGCCACCTTGAAGCGACCATCCTGCGGCACGCGCCGCTCGGCGATGTCGAGTTCGGCCAGCACCTTGATGCGCGACACCACCTGCTCGGCGGTGTCGGCGCCGGCGATCTGGCCGATCCGCACCATCACGCCGTCGATGCGGTACTTCACCTGCATGCCGGCCGGCACCGATTCGAGGTGGATGTCGGACGCCGACTGCTTCAGCGCGTCGTACAGCGTGGAATTGACCACCCGCACGACCGGGCTGGCGTCGTCGGCGATGCGCGCCAGCGACAGCACTTCGGCCGAACTGGCGCTGACCCGGTCGCTGTCGTCGAGCAGGCCGGTGGAGGCGCGCTGGCTGTCTTCATAGCGCGCCAGTGCGGCGGTGATGTCGTCGCGCGTGGCCACGCGCAGTTCGAAACGGGCCGGCAGCGTCGCGGCCAGCCAGTCCTGCAGCGCGCCGTCGTACGGGTCGGCCACCACTGCGATCAGGTGGCCGGATTCGTCGACGGCCACCAGCACGGCACGCGCCAGCGCCTCGGAAAAGCGGATGCGTTCGAGCGACGGCGTGAGCGCGTTGAGCGCGGCGCTGTTCATCGCCGGCAGGCCGAGCTGGACGGCGACGCGGGCGCACATCGCATCGGGCGTGTCGCCCGACAGGTCGATCAGCGCCTGCATGACCGAGCCGCGTCCGGCACGCAGCCGGGCACGGGCGATCAGGTCGGCGGGCACGCCCTGCGGCGCGCCGGCTGGCAGGGGCGCGTTCATTGCAGGCTTTCCGCGAGCTGGAAGATGGGCATGTACATCAGCACGACGACGCCGCCGATCGCCAGTCCGATGCCCAGCATCAGCAGCGGACCGAACAGGCGGGTGGCGCGGTCGAGCCAGCGCGTCATTTCCTCGTCGTGGAAGGCGGCGATGCGTTCCATCATGTCGCCCAGGTTGCCCGCCCGCTCGCCGACACGCAGCATGCGCGACGCCACGGCGGTGCTCAGGCCGACTTCGGTGAAGGCATCGGACGCCGAGCGGCCTTCGCGGATCGACAGCAGCGCGCGCGACAGGCTCTGCTGCATCGGCAGCGGCAGCAGTTCGCGCACCAGTTCGAGCGACTGCACGACCGGAATGCCGCCGCGCAGCAGCATGCCGACCGTACGGAAGAAGCGCGCCAGCCGGAAGATGCGCATGCGGTCGCCGATGCCGGGCAGGCGTTCGAGCTGCGCCATCAGGCCCTGCCGGAAAGCGGGCTGGCGCAGCGTCCAGCCGAGCCCGACGACGACGGCGATCACCGCAATGCCGAGCGCACCGGAATTGGCCTTGACGAAGTGACCCCAGGCGAGCAGCCACTGCGACGCCAGCGGCAGTTCGGTCGAAATGTCTTCATATACCTTGGAAAACTGCGGCACGACGAAGGCCAGCAGGAACATGACGACCAGCAGGCCGACCACCAGCAGGATGACCGGATAGGTCGCCGCGGCAACCAGCTTGCCGCGCACGCTTTCGAGCTGTTCGCTGTAGGCGACGTAACGTTCGAGCGCCTGGTCGAGGTCGCTGGTGCGTTCCGAGGCGCGGATCATCGCCACCAGCAGATCGGGGAACACCGAGGTCTGCGCAGCCATCGCCATCGACAGCGTCTTGCCCTGGCGCAGCGCATCGATCAGCGCGGTGAGCACGGTGCGCGACAGCGTGCGGCCTTCCTTGTCCGCCATCACCTCCAGCCCTTCGACCAGCGACAGGCCGGCGCGCAGCAGTGCCAGCAGTTCCTGACAGAACAGCAGCACCGGGAAGCGCTGGCGCGTGAAGCTGAGCGTGCGCGCACGCGCAGCCGACAGAACGGTCAGGCCGTCGGCCTGAACCTGGGCGCGGGCGGAGATTTCGTCCGACGCCTCGATCTGAAGCTGCGTGATGCGGTTGGTGACGTCGAGGGCCCGGATGCGGAAAAGCATGTCACCAGTTCGTGATGTCGGCGGCTTCGTCGCTGCCGCCCGGTTGACCGTCCTTGCCCAGCGAGCTGAGATCGTATTCGCCGTGTTCGCCCGGCGCGCGATAGATGTACGGGCGGTCCCACGGATCCGGCGGCACCGCCTTCTTCAGATAGGGGCCGCCCCACTTGGGCGCCGTGGCCGGGCGTTCGACCAGCGCCTTCAGGCCCTCTTCCGTCGTCGGGTAGCGGCCGTTATCCAGTCTGTACTGGTCGAGCGACTTTTCAAGCGCATCCATCTGGGCGCGCGCCGCCTTCACTTCGGATTTGCCGATCTGGCTGAAGTAGCGCGGACCGACATAACCGGCCAGCAGACCGATGATGACCATCACGACCAGCAGTTCGAGCAGGGTGAAGCCGCGTTGCACCGCGCGGCCGGGAGTGGCACCTCGAACCGCGTCTTGCATGGAGCCGGGAACGGGTCTGTCCGGGAATTCGTTACGTGTCATCATTGACTTAGTCTAGCTGTGCCGGCCATGCGGCAGCAAGCGTTTGCGGGCAGTGCAACATGAGCGAAACCTTGCGGCAGCAAGATTGCAATACTCGACACTTTACCGGGCGTGTGTTTCCTTCAGATGAATCGACCGACCAAACTGATCCTCTCGCTGTGCTGTCTGCTGAGTGCCGCGCCGGCACAGGCGGACATTTACGCGCGCGAAGATGGTGAGGGCACGCTGCATCTCACCGATACGCCGGTCGGCGACGGCTATGAACTGCTGCTGGAGTCGCGTTCGGCAGGTGCCCCGGCAAGCGTCGGCCGGACGGTCGGGCGGTCCGCGGCTGCTGCGGCGCACCAACAGCGCATTGCGCGCGTGGCGGGCCGTACCGGCGTCGAAGCCGGGCTGCTCAATGCGGTGATTGCAGTCGAATCGGCCTACAACCCGAAGGCCGTGTCACCCAAGGGTGCGGCCGGATTGATGCAGCTGATGCCGGACACGGCACGCCGCTACGGCGTGACCGACCGCTTCGATCCGGACCAGAACCTGCTCGGCGGCGCGCTCTACCTGCGCGACCTGATGGCGCGCTTCGACAATCAGCTCGAACTGGCACTGGCCGCCTACAACGCCGGCGAAGGCGCGGTCGAGCGGCACGGCCGCCGGGTGCCGCCGTTCGCGGAAACCCTGCGTTACGTGCCGAAGGTGCTCGACCACTACCGGTCGCTGCGCTGACGCACGCCGCCGCGCGGGCGGCGCGTCAGGACTCCGGACAGCCGGCCTGAGCTCCGGACGATCCGTCCCTGCGCGTCCTTGCGACGCGTCGTCCCTGCCGGTGGCCGTTACGACTGTGCATCCATCTCGCGCAGCGCCGTCTTCAGCACCTTGCCGTAGTTGTTCTTCGGCAGTTCATCGACGAAGCGATAGTGCTTGGGCCGCTTGAAACGCGCGATTTCGGTCAGGCAGTGCGCGTCCAGTTCGGCCGCGGTCATCGGCTGGCGGGTGACGACGAAGGCAATCACCACCTCACCCCATTCCGGGTCGGGGCGACCGATCACCGCCACTTCGGCCACCGATTCGTGGGTCAGCAGCGCTTCTTCGACCTCGCGCGGATAGATGTTGCTGCCGCCGCTGATGATCAGGTCCTTGCTGCGGTCAAGCAGCGTCAGGAAGCCGTCTTCGTCGAGCCGGCCGACGTCGCCGGTGTACAGCCAGCCGTCGACGATGGAGGCGGCGGTCGCTTCCGGGTTGTCCCAGTAGCCATTCATGACCGCTTCGCCGCGCACGCGGATCTCGCCGGTTTCGCCGGTCGGCACGTCCTTGCCCTGCGCATCGACCACCGCCACTTCGACCATGGACTGCGCGAAGCCGACCGACGCCAGGCGCTCGCGGTAGCGCGGCTGCGTCGGGTCGTTGATCAGTGCGCGCGGCATCACGGTGATCATCATCGGGCACTCGCCCTGACCGTAGATCTGCGCGAAGTGCGGGCCGATCAGTTCCAGTGCCTCTTCCAGGTCGGCCAGATACATCGGGCCGCCGCCGTAGCAGATGGTGGCCAGGCCGGTCGGACGCTGGCCGGTCTTCTTCACCACGTCGATCAGGCGGCGCACCATGGTCGGCGCGGCGAAGAAGGACGCTTCCGTCCAGTGGGCGGCGAGATCGAAGCATTCCTGCGCGTCGAAGCCACCCGATTCGGGCACCACATTGATGCCGGCCTGCATGACGTAAGGCAGGTGGAACAGGCCGCCGCCATGGGACATCGGCGCCGGATGCAGCGCCACGTCGCCCGGTGCCAGCGCCTGCACGCTGGACAGATAGCCCATGCAGGTCCAGCGCAGCTGGCGCAGCGACAGGTTCACGCCCTTGGGCCGGCCGGTCGTGCCGCTGGTATAGAACAGCCACACCGGATCGGTGTCGCCGCGCGGCTCGATGGCCGACGGTGCGATGGACGCATCGCGCAGGAATCCGAACGACGACAGCACCGGCACCGCATTGCCGCCATCGCGCAGCACGACCTCGAGCTCGTCGCGCGCATCGGCGCCGCAGAACACGATCTTCGAACCGCTGTGGCTGCAGATGAAGGCGGCTTCCTTGGCATGCAGCTTGGCATTGATCGGCACCACGGCCACGCCGGCCCACCAGGCGCCCCACATCAGCGGCAGGTAGTCAGGCGTGTTGTACATGAACAGCGCCACCCGGTCGCCCGGCGCGACACCCTGCGCACGCAGCCAGGTCGCGAAGCGCGCTGCGCTCTCTGCGAATCCGCGGTAGTTCCACAGCACCTCGCGACCGAGGGCGATGGCGGGACGATCGGGGTATTGCTGCGCGGTACGCTGAAGCCACAGTGCGATGTTCATGGGTGCTCTCTCTCCGTTGATCTTGGTTTTATGGGCTGCCCGACCGGACCGCTTACCGCACGCGTTCGAGAATGGAACCGTAGTTGGCCACGCTGGCGCCCCCCATGTTGAGGATGCCGGCGAAGCGCGCGTCCGGCAAGACGTCGGCGCGGAAGCGGCCGAGCAGCATCCACGCGCTGATGACATGCATCGATACGCCGGTGGCGCCGATCGGGTGGCCCTTGGTTTTAAGGCCGCCGGACAGATTGACCGGCAGCTTGCCGCCGGCATGCACCCAGCCCTCTTCCAGCGCGCGGTGACCGCCGCCGGGCGGCGTCAGGCCGATGGCTTCGTACATCATCAGTTCGGCGATGGTGAAGCAGTCATGCACTTCCACGCTGTCGAGGTCATCGAGCGTGAGCTTTGCCGAATCGAGCAGGCGCTGCCAGGCGACGCGCGCGCCGGCCAGTTCGCTCATGTCGCGCTGCGACGTCGGCATGATGTCGTTGGCCTGCGCCGTGGCGCGCAGGCGCACGAAGGGCCGGCTGCCGTCGTGCGCGTCGCTGTCGCACAGCACGATGGCCGCCGCGCCATCGGAAATCGGCGAACAGTCGGTGCGCAGCAGGCGGCCGACAACACGCGGATTCTTTTCCGATTCGGTCGCGCAGAATTCGACGCTGAGCGGATTTCGGTACTGCGCCAGCGGGTTGTGCGCCGCGTTGTCGTGATTCTTCGACGCGATGCGCGCCATCGCGTCGCGCGGATCGCCGAAGCGTTCGGCATAGCGGTCGGCGATGACGCCGAACATGCCGGCGAATCCGGCCGGCGTTTCAGCCTCGTCCTTGTAGTAGGACGCGCGCAGCAGCGCGTTGCCGACGTCGCGGGTGGACAGCTGCGACATCACCTCGACGCCGATCACCAGCACGCGCCGGGCGGTGCCGGCACGGATGGCGAGCGCGCCCTGATGCACCGCGGCGCTGCCACTGGCGCAGGCGTTCTCGACCCGCACCGCCGGCGTCATGCGCAGGCCGGGCAGCAGATTGGCCGACAGACCGGCCACGAAACCCTGCTTCACCATGCCGACGCCGAAGTGGCCGACCACCACGGCGTCGATGTCGGCCGGTTCGAGACCGGCGTCGGCAATCGCCTCGGCGGCGACTTCCGCCATCAGGGTTTCGACATCTGCGTCGGGGCGCCGGGCAAACGGCGTGTGGGCAAAACCGGTCAGATCGATCATGGACTGTCTCCCGCGGCCGCGCAGGGCGGCCTTCTGTGGCGAAATTCGGTGGCGAAAACCGGCCCCATTGGGCGGCCGGCGGATCGGGTATACATTAGGCGCGCCCGTACACCTCCGCCAGTCGCAGAACTACGCCCTGCCGAGCCCGATATGTCTTCATTGATGCCCGATTCCACCGCCACCGACCAGGCGGCCGACCTCTGTCCGCTGGGTATGGTGCTGACCTCGCAGCGCCGCATCGAGTGGTGCAACGACCGCTTCGCCGCCAGTTTCGGCTATCCGCGCACGGCGCTGATCGGCCAGAGCATGGCCGTGCTGTACCCGACGACCAGCGAATTCGAGCGGGTCGGCGAGCGCGGCTGGCAGGCGCTGTTCGAATCGGGGACGTATGAAGACGAGCGACTGATGCGGCTGCGCGACGGCGGGCTGCGCTGGTTCCGCGTGCTGGGCAATGCGCTCGACCGCAGCGACCCGTACCGGCGCGCGAGCTGGCTGTTCGAACCGCTGCGCGTCAGCGGCACCGTGGACACGCTGAGCCTGCGCCAGCGCGAAGTGCTGTCGGCGATGACACGCGGCCTGACCTCGAAGGAATGCGCGCGCGAACTGGGCATCAGTCCGCGCACCGTGGAGAAGATCCGCGCCCAGCTGATGCAGCGCTACGACGTGCATAACGCCGCCGCGCTGATGAGCCGCATCAGCGGCATGCCGGGCTGACGCGTACGCGTCGGCGGTCAGTGGCTCAGCCGAGCGACTGGCGGATCTGGTCGAGCGTGGTCGGGTCGTCCAGCGTGGTCAGGTCACCCGGGTCGCGCCCTTCGGCGATGGCCTGGATCGAGCGGCGCAGCATCTTGCCCGAGCGTGTCTTCGGCAGGCCATTGACGAACAGCACCCGGCCGGGCCGTGCGATGGCGCCGAGCAGGTTGTCGACCGTCTGCATCACTTCCTTTTCCATCGATGCGCGACCTTCAGGCGTGGCCACCCGGCTGGCATCCTTGACCACGGCGAACGCCATCGGCAACTGGCCCTTCAGGTTGTCCGCCACACCGACCACGGCCACTTCGGCCACGCCGGCATGCGCCTGGATCGCCTCCTCGATTTCGCGCGTGCCGAGCCGGTGGCCGGCGACGTTGATCACGTCGTCGGTGCGGCCGAGTATCTTGTGATAGCCGGCATCGTCGCGGATGCCCCAGTCGAAGGACGAATACACCAGCGGCGACTTGAACAGCGAGAAGTAGGTGCGCACGAAGCGCTCGTCATCGCCCCAGATGGTCGACAGGCAGCCCGGCGGCAGCGGCGGCACGATGCCGACAATGCCCTTCTCGTTCGGCCCGCACTCGGTACCGTCCTCGCGGAAGATGCGCAGGTCGTAGCCGTACACCGGATGACCGGGCGAACCGAGCTGGATCGCCGTCTTTTCGACACCCGGCAGTTCGCACAGGATGGGCCAGCCGGTTTCGGTCTGCCAGTAGTTGTCGATGACCGGCTTGTCGAGCGCGCTCATCAGCCACTCGTGGGTCGGCTCGTCCAGCGGCTCGCCGGCCAGGAAGATGTGGCGCAGCGACGAAATGTCGTGCTTCTTCAGATAGGCCGGGTCCTGCTTCTTCAGCACGCGCGCGGCGGTCGGCGCCGAGAACATGACCGATACCTTGTATTTCTCGACCAGGCTCCACCAGATGCCCGGGTCGGGGCGCAGCGGCGTGCCTTCGTACATCAGCGTCGCCATGCCGGCGATCAGCGGGCCGTAGATGATGTACGAGTGGCCGACCACCCAGCCGATGTCCGACGTCGTGAACATCGTTTCGCCGGGATGGCCGCAGTAGATATGCTGCATCGATGCCGCCAGCGCGACCGCATAGCCGCCGGTATCGCGCTGCACGCCCTTGGGCTTGCCGGTGGTGCCGGAGGTGTACAGGATGTACGACGGCTCGCTCGATTCGAGCCACACGCACGGCACTTTCGCATTCATGTGGTGGGTGCGCAGCGTGGCGTAATCGACGTCGCGTCCGACCACCACCGGGAAATCCTTTTCCAGTCCTCGGTTCACCATCAGCACGCGTGCCGGCGGGAATTCGGCCAGCGAACAGGCTTCGTCGAGCAGGTGCTTGTACGGCACGACCTTGCCGCCGCGCATGCCGGCTTCGGCCGACACGATGACCTTCGGCTTGGCGTCGTCGATGCGGGTGGCCAGCGAGCCGGATGCAAAGCCGCCGAACACCACCGAGTGGATGGCGCCGATGCGCGCGCAGGCGAGCATGGCGAAGGCCGCTTCGGCAATCATCGGCATGTAGATCAGCACCCGGTCGCCGCGCGCGACTCCGAGCGACAGCAGCATCGCGGCCATGCGCTCGACCTCGCGCTGCAGTTCGGCGAACGAGTAAGTCTTTTCGATACCGGTTTCGGTCGAGACGAAAATGAGTGCCGCCGCGTCGGGCCGCGTCGCGGCATGGCGGTCGACCGCGTTGTGACAGAGATTGGTGCTGCCGCCGACGAACCACTTTGCAAAAGGTGGCCGGGAAAAGTCGCAGGTTTGCTGCGGGGCCTCCTGCCAGTCGATCAGGCGGGCCTGTTCGGCCCAGAACGTGTCGCGTTGGGAAATTGAACGCGCGTGAAAATCGGTACTTGCTGACATGCTTCCTCCTCTGACCTGCGCCGTCCTGCAGATATTATTTTTTATCAACGATCGAAGTATCGGCTTCGCTTGCATGCCCGCGCAAGCAGTCGAGCGGAATGTCGCAATCGTATTTGACGCCAATCAATTCGAGCAGCGGCAGCAGCCGGTAGATCAGCGCCGGAAGCTGGGCATCGATCTCGTCGGACGCCCCGGACTTGATCAGCAGCAGCGCGCGCTCGATACTCACGATGCCGGCTGTCCAGGCGAACTTCTGCGGCTCGCCGCCACTGCTGCGCACCGCGTTGCCGCCCTCGCGCTGCGCCATGTCGGCGCGCGCCACCGCCAGCCCGAGCATCTGCGACACCGAGTCGGCATTGTCGGACAGGCTGTTCGCCACACCGATGTTCAGGCTGATGCGCAGCGTCTGGCCGCGGTACTGCATGGCGGTCGCGGCGATCACGGTGCGCATGCGATTGGCGAACTGTTCCGCGCTGGCCAGGCTGATGTCCGGCGTGATGATCGCGAACTGGCCCTCGCCGATCTGCGAAAAGGTGTCTTCCCGCCGCACCTTGGTCGCCAGCACCTTGGCCAGCTTGCGCATGATCAGGTCGGTCACGTGCCGGCCGAAGCTGCGCACGATGTCGCCGAAATTATCGATGCCGACGATCAGCACGCTGACCTCGCCACGCTGGCGAACCGCCGCGGACAGCAGCTGGGCGCCGTGGATTTCCATGTACTGCGGCGTCGCCATGCCGGAATCGGGGTCGATCGGCGACGCTGCGGCCAGCGCTTCGCGGCTGTCGGCGAGCTGACGTCGCGTGCTGTTGAGGCGGCTGGCCGATTCGATGCGCGCAATCAGTTCGACCGTGCCGATGCCCTTGGTGATGAAGTCGGTCGCGCCCAGTTCGCGTGCACGTTCGCGTGCGGCGTCGTCTTCGTCTCCGGAAATCATGATCACCGGAATGTCGGCGATGCGCTGCACGCGCGACGAACGCACGCGTTCAAGCAGGCCGTAGCCATCAAGCTTCGGCATCGTCAGGTCGGACAACACGACCTGGATCGAATCGTCCACCAGCAGCGTCTGCCAGCCGGCTTCGCCATCGGCTTCTTCGCGAAAATCGAAGCGATCGCGGATGCGCTTGATGATGGATGCCCGCACCATGCGCGAGTCATCGACGATAAGCACTTTGACCAGCGGCACCTTCACCGGCGACATCACGTCAGCGTTCGAATTGCGGTCACTCATGGGCCCTGAAACCGGCTTGCAATGGGATCGAACGCATGATTGTAGGGGAAGCCGGCGTCGCGGCGGCGAGGTTTTGCGCCACGCGTGGGCCGGTCCGCCTCCGGTCGAAGCCCGTGACCGGACGCCGGCACGCCGCAAAGCTTGGCAGCGGCGGCGTGCATGCGTATATTCGCGACCCATGCGTCGAATACCCCTGACCCGGATATGCCTTTGTGCCGCACTGGCTCTGGCTGCCGCACTTCCCCTCGCCGCACGTGCCGAACCGGACGAACAGACGCCGACCGGCTTTTCGCTGGACGACCTGTCCGGTGACAGGGTGGCGGAACACGCCGCCGCCGCTGCGGGCGCGGTCACCGATCTGCTCGACAGCGGTTTTGCCCTGCTCGGCATCCGCTATCGCTTCGGCGGCAACAACCCGCAAACCGGTTTCGACTGCAGCGGTTTCGTGCGCCACGTGTTTTCCGATGCACTGGGCGTACTGCTGCCGCGCACTGCCGTTGAAATGGCGCGCGTCGGTGCCCGCGTCGGGCGCGAAGACCTGCAGCCGGGTGATCTGGTGTTTTTCAACACGCTCAGCCGTACATTTTCCCACGTCGGCATCTACATGGGTGACGACAAGTTCATGCATGCCAATTCGCGCGGCGGCGGCGTGCGCATCGACGACATGACGGGTCGCTACTGGGCACGACGCTTCAACGGCGCCCGTCGCATCGACGCAGACAGTCAGGGCGTAACCGCACTCCGCTGAGCCTTCGGGCATTGCGCGCAGCGCACGGCCCCGCATCCCTCGAGCGCCTGCTTCAGCGCGCACACCGACCGCCGGCACGCCACGACAGGCACCCCCTGCTCGCGCGCCGCTTCGCGGAATGCCTTCATCACGTTGTGACCGAGAAAATCGGTGAACAGGATGACCAGTTGGGTACCGCCCGGCAGGCGCGGCGCCGAGCGCTGGTGCTTGGGTTCGCGCCCGGTGATGTGATGGCCGATCTTCAATCCGAATTCAGCCAGCACGTCCGGAATGTTTCCGAGCCGGTCGGCGCCCACGAGTACGGCATCCATGCGCACATCCTTTATGAGAACAATTCTCATTCAAGATAGTGCAATTGCGAACACTTTGCAATTGCGAATCACTTCTGTTAAGTTTTCGCCGCCATCGGGCGGGACGGATTTCCCGCCCCCGCCCGCATGTGCATGACCCGTACTCAATGGAGCTTTCGATGACTTCCCGTCTGATCCGGCTGGCCGCCGCACTCGGTGCCGGCCTGCTGATTGCGCCCGCCGGCGCGCAGGACAAGGTGCTCAACCTCTACTCGGCCCGCCACTACCAGACCGACGAGGCGCTGTACGCAAATTTCACGCGGCAGACCGGCATCAAGATCAACCGCATCGAAGGCAAGGAAGAAGAACTGCTGGAGCGCATCCGCAACGAAGGCGCGAACAGCCCGGCCGACGTGTTCATCACGGTCGATGCGTCGCGTCTCGCCCAGGCTGACGGCTTCGGCCTGTTCGCACCGGTGAAGTCGGCGGTGCTCGAAAGCCGCATCCCGGCGCATCTGCGCGATCCGGAGTCGAACTGGTTCGCCTTTTCGACCCGGGCGCGCGTCATCGTCTACAACAAGCTCAGGCTGAAGGCGGCCGATGTGGCCAACTACGAAGACCTGGCCAAGCCTGCGCTCAAGGGCAAGGTGTGTTCCCGTTCCGGCGCCCACCCGTACAACATTTCGCTCGGCGCCGCGCTGATCCAGCACATCGGCGAGGCGAAGACGGAAGAATGGGCGCGCGGCGTGGTGGCCAACTTCGCCCGCTCGCCCAAGGGCGGCGACACCGATCAGATCAAGGCGGTGGCGGCGGGCGAATGCGATGTCGCGGTGTCCAATACCTATTACCTCGTGCGGCTGCTGCGCTCGACCAAACGCGAAGACCAGGCGCTGATGGAAAAGGTCGGCGTGGTGTGGCCGAACCAGTCGTCGTTCGGCACGCACATCAACGTGTCGGGTGGCGGCATGCTCAAGACGGCACCGAACAAGGACGCCGCAGTGAAATTCCTCGAGTATCTCGCGTCGGACGACGCACAGACCTACTTCGCCGACGGCAACAACGAATGGCCGGTGGTGCCGTCGGTGCCGGTGTCGAATGCCGAACTGAAGTCGCTCGGCAGCTTCAAGCCGGACACGCTGAACGTCGGCGAACTGGCGAAGACCACCGCCCAGGCACAGAAGGTGTTCGACCGCGCCGGCTACCGCTGAGCGGCGCGCATTTGACGAGAGGCCCCGCCGCTGGCGGGGCTTTTTCGTTTGCGTGACGCGCACATCGATAGAATCCGGGGCGACAACCTTCCCAGCCTCCCATGCTCGCCTCGCTCACGCTCCTGCTCGTGTTCCAGCTGATCGGCGAAACCGTCGTGCAGTGGCTGCGCCTGCCGGTTCCCGGACCGGTGCTCGGCATGCTGCTGCTGTTTGCCGCGCTGGTCCTCCGCGGAGAGGTGCCCACGGCGCTGCGCGACACCGCCAACGGCCTGCTGCAGCACCTGTCGCTGCTGTTCGTGCCCGCTGGCGCCGGGGTCATGACGCACCTGGGTCTGCTGGCCACCGCCTGGCTGCCGATTACCGTCGCCATCCTGCTCAGCACGGCCGTCACGCTGCTGGTCACCGCCTTCGTCATGCGCGCCGCCGCCCGCCAGCGATGAACCCGGAACTGCGCGAACTGTGGGTCTATCTATCGACTTCGCCGCTGCTCGGGCTGACGCTCACCCTGCTCGCCTACCAGTTGGCGTACGCGGTCTACGTGAAGCTGGGTTCTCATCCGCTGGCCAATCCGGTTGCCATCGCGGTGGCGCTCATCGTGGCCATCCTGACCTTCACCGGCACACCCTATGCGGTCTATTTCGAGGGCGCGCAGTTCGTGCACTTCCTGCTCGGCCCGGCCACCGTGGCGCTGGCGGTGCCGCTGTATGCGCAGTGGCCACGGCTGAAAAAGCTGTTCGGTGCGTCGATGCTCGCGCTGGTCACCGGATCGGTGGTGTCGGTCGTGTCGGTATGGCTGATCGCCGAAGCCTTCGGCGCCAGCGATCAGGTGCTGCGTTCGCTGGCGCCGAAGTCGGTCACCTCGCCGATCGGCATGGGCATTTCGGAAAAGATCGGCGGACTGCCGTCGCTGACCGCGGTGCTCATCATGCTGACCGGCATCGTCGGCGCAGTCATCGGGCCGGCGCTGCTGAAGACGACCGGCACGCAGGACGATGCGATCCGCGGCTTCGCGATCGGCATGAGCGCACACGGCATCGGTACCGCACGCGCCTTCCAGATCAGTGAAACCGCAGGCGCCTTTTCGGCGCTTGCAATGGGATTGAACGGTGTCATCACATCGATTGTGGTGCCCGTGCTCGTGCATGGACTAGCCTGACCGGGCGTGCACAACCGGCAGCGCTTCAGCATCGCGGGCTGTCGTACAGCGCGCGAGTTGCGCCATACTTATGGCCCCGCAGACGGACGAGACCTGTCCGTTTCCGGCGTTGATCCGGCCACTTCCAGCAAAGCAGCAGATGACCTCGCACTCCAGTGAAAAGAAATACCGCGCCATCGGCCAGTTGCCGCAGGGCGACGCAACCGGGCACGGCGGACCCGATGCGCCCGCAGCGGCCGGCCCGGCCGCCGTTTCCGGTGCCATGTGCCGCCTGCCGACCCGCTTCGCCGACTTCGCGCTGCATGGCTATGCCGACCCGGCCACCGGGCTGGAACATGTCGCGCTGACGCTGGGCGACTTTTCGGACGGCGCACCGGTGCTGCTGCGCCTGCACTCCGAGTGCCTGACCGGCGACACGCTGTTCAGCCTGCGCTGCGACTGCGGCCCGCAGCTCGAGGCGTCGCTGCGTGCCATCGCGGCCGAAGGACGCGGCGCGCTTGTATATCTGCGCCAGGAGGGCCGCGGCATCGGCCTGATCAACAAGATCCGCGCCTATGCGCTGCAGGACACCGGCGCCGACACCGTGGACGCCAACCGCATGCTGGGCTTCGCCGACGATGCGCGCGACTATCGTTTCGCGGCGCACATCGTGCAGAGCCTGGGCATCCGCCAGGCCCGCCTCCTGACCAACAACCCGCTGAAGGTGCGCGCGCTCGAGGCGCAGCAGATCGAGGTGATCGAGCGCATTCCGCTGCACGCCGGCGCCAATCCGCTGAATCACCGCTATCTGTCGACCAAGGCCCATCGCATGGGTCACCTGCAGGATTGATGCATACCGACCCGCCCTCATGAGCCATCACGATGCACAGGATTTCTGGTCCGACAAGTACCGCGCTGCGGGCCAGGCCTATCTGTTCGGCACCGCGCCGAACCGCTTCCTGCAGTCGCAGTCCGCACTGCTGCTGCCCGGCCAGCGCGCGCTGAGCATCGCCGACGGCGAAGGCCGCAACGCGGTCTGGCTGGCGGAACGGGGGCTGGACGTGACCGCGACCGAATTGTCGCCGGTCGCACTCGACAAGGCGGCGACACTCGCCGCCGCGCGCGGCGTCAGCGTTGATTTCGCGCTGGCCGACGCGCTGCGCTGGACCTATCCGGACGAAGCCTTCGATCTGGTGGTCGGCATCTTCATCCAGTTCGCCGCGCCGGACGAGCGTCGGGCGCTGTTCGACAACATGAAGCGCACGCTCAGGCCGGGCGGCTGCATCGTGCTGCAGGGCTACACGCCCAAGCAGCTCGACTACGGCACCGGCGGCCCGTCGGCGGTCGAAAACCTGTACACCGCCGCGCTGCTGAGCGAGGCCTTCGGCGACTTCGAGCTGGAGTGCCTGCAGGAATATGAATCGGAGCTGGACGAAGGCCTCGCACACCGCGGGCATTCGGCACTGATCGGGATGGTCGCACGGAAGGTCTGAATGTACTGACCGTGACCCCGGTGAGCCGCCGGCTCGGCTCGCGAAAATGGGCACGCACCTATCGTTGAAAAGGTCGGGCTTGATAGAATGGGAAGATGAGACATCTGGTGGTCCTGCTGCTTTCGCTCTTCGTTGCCTTTCAGGGCAGCGCAAGTGCGCTCGGGCTTCAGGATACGTGTCCCATGAAGCACGATGCAGCGGCGTCCGCCTCGTCGGAGGCGTTTGTCCAGGTCGTCGCTGATTGCTGCAACGATCCCGAGATTGCTGCCAAAACAGGCATGTCCTGCAAGATGGAACGGTCTTGCTGCGCATCGGGCATCGGCCTCCTTCCCGCGTTTGACGCCCACCTTCCTACCGCACCGCCATCCGGTTGCGTGCCATCGAAGACGTCACCAGTCACGTCGGATCCACTCGCTGCAGTCTGGCGACCGCCCTCCTTCAACTGACCCCATGTAACTGAAATGCAGCTGTCGACCTTTTCGAGGTCGGCAGGGTCTGGCTTTCGCACAGGCATTCGCGAAGGCCTTCATCACGCATGGAGTTCGCTGATGCATATCCTTCTCACCCGGGAGGCCAGTGGGCCACCCGTTCATCACGCCCGTCAATGCGGGCGTCGCGGGTTCGCAGTGCTCGCGGTGGTCATGCTGTCGCTCGGCCTCGTCAATCCTGCGATGACACAGCCTTCGCTGACATTGCAGGCCGCGCTGGATGAGGCACAGGCTAGATCCGCGACGCTTCAGGCACAGCATGCGGCGGCCCGGGCAGCCCGGGAAATGGCCGTTGCAAGCGGGAGTCTGCCTGACCCCGTCTTGCGCCTGTCGGTCGACAACCTGCCCGTTGAGGGCTCGGGACGCTACAGCCTGACGGATGAGCCCATGACGATGCGCTCGGTCGGACTGGCGCAGACCTTCACCAGAGCTGAAAAGCGTCAGGCGCGCAGCGCCCGCTACGAACGCGAAGCCGACGCCGCTCTGGCGACGCGATCCACGCTGCTGGCCCGACTGCGCACGCAAACCGCCCGCGCCTGGTTCGAACGCTACTTCCTCGAGCAGATGCTCGAACTGCTGCAACGTCAGCGTGAGGAAACAGTCAGCATCAGTGCCGGGGTTGAATCGGCCTACCGCGGCGGCCGCAGCCCGCTGGCCGACGTGTTGTCAGCCCGCGCGGCAATCGCACGCATCGATGATCGACTGCACGAGGTGCGCGCCGACCTCGACAACGCGAGAGCACTTTTGCAGCGCTGGGTGGGCGATGCGGGAGCAAAGCCCCTCGGAGCCCCCCCCGGGATCGACAGCACCCGTCTGGCAGAACACGCGCTGGCGCATGAAATCGATCAGCATCCAGACATCGCGCTCATGAATGCGCGCGAACACGTCGCGCTCGCCACGGCCGAGGTGGCAAGACAGGAAAAAAGCGCCGACTGGAGCTGGTCGGTGATGTACAGCAAGCGGGGCAGCGTGTTCGGCGACATGGTGTCACTGGGCGTTTCCATTCCGTTGCAGTGGAATCAGACCGGGCGACAGGACCGCGAACTGGCGGCCCGACTGGAACAGGTAGAACAGGTCCGCTCCGAACGCGAAGAGATGCGGCGCGAACATCTGTTCGAGCTGCAACGCCTGCTCGCCAACTGGCAAAGCAGCCTCCGCCGTCTGGCGGACTACGACAACACGCTGATCCCGCTTGCGACCGAGCGCGTCGACGCGGTGTCGGCCGCGTTTCGGGGCGGCAAGGCGTCCCTTGCCGCCGTTCTCGAAGCGCGCCGCATGGTGACTGACACTGCGCTCGATCGACTGCGCATCGAGAGGCAGACTGCCGCGTGGTGGGCCGAGCTGACGTTTCTGATACCGGAGGATCTGTCCGCGCATGCCGTACCGCCGACACCTTCGAACCACCTTGCGCAGGAGCCCATGCCATGAACAGAAGAACCATTGTGGTCGTCTTCCTCGCGATCGGAGTACTCGGCGCAGGCGGTCTGGGCCTTTACCGACTGGGCATCGAGCGCGGAATGGCGCACGCGCCGATGCCGGAGACCGCGGGGGACGGGAGCCCGTCCGCGGGTGCCGGCGTCGACCCTGCTACATGGGGGATACCCGAGGGCGAAGCGGCGACACGGCGCCACATCGAGTCGGGTCTCAAGGCGGGTGATGTCGATCCGGTCACCGGTCGCAGAGTCCTTCACTACCACGACCCAATGGTTCCAGGTCAGAAGTTCGACGCGCCGGCAAAGTCGCCCTTCATGGACATGATGCTGGTCCCCGCCTACGCGGGCGCCGCGGGTGCCGACAGCGGCACGCTCACGGTCAGTTCGCGCATTCAGCAGAATTTCGGGCTGCGTACGGGCGAAGTCGTTTCAGGTCAGCTTGTACCCGGAGTTTCAGCGGTGGGCACCGTGGCCTGGAATGAACGCGGCCAGGTTGCGGTGCAGGCGCGCGCGACCGGCTTCATCGAGAAGCTGCATGTTCGGGCGGAACTGGATCACGTCCGCAAAGGGCAGCCGCTGCTGGATATTTACGTGCCGGACTGGGTGGCGGTGCAAGAGGACTATCTGACCGCCAGACGCTTGCAGGGACGCGGATTGGAGTCACTCGCTGAAGCAGCCCGTCAGCGTATGCGTCAAGCCGGCATGAGCGAAGCGCAGATCGCCTTGGTCGAACGTACGGGGCAGGTGCAGGCCCGCATGACCCTGGTCGCCCCCGCCAGTGGCGTGGTCACCGAACTGATGACGCGTGAGGGCAGTACGGCGATGATGGGCATGCCGCTTCTGCGCATCAACGATCTTTCCAATGTCTGGGTGCAGGCCGAAGTGCCGGAGAGCCAGGCGGCGCAGCTTGTCGAAGGCGCACAGGTGGCAGCGCAAACCCCGGCATTGCCGGGTGAGGTGTTCCATGGACGGGTGCAGGCCTTGCTGCCCGAGGTCGATCCGGCGACACGCACGCGCAAGGCGCGCATGGTCCTGACCAATCCGGCAGGCAAGCTGGTGCCCGGCATGTTCATGCAGATGCAACTCGCCGGCGGTCAAGCGCGCCCTGCGCTGCTGGTGCCTTCCGAAGCGCTGGTTCGCACCGGCAAGCGCACGCTGGTCATGGCAGTCGAAGAGGACGGGACATTTCGTCCGATCGAGGTGCAGGTCGGTCACGAACAGGGCGGCCAGACGGAAATTCTGGCAGGGCTTGGCCAGGGCCAGAAAATCGTGCTGTCCGGCCAGTTCCTCATTGATTCGGAGGCCAGCCTGAAAGGTGTTGAGGCGCGCTTGTCTTCGGGCGAAGCGCAAGGGTCGATGAGCGCCGCACAGCGGACCTATCAGACAATCGCGCGGGTGGAGGCCGTGAGCGGTGACACCCTCACGCTGACGCATCCAGAAATACCCGCCTTGCGATGGCCGGGCATGACCATGGAATTCACGTGGGCTCCAGATCTTGCCTTACCCAAACCATCTGCCGGGAGCGATATCGACATCGAGTTCCGCGTGCAGGATGGCGGCGCACCGCTGATCGTCAGATGGCAAACGCGCCATGGTGACCAGTCGGGAGGCGCGCGATGATTGCCCGTCTGATCCATTGGTCGATCGCGAACCGCTTTCTGGTCCTGATCGCCACCGTATTGCTGGCGGTCTGGGGTTTGGTATCTGTGCTTCGCACGCCGCTCGACGCCCTGCCCGATCTGTCGGACACCCAGGTGATCATCCGCACCTCTTGGCCGGGGCAGGCGCCGCAACTGGTCGAGAACCAGGTGACCTATCCGCTGACCACCACCATGCTGTCGGTGCCGGGCGCGCGGGTCGTGCGCGGCTACTCATTCTTTGGCGACAGCTACGTCTACGTGCTGTTCAAGGACGGAACAGACCTGTACTGGGCGCGCTCTAGGGTACTGGAGTACCTCAACCAGGTGCAGTCGCGCCTGCCGCCGGGAGCCAGCTCGGCGCTTGGGCCGGATGCAACCGGGGTGGGCTGGATCTACCAGTACGCGCTGATCGACACATCAGGCAGGCAGGACCTGTCGCAATTGCGCAGCCTGCAGGACTGGTTCCTGAAATACGAGCTCAAGACCGTACCCGGCGTGGCCGAGGTGGCCACCATTGGTGGCATGGTGCGGCAATACCAGGTGGTGCTCGATCCCGACAAACTGGCCGCATACCGTATTCCCCACGGCAAGGTGATCGCGGCGATTCGCCTTGCCAATCAGGAAGTGGGTGGCTCGGTGCTGGAAATGGGTGAAGCCGAGTTCATGGTGCGTGCCTCCGGGTATCTGCAAACCCTGGACGACTTCCGGGCCATTCCACTCATGACCACCGAGGCAGGCGTATCCGTTTTGCTGGGCGATGTGGCCCACGTGCAGATCGGCCCCGAGATGCGGCGCGGAATCGGTGAGCTGGACGGCGAGGGTGAAGCGGTGGGCGGCATCGTCGTCATGCGGTCTGGCGAGAACGCGTTGACCACCATCGACGCAGTCAAGGCCAAACTGGCTGCCTTGAAAACGAGCCTGCCACAAGGCGTCGAGATCGTGCCCACCTACGACCGCTCGGGGCTCATCGTGCGGGCCATCGAGAACCTTAGCCACAAGCTGCTTGAGGAGTTTGCTGTCGTGGCCGTGGTGTGTGTGCTGTTTCTGTTTCACCTGCGTTCGGCTCTGGTGGCCATCGTCTCGTTGCCCCTCGGCATTCTGGCGGCCTTCATCGTCATGCACTGGCAAGGAGTCAACGCCAATATCATGTCACTGGGCGGCATCGCCATCGCCATCGGCGCGATGGTTGATGCGGCGGTGGTCATGATCGAAAACGCACACAAGCACCTGGAGGAATGGAATCACGCTCATCCGGGGGAGCAATTGCAGGGCGAGACCCGCTGGCGGGTGATCGGAGACGCTGCTGCCGAGGTGGGCCCGGCGCTGTTTTTCTCCTTGCTCATCATCACCCTCTCCTTCGTGCCGATCTTCACCCTGGAGGCGCAGGAAGGAAAGCTGTTCTCGCCGCTGGCCTTCACCAAAACCTATGCCATGGCGGCAAGTGCGGGGCTTGCGGTGACGCTGATTCCGGTGCTGATGGGTTATCTGATCCGGGGCCGCATCCCGGACGAGCAGAAGAACCCGATCAATCGCTTCTTTGTCGCTCTCTACAGACCCCTGCTCGAAATTGCGCTGCGTTTTCCCAAGGCGACCATCGCCGTCGCAATGGTGTTCATGGCGGCCAGTTGGTGGCCCTTGCAGCAACTGGGCAGCGAGTTCATGCCGCCGCTCGACGAAGGCGACCTGCTGTACATGCCAAGTGCCTTGCCAGGCATGTCGGCAGGCAAGGCGGCTCAATTGCTGCAGCAAACGGACCGGCTGATCAAGGCGGTGCCCGAGGTGGCCACGGTCTACGGCAAGGCCGGCAGAGCCATGACTGCAACCGATCCGGCACCGCTGGTGATGTTCGAAACCATCATCCAGTTCAAGCCAAAAGGCGAGTGGAGGGTCGGCATGACCCCCGAGAAGCTCGTCGAGGAACTTGACAGGACCGTGCGCGTACCCGGATTGACGAACATCTGGATTCCGCCGATCCGCAACCGTCTCGACATGCTGGCCACTGGCATCAAGAGTCCGGTCGGCGTAAAGGTGCTCGGCAGTGATCTATCCGTCATCAACCGGCTCACGGGCGAAATCGAGCAGGCGGTCAAGCAGGTGCCCGGCGTCACCAGCGCCTTTGCCGAGCGCCTGACCGGTGGACGTTATGTCAATGTGGATATCAAGCGCGAGCGCGCGGCGCGCTACGGACTCAACATGTCTGACGTGCAGTCGGTGGTGGCCAGCGCCGTGGGTGGCATGAATATCGGTGAGACCATCGAGGGCTTGCAGCGCTACCCGATCAACGTGCGATATCCGCGCGAGTTACGGGACTCGCTGAACCGCTTGCGCAGCCTGCCTGTCGTGACGCCGAGAGGGCAGTTGCTTGTGCTCGGTGACGTAGCCGACATTCGCATCGACGATGGCCCGCCGATGCTGCGCAGTGAGAACGCTCGCCTGGCGGGGTTCGTGTACGTCGATCTGCGTGGTCGTGACCTCGGCACCGCGGTGCGCGAGATGCAGCAAACGGTGGTCGATCAGGTGAAACTGCCGCCGGGCTACTCGGTGTCGTGGTCGGGTCAATTCGAGTTTCTCGAACGCGCCAGCGCCAAGCTCAAACTGGTCGTGCCCTTCACGCTACTCATCATCTTGGTGCTGCTGTACCTGACCTTCAAGCACTTCGGCGAAGCACTGCTGCTGATGGCGACACTGCCCTTTGCCCTCGTCGGCGGGATCTGGCTGCTGCTCGGCCTTGGCTACAACCTGTCGGTGGCGGGTGTCGTGGGTTTCATCGCGCTCGCGGGCGTAGCAGCCGAATTCGGCGTGATCATGCTGCTCTACCTCAGGCAGGCATGGACAGCGCGCATCGACCGGAACATGACCAGCGAGGCCGATCTGCTGGATGCGATCCGCGAAGGGGCCGTGCTGCGCGTGCGGCCCAAGGCGATGACCGTGGCAGTGATTCTGGCCGGCCTGCTCCCCATCATGTGGGGCGGGGGCACCGGCAGCGAGGTCATGCGACGCATCGCGGCACCCATGGTGGGTGGCATGATCACCGCACCGCTGCTGTCCATGCTGGTGATACCGGCCGCGTACTACCTGATGCGTCGGCCTCGCAGACCATTCCTGCCGCCCTGACATATCGCTCGTTGAGGCAGTGACGGCGAGACCGCCCGCCGCAAACGTGCGTCCGCACCGCTGGTGCCCAGGAAGGGACTCGAACCCCCACGCCTCGCGGCGCCAGAACCTAAATCTGGTGCGTCTACCAATTTCGCCACCTGGGCAGGCGGCACGGATTCTATCAGGCAGGGCCGGCGGCACGCGCCCGGTATACTCCGCCACCCATGTCGGTCGAACACTACGAAAACTTTCCGGTCGCGTCGAAGCTGATGCCGCCCGCGCTGCGCGAACCGGTCGCCGCAATCTACTGGTTCGCCCGCCATGCCGACGATCTGGCGGACGAAGGCGACGCCGCGCCCGAAGCGAGGCTGGCCGCGCTCGAACTGTGCCGCGAACAGCTGCGCATCATCGAACGCGACGGCGAACCGGACGACGCCATCCACCGCCGCCTCGCGCGCGCGGTGCGCCAGTGGTCGCTGCCGCTGCCGCTGTTCCATGACCTGCTCGACGCCTTCGCGCAGGACGTGGTGCAGACCCGCTACGCCAGCCAAGCCGAACTGCTCGACTACTGCCGCCGCTCGGCCAACCCGATCGGCCGCCTGCTGCTGTGCCTGTACAAGGTGGACGATGCCGCCAGCCTGATGCAGTCGGATGCCATCTGCAGCGCGCTGCAGCTGATCAACCACTGGCAGGACGTGGCGATCGACTGGCGCAAGAACGCCGACGGCATCCCGCCCGGCCGCGTCTACATCCCGCTCGACGCGATGGCGCGCTTCGGCGTGACCGAAGCGCATCTGGCGCAGTCGGACTGCGACGCCGCCTTCCGCGCACTGATGAAACACCTGGTCGATGACGCCCGCGCGCTGATGCATGCCGGCATGCCGCTGGCCCGCACGCTGCCGGGTCGCACCGGCTGGGAGCTGCGCCTGGTCGTGCAGGGCGGGCTGCGCATTTTGCAGCGCATCGAGCAGGTCGATTACGATGTATTCCGCCACCGCCCGAAACTGGGCCGTGCCGACTGGCCCGTGATCGGGTGGAAAGCCCTGAACTACCCATGACTCCCGACGAATACTGTCAGGACCGTGCCGCAAAGAGCGGCTCGTCCTTCTATTACAGCTTCCTGTTCCTGCCGCCGCCGCGCCGCCGCGCCATCACCGCGCTGTACGCCTTCTGCCGCGAGATCGACGACGTGGTCGACGAAACCACCGATGTGAGCCTCGCGCGCACCCAGCTCGCCTGGTGGCGCGCCCAGATCGCCGCCTGCTTCGACGGCACACCGGAACATCCGGTCTGCCTGGCGCTGATTCCGGCCATCCGCGAATTCAGCCTGCCGCGCGAGCAGCTGCTCGAAATCATCGACGGCATGGAAATGGATCTCGACCAGTCGCGCTATCTCGACTTCAAGGGCCTGCAGCTCTACTGCTACCGCGTCGCGTCGGTGGTCGGGCTGCTGGCGGCGCAGATCTTCGGCAGCACGCAGCGCGAAACGCAGAAGTACGCACACGATCTGGGCATCGCCTTCCAGCTCACCAACATCATCCGCGACGTCGGCGAAGACGCCCGGCGCGGCCGCATCTACCTGCCGGTCGACGAGCTGCAGCGCTTCAATGTGCGCGCCGCCGACATCCTGAATGCGCGCTACAGCGACGAATTCCGTCAGCTGATGGAGTTCCAGATCGAGCGGGCGCGGCACTATTACGAACAGGCGATGGCCGCGTTGCCGGCGGTCGATCGCGCATCGCAGCGGCCCGGTCTGGTGATGGCGGCGATCTACCGCACCTTGCTCGACGAGATCGAGCGCGACGGCTGCCGCGTACTGGACCGGCGCATCGCGCTGACGCCGGTGCGCAAGCTCTGGCTGGCCTGGAAGACGTGGCTGCGCAGTTGAACACCGGCCGGCCATCGGTCGCCATCGTCGGCGCCGGCTGGGCCGGGCTGGCCTGCGCGGTGGAATGCGTGGCGCGCGGTGTGCGCCCGGTGGTGTTCGAGGCGGCGCCGCAGGTCGGCGGCCGCGCACGCGCGGTCGAGCTCGACGGTCTGGCGCTGGACAACGGCCAGCACATCCTGATCGGCGGCTATGTCGACACGCTGGCGATGATGCGCACCGTCGGCGCCGACCCCGACGTGCTGTTCGACCGTCTGCCACTGTCGCTGCGCTTCACTGACGGCTTCGAACTGCGCGCCCGCTCCGGCTCGCCGTGGGCGCAGGCGCTCGCCTTCATGACCTGTCCCGGTCTGACCTGGGGTGACCGGCTGGCTGCACTGCGCCTGATGGCGGCGATCCGCCGGTCGCCAGACGCCGACGAAACGGTGACGCAGATGTTTGCGCGTACCCGCCAGACCGACACCAATGTGCGCTACCTGTGGGCGCCCCTGTGCATCGCCGCGCTGAACACCGGTCTGGACGACGCGAGCGCCCGCGTGTTCGCCCAGGTGCTGCGCGACACGCTGCTCGGGCGCGCCGGCGCGTCCGACGTGCTGCTGCCGCGCACCGATCTGGGCCAGCTGTTTCCGGCGCCGGCCGCCGCCTGGCTGGCACGGCAGGGCGGCCAGGTGCGCGCGGGCGAGCGGGTGCGGACGATCTCGCCGCATGCAGACGGCTTCGCGCTCGACGTCGCCGGCAGCCCGGAGGTTTTCGCACAGGTCGTCGTGGCCACCAGCCCGCATCACGTGCCGTCGCTGATCGGCGCCCTGCCGGGCACCGAGCGCATCACGGCAGAGATCGCCGCCCTCGGCTACGAACAGGTGACCACCGTGTTCGCCGACTTCGGCGAAGGTGCGCGCCTGCCGCAAGCCATGATGGGCTTCGCCGACGGCGTGCCGCACTGGATATTCGACCGCGGCGCGCTGGGCGGGCCGCCCGGATTGATGGCCTGCGTGGTGTCGGCCGCCGACGCGGCGCGCGACGACACCGAGCGCGCCGTCATCGACGCGGTACGACGCGCCTTTCCGTCGCTGCCCGAACCGCGCCGGGTGCGCACGCTGACCGACCGGCGTGCGACCTTCCGCTGCACGCCGGGCCGTGCCGCGATCGCACAGCCGGCGGACCCGCGGCTGGCGCTGGCCGGCGACTACCTGCTGCCGCTTTATCCGGCGACGCTGGAATCGGCGGTGCGCAGCGGCATCGCCGCCGCCCGACGCGTGGCCGGCTGAGGCAGGCATGACGATGCGCGACGGCGTCATCGCCTTGCTCCTCGCGCTGATGCTGACCGGCCCGGTGAGCGGGCAGCCCGCAGACCCCGCACCGTTCAGTTTCGCCGCCTGGGGCGACGTGCCGTACAGCCGGGTCGAGCGCGACAGGGCGCTCGACATGCTGGCCGAACAGGCGGCGCTGCCACTGGCCTTCTCGATCCACATCGGCGACATCAAGAGCGGCGGCAGCGTGTGCGACGACGCCACGTTCGCCGACCGGCAGGCATTGCTCGATGGCTCGACCCACCCGCTCATCCTGCTCACCGGCGACAACGAATGGACCGACTGCGCGCGCGCATCGGCCGGCGGCTTTGCGCCGCACGAGCGGCTGGACGCGCTGCGCGCGCGCTTCTTCGCCACCGGCGAGTCCTTGGGCCAGCGCCGGCTCGCGCTGACGCGGCAGGAGTGCTGCGCGGAAAACGTACGCTGGTCGCATCAGGGCGTGCTGTTCGCCACGCTCAATGTGTCCGGCAGCGCGCTGCCGCCGGGCCCGCGCAGCGCACAGCTCGAGGCGGCAACGCTGCGCTGGCTGGACGACACCTTCGCGCAGGCGCAGACGGGCGGCGCACGGGCGCTGGTGATCGCCTTCCACGCCAACCCGGCATTCGCCGATCACGCGAAGGGCTCGCCGCGTCCGCGTTACCAGGCGCTGCTCGACCGCCTGGCCCTTGGCGCTGCCCGCTACGCGCACCCGGTGCTGCTGATCCACGGTGACACGCACCGTTACCGGGTGGACCAGCCGCTGCACGACCCGCGCAGCGGCGCCGTCCTCGACAACGTGACGCGGCTGGAAACGCACGGTTCGCCATGGCTGGGCTGGACATTGGTGAAGGTCGATCCGGCCGCGACGCCGCCCTTCAGCTTCGAAGCACGCCCTCAGTGGCTGGACTGAGAGGCTGAACTGAGTGGCTGGACTGAGTGGCCGGAGTGATCCGGCCGTCCACCGTCACTTCAGGATCAGCGGATCGATCATGATGTCGCGCGTGAAGAAGGTGTTCTGCTCGCCGGCGCAGCTCATGAAACCGAGCGCCTCGCCGAAGCGCAGGAACTGCCCTTCGCGTTTCAGGTAGGCGTTCTGCGCCTGGTAGGCCTCGGTTTCGGTCTTCAGCGTGGTCGGGCAGTCGGCGAAGATGGCGTCGCCACGCGCCTTGTGCTGCAGCACATGCACCAGTTCGTGCAGCAGGAAGGAGTTGTCGGCGGCATTTTCAAGATCGAGCGTGTCGCGCACGTAGATCACGTAACGCTCGGTTTCGAAGGTGGCCACGATATTGGTGCAGCCGTTGCCGGTCTCCGGACACACGGCATCCGCCAGCGCCTGTTCGCTCATGATTTCGATCGGCGGCAGGTCGGCGAGCGGAATTTCCGGATAGCCCGACAACTTGGCGGCCAGCGTCAGCAGAAAGGACAGCAGTTCCTGGCTCACCATGAGTACGCGCTCCGGTCGGTCGATGGACGGGTTGTCATGCGCCCGCGCAGCGAAAGACAGCGGCGCGCACCGGTTCGTTCGCCGGCTACACTTGCCGCCCTTCACTGGCCTCCGCTCACTTGCTTCCCGTCACCCTGCCCTGCCCGATGCGCATCGTCCTAGACACCAATGCCGTGCTCGACCTGCTGCTGTGGCACAACGCCGAACTCGACTGCGTTGCGCAGGCGCTGGCGGCCGGCCCTGCGCAGCTGGTGTGCGACGAAGCCTGCCTGCGCGAATTGCGGACGGTGCTGCGCTATCCGAAGTTCGGGCTGGACGACGCGCAGGCGGCGGCGCTCTACGAAGCCTATTGCACGAAGCTGGAACTGTCGCCGCTGCCCGAAAGCCCGGACACCGGCCAGCCGCGCTGCCGCGACCGTGAAGACCAGAAATTCTTCGATCTCGCAGTGCGCGCCGGCGCCGACCTGCTGGTGACGCGCGACCGCGCCTTGCTGCGTCTGGGGCGACATCGTCTGTGCCCACCGAGCTTGCGCATCCTCGCCCCCCCCGCCATCCAGACCTTGTTCGCCGCGGCACGCGGTGAGTAATTCCCGGCGTCCGCTGCGGGTCGCAGATTCAAGCTTTTCGTGAGGTTTTGTAAGTCGGCCCTGCCTATACTCCGGCCGCTTCAACAGACGTGCGCAGACACGTCGCCCAACCCACTTCGCAACGCGCAGCCCCGCGCGTCTTGCCTGCAGATATCCAGAGAGAGGCCCCGCATGACCCCCGCGCTCCGTCACACCCCGCTTGCGCTCGCCCTTGCGCTGATTGGCCAGTGCGCCAGCGCCGAAGAACTGAAGATCGCCCCCACCGTGGTCATCACCGGTACCCGGGTCGAACAGAATTCCTTCGATCTGCCGATGGCCATCGATTCGATCGACAAGACGACGATCCAGGAACAGCGCGGCACGGTGAACCTGTCGGAAGTGATCAATCGTGTGCCGGGCGTGGCGTCGGCCGGCAAGGAGAACTACACGCAGGAGCAATCGCTGACGATCCGCGGCTTCGGCGCACGGTCGGCGTTCGGCGTACGTGGCGTCAAACTGATTGCAGACGGCATTCCGGCCAGCACGCCGGACGGTCAGGGCGGCACCGGTCTGTTCGATCTGGCATCGGCCAGCCGCATCGAAGTGCTGCGCGGTCCGTTCTCGGCGCTGTACGGCAACCACTCGGGCGGCGTCGTCCAGATCTTCACCGAAGACGGCCCGGACCGCTTCACGATCACGCCCAGCTTCCAGTTCGGCAGCTACGGCACGCAGCGCTCCGGCGTGAAGTTCGGCGACACCGTCGGCAATTTCAACTACACGGCCAGCGTGTCGGATTTCCGCACCGACGGCTACCGCGACTACAGCAAATCGGAGAAACAGCAGGCGAATCTAAAGGCTCGCTGGATGTTGGGGGACAAGACTTCGATCACCGTAGTGGGTAACTACCTGAATCAACACGGCGACGATCCGCTCGGTCTTAACATTGACCAGCTACGCGGCGATCGCCGCCAGCAGGGCACGAGCGCGCTGTCCGGCGCGAACGGCATTCGTACCGCCGAGTTCTTCGGCACCCGTCGCACGCTTGAGAATTCGCAGGGCGGTCTGGTGTTCGAAACCGCGCTGAGCGAACGCGATACGTTGCGTGCAATGGTGTTTGTCGGAAACCGCAACAATGCGCAGTATCTGGCCATCAACTCGCTCATCCAGAACAACATCCGCGCCGCAGGCGGCCTTTCGACCTTCGACCGCGATTACTGGGGCACGAACGTGCGCTGGACGCACCGTTACGACAGGGCAACGATCAGCGTAGGTGCCGAGTACGAGCGCGCCGACGAAGACCGCAAGGGGTACCGCAACGGCTCCACCGTCGCCAATGATTCGTTTAACGCGAACTACGGCACCCAGGGCGACCTCAAGCGCAACGAACGCAATGTTGCCGAGCAGTCAGGCGTCTTCATGCAGGGCGAGTGGTCGGCAACCGAGAAGCTGCTCCTATCAGCCGGTATCCGCTACTCGAAGGTGGAGTTCAAATCGAAGGACCGATTTATCTGCACGACCGACGGTGCGACATGCAGCGGCTCGACGCTTCCGGTCAACCTCGGGCTCAACCGTCTGAATCCCGACGACAGCGGTTCGGCGGACTTCAGCGACTGGACTTCGACCGCAGGCGCCGTCTGGAAGCTGACCGAAACGACCAACCTTTATGCAAACGCCGGTCAGAGCTTCGAAGCACCGACCTTGATCGAGCTTGCCTATCGCCCCAATGACCAGAGCGGCCTGAACTTCGACCTGAAGCCCTCTACCAGCAAGCAATACGAACTGGGTGTAAAGACCTTCCTGAACGACGTGACACGAATGGATGCGGCGTTCTTCTACATCGACTCGGAAAAGGAGATCGTTACCCAGAGCAACGAGAACGGTCGCGCCGTCTATCAGAACGCGGGAGACACATCGCGACGCGGCTTCGAGCTGTCGGTCGATTCGCGCATCAGCAGTGCCTTTGCCGCTTATGCGGCCATCACACTGATCGACGCGAAGTTCGAAGACAGCTTCCGTACCTGCCTGGTCGCCCAGTGTTCACAACAGACCCTCAATTCCAGTGTGGTCGATAGTGGCAACAAGATCGCCGGTGTCGCGAACAAGTCGTTTTACGGCGAACTGACTTATCGCAACACCGGCATCGGTTTCTCGGGCGCGATCGAGTATCGGGCGAGCGGCCGAATGTTTGCGGATGACACGAACGACGTGAGGGTTGGCGGCTACGGCGTGGCAGCGATCCGCGGCGGCTTCACGCAGACGGTTGGTGGCTGGAAGCTGAACGAATTCGCACGCATCGACAACCTGTTCGACAAGGAATACGTGGGCTCGGTCTACATCAATGCGGGTACAGCTTCTGCGGGGCGTTATTTCGCGCCGGCGTCGGAACGCACCTGGCTGATCGGCGTGTCCGCCAGCTACGCGCTGTAAGCCCTCGCGGCGAGCCGGGGCAGCACGCGCAGCGCGTTCGCCCCGGTGGCCTGCACCAGCGCCTCCTCGCTGATACCACGGATGCCGGCAATCACCTGCGCGATGCGCGGGAGGTTGGCCGGCTCGTTGCGTTCACCGGCGGCAAATTCGGGCGGAATGTCGGGCGAGTCGGTTTCGAGCACCAGCGCGTCGAGCGGCAGTTCGGTCACCAGCCGGCGCAGGTTCAGCGCGCGTGCCCAGGTCACCGCGCCGCCGAAGCCCAGCGCGAAACCGAGCTTGATGAATTCGTCCGCCTGCTGGCGGCTGCCGTTGAAGGCGTGCGCGATGCCGCCGGGACCGGTGCGGCCGAATACCGCACGCAGATGCTTCAGGATGCGGTCCTGACTGCGCCGCACATGCAGCAGCACCGGCAGGCCGACATCACGCGCCAGTCCGAGCTGGCGCACGAAATAGTCTTCCTGCAGCGTCGGGTCGATGTGGGCGACGAAGAAGTCGAGGCCGATTTCGCCGACGGCAATGACGTCGGGGTCGTCGAGTTCGAGCGCAAGCGCGTCGATGTCGGACAGCTGTGCAGCGGGCAGGTAAAGCGGATGGATGCCCAGCGCAAAGCGCAGGTCGGGCTGGCCGGCGCATACCGCCCTGACGCGGCCGAAGCCGGCACGATCGACCGCCGGCAGCACGATGGCGCCGACGCCGACCGCGCGGGCCCGTTCAATGATGCCCGCGCGGTCCGTGTCGAATTCGGATGCGTCCAGATGGCAGTGCGTGTCGATCAGCATGGACACAAGCATAGCGGCCCGTGCCCCGATGTGCCGCCGGTTCACCGACGGCGATGCGGCGATCAGCGCTTCTTCTTGCCCATTTCGTTGCCGATGGCGCCGCCGGCAATCGCACCGCCCACGGTACCGATGGTGCTGCCGCCGGTCAGCACCGATCCGGCGACGCCGCCGGCAGCCGCGCCGATCAGCGCATTGCTTTCGCTCTTGCTCATGCCGGCACAGCCGGTCATCAGCACCGCCATCGCAGACACGACAGCCAGGGTTTTCAGGGATCGGTTCGGGGTCGTCATCGCAGGTCTCCAGGTTCGGGAATGTCCGCCCCGTCATGCCGATGCGGCACGGGGCTTCGAAACGAGTCTAGAAAAGCGGCAGGGACCCGGGTGTCGGCGGGCAGCGCAGGCGCGTGTCGGCGCCGTCCGACACGCAGTGAGGCCTCAGACACAACAAGGCCGCGGCTCCCTCGTGGGAGCCGCGGCCCGTGGGCGTGAAGCGCTCCTGCGGGAGCGGCCCGTCGCAGCCTCAGTTCGGCTTGCGGAAGCTGAAGTGACCGCCGGTGTCCAGATCGACGACGATCACGTCCTTCGGTCCGAAACTGCCCTCCAGAATGCGCTTCGACAGCGGGTTCTCGATGTGCTCCTGGATCGCCCGCTTCAGCGGCCGGGCGCCGAACACCGGATCGAAGCCGGCCTTGCCCAGTTCGGCCAGGGCAGCGTCCGACACCTGCAGCCCCATGTCGAGCTTGGCCAGCCGCTTTTCCAGATAGCCGAGCTGGATCTTCGCGATGCTCTGGATATTGCGTTCGTCCAGCGCGTGGAACACCACCACCTCGTCGATCCGGTTGATGAATTCCGGCCGGAAGAAGGTTTTCACCTCGCCCATCACCGCCAGCTTCACGACGCCGTAATCCGAGCCCGACATCTGCTGGATCATCTGGCTGCCGAGGTTGGAGGTCATCACGATGACCGTGTTCTTGAAATCCACGGTGCGGCCCTGGCCATCGGTCATGCGACCGTCGTCCAGCACCTGCAGCAGCACGTTGAACACGTCAGGGTGCGCCTTCTCGACCTCGTCGAACAGGATGACGCTGTAGGGCTTGCGCCGCACTGCCTCGGTCAGGTAGCCACCTTCGTCGTAGCCGACATAGCCCGGCGGCGCGCCGATCAGGCGGCTCACCGAGTGCTTCTCCATGAATTCGCTCATGTCGATACGGATCAGGTGGTCTTCCGAATCGAACAGGAATTCGGCCAGCGTCTTGCACAGTTCGGTCTTGCCGACACCCGTCGGGCCGAGGAACAGGAAGCTGCCGTACGGGCGGTTCTCGTCCGACAGCCCGGCACGCGAGCGGCGGATCGCGTCGGACACGAGACGCACCGCCTCGTCCTGACCGATCACGCGCCGGTGCAGCTTGTCTTCCATCATCAGCAGCTTTTCGCGTTCGCCCTGCATCATCTTGCTGACCGGAATGCCGGTCGCGCGCGACACCACCTCGGCGATTTCCTCGGCGCCGACTTCGGTGCGCAGCAGCTTGTTGGCGGGCTTTGCCGAACCGGTCTTTTCCGCCTGGTTCAGTTGCGCCTCGAGCTGGGGCAGCTTGCCGTACTGCAGTTCGGCCAGCTTGTCGAACTGGCCCTTGCGCTGCAGATCCGTCATCTGCGCGCGCACCTTTTCGATCTCTTCACGGATGTGGCTGCTGCCGGCGACCTGCGCCTTCTCGCTCTTCCAGATCTCCTCGAGGTCGTTGTACTCACGCGCCAGCCGGGCGATTTCCTCCTCGATCAGGCCGAAGCGGCGCTGTGACGCTTCGTCGGTTTCGCGCCGCATGGCTTCGCGCTCGATCTTCAGCTGGATCAGCCGGCGGTCAAGCTTGTCCATCACCTCGGGCTTGGAATCGATTTCCATCTTGATGCGCGCGGCCGCCTCGTCGATCAGGTCGATCGCCTTGTCCGGCAGGAAGCGGTCGGTGATGTAGCGGTGGCTCAATTCGGCCGCGGCGACGATGGCCGGGTCGGTGATTTCCACGCCGTGGTGCAGTTCGTACTTTTCCTGCAGGCCGCGCAGGATGGCGATGGTCGCTTCCACGCTCGGCTCGTCGACCAGCACCTTCTGGAAGCGGCGCTCGAGCGCGGCATCCTTTTCGATGTACTTGCGGTATTCGTCCAGCGTGGTGGCGCCGATGCAGTGCAGCTCGCCGCGCGCCAGCGCCGGCTTGAGCATGTTGCCGGCATCCATCGCGCCTTCACCCTTGCCGGCGCCGACCATGGTGTGCAGTTCGTCGATGAACATGATGATGCGACCTTCGTCCTTGGCCACTTCATTGAGCACGTTCTTCAGCCGTTCCTCGAATTCGCCGCGGTACTTCGCGCCGGCCAGCAGCCCGGCCATGTCGAGCACCAGCACGCGCTTGCCCTTGAGCGTTTCCGGCACTTCGTCATTGACGATGCGCTGCGCCAGCCCTTCGACGATGGCGGTCTTGCCGACGCCCGGCTCACCGATCAGCACCGGATTATTCTTGGTGCGCCGCTGCAGGATCTGGATGGCACGGCGGATTTCGTCGTCACGCCCGATCACCGGGTCGAGCTTGCCGGCGGCGGCGCGCTCGGTCAGGTCGACGCAGTACTTCTTCAGCGCCTCACGCGACCCTTCGGCTTCCGCACTGCCCACCGACGAGCCGCCGCGCACCTGCTCGATCGCCTTTTCGAGCGTCGTGCGGTCCAGCCCGGACTGCTTCAGCAGACGACCGATGTCGCCCTTGTCGCCGGCCGCGGCCAGCAGGAACATTTCGGATGCGATGAACTGGTCACCGCGCTTCTGCGCCTCGCGGTCGGCAAGGTTCAGCAGATTGGTCAGGTCGCGGCCGATCTGCACCTCGCCGCCGTGGCCCTCGACGGTCGCGATGCGCGACAGCGCCTCCTCGACCGACTTCTTCAGAGGCGCGACGTTGGCGCCGGCGCGCTGCAGGAGCGACGTGGTGGCGCCATCGTCCTGGTTGAGCAGCGCGAGCAGCAGGTGGGCCGGCTCGATGTACTGGTGGTCGCGGCCGACCGCAACGCTCTGGGCGTCGGCGATGGCCTGCTGGAATTTGGTGGTCAGTTTGTCGAAGCGCATCGGGGGTCTCCCTAATCATGGTCTGCACGCTATCTGGGGCAGACACTGCGCTTTTCAATCGGGCGGAACTTGATGCGGATCAATTCGCGACGCACAGGCCGCGACGGCTCCGGTACAGTGCGCCGGTCCGATACGCGCCATTCACGATGAACGCAACGCCCAGGAACGCCAGCAAGATCATGACCGCCGCCGAGGCGGTTGCCCGCATTCCCGATGGCGCGACCGTGGCCACCACCGGTTTCGTCGGCATCGGCTTCGCCGAACATGTGGCGATCGCCATCGAACAGCGCTTCATCGATACGCAGCACCCGCGCGACCTCACGCTGGTCTATGCGGCAGGTCAGGGCGACGGCCACTCGCGCGGCCTGAACCACTTCGGCCATGAAGGTCTGGTGAAGCGGGTGATCGGCGGCCACTGGGGACTGGTGCCGCGGCTGCAGGCACTCGCCGTCGCCAACCGCATCGAAGCCTGGAATCTCCCGCAGGGCGTGATTTCGCAGCTGTTCCGCGACATCGCCGCGCATCGCCCCGGTCAGCTGACGCGCGTCGGACTCGATACCTTCGTCGACCCGATACACGGCGGTGGCCGGATCAATGCGATCACGACCGAAGACATGGTCACCCGCATGCGCATCGGCGAAGAGGACTTCCTCTTCTACAAGGCCTTTCCGGTGACGGTGGCGCTGGTGCGCGGCACCACGGCGGACACCGACGGCAACGTGACGATGGAGCGCGAGGCGCTGACGCAGGAAGCGCTGGCGGTCGCGATGGCGGCGCACAACTCGGGCGGTCTGGTCATCGTGCAGGTCGAACGCGTCGCGGCGCGCGGCTCGCTGCATCCGCGCCAGGTGAAGATACCCGGCGTGCTGGTCGACTGCGTGGTCGTTGCGCCCGCCGAGCACCACATGCAGACCTTTGCCTCGCACTACAACCCGGCGTATTCCGGCGAAGTACGGCTGCCACCGGGCGCGCTCGCCCCCATGCCGCTGGACGTCCGCAAGGTGATCGCGCGCCGTGCCGCGCTCGAACTGCGGCCGGGCGACGTGGCGAATCTGGGCATCGGCATGCCTGAAGGCGTGGCATCGGTGGTGGCCGAAGAAGGCCTGGGCGATGTCGTCACGCTGACCGCCGAACCGGGCGTCATCGGCGGCATTCCGGCCGGCGGGCTGGACTTCGGGGCGGCGGTGAACACCCAGGCGGTGATCGACCAGCCCTATCAGTTCGACTTCTATGACGGCGGCGGACTGGACATCGCGGTCCTCGGGCTGGCGCAGGCGGACACCGAAGGCAATCTGAACGTGTCCCGCTTCGGCTCACGCCTCGCCGGTGCCGGCGGCTTCATCAACATTTCGCAGAACGCGCGCAGACTGGTGTTCGCGGGCAGTTTCACGACCGGTGAAAGCAACATTTCAGTCGAACGCGGCGCGCTGCGCATCCGGCGCGATGGCGACCGGATGAAGTTCGTACAGGCGGTCGAGCACCGCACGTTCAGTGGCCGCGAGGCGCTGCGCCGTGGCCAGCAGGTGCTCTACGTCACCGAACGCTGCGTGTTCCGCCTGATCGACGGCGGACTCGAACTGATCGAGATCGCACCGGGCATCGACCTCGAGCGCGATGTGCTGGCCCGCATGGCATTTCTGCCCGTCATTTCATCGTCGTTGCGAACGATGGACCCGTGCATCTTTGCCGACAGCGTCATGGCGCTCGACGCGCAGTGGCGGCAGAATCCCTGACATTCACCTACTAGGAGTCGTGCCATGAGCAATCCCGAGCAGATGTCGGAACTGCAGAAGAAGAACATCGAGGCGGCGATGCGTCTGGCGCAGCTGTCGATGGAAAATTCGCAGCGCATCATGCAGCTGCAGGTGGCGACTGCCCGTGCCCTGTTCGAAGAAAGTGTGGCCAACGCCCGAGCGCTGGCCGATGTTCGCGAACCGGCGAATCAGGTCGAACTGCGGTCGCAGCTGGCCCGCTCGACCACCGAAAGGATGCTCGGCTGCGCGCGACAGATTGCGGAAATCACGTCCGAAACCCAGGCGGAATTCGGTCGGCTGGTCGGCGAACAGCTCAACAGCGGCGGCTCCGACCTGATGGACAGCCTGCGCAAGCTTCTGGCCGGCATGCCGATCACCAGCACGCAGTCGATGGGTTCGATGCAGGAAGCCATCGACAAGGCACGCGGTGCGTTCGAACAGATCAGCACGCTGACGCGCAACGCCTTCGAGCAGTTTGCCGGGCGGACCACGGCTGAATCGGCGCAGCACAGGGGGCGCGCAGCGCCCGCTGCAGAACCCGCCACAGCCGGGAAAGTTGCGACACCGCAAAGATCCGCCGCACCGGTCGCGCCCGCAGCAAAACCGGCCTCCCGCCCGGCGGCGAAATCGGTCAGCAAGCCCGCCGTCGCGAAGCCTGCGGCAGGCAAACCCGCTGCCAGGGCCGCCACGCCTGCGCTGAAGCCTGCAGCGAAACCCGCTGCAGCGGTCAAGGCAACGACGACGAAGGCGGCACCTGCGAAAACGGCACCGACCAGAACCGCACCCGCGAAGATTTCACCGGCCAAGCCGGCGCCCGCGAAGTCGGCGCCTGCGAAGCCCACGGCGACGCGCAGAAAGAAGGCGGACTGATCGCCCCTGCAGCGCCGTCAGTGGACAAAAAAACGACCCGGGTGGCTCAGGCCACCCGGGTCGTTTTGTTTTCGAAGGCTGCTGACCGGAAACCGGTCCGGCGGAACTACTTGCCCAAGCCCTTGAACGATGCCATCGCGGCCTGACCGGCTTCGGTCGCGAATGCGGTGAATGTCTGACCCTGCGCCTGCAGCAGCTTGAACAGCGCGGTGTTGGCTTCCACATTGAAGCGGATCAGCTCTTCCGGGGTCTTCAGGCTGGCGGCCTTCTGCGCTTCGGACTGGAAGAACGCCATCAGTTCTTCGCCGGATTTCTTCTGCAGTTCGATCGACTTGGCAATGGTCTGCGCCTGGATTGCCATCAGTGTCTGAACAGCTTCCATCGGCTTCTGAAAATCGGGTTTTGTCGTCATGGTGTGTCTCCTTTGGTTATGTTGCAGTGCAACAATGAGCACAGATTACCCCTTCCGGTCCGGATGTCAATCACTTTCTGGCACCTTCCCTCGTCCGCGCGGAATCCATCCGGCTCAGGACTTGATCAACCTCAATGCGCGCGGTTCGCTGCGCTGCTTGCTGCCCAGGATGTTGTTGGCCAGCAGGTCGACCGAACTGAGCGGACGCGAAAACAGATAGCCCTGCACGACATCGCAGCCCTGCGCCGACAGCCGCGAAAGCTGCTCGTCGTTCTCGACGCCCTCCGCCACGACCCGCATGCCCAGACCATGTGCCAGCGCGATCGTCGCGCGCACGATGGCTTCGTCGTCGGCGTCGCGCACCAGGTCGCGCACGAAGGAGCGATCCACCTTCAGTTCGTCGATCGGAAAACGCTTCAGATAGGACAGCGACGAATAGCCGGTGCCGAAGTCGTCGACCGACAGCGACACGCCGAGCGCATGGATGTCGGCCAGCAGCGCCGCGACGTGATCGACGTCGCTCATCGCGGTGGTTTCCGTCAGTTCCAGCCGAAGCAGCGAAGGCTCGATGCCGGAGCGGTTCAGCGCATCCGACACGCGACGCACCAGCGAGCGCCCGAGGCACTGGCGCGCCGACACATTCACCGCGACCGGTACCACGTTCAACCCCTGGCGCGACCACTCCGCGATCTGCCGGGTGACGGCCTGCAGCACCCAGTCGCCGATTTCCTCGATCAGGCCGGATTCTTCGGCGACGGCGATGAAATCGACCGGCTGGAGCAACTCGCCCGGTGCGCCTCCTGCCCCCCCCTCGCGCCGGAAGCGCAGAAGTGCCTCCAGCGCCGACAGACGACCGGTCGCCAGTTCGTACTGCGGCTGGTAATGCACCTCGAACCGATTCTGTTCCAGTCCCCGCCGCAGATCCGATTCGAGTTCGATCCAGTCGCGCGTGCCGGCACTCATGTCATGCGCGTAGAAGTGTATGGCCGCACCGGCCTGTGACTTGCTGCGGTACATCGCCGTATCGGCCATGGCGAACAGCACGTCCGGATCGCTGCTGTCTTCATGCGCGATGGCCACGCCGATGCTGCACGAGAAGCGGAAATCGACGCCGTCGAGCGTGATCGTCTGGCCGACCGCATGCATCACCTTGGCTGCCACGCGCGACACGGCTTCGCGATCGCCGAGGCCCTGCAGGATGATCATGAACTCGTCGCCGCCCCAGCGCGCCACCGTGTCGCTGGCGCGGCAGACCGCGCGCAGCCGGCTGGCCAGCGTGGTCAGCACGGCGTCGCCCTGCTGATGGCCAAGACTGTCGTTGATGCGCTTGAAACGATCGAGGTCGACGAACATCACGGCCACTACGCCCGCGTCACGCTGCGCCAGCACCTGGCGCAGCCGGTCGCGCAGCAGAAGGCGGTTCGGAAGACCGGTCAGCGCGTCGTGCGTCGCCTGATGCGCCAGACGTTCGGCCGCGTCCACGGTGTCGCTGACATCGTTGAGCACCAGCACGACGCCTTCGATGCGGCCCGATGCATCGAACAGCGGGCTGGCCGACAGGCGCAGCGCGCGCGCGGGGCCTTCGCGGCCCGCCGGCATGCTCACGTGACCCGGCCGCGTCACCGATCGCGCGGTATCGCGGCAGCGCTCTGCCAGCGCCGTTGTTTCGATCAGCAGGTCGCGACCGAGCACCACCAGTTCGCCGAACGCACGCCCCTGCACCTGATCGATCGTCGAACCGACCAGCACCAGTGCCTGTCGGTTCAGATAGCGAACGTTCAGCTGCATGTCGAGCCGGAACACCGCATCGGAAATCGCCTGCAGCGTGGCATCGGCGCGGGCGTTGGCACGGTTCAGGCGCAATCCGAGCCGCAGCGACTGGGTGGCCAGCCAGCCGAGCGCACCCAGCGTGACGGCGATCGCGACACCGCTCGTTCCCAGCCAGCGGGACAGACCATCGAGCAGTGCGAAGGTGCCCAGCCAGGGCAGCAGCACGGCCACTGCGACCAGCGCGACATCTCGCATGCGGCGCTTCGGCCCGACCCAGGTCACGGCACCGAGCAGCAGCAGGCCGGCGAGCAGGCTCCACCGCGGCGACAGCGGTGTCACGACGGCCCCATCGTTGAGTGCCATGTAGGCACGCGCATGGAAATCCACCGATGTCATCGGGGCGCCATGGCCGGACATCGGTGTTGCCAGGGGTGCGCCCAGCCCTGCCGCCGTGACGCCGACCAGCACGGTGCGCCCGCGCAGGGTCTCCGGCGGCACGCGCCCCGTCAGCAGATCGACCGCAGGAATGTGACGCAGCGGCCAGTCATGCGACGACGGCAGCACCATGACCTCATGGTCGCGCACCCACCGCCCTGCGGTCGCAGCGCCGGCATCATGCTGCCGGCCCAGACCGGCCAGCGGGCGCGGCGGCTGTGAAACGTCCATCAGCGCCCACGCAAACGCCGGCCATTGCGGACGGTGTTCGCCGGCTTCCAGAAAGAGGCGTCGTGCCAGTGCATCGGCGTCGAGTTCGACATCGACATGACCGAGCCGCGCCGCCGCCGCGGCCAGCGCCGGTAGCGGCTGCAGCGTGTCGATGCCGCCGCCCGGCCGCGCCACCGGTGCAACCGGCAGCACCACATTGCCGGCACGTGCGATCGCTTCGGCCAGACGACCGTCTTCGCCGGGGTCGGACGACGGTTCGGCAAACATGACCGGATAGCCGATGCCTGCGACACCGCCCCGGTTCAGGGTGTCGATCAGATCGGCATGGCGCGAACGCGGCCAGGGCCATGCGCCGAGCGCCTTCAGGCTGGCCTCGTCGATCGCGATCACCAGCGGTGCACTGACTGCGCTGGCCGGCGCATCGGCCGACACGCCCTGCAT
>JAEUNO010000037.1 GCA_016791045.1 Methyloversatilis sp. | reverse complement strand
CAGGAAACTCAAGAAGCTGATCGATCTCGTCCAGGAATCGGGGATTTCCGAACTGGAAGTGACTGAAGGCGAGGAAAAAGTGCGCATCGCGAAGCATTTTGCCAGCGCAGCCGTGCCGCAGACCTACATGGTGCCGGCGGCAGCATCGATGCCGGCCGCCATGCCGGCCGCGACGGGGGCCTCCTCTGTCGACCTGGATGACGACACGCCCGACGGCCACGAGGTCAAGTCGCCGATGGTCGGCACCTTCTACCGTTCCTCCAGCCCCGGTTCCGAGCCCTTCGTGGAAGTCGGCCAGACCGTCAAGGAAGGCGACACACTGTGCATCATCGAGGCCATGAAGCTCCTCAACGAAATCGAGGCCGATGCTTCGGGCGTCATCAAGGCCATTCTGGTCGATAACGGCCAGCCTGTGGAATTCGGCGAACCGCTGTTCATCATCGGCTAAGAAGACGCGATCATGTTCGACAAGATACTGATCGCCAACCGCGGCGAAATCGCCCTGCGCATTCAGCGCGCCTGCCGCGAACTGGGCGTCAAGACGGTGGTCGTCCATTCGGAAGCGGACCGCGAAGCCAAATACGTCAAGCTTGCGGACGAATCTGTCTGCATCGGCCCGGCACCGTCTGCGCAGAGCTACCTGAACGTACCGGCGATCATTTCGGCCGCCGAAGTAACCGACGCGCAGGCCATCCACCCCGGCTACGGCTTCCTGTCCGAGAACGCCGATTTTGCCGAGCGTGTCGAAAAATCGGGCTTCGTCTTCATCGGCCCGCGCCCGGAAACGATCCGCCTGATGGGCGACAAGGTATCGGCCAAGGATGCGATGAAGGCAGCCGGCGTCCCCTGCGTTCCCGGCTCCGAAGGCGCACTGCCCGACGACCCCAAGGAAATAATCCGTGTTGCAAAGAGCATCGGCTACCCGGTGATCATCAAGGCGGCAGGCGGCGGCGGCGGTCGCGGCATGCGCGTCGTGCACACCGAAGCGGCACTGATCAACGCCGTCAACATGACCCGCCAGGAAGCCCAGGCTGCCTTCGGCAATCCGATGGTCTACATGGAGAAGTTCCTCGAGAACCCGCGCCACGTTGAAATCCAGGTACTTGCCGACAGCTTCCGCAACGCCGTCTATCTGGGCGATCGCGACTGCTCGATGCAGCGCCGCCACCAGAAGGTGATCGAGGAGGCGCCCGCGCCCGGCATCGCGCGGCGGCTGATCGACCGCATCGGCGTGCGCTGCGCGGACGCCTGCAAGAAGATCGGCTATCGCGGCGCCGGCACCTTCGAGTTCCTGTTCGAGAACGGCGAGTTCTACTTCATCGAAATGAACACCCGCATCCAGGTGGAACATCCGGTGACCGAACTGATCACCGGCATCGACCTGGTGCAGGAGCAGATCCGCGTGGCGGCAGGCGAAAAGCTGCGCTTCAAGCAACGCGACATCAAGCTGACCGGCCATGCGCTGGAATGCCGGATCAACGCCGAAGACCCGTACAAGTTCACACCCAGTCCGGGCAAGATCACCGGTTATCACCCGCCGGGCGGCCCGGGTGTGCGCGTCGATTCGCACGTCTACCAGGGCTACACCGTACCGCCCTACTACGACTCGATGATCGGCAAGGTGATCACCTACGGCGACACCCGCGACCAGGCAATCCGCCGCATGAGCATTGCCCTGTCGGAAATGATCGTCAGCGGCATCAAGACCAACATCCCGCTGCACCAGGAGTTGATGCAGGACGCGCGCTTCGTCGATGGCGGCACCAGCATCCACTACCTCGAACAGAAGCTGGCTGATCAGGTTCTGGCCAAAGCCAAATGAGCACCGAAGACCCGCCCGTGGGTGCAGCAGGCGGCTGGATCACCGTCACGCTGCTGGCTGATTCGCTTCACGCCGAAGCGCTGTCGGACGCGCTGCTCGACGCCGGCGCGCTGTCGGTTGACATCGAGGACGCCGATGCCGGCACGCCCGACGAAAAACCCCAGTTCGGCGAGCCCGGACTGCCGGTGGCGGTCGAGTTGTGGCCGCATTCGCGCCTGCATGCGCTGTTCGAACACGACGCCGATCTCGCCTCCGCCATGGCCGAAGCGGCCGAGGCGGCAGGTCTGACCGCGCCCCCGCCCTATACGACATCGCAGCTCGACGAGCAGAACTGGGTGCGCATCACGCAGGCCCAGTTCGACCCGATCCGCGTGTCGGACCGTCTGTGGATCGTGCCCTCCTGGCACGCCCAGCCCGACCCGGCGGCGATCAACATCACGCTGGATCCGGGTATGGCCTTCGGCACCGGTTCGCACCCGACCACCCGTCTCTGCCTGGAATGGCTCGACCGCGTCATCACCGGCGGTGAAACCGTCATCGACTACGGATGCGGTTCGGGCATCCTGGCACTGGCGGCCTCGCGGCTCGGCGCGGCGCGGGTGACCGGCACCGACATCGACCCGCACGCACTCGACGCCGCGCGCTACAACGCCGAGCGCAACGACGCCACACTCGAGCTGACGCATTCGCGCGAAACCATCGACCATCAGGCCGACATCGTGGTGGCCAACATCCTCGCCAATCCGCTGACCGTGCTGGCGCCGCTGTTATGCGGCCTGACGCGGGGTGGCGGGCGCATCGCGCTGTCCGGCATCCTGTCGGCCCAGACCGACATGGTGTGCGACGCCTATCGCCCGGCCTTCGAACTGGAGGTTGCCGGCGAGCGGGACGGCTGGGTGCTGCTGACCGGGACACGCCTCTGATGCTGTCCCGCTGCCCGGCCTGCGCCACCGTCTTCCGCGTCGATACGGTGCAGATCCGGGCACGCGAAGGCCGCGTGCGCTGCGGCCGCTGCCATGCAGTCTTCGACGCACTGGACGCGATGGTCGACATCGCCGCCCTGCGCGCCGCCGGTCCGGTCGCCACCGGCAGCACGCCGGTCGACGCGCCGCCATCGCCGGCCTCGCCCCCTCCGTTTGCTGCGAACACGGTCGCTGAGTTCAGCGAAACGCCGGACACCGACATTGCGAGCTTCTTCGCTGACTCGCCCTCCGGCGACGGCGACCACCCGCCCGCCCCGCCCGAAGAAAGCCACGCCACGCTGAATGTCGTCGATGCGCCCGAAGCCCGGGTGAGCAGCGAAGCGTCTGCCGTCACGACGGATCGGCTGACCGAACCGGCCGGCCTGACCGAACCACCCGGGCAGCCCATGCCAGAGCCGGGTGGCAGCATGGACGCACTGGTCGCGCGCACCACCGATTACTGGGGCATGCCGTCGCTGTCGGAACCGTCGTCCGTCACATCCCCCGAACCGGCTGCCAAGCAGGCGCTCGACCCGGACATCACCCAGCCGCTCGACATTTTCGAGCTGGACGCCGCTGCCGGGCTGGAGTTCGATCCGGCCAGGGAACCGGCCACCACCGACAATCCGGCCGATGCGTCGCCAGCGCACACGTCTGCGGCAACGGACGGGCTGATCCCAGCCGCCGACGATCCTGCAGAAGCTTCCGTCCGCCCGCCCGCCGACGTCGTTGACGACACCGCTCCGGCATCCGGCACCGGCGACGACACGCCCGACGAAGTGCCGGCCCCTGCGCCCGCGCGTGACCCGCTGCTCGATCCGCCGCCGGCGCTCGAACCGGTGCGCGACCCGGCCATGCAGCGCATCCGGCGCGAGCTCTACGGCGACGAGGAGCCCGCCGCGCGCAGCGGGCTGCGGACCGCGCTGTGGATCGCCGGCTGCCTGCTGCTCGCGCTGCTCGCGACGGGCCAGCTGGCCTATCACTTCCGCACCGAACTTGCGCTTGCCCAGCCCGCGCTCAAGCCCGTGTTCGAGCAGGCGTGCGCGCGCATGGGCTGCAGCGTGCCGGCACCGCGCGAACCCGACAAGGTGAGCATCGAAGCGTCGGAACTGACGCCGGAACCCGGCCGCGAGCCGCTGCTGCGCCTGTCGGCACTGTTGCGCAATACCGCCGCCTTCGAGCAGGAATGGCCGCACCTCGAACTGACGCTGACCGATACCGGCGACCGCGCCGTCGTGCGGCGCGTGCTGACGCCGTCGGAATTCCTGCCCCCGGACGCCCGTGCAAAGGGTTTCGCGCCGGCCTCGGAACAGACGGTCGGTGTGCTGGTCGACCCGGCGGAATCCGGCGCCAGCGGCTACCGCCTGTACGCCTTCTATCCCTGACCCCGGCGCGTCAGCGCCGGCCCCCACACCGACACCGAGGACACTGCGATGACCCAGACCGTATTGCTGGCCGGCACGCCCATCCATCTCGCCGGACATTTCCCCGTGCAGGGGTCGCGGGCCCCGTCGTTCACGCTGGTCGGCACCGATCTGGCCGACGTCGCGCTGGCCAGTTTCGGCAGCCGGCGCAAGGTGCTCAACATCGTGCCCAGCCTCGATACGCCGGTCTGCCAGGCATCGACGCGCCGCTTCAACGAGCAGGCCGGCAAGATGAACAACACGGTCGTGCTGGTCATTTCGGCCGATCTGCCGTTCGCGATGAAGCGCTTCTGCGAAACCGAGGGATTGTCCAACGTGGTGTCTTTGTCGACGCTGCGCGGTCGCGAATTCATGGCGAACTACGGGGTGGAGATCCTCGACGGCCCGCTGGCCGGGCTGACCGCCCGCGCCGTCATCGTGCTGGACGCGAACAACGGCGTGCTGCATGCCGAGCTGGTGCCCGAGATCAAGCAGGAACCCGACTACGACGCCGCGCTGGCCGCGCTGAGGTAGGCAGCCCCCCCCACCAACCGGTCACTGCAGATGGAAGAAAGTCCGTTCAAGGGCAAGACCGGCGTGCGCCGGCTGCTCAATGCCACGCGTTATTCCGCCGAGGGGCTGGGTGCAGCGTTCCGCCATGAAGACGCCTTCCGACAGGAGGTGATCGCCGCCGTCGTGCTGATTCCGCTGGCGATCTGGCTGGGCAATACCGGCATCGAGCGCTCGCTGATGGCTTTTGCGGTGCTGCTGGTGCTCATCGTGGAACTGCTGAATTCGGCGATCGAAGCGACCGTCGATCGCATCTCGCTCGAGAACCACCGCCTCGCCAAGCGCGCCAAGGACATCGGCTCGGCGGCGGTGATGCTGGCGCTGCTGAACCTGGGTCTGGTGTGGGGGCTGATACTGGTGCAGCGGATCTGAAAATCACCTGGCGCCGCGCGACGCGAACGCCGCGACGGGCGCCGGTTCAGACCAGATCCAGCCCTGACGTGACATTCAGGTTGCGGTCCTGCGCTTCCTTGCTGTTGAGCTTGATCTGCAGCCGCAGGTCGTTGACCGAGTCGGCGTTGCGCAGCGCATCCTCGTAATTGATGCGACCGGCTTCATACAGGTCGAACAGCGCCTGGTCGAAGGTCTGCATGCCGATCTCGCGCGAGCGCTTCATCACGTCCTTGATCTCGCCGACATTGCCCTTGAAGATGTGATCGGCGATCAGCGGTGAGTTCAACATCACCTCGATCGCAGCCGCGCGCCCCTTGCCTTCCTTCATCGGCACCAGACGCTGCGAAATCATTGCGCGCAGGTTCAGTGACAGATCCATCAGCAACTGCTCGCGCTTGTTCTCGGGGAAGAAGTTGATGATGCGGTCGATCGCCTGGTTGGCGCTGTTGGCATGCAGCGTGGCCAGACACAGGTGGCCTGTTTCGGCGAACTGGATCGCGTGCTCCATCGTTTCGCGGTCGCGGATTTCACCCATCAGGATGACGTCGGGCGCCTGGCGCAGCGTGTTCTTCAGCGCGATTTCCCAGTCGGCGGTGTCCAGCCCGACCTCGCGCTGCGTCACGACGCAGTTCTTGTGTTCGTGCACATATTCGATCGGGTCCTCGATCGTGATGATGTGACCGTAGCTGTTGGTGTTGCGCCAATCGACGAGCGCCGCCAGCGACGTGGTCTTGCCGGTGCCGGTGCCGCCGACGAAGATGGTCAGACCGCGCTTGGCCATCGCCACGTCCTTCAGCACGGTCGGCAGCCCCAGTTCGTCGAGCGTCGGAATCTTGGCGTTGATGGTGCGCAGCACGCAGCCGATCTTGCCTTGCTGCACGAAGGCGTTGACGCGGAAACGGCCGATGCCGGCCGGCGAGATCGCGAAATTGCATTCCTTCGTGGATTCGAATTCCGCCGCCTGCCGGTCATTCATGATGGCGCGCGCCAGCTCGGCCGTGTGCTGCGGCGTCAGCGACTGGTTGGACTGCGGAATGATGCGGCCGTCCACCTTGATGGCCGGCGGAAATCCTGCGGTCACAAACAGGTCCGACCCGCGTTTGGTCGCCATCAGGCGCAGCAGGTCGTACATGAATTTCAGTGCCTGATCTCTTTCCATCTACGCTCTCCGCTGCGATTGACGCGATTGATGCTGCCGACGTGTCCAGTGTAGCCGGCTGCACGTCCGGTCGACGCCGGTCATCCGGCGAAGGCGTCCTTGTTCTGTGCGCGGGTGCGCGCCTCGGCATTCGATATCACATTGCGGCGCACCAGGTCGGTCAGGTTCTGGTCCAGCGTCTGCATGCCCACGTTGTGGCCGGTCTGGATCGCCGAATACATCTGCGCGATCTTGTTTTCGCGGATCAGGTTGCGGATGGCCGGCGTGCCGACCATGATTTCGTGCGCCGCAACCCGGCTGGCACCGTCCTTGGTCTTCAGCAGCGTCTGTGAAATGACGGCGCGCAGCGACTCCGACAGCATGGCCCGCACCATTTCCTTCTCTTCCGCCGGAAACACGTCAACGATACGGTCGATCGTCTTGGCGGCGCTCGAGGTGTGCAGGGTGCCGAACACCAGGTGGCCGGTTTCGGCGGCGGTCAGCGCCAGCCGGATGGTTTCGAGATCGCGCATTTCGCCCACCAGGATCACGTCCGGATCCTCCCGCAGCGCCGAACGCAGCGCGTTGGCGAAACTGAGCGTATGCGGCCCGACTTCGCGCTGATTGATCAGGCAGCGCTTCGATTCGTGCACGAACTCGATCGGATCCTCCACCGTCAGGATGTGGCCGTAGTCGTTCTCGTTGACGTAATCGACCATGGCCGCCAGCGTCGTGGACTTGCCGGAACCCGTCGGTCCGGTCACCAGCACGATGCCGCGCGGCGTGTTGGCGATCTCCTTGAATATCTTGGGTGCGTTCAGTTCTTCCAGCGTCAGCACCTTGGACGGAATGGTCCGGAACACCGCGCCGGCGCCGCGGTTCTGAACGAAGGCATTGACCCGGAAACGCGCCAGATTGGGCACCGCGAACGAGAAGTCGCACTCGAGGTGCTCTTCATACACCTTGCGCTGGGTGTCGTTCATGATGTCGTAGATCATGCCGTGCACATCCTTGTGCTCCATCGGCGGCAGGTTGATGCGTCGCACGTCGCCGTGCACGCGGATCATCGGCGGCAGGCCGGCCGACAGATGCAGGTCGGACGCCTTGTTCTTGACGGAAAACGCGAGCAGTTCGGTGATGTCCATGCGTAACCTCGGAGCTGTTGCGACGCGCCGGGCAGCACGAACAGGTGCTTTCCGGCCAGAGATAAATCGATGAAATTCAGGGCATTATGATGAGCATTTCAGACAACCTGCAAGCAGTTCGGCACCGCATTGCGGCAGCGGCTCACGCCTGCGGTCGCGATCCGGCGAGCATTTCGCTGCTGGCGGTCAGCAAGACCAAACCCGATTCGGACATCCTCGCCGCCGCGGCAGCAGGTCAGCGTGCGTTCGGCGAAAACTACGTGCAGGAAGGCTGCGACAAGGCGGAGCGGCTGACCGCCGCGGGCCATGCGCTCGACTGGCACTTCATCGGGCCGATCCAGAGCAACAAGACGCGGCCGGTGGCGACCTGGTTCGACTGGGTGCATGCCATCGACCGCGAAAAGATCGCGCAGCGCCTGTCCGAACAGCGTCCGCCCGACAAACCGCCACTCTGCATATGTATACAGGTGAACGTCAGCGGCGAGGCGTCGAAAAGCGGCGTGGCGCCGGCCGACGTGGCCGTGCTCGCGGACGCGGTCGCGCGACTGCCCCGGCTGAAACTGCGCGGCCTGATGGCCATTCCCGAACCGACGGACGATGTCGTTCTCCAGCGTCAACGTTTTGCCCATTTACGGCAGGTGCTCGAAGAACTGAATGCGGCAGGGCACGGTCTGGATACCTTGTCGATGGGCATGTCACAGGATCTGGAAGCCGCCATTGCCGAGGGCGCGACCATCGTGCGCGTCGGCAGCGCGCTGTTCGGCGCACGCACGTGACGGGCGGGCTGCGACACGCCGCCGATTCCCGTTGCCTGCAGCCCGATTCAAGGTAGATTCGGGGTGACCGAGCGGCGCATGCCCGTCATTCAGGGGCTCGGGATCTGTCGACATTCATTCACGGAAGCGTCATGAGCCAGACCGATCACGCAGAGCGCCGCCGGCTTGATGCACTGACCGCCTGCGCGGTGCTCGACACCCGTCCCGACGTGCAGGTAGACCGCCTGACCCGGCTCGCTGCACAGGTCTGCGGCACGCCGATCGCATTCGCGAGTTTCATCGACGCATCCCGCCAGTGGCTCAAATCGACCACGGGCCTTGCGGGGCTGCGCGAATTCCCGCGTGGAACCGGCTTCTGCGAACGGACGATCGCCGGCAACGGTCCGTTCATGATGTCCGACATCGACCTGTCGGTCGGCGTGTCGGATCACCCGCTGGTGCTCGCCAATCCGCATGTACGCATGTACGCCGGCGTACCGCTGCGCACACAGACCGGCTTTGCGGTCGGCACGCTGGCCGTGATGGACACCCGGCCGCACACGCTTTCACCGGAAGCATTCGATGCGCTGGAAACGCTGGCGACTCAGATCATGGCGCACATCGAGCTTCAGCATCAGCGCGAACAGGTCGAGTCGAAGCGACAGCGCCTCGCCGACCAGCTTCAGGCCACGCAGCGGATGGCCGGGATCGGCACCTGGGAATTCGATGTTGCGACGCAGCGGCTGAACTGGTCGGACGAGGTGTATGCCATCCACGAAGTGCCGCGCGGCACCCCGCTGACGGTCGGCCAGGCCCTTGAATTCTATGCGCCCGAGTGGCGCACACACATCCTGGAGGTCTTCGAGGCCTGCCTGACGCAGGGCCGTCCCTTCGATGAGGAACTGCAGGTCACCACCGCGCGCGGACAGCAGGTGTGGGTACGTTCCATCGGCCGTGCCGGCCTTGACCAGCAGGGTCAGGTGGTTCAGGTGCACGGCGCATTCCAGGACATTTCCGCGCGCAAGCGGGCCACCGAAGAGACGCGGCGCCTGGCCAGCCGGCTGTCGGCCACCCTGGAAAGCATGACGGATGGCGTGTTCGCGCTCGATCAGAACTGGCGCTTCACCTACATGAACCGCGAAGCAGGTCGCCTGCTGACGCGCGACACGAACGCCGTCGTCGGCAAGCGGCTGTGGGACGAGTTTCCCGGCACCGAAACCTCCGAGATCGGCGACGCCTACCGGCGTGCCATCGCGCACAACGTGACGGTGGAATTCGACAGCTTCTACGCGCCGTTGGGCATCTGGTTCGAAGTCCATGCCTATCCGTCGGAGGACGGCTTGACGGTCTATTTCCGCGACATCACCCAGCGCAAGCAGATCGAACAGGAGCGCGAGCACCAGCGCGAATTCCTCGATGCGCTGCTCGAAAGTCTGTCGGAAGGCATCGTTGCCTGCGACGAACATGGCACGCTGTCGGTGTTCAACCGGGTGACCCGCGAACTGCACGGTCTGCCGCAGGAGCCGCTGCCGCCGGACGAGTGGGGGGCGCGCTACAACCTGTTCGCGGCCGATGGCGTGACACCGCTTGCCATGGACAACATTCCGCTTTTTCGCGCGCTGCGCGGCGAAATCGTCAAGGACGCGGCCATGGTGATCGCACCGGTCGGCCGCCCGCGACGGCTGGTCCAGTGCAACGGACAGGCCATCGCAACGGTGTCCGGACGAAAGCTCGGCGCCGTGGTGGCGATGCACGACATCACGGAACGTGACCGTTCCGAGCGGCTGCTGATGCAGCGCACGCGTGCCCTGCATCTGCGCAGTCGCTGCAGCGAGGCACTGATCCGCATCCAGAACGAGCAGGACCTGCTGCACGAAATATGCAGCATCGCGGTCGACGGTGCCGGCTACCGGATGGCCTGGGTCGGCTACGCAGTGGATGGCCCGGAAAAGCCGGTCAGCGTGCAATGCCACGCGGGCTGGACAGATGGTTACCTGAACAGCATCCATCTGTCGTGGGACAAAAACCGAATCGATGGCAAGGGTCCGGCCGGTCGCGTCATCCGCAGCGGAGAAGCCATCTTCAGCAATGACCTGAGCCGTGACGAAAGCTTCCGCACGTGGGCGGCTGCGGCTGCGGCGCGCGGTTACAAGGGTGGCGTATGGCTGCCGCTGAAGAACGACCGACGGACGTTCGGCGTACTTTCGCTTTACGCCGACGAAGTGAGGCCGATCTCCGACGAAGAACTGGCGCTGCTGCAGGGGCTGGCCAACGATCTTGCGTTCGGCATCGGCAGCATCCGCGTGCAGGATGAACGCCGTCGGCTGCAGTCCGCGTTGCTGAAGGTGGCCGCCGCCGTATCGGCCAGCTCCGGCAACGAGTTCTTCGAACAGCTCGTGCGCAACATGACGGAGGCGCTCGGCGCCGATGCGGGCTTCATGGCAGTCCTGCGGTCCGGTGATCCATCGAGCTTACGCATCATCGCCGGCGTGCGTGACGGACAGGCCTTGCCGGCAGCCGAGTACGACATCCGCGAGACGCCGTGCGCAGCCCTTCTTCACGATGAACAGTGGGTGATCCACAGCGGCCTCTCGGCACGTTCGGACCTGTCCGCATCCCTGATCGCCCCCGGCATGGAGGCCTGTGTCGGGCGTCAGCTGGTCGATTGCGAAGGCAGGGTGATCGGCTGCCTGTTCGTGTTGTTCGATCACCGCCTCGACGACACCGACTTCGTGACCTCGACGCTGCGGATCTTTTCGACACGTGCCGCCGCCGAACTGGACCGCCAGCATGCCGACGCGCGCATCCGCGAGCAGGCCTCGCTGCTCGACAAGGCGCAGGACGCGATCATCGTGCGCAGCATCGATCACCGGATCCTGTACTGGAACAAGAGCGCCGAGCGCCTGTACGGCTGGGCTGCCGACGAAGCGATCGGGCAGCGGATCAACGAGCTGTTCTACCCCGACGACACGGCCTTCCGGATCGCCACGCAGCAGGTCCTCGCCACCGGCGAGTGGACGGGTGAGATCACGCAGCGTCGCAAGGATGGCAGTTCGCTCACCGTGGAAGGGCACTGGACGCTGCTGACCGATGCCGATGGCAAGCCGAGGTCGGTACTGGCGATCAACACGGACATCACGCACCGCCTTGCGGTGGAAGCGCAGCTCGAACAGGCGCAGCGACTGGAAGCCGTCGGCCAGCTGACCGGTGGTGTGGCGCATGACTTCAACAATCTGCTGACCGTCATCCTGGGCAATTCCGAACTGCTGATGGAAAAGCTGGGCGACAACGATCGCCTGCGCATGCTGGCGGACATGACGCGCACGGCCGCCCAGCGTGGCGCCGACCTCACGCACCGCCTGCTCGCCTTTTCGCGCCGGCAGGCGCTGGAACCCAGATCGGTGGATACCTACGGCGTACTGCTCGGCATGCACGACATGCTGCGCCGCACGCTGGGCGAAAACATCGAGATCGAGTTCCGTCACGGGCCCGACCTGTGGCGCGCGCTGGTCGATCCGTCGCAGTTGGAAGGCGCCGTGCTGAACCTGTGCATCAATGCGCGTGATGCCATGAAGGGTGGCGGGCGGCTCACGATGGAAACGACCAACGCCTGGCTCGATGACGCGCACGGCACCCCCTATCCGGACCTGTCGCCGGGTCAGTATGTGCTGGTCGCCGTGTCCGACACCGGCACCGGCATAGCGCCCGAACACCTGGCGCGCGTGTTCGAGCCCTTCTTCACCACGAAGGAGAAGGGCAAGGGCACCGGACTGGGGCTCAGCATGGTGTTCGGCTTCGTCAAGCAGTCGCGCGGTCACGTGAAGGTGTACTCGGAGGTTGGCCAGGGCACGACGGTCAAGATGTATCTGCCGCGCGCCGACCTGTCGGACGAATGGTCGGAGGATGGGTCGCCCGACACCGGTGCCGGCGGCGACGCCCAGGGCGGCGACGAAACCGTGCTGCTGGTCGAAGACGACGAACTGGTCCGTCAGCATGCGAGAAACGTGCTGCTCGGCCTGGGCTACACGGTGATCGAAGCGACCAACGGACCGGATGCATTGCAGATCATCCGTGGCCGGTCGCACATCGATCTGCTGTTTACCGATGTCATCATGCCGGGCGGCATGAACGGTCCGCAACTCGTCGAAGCGGCACACGGCGTGCGACCGCAGCTCAAGGTGCTGTATACCTCGGGCTACACCGAGAACGCGATCGTGCATCAGGGGCGACTCGACAAGGGCGTGCACCTGCTGAACAAGCCGTACCGGCGTGCCGAACTGGCGCGCAAAGTCAGGCTGGCACTGTCCGGCTCGAGATGAACATGCTTCAGTCCGAAAGCACCGCACCATGTTGAACGGCCGACTGCTGGTACTTGACGACGACCTCGCGGTCGCACAGACGATTGCATGGATCGCCGAAGAAACCGGGCTGGAAACCCGGATTGCCTGCGAAGCGGTGCAGTTCTTCGAAACATGTGATGCGTGGCAGCCCACCCATATCGCGATCGATCTCGTGATGCCGGACATGGATGGCGTCGAGGTCATGCGCATGCTGGCCATCAAGGGCTGCCGCGCCCAGATCATCATCACCAGCGGCGTCGGCGGCCGCATTCTCGATGCCGCCAAGCGCTCGGCCACCGAACACGGCCTGAACGTGACCGGCATCGTATCCAAGCCTTTTTCGCCGGCCGCGCTGCGCAGCCTGCTCGCCATCGAGCTTCCGACCGCAAGGGCCACGGGAGGCACTGCCGCCGGTGACGCCGCCTTCGTACCCGATCTGGCCGAACTGCGCCGGGCGCTCGACGCACGGGAATTCGTGCTCGCCTACCAGCCGAAGATCGTCTGCGGCAGCCACCAGCTCGCCGGCTTCGAGGCACTCGTGCGCTGGCAGCATCCGCAGGCCGGGCTGATCATGCCCGACCGCTTCATTCCGCTGGCCGAAAGCACAGGTCTGATCGACCCGCTGACCGAGCAGGTGTTCGAACAGGCACTGGCCTGGTTTTCCGGCAGCGGTCCCGACACCGGATTGTCGCTGTCGGTGAACATTTCCGCCCGCAGCCTGATCGACTTCCAGCTGGCGGAATTCATTTCCGGCCTGTGCGCCACGCATGGCGTTTCCCCCGGACAGCTCATTCTCGAACTGACCGAAACCAGCGCGATGGACGACCCGGTCACGTCGCTCGACCTGCTGACCCGGCTGCGCATGCGCGGGTTCCAGCTGTCGATCGATGACTTCGGCACCGGCTACTCATCGATGGTGCAGCTGGTCCGCCTGCCGTTCTCGGAAATGAAGGTCGACAAGTCCTTCGTCATGAACGCCATGGCATCGCAGGAATCGCGCACCGTCATCCGTTCCATTGTTGACCTCGGCCACAGCCTCGGCCTGCGCCTCACCGCCGAAGGCGTCGAGGATCAGGGCGCGCTCGACTACCTGACGTCGATCGGCTGCGACCTGGCACAGGGCTACTTCATCGCGCGCCCGATGAGCGGCGACGCCGCACGGCACTGGCAACCGGCAACCAGCGCGGCCTGAACCTCCGGCGTCTGAGGGAGCCGAAGCAGCAAAGCAGCCGCGCGTCGTTTGCGGGTGTCGTCTTTCGTTGCCGGCGCCGGGTCACCGTCTGCACAGCCGGACGCACCGACCGGCTAAACTGCGGCCCTTGCCGGACTTCCCCAAGCGCCCGACGTGCCCGCCTCCGACTTCCTGATCCACCCCACGATTTCTCCCATCGCCTTCGAACTGGGCCCGCTGGCCGTGCGCTGGTACGGGCTGATGTATCTGCTGGCGTTCGTCGGCTTCATGCTGCTCGGTCGGCTCCATGCGCGGCGGCTGGCCGCGCAGGGCGTGCCCACGCTCGATACGAAGCAGATCGACGACCTGCTGTTCTTCGGCGTGCTGGGCGTGGTGCTTGGCGGGAGGCTGGGCTATGTGCTGTTCTACAAGCCGGCGTATTACCTCGAGCACTGGCATGAGATTCCGGCCATCTGGTCCGGCGGCATGAGTTTCCACGGCGGCTTCCTCGGCGTGCTGATCGCGGCGGCGCTGTTTGCACGCCGCATGGACTGGCGCTTCTTCCAGCTGACCGACTTCATCGCACCGCTGGTGCCGCTCGGACTGGCGGCCGGGCGCATGGGCAACTTCATCAACGCCGAACTGGTCGGGCGCGTGACCGATGTGCCCTGGGCCATGATCTTTCCGACCGTCGATGCGCTGCCGCGCCATCCGTCGCAGCTGTACCAGTTCGCCGGCGAGGGGCTCGCGCTGTTTGCGCTGCTGTGGTGGTTTGCACGCAAGCCGCGACCGATGGCGGCGGTCAGTGCCCTGTTCCTGATCGGCTACGGCGGCTTCCGCTTTCTGGCGGAGTTCGGCCGCGAGCCGGACGATTTTCTGGGCCTGCTGGCCGGCGGGCTGTCGATGGGCCAGTGGCTCAGCCTGCCGATGGTCGCGGCGGGCATCCTGATGATGATCCTGGCGTATCGCCGTACTTGAGGAGTGAATCCATGAACCGACCTTTCCGCATCCTCGGCCTGCAACAGATCGCCATCGGCGGCCCGGACCGCATGAAACTGCGGCATCTGTGGGTCGATGTGTTCGGCCTCGGTCTGGAAGGCGACTTCACGTCGGAGCGCGAGAACGTCGTCGAGGACATCGCCGTTCTGGGCACCGGACCGACCCGGGTCGAGGTCGATCTGATGCAGCCGCTCGACCCGTCGAAGAAGCCGCGTGTCGACGAGCCTGCACTGAACCACATCGGTCTGTGGGTGGACGATCTGCCCAAGGCGGTCGAGTGGATGACGGCGCAGGGCATGCGCTTCACCCCGGGCGGCATCCGCCGCGGCGCGGCCGGCTTCGACATCGTGTTCATCCACCCGAAGGGCAACGAACAGTTCCCGCTGTGCGGCGAAGGCGTGCTGATCGAGCTGGTGCAGGCGCCGCCTGAAGTCGTCGCGGCACTGGGTTGAGACGACGTCGATGTGCAGGATGGACGCTTGCCGCTTCGTCACGCCTGCGGCACCATGAGTCTGCAGCGGCGCGACACGCGCCGCCCGGATCACCGCGTGACAGGGTGACCTTCATAACGACGGAGACTGACTGACCATGAAAAAACTGCTCTGCCTGCTGTTCAGCGTCCTTGCGCTTGCCGCCTGTTCGCCGATGAAACCCACGCCGGCCGGGCAGTGGGACTATCAGGTCCTCGAAACGCCGGAAGGCGACGTGACCGGCACGCTGACGATCACCGGCCCGAATGCCGACCCCAAATCCTTTTCGGTGCTGATGAAGGCCAATGGCAGCGAACTGGCCATGGATCGATTCACTTTCGACAGCGAAACGAACAAGATCGATGGCGAGTTCATCTATTCGGGCATGAAGGTGAAGGTCGACGCCAAGCAGCACGAGAGCGGCGACGAAATCACCGGCGCGATGTGGGTGTCCGGCCTGGACTTTCCGTTCAAGGCCACGCGCAAGAAGTGACCGTCAGGCGGGGGCCATGCCCCCGTCGCGATCGGCGGTCGACAACGACCGGCTGCCGACTCAACGCCGGTTCACATCGTCGGCGCACTTTCGTTGCGCTGCCTCCCCATCGCAGGGCGGCGGCGAAAGGTCGGCGTTCGCGTCGCCCGCAGCCTGCGCGGACGGCAGACCCGGCCTCGCCTGCCACCCGGCGGCCAGATCGGCGAGCCGCGACCTGATCGTCTCCCCCACGGCAATCTGCGGTTCCGACGGCTCAAGCCCCTCGGCAGATTCGCGTTGCGCCACCGCGGCGCGCGCGCGCTCGAAAGCGTCGGTGAATGAGGTGGTTTCGCGCAGCGCCTCGTCGAAGAAGGCGCGACCGAAAAAGGTCCAGTCGGCCTCGTGCGAGCAACCGTGCGAATTGCGGTCGGCACGCGACGCCGACATCACCAGCGTGTCGGGTCCAGCCAGCGGCGGCACGAAGCCGCCCGAATAGCAGGCCGATACCAGGATGACGCGGTTACGGATGCCCGCCGCGTCGAGCAGTCCGGCCAGTCGCTGCGGCGTCAGCTGTTCCAGTTCCCACGGCCAAAGGCTGAGGTCGAACAGGTGGTTTTCGGCGCCATGCGACGTCAGGAACACGAACAGCACGTCTTCGTCGCCATCCATCCGCTGCGCGATGATCTGCAGACTGCGATCCAGCGCGCTGACCGTGGCGAGCGGGCGGGTCAGCACGGTGCCGGGGTTGTTGGCCAGCACCACGCTGCGCCCGCCGGTACCGAAACGTTCCGCAAACAGGCGCTCGACCTTTTCGACCTCGCGCAGGAACACGTCCTGCGCGCCATGACCGGCGACCGCCAGCAGGAACAGGTCCGTCCTGCCCGGCTGGCCGGGTTCCAGCCGCGCCAGCGCCTCGGTCAGCAGCAAGGGCTGCCGGTAGATCACGGTTTCGCTGCGCGCCTGCTGCCAGCGCGCGGCTTCGGCCGGATCCTGTGCGGGCTCGCTCGCCAGCCAGAGCGGGGCCTGCGGGCCGACTGCAATCTGCGGCACCACCAGAACCAGCAGCACCGCGCCCAGCACGCCAGCACGCTGGATACCGGTCGCGCCCTGCAGCCGGCACAGCACGACCGTCGATGCCACGATGCCCCAGCCCAGCGGCGCCCACCACAGCCACTGGCTGTCATCGCCCAGACTGTCCCAGACTTCGGCCGGCAGCATGGCGACCAGATTCCACGACACGTCGACCCATATCCATAACGCGGCCAGCAGCACCACGGCCCGCAACACCGCGTCGGTCCGATGCGGCCGACGAGTCACCAGCCAGGCACACAGCAGCAGCCAGGGCAGGTGAAACAGCTGCCCCGGCAGCGCGCCGGGGTCGATCCGTCCGTCGCTGCCGGTACGGGCGATTTCGAAACCGAAGCTGATGAGCACGCCGGCGAACTCCAGCACCACCCAGGCCAGTACGCCGGCGCGCACGGCGACCAGCGCGCGGGCAGACAGCAGCAGGCTGCCCAGCCCGGCGGCGAGGTTGCGCAGGAGGTCGCCGATGACGTGGCCGGCGGGACCCGGCGGCTCCACGGGTGTCGGGGTGCCGGAAAGTTCGTGATTTTCGTGATTCATGCTCAAGTTGCGTTCGGATGGACCGTAAATGCGGACGTGGCGGGAACGTATTGCGGTTTTCGCCACTCTGTTGCCGGCGTCGCATCACTGGCGCGGGCAAATGCCCGGACCGATGAACAGTGCGACGTTATAATCGAAAGCTTCCGAGGAGCGCTGCGAGGTGCCGCAAGGCCCCCAGGCTCGGACCCCGCCAGACCGTCGCCGGTCGCGGGCACATTTGTAACGGCGCTCACCTGAACCCGCAGTGCCGGAATTGTCCGGTGGCGGATGGCAGGTGAGCACACCTGCCCTTGCAAAGGAGCCCGTAGATGAATGCCCCCAATGATCTGAAGGATTACGTGATTGCCGACCCGTCGCTGGCCGACTGGGGACGCAAGGAAATCGCCATCGCCGAGACCGAAATGCCCGGTCTGATGGCGATCCGCGAAGAGTATGCGACACAGCAGCCGCTGCGCGGCGCGCGCATCACCGGCAGCCTGCACATGACGATCCAGACCGCCGTGCTGATCCAGACGCTCGAAGCGCTGGGCGCCGAAGTGCGCTGGGCCTCGTGCAACATCTACTCGACGCAGGACCACGCCGCTGCAGCGATCGCCGCTGCCGGCACGCCGGTGTTTGCGGTCAAGGGCGAGTCGCTGGTCGATTACTGGGATTACACCCATCGCATCTTCGAATGGCCGGACGGCGGTTTCAGCAACATGATTCTCGACGACGGCGGTGATGCCACGCTGCTGCTGCATCTGGGCACCAAGGCGGAAACCGATCCGACCGCGCTGCACCACCCGGCGAGCGAAGAGGAAGTCTGCCTGTTCAATTCGATCACCGAAACGCTCAAGCGTGACCCGAACTGGTATTCGAAGCGCCTGAAGCACATCAAGGGCGTGACCGAAGAAACCACCACCGGCGTGCATCGTCTGTACCAGATGCACAAGTAAGGCCGTCTGGCTTTCCCGGCCATCAACGTCAATGATTCGGTCACCAAGTCGAAGTTCGACAACCTGTATGGGTGCCGCGAGTCGCTGGTCGACGGCATCAAGCGCGCCACCGACGTGATGATCGCCGGCAAGGTCGCCGTCGTCGCCGGTTACGGCGATGTGGGCAAGGGCTCGGCACAGGCGCTGCGCGCCCTGTCGGCCCAGGTGTGGGTCACCGAAATCGACCCGATCTGCGCACTGCAGGCCGCGATGGAAGGCTATCGCGTCGTCACGATGGATTACGCGGTCGAACACGCCGACATTTTCGTGACCGCCACCGGCAACTATCACGTCATCACGCATGAACACATGCTGAAGATGAAGGATCAGGCCATCGTCTGCAACATCGGCCACTTCGACAACGAAATCGATGTCGCGGCGCTCGAGCAGTACGAGTGGGACGAGATCAAGCCGCAGGTCGATCACGTCATCTTCCCGTCGGGCCGTCGCATCATCCTGCTGGCCAAGGGTCGCCTGGTGAATCTGGGTTGCGGCACGGGTCATCCGTCGTACGTGATGTCCAGTTCGTTCGCCAACCAGACCATCGCGCAGATCGAGCTGTTCACCGAAACCGAGAAGTATCCGGTCGGCGTCTACGTGCTGCCCAAGCACCTCGACGAAAAGGTCGCGCGCCTGCAGCTGAAGAAGCTGAATGCGCAGCTCACCGAACTGAGTGACGCGCAGGCGCGCTACATCGGCGTGCATCGCGAAGGTCCGTACAAGCCGGATCACTACCGCTACTGATCGACAGGCGGCCGGGAGGCTCCCGGCCCGGATCGACCTGCAGAAGGATGGCCTCGATGACGGTTCCAGCGGACCCGTCATCGAGGCTTCTTAGTTTTCGACGAACGCGATCGCCTTTAAGGCAGCACGGGCCGGAGTCGAGGCAGAGCCGGGACGGCGGGCGCCCGCTCGCGCCGAAGGCCTCTACCGCGACTGCTTGATCAGTCGCGAATTCGCCGCCTGCACCGGCCGCGCATTGTTCCTGTACAGATGACCGAACACGCCGATCTGCTCGGCCGACACGAGGTGCGGCTGCTTGAGCACGATCCAGGTCACGCCTTCAGAACACGGCGGCGTCGTCAGCGAACCCATATAGGTGAAGTACTCGCGCTTTTCCGGCAGCAGTTTCGCGAGGTCGATGCTCACATCCGGCGTCGATTCCACGTTTTTCTGCAGCGGCAGATAGGCCCAGAGCGTATTGAAGATCGAGCTTTCGTCGCCGCGATCGAGCAGCACCGCGACCACCGCCAGCTTGTTGTCCACATCGCGATGCACGAGGTGGGCCACCATTTCATAGCTCTTGCCGTTGATGCGCTCCTCGGCCGGCTTGTGAAAATGGAACTGCACCAGGTCGTAGCGCTTGCCCGACACGGTAAAGCTGCTGCCCTCGCCGACATTGACCTGCACCGTATGACCGGTGTCGATGATCGTGAAATAGCTCGTCTTGTAGTCGAAGCTGATCGGCGGCAGGTCGACCTTGATGCCCTCGCGGATGTCGATCGGCGACTGCGTGCGGCCTTCACCGCACTGCGCCCACTCCGGTTTGAGCTTGCCCCAGTTCTGCGGCCCGAACTCGCCTTCGTAAGTCCAGTGGATGTCGCCGTGCGCAACCGGGCGCGTTGGCTCATCCGCAGGGGCTTTGACTTTCGGCCTGGGCGCAGCATGCAGGTCCGGCGCCAGAGCGGCCATCTGCATCGGCCGGGGCTTTGCCCGTTGCGGCGGCGGCAGCGGAATTTCGCTGCGCATGGCCGGCGGGGCAGGCTTCGCCACCGGGGCGGCCGGCTTCTCGGCAACCGGTTCGACCGGTCTGGCCGGCGCCGGCTTGTCCACTGAAGCCAGTTTCTCCTTCAGGCCGGCCGGGCTGGTCACCTTCTCTCCGCCATCGGGCTTGGCTGCGGCGGTTTTCGGTGCCGCAGCCATTTCGTTGCGCGCCTGCGCGGCAGCTTCCCGCAGGTCGGGCTTGATGCTGACCATTTCGGTCCGCTGGATGCCGCCCTGCCCCTCCGCCGCATTCGCCGCCGTCAGAGCGGCGCGGCCGGCCTGTTCGGCGACCTGGCGCAATTCCTCGGCACCCGGCGGCTGACACACTTCGCGGAACAGTTTTTCGTCCAGCGTGCCGGGCAGCAGCGCGATGTCGCTGTCCGAGCCGGCACGTTCCTCGCGCAGAATCTTGTGGTTGGCATCCAGATAGACGCGCTTGATCGTGGCAAAGCGCAGGCTCTGGCAGTCGTAGCGGTTCAGCGCCTGCACCATCGCGTAGCCGGTTTTCTGGGCGTCGGCGTCGCTCAGCACCAGCCGTCCCCAGGCCACCTTCTTGCCGCTTTCGGCACGCAGCACGCTGTCCCGATCGATTTCGATGGTTTTGCCGCGGTCGGTCGACACGACGTGCCAGTCGGCCGCATGGGCAACGCCCAGCGCGCTGCACAGCGCGGCGGCGATCAGGGAGGAAGTCAGAGCGGGGGTTTTTTGCATGGCAGGTCTCGTGTCAGCCCTGTCCCATTGGGGACGATGAGGGGTTTACGGCATGCGACACCGACCGCTTGAACCGCGCCGCTTGCGCTGGCGCAGCCGGCAGGGTACTTTCAGTGCGCACACGTTAGGGGTGCCGCCCGGCGCAGGCTGGCGGCTGAGACACACCCTCAACACCTGATCCGGATCATGCCGGCGTAGGGAAACGGGCAGCTCCATTTCTGGGCGCCGGCGTTCCCTTCGCCCCACAGGAGCTTCCATGAACGCCAAAGACCCGCTGTCCCACGCCGCCCGCGATTCCCGCGACACTTTCCTCGCCGCGCAGGCGCACGTCGACTCGGCGGCCATCGCGCCGCTGCCCAATTCGCGCAAGGTCTACATCGAAGGCTCGCGCCCGGACATCCGCGTGCCCATGCGCGAGATTGCCCAGTCCGACACCCCCGCCTCCTTC
>JAEUNO010000018.1 GCA_016791045.1 Methyloversatilis sp. | reverse complement strand
ACCGATGGTCTGGGCGCCGTGGGTGGTTACGCCGAACTGTCGAGCTACACCGAGCTGGGCGGCACGATGACTGTCTTCGCACTGCCGTAATCGTGCGTTGAGCGGAAAGCGCAGGTTGCGCTTTCCGCAAGGTCCCCGGACTGGCACCGTGCGGAAACGCCGGTGCCAGTCTTTTTTTGTCCGCAGATTGCCCGTGACAGGTGTCGGGGGCACCCGGCAAACCAGGGGAGAATGATGAGAAAGCAGTTCTTGCAGGCAGTCATGCTGATGCTGATGACCTCGGCCCAGATGGCGACGGCACAGACAACGCCGTATCAGGTGCAGGGCGGCAACAAGGTGGATGACGCGACGCTGGCCGGCTGGCGTGCGTGGCGCAACGCGGCGTGCGAACGCTGCCATGGCCCGAACCAGGAAGGCATGGTGGGGCCCTCGCTGATCGTCAGCCTCAGGACGCTCGGGCGCGACGACTTCAAGGCGGTCGTGAGCAAGGGTCGCATCGACCGCGGCATGCCCAACTTCGATGGTTCGAAGCAGGTCATGGACAATCTCGACGGTCTTTACGCTTACCTGAAAGGCCGTTCCGATGGGGCGATCCGGCCCGGTCGCATCGAAAAGATGGACTGAGCGAAAACAAAACCGCGGGCGTACTGTCACAGTGAGTCCCGCGTGAGACGCACGGGACAAGAATTCAAGCAGAACCCGGGCTTCATCGCCCAGCAAGGGTTCATTCATCCGGAGGAGACCTGAAACAATGAAACATTCCCTGATCGCTGCTGCCTTCCTGCTGGGCACCGGACTTGCCGCACCGGCGCTGCAGGCGCAGGAAACCGGCGACGACAAGGTGCTGCGCGTCTGCGCAGACCCGAACAACCTCCCGCTGTCGAACGACAAGGGCGAAGGTTTCGAGAACAAGATTGCCGAGTTGCTGGCCAAGGACATGGGCTACGCACTCGAGTACACCTACTTCCCGCACCGCATGGGCTTCATCCGGATGACCCTGAAGGCCAAGCACGAAAAGCTGCCCGGCCGCTACAAGTGCGACCTCATCATCGGTGTGCCGGTCGGCTTCGACATGGGCGCGACGATCAAGCCGTATTTCCGCTCGACCTACGCCATGGTCTTCAAGAAGGGCACGGGTCTGGATAACGTGAAGGTGCCGGACGACCTGCTCAAGCTGCCGCCGGAAAAGCTCAAGTCACTGAAATTCGGTGTGTTTTCACAGACGCCGCCGGTAGACTGGCTGCTGCGCAACAAGCTGTTCGACCAGGCGATCTCGTATCAGCGCCAGTCCGGCGACCCCGGTGCCTATCCGGGCGAAATCGTCGAAAAGGACCTGGTCGCCGGCAAGGTCGATGTCGCCATGGCGTGGGGTCCGATCGCCGGCTATTTCAGCCGCAACGCCAAGACCGACGACCTGGTGACCATCGGTTTCCCGCCGGAAAACACGATCAAGTTCGATTACGCGATCACGATGGCCGTGCGCTATGGCGAGAAGGACTGGAAGAACAAGATCGAGGAAACCGTCCAGCGCAACCTTCCGGGCATCCAGGCCATCCTGACCTCGTACGGCGTTCCGCTGATCGATGAGGCGCAGGCCAGCCAGACGGCTGCCGACCGCTGATCGTCGCGACCGTCATGCCGGGCCCCCTCCAGCCTGCCGCTGCCTGCCTGCTGACGCTTGCGCTGTGGCCGTTTCCGGCGGTAGCGCTGGATCAGCAGGACATCGCGGCGCTGATCAAGCTGCGACCGAGCGTTCTGAAGGTCGAAGCGTCCGACGACAAGGGCAATGTGTCGGTCGGCACCGGCGTGGCGGTCGGTCCGGGCATCATCGCAACGGCCTGCCACGTGACCGCGCGCGCCACCACCATACGCGTGGTCAGCAACGGCGAACGCATGCAGGTCAGCTCGCAGCGTGCGCAGGTCGGGCGCGACCTGTGCCTGCTCGACGTACCCGGCGCCTCGCAGGTGCCGGTGGTCGAGTTGCGCAGCACGCCGCTCAAACCCGGTGAGGAATTGGTCGCGCTGGGTTACATCCTCGGCGCGGCGCCACGGGTGAGCAACGGCATGATGCTGCAGCTGCATCCGCACGACGGCGCGAACGTCATCCAGAGCACCACGCCCTTCACGTCGGGGGCCAGTGGCGGCGGACTGTTCGATCGCGAGCACCGGCTGGTCGGCGTGATGACCTTCAAGTTCCGCAGCGGCACCGACAACCAGTTTTCGTTGCCGGTCAAATGGATACGCGAGGGGCTTGCGCTGCCTGCCGGCGCCGACGTTGGGCCGTTGAGCGGTCAGGCATTCTGGAACGAAAGCGAAACGGCCCTGCCCGCCTTCCTGCAGACGCTGCGCCTGCAGACCGAAGCACGCTGGGGCGAACTGGAGTCGCGCGCCCGCGGCTGGATCGCCGGCAATGCGGGCGACGCGTCCGCCTGGCATGCACTCGGTCGTGCGCAGGTCAAGCAGGGACGCCCGGTGGATGGCATTGCCGCACTGGAACGCGCCAATGCGCTCGACGCCGACAACCCGGTGTTCCTGACCGATCTCGCCACCGCCCAGCTCGGCCAGCGCGACGAAGCAGGCTATGCCCGCACGCGGGCGCGGCTGGCCGGACTGTCACCGGGGGCGCTGAGCCTGCTCGACCAGCGGCTGCAAAGCTGCGCCGGCACGGCCGATACGCCGTGCTGAACACTGACCCGCCGGACTCGAAGAGGTCCGCATATCCATCACGAGGAGTTTCCATCATGATCAAGCACATCAAGCTGTCCGCGCTGTTGCTGGCGCTGGCGATCGCCGCCGGCAATGCACATGCCGAACCGAGCGACGAAATCACCGAAGCCGAAAAGCAGCTGTTCCTGAACGACCAGTTGTCGTCACTGAAGGCGCCCACCACCCTGAGCTACACCTTCAAGCGCAGCGGCAGTCTGGAGAAGCCGTTCGAGGACAAGGTCGAGGTGCGCATCAGCGAAGAGGCGGGCGCACGCAAGGTCAATACGGCCTGCCTGAGCGGCACCAACAAGAAGGACATGCCCGAGGTCGATGGCGGGCTGAGCAATCCGGCACTGATGTGCTTCCTCGAACGCGACATCGCGGAAATGGAACGCCTGACCGGCGGCAAGGCCGCCTATTTCCGCAAGCGCATCCGGCTGGCACTGTCCGAAGGCCCGGCGGCCAAGCCGGTCAAGGTGAGCTTCGGCGGCAAGACGGTCGATGCCCGGGAGTACCGCATCACGCCGTACAGCAATGATCCGAACAAGCAGAAGTTTCCGAAGTATGTCGGCAAGACCTACATCTTCGTGCTGTCCGATGCCGTGCCGGGCGGCATCTACCGCGTCGACAGCCAGATTCCCGATCTGAGCAAGCCGGATGGCAAGGCGGTGCTGATCGAGGACGACATGATGCTGGCCGGCAGCGGCATCAAGGGCTGACCGGCTCCATTCCGCTGACCGGGCGACCGGTTCAGCGGGCTGCCTCGATCTGTCGCATGAAGTCTTCGGCCGGCAACGGTCGGGAAAACAGGTAGCCCTGCATCAGGCCGCATTTGCGCTGCGCCAGGAACTGCCGCTGCGCCTCCGTCTCGACACCTTCGGCCACGACGCGCAGACCGAGCGCATGCGCCATGGCGAGGATGGCATCGACGATGGACGCATCGCTCTCGTCGTCGGGCAGGTCACGCACGAAGCTGCGATCGATCTTCAGCAGATCGATCGGAAACTGCTTCAGCGTGGACAGCGACGAGTAGCCGGTGCCGAAATCGTCGATCGACAGCGTCAGGCCGAGCGCCTTCAGCGCGGCCAGCTTGGCCAGTGCGCTCTGCGGCTCGTGCATCACCGCGCTTTCGGTGAGCTCCACATGCAGGAAATGGCTCGACAGCCGGTTCGATTCCAGCGCCTCTACGATCTGCGGCAGCAGCGAGTCGGAACGGAAATTGATCGCCGACAGGTTGACCGCAACCGGCACCACCGGCCGGCCCTGATCACGCCACGCCGCAATCTGCCGGCAGGCTTCCTGCACCACCCATTCACCCAGCGGCACGATGAGACCGGTTTCTTCGGCCACCGGAATGAACTCGACCGGTGACACCGCGCCGCGCTGCGGGTGGTTCCAGCGCAGCAGCGCCTCGGCCGACACGATGCGCCCGGTCACCGCATCGACCTGCGGCTGGTAGTGCAGCACGAACTGGCCGCCTTCGAGGGCGTGCGCCATGTCCTGCTCCAGCGACAGCCGTTCGATCGCCCGCTGCTGCATCGTTTCGGTGAAGAATTCGAAGGTGTTGCGGCCCCGCTGCTTGGCGGCATACATCGCCATGTCCGCGTGGCGGAGCAGGGTTTCCGCGTCGTCGCCGTTTTCCGGGAACAGCGCGATGCCGACCGACGCGGTCACCACGAGTTCGACGTGGTCCATCTGGATCGGCTGCCCCAGTTCCTGGCAGATGCGGGCCGCCACGCGGGCGGCATCTTCGGTGTGTGCCAGATCGGTCAGCAGCACGGTGAATTCGTCACCGCCCAGTCGCGCGACGACCTCATCCGGCTGCAGTCCTTCGCGCCCGACGAAGTCGGCCGAACGCACGGAACCGAGCAGGCGGCTCGCCACCTCGCGCAGGATCTGATCCCCGAGCGTATGGCCGAAGCTGTCGTTGATGCGCTTGAGGCGGTCGAGATCGAGGTAGAGCAAGGCGCAGCGCTTGCCCAGCCGGCGCGAGCGGGCCAACGTGTGGTCAAGCATGTCGCGGAACATCTGGCGGTTGGCGAGACCGGTCAGGCTGTCGTGGTAGGCGAGAAAGCGGATGCGCTGCTCGGCCAGTTCGCGCTCGGTCACGTCCTGGGTCACGCCTTCGATGCGCACCACGCGGCCGAATTCGTCACGTACCGGCAGCGCCTGTTCGAACAGCGTCACCTGAGAGCCGTCGGCGCGCTGCACGCGGAAACTCATCTGATAAGGCACGCCCTCGCGGGCGCGTTCCATGGCGGCATGCAGATGCTGTCGATCCGGGCTGAGGACGCGCGACAACAGACCGAACGGAACCTGCTGGGCGGCCGCGCGCGTATCGCCCCACAGGTCGAGACAGATTGCACTGCGCTCGCAGCGGTCCTCCTCGACATGCCAGATCCAGCCACCGAGCCGTGCCACGCGCTGCGCCACGGCGAGCCGGCGTTCCGACACTTCAAGCTCCATCACGGTGCTGGCCGCCCGCAGGGCGTAGCGCACGCGATAGACCAGCAGCGTCCAGTTCAGCGGTTTGGTGACGAAATCGGTCGCGCCGAGGGAATAGGCACTGTCGATCGATACCGTGTCGTCCATGCCGGTCAGCATGATGACGGGCAGGCGCCGGCCATGCGCACGTTCGCGGATGCGCCGGCACACCTCGAAGCCATCCATGCCGCTCATGTTGACGTCGAGCAGCACCAGCGAAAAGCCGTGGCTGTCGAACAGTTCGAGCGCCTGTTCGCCACTGCCCGCTTCCATCACTTCGAAGCCGGCGCTGATCAGGGCTTCGGTCGCCATCAGGCGGACCATCACGTCATCATCGACCAGAAGAATCATGTGCGGAGGCCCGGGTCGCCACAGGAGGGATCGTCCAGCGCGCCGAAGGCGGCCAGCGTCTGCTGCACCGCCTGCTCGAGCCGCAACCGCTGTTGTCCGTCGAAGGCGATGCGACCGTCACGCGCGGCATTTTCGATACTGCTTGCAAGACTGCTTATATATATAGCACCCAGCGCACCGCTCGAACTTTTCAGCCGGTGCGCCGCCAGACGCAGCGCGTGGGCGTCACCCGCCGCCGCGGCATCGCGCAGTGCGTCGATGATCGCGGCCGCTTCATTGCGCCAGGTCGCCAGTACGCGCGTGCGCAGACCGGCGCGGTTCTCGCGCATGCCGGGTACGCTGAACAGGATGCGCAGGTCGAGCATGGCAGCGACGTCGGGCACAGCCGCGTGAGGGTCCTGCTGAGGGGGAATCCGCACAGTCATCTGACAGTCTTTCGAAAGCACGCAACCTGGAACGCAGCTTGATTCTGCGTGGTGTGACCTGCAACTGCAGGAAGGAGACTTCGCTTTCCACTTTTGGTTTTCGGCGGGCCGGGATGCAACTTGAGCCTGTGTCGCCGGGCGTCGGGCTAGAATCGATCTCGAACCGTCATTCAACTGGCTGACCGCACCGTTTCCGGATACCCATGAACACGAACCCGCTGCTCGATTTTTCCGCCCTGCCCCGTTTCGATCTCATCCAGCCGGCTCATGTCGCGCCGGCCATCACCGACCTGCTGACCCGCTATCAGGCGCTGATCGACGACTTGATCGCGCGCCCCGAAGCCCCGACATGGGACGGTTTCGCGGCGCCGATCACCGACATGGGCGAACAGGTGAACCGTGCCTGGGGCGTGGTCGGCCATCTGCACGGCGTGAATGACGTGCCGGCCTGGCGCGAGGCGTACAACGCGTCGCTGCCCGACATCACCCGCTTCTACAGCTCGCTCGGCCAGAATCTCGCGCTGTTCGCGAAGTACCGCGCGCTGCACGACTCGCCCGAATACGCCACCCTGTCGCCGGCGCGCCGCCGCATTCTCGACAACGAAGTGCGCGACTTCCGCCTGTCGGGGGCCGAATTGCCCGAGGCACTCAAGCCGCGCTTCAAGGAAATCCAGGAAGAGCTGGCGTCGCTGTCGGCGAAGTTTTCCGAGAACCTGCTCGACGCGACCAATGCCTTTGCCGAATACGTGACCGACGAAGCGCTGCTGGCCGGCCTGCCCGACGACAGCGTGGAAGCGGCGCGCGAGGCGGCGCAGCGCGACGACCGCGACGGCTGGAAATTCACGCTGCACATGCCGTCCTACCTGCCGGTGATGCAGTACGCGGACAACCGCGACCTGCGTGCGCGCATGTACCGCGCCAACGCGACCCGCGCATCCGAGTTCGGCGATGCGGCGCGCGACAATACGGCACTGATCGACCGCATCCTGGCGCTGCGCGCCGAAGAGTCGAAAATGCTCGGCTTCGGCAGCTTCGCCGAACTGTCCATGGTGCCCAAGATGGCCGACACGCCGGCTCAGGTCACGGCCTTCCTGCGCGACCTCGGCGCTCGCGCCAAGCCGCACGGGCAGCGCGATCTCGACGAGCTGCGGGCCTTCGCCCGCAACGAATTCGGCCTCGACGAGCTGCAACCCTGGGACATGACCTGGGTGTCGGAAAAGCTGCGCGGCCACCGCTACAACTTCTCCGAACACGAGGTGAAGCAGTACTTCCCCGAGCACAAGGTGCTCGCAGGCCTGTTCCGCGTCATCGAAGGGCTTTATGGCGTCACCATCAAGCCCGATACGGCGCCGGTCTGGCACCCGGACGTGCGCTTCTTCCGCATCGAGCGCGCCGGTGCCGCGGGCAGCGAGCTGGTCGGCCAGTTCTACCTCGACCTGTACGCACGCGACACCAAGCGCGGCGGCGCCTGGATGGACGAAGCCATCACGCGCCGGCGCGTCGCCTCGGGCGTGCAGACGCCGGTGGCCTACCTGAACTGCAACTTCCCGTCACCCGTGGGCGGCAAACCCGCCACCTTCACGCACGACGACGTGATCACGCTGTTCCACGAGTCGGGTCATGGCCTGCACCACGTGCTGACGCGGGTCGATGATCTCGCGGTGTCCGGCATCCACGGCGTCGAATGGGACGCGGTCGAACTGCCCAGCCAGTTCATGGAGAACTTCTGCTGGGAGTGGGACGTGCTCTCCGGCATGACCGCGCACATCGACACCGGCGAGCCCCTGCCGCGCGCGCTGTTCGACAAGATGATCGCCGCGAAGAATTTCCAGAGCGGTCTGCAGACATTGCGCCAGGTCGAGTTTTCGCTGTTCGATCTGCGCCTGCACCATGAATTCGTGCCCGGCGGCGAACAGACCATGCTGCAGCTGCTCGACGAAGTGCGCGACGAAATCGCCGTCGTGCGTCCGCCCGCCTGGAACCGCTTTCCGCACAGCTTCAGCCACATCTTTGCCGGCGGTTACGCCGCGGGTTACTACAGCTACAAGTGGGCCGAGGTGCTGTCCGCCGACGCCTTCGAAGCCTTCGAAGAAGCGCGCGAGCACACCGGCAGCGTGCTCGACACCGAGACCGGTCGCCGCTTCTGGGACGAAATCCTCGCCGTGGGCGGCTCGCGCCCCGCGCTCGAATCGTTCAAGGCCTTCCGCGGCCGCGAACCACGACCCGACGCACTGCTGCGCCACAGCGGCATGGTGGCGGCCTGATTGTCGCCCCGACAGCCGATCCAACAGGGAGCTTATCGATGACGAATCTGCGCCTGCTGCTTTGCGTGCCGATCGCCGGCGCGCTGCTGGCCAGCCCGGTCTGGGCACAGACCTACAAGTGGAAGGACGCCCAGGGCAACACCCACTACACCGGCACCCCGCCGCCGCCCGACGCCCGCTCGGTCACCGAGAAGAAGCTGCAGCCGAGCGTGGTCGAACAGGGCGCGAGCTATGCCGAGCGTGAAGCCATGCGCACGGCGCCGGTGACGCTGTGGCTGGGCAACGAGTGCGATGCGCTGTGCGAATCGGCGCTCGCCTTCCTGAAGAACCGCGGCATCGCCTACACCGAACAGCGCATCATCACCGACGAGCAGAAGGACGCTTTCGTGAAGCGCTTCAAGCTGCAGGAAGCGCGCGTGCCGGCCATCAACGCCGGCAAGGACCATCTGATCGGCTTCAGCGCCAGCGCCTGGACGACGCTGCTGAACCGCGCCGGCTACCCGGCCAAGGGCACGGCCAGGGTCGCACCCAGGGCACCGGCGGCAGGTGCCGCGCCGACAGCCGCCGAGGCGGCACCCGCCGACACGGGCAACTGGCAACCTGCCACCGAATGACGGAGACCGGTTTGAAGATCGCCTGCTGGAACGTCAATTCGCTGAAGGTCCGCCTGCCCCACCTCACCGACTGGCTCGCCGCCGAGCAGCCCGACGTGGTGTGCCTGCAGGAAACCAAGACCGAAGACGCCACCTACCCGCGCGCCGAACTGGAGGCGGTCGGCTACCACAGCGCGATCAGTGGCCAGAAGACCTACAACGGTGTGGCCATCCTCACGAAGCAGCCGGCGGAAGACGTGCAGGCGGGCATCCCCGGCTTCGACGACGAACAGCGGCGCGTCATCGCGGCCACCGTCGGCGGCGTGCGCATCGTGTGCGCCTACTTCCCGAACGGCCAGGCCGTGGGGTCCGAGAAGTTCGAATACAAGATGCGCTGGCTCGACGCGCTCACCGCCTGGCTGCGCGACGAACTGACCCGCCACCCGCAACTCGCTCTGCTCGGCGACTACAACATCGCACCCGAGCCGCGCGACGCCCACCCGGACTGGAAGGACGAAATCCACGTGTCGCCGCAGGAGCGCGCCGCCTTCGCCGGCCTGCAGGCACTCGGCCTCAGCGACGCATTCCGCCTGTTCGATCAGCCGGACAAGAGCTGGTCCTGGTGGGACTACCGCGCCGGCGCCTTCCGCCGCAACTTCGGCCTGCGCATCGACCACATCCTGCTGTCGGCGCCGCTGGCCGCCCGCTGCACCGCCTGCGTCGTCGACAAGGGCCCGCGCAAGCTGGAGCGCCCGTCCGACCACGCGCCGGTCATCGCCACGCTGTCGTGAGCACGCCCGCTTCCAGCACCTCCGAATCCAGCGGCACCGTCGGCGCACTGACCGCGCTCTATCCGCTGCTGTCCGGCCTGTCGGCCAGCGCACGCCAGCGCATCGAAGCCGAAGGCCGGCTGCTCGACATGCCGGCCGGCACCCGCCTGTTCGACGAGCACCAGCCGTGCACCGGCTTTCCGTTCGTGCTGTCGGGTCAGGTCAAGGTGGCCAAGGCCTCGGCCAGCGGGCGCGAACTGCCGCTGTACCGCGTGCATGCCGGCGAAACCTGCGTCATTTCCAGTGCCTGCCTGCTCGGCCACAACGACTACAACGCCTACGGCGTCGCCGAAACCCCGCTCAAGCTGCTGGTGCTGCCGGCCGCCCTGTTCGAACAGCTGCTGGCCGAACCCGACTTCCGCCGCTTCGTGTTCGGCCTGTTTTCCGAACGCGTCGCCGACCTGATGCAACTGGTCGAAGCCATCGCCTTCCACCGCCTCGACCAGCGCCTCGCCAGCCTGCTGCTCGGCCACGGCAAGACGCTGCACACCACCCACCAGCAACTGGCCGACGAACTCGGCAGCGTGCGCGAAATCGTCACCCGCCTGCTGAAGAGTTTTGCTGATCAGGGGCTGGTGTCGCTGGGAAGAAATCAGATCGACATTCTTGATGCTGCAGGGCTACGGGGGGTTGCGGCGGAGAGGAAGTGAATAAAGGACTTGCGCGCTCGACCGAAGCCGGGTGACCTGCTCCTTACTTTTCGGACCACTTGAAACTTTTGAGGATGGGTTCCAAGAGCAGATGGTCAAAATTCTCCGCGAAGCGGACGAGGCGCCAGCCGCGGAGGTGTCGAAGAGTCACGTTGTCAGCGAGCTGACGATCTACACGTGGAGAAAGCGCTTCGGCGCGATGAACGCTGTTGAGATCTCACATCTGCACGAGCTGCCGGCTACCGAGATTGCGGCTGAGGATCGCGTGAAACTGCGAAGACTGCACAGTTGCAGGTGATCTCAAGCGCGCGCATGGCACATTCGATGGGGATTCGTCGTATCGCGACCCCAATGAAAGGTCGATTCAATAATCAAATCACCGGAGGTACTCTCGCTCCCTTGAGGCGTATCCAGACATTCCCGAAACATCAATCTCTTGAAAGGATGCCCATCTAGCGGCGCCGCCGGAAATAGAGACATCGGATTCGGGCAACCGGTATCTAGGCGCCTCCGTAACGATGGGGGGTTGTTCTAGCTCATCAGGGCTCAACCAAACCGAACAACATTCCTCGCACATCACTACAACAGTTTTGGCATCACTGCATAGAAGAAAGCCGAGCAAGCCGTCTCGGCAAACACTACAGTTCTCTTGAAGGTAAAACATAAACACTCCTAAGGAATGACAGGGAAAGCGCTCACGACGCTGTTTTTATTCTCAATTACTAGCCGAAGATGTGTCGCTTCTGGCAGTCCATTTGCATTACCCCACCTACCTCCGACGTAACCTGCTCTCCTGCCCATCGGAACCACATAGACATCCCTCTCCGGAACGGAGCCTCTGGCTGCAATCGTAGTACGTACAACTCCTGGATCTCCGTTCTGAATCTTTAACCACGCCTGGTCAGTAAGCGATAAAGCTTCTTTTCGAGAATCAAAAACACCATGCTTGCCAGGGCGACTGGGAATGTCTTCCGCATGATTTAAGACGTGTTGAATCCGATTTCCGAAGCTCGGGCTTGGATCTGGACCATAGCGTAGTCCTGCAGGCGATTCCCAAGTTTTGACTCCGCGAATTTCCTCAAGTTTGAGAGGAAATGTGCTGCCTTCGCTCTTCCCTGCATCCGAGCTAAATAATGTTTTGTTCGCCGACACGGTCGTTCCATCCGCCAACCGCAGCAGCTTTTGCCCCCCAACCTCGATCACCCGCGCGACGAACTGTCCGGCCTTGGTCATCAGCACAGCGCCGACGACCAGATCCTCCGGTCCGGGCAGCAGCAGGGATGCACCGGCTGACGACAGCACGACGGCGTTGTCGATGTTCCGGGCGGTGATGGCGCCGACGTACTGGCTGCTGCCCTGCGGCGCGAAGGCGTAGGCCTCGGGGTCGGGTGCGAAGTCCTGGCGCACGATTTCGTCCGACAGCGGGCGCGCCATCAGGCGGTCGAACAGCGTCAGGTTGCGGGCTATGGCATCTGCGTCCTGCTGCGCGCCGAGCCAGGGGTTCTCGGGGTCGATGTCACCCGGACGCTGCGCACCCATGCCCAGTGGCATGGCTTCGGTCATCAGGCGGTAGAAATCGGTGCAGAAGCCCGTCGTTTCGCAGGCCTCACGCGCGTCCGCCAGCGCGCGCTTGTTCGCCTGCGACTTCTGACTGAAGTCGGCATCGACCGCGTTCAGGCACGCCGCGTTTCCGCCACATGCGTTCTTCGCCTGTGCGTAGCGATCCTGTTCCTGATGCTTCAGGTAGTTGAACAGCGTGACGTTCTGCGCCGTCCATGCAGCCGTCACCGGATCGCCACCGGCCAGTCCGGATGCCGTGCCACCGACCAGCATCGAAAATGCGGTCAGCGCAATCTCCCGGTCAGGACCGCTCAGATCGAGGGCATCGTCGAGCGGCGCTTCCACGAGGGTGGCGGTGATCGCGCCAAGGGCGCCGGAGTAGGGATCGTCGCCGCGGGCGGCGGCGGTCAGAGCACCGAGCACCCCATGCGCCAGCGTATGGCCGAGACTGCCTTGCAGGCCGAAGTTGCCATCACCGATCTGGTTGGCACCCAGCGCGGACGCTTCGTTGATGACGGCATTGAACAGCGCGTGTTCGAAGCCGGCGCCGGTCAGTTCGCCAACGGCGCCAGTGGTCAGCGCACGGACGGACCACCGGCCGACGGCTGACTCGATGCGGGTGTCCGCCCAGGCGCCGGCACCGGCTGTGAGGGCGCCCGCCAGTCCGCTGGTCAGGGCCGCGTCGACATCGATGCGGCCAGTCGCAACGAACTGACCGATCGCGCTCGACAGCGTCTGCGTAATGGCCGCGGTACCTGCAACGTTGGCAAGACCGGGCGCCGCATAGGCGGTGGCCGCCGACCACGCCGGACCCAGGTTCGTCGCCAGGCTGCCGATGAGATTCGACATCTGCGGGCCGATCAGCATGCTGGCGGTGAAGCCGGCAATCACGCCGACCAGATCGCCGAAGCTGCCGCTTTTCCGGAAGCGGTAACGCAGGTTGTCGCGCGCTTCTTCATAGCGGTAGGCGTCACCCAGTTCCGCGGCAAGCTGCGCCTTGAAGGCGTGACTCAAGGCGTCGGTGTGCGCTGCGTCTTCGCCCAGCACGCGGAATTCGCCGGACACCGAGCGCACCGATGAAACCCGCAGATTCCACACGGCAGCCTGCATGAAGCCGCCGGGCTGCACGGTATCGCCTTCGATGGTCAGCGTGCCGCCACTGACCTTGCGCTTTTCGTAGAAGTAGGCAGACCGCTTTCGGTTGAGCAGTGTGTCGGCGTTGATGGTCAGCGCACCGCCGGACAGGACGAAGCCGGTGTTGTCGACGCGGTCGCCCGTGAGCTCGATCGCGACGCCGGCATCGAGCGCGCCGCCGGGCACGACGGTCAGTTGCGCCTGCCAGTCGGAAGGCAGATACACGATGGGGTGCAGTTGGCCGCCGCGAGCGGTGTACCAGAGCACGGGCGCGCCGAGCAGCGATTGCTGAGCCGCGGTGAGATCAGCACCCATCGCGATGCCGTGTTCGATGGCAAACGCGGCGCCATTGGCCGCCAGGATGGCGTGCTCCTGTTGTTGCGGCGACTGCCCGGTGAGTGCGTCCCAGGTCAGGCCGGGCAGTATCCAGCCGCGGCGGGTGGTCGCGAGGAAGGCGTTGCGCAAGGCCGCCGCCTCTTCTGCCGGCGTGAGCGCGAAGGACAGCGTGCTCGCCAGCCCGGGCGGAAGCAGGCGCATCAGCGCAGCACCGCTGTAGCGCTCCGCGGACAGGACCGGCAGCAGCGAGCCGCCGTGAGCACCGAAGTCGGCGACGTCGATCTGCGCGGGCGGGACAGTCGGCTCGGCAGTGCGATGGTAGTAGTCCGCGACGACGTCGAAGCCGTTGCGGATGTCTGCGGCCCGGACAACGATGCTCGTAGCGTGGATGTTGCCGGTATTGACGAAGGACGAGAGTGGGGGTGGCGTGTCGGTCAGACTGAGCACACCGGTCGACAGCATCCGGGCAAGCGCATCGGTCAGCGTGCCCGACGCGCCTGGCGGCATCGCAGGCGCCGGGCCATCGGGAGCCGGCGATACGGGGGTCGTTGAAGGCGGGCTGAGCGGACCGCCATCCGAAACGAAGCGGCCACCCGCCTGGATCACTCCGGGCAGCACGCCGAGTTCGATCGCGCCGCTGTCGGTGCGCCGCCAGTCGATGTCGGCGACGCAGCCGCTGGTGCACGGCGTGCCGACCGACTGCGCGTCGACGTCGATCAAATAGTAGGACGACGACCAGACGGCACCGTAGCGGCGATCTTCATTCACGACATCCGGCGCGTCGATACGGATATCGCGGCCAGCCAGGATGGATGCACCGCGGTTGTGGAGGAAGGTCGTCGCAGCGATGAGATCCCGCCCGACCAGCATCAGCGCGTGTGACGACGGCACTTCTGTGGTCGTCGTGCACAGGCCGTCGTATTCCGTGCGACAGCCTGGATAGTAGGGATAGTCGAAGGACGCCTGCCGGCTGCCGACCGAGGTTTCATTGCTGACGCCACGCGCGCCGATGAGCAGATCGCGGCCCGCATCGATGACCGACGGGTTGACGAAGTGGGCGTTCAACGCGATCACGAGGTCGTTTCCGGCGGTCAGCCGGTCCCGGTTCACGTAAGGCTGCTGCGCCGCGCCGTCTGCCGGGGTGCCGGCGTCGGACAGCCAGGGACGATCGATCAGGTGCAGGTCGCGCGTTGCGGTGAAGCGCTGGCTGCGCGCGCCGTCCAGCCACGGCGCGCCAACGGCGGGGGTGTATATGAACAGGTCGCGCCCTGCAGTCACGTCGCCTGCGACATCGCTGTCTTCGGGCGTGAGGACGTCGGGGTCGCCGCGCCGTGCCTGCGACAGGAAGACATCGCGTCCCGCCGACAGATGCCCGCTGTTGTCGGTCAGATTCAGATAGAGGTCGCTGCCGGCATGGACAACGCCCGAATTCGCCAGCGTGACTTCACCGACCTGCGTGGCGCGTTCGGCATGGCTGCCAGGCAGACCTTCATCACCTGTTCGCACCTGCACATCGCCGGACGCCGCATCGATCGATGCGCCGGCAACAATGGCGCCGGTATTGAGACCCGAGCCCGGCCCTGCAAAGGTCAATGACACCCCTGCGTCGATCAGGCCGTCATTGCGGAAGGCGCTCCATCGGTCGGAGTTGTCGCCGACGAATCCCAGGCCGATATCGCGGCCCGCGGCAATGCGCCCGGTGTGCGCGAGCGTGATGCCGGTCGCAAGCAGCGTGACGTCACGCCCGGCCACGAGCGTGCCCTGCAGCATCGATTCGAATGCACCGATGTTGTACAGCGCGATGTCGCGCCCGGCGGTGACGTCGCCGCTCAGCTCGACGTGTCCGCGCGTGGCGATCACCACATCGTCCAGCGCGATCAGCGGCGCGGTACTGCGCACACCCAGCTCGCCACCGACCGCGATGAGCTGGATGCTCGCGGCGCTGACGCTCTGGCCGATATCGATCGAAAACACCTCGAAATCGTCCGGAGGCCGGGCCTCCGCGTTGCCGACGGCCAGCGTGTCGGCATCCACTCTGGTGCGTCCGGCGATCACGTTGAGCATCGAGCCGGTCACGATCGGGCCGTTGATGCGCAGGGTGTAGGCGATCAGATCCAGCCGGGTCGCCAATGCAGACAGTCCGCCGGCACCGATGTCGATCCGCCCGCCGTCAACATCAAGGTGCAGGGCATCGTTCGTTCGCTCGATGCGACCGGTGCTGAGCTGGACATGCGGCGTGTTGATGAAGCCGCATCCATCACACGTGATGCCGTTCGGGTTGGCGATGACCAGCCGTGCCGCCTGCCCGGCGATTTCCATGCTGCCCAGCAGCAGGCTGGGCTGGCTGCCACTGACTTCGTTCAGGATGACGCGTGCCGCCGATCCGTTCAGCGCAGCGTTCGCCGGCAGCGGTCCGGCCAGCACACTGCTCGCCGGACTGGTCGAATTGTTGAACACGAGGCCGTGTCGCGACACATCGAAGGTCGACCAGCGATTGTGCGAAATGCCCGCCGCGTCCGGCGCGGTGATGCCGACCACCGGTACATCGCCCACCCGACTCACGACAGCCTGCTGACTCACCGGGGCCGCCGGGTCGACGACGGCATCGGCACGGACGGGCGATGCATGGGCGAGCATCACCGTGAGCACGAAGGCCGCACCGCACCCTCTCAGCGGCCTGGCTGACAGCTGCAGCAGCGCCTTGAGCGCGGCGCGCATCCGCATCCGCCCTCAGTCGCTGACCGTGATGCGGGCGTGCCGCAACAGGTCGACGATCAGTTCGCGCAGCTGCGCCTCGCGCGCCTGAGCGGCCAGCAGACTGTGCAAGGTTTCGCGCATGTCCGCGTAGTCCGGCGTCAGCGTCGGGCGCACCGCATCGAGCCGGACGAGAGCCCATCCATCCTCCGCCCTCAGTGGTGGGCTGACCTGCCCGGGCTGCATGCCGGCCAGTGCCTGCGCGATGTCGGCGGGTACGCCGTTCGTGCGGCCATCGGTCACCGGTTCGGGAAAGCTGTGCCAGCCGAGTTCGCCACCGTTCGCCGCCGATGCAAAGTGCGAATGCGTGCGCGCCTCGCGCGCGAAATCGGCGCCCGCGGCGATACGGTCCGCCAACGCACGCAGCGCAGCGGCGTCATCCATCCCGATCAGGCTGAAGCGGAACTCGCGCTGTCCGAGGCGGGACACGATGTCGTCGTAACGCGCCCGAACCGCCTGGTCGGTCACCTCGACCACCGGCACACGGCGATTCACGTAGGCCTCGATCAGCGCGTCGCGCGCGGCGTCATCGCACGCTGCGGGCGCACCACACGCCCCACTGGCGCGCACCTTCTGCCACAGCAGTTCGCGTGCGATGAGGCGATGGCGGACGGCATTCGCAGTGGTCGCATCGATCGCCGTACCGGTCGACTGCAAGCGGGCGACCTCGGCATCGAATGCCGCGCGCGGGATTTCCACGCCATTGACCTGCGCAACCGCTCCGTCGGCCGAGGCGGCCTGCGTGACCGGGCAGACCAGCAATGCTGTCAGGAAGAGCCGCAGCAGGGCCTTCATATCTCGAACGACACCGACAGATGCGCACGCCATCCCTGCGACGGCAGATCGGCTTCGCGCGCGATGGGCACGCTGACGACGCCTTCCCACAGCACACCTCGGCCGGCGCCGCGGGCACCGAGACCCGCACTGGCCAGCGTCTTGCGTCGCCCCTCGGACAGACGCGCGGCGCCATGATCGACATGCAGGAAGGGTACGACCGGATGGCCCGCTGGCCTGAATGCCTGTGGCAGCCGAAGTTCGGAGCGCAGCACATGACCGGTATCGCCCGACACCGACACCTCGCGGAAACCCCGGACACTGGCAAAGCCACCGAGATGAATCTGTTCGGCGCCGATCAGGCTTTCCCCCGCGCGCTGCGCCGTCAGCTGCACGGCGTATTCGACCTCATCCGACGCACTGCGGACGACGGCGCCCGCGGCGATCGCCCACTTGAGGAACTGGCGGTGCGTGTCGCTGCGCGACAGGTCAGGCCGGTCACGCGTCGCACCCAACAGTGACAGTCCGGCCGACAGCGATGGCTCGATGAACAGTTGCCAGCGCTCGCCGCGCCGGATGTGCATCCAGGCGGCGCGGCCGACCGTGCTGTGGTCGGTCTGCAGCGCGACCGATTCAATGTCGCGCGCCAGCCGCGAACGGATCATCGACACATCGATGACGTTACGCCCTCCAGCTGACGACGACAGGACACGACTCCAGCCCAGGACTGCATTCGTCGACCTGCTGGTGACCTCCAGCCCCGCGATGTCGAACGACGCGCGGGAGCCGGAAACGGTCACCGACCACAGGTTGTAGCCATCGGGGACGGACAGCGACGCCAGCAGTGCATCACTGCCGGTGCTGTGCAGCAGTGCGAACTGCAGGTCGTCCAGCCAGCCCAATACATTGCCGACACGCGCCGTGACCCGCAGACGCTGATCGCCGGTGTCCGATGCACCCTGATTGTCGAACCCCACGGTCATCGACCACATGCGACCTTCATTGAGCACGACATCGAGCAGGCTCGTGCCAGCCGTGTTGCCCGGCAAAACGCGGACCTGGGCCTGATACATGCGAAGCCGGTTGATCTGCTGCACACCCTGTTCGAGCGCCGGCAAAGACAACGCCTCGCCGACGGCGAACGGGAAGGCCCGCGCCAGAGCGGCGGCATCGATGCCCGGCGCGCGCAGCGATTCAATGCGCCCCGGCACCAGCTCGATGACCAGTTCGCCTGCCTGCGCGTCAAGCGACAGCAGCCGCGCACGACTGGTGATCCAGCCTGCCTCGACCAGTTCCGCATCGAGTTGGCGCAGCAGCAGTTCGAGTCGCAGGCGGCCGAGCGGCAGGTCGACGAACGGCGCCAGAAGGTTGTTGACCGCCGCATCGGGCAGCAGCCCGGCTGCGTCCACGCGGACAGTGCGGAAGCGGGTTGTTGCGCCGGCTTCGTCGACGTCGGCCGGATGGCTGTACAACGCGGGCTGCGCCTGCGCCGGCACCCGCATCGGCGCGCGCTGCCAGCGTGCATCGCGCTCCGAAGCGCGCCTTTCGTCGATCAGCCGGTCAGTCGGTTCCGGCGACGCGGCGATGCCGAACGGCAGTCCGACCAGCAACACGACCGGACAGAGGCGACAAAAGACGTGCATCGAAAGCACTCCGTTGAATTCTTATGTCATATTACATAAGAATTTAACGGAGTCAAAAAACCTCTGCTGCTTCGTCCGGCGGGCGCGCGGTCTGGGCCTCATCGCCCGGCCGTCGTGTAACTGCAGTCACAGACCGCACCCCGCCCGCGGCGCAAGATGAAGTCACCTTTTCAACCCACAGGGAGCTTCATCATGAAATCCAACGTCGGCGGCATCGACAAGATCGCACGCATCGTCATCGGCCTGGCGCTGATCGCGCTGGCCGCAACCGGCACCGTCGGGGTGTGGGGCTATATCGGCATCGTGCCGGTGCTCACAGGGCTGTTCAATTTCTGCCCGCTCTACCCGCTGCTCGGCATCAACACCTGCGGCATGAAGAAGTCCGCCTGAAAGTTTCAGGCGCCGGCGGAGTGGCCGGTGACGGGCCGCGCGGTGTGATTCGAGATGTGATTGGCGATGCGCACGTAGTCGGCGACACCGAGGGTTTCGCCGCGCCGTGAGGCGTCGAGGGCGAGCGCGTCCCAATCGTCCTGGGTCAGCCACTCGCGCAGCGTGTTGCGCAGCGTCTTGCGGCGCTGGCCGAAGGCGGCCTTGACGATGTCGGACATCAGCTGCGGATCGCGTGCGGCGAGTTGCTCGACCGGGCGCGGCCGCAGCTGCACGATGGCCGACATCACCTTGGGCATGGGCCGGAACGCGCCGGGCGGCACGTCGAACACGTGCGCGCACTCGAAGCGGTACTGCAGCATGACCGACAGGCGGCCGAACGCTTCGGTGTCGGGCGCGGCCACGATGCGGTCCACCACCTCCTTCTGCAGCATGAAGGTGAGGTCGGTCACGCAGGGGGCGTGATCGGCGAGGTGGAACAGCAGCGGGCTCGAAATGTTGTACGGCAGGTTGCCGACGACGCGCAGCGCCGACCCGAGCTCGACACTCAGGGCGCCGAAGTCGAACTTGAGCGCGTCCTGCTCATGGATCACCAGCCGGTCGGCCAGATCGCCCTCGCGCAGCCGTGTCGCCAGATCGCGGTCGATTTCGATCACGTGCAGGCGGTCGAGCCGTGCGGCCAGCGGGCGCGTCATCGCGCCCAGGCCGGGGCCGATCTCGACCATGGCCTGGGCCGGCTTCGGGTCGATGGCGGCGACGATGTTGCGGATGATGTTGCCGTCGACCAGGAAATTCTGGCCGAAGCGTTTGCGGGCGCGGTGTTCTTCCATGATCAGCCGCACGCCCTGGCGGCAGCGCCGGCCGCCGCCATCGCGATGGCGGCATCGACCGCCTCGATCAGGCTGCCGGCGTCGGCACGGCCGGTACCGGCGAGGTCGAGCGCGGTGCCGTGATCGACCGAGGTACGCACGATGGGCAGTCCGAGCGTGATGTTGATGCCGCGGCCGAAGGTGGCGTACTTGAGCACCGGCAGGCCCTGGTCGTGATACATCGCGAGCACGGCGTCGGCGCCCGCCAGCAGGCGCGGCACGAACAGCGTGTCGGCCGGCAGCGGGCCGTCCAGCTGCAGGCCTTCCGCACGCAGGGCGTTCAGCACCGGCGTGATGATGTCGATCTCTTCCCGACCCAGATGACCGCCCTCGCCCGCGTGCGGGTTCAGCCCCGCCACCAGGATGCGCGGCTGCGCGATGCCGAACTGTCGGCGCAGCGCGTCGTGCAGGATGCGCAGCGTGGTGGTGAGCGATTCCCGGGTGATGGCGGCGGGCACATCGGCCAGCGCCAGATGGGTGGTGGCCAGCGCGACGCGCAGCCAGGGCGCGGCGTCGTCTTCGGCGGTGCGCCCGGCCAGCATCATCACGACGCGCGGCGTCGAGGTGGTGTCGGCCAGATATTCGGTGTGGCCGGAAAACGGGATGCCGGCATCGTTGATGACACCCTTGTGCACCGGTGCCGTGACCATGGCGTCGAATTCGCCGCGCAGGCAGCCATCGCGGGCGCGGTCGAGCAGTTCGAGCACATAGGGTGCGTTGGCGGTGTCGAGCTGCCCCGCGACGGCCGGCACGCGCAATGGAATGTGCAGCACTTCGATCGTGCCGGCCGGTGCTTCGCCGGACGCCGCGTACGGCCGCATCGCGGCGGCGCCCTGCGGCGCACGCGCGGCGAGCAGTGCCGCGTCACCGATCACCACGATGCGGGCGCTGGCTGCGCGCGCATGCAGTGCCGCGCACAGTTCCGGCCCGATGCCCGCCGGCTCGCCGCTGGTGAGGGCGATGCAGGGGCGCGCCGGCGTCACCGTTCCTCGGCCAGCCGGATTTCGACGTAGGCGTTGTCGCGCAACTGGCGCACCCAGTCCTGATACACCTCTTCGGCCTTGCGATCGCGCAGCGTCATGCGGGCGGCTGCGCGCTGGCGCTCGAGCGACACTTCGTCGACACGCCGCTCGACCACCTGGATCAGATGCCAGCCGAACGGCGACTGCACCGGTTCGCTGACCTCGCCCACCTTGAGGTTGTCCATCACGCGCTGGAATTCCGGCACCGTGTCACCCGGATACAGCCAGCCCAGATCACCGCCCTTGGACGACGACAGATCCTGCGAATTGGTACGCGCCAGCTCGGCGAAATCGCCGCCGTTGTCCAGCCGCTCCTTCAGCCCGGTCAGGCGGCGGCGCGCCTCGGCGTCGTTGAGCACTTCGGACGTCTTGATCAGGATATGGCGCGCATGGGTCTGCGTGACACGCGACTCGTCGCCGCTGCCGCTGCCGCCGCGCTTGTCGACCAGCTTCAGCAGGTGAAAGCCTGCCGGGCTGCGCATGACGTCGCTGACTTCGCCCGGCTTGAGCTTGGGTACGGCGTCGGCGAACAGCGCCGGCAGGCGATCGAGCGGGCGCCAGCCGAGGCTGCCGCCATTCACGGCGTCCTGCGCGTCGGAGTACGACGCAGCGATGCGCGAAAAGTCCTCGCCCTTGCGGATCTGTTCGAGCGCGGCGTCGGCGCGCGCCTTCAGTCGGATCAGCTGCTCGGGGCTCGCGCCTTCCGGCACCCGCAGCAGGATGTGCGACACGTTGTACTCCTCGCTCTGATCGGGCTTGCGCTCCGGATTGGCGATGAAGTTGGCGATTTCGCCTTCGGTCACGACGACGCGGCTTTCGACTTCGCGGTCGCGCAGGCGGCTCATGACGATCTGCTTGCGGATGTCTTCCCGGAAGCGCGACCACACCATGCCGTCCTGCTCGATGGCTGCGCGCAGTTGCGCCACATCCATGCGGTTGCTTTCGGCGATGCGCGAAAGACTGGCGTCGAGCAGCCGGTCATCGACGCGCAACTGCGTCTCGGCCGCATGCTGCAGCTGCACCTTCTCGAGAATCATGCGTTCGAGCTGCTGCCGCTCGAATTCTTCGGCCGGCGGCGGCGTGACATTGCGGCTGCGCATCTGGGCAAAGGTTTCGGAAATGCGCGCCCGCAGTTCGTGCAGCGTGATCACTTCGTCGTTCACCACGGCGACGATGCGGTCGATTTCGACGATGTCCGGCCGCTCGGCGGGCTGCGCCAGCGCGGTGCCCGACAGGGCGACACCCAGCGCTGACAAGAGCAGGAAGGAGAGGATTCTATTCAGCATGTTCGGAGGTCCATCAGTAATCCCCGCCGAAGATCGGATCGGCGGTGCTCTGGTTGATCTGGCCATAGCCCGGAATGCTGCGCTTGAGCGCATCCAGCGGGTTGGAGCCGATCTGTGAGAAATCATTGAGTTCGAGCTGGAAGAAAAGTGCGGTACGGGTGCGCAGTTCGGTCGTCGTCTGCCCGGCCAGCCGGGCGCCGAGGGCGATCCGCTGGAACACGATGCGACCGACCCAGCAGCCGCCGTTGTATTCAAGACCACCCAGGCCTTCGACCAGCCGGCGATCGGCGATCGAGTAATTGTGCCGGGCCACCGCATACCAGCGGTTGGTCAGCGGCCACTGCACCGAGAAGTCGATGTCGCGCACGTCATTGATCGCCGGATTGTTGGAGCGGCGGAAGCGGTAGGCCGCGTTGAACACATGCGCCGGACGCGGGTTGTAGCGGGCCGACACGCTGTACCGCTCGGTCTGCGAAAGGTCGGTGTTGTACTGCACCGCGGCGTCCAGATACGTGTCTTTCAGCAATTCGCCCGACACCGCGGCCAGCGTGCTCGCGATGCGCTCGGTGCGCGGCGTGCCGCCCGGCAGGGTGACCAGCTGATCGCTCAGGTAGAAGCGCTGCCCCAGCGCCACGCGGGCGCGCTCGCGCCCGTTCTGCGGATCGATGAAGCGCGAGGTGGTCGCCGCGGTGACCTGGTTGCTGTCGACGATGCGGTCCTGACCGACGAACACATTCTCGGAGAAGATCTGCGCAAAGTTGAAGTCGGCCTGGGCGGTGTCGAACACCGGGAAGTCAGACTGATTCTTGTACGACGACAGCACGTAGTAAAGGCGTGGTTCCAGTGTCTGCACGTAGCCCTGCCCGAACAGGTCGGAATCGCGCTCGAACACGGTGCCTGCGTCGAGACTGAAGATCGGAATGGCGCGCGAAAGCGAGGTATCCAGGCCGGCATTGTTGGTGCCACGCGTGACGTCGTAGTTGCTGTAATGCACACCGATCTTCGGCGTGACCGACAGGTAGGAAGTCTGCATCGGCAACGACAATTGGGGATAGACGACGATCCGGCGCCCTTCGTCGCGCGTCGTGTCACTGATGCGGAAGTCGGTGTAGCTGCTCTTCATCTGGAACACGGAACCGAAAGGCAGGTCCGCGCGGAACGCGTTCAGCGTCACGGCCGGCATCTGCGAATACAGCGGTGCCAGATTGGCCAGCGACTGGTACTCGGTCACGCGCGCGGTGGCGTTCCACCAGTCACCGGCGTAGGTCAGGGAGGCGTCTTGCGGCAGGTAGCTGATCGACGTGATCGCAAGTCGCGTACCAAGGTCGGTGTAGTAGTTGCGGTCCGACACTTCGCTGTAGTTGAGGCGGCCGCTCAGCCGGTCGGTGATCTGGTGCGTGTGCTGCAGGCTCAGCGCATGGCGGTCGCGATCCAGGATACGGTCGCTGAACAGGTAGTCGAGCCGCGCGATGCCGCTGTAGTTGTGGTTCAGGTAGCGGAACTCGTTGCTCATCATCAGGCCGCGCGTACCGAGCAGACGCGGTGCGATCGTCGCGTCCATATTGGGCGCGATGTTCCAGTAGTACGGCAGCAGGAAGTCGATACCGGTCCGGTTCGTGGTGCCGAAGGTGGGCGACAGGAAACCTGACTTGCGACGGTTGTTCAGCGAAAAGTCGAGCCAGGGCGAGTACAGCACCGGCACGTCCTTGAAGTAGATGGTGCCGTTGCGGCCTTCGCCATCGTCGGACTCGAAGTTGAGGTCCAGCGTTTCCGCCTTCGCATACCAGTCGGGATTGTCCGGTCCGCAGGTCGAGTAGGTGGCGTTCGTCATGCGCACCCGGTTCTCGCCCAGAAACTCCATCCGGTCCGCCTGTCCGGTACCGGTGGTCGTTCGGAGGTTTTCGCCGGTCTGCAGGTTGCGGCGCAGCGAGTACTGCGGCTTTTCGAACACCCCCTCGCTGCGATCGAGCCGGTAGCGCAGCGAAGGGCCTTCGATCCGGTCTTCGCCCCGCACCAGCCGCACGTTGCCGTCGGCCTGCAGTTCTTCGGTCGGTGGTTCGTAGTTGATGCGGTCGGCGGTCAGCGTGGTGCCGGGGCGACGCAACTCGGCGTTGCCTTCGGCGCGCATGACTTCGTCGGTCGTGCCGCTGACCGATTCGGCCGACAGCAGCGTGACGCGCGAATCCGGGTTGCGCGCGACGAATTCCGACAGCGTCATCGTGCCGTACATCATCTGCGACGCATCGTCCTCGGGCACGATGGACGGCAATGTAGCGGCACCCGGCATGCCCGCCTCGGCGACAGGCGCCGCGCCGGGCACCGCACCTGCGGCGGCGATGCCTTCCGCCGGTGCAGGTTTGACGCGGCGCGCGATGGGCGGTGCGCCCATCAGTGCGCGATCGACCTTCAGCGGCGGCATGTTGCGTGCGGTGCTCACGTTGCCGCGCACCGGAATGTCGTCCGGCGACTGCACGCCGGGTGCCGCGCGACGCGCGATCGAGGACGGCTGCCGCAACAACGCACGGTCGACCTTGAGCGCCGGCAGGTTGCGCAGGCCCGGCGCGGCGGCGCCGTCAGCCGGTGCAGCGGGCACGGCCGTCACGGCGCGTTCGGGCGCCCCGGAGACCGGTACGGCCGCAGGTGCCGCGGCAGGCGGGACAACGGGACGACCCGCACTTGCTGCGGCCGGGGCCGCCTGTGCGGGCGCCACCGGGGTCGCGACAACTTCACCTGGCGCCGGCACCGGCACGGTTTCGACCGTGGCGGGCTGGGCGGGCGCACCCGGCGTGGCGGCGGTCGTGCTGCCCGGCTTCGGTGGCGTCGTACCTTTCACGGTCGCTGCCGGCCGACGCGACTGCGGCACCAGCGAAGGATCGACCTTCAACTGCGGCAGCGCGTCGGCCGCCTGCGCGGCGCAGGACATCCAGACCAGATAGAAAGTGACGGAACGCCTGAGCACGAATGAGGAAACTGGAAGCGGGCAGATCGCGGTTGGATGACGGCGACAGCGTCACGGCGTGCATCTGCCGGACTGTCTGCAGCCGCGTTATAGAATCGCGCATCTTATCAAACGCCACCCGCTTCCCGGTCCGCATTGGCAACAATTTGCCACCGCCCGCCCGCCGGGACGCCGACGGCTCGTCCTCCGTTCGCTCACGACACCCGCCCCATGACACAAGACCTTCGCCTTGACGCCCTGACCGGATGGCTGCACCAGCAGTTTCCCGGTCGTCCGCTCGACATCCGCCCGGCTTCGGCCGACGCGAGCTTCCGCCGCTATTTCCGCGTGACGCTGGACGACGGCGCCAGTCATGTCGCGATGGACGCGCCGCCGCCGCAGGAGGATTGCCGCCCCTTCCTCGCGGTGCAGGCGCTGTTCGAGTCGGCCGGCGCCCACGTGCCGGCGGTGCGCGCGCAGGATGTCGAGCGCGGCTTCCTGCTGCTGTCCGACCTCGGCAACACCACCTATCTCGATGTGCTCGATGCCGACAACGCCGCCGCGCTGTACCACGACGCGACCAGCGCCCTGATCGACATCCAGAAAGCCAGCCGGCCGGATGTGCTGCCGGCCTACGACCACGACCGGCTGCTGGCCGAAATGGAGCTGTTTCCGGTCTGGTACGTCGGCCGCCACCTGAAGGCCGAGCTCGACGAAAAGGAGGCGAACGCCCTGTACGAGGTGTTCGACCGGGTGCTCGCGGTCAATCTGGCCGAGCCGCAGGTTTTCGTGCACCGCGACTACCACAGCCGCAACCTGATGGTCACCCGGCCCAACCCGGGCGTGATCGACTTCCAGGACGCGGTCTTCGGACCGATCAGCTACGACCTGGTCAGCCTGTTCAAGGATGCCTACATCGACTGGGAAGAGGATCAGGTGCTCGACTGGCTGATCCGCTACTGGCAGGGCGCGCGCCGCGCCGGCCTGCCGGTGCGTGCCGATTTCGCCGACTTCCACCGCGATTACGAATTCATGGGCGTGCAGCGCCACTTGAAAGTGCTGGGCATCTTTGCCCGCCTGTATCACCGCGACGGCAAGGACGGTTACCTGAAGGACCTGCCACGGGTCATGAAGTACCTGCTGCAGACCAGTCAGCGTTATCGCGATCTGGCGCCGCTCGCCCGTCTGCTGCAGCGGCTTGAGGGCATCACGCCGCAGACCGGCTACACCTTCTGAGGCGCGTGCGATGAAGGCCATGATCCTGGCCGCCGGACGCGGCGAACGCATGCGGCCGCTGACCGACCATCTGCCCAAGCCGCTGCTGGAAGTCGGCGGCAAGCCGCTGATCGTGTGGCACATCGAACGGCTGGTGGCGGCCGGCGTGACGGATCTGGTGATCAACCATGCCCACCTCGGCGACAGGCTGGTCGAGGCGCTGGGCGACGGCGCGGCCTTCGGCGCGTCGATCCGCTGGTCGGCCGAGCCGCCGGGCGCGCTGGAAACCGCCGGCGGCATCGCGCATGCGCTGCCTTTGCTCGGCGCACAGACCTTCATCGTGATCAACGGCGACATCTGGTGCGACGTCGACGTCGCCGCGCTGCAACGCGCCGCCGGCAGGCTGATGGCGGACGGCACGCTGGCCCATCTGCTGCTGGTGCCGAATCCGCCGCATCACCCCGACGGGGATTTCACGCTGGTCGACGGACACGTGGGCGAGACCGGCGGACCGAAGCTGACGTTTTCCGGCGTCGCCGCCTACCACCCGTCACTGTTCGGCGCGCTCGACCCGGATGCGCCGGCGAAACTGGCACCGCTGCTGCGCGCGGCGATGCGCGGGCGGCAGGTGAACGGCGCGCTGCACACCGGGCACTGGTTCGACGTCGGCACACCGCAGCGACTGGCCGACGTTGACGCACTGGCGCGCGCGGTCAGCGCTCGCTGAGCAGGGGAATCGTCAGTTCCACGCGCATGCCGTGGCCGCCTTCGCCATCGAGCAGCGCAATCTGACCGCCGAGACGCTCGACCACTTCGCGCACGATGGCCAGCCCGAGGCCGCTGCCGCTGCCGGCCGAACCGGGTATGCGGTAGTAGGGCTCGAACACCCTTTCGCGCAGCTCGGCCGGAATGCCCGGACCGGCGTCGCTGACCGACAGCACGGCCTGACCGTCGCGCGCATGCAGCGCGACCTGGATCGCGCTGCCTGACGGCGCGTACCGCTGTGCGTTGTCGATCAGGTTGCCGACCATGCTCGACAGGCCGTTGGCGTCCGCCAGCAGCATGCACGGGGCATCGCACAGTTCGAGTTCCAGCGGGTGGCCGCTGGCGTCGCAGCCGGGCCGGCGCTGCGCCACCGCATCGCGGGTCACGTCGCGCAGCGATACCGGCACACAGTCCGTCTGTCGCCCGGCGCGACTGTGCGCCAGCATCTGTTCGGCCAGATGCACCGATCGCGACACGCCGGCCAGCAGGTGATCGAGCGAGGCGTCACGCTGTGCGGCATCTTCCGCACGGCGGGCGTTCTGGGCATGTATCTTCAACGCGGCCAGCGGTGTCCGCAGCTCATGCGCCGCCGAATCGATGAAGCGACGCTCGCGTTCCAGCGTGCTGCGCACGCGCCCGAACAGGCCGTTCAGCGCGCTCAGCACCGGTTCGATCTCGCTCGGCACCCGGGTCAGCGACAGCGGCTCGTCGTCCTGCGGCCGACGGGCGGAAATGCGTTCGGCCAGCTCGGACAGCGGCGCCAGACCATAGCCGATCAACAGGCCGGTCAGCAGCAGCACGACCAGCAGACCGATCAGCAGCGGCGCACCGGTGGCCCAACCCAGCTTGGCCGACAGTTCCTCGCGCGCGTCGGCGCGCTCGGCAACCTGTATCCACACGTCGCCGGAGTGCAGCACGAACACGCGCCATATGCCGTCCTCCAGCGTGTGGTCGCTGAATCCCTTGCGCAGCGGTGCGAAGGGTGCGGCCGGTGCGGACGATGACCGCGCCAGCAGCGTGGCCGCGGCCTCATCCGCCGCTTCGCTCCATATCTGGTACGCAATATGGGTTTCGTATTCGTGACCGAGCGAGGACTCGACATCGTGATGCCCGAACAGCCAGTCCTGCAGGCGCCACGAGAAAGGCATGGTTACGCCGGCATCGAGCGCCCGGTCGTGCGCCCGGGCCCCGGCACGGATCGGTGCGGGCAGATCCATGACCAGCGGCGCATTGAGCGTGGCGTGCTCGATCTGGCGCGCCATCAGGCTGTCGAGCACGCGGGCCGAGGTGGCCAGGCGGGCATCGAACAGTTCGTCCGCCTCGTCGCGGCCGGCCGCGACGGCCAGCCACACGGTGCTGCCCAGCACGCCGAGCAGGATGACTGCGCTGCCGGCCAGCAGAAGCAGGCGTATCGACACGCGTCCCGGCTGCGCCACGTCAGCGGTCGGACCGGGCAGCCGCCGGCAGCGGATCGATCACATAGCCGACACCGCGCACCGTGCGGATCAGGCCGGGATGCAGCTTGCGCCGCAGATTGTGGATGTGCACATCGAGTGCATTGCTTTCCAGCTCACTGTCCCAGCCGTAGATGTTGTCCACCAGCTGCTGCCGGCTCAGTACATGGCCGATGTTTTCCAGCAGTTTGCGCAGCACCATGTATTCGCGCCGCTGCAGTTCGACGGTGCGGCCGTCCACGCTGACCGTCATCGCCGAGGTGTCGACCTCGATGGTGCCATGCCGGATCACATTGACGACCGCACCGCGGGTGCGTCGCTCCAGCACGCGGATGCGCGCCATCAGTTCGTCAAGATCGAACGGCTTGGTCAGATAGTCATCGGCGCCGGCGTCCAGGCCGCCGATGCGCTGCAGCGTGGTGTCGCGCGCGCTCAGCACCAGCACCGGTGTGGTCACGCCGGCCTCGCGCGCACGGCGCAACACCTCCATGCCGTCCATCCGGGGCAGGCCGAGATCGAGCACGGCCAGATCGACACCCGAGCCGCGCAGCGCCTCGAGCGCCTGCGCGCCATCACGTACCCATTCGACGGTGTAGCGCGTGCGCTCGAGCGCGTCGCAGATGCCGCTGCCGAGCAGTTCATCGTCTTCAACCAGCAGAACCCTCATCGGTCGGATCGCGCCATATCGGAAGTGCGTCATTGTCGCTCCAAAACGCGTTGCGGCCGGTCAGCCGATGACAGGTGGCCTATTTCAGCTTTTCCTTCACCTTGACCATCAGGGCTTCGATCTCCTTGCGGCGCCCTTCGTCGGCCAGCGGGCGGTTCGGCCGTGCCGGCGCCTTGAGCGCCGTCTCGAGCGACGCACGCGCCTTTTCGTACTCGCCGGCCCGATACAGGCAATCGCCCATGAAGTAGTGCGGATCGATGCCGTTCGGGTTGAGTGCGAGCGCCTTGTTCAGCAGTTCGCGCGCCTTGTCCTTGTCACCGAAGCCGATCGGCCAGCCGGGCACCTGGCAGTACAGCGAAGACAGCGTCACGTAGGCCGAGCCGTTCAGCGCCTCCGGATTGCGCGCCAGCGACTGTTCCAGCACGGTGCGCGCTTCCTTGGCCAGCGACAGCGCACCGAGCCCGCCTTTCGCACCCGCCTGGCTGGCCAGTGCGATGGCGTACCAGATGTCGGCTTCGGAGCGGTCCGGATGCTCCGCGCGCACGGCGGCGGCGTCCTTGGTCAACGCCTCGTAGGCCTTTTCCTGCTTGTCGGCCGGCTGCTTGTACTTGATCTGTTCCCACTCCGACTGCAGTCGGGTGATCGACTCGTCCAGACCCGCCCAGGCCGGCGTGATCAGGAACAGGGCGGTGATGGACAGAAAGGATTTGATGGACATCTTCATTTGCTGATTCCTCTCATTTGCTGACTGTTTGTGCGTGACGACGAATGACCGGCAGCTGTTTTGCGAGGCTGGAATCGACCAGCGACGGCAGCATACGGTTGATCCGGACGAAAAGGCGCTCCGGCCAGCCGAGATGGCCCTCCGGACGCCGGTTGTCGAGCAGCGCCAGCAGTGCCTGCGCGACGGTTTCAGGGGTATCGCTGGCGACGCCCAGTTCGCGGTTCAGCGCGACCTGGGCCGAGCTGTTCAGGGTGGTCTGCGTGGCGCGCGGAGCGAGGTACTGCAGCTCGATGCGGCTGCCGGCCAATTCGCGTCGCAACGCTTCGCTGAAGCCGCGCAGCGCGAACTTGCTCGCGCAGTAGGCGACGCTGCCCGGGTGACCGATGTCGCCCAGGATGGAGCCGATGTTCACGACGCGCGCCTTCTTCTGCCGGTGCAGCAGCGGCAGCAGTGCGTGTACCAGCAGCATCGGCGCCAGCGCGTTGGTGTGCAGGATGTGTTCGATCTGTTCGGGTGACTGGTCCTCGAACCATGCGAGCTGGCCTACACCGGCGTTGTTGATCAACAGGTCTGCGCCGCCCGGCAGTGCTTCGGCGGCCGCCAGCACGGCGCTCCGGCCCGACGCAGCGGTCAGGTCCGCGCGGACGATGCGCACGTCCAGCGCGGGAAATGCGAATGTCAGCTCGGCCTGCAGTGCCGCGAGCTTCACCACGTCGCGACCGACCAGCAGCAGCGCAGCGCAGCGCGGGGCGAGCGCCTTCGCGATCGCCCCGCCGATGCCGCCCGTCGCGCCGGTCAGCACGACGCGAAGATCAGCCTTCATGCCGCGACCGCCTCGTGCCGGGGCGTCAGCGAGCGGAACAGGTCGCCGTACAGCCGGTACATCACACGTGCCACATGGATGACCGCCAGCCGGTCATCCTCGTCGTCCAGGCCGTCCATCAGGGTGGCGAAGAAGCGCACGTGCTCCTGGTCCAGCGAGCCGTGCGAATTGAGGTAGGTGAAGGCGGCCGGCGGCAGATGCAGGCTGTGCGCGATGCGCTCGGCCGCAGTGGTCGCAATCGACACGCTGGTGCCTTCGAGCACATGCACCATGCCGAAGAATCCGACCGGATTCTTGCGCGCAATCCAGTCGTGCGCGTAGGCCACCATCAATTCGGCCTCGACCCCGGGCTCGGCGTTGCGGGCCGCTTCGCGTTGACCGCCGCAGGCCGCGATGTCGTCGAGTATCCATTCCTCGTGGCCGATCTCCTCGTCGATGTACTCGGCAATGGCGTGCCGCAGCGCTTCGTGCCGCGCCGGCAGGCGCGCACCGCAGGCCATCAGCAGCGGCACGGTGTGCCGGACGTGATGGAAGGCCTGACCGAGGAAGGCACGGTACTGCGTCAGCGTCACGCGACCGGACACCGCGTCCTGCAGGATGGGAGCGCTCAGCAGGTGGGCGCGTTCGGCAGCGGTTTCGCGCTGCAGGCGTTCATGAAACGACATCTGTAAAGGTCTCCGCAGTGAAGGGAAGGTGAGCTTCGGGAGGGGCTTCGTACAGCACGGCGAGCCGTTCGCCGTAGGCCCGGAAGATGGGATCCCTGCGCACGCGGCCGTTGTCGGTCGCCTGCCCGTTGAGCGCAGAAAAAGGCGCGTCGGCACGCAGCCAGCGAGTGATCCGGGCGTAATCGGGCAGGCGGTCGTTGGCCGCGCGCACCACGGCGGCGAGCGCTTCGTCGGTCACCTCGCCGCGCGGAACGATGACCGCGCACAGCCCCGGCCGACCTTCGCCGAACACGACCGCCTGCGCCACGGACGGTGCGGCCAGCAGTTCCGCTTCCGGCCACTCGGGCGCCACGTTGCGACCGAAGCCGGTGATGATCTGATGCTTGATGCGGCCGGTGACGTGCAGACAGCCGCGCGCATCGACGTGGCCGATATCGCCGGTGTGCAGCGGTCCGTCGGCCGGCGCGGCAGCCCCCAGACAGCCGGCCAGCCGGCTGCCATGCAGCAGGATTTCGCCATCCGGCGCGATCTCCGCCCGCAGGTGGGGCAGCACGCGGCCGACCGCCCCCGGTGCGTCGTCGGGCCGGTTCAGCGCCACGACCGAACCCGCTTCGGACAGGCCATACCCTTCGCAGGCCGGAAAACCGAGCGCCCGCGCACGCGTGATCAGGTCGGGCGACACCCGGGCGCCACCGACCGCCACCAGCTTCAGGCCGCGCGGTACCGGTGCGCCCGCCTCGGCGGCGGCCACCAGCGCGGTCAGCATCTGCGGCAGCAGGATGACGCTGTCCGGCTGCCAGCGATGCAGCGCAGCCAGCGCCGTCCGCACGTCGAAACTGCTCGAACCGTGCAGCCCGACGTCGGCCAGCGGCGGCACCACGCATTCGCCATCGAGCGCGATGGCCACATCGGCGCCCGCCACATTTTCGAGCAGCACGGCCAGCGGCAGCATGCACAGATGGCGACGGATACCCAGTTCGCGTGCAACCTGCACCAGCGAACCGGTGACCGCCGACAGTTGCGCCGACGTCAGGCAGACCCCCTTGGGCTGGCCGGTCGTACCCGACGTGAAGGTGATCTTGGTGGTCATCGGCGGGACGACCACCGCCGATTCATTGCGCCGTGTCCACACCGAAAGACCTTGCGACGATCTCGTGTCGGCGCTCAACCCGAGTCGCGCGGCGCGTGACGGATCATCCGTCAGCAGCACCGGAGACCCTGCGGCATCCAGTGCGTGCCGGCACTGCGCGTCGGTGAAGAAGGTCGGCAAAGGCAGCGCGACCCGGCCAGCCCGGCGGATGGCCCGATCGGCCATCAGCCAGTCGACGCCGTTGCCAGCCAGCAGGGCCACGACCTGCCCCGGGCACCCGGCCAGCCGTTCGGTCAGCGCGTCGACGCGGCCGATGACGGTCGCGTCATCGGCGGCACCGTGGGCATCGATCAGGACAGCCTGACGACTCACGCCGCGTCCTCGACCACGGTGTGCAGGCCGCTGGCAATGCGGCCGACCATGACGGTCGGGCTGTTGCGGTAGTAATTGCCCCAGTTGCCGACACCGTCGCGCAGCCGCGCCGGGTCGGCCACCGCCACCGGAAAGATCGGAATGCCCAGGCGCACGAACGAATTGGCCAGCGCGCGCGTGGCCGTGAACACCACGTAATCCAGGCCCTGCGCGTAGAAATGCTGCGTCGCGAGTGCAATCAGCAGGCGCCCCAGTCCGGCGGACGTCGACGCCATATTGCCCACTTCGGCCACCGCAGCGCGGGCGACCCGCTCGCCCAGCACGCCGCCCAGCGCGCTTTCGAGCGGCACATCGAGATACTGTTCGATGAACACCGGACGCGCGCCCGGCAGGCTGTAGCCCAGTCCGGCCGCCCATTGGCCATCGCTGTTGCGCACACCCAGCAGCGTGTCGGCAAAGTGCGTGATCACCGCGCCGTAGCCGCGGAAAAAACAGCCGGCGATGAAGCGTTCGAGCGCGGCGCGTTCCGGGTGCAGGCGACCGACGACTTCGAGCGCCGGGTCGGACAGCGCGGGCGCCATGCCGCGACCCAGCACGCACGCACGGACACCGGCGGAATGCACGGCGGACTTTCCTGCAAGGGTACTCAGTGTTGCGGCCTGGTTCATCGCATGCCTCCATTGGGATGGAGGGCATGTTTGCCGGCGAACATTAATGGAGACTTAAGCAAATCCGGCGCGACATGAAACAGGACATTTCGGGACCGGATGCCGCACGAGGAACCGGAACGCATTCCGGGGTCCCGGGTCTGTTGGCATTAAACTCCTTCCCTGATCGAATGCCGGAAACCGTCATGCACCCCTATTCCGAACGCCGCGCCCGCCTGATCGAACGCATGGGCAGCGGCGTTGCCGTGATCGCCACGGCTCCCGAACACCTGCGCAACCGCGACACCCACTACGGCTACCGCCACGACAGCTACTTCTATTACCTGACCGGATTCAGCGAACCGGAGGCGGTTCTGGTGCTGATCGCGGGCGATGCACCCCGCTCCATCCTGTTCTGCCGCGAAAAGAACGAAGAACGCGAAATCTGGGACGGCTGGCGTTACGGACCCGACGCGGCACGCGAGCAGTTCGGCTTCGACGAGGCGCACTGCTACGCCGAACTGGACGCCAAACTGGCCGAGCTGATCGCCAACCAGCCGCGCCTGCACTACGTCATCGGCGAAGACGCCGCGTGGGACAGCCGCATGATGGCGGCGCTCAATGCGGTGCGCGCGCAGAGCCGCGCCGGCAAGTTCGCCCCGTCGGAACTGCTGGATATCCGCCAGCCGCTGGACGACATGCGGCTGATCAAGGACGCGCACGAACTGGACATCATGCGCCGCGCGGCCGAAATTTCCGCCCGCGCACACCGGCGCGCCATGCAGGCCACGCGACCGGGCGCCTTCGAGTACGAAATCGAGGCCGAACTGCTGTACGAATTCCGTCGCTCCGGCTCGGAAGCCCCCGCCTATGGCTCGATCGTGGCGGGTGGCGCCAACGCCTGCGTGCTGCATTACGTATCGAACAACGCCCCCCTGCGCGACGGCGATCTGCTGCTCATCGACGCCGGCTGCGAACTCGGCGGCTATGCGTCCGACGTCACCCGCGCCTGGCCGGTGAATGGGCGCTACAGTGCGGCACAGCGCGACCTGTACCAGCTCGTGCTGGCCGCCCAGGACGCCGCGTTTGCCGCGGTGCGACCGGGCGCACGATTCATCGACTATCACGACGCGGCGGTGCGCGTGCTCGCCCAGGGCTTCGTCGACCTGAACATGCTCCAAGGCAGCGCCGACAGCGTGATCGAACAGGGCACCTACAAGCGCTTCTACATGCACCGCACCGGCCACTGGCTGGGCATGGACGTGCACGACGCCGGCGAGTACCGACCCCGACCGGGCAGCGCCGGTGCCGGCGAGCAGGACTGGCGCACGCTCGAAGCCGGCATGGTGCTCACCGTCGAACCCGGCTGCTACGTGCGCCCGGCCGACGACGTACCGGAAGCGTTCTGGAACATCGGCATCCGCATCGAAGACGACGTGGTGGTGACCGCCGACGGCTGCGATATCTACACTTCGGCCACGCCGAAGACGATCGTCGAGGTCGAAGCCGTCATGCGCGAGACACGCGGATGAGTGACGCCGCGACCGCGACGGTGCGCGATGCACTCATCGTCGGCGCCGGCCCGGTCGGGCTGGCCGCCGGCTGCGCGCTGCGCGCGGCGGGGCTGGACGTGACGGTGCTGGACGCCGGCCCCGCCGGACGCGCGCTCGATGACACGCGTGTGATCGCGCTGTCGGCCGGCTCGCGCGACATCCTGCGGGGCCTGCAAGCCTGGCCGGTTGCCGACACGACGCCGAGCCGGCGCATCCATATTTCGCAGCGCGGCCACCTGGGCCGCACCGAACTGCGCGCCGAAGACTTCCGCCTCGAGGCGCTCGGCCATGTGGCGCGCGCCGGCACGCTGGTGCGCGCGCTGCGCGAACGCGCCGGTCAACTGGGCCTGACCGTGCAGCACGACTGCGCGGTGCTCGGTGCGCACGAAGGCAACGAAACGGTGCACGTCCGCACGGCGGGCGGCGACCTGATGGCGCGCGCACTGCTCTGGTGCGAAGGGCGCATCACGGACGACGAGGCGCTGTCGCAACAACGCGACTACGACCAGCACGCCGTGATTGCGCTGGTCACGCCGACCCGGCCGCACGACAACGTGGCGTATGAGCGCTTCACGCCGCAGGGCCCGGTGGCGCTCTTGCCCTGCGGGCGTGAGTACGCCCTTGTGTACACCTGCGCCAGTGGCGACGCCCAGGCGTTGATCAGCGAATCCGACGCCGCATTCGCCGCGCGCGTGAGCGAGGCGCTGGGCGGACGCGTCGAGGTTTCGGCCGTCGGCCCGCGCAGCGCGTGGCCACTGACCCTGCGCATGCGCCGCGACATCGTCAGCGGACGCCAGGTCTGGCTGGGCAATGCGGCGCAGACGCTGCACCCGGTGGCCGGCCAGGGCCTCAACCTCGGCCTGCGCGATGTCGCCCAGCTGTCCGCCTGCCTGCTGCCTGCGCTGGCGCGCCATGCGGGCGATCCGGCCGTGGCGCTGCAGGCGTACGCCCGGCTGCGCCGTGCCGACCGGATGGCCACCGGACGGTTCACCGATGCACTGGTGCGCATCTTCGGCTTCGGCGGCTCACAACCCGGGCTGGGCGCGCTCGCCGGCCATGCGCGGGGCGCCGCGCTCGCGCTGCTGGATGCCTGTCCGCCGGCCCGTCAGTTCATTGGCCGGCGCATGATGTTCGGCGCACGCGGCTGGTAGCCACAGCCGACAGAAATTTCGACCGCATTTGCGTGACGGACACGCTTCGCCCCGGCCGCGCATCGGGTTAGAATCGCGCCCCTGTTCGTCTGCAATGCCCCCGCACCCCATGCACTTCGTCGGCTTCAACCTGCGAAACAACCTGTTCGTCGCGCCCATGGCCGGCGTGACCGACCGCCCCTTCCGCCAGCTGTGCAAGAAGCTGGGCGCAGGGCTGGCCGTGTCCGAAATGGTCACGTCGAATTCGCTGCTGTATGGCAGCGCGAAGACGCAGCGCCGCGCGAACCACGACGGCGAAGTCGCGCCGATTTCGGTGCAGATCGCCGGCGCCGACCCGAAAATGATGGCCGACGCCGCGCGCCACAACGTCGATCGCGGCGCCCAGATCATCGACATCAACATGGGCTGTCCGGCCAAGAAGATCTGCAACGTGATGGCCGGCTCCGCGCTGATGCAGGACGAGCCGCTGGTCGAGCGCATTCTCGAAGCCGTTGTGCGGGCTGTGCCGGACACCCCGGTCACGCTGAAGATGCGCACCGGCTGGAACCGCGACAACAGGAACGCCCCGATGCTGGCGCGCGTGGCCGAACAGTGCGGCATCCGTGCACTGGCCATCCATGGCCGCACGCGTGCCGACCAATACACCGGCCATGCCGAGTACGACACCATCCGCGCGGTCAAGGCCGCGGTGAACATTCCGGTGATCGCCAATGGCGACATCACGACGCCGCAGAAGGCGCGCGACGTGCTCTCCATCAGCGGCGCCGACGGCGTGATGGTCGGCCGCGCCGCGCAGGGCCGGCCATGGATCTTCCGCGAGATCGAACACTTCCTGGTCACCGGCGAGCTGCTGGCGCCGCCCGAAGTGTCGGAAATCCATCGCGTGTGCCGCGAGCACATCGAAGACCTCTACGGTTTCTACGGCATCGAGTCGGGCGTGCGCATCGCCCGCAAGCACATCTCCTGGTACACCAAGGGGCTCATCGGGTCAGCCGCCTTCCGCCACGCGATGAACCAGCTTGAAGGTACCGACCGGCAACTGGCGGCAATCGACGAATTCTTCGGCCGCATGGCGGCCGACAACCATCGTCTGGCCTACGAGCCGGGTGCACTGGACGAACACGCGCAGGAACTGGCCGCCTGATCGCTTGGCAGGGCGACGGAGCAGGCCGGACCATCAGGGAGATGCCGCCATGAGCGGACGGAGTGATATTGCCGAGTGCATCCGCCATTCGCTGGAACGCTACTTCCAGGATCTGGATGGCGAGGCCGCAAGCGGCATCTATGACATGGTGCTCAGACAGATGGAGCGACCGATGCTGGAGGTGGTCATGCGCGAAGCCGAAGGCAACCAGACGCGCGCCGCGGACATGCTGGGCATGAACCGCAATACCCTGCGGCGCAAGCTGAACGATCACGGCATGATCTAGCCCATCCATTCCTCTCCGCCCCATCCCGCACCGCCCCCACCAACCCCTCCCGGAAAAGCGCATGAAGATACAGCGTGCATTGATCAGCGTGTCCGACAAGACCGGCATCGTTGAATTCGCCACCGCCCTGACCGGGCTCGGCGTGGAGTTGCTGTCCACCGGCGGCACGGCCGCGCTGCTCGCGAAAGCCGGTCTGAAGGTGACCGAGGTGGCCGAGCACACCGGCTTTCCGGAAATGCTCGACGGTCGCGTCAAGACGCTGCATCCGCGCATCCACGGCGGCCTGCTGGCGCGACGCGAGGTCGACGCGCACATGCAGGCGCTGGCCGAACACGACATTCCGGTCATCGACCTGCTGGTGGTGAATCTCTACCCGTTCGAGGCGACGGTCGCCAAGCCCGGCTGCACGCTCGAAGACGCGATCGAGAACATCGACATCGGCGGCCCGGCCATGGTGCGTTCGGCTGCCAAGAACTGGCGCGGTGTCGGCGTGCTGACCGACGCCGGACAGTACCCCTGCGTGCTCGAAGAGCTGCGCACCTCGGGCACGCTGTCCGAAGCCACGCTGTTCGCCCTGTCGGTGGCGGCGTTCAACCGCATTTCGAATTACGACGCGGCGATCAGCGACTACCTGTCTTCGCTGAACGCCGACGGCACGCGCGCCGAGTTTCCGGCGCAGTCCAACGGCCGCTTCGTCAAGGTGCAGGACCTGCGCTACGGCGAGAACCCGCACCAGCGCGCGGCCTTCTACCGCGACCTGTATCCGGCGCCCGGCTCGCTGGTCAGTGCGAAGCAGCTGCAGGGCAAGGAACTGTCGTACAACAACATCGCCGACAGCGATGCGGCATGGGAATGCGTCAAGAGTTTCGAAACCGGCGCCTGCGTCATCGTCAAGCACGCCAACCCCTGTGGTGTGGCACTCGGCACCAGCACGCTGGAGGCCTACCGCAAGGCACTCGCCACCGATCCGACGTCCGCTTTCGGCGGCATCATCGCGTTCAACCGCCCGGTCGATGCGGCGACAGCCGAAGCGGTCAGCGGCCAGTTCGTCGAAGTGCTGATGGCGCCCGCATTCGAACCGGCCGCGCTGGCGGTGCTGGCGGCCAAGGCCAATGTGCGCGTGCTGGAGATTGCGCTCGACGGCGTTGATCCGAAGGGCGCAGGCGCCTGGGCGCGCGGCCGCAATTCTCACGACACGAAGCGTGTCGGCTCCGGCCTGTTGATCCAGACCGCCGACGAACCGGAATCGCTCGAAGGCCGGATGAAGGTGGTCACGCAGCGCGCGCCGACCGGCGCGGAAATGGCCGACCTCACCTTTGCATGGCGCGTGGCGATGTACGTGAAGTCCAATGCCATCGTGTATTGCCGCGACGGGGCGACTGTCGGTGTCGGCGCCGGACAGATGAGCCGCGTTGATTCGACACGCATCGCCCGCATCAAGGCGGAGAACGCCGGCCTGACGATCGCCGGGTCGGTGGTGGCATCGGACGCCTTCTTCCCGTTCCGCGACGGCGTGGACGTACTGGCCGAAGCCGGTGCGAAGGCCATCATCCAGCCCGGCGGCAGCATGCGCGACGAAGAGGTGATCGCCGCGGCGAACGAACACGGCCTCGCCATGGTATTCACCGGCACGCGACACTTCAGGCACTGATTTTCCGGACGGCAGCCGGACCGGGCCACAAGCCCGCAAGGCTGACAGCCGGCATGAACGGTTTTTCAAGGATTCATCATGAAGCTGCTGGTCATCGGTTCAGGCGGACGCGAACACGCGATAGCCTGGAAGCTGTCGCAAAGTCCGCGTGTTCAGAAGGTCTATGTCGCGCCCGGCAACGCCGGCACGGCGCTCGAACCCGGTCTGGAAAATCTGCCGATCACCGATTTCACCGAACTGATCAACTTCGTCGAAGGTGAAAACATTGCCTTCACCGTGGTCGGCCCGGAAGCGGCGCTGGCCGCCGGCGTGGTCGATTGTTTCCGGGTGCGCGGCCTGAAGATATTCGGTCCGACCCGCAAGGCCGCCCAGCTTGAAAGCTCGAAGGACTTCGCCAAGCAGTTCATGGTCCGCGCCAACATTCCCACGGCGCGCTACGAAACCTTCACCGATGCAGCCGCTGCCCACGCCTACGTCGATGCAATGGGCGCACCCATCGTCATCAAGGCCGACGGGCTTGCCGCCGGCAAGGGCGTGGTGGTGGCCATGACGCTGACCGAAGCGCACGGCGCCATCGGCATGATGCTCGCCGACAACGAAAGCGGCCGGTCGCGCGTGGTCATCGAGGAATTCCTGCAGGGCGAAGAAGCGAGCTTCATCGCCATGTGCGATGGCGTGACCGCGCTGCCGCTGGCCACCAGCCAGGACCACAAGCGTCTGCTCGACGGCGATGCCGGCCCGAACACCGGCGGCATGGGTGCCTACTCGCCGGCGCCGGTGGTCACGCCGGAAATCCATGCCCGCGTGATGCGCGAGGTGATCCAGCCGGTATTGACCGGCATGGCGCTCGATGGACTGCCTTTCACCGGCTTCCTGTATGCCGGCCTGATGATTTCACCGGATGGAGACGTCAAGGTGCTTGAATTCAACTGCCGCATGGGCGACCCGGAAACCCAGCCCATCATGATGCGGCTGAAGACCGATCTGGTCGACCTGATGGAGGCGGCGCTGGAAAACCGCCTGTCCGAAGCGCATACCGACTGGGACCGCCGCGTCGCCCTCGGCGTGGTCATGGCTTCTGCCGGTTATCCGGATGCCCCGCGCAAGGGTGACGCCATCAGCGGACTGCCGCCGGACACGACGGAAAGCCATGTCTTCCACGCAGGCACGACGGCACAGGACGGTCACGTCGTGACCGCCGGCGGGCGTGTGCTGTGCGTGACCGCGCTGGGCGACACGGTGAAGCAGGCGCAGCGTGCCGCCTACCTGCTGTGCGACAAGGTGCAGTTCGCCGGCATGCAGTTCCGCCGCGACATCGGCTACCGGGCGGCACGGCGATGAGCGCACGCGCAGAAATGGTACGCAGCTGGCTGCTCGGTCTGCAGGACCGCATCATCGACGGTCTGCAGGCGGCGGACGGAAAGCCCTTCATCACCGACGGCTGGATCCGCGGCCCGGAAGAGCGCCTGCAGGGCGACGGGCGCACGCGACTGGTCGAAGAAGGCAATGTATTCGAGCGTGGCGGCTGCAATTTTTCGCATGTGCGCGGGCCCAACCTGCCGCCGTCGGCCTCGGCCAACCGGCCGGAACTGGCCGGCGCCTCTTTCGAGGCGATGGGCGTGTCGCTGGTGCTGCACCCGCGCAACCCCTACATCCCGACGGTGCACCTGAACGTGCGCTTCTTCACTGCGCAGCCGCCATCCGGCGATGCGGTGTCCTGGTTCGGCGGCGGCATGGACCTCACGCCCTACTATGGTTTCGAGGAAGACGCCACGCACTTCCACCGCACCTGCCGCGACGCACTGGCCCCGTTCGGCGCCGACACCCACGCGCGCTACAAGCAGTGGTGCGACGAGTACTTCCTTCTGAAGCACCGCAAGGAAGCGCGCGGCATCGGCGGCGTGTTCTTCGATGACCTCGGTGCCGAAGGCGAAGTCAGCTTCGACCATGGCTGGGGTGTGACGCAAGCGGTCGGCGACGCCTTCCTCACCGCCTATCTGCCCATTGTCGAGCGCCGCCGCGATATGCCCTACGGCGAACGCGAACGCGATTTCCAGGCCTACCGGCGCGGCCGCTATGTCGAATTCAACCTCGTATTCGACCGTGGCACGCTGTTCGGACTGCAGTCGGGCGGCCGCACCGAATCCATCCTGATGTCGATGCCGCCGATCGTGAAGTGGCGCTACGACTGGCACCCGGAACCCGGCTCACCTGAAGCAAAGCTCTACACCGACTTCCTGCCCCCAAGGGAATGGGTGTAGCAGGGGTTTCGGCGAGCACCGCTCGCCGCCTGCGGAACCGGGCCGCTGTGCAAAGCGGCCCGTGGATGTAGCAGGGGGGGTGAGGCAGGGGTTTCGCAGCGCATGCGCTGCGCCTGCCGAACGGGCTGGCTGTACAAAGCCAGCCTCCGTTTCATCACTGGTTTCGCAGCGCATGCGCTGCGCCTGCTGAACAGGCTGGCTGTGCAAAGCCAGCCTCCGTCTCATCGTGGTTTCGCAGCGCATGCGCTGCGCCTGCCGAACGGGCTGGCTGCGCAAAGCCAGCCTCCGTTCAGCAAGCAAATTCGGCAAGCACTGCTTCGCGCCTGCGGAACCGGGCCGCTGCGCAAAGCGGCCCGTGGGTGTAGCAGGGGGTGAGGCAGGGGTTTCGCAGCGCATGCGCTGCGCCTGCCGAACGGGCTGGCTGTACAAAGCCAGCCTCCGTTTCATCACAGGTTTCGCAGCGCATGCGCTGCGCCTGCCGAACGGGCTGGCTGTGCAAAGCCAGCCTCCGTTCAACAAGCAAATTCGGCAAGCGCTGCTTCGCGCCCGCGGAACCGGCGGGCCATACCAAGCCAGCCGTGGAGGCGGATCACGCACCCGTTCGCGGCTTTCACCGCTTCCCGCAGGCCTGCCTCACCGCCCCTCCCCGGCCCTTCGCGTCCAGCGCGCAAAAAAAACGGGCACCTCAAAAGGCGCCCGAACCGGGACCACAGGAAGAACTCTTCAGGGTCTGTTGACCCTGGACCCGCCCGCCCGGCCCGGAGCTTGTGGCCCCGGGCAGGCGGTCAGGCCTTGCTGCTCAGAACCGGTAACCGACACCGACGCCGACCAGAATGGGGTCGATGTCCAGCTTGGTTACCTTGGCACCGTTCGCCTTGACGAAGATGTCGGTATCGATGGTCACGTACTTCACGTCGAGATTCAGGAACCACTTCGGTGCGATCTGGTAATCCACACCGATCTGTGCGGCGAAGCCGAAGCTGCTGCGGTCGATGCGCAGCGGTACGCTGCCGCCGAGCACCGTGCCAGCATCCAGATCGACGCTGGAGAAGCGCGTGTAGTTCGCACCCAGCCCGACGTAGGGACGGATGGTTCCGGTCGGGTTGAAGTGATACTGCAGCGTCAGCGTCGGCGGCAGGTGCTTGACCGAGCCGATGCCGGTGCCGCCGAGTTCGACGTCATGCTTCTGCGGATACGTCAGAATCAGTTCGGCCGCGATGTTCGGCGTGAAGAAATAGGTGATGTCGACTTCCGGAAAGGTCTTGTTTTCCGCTTCGACGTCGATCGGCAGGCCGAGACCGCCGGAATTGTCGTTGTCGACATTCATGTGCAGCGCGCGCACGCGCACCATCCAGTCGCCCTCTTCAGCCGCCTGTGCGACACCTGCCACGGCTGCCAGTGCCGCCACGCCCATCCACTTGATTGCCTTCATTTTCTGCTCCGGGGAATTGAAACTGCATGTGTTGGACGCAGTATCCGCGAAGCCAGAAACCCTACTTTGATCAGGGTCAATGGATGATGAAGTCCTCGCTGCGCAGCCGCGCGATGCGTTCGGCGGTATCCGGATGGCTGGACAACCAGCCCATCGGCCCGGAACGGCTCGCCTGGCCCTCGCCATGCGCGGCGGCCAGCTTCTCCAGCATGCCGGCCAGCAGTTCGGGGGACTGTCCGCGGGCACGCAGCAGTTTCACGGCAAAGTCGTCAGCTTCGCGTTCCATGTCGCGCGAATAGCCCGCCTGTACCAGCGCCGTCGGCGCGGTGGCCAGCAGACTGCTGATGTCGCCCAGATACCAGGTCATGAGCAGCGCGGTCGCCGAGCCCTGCAGCAGCATGCGTACGCCGTGGCGCTGCTGCACGTGCCCCAGTTCGTGCGTCAGCACGGCCAGCACCGGTGCGTCAGCCCCGGCCAGCGCGACCAGTTCGTCGGTGACGATGAGCGTACCGTCGGGCAGCGCAAACGCATTCGCGCCCAGTTGCCCGCCGCTGCGGAAAAGCAGCGTATGCGCAATGGGCTGACCATCGACCGACGCCACCGACGAGAGCGCCTCGCGCAGCGCCTGCTGGCGCGCCGGCGGCAAGGTCGTCGGCCGGGTCAGCGCCTGGTCCAGCCATTCAAGTGTGCGCTCCGACAGCGCGGTCATTGCGCCGTCTGGCACCCGTGGCGCGCTGACACGGGCGGCCCAGGGCAGTCCGTATTGCATCATGAGCCAGACCGACAGCAGCAACGCCGACAGCATGATCACGACCATGCGCGGCTCGAAAGCCCAGCGCACGACGGCCGCATCGCGATGGCCGGTGGCCGCGAGCAGTCGCGCCAAGGCGGCATGGTCGCGCACTTCCAGGTGGGCGCCGTCGGCAAAGCTGATCAGACGCGCGGCATCGCCCATCGGCTCGGACACGCGCAGCGCAGCCAGGGGCTCGCGGCGCGCGATCTCGCCGCCCGCAACATGCAGCACGCCGTCGGTCACGCCCAGCGTGACGGTGTGCGCCCGCGCGCTGCGGCCGTCGAAGTACAGCGCGGCGACCTCGGTCACCGGATCAGAGGGCGATGTCGACATCGAACAGGTCTGCCGCCTCCTCGCCGGTGGCAGCAGCGTCCTGCGCCTGACCGGCGATGAAGTCATCGAGCGGGCCAGCGCACAGCATCGTGACGCTCTGCAGCCGGTAGCGCGCCAGGCGGATGGCCGCGAACGGCAGGAAAAGGCCCAGCGTGCACACCACGCCGATCAGGTTGGTCAGCATGATCACGTACAGCCGGCGCGCACTGACCGTCGACTCGAAGCGGTGACCGTCGAGCTGCATGTGGTTCCACACCAGGTTCTGCAGACGTGCCGACAGATAGGGCTGGACGAACAGCAGCAGCAGGATGAACAGCAGCGGCGCCAGCGCGAACACCGCCGGATTGCCGTCGGCCAGCGTCCCGAGCAGCGCACCGATGGCCGCCATTCCAACGAGCACGACCGCAATCGCCGCGCCGTAGATGCGGTAGTAGGCGCCCACCGGCGCGTCGATGGCAAAGCGCGCGCTGCCGAAGCGCGCATGGTTGAACTGGTAGGCCTTCATGCGCTGGTGCCACATCGGCCCCAGCAGATACAGCGTCAGCACGCTGAACACTGGCCACTTCAGGAACACCGAATAGGCGCCGCCGGTGCTGCCGTCGAACCCGAAACGGAGGCCGCGCCAGCTGGAGTAATGCGCCCGGAAGCGGAGCGAACGCATCAGCAGCACGGGCATGACCGCCGCCAGCGCAACCGCCACCGCGATGCCGGCGATGATGGAAAACTGGAACGAAACATTGTAGGCGAGCAGCAGCATGAAGCCGATGATCCGGCCCTTGAGGATGGCGCGCGGATCGCCGTGGTAATCGAAGGCCGCACCGCCGAGGGTCGTGTGGCGGTAGAAATACTGCAGCCGCCTGACCTTGGCCCAGGCCGAATAGATGCCCAGCGTGAGCAGCGTCAGCACCAGATTGACGATCCAGATGCCGAAGTATTCAGTCCCGCGTCCGGAAAACGAGATCCGCTCGCGCTGCGGCACGGGCGCGTCCGCGGCGAAGGGATTGCCGCCGGCCGCATCGGCCGGGGCGTGTTCGAACGGATTTTTCATGATGGATGGGCAGCAGGTGGAATGACCGGATCATGCCAGATGGCATGATGGTTCAGCCCATCAGCGCAGCCGAGCGGAAGTGACTGCGCGCATCCTCGCCGCGGTCGAGGTGTTCGTGCAGCAGCGCCAGTTCGACATGCACGCCACGCGTCGGCTGTACGGCAAGGGCCGCTTCGAGATAGCTCTGCGCCTTGCCCCACAGCTGCTGCGTGCGGCACAGGCGGCCCAGCGCCAGCAACAGGCCGGCGTCTCCCGGATGCACGCGCAACCAGGCTTCGGCGCGACCGATGCGGACCTGTACATCGCTGCCATCCGTTTCGGCGTACAGCACAACCAGCGCGGAATCCCATTCGCGGTCGAGCTGCGCCTCGATCAGCTTGCGCGCCTGCGTGTGCTGACCATCGGCGATGAGTGCTTCGCACATGGCGCGTACGACCTGTGCATCTTCCCGCTCGAGCGCCGGCAAATCGCGCCAGTAGGCGTCAAGATCGGACGGATCGGCGTCACGCAGCGCGCCCATGTGCGCCTGTCGGCGCACAGGTGCCGCCTGCTCCGGCGTCAGCGCACGATGCTTCTGCAGCAGGCGTACCACCCGCAGCAGGCCGACCCAGTCGCCCAGCCCGCGGCGCGCGCGCATTGCCAGACGCAGCGCCGCAACATGGCGCTGCCCGCCGGACTGCAGCGCGTCGATGCGGGTGAGGGCATCGGCGAAATCGCGTCGGTCGGTCAGGATGCCTGCCTCGGTCATCAGGCGGGCGGTGCGCAGATCATCATGCTGCGCCGCCTGGGCCAGCCAGTCGTCGACCTGGTCGGACTCGCGCATTTCATGCGCGGCGCGGGCACCGATCAGTGCCGCCAGTCCGGGTGACTCGCCGCCTTCGACCGCCACCCTGGCACTGCGCTGTGCCTGGCCGTAACGGCCTTCGAAGTACAGCCGTGCCGAATCGCGCAGCGCGGTGACCGCGCGCTGACGGCGCTGACGCAGGCGGTAGCGGCGCGCGCGCGCCGGCATGCGCAGCAGGCCATCGATGAAGTGGAACAGGCTGTACAGCGCAGCCACGCCCAGCAACAGCACGACGATGAATAAATTCAGCGACAGCTCGATGCGCCAGGGCGACCACTGCAGCAGCACGAAGCCGTCGTTCTCGCGCGCCGCGATCACCAGACCGACCGCCAGTACGCAGAGGCCGAGCAGCCAGAGCAGCAGGCGAACCATCAGTTCCCCCCCTCGCGCACGACCGGCAGGCGCTGGCGACTGGCTTTCAGCTGCGCCAGCGCACTCATCGATTCGTTCAGGTCAGGCAGCGCTTCGCCGGGATCCACCATGCCGAGCTCGCGCAATGTGGTCAACGCGTTCCCGGTCGCGCGTGCGCGAGTGTCGAAGTAGCGCTCCACCCACTCGCCGGCGAGCCGGATGTCTTCCCGCCAGATCGCACCATTGCGCTGCAGCAGCGCGATGCGCGCATTGACCAGCCGCAGCTTCAGGTTCTCGCGCAGGAAAAAGCTCTGCGACGGCGCCAGCAGCACCGGATCCGGGCGATCCAGCCGCTCGATCCGCACCAGCTGACGGACTTCACCCCAGATGTCCTGCAGCAGGCGCTCGAAGAAGGTCTTGTCGGCTGCGGGCATGACAGGGGTCGCCGGCGCTTCCGACGGCGAACGCTCGAACGCCAGCGGCAGCGTGTCGATGGCCGCCAGCAAGGTGTCGATGCGCAGCGCCTGTCCGGCCAGATCGGCCATCGGCGCGCGGCGCAGGCGTTCCATGTCGTTGGCCATGGCGCGCCGCAGCGGCAGATAGCGGCCGGTATCGCTTCGCGCGAGCTGGGCTTCGGCGCTGGACAGTGCCTTGAGCGCCAGTTTGGCGTCGCCGGCCAGCTGCAGCTGCTGCTGGCCGAGCACCAGCGCATGCTCGACCTCGGCCAGCGCGCGCTCGTCGTAGGTACGTACGAGGTCGTCCGCCAGAAACGCGTAGGCATCGATGCGCGCGCGCAGTTCGGACAGCTGCACTTCCTGGCTGCTCAGTCGCTCGCTGTGGCTGACCATCCCCTCGGCGCCCTGTTCGTTCGCCCGGCTCGCTTCAACGGCCTGGGCGCCGACTGCCGTCACCCGCTTGTTCAATCCCGCTTCGAGCACGCGCATGCGCTGCACCATGAAGTAACTGAGCAGGCCGAACACGATCAGCACGAACACGACCACCGGCAGCAGCCAGCCTGGCAGGCGGGTTTCGCGCGCGGCGCGCGAATCGGGTGCGGTGCCGGGCGGGACTTCGGTCCGGTCCGGGCTCACTGCGGACGGCATCGGTGCTGCGGAATTCGGGGACGGGTCTGTCATGTCGATTCGGTGGAGGCGTACTGCGAAAAATAGTCGGTCAGACCGGTCATCAGGCCGGCGTCGCTGGCGGCCGTTTCGATCACCCGCGTGAAACCCTGTTCCGCGGCCTGTTCGGCGATGCGCGCATGCGGAACGAACAGCGGCAAGCCACTCAGCCGCGCGAAACATTCCGGTGTCGCAAGCGCGCGCAGATTGCGCACCGATTCGGACGAGGTGAGGGTCAGCGCATGCAGCCGGCCGGCCATCACCGCCTCGTGCAGCATGGCGGTGCCTTCGGTCGGCGCACGTCGACGGTAACAGGTGACGTGGTCAACCGACGCACCGCGTGCGCGCAGCGTGTCGCCGAGCAATTCGCGACCGCCGTCGCCGCGGAAGATCAGCACCTGGCGACCCGACAGTGCGGCGGCCGACAGTTCCGGCATTGCCAGCAGCGCCTCGGAGTCGGAGCGGCCATGCGGCACGATGACCCGCGGTATGCCGCGCGCCCGCAGCGCCTGCGCCGACTGCTCGCCGACGGTGGCCGCCGCGAGATCCGGCGGCCACAGGCGCAGCGGCAGCATCACGTCCAGCGCATGCGCCACGGCATTCGCGCTGACGAAGATGGCCAGCGCGAGTGCGTCGAGCCGGCCGGCGGCGTCGGCCACCGCCCGCGTGTCGTCCAGCGCCTCGATATCGATCAGCGGCAGCAGCAGCGGCTCGCCGCCGGCTGCGCGGATCGCCTCGCCCAGCGCAGCCGCCTGGGCGCGCGGGCGGGTGACCAGCACACCGCGTCCGGCCAGCGCGCTGCCCGCCCCGGTCATCGAGTGTCCAGGGCGTCGAGGATGTCCTGCGCACCGTCGGCACGCAGCAGTGCCACGCATTCGGCCGCCAGTTCGTCCGGCTGGGCGATGTTGCCACGCACTTCGGCGGCCGCGATGCGGGTGCCATCCGGCAGGGCGACCCGGGCGCGCAGCCACAGCGCACCGCCATCGACCACGCAATAGGCGGCCAGCGGCACTTCGCAGGAACCGGCCAGTGCGCGCGACACCGACCGTTCGGCGCGCACACAGGCCTGCGAAGGCCCGCATACCAGCGGTGCCAGCCAGGCCGCCACCTCCGGTCGCGAGGACAGCGCTTCGATGCCGAGCGCGCCCTGCCCGGCGGCCGGCAGCGACAGTTCGACCGGAATGGTTGCGCGGATGCGACCACCGAGGCCGAGCCGCTTCAGCCCGGCGGCCGCCAGGATGATCGCGTCGTACTGGCCTTCGTCGAGCTTGCGCAGCCGGGTATCGAGATTGCCGCGCAGGCTGGTCACCGCGAGGTAGGGAAAGTGGGCGCGCAGCTGCGCTTCGCGGCGCAGGCTGGAAGTGCCGACCACGGCGCCCGGCGGCAATTCGTCCAGATTGGCGTAGCGCGACGACACGAAGGCATCCTGAGGCGTTTCGCGCTCCAGTGTGGCCACCAGCGCGAATTCGTCGGCCAGCGTCATCGGCACGTCCTTCATCGAATGCACCGCCAGGTCGGCGCGACCTTCGAGCAGCGCGGCTTCGAGCTCCTTGACGAACAGTCCCTTGCCGCCGACCTTGGCCAGCGGACGGTCGAGAATCTGGTCGCCGCGGGTGGTCATGCCCAGTATGTCGACCTGGGTGCCGGGGTACAGGGCGGACAATCTGTCACGCACGTGTTCCGCCTGCCACATCGCAAGCCGCGATTCGCGTGACGCGATCACGATGCGCGCGGGCTTCGGGTAAGCTTGGGTTTCATGCTGCGGGACGGGATTCGACAGATCCGAAATCACGTTCTCCAGGCCGGCCGGGTAGTCCATGAGGGATAAGGGGCGTGAGGTGAACACACCGCGCGCCAGCGTGATCAGGAGCCCCACCGGCTCCTGCAGACAGCGCGCGAAACGGCCTCGGATTCTAGCAGCCCTGAATGGAACGCACTGCCCTGCCAATGCAGGCCGGCGGCGTCGTTCCCGACCTGACCGATCTTCTGGAAGGATTGCACGTGAATCAACAGGCCCAGACGCCCGTTGCGACGCACGAACGCGCCGCACACGACAAGGACCAGCCGCTGTTCGACGACATCCGCCTGCTCGGCCGCATGCTGGGCGACGTGGTGCGCGAACAGGAAGGCAGCCGGATGTTCGAAATCATCGAGAACGTGCGCCAGCTGTGCGTGCGCTTCCGCCGGGATGACGACCTCGAGGCGCGCGCGGAACTGGCCAAGCTGCTGAACGGATTGAGCGACGACGACACCATCATCGTGGTGCGCGCCTTCAGCTACTTCCTGCATCTGGCCAATATCGCCGAGGACCAGCACCACATCCGGCGCGCCCGGGCGCACGCCATCGCCGGCGACGCGCCGCGGCCCGGCACGCTGGCCAATGCACTGGGCAAGGCGCTCGACGCCAAGGTGCCGGCGGAGGAAATTCTCGGATTCTTCCGCGATGCGCTCGTGGTGCCGGTGCTGACCGCGCATCCGACCGAGGTGCAGCGCAAGAGCATCCTCAGCCAGGAAATGAAGATCGCCCGACTGATCGACGAGCGCGACCGCACCCGCCTGACCCCTGAGGAACTGGCCGACCACGACGAAGCAGTGCGCCGCACGATCACTTCGCTGTGGCAGACCCGCATGCTGCGGCGCACGCGCCTGTCGGTCGCCGACGAGGTGATCAACGGGCTGTCCTTCTATGACTACACCTTCCTGCGCGAACTGCCGCGCGTCTACAACGCGGTCGAGGATCAGCTCGAAGCGGCCTTTCCGGAGCACAAGCGCGTCATCGGCAGCTTTCTGCGCATGGGCTCGTGGATCGGCGGCGACCGCGACGGCAATCCGTTCGTCACCGCCGACGTGCTGCGCTCGACGCTGCGCGTGCAGTCGGCCCGCGCGCTCGACTATTACCTGACGCAGGTGCACATCCTCGATACCGACCTGTGTTCGACGATGATGCTGAACAACGTCAGCGACGAATTGCGCGTGCTGGCCGCCACCGCACCGGACAAGTCGCCGCACCGCGAGGACGAGCTGTACCGGCGCGCGCTCGCCGGCATCTACGCCCGGCTGGCCGCCACCGCGCGCACGCTCGACCAGCATGAGGCGCTGTGGAAGGCGGTCGGCGACGCCGACCCCTATCGCAACGCCGCCGAATTCGTGCGCGACCTCGACGTGATCCACGATTCGCTGATCGGCCACAAGTCGCGCCTGATCGCGCGCGGCCGGCTGCGCCGCCTGCGCCATGCGGCACGCGTGTTCGGCTTTCATCTGGCCGCGCTCGACCTGCGGCAGAACTCGGATGTGCACGAGCGGGTGATCGCCGAACTCCTGGCGAGGGCGCACGTGTGCAACAACTACCTCGAGTTGCGCGAGGAGCAGCGCATCGAGATATTGATCAACGAGTTGGGCACGCCACGACCGCTGACCTCGAGCTTCATGCAGTTTTCGGAAGAAACCGAAAGTGAGCTCGCGATCGCCCGCACGGCGGCGCAGATGCACGCGCTGTACGGTCCCGAAGCACTGCCCAACTACATCATTTCCAAGGCGGACGGCGTATCGGACATGCTGGAAGTGGCACTGATCCTGAAGGAAGTCGGGCTGCTGAACGTGCATGAGCGGCGCGCCGCGATGAACATCATTCCGCTGTTCGAAACCATCGGCGACCTGCGCAACGCACCGCGCGTGATGGACCGCATCTTCACCATCCCGATCTGGCGTGTGCTGCTCGATGCCCGCTCGACGACGCAGGAAGTGATGCTGGGCTATTCCGATTCGAACAAGGACGGCGGCTTCCTGACATCGGGCTGGGAGCTGTACAAGGCGGAAACGCGGCTGGTGCAGGTGTTCAAGCGGCACGGCATCCGGCTGCGTCTGTTCCACGGCCGCGGCGGTTCGGTCGGTCGGGGCGGCGGCCCGAGCTTCCAGGCCATCCTCGCGCAGCCGGCCGGCGCGGTGCAGGGCCAGATCCGCGTCACCGAACAGGGCGAGGTGATCGCGTCGAAGTATTCCAACCCCGATGTCGGCCGCCGCAATCTTGAAGTGCTGGCCGCCGCCACCTTCGAGGCGACCCTGCTGGGCAAGCGCGAAGGCGATGCGCCGCCGGAATTCACCGACGCGATGGAAGAGCTGTCCGGATATGCCTTCAAGGCCTACCGCAATCTGGTCTATGAAACCGAGGGCTTCGAGAAGTACTTCTGGGAGTCGACGGTCATTTCGGAAATCGCCGAGCTGAACATCGGCTCGCGCCCGGCCTCGCGCAAGAAGGGCCAGAAGATCGAGGACCTGCGCGCGATTCCATGGGTTTTTTCGTGGTCACAGTGCCGCCTCATGCTGCCGGGCTGGTACGGCTTCGGCACCGCGGTGAACGAATATCGCGCCAAGCACGCCGACGGTCTGGCGCGGCTGCAGGCCATCGTGCACGAGTGGCCCTTCTTCGCGACGCTGATTTCCAATATCGACATGGTGCTGTCGAAGACCGACATCGCGATCGCCAGCCGCTACGCCGAGCTGGTCGAGGACGAAGCGCTGCGCACGGCGATCTTTTCGCGCATCCGCGCGGAATGGCAGGCCACGCTGGAGGCGGTGAGCCAGATCACCGGCGCGCCGGAACTGCTGTCCACCAATCCGCTGCTCGCCCGCTCGATCCGCAACCGCTTCCCCTACATGGAGCCGCTGAATCACCTGCAGGTGGAACTGCTTCGCCGTTTCCGCAGCGGCAACCGCCACGAACGCACGCGCCGGTCGATCCACCTGACCATCAATGGCGTGGCGGCGGCACTCCGGAACAGCGGGTAGATCGATGCGGGTTGCCGGCGGACCACCGCACATGCGCTGTTCCGCCTGCACGGGAGTCGCGTTCCGCAGACGCGGTGATCAGCCCGACGAAGATGCGCCGGCCTGCGGCGGATCGACGATGAAGCGGTAGCCCACGCCGGTTTCGGTCAGCAGATGCTGCGGTCGTGCCGGATCGGTCTCGAGTTTGCGGCGCAGATGGCCCATGTAGATGCGCAGGTAGTGGCCGTGCTCGACGCTGTTCGGTCCCCACACCTCGCGCAGCAGCTGGCGATGCGTCAGCACCTGTCCTTCGTGGGCGGCGAGCTGGGCGAGCAGGCGATATTCGACCGGTGTGAGATGCACCGGCTCGCCGCAGCGCGTGACCAGGCGACGCGCCAGATCAAGCTGGTAATCGCCGAAGCGCAGCGGTGCCGCCGCCTCCGCGCTGCGGGCCATGCGGCGCAGCGCCACGCGCACGCGCGCCATCAGCTCGCCGACCGAGAAGGGTTTGACCAGATAGTCGTCGGCACCGGCATCGAGCGCCTCGATCTTGTCGGTGTCACCGACACGCGCCGACAGCACGATGACCGGCATGCGACTCCAGCCCCGCAGATCCCGGATCAGGTCGATGCCATCGCCGTCCGGCAGCCCGAGATCGAGTACGACAAGATCGGGCTTGCGCGTGCCCGCTTCGATCAGACCCCGCTGCAGGCGGTCGGTGTCGAACACCTGGTGGCCTTCTTCTTCCAGCGCCTGACGCACGAAGCGGCGGATGCCGGGGTCGTCCTCGACGATCAGGATGCGGGCAGGCGGCGTGTGCACGAAGCTCATCGGCCGGAGTGTGCCGCATCCGACACCGCGGCGGAGTCCGGTAGGTCGGGCTGCGCCGGTGCGGCGCGCTGCGGAAGGGTGCAGCGGAACACCGCACCGTGTGCCGGCGGCGGACGGTTTTTCGCTTCGATATCGCCACCGTGCGCGCGCATGATGGCGCGGCAGATCGCCAGCCCGAGGCCGACGCCCGGCGTACTCGATTCGGCATCACCGCGCGTGAAGGACCGGAACAGGCGGTCGGGGTCGCCGGGCGGCAGGCCCGGGCCGTCGTCCGCCACTTCGATGACCAGCGTGTCACCGTCGGCATTGCGCGCGCCGTACGCCGTGAGCTGAATAGGCGTGCCGGACGGCGTGTACTTCGCCGCGTTCTCCAGCAGATTGACCAGCACGCGTTCGAGCAGTACCGCGTCGCCATACAGCAGCGGCAGATCGTCCGGCAGGCGGATGCTGACCGGATGCTGCACCAGCGCACTTTCGATGGAACGCATCGCACTACCGGCCAGTTCTTCCAGCGACTGCCAGTCATGGCGCAGGGCCACGGTGCCGGCCTGCAGCCGGGCCATGTCCAGCAGATTGCTCACCAGGTGGGCGGTGCGCCGTGCCTGCTCGACGATGGCCTGCGCGCTGGCACCGTGCGGTAAGCCATCGCGCGCCAGCGCGCCCGACAGGTTTTCCGCCTGCCCGATCAATGTGGTCAACGGTGTGCGCAGGTCGTGCGACAGCGCCGCCAGCAGCGAATTGCGCAGGCGTTCGGATTCCATCGATACCAGCGTGTCCTGCGCAACCGTCACGAAGTGCACCCGCTCGATGGCGATGGCGACCAGCGCAGCATACGTATCGAGCAGCTGGCGCTGTTCCGGAATCATCAGCAGCCGCGCATTGGCCGGTTCGACCGCAATCACGCCGCGCGTGCGCATCGGCGCCTGCAGCGGCAGATAGAGCGTCGCGCTGCCAGGCAGCGTGTCGGTGCCGTGACCGGCCGGCTCACCGTGATCGTGCGCCCACTGCGCCAGCCCGAGGTCAGGCGGGTGTCCCGGCGAAGCGGCTGAGCCCGCCTCGTCATCGCCCTGAGCCAGCACCAGGCGGTTGTCCGCATCCGGCAGCAGCAATGCCGCATGGCCGCGGAATGCGTGCTCGACGTAGCGCCGCCCGATGTCGGTCACCTGCTCGAGCGTGAGCGCCTTGCCCAGCTCGCGCGCCATTTCGAACAGGCTGCGCGCACGCTCTTCGCGATAGCGCGCCACCCGCGCCTGATACTGCAGCGAAGCCGTGAGCTGACCGATGATCAGGCCGACGATCATCATGACCGCGAAGGTGATCAGGTACTGGGCGTCGCTGACAGAGAAGGTGAAGCGCGGCGGCACGAAAAAGAAATCGAACGCCAGCACGTTGATCACCGCCGCGGAGAGCGCAGCGCGGCGGCCGAACTTCGCGGCGATGATGACCACCGTCAGCAGGAACAGCATGACGATGTTGGCCAGGTCGAAGAAGGGCAGCAGCGGCGTGGCGAGCAGGGACACGGCGGCACTCGACGCCAGGGCCCATGCATGGCCGCGCCGCCTGAGCGCGCGCGCCTGTACGTCGTGTTCGTCACCGGCGGGCGGCGGCGGCACAGTCCCCTGCGACGAACCGTCGAGCGCAATCACCATGAACTCGATCTCGGGCGCACGCCGGGCCACGCGCTCGCCGAAGTGGCGCCGTGCAGCGAGGCGCTGCCAGAGCGCGGTCGCGCTGCTGCGCAGCGTGTGACCGGTCACCAGCGTGCCCAGATTGTGTTCGCGCGCATAGCTCACCGCCGCGGCTGCGGCGTCCTGCGCACTCAGTGTGGCGGTGGTTGCGCCAAGCGATTCGGCCAGTTTCAGTGCGCCCAGAATGGCACGTCGACGTGCCTCGGGCAGACGCTGCAGCGCCGGCGTCTCTACATGGATCGCGTGCCAGGGCGCATCGCCGAGCGCGGCACGGCGCGCGGCCGCGCGCACCAGCCGTTCGCTGCCCGCGTCGGGGCCCACGCACACCAGCAGCGCATCGCTGACCTGCCACACCTTGCGCCGGTCGGCACTGACGTGCTCGCGCCGGTAGCTGCGTACCTCGTCATCGACCCGTTCGGCGGTGCGACGCAAGGCCAGCTCGCGCAGCGCCATCAGATTGCCTCGGCGGAAGAAATTCTGCACCGCGCGCTCGGCCTGTTCAGGCAGATACACCTTGCCCTCGCGCAGCCGGCGCAGCAGGTCTTCGGTCGGCAGATCGACCAGCACCACTTCAGCGGCCTCGTCGAACACGTGATCGGGCACCGTCTCGCGCACCCGGATGCCGGTGATGCCACCGACCACGTCGTTCAGGCTTTCGATGTGCTGCACATTCACCGTGGTCCACACGTCGATGCCGGCATCGAGCAGTTCGTCGATGTCCTGCCAGCGCTTGGGATGGCGCGAACCGCCTGCGTTGCTGTGTGCCAGTTCATCGACCAGCAGCACCGCGGGGCGGCGTGCCAGCGCGGCGTCGAGGTCGAACTCGCCCGGACGCGTCTCGCTCAACGAACGGCCCTGCGGCGGCACGTGGCGCCGCGGCAGCTGATCCAGCCCCTGCAGTTGGAGCGCGGTTTCGCTGCGGCCATGGGTTTCGATCACGCCCACCACCACATCGACCTGCTGTTCGCGCAGTCGCTGCGCCGCATTGAGCATGGCCCAGGTCTTGCCGACACCGGCCGAGGCGCCGAAGAAGATCTTCAGCCGGCCGCGCGCCGCGCGGGCATCAGCGGCCTGTGTGGCGGCGAGCAGCGCGTCGGGGTCGGGGCGTGCCGGTTCGTCGGTCATGCGTGCACTTTACTGCTGCGGCGGACGCTCATCGGACCGGGCGGCGGTGTGCTGCCGGCCATGGCGCGCGTCGACGTCCAGCAGCCACCAGGCCAGCAGCAGCGGGCACACCAGCGCAAGTACCAGCAGCAATAGCGACGCGATGTCCTCGTCCATGATTCAGCGCTCCGCATCGAGTGCGCGGTTGAGCGCCACCACATTCACCCGCGGCTCGCCGACGATGCCCAGCCAGGGGCGCTGCGCCAGCTGCTCGATCAGCGTCTGCACGGCGGTGATGTCGAGGCCGCGTGCGCGGGCCACGCGGGCCGACTGGTAGAAGGCGGCCGCCAGACTGATGTCCGGGTCCAGCCCGCTGGCTGAAGCGGTCACCAGATCCACCGGAACCGGTGCCCGGTTGTCCGGATCGGCGGCGCGCAGCGCAGCGATGCGCGCGCGTACCGCATCCAGCAACTGCGGGTTGTTCGCGCCCAGATTGCTGCCGCCGGAGGCACGGCCGTTGTAGGGCATGGGGGCGGTGGCCGACGGGCGCGACCAGAAATGGCCGGGCGACGCGAAAGGCTGGCCGATCAGCGACGAGCCGATGACGGTTTCCCCGCTGACGCTACCCTCACCCTCATCGTCGACACGTTCGTGGATCAGCGATCCGCCGGCCTGCGACGGAAACATCGATTGCGCAGCCAGCGTTACGGCCAGCGGATAAGCCAGCCCGGTGATGACACTGAGCAGCAGGAAGACGGACAGCGCGGTACGGCAATGAGCCATGAAGGCATGCATGGTCGGGCTCCGTTCAGGCAAGGTGCAGCGCGTTGAGCAGCAGATCGATCAGCTTGATGCCGGCGAACGGCACGACGAGTCCGCCCAGACCGTAGATCAGCGCGTTGCGCCTCAGCAGCGCGCCCGCGCCAAGCGCACGATAGGCGACGCCGCGCAGTGCCAGCGGAATCAGCACCACGATGATCAGTGCATTGAAGATGACCGCCGACAGGATGGCCGAGCTTCCGGTGCCCAGCGCCATCACGTTGAGCGCACCCAGCTGCGGGTAGGTGCCGGCGAAGGCGGCGGGCAGGATGGCGAAGTACTTGGCGACATCGTTCGAAATGCTGAAGGTGGTCAGTGCGCCGCGCGTCATCAGCATCTGCTTGCCGATCTCCACCACTTCGATCAGCTTGGTCGGATTGCTGTCGAGATCGACCATGTTGCCGGCCTCCTTCGCCGCCTGCGTGCCGCTGTTCATCGCCACGGCGACGTCGGCCTGGGCCAGCGCAGGCGCATCGTTGGTGCCGTCGCCGGTCATCGCCACCATGCGGCCTTCGGCCTGATAGCGACGGATCAGCGCGAGCTTGGCTTCCGGCGTCGCCTCGGCCAGCACGTCATCGACCCCCGCTTCGGCGCCGATGGCCGCGGCGGTGAGCCGGTTGTCGCCGGTGATCATCACGGTCTTGATGCCCATGCGCCGCAGCTCGGCGAAGCGTTCCTTGATGCCGCCCTTGACGATGTCCTTCAGCTCGACCACGCCCAGGGCGTGCGCGCCGTCGCTGACCACCAGCGGTGTGCTGCCGCGGCGCGCGGCGTCTTCGACGATGCGCATCAGTTCAGGCGCAAAGCGGCCGCCCTGCGCCTCGACATGCACGCGGACCGCTTCGGCCGCACCCTTGCGGATCTGCCGGCCCTCCCAGTTCACGCCGCTCATGCGGGTCTGCGCGGTAAAGGGCACGAAGATCGCGTCGTGCGACAGCAGCTGACGTTCGCGCAGCGCGAATTTCTGCTTGGCAAGCACGACGATGCTGCGGCCTTCGGGCGTTTCATCAGCCAGCGAGGCGAGTTGGGCCGCGTCGGCGAGCGCCTGTTCGGTCACGCCCGGTGCCGGCAGGAAGGCGGCCGCCTGACGGTTGCCCAGGGTGATGGTGCCGGTCTTGTCGAGCAGCAGTACGTCGACGTCGCCGGCTGCCTCGACCGCGCGGCCGGAGGTCGCGATCACGTTGGCGCCGAGCATGCGGCTCATGCCGGCCACACCGATCGCCGACAGCAGGCCCCCGATGGTGGTCGGGATCAGGCACACGAGCAGGGCGACCAGCACCGTGATGCCGACCGGCTCGCCCGCTCCGGCCGCTTCGACCGCGTGCATCGAAAACGGCAGCAGCGTCACGGTCGCCAGCAGGAACACCAGCGTCAGCGTCACCAGCAGGATGGTCAGCGCGATTTCATTCGGCGTCTTGCGTCGCTGCGCACCTTCGACCATGGCGATCATTCGGTCGAGAAAGCTTTCCCCGGGATTGACCGTGCAGCGCACGACGATCCAGTCCGACAGCACGCGCGTGCCACCGGTGACCGACGAGAAGTCGCCGCCGGCTTCGCGGATGACCGGCGCCGATTCGCCGGTGATGGCGCTTTCGTCCACCGACGCAACGCCTTCGATCACTTCGCCGTCGCACGGCATGGTGTCGCCGGCCTCGACCAGCAGCACATCGCCGATGCGCAGCGCACTCGTATCGATGGCGTCCCAGCGCTCGCCGTGGTGCGGCGCACGCAGCTTCTTCGCCGTGCCCCGCTTCTGCAGGCTGCGCAGGCTGGCGGCCTGCGCCTTGCTGCGGCCTTCGGCCATCGCCTCGGCGAAATTGGCGAACAGCACGGTGAACCACAACCACAGCGCATTGGCGCCGATGAACCAGGTTGCCGCCTCGCCGTGCCCGAACAGCGCCTGCAGCCACAGCGCAGTGATCAGCGCGGCGCAGACATAGACCACGAACATGACCGGATTGCGCCACTGCGCCGCCGGGTTGAGCTTGATGAAGGCGTCGCGCAGTGCGCCGCGCAGCAGCGCGGGATCGAGCAGGCTCGCGGCCGGGCGCGACGGATGGAGGGCAGTCGTCATGACGTTCTTCCCGAGTGAAGCATGTTGAGGTGTTCGACCACCGGGCCGAGCGCGAGCGCCGGCAGGTAGGTCAGTGCGCCGACCAGCAGCACGGTCAGTACCAGCAGCACGATGAACAGCGGGCCGTGCGTCGGCAGCGCGGCGGCGTTGCCATCGAAGGCGTCGCGCGGCGTGCGATTGCGGTTGGCCAGCGCGCCCGCCAGTGCGAGCACCGGCACGATGACGGCGAGGCGCCCCAACGCCATCGCGATGCCCAGCGCCGTGTTGTAGAAAGGCGTGTTGGCCGACAGGCCGGCGAAGGCGCTGCCGTTGTTGTTGGCGGCCGACGAGAAGGCGTACAGCACTTCCGAGAAACCGGCCGCACCCGGGTTGAGCAGGCCGGCACGGCCGGCCTCGGTGCTCACCGCGATGGCTGTGCCCAGCAGCACCAGCAGCGGCGTGACCAGCAGCGCGATCGATACCCGCTTCATTTCCGCCGGCTCGATCTTCTTGCCCAGGTATTCCGGCGAACGCCCGGTCATCAGTGCGGCGATGAACACCGCCAGCACGGCGAACAGCAGCATGCTGTACAGCCCCGAACCGACGCCGCCGAACACCACCTCGCCGAGCTGCATCAGCAGCATCGCGATGCCGCCGGCCAGCGGTGTCAGCGACGCATGCATCGCATTGACGGCGCCGCAGGAGGCGGCGGTGGTGATGGCGGCGAACAGCGCACTGGCGGCGATGCCGAAACGCGCTTCCTTGCCTTCCATGTTGCCGCCCGGCTGCAGGGCGCTGGCGGCAGTGTCGGCGCCCAGCGCGGCGAGCTTCGGATTGCCCGACTGTTCGAAGGCCATGATGCCGAGCACCGCGATGACGAACAGCAAGGTCATCGCCGCCAGCAGCGCGTGGCCCTGACGGCGGTCACCCACCATCCGCCCGAAGGCCACGCACAGCCCGGCCGGGATCAGGAAGATCACCACCATCTGCAGCAGATTGCTCCAGGGCGTGGGGTTTTCGAACGGATGCGACGAGTTGGCATTCATGAAACCGCCGCCATTGGTACCCAGCATCTTGATCGCCTCCTGTGAGGCGACCGGGCCCATCGGCAGGGTCTGCGACGTGAGCGTGCTGCCGTCGGCCTGCAGCCAGGGGTCGATCAGCCGTGCGCTGACGTCGGGCGAGAAGTTCTGGATCACCCCCTGCCCGGCGAACATCAGCGCGAGCACGAACGACAGCGGCAACAACACATACAGGGTGATGCGCACGACATCGACCGGAAAGCTGCCCAGCGTGCCCGTTCCCTGGCGCGCGAAGGCGCGCATCAGTGCGAACGCCACCGCGATGCCGGTGGCCGCCGACAGGAAATTCTGCACCCCCAGCCCGAGCATCTGCGTCAGGTGGCTCATCGTGCTTTCGCCGGCGTAGCCCTGCCAGTTGGTATTGGTGACGAAGCTGATCGCGGTGTTGAGCGCCGAATCCGGCGCCACCGCCGGCAGCGCCTGCGGGTTCAGCGGAAGCACGGCCTGCAGCCGCTGCAGTGCATACACCGCCGCTACGCCAAGCGCGTTGAACAGCAACAGCGACAGTGCATAGCCGCGCCAGCCCTGCTCCCGTGTCGCATCGATCCCGCACAGGCGGAACAGGCCGGCCTCGACGCGCCGCAGCCGTGTCGGCGCACCGTCTGCCACCGCAGCGAGCCAGCGTCCCATGGGCTGAGCCAGACCCCACACGAGCGCAAGGTAACCGCCGAGCAGCAGCACCATCTGCAGGGTGATGGGCGCGGCCATCAGAAGTCTTCCGCGCGCCACAGCGCGACCAGCAGATACACGAACAATCCGGCCGCGAGTGCGGCGCAGAGGGCAAGCATCCCGTCCATCCTGTCCACCTTTCCGTCGATGACCCAACAGGGATGCATCGTCGGCGCATCGGTGAAAAGACGGTCTATAAATCCGGGGGCCGGGTGTAAACGCGGTGTATGCGGGCGCCGCCCGGTTCAGGCTATGGGACGGTGGCTGTGGGGGAGTGAGGTTGGAGGTCTAGAGAGAGGTGCTGTGGGCGCGGCTCCCACAGGCCGCCGCGCCCATATTCATCCGCGTCCGGTGTCCGCGAATTCCGCCTTGACCTGCGCCCACTGCCGGCGGCTGACCGGCAGGCGCTCTTCCAGACCTTTCAGCACGACTGCCCAGTGGCCTTCGGTGCCATCGCGCACCTGCTCGAAACCGACCACGGCATCGCGCGCGACCAGGCAGCTGCGGTGGATGCGCACGAATCGGCTAGAGAATTCCTGCTCCAGCGCAGCCAGCGGTTCCTCCAGCAGGTATTCGCGTTCGGCGGTGCGCGCGGTGACGTACTTGAGCTCGGCGCGCAGATACAGCACGTCGCGCACCGGCACCAGCAGGATGCGGCCGCGCTCGCTGCACGACAGATGCAGGCGTCCGCCGGGCAACAGACTGTGCACGACTTCGGCCGGCACCGCCCGGCCGGGCACTCGGCGCAGCGCATCGAGCAGGCGGGCGGCGCGCACCGGCTTGAGCAGGTAATCGACCGCATTCAGTTCGAAGGCGCGCACCGCGTACTGGTCGTAGGCGGTGCAGAACACCAGCGTCGGTGGCGTCGGCAGCCGGCCGAGGTGCGCGGCCAGTTCGATGCCATCCATGCCGGGCATGCGGATGTCGACCAGCGCCAGATCGGCCGCATCGTGCGGTGGCAGCGCCTGCAGCGCGTCGAGCGCCTCGTGCCCGTTGGCCGCTTCGCCGACCACGCGATTGGGCAGTTCGGGTGCGATGTCGGACAACAGGGCGCGCAGACGCAGGCGGGCCGGCGCCTCGTCGTCGGCGATGAAGACGCGCAGTTCGGCCGGTCGGTCGATCATGTGGCCGCCCGATAAGGAAAGCGGATGCGCACCCGGTACAGGCCATCCTGTTCGCCGGCATCCAGTTGCGCCTCCAGGTCGAAGAACAGCATCAGCCGCTCTCGGATGTTGTCCAGCGCCATGCGGTTGCCGCCGCCATGCGCCGACATCCGGCCGTCGCGCGGCGGCGCCGGATTGTCGATCTCGACCACCACTTCGTTGCCGCTGCGCGTCACGCTGACCCTGACTTCGCCATTGCCGGCCATCGGCTCGACGCCGTGATAGACCGCGTTTTCGAGCAGCGGCTGCAGCATCAGCGGCGGCACGCGGGCATCCGGCGGGCAGCCGTCGGTCTGCCACAGCACGCCGAGCCGGTCGCCCAGACGCAGCTTTTCCAGCGCCATGTACTGGCGGCACAGCGCCAGTTCCTCGCCCAGCGTGACCAGTTCGCGGTTTTCGCGCATCAGCACGCGGAACAGGTCGGACAGTTCTTCGAGCGCCCGTTCGGCCCGACGCGGGTCCTCGCGCATGATGCCCAGCACCGCATTCAGGCTGTTGAACAGGAAGTGCGGCCGGATGCGGGCCGACAGCGCCATCAGACGCGCCTGCGCGATGGCCGGGCCGAGCGCGCGCTCCTGCACGGTGAAATAGACCATCGCCGCGGCCGACGCGAGCAGCGCCCACAGGGCCTCGCGCACCGGCCAGGCCTTCATGTCCTCGATCGCCCAGCCGGTCATGGCTTCGGCTAGAAAGGTACAGACGAGCGCGCACAGCGCCACCAGCGCCCAGCCGGCGCGCACCGGCAGGCGGGCGAACAGCGGCGCCGCAAGATACAGCAGCAGCAACGACATCAGCAGCGCCGGTTCGACCCGCGCCGCCATTTCCATGGCGTCGAGCAGCAGCGCATCCCAGCTGCGGTTGCGCGCCAGCAGCGCCAGTGCGGCGAGTGCGTTGACCAGCAGCACGGTGCGCAGTACCACGCCCAGGTTGCGCCAGTCAGGCGCGCGCGACGGCCTCAAGCGGCGCTCCGCGACGGGCAGACTGCCCGGTGGCCTATACTTGCAGTCCTTTTTCCGACGCTTCTCATCGCGCGTTTCTTCTACCTGTTGCCATCATGAGCCATCCTTCGCAGCCCGAGCCGACCAAGGCCTGGTCGGGCCGTTTTTCAGAGCCGGTGTCCGAACTGGTGAAACGTTACACCGCTTCGGTATTTTTTGACCGCCGCATGTGGCGGCAGGACATCCGCGGCTCGCTGGCCCACGCCGCCATGCTGGCGCGTCAGGGCATCATCGCGCAGACCGATCTGGACGACATCCGGCGCGGCATGACGCAGATCGAGGCGGAAATCGAGAACGGGCAATTCGACTGGAATCTCGATCACGAGGATGTACACCTCAATATAGAGAAGCGCCTGACCGCGCTGGTCGGCGACGCCGGCAAACGCCTGCACACAGGCCGCAGCCGCAATGACCAGGTGGCGACCGACATCCGGCTGTGGTTGCGCGACGAGATCGACGTCATCCTCGCCCGCCTGACCGACTTCCAGTCCGCACTGCTCGATCTGGCCGCCCAGCACACGGATACCGCGATGCCCGGCTTCACCCATCTGCAGGTGGCGCAGCCGGTCACCTTCGGCCACCACCTGCTGGCCTACTTCGAAATGGCGCAGCGCGACCGCGAACGCCTGATCGACTGCCGCCGCCGCACCAACCGGCTGCCGCTCGGTTCGGCCGCGCTCGCCGGCACCAGCTTTCCGATCGACCGTCACTTCGTCGCCGAGCAGCTGGGGTTCGAGGCGGTGACCGAAAACTCGCTCGACGCGGTCAGCGATCGCGACTTCGCCATCGAGTTCTGCGCAGCCGCGGCGCTGGTGATGACCCATCTGTCGCGCATGTCCGAAGAACTGATCCTGTGGATGAGCCCGCGCGTCGGTTTCATCGATCTGGCCGACCGCTTCTGCACCGGCTCGTCGATCATGCCGCAGAAGAAGAACCCGGATGTGCCCGAACTGGTGCGTGGCAAGACCGGCCGCGTCAACGGCCATCTGGTCGGGCTGCTCACGCTGATGAAGGGCCAGCCGCTGGCCTACAACAAGGACAATCAGGAAGACAAGGAACCGCTGTTCGACACCGCCGACACGCTGCGCGACACGCTCACGATCTTCGCCGACATGATGACCGGCATCCGGGTCAAGCCCGATGCGATGCGCGCCGCACTGCGTCAGGGTTTCGCCACCGCAACCGACCTGGCCGACTGGCTGGTCAAGCGCGGCCTGCCGTTCCGCGACGCGCACGAGGCGGTGGCCCGTGCCGTGCGTCTGGCCGAACAGAAAGGATGCGACGTATCCGACCTGTCGCTCGACGAACTGAAATCGTTCTCGCCGCTGGTCGACGCGTCCGTGTACGCAGTGCTGACGGTCGAAGGATCGCTGTCGGCGCGCAATCACATCGGCGGCACGGCGCCGAAACAGGTGCGCGCCGCCATCGCGCGCGCGCGCGCGCGGTTGGCGGCTGGCTGAATCATGGCTGACCACGGCATCCTGTCTGCCCCCCGCCAGGCCGGCCACTGACATGGATCTGCTCGGCAAGTACCGCATCCAGCGCCTGCTCGGCGAAGGCGCGACATCGAAGGTATTCCTCGCGCACGACCCGTTCGGCAATCGCGACGTGGCGATCAAGATCGTTGCGCGCGGTGCGGCCGAAGGCGAAGGCGGCAAGTCCGAGCGTTTCCAGAAGAAGTTCTTCATCGCCGAAGCCTCGCTGGCGGGCAAGCTCACCCACCCGCACATCGTGCAGATCTATGACGCGGTGGCCGACGCCGACCCGGCGTATCTGGTCATGGAATACGTGCGTGGCGGCACACTGGAGCCGCACACCCGGCCGGACCGGCTGCTGCCGATCGGCGACGTGCTCGAAATGATTTTCAAATGCACGCGCGCGCTCGACTTTGCGTGGCGGCTCGGCGTCATCCATCGAGATCTGAAGCCGGCCAACATCATGCGCGTGGAAGAGCCGCGCAACGATGGTCATCATCAGCCGGGCACCAATGTGAAGGTGTCGGATTTCGGCGCCGCGATGTCGATCTCGGCCAGCGAAACCCAGGTATCGGGCGTCGGCTCGCCGGCCTACATGAGTCCGCAGCAGATCAAGGAACACCCCCTGAACCACCAGACCGACATCTTTTCGCTCGGCGTGGTGATGTACCAGTTGCTGACCGGCCAGCTGCCGTTCCAGGGCAGCAACAACTACAGCATGATGTACCAGATCACGCACGCCGAGCCGGTGCCGCCATCGGCGCTGCGGCCCGAGCTGCCGCCGGCGCTGGACGCCATCGTGATGCGCGCATTGCAGAAGTCGCTCGACGACCGCTACCCGACCTGGGACGCCTTTTCCTTCGATCTGGCCGAAGCCTTCCGCGGCGAATCGCTGCGCGAACAGGACAACCGGATCGCCGACAGCGAAAAATTCAATTCGCTGCGCCGGCTCGCCTTCTTCCGCGACTTCACCGACGTCGAACTGTGGGAAGTGGTGCGGCTGGGCGAATGGCATCGCGTGGCCGGCGGTCAGATGCTGCTGCGCGAGGGCGATGCGGCCGATGGCTTCTTCATTCTCGCCGAGGGCGAGGTGAAGGTGACCAAGGCGCGCAAGCTGCTCAACGTGCTGTCGGCCGGCGAGTGCGTCGGCGAGATGGCCTGGCTCACGCCGGAGCACGGCACGCGCGGCGCCGATGTGTCGACACTGTGCGAATCGGTGGTGATCCATCTGGCGAATGCCGCGCTGGAGCGCGCATCGGAACCCTGCCGGCACCGCTTCGACCGGGCCTTCCTGCGCATCCTGGTCGAGCGGCTGGCGCTGGCCAACCAGCGGCTCACCAACGTCTGAACGATGGACAGCGTGCGCCCGAAGGACTACCCGCCCGGCAGCACGCTCGGCCGCTACCAGCTGCGGCGCATCATCGGTCGCGGCAGCACCAGCACCGTCTGGCTCGCGTGGGATCCGGGCGCGCAGCGCGAGGTGGCGATCAAGTGCATCGATCCCGATGTGCTGAATGACCGCACGCGCGGCAAGATGCACCGCAACCTGCTGATCAACGAAGCGTCGCTGGCCGACAAGCTGCAACATCCGCACATCGTGCCGATCCACGACGCGGTGGTCGGCGACGACGAAGCGTGGATCGTCATGGAGTATGTCGCCGGCGGCACGCTGGACGCGCATACCCAGCGGCCTTTCCTGCTGCCGGTCGAGCGCATCGTCGAACTGATGTTCAAATGCACGCGCGCGCTCGACTACGCGTGCCAGCTTGGCATCACGCACCGCGACATCAAGCCGGCCAACATCCTGCTGACGCGCGACGGTGACATCAAGCTGAGCGATTTCGGCGCGGCGATGTTCACCGCCAACCAGCGCACCCAGGTCGAAGGCGTCGGCTCGCCGGCGTACATGAGCCCGCAGCAGGTGCGCGAAATGCCGCTGAACCACCAGACCGACATCTATTCGCTGGGCGTCGTGCTGTACCAGCTGCTGGCCGGCGAACTGCCGTTCCAGGCCAGCAACAACTACAGCCTCGTGTACCAGATCATCCATGTCGAGCCGCCGCCGCCGTCGGTGCACCGGCCCGGCCTGCCGCCGGCGCTCGACGCCGTAGTCGCGCGCGCCATGCACAAGGACATCGCACTGCGCTATGCGAACTGGACCGAATTCACGCATGACCTCGCCCAGGCCTTCCGCAACCGCCGGCTCAGGCCGCGCGACGAAGATTCGGATGTCGCCGAGCACTTCAGGCTCTTGCGCACCCTGTCCTTCTTCACCGACTTCAGTGATGTCGAGCTGTGGGAGGTCGCGCGGTTTGCGCGGCTCGAACGGGTGGCCGCCGGCACGTTGCTGATGAAGGACGGCGAACAGGGCGACCACCTGTATGTGATTGCCGAGGGCGACGTATCGGTCTCGAAGTTCGGCCGCACGCTGACCATACTGACCGCCGGCGAGTGCTGCGGAGAAATGTCGATCGTCGCGCGCGACCAGAAGCTGCGCGCCAACGATGTACACAGCAATACCGACAGCCTGCTGTTCGTGATCGACGGCGAGCGCATCCGCCGCGCATCCGAAACCTGCCGCATGCGTTTCTACGAGGTATTCCTGCAGGTACTGGCGAGCCGGCTGTCGTCGGCCAATGCGCGCCTCGCCGACAGCTGGGGCCAGGGCGCGTGACGCTGGAGGCACTGCAGGCACTTGCACGGCACATCGCCGCGACGCTGGGCAGCCGGTTCGATGCAGTCACCGAACAGCCGGCCGGGCGCACCCGTCGTGCGCTGCGGATCGATACCGGCCACGGGCCGCTGTTCGTCAAGGTGCTGCCGGCCGACCGGGCCGCCGTGTTCGCGGCAGAAGCCGACGGCCTGACATTGCTGGCGCAGACCGGCACCTTCCGGATTCCGGCCATCCGTTCGCAAGGCAGCAACGACGCATACGCCTGGCTCGCACTCGAATGGCTGGACCTGCAGCCGGTGCGTGACGCCGACGACGGCCGGCGCTTCGGCGACGCACTGGCCGCGCTGCACGCTGTGCACGGACCGCATTACGGCCTGAACCGCGACAACTGGCTGGGTGACAGCCTGCAGGAAAACGGCAGCTCCGAATCGTGGCCGCTGTTCTTCGCCCGCAAGCGCCTGTTGCCGCAGCTCGCGACGGCCGTCGAAGGCGGACTGCGCGGGTCACTCGTCAGCAACGTCCAGGGCATCGTCGAGCGGATCGGCGCGCTGTTCCTTGACTACCGCCCGGCGGCATCGCTGCTGCACGGCGACCTCTGGCACGGCAATGCGGGCGTCGATGGCGATGGCCGCCCGACGGTGTTCGACCCGGCGGTGCATTACGGCGACCGCGAGGCGGATTTCGCGCTGGCCGAAATGTTCGGCGGCTTTCCGACCGCGATGTACGCGGCCTACCTGCAGCGTTCGCCGCTGCATCCGAATGCGCCGTCGAGGCGCGCGCTGTACCGGCTGTACCACCTGCTCAACCACTACAACCTTCATGGCATCTCGTATCTGCGCGAGACCGAGCGCACCGCAGCAAGATTGCTGTCGGAACTGACCTGAAAACATACATCCGTGTATGTTGAGTGCGCAGCAGATACGCGGATATGGATCTGAACGACCGTTCACATCACATTGATTCCGTTACCGAAGTCGCTTCGAATCTTTTGTGTGCAGTGCAACAAAAACAGCTTGACATCGTTTCGCCCACCCCTATAATCGTGTCCATGGTGCGGTGCAATACAGAGGCTGCTGGTTCTGTGTGTACTGCACGCATTTTGGTGGCCCGTCAGCGTTTAACGATCTGTTCGCTTCGTGGTCGCTCTTTCAATCAAATGTATGGAGACTTACACCATGGCTTTCACGACTGAACATTTCGCCGCTGCAAACAAGAACACCATCGAAGCCCTGCTGACGCTGGCCAACACCGCCTTCGCCAGCACCGAGCGCCTCGCCGCACTGAATCTGAATACCGCCCGTTCGATGCTGGAAGACAGCGTCGCCAACGTGAAGACCATGATGGGTGCCAAGGACGTGCAGGACATCGTTTCGCTGCAAAGCGGTCTGGTGCAGCCGTCGATCGAAAAGGCCGTTGCCTACTCGCGCAGCGTCTATGAAATCTTTTCGCAGACCCAGGAAGAGCTGACCAAGGTTGTCGAAGCCCAGGTCGGTGAAGTGAACAAGGCCGTCAGCACCACGCTCGATCAGGCCGCCAAGCAAGCTCCGGCCGGTTCGGACGTCGCCGTCGCCGCCGTCAAGTCGGCCATCGCCGCCGCCAACAGCGCCTACGACAGCATGAGCAAGGCTGCCAAGCAAGCTGTGGAAATGGCTGAAGCCAATGTGAATGCCGCAACGTCGGCCACCGTGCGCGCCGTGGGTTCGGCCAGCACCGCCGCGAAGAAGAAGGCCGCTGCCTGATTCTTCAAGCTGAATGAAAAAGGCCCCGCCGAGTGCGGGGCTTTTTTTCGTCTGTCGATCCGGTGTGAAGCGTTGGCATCTGAACCGCTGCGCCTGCGAAGGCCACACCCAAACGCAACATTGACGCCGACCGTGTGCGCTCCCCCGCCGTCAGCGGTCGGCTGCGTCCTGCACGGTCAGGCCGCGCAGCATCAGCTCGTGGCGCATGGCCGCCATCGCTGCGGCGACCTTTGAGGGTTCGCCCTTGGCACCCAGTTCGATGTGCGGATAGGCGCGTTCGGCATTGCCGAAGCTGGGCAGGCTGAATACCGCCACACCGTGCTCGCGTTCGATCGCTTCCATCATGTCGAGCAGCCTGCTTTCGTGTGCATTCGGCACGTACACCGAAGATTCGCGCCAGACGTTCGCGTGATGCAGGTCGCGGTAGGTGTTGTCGAGCAGCCATTCGATCATCGGCCAGGCCATCTCCGGAAAACCGGGCACGAAGTGGTGATGACCGCAGCTGAAACCCGGAATGCGGTTGAAAGGATTCGGAATGATGGCGCTGCCGGCCGGGAATTCACCCAGTCTCAGGCGGTTCTCCGTCGTTTCGGCGCCGAAGCGGGCGCGGATTTCCGCCTCGGCTTCCGGATGCAGCACACAGTCGACACCCAACGCCGAGGCCGCGGCCTGTCGCGTGTGGTCATCCGGCGTGACGCCGATGCCGCCACAGGAGAACACGATGTCGTCGGTGGCCAGCGAGCGTCGGAAGGCGTCGATCAGCCGTTCGCGCTCATCGCCCAGATAGCTCACCCAGGCCAGCTGCAGGCCGCGTTCGCCGAGCAGCGCACGGACCTTGGCGAAGTGACCGTCCTGACGACGCCCGGACAGGATTTCGTCGCCGATGATGTAAAGGCCGATGGCCATGGTGCATTCCTCTTGTTGTTTGATCGCGGCAGAGAACTCAAAGCCCCAGCTCGGACCACATCGCGTCGACCCGGCGTTTCACGTCAGCGTCCATCGCGATCGTTCGCCCCCATTCGCGCGTGGTTTCGCCCGGCCACTTGTTGGTCGCATCCAGCCCCATCTTGGAACCGAGACCGGCAACCGGGCTTGCGAAATCAAGGTAATCGATCGGCGTGTTGTCGACGATGACCGTGTCGCGCCGCGCGTCCATTCGCGTGGTCATTGCCCAGATAATCTCCTGCCAGCTGCGGATGTCCACGTCCTCGTCCACCACGATGATGGTCTTGGTGTACATGAACTGGCGCAGGAAACTCCACACGCCGAACATGACGCGCTTGGCGTGACCGGGGTACTGCTTGCGCATGGACACCACGGCCAGACGGTACGAGCACCCTTCCGGCGGCAGATAGAAATCGGTGATTTCCGGAAACTGCTTCTGCAGCAGCGGCACGAACACCTCGTTCAGCGCCACGCCCAGCATGGCCGGTTCATCCGGCGGCTTGCCGGTGTAGGTCGAGTGGTAGATGGGATTCCTGCGCATCGTGATGCGCGTGATCGTGAATACCGGAAACTCCGCCACCTCGTTGTAGTAGCCGGTGTGGTCGCCGAACGGCCCTTCCGGCGCGTGTTCGTAACCGGACGGGTGGTTCGCGTCCGGACGCAACTCGCCTTCGAGCACGATTTCGGCGCTCGCCGGCACATCGAGATCGTTGCCCATGCATTTCACCAGTTCGGTCCGGCTGCCGCGCAGCAGACCGGCGAACTGGTATTCGGACAGCGTATCGGGGACCGGCGTCACCGCGCCCAGTATCGTCGCCGGATCGCAGCCGAGCACGACCGACAGCGGAAACGGCGTGCCCGGGAATTTGCGCGCATGGTCGCGGAAGTCGAGCGCACCGCCGCGATGGGCCAGCCAGCGCATGATCACCTTGTCCGGCGCGATCACCTGCTGGCGATAGATGCCTAGATTCTGCCGCTTCTTGTCCGGCCCGCGCGTCACGACCAGACCCCAGGTGATCAGCGGCCCGGCGTCATCCGGCCAGCAGGTCTGCACCGGCAGGCGGCCGAGGTCGACATCCTTCCCCTCCCACACCACTTCCTGACACACGGCCGACGACACCTTCTTCGGTGCCATGGAAAACACCTGCCGGATCATCGGCAGCTTGTCCCACGCGTCACGCAGGCCCTTGGGCGGTTCGGGTTCCTTCAGCATCGACAGCGTGCGACCGATGTCGCGCAGCGCCTCGGCCCACTGCTCGCCGCTGACGCCCATGCCGAGCGCCACCCGGGCCGGCGTGCCGAACAGGTTGCCCAGTACCGGCATGTCAAAGCCGGTGGCGTTCTCGAACAGGATGGCCGGGCCCTGCGCGCGCAGCACGCGGTCGCAGATTTCGGTCATTTCCAGATCGGGCGACACCGGGCGCGCGACGCGCTTCAGTTCACCCATCTTTTCGAGCTGCGCGATGAAGTCGCGCAAATCCGTGTATTTCATGTCGTGGTGCGGCTCCAGTGCTTCGCGCCCTGCTGCATCCCGCTCAGGGCGCGATCGATGGTAAGCGATAAGTGACGGCACCGTACCGCGTGTGCGGCGACAGACACCGGCGCGACGCCCATGTTCCGGTACCGCTGTCGCAACCGTCCTGTGCGGCCCGCTGTCAGAATGCGCGACCGCCCTGCTCCCACACCCGACATGCTCGCCTGGTACGCCGATCACTTCGTCCTGCCGCTGCCCGAAACCCATCGTTTCCCGATGGACAAGTACCGCCGGCTGCGCGAGCGCGTGGCTGCCGAACTTCCGGACATCGTGCTGTGCGAACCGCCGGCCGCGACCGACGCGGAATTGCTGCGTGCGCACGACGCCACCTATGTGGCGCGCGTCAGCCGCGGCGACCTGACGACGCAGGAAGTGCGCATGATCGGTTTTCCGTGGTCGCCGCAGATGATCGAACGTTCGCGACGCTCCGCCGGCGCCACCATCGCCGCATGCAGGAGCGCGCTGCGCGACGGTGTGTCGGTCAACCTGGCCGGCGGTACGCACCATGCCAAGCACGCCAGCGGCGCCGGCTACTGCGTGTTCAACGATGCCGCGGTCGCCGCCCGGCTGCTGCAGGCGGAGCACGGCATCGAACGCGTGGCCATCGTCGACCTCGACGTGCATCAGGGCGACGGCACGGCGGAGATTCTCGGCCAGGCTGAGGATGTGTTCACGCTGTCGCTGCACGGTGACCGCAACTTCCCGTTCCGCAAGGAATGCAGCCATCTCGACGTTTCACTGCCTGACGGCACTGGCGACGAGGCCTATCTTGCCGCGCTCGACGACGCACTGGCCACGCTCGAACGCCGCTTTGCGCCGCAGTTCGTCATCTACCTGGCCGGCGCCGACCCGTTCGAGGGCGACCGGCTCGGCCGGCTCAAGCTCAGCAAGTCCGGGCTGGCCGCGCGCGACACCCGGGTGCTCGACTGGTGCCGCACCCGCGATCTGCCGCTGGCCATTGCGATGGCCGGCGGCTACGCGGCAAACATTGACGACATCGTGGACATCCACTTTTCGACCGTGTGTCAGGCCTTCGCGCATCACACAGGGCCCAGAGACCTGGCGTGACCGCCACAGCATCCGACGGCCCCGCCGTCCGGCTCAGCGCGCACGTCGTGCATCATCGCGATCTTCCCGTTCGAAGCAGCCGGCCAGCACCGACGGTACGTCGGACCGACCGAGCCCGAGATCGCGCAATTCAAGATCGTTCATGGCGCGCAGTTCGGCTTTGGCCCGGGCGCGCCTGCGCACTTCGTACAGCCGCTGCCCCAGCCTACCCAGCCAGCCGCGCGCGGACATGGCGCAACTCCTGGGTTTCGCCGGCGTACCCCCAGCTGTCGGCGGCAATGTCGGTCACGATGATGTAGCTCGCCGGATGAAGCGGACCGAGCAACTCATCCAGCGACTGCCAGACTGCATATATATAGGCGGATTTTTCGGTCCGGGTGTTGGTACCGGCGGTTACCCGCACGTCCAGGTGGAAGGCGGTCAGTGATCCGCCGACGCCTTCCGCGCCGACCGACCAGTGCTCGACGTGCGACAACGCCAGTGCCGTCAGCTCGCGCTTCTTGCCCAGGACTTCCGCTGTCAGGTCGGTCACCGCGCGGGTCACCGCAAGGCGTGTATCGGCATCGAGCGGGCGGGACAGCTGCAGCGTGATCATCGGCATGACGGTTCTCCGGAGGCATGTGTCGTTTTTCCCGACACCATCATCCCTGCTCGCCGCCTATCGATACAGATACACAAAGGTCAGTTTGAACCGGTACAGTTTTGCATCAACCGAAGCTGTACCCATGCAGCGCCCCGGTAACTGTATCGATCGGCACCGCGTGGCGGGCAGTACAGTGGGGCAGGTTTTACGGGAGCCGCGCATGAATCGCTACGAAGCACTCGCCGACCGGCTGCGCGCCGACATCCGGGCCGGCGTCTATCCGCCCGGGCAGCGCCTGCCGTCGGTGCGGCGCATCGCGCAGCAGCAGCAGTTGAGCATCGCGACCTGCATCTCGGCGTATCGCAAGCTGGAAGCCCAGGGCTGGCTGGAAGCGCGGCCACAGTCCGGCTTCTTTGCGCGCACGCCCGAAGCGCTGCCGCCGCGCGCCCACCAGACCTGCGACGACGAAGCGCCCGGCGAGGTGACGATGTCGGAGCGCGTCGCGCAGCTGATGCGCGCCTCGCACCGCGACGACCTGCTGGTGTTCAGCACCGCCATTCCGCATGCCGACTTCCTGCCCGTGAAGGACGTACGCACCAGTCTCGCCCGCGCCTTGCGTCATGACGATGCGGGCAGCGCGCGCTACGGCGAATTCGTCGGAGAAGAGGCCTTGCGCGTACAGATCGCGCGGCGCGCGGTGGAATCGGGCTGCCAGATCCACCCGGACGACATCGTCATCACCACCGGCTGCCAGGAAGCGCTGACGCTCGCGCTGCGTGCGACGACTCAGCCGGGCGACATCGTGGCCATCGAATCGCCGGCCTTCTTCGGCACGCTGCAGCTGATCGAGTCACTCGGCCTGAAGGCGCTCGAAATCCCGACCGACCCCCAGACGGGCATCAGCCCGGACGCGCTCGAACTGGCGCTGGAGCGCTGGCCGGTCAAGGCCTGCCTGGCCTGCACCAGCTTCAGCAATCCGAGTGGCGCATCGATGCCGGATGCGCACAAGCGGCGCCTGGTGCAGATGCTGTCCGCGCGGGGCGTTGCGCTGATCGAGGACGACATCTATGGCGAACTGGCGCACGACGGCGAACGCCCGCGCGTCGCAAAGGCCTGGGACCGCCACGGTCTGGTGCTGCTGTGTTCATCGTTCTCGAAAACCATCGCGCCCGGTCTGCGCATCGGCTGGATCGTCGCCGGCCGCTGGCGGCGCGAGGTCGAACAGCTGAAGTACGGCAGCACGATGGCCACCGCCCTGCTGCCGCAGCGCGCACTGGCCGACTATCTCGCGACCGGCCGCTGGGAGCGCCACCTGGCCCGCGTGCGACGTCAGTACGCGGAACAGATGGCACGCATGCAGACCGCCATCGCGCGCCACTTCCCGGCGGGCACCCGCTGCACGCGGCCGGCCGGCGGCTTCATCCTGTGGCTGGAACTGCCGGAACAGGTCGATGCGCTGCAGCTGCAGTCGCAGGCGCTGGCCGCCGGCATCAGCATTTCGCCCGGACCGATGTTCTCGCCACAAAGCAAGTATCGCAACTGCGTGCGCCTGATGTGCGCGGTGCGCTGGGACGCGCGCGTCGATGCGGCACTGGCGACGCTGGGCGCGCTGGCCAGCGGCCCGACGAACGGGCGCAGCACCCTGCGATCCGGTTCGCACACGATCTAATCCATTCGGACTACCTGACCCGAGAAAACAATCCGATCGGCCTACGCCCTAGGGATCGAAACCTTCATGGATTGTTAACGGCTGTTAATTTTTCGGCCGCCAGACTGCTTCGTGTTGCAACCCAGACACGGAGAGTCCAATGAAAACCCCTTCAATCCTCGCAATGGCCGTTTCGGCCATGCTGCTGTCGACCGGCGCGCAAGCGGCTGCACCGGCCATCAGCGGCAGTTTCGGCAGCGGCACCTTCACCGGATCCGTCAAGGCAGAGAGCTACGACTTCAGCCTCACCAACGCCGAGAACTGGTCCTTCTGGACGTTCAACGCCGACTTCATGGCCGACGTTGAAATCACCGTCACGCCGTCGGACAGCATGTTCGATCCGATCATCGGCGTGTGGTACGGCGTCGAAACCGACACCCTGAACTACTTCGGCAACATCACCGATTCTTCGCTGAACACCGTCTTCGTCGCGGGCGCCGACGGCAGTTCGCCGTTCAGCCTGGGCGGCCCGGGCGAAGCGGCCAGCGTGCGCTTCAGCAACGTCTATGGCACCGGCACCTTCGTGCTGGCCATCGCCGACTGGCAGGACAACGTCGGCCCCGGCATCGAAAGCTTCAACTACAGCATCACCGCCTCGGTCCCCGAACCCGAAGCCTGGGCCCAGCTCGCACTCGGTCTCGGCCTGCTCGGCGGCCTCGCCCGCGTGCGCCGCAACCGCGCACGCTGATCCATCCGACCCACTACACTCAAACGGAGAGAACACATGACGACACGTGACGATCTGATCGATTCAATGCGCGATTTCGCGAAAACCGACGCAACCAAGGAAATGGACCCCAACTGGACGTATGGCCGCCGGGGCTTCATGAAGAGCGGAGTTGCCGCAGCAGCAGCGGTTGCAATGCCCTTCAGCATTCTCGGCGCGAAGAACGCGCATGCGGTGCAACTGCCTTACAGCCCGGACTACGGTCCGCTCGCTGCCGTGGCAGACGAGGCGACCGGCCTGTCGCTCCTGCAACTCCCGGAAGGATTCAGGTACACATCGTTCGGCTGGACCGGCGACATCATGAGCGACGGCCGCCCGACCCCAAGCAACCACGATGGCATGGCCGTTGTGGCAGCGGATGCCAACAAGGTCGTGATCGTGCGGAACCACGAAAAGGGCGGCACAACCGGCTCTTTCGCGCCGGCCAAAGTCACTTACGACCCGTTGTGCGACGGCGGTACGACCAATATGGTGTTCGCGCCGCGAACCGGACAATGGGTGGGCAGTTACGCCTCGATTTCCGGCACGATCCGCAACTGCGCCGGCGGCCCGACCCCGTGGAATTCATGGATCACCTGTGAAGAGACCACGAACGGCGTGCACACGAACGCCAATTACGCCAAGCAGCACGGGTATTGCTTCGACGTGCCGGCATCCGGTTCGGCGCGCCCGGTTCCGCTGGTTGATATGGGCTGCTTCAGCCATGAAGCCGTCGCTGTCGATCCGGTCACCGGCTACATCTACGAAACCGAAGATTCGACACCGAGCGGCTTCTACCGCTTCATCCCGAAAACGCCGGGACGACTCGAAATGGGCGGCAAGCTGCAGATGATGAAGCTGAAGACGGCGACGAATGCGAAGGTCGAGATTCTTGCAGTCGAGTACCCCTACTTCAACACCGCGGTCGGTCAGGCCCCCGGTGCAACGTGGGATGTGGAGTGGGTGGACATCGACGAGCCGAACAAGCCCTTCGTTTCGGGCACCAGCTACGGCGGCGTGCGGGCTCAGGGTCTGGTGCAGGGCGCGTCGAGCCTCGCCCGCGGCGAAGGTGTGTGGTACGGCAACGGGGTGATCTACGTCTGCTCGACCAGCGGCGGTGCAGTGGGCAAGGGCCAGATATTCGCCTACGACCCGCGTCGCGAAACCTTCACGCTGGTGTACGAATCATCGGGCGCCGATGTCTGCGACAACCCGGACAACATCGCGTGGAGCCCGCGCGGCAGCCTCATCCTGTGCGAAGACGGCAACAATGCCGTATCGCGCATGCATGGTCTGACGACCGACGGCACCGTGTTCCCGTTCTGCGCCAGCAACGCGGATTTCCGCACCGGCGGGGCTGTCGGGAACTACACGCGTCCGTCGACCGGTCGGCTGTTCAACAGCAACGGCATGACCAGCGAATTCTGCGGCGCGACCTTCCACAACGAGTGGCTGTTCGTCTGTCTGCAGAGCCCGGGCATCACCTTTGCCATTACCGGCCCGTGGGACAACGGCGCGCTGTAAGGCGATCCGGAAGAACTGCATGACTGAACCGGCGCAAAACACCGCGCCGGTTTTTTTGCGCCCGCACTCGTTACATTAAGGAGACAACACCATGACATTGCGCAACCTGATCACCGCCAGCGCGCTGCTGGCCACGTTGCCGGCCACCGCGTCGGCCGACACGCTCGTGTTCCAGCAAGGCCTCAACGGCTACGCCGGTACGCAGGACACGATGGTCCGCAGCAACGAAACCGCCGGTGACGGCGACAGCCGCGGTACAAACTTCGGCTTGCTCGACTTCATCAGCGTCGACGGCGACGACGGCAGCCCGGGCGCCAAGCCCAATCAGGGTCTGATCCGTTTCGACAACCTGTTCGGCAACACCGCAGGCCAGATCAAGGCCGGTGACACCATCGTGTCGGCCGTGCTGAACATCTACGTCGACAATCCGGGCAGCGGCTTCACGATGTACGACATGCTGACCGACTGGTCGCAGAACGTGATCACGTGGAACAGCATCGGCAACGGTATCCAGGCCAACGGCATCGAAGCGGCTACGGCGCCGATATTCACGATTGGCGGCAACAATGGTTCGGAAAACGTCGGCACCGGCTGGCTGTCGATCGACCTCACCGTATCGCTGCAGGCGGCGCAGGCCGGGTCGGTCCCGGGCTACGGCTGGGCGATGATTCCGTTCGCGGCCGGCACGAATGGCATCGACTTCTATACGTCGGAATACTTCGCACAGAACTTCCGCCCGCAACTCAGCGTAGAAGTCCTGGCTGTCCCCGAACCCGAAACCTACGCGATGCTGCTCGCCGGTCTGGGCCTGATCGGCTTCGCCGCCCGCCGTCGCGGCTGATCAGGAGACGTCATCATGACGCACCTGATCAAGACCACCTGCGCGCTGCTGGCGCTGTGCTCGGTCCCGGCTTCGGCTGCCACGCTGACCTTCCAGCATGGCAGCAACGGCTATCTCGGCGGCGCCGATACGTCGCTGGTCAGCAACACACCGGACAGCGCCTTCGGTGACGCGGAAGAACTGAGCATCGACGCTTCGGATGGCGGTTCGCCCAACCACGTGCTCATCCGTTTCGACGACCTGTTCGGCACGTCGGCCGGACAGATCGGCGCGACCGATCTGATCGTCAGTGCAACGCTGACGGTCAATGTGACCAGCGCCGGCAGCGGCATCCTGTTCCACGACATGTTGCTGCCGTGGAATGAGGCGACTGCGTCGTGGAACAGCTTCGGCGACGGCATCCAGACCGACGGCATCGAAGCCTCGGTGCTGCCGTTCCTGAGCGTCGGTGACAATACTGGCGACGCAAACATCGAACAAGGCAGCCTGACGCTCGACTTCACGGACGCGCTGCGCCGCATGCAGAACGGTGCGGTACCGGGCTACGGCTGGGCACTGTTGCCCTTCATGCCGAACGGCACCAACGGCATCGACTTTCCGTCGCGCGACTTTTCGCTGGTGGCCGAACGCCCGCTGCTGACCGTCGAGGTCACGCCGGTGCCGGAGCCCGAAGCGTGGGCCATGCTGATGGCTGGTCTCGGTCTGATCGGCTTCGCAGCCCGCCGTCGCGGCTGAGTGGTCTTCAATCCTTGAGGGGCCGCCGGCAGTCGCCGGCGGCCCTTTTTTCATCGCGCGAGCAACCCGACTTCGCGCAGGAAGTCGTCCACGCGCGCGGTGTAGGCGCCCGGCAGTCCGAGGTCTTCGTTGATGGCAGCATGCGACTTTGCCAGCGGCAGTTCGTCGATTCGACCACCGATCTCCCGCACACGCTGCGCAAAGGCCTTCACCTGATCGCACGCCTGCCTGCGTTGACTGGAACACACGGCGAGCCACGGCGCGCCCGGTGCCGCGAGCTGGCGCACCGGAGAGGTGGCGATCCAGAACGCCGGATCCTTGCCGAAGGCATCGTCGAACAGGCTGTGATGGCGCTCGGCCATCAGGCGTTCGACATCGAGCGCGCCGCTGTCCAGCAGCACACTGCCGAGCCAGGGCTCACTGATGCGCGCGTCGCGGGGCGCCGCGGCGATCAGCGCCACCAGATGGGCGCCGGCCGAGTGACCCATCAGTACGACACGCGACGCATCGCCGCCCCATTCGTGTGCGCGCATCTGCACGGCTGCGAGTGCGGCGACCACGTCATCGCGCTGCGTCAGTACATCGGCCTCGGGCAACGTGCGGTAGTTGATCGACACGATGACGACGCCGGCCGGCAGCCAGTGCGCCAGCTTGTTGTCGATCAAACGGCCATGTGCCTTGTCGCCGTGGCGCCAGCCGCCGCCATGCACAAGAAACAGCATCGGCGCCGCGCGGGCATCGGCGGGGCTGTAGATGTCCATGCGCTGGTTGGCGTGATCGCCGTAGGCCACATTGCGTTGCACCTTCGTTCCGGCTGGCAACGTCGCCGGCGTTCCGGACGTCGCACGCCGCTGTTCCGCACGCTCGGCCAGCCGTTCGCGCAGCGCACCGGCTTCGCTGTCGAATGCGATGAACAAGGCGCCGAGCGCCAGAATTAATGCTCCGATGCGTTTCACGGCGCCCGCCCCTGCTGGATGTCGATGCCGGGTAAACGCCGGCCGGCGGCCGGACTTACGCCGGGCATCAGCGCAGCGCGTAATCGGCCACGATGCCGGCGAACACGGCTGCACCCAGCCAGTTGTTGTGCAGGAAGGCACGAAAGCAGCGTGCGCAGTCGCGCTCGCGGATCAGCGTGTAGTGGTAGGTGGCGATGCCGGCTGCGACCAGCAGGCCCAGGTAGAACGGCAGACCGAGGTTTTCGAGCTGCCCGTAGAGGGCCAGCAGTGACAGCGTGATGCCGTAACAGATCATCACGGCAGCCACGTCGAAGCGGCCGAAGGTGATGGCCGAAGTGCGGATGCCGATCTTCAGGTCGTCCTCGCGGTCGACCATGGCGTACTCGGTGTCGTAGGCGATGGCCCAGAACACATTGGCGGCAAGCAGCAGCCAGGCTTCGTTCGGCACGGTGTACAGCTGCGCCGCATAGGCCATCGGGATGCCGAAGCCGAACGCCACACCCAGCCAGGCTTGCGGAATGGCGAAGAAACGCTTGGTGAAGGGGTAGCTCGCGGCGAGGAACAGCGCGGCGAACGACAGCAGGATGACCAGGCGGTGCAGCGGCAGGATGAGGATGAAGGCAAACAGCGCAAGCCCGGCCGCCAGCAGCAGCGCCTCACGGGTGCCGACCTCGCCGGTCACCAGGGGCCGCTTGCGCGTGCGCTCGACGTGGCCGTCGAAGTTGCGGTCGGCAAAGTCATTGATGACGCAGCCGGCGCTGCGCATCAGCACGGTGCCCAGCATGAATATCCAGACGATGAAGGGCGACGGCTTGCCGCCGCCGCTGACCCACAGCGCCCACAATGTGGGCCAGGCGAGCAGCAGGATGCCGATCGGCTTGTCGAGCCGCATCAGGCGTTCCCAGGCATTGAGCCGTGCCAGCAGATTCATGGCGCAAGCTCCGCGATGGCCGGCAGGAACACCTCGGTCACCAGCAGCGGCCGGCCGGCCCGCAGGAACAACGAACGGCGCGCCCACAGCGGTGCATCGGTCACGATGCCGGCCGCGCGAACACGCCGGTACAGCGGGTGGCGGTCATCGAGCCGGCGCACCGACAGCGGCGAACGCGCGATGCGCGCGTCGGCGAACAGCAGTTCTCCCAGCGGCCGCACGCCGACACCGGCGAACATGTGCCAGGCGCCGGTCACGTCATGCAGACGCACCACGCTGTGCGCGAACACCACCGGAACGCCGTCGGCGTACAGCAGCACGTCACGCACGCGCACCCGGCGAGCCGGTGCCACGCCGAGCAGCGGCGCTTCGTCGCGTTCGCCACGCGCGGCGCACTGGCGCAGCGGCCGCACCGAAAAGGTGCGACAGCGCGCGCGGATGCGCGACGTGAGCGAGTGCGGATCGGTGAGCCAGCCGCGCAGGGCGGATGGCATGAACAACGCCGGCGCGTGCCATGCAGCGCCAGCTGGATGAAGGGACATGGAACGGACGCAGAACTTGACCTGCGCGCATGATAGCCGCGCGCAGGTCAGACTGCGCATCAGGCCGCCTTGAGCGGCCCGTGGTCGTCGCAATGCGTGCCGTGCGGATGATGCAGATGGCCATCGACCAGATAGTCGACATGATCGCCGTGCGGCACGGCGTCATGGCCGCAGCCCGGCCCATGGACGTGGTCGGCCGCGTGGGCGGCGCACTGATGCTGCGGTGTGCAGGCCGCAGGATTGGTCGCACTGACCGCCACGACGTGTTCGTCGACATGGTCGCCATGCACATGGTGCAGGTGACCGTCGTGCAGGTAATCGACGTGGCCGTCGTGGCTGACCGCACGATGACCGCAGTTCGGGCCGTGCTGGTGGTCGTGGTGCGCGTGTTCGGTGCAACTCGTCATTCCCGTTCTCCTCTGCAGACGTCACAGCGTTGAGTCTATCCCGGACGCGCTTTCGTTCCAGCGATGCGGATCACGGATGCGAGCCGCGATCCGATATCAGGGATCCGTGCCGTCGCGCTCGGGCGCTTTCAGCGGCGCGCGGTCGTCGTCCATCATCATGCGGTGGGCCGGCCCTTCGAGATCGTCGAACTGCCCGCTGCGTGCCGACCAGACGAAAACGATGCCGATGCCGAGCGCGATCAGCACCGACAGCGGCACCAGCAGCCACAGGATGTCCATCAGCCGGCGCCCTTCATCTGTTGCCCCGGCGCTGCAGACGCAACGCGTTGAGCACCACGGCGAGCGAACTGATCGACATGCCGACGCCGGCCATCCAGGGCGTGATCCAGCCGAACATCGCCGGCGGGATGGCCAGCATGTTGTACGCAAAGGCCCAGCGCAGGTTCTGCCGCACCACGGCCAGCGTGACCTGCGCGGTGTCGAAGCCGCGGGTGAGTGCCGCGAAACCGGCCGACAGCAGCACCATGTCGCCCTGGGCGCGCGCCAGTTCGGTGCCGCTGCCCATGGCGACCGACACCTGGGCCTGCGCGAGCACCGGCGCATCGTTCACGCCGTCGCCCAGCATGGCGACCACGGCGCCGTTGGCCTGCAGCCTCTCGATGAAGGCGCGCTTTGCTTCCGGACTCATGCGCGCGTGCGCGTCGGCAATGCCCAGATCCTTCGCCAGGGCGGCCACCGGCGCCGGTGCATCACCCGACAGCAGGGTGACCGCGATGGCGCGTTCGCGCAGCCGTGCCAGCAGTTCGGACGCGCCGGTTCGCACCGTGTCGATCAGGTCGAAGCGGGCGATCAGGCCGTCGTTGTCACCCAGCCAGACCGGTGTCGCCGTACCATCCGGCACGTCGGGCAGCGCGCAGCCCGACGCCGCGCAGACAAAATCGGCGCGACCCAGGCGCAGCGTACGGCCCTGATGCAGGGCCTGCACGCCCTGCCCGGTCACGGCTTCGAGCGCACTCACCGCCGGCAGCGGTGCATCCCCCGCCGCCTGCCGGAGGGCGCGCGCGATCGGGTGGGTGGAATGCTGTTCCAGCGCGGCGGCCAGCGCGTGCGCATCGGCTGCACCCATCTCGCCGAACGGCACGACCGCCTGCACATGCATGTCTCCGGTGGTCAGCGTACCGGTCTTGTCGAACACCACATGCGTGACACGCGCCAGCGTTTCGATGGCGTGCGCACGGGTGACCAGCAGGCCGCTCTTCGACAACACGCCGGTCGCCACGGTGAGCGCGGCCGGTGTGGCCAGCGACAGCGCGCACGGGCAACTCACGACCAGTACCGACACGAACACCCACAGCGCCCGCGCCGGCTCGACCCACAGCCAGACCGCCGCCGTGATGCAGGCCAGCACGATCAGCGCCGACACGAAATGCAGCGCGATGCGGTCGGCGAACTGCACCACGTCGGGCCGGCTCGCCGAGGCGCGACCGATCAGCCGGCGGATGGCCGCCAGCCGCGTCGCCTCCCCCACCTGTTCGACCTCGAGCACCACCGGCGACGCGATGTTCAGACTGCCGCCGACCACGCGGTCACCGACGCCGCGCGCCTGCGGTTTCGATTCGCCCGTCAGCAGACTTTCGTCAACCTCGCTGCGCCCGTCGACCAGCCGGCCATCGGCCGGAATGACTTCGCCGGCCGCGACGACGACATGGTCGCCGACGACCAGTCGAACCACCGGTACCGCCTCGGTCGCCGTGGCGGGCCAGGCGGTGAAGCGCTGCGCCAGTGCCGGCATGACCTGCGCCAGATTCTCGACGCCGCGCACCGCATGCTGGCGCGCCACCAGTTCCAGATAGCGGCCCGCCAGCAGCAGGAAGACGAACATCGTGACCGAGTCGAAATACACCTCGCCCGAGCGTGTGACCGTCGCCCACAGGCTGGCGGCGAACGCGCAGCCGACGCCGAGCGCGACCGGCAGGTCCATGCCGACCCGGCGCGCCACGAGATCGCGCCAGGCGCGCGAAAAGAAAGGCGCAGCCGAGTAGAACACCACCGGCGCGGTCAGCACGAGGCTGGCCCAGCGCATCAGCGCAGCGATGCTGTCCGACAGTTCCATTTCGCCCGCGACGTAGGCCGGCCACGCATACATCATGACCTGCATCATGCCGAGACCGGCGACTGCGAGTCGCCACAGCGCGTCGCGCCGCTCGTTGCGCGCGACCGACTCGGCGTGCGCCCGGTCGTTCGGCCAGGCCTGGTAACCGATGTCGGCGACCGCCTGCAGGATGGCGGACAGGCCCGTGATCGCCGGGTCCCACACGACGCGGGCGCGGCGCGTGGCGTAATTGATGTCCAGCGTCAGCACGCCCGGCAGCCGCCCGACGTGCTGCTCGTTGAGCCACACACAGGCGGCACAGCGGATGCCTTCGATGATCAGGAGCGCCTCGCGTGCGTCGGCACACTGCGCGTGCGCCACGCTGCGCACGAAATCCGCCTGCACTTCCGGCAGGTCATAGACCGACAGGTCACGCCCGCCACCTGCCTCGGGCGCGGCTTCGGGCAGCGCATCGCGATGGCGGTAGAACTGTTCCAGCCCGCCGCTGCTGATCGCTTCTGCGACGGCGGCGCAGCCGGCACAGCACATCGGGCGCTCCTGGCCATCGATGCGTACGCGATAGCGCAGCGCGCCATCGACCGGTAGCCCGCAGTGATAGCAGGGCAGCGCGGCAGGTTCGGCAGACAGCAACCGGGCGACGGATTCGGGGGCGTTCATGCGCGCCATTCTAGAAGACCGGCTCCGGACGGGGCATGACGTGCATCAAGCAGCTTTCGGGGCTGCCAGAAAAGCTCGTCGAAGCCCTCGCTCCGTTCCCGCTGCGACGCGCCCGATTTCCTCCAGGGCGTACTTGCTGGAGTGGCCCCTGTGCGAACTTGCCGCTTCTGCCATCAGAGCCCGCACCACGGCAGGCACAGCGCTTACAGCATGACCATGCGCGATTTGGACAGCGGCGGATTCTTCGCCAGATAGCGCTTGATGCCGCGCAGGATGGCCTCTGCCAGCTTGTCCTGATAGACATCGTCGGTCAGCCGCTTCTCTTCTTCCGGATTGGAAATGAAGGCGGTTTCGACCAGGATGGATGGCACATCCGGCGCCTTCAACACAGCGAAGCCGGCCTGTTCGACATGCGGCTTGTGCAGCGTGTTGACGCCGCCCAGTTCACCGAGCACCGCGCGGCCAAGCTTCATCGAGTCGTTCATCGTCGCGGTCTGCGAAAGGTCGAGCAGGGTGCGCGCGAGGTACTTGTCCTTCACGTCGAGATTGACGCCGCCGATCAGATCGGCCGAATTCTCACGCTGCGCCAGCCAGCGCGCCGCCGAACTGGTCGCACCGCGGTCGGACAGCACGAACACCGAACTGCCGCGTGCATCCGGCCGCACGAAGGCATCGGCGTGGATAGACACGAACAGGTCGGCACGCACGCGGCGGGCCTTTGAAACCCGCGTACCCAGCGGTACGAAATAGTCGCCATCACGCGTCAGAACGGCGCGCATCGTGGGATCGGCATCAATCTTGGCACGCAGCCGCTGCGCGACTTCGAGCGTCACGTTCTTTTCATAGCTGCCGCGCCGCCCGATTGCACCCGGATCTTCGCCGCCGTGGCCCGGGTCGAGCACGATGGTGACCAGACGGCTCACATCGCCCGCATCGTCGGTCGGTGACGTCTTCGGATCAACCTTGCTGTCGGCTTTCGCACTCTGCGCCGGCGGGTCCTTCGCGGGTGCCGACTGCGCAGGTGCGTCCGGCTGGTCCGGCGTTGCCTCGCCCTCATAGACGATGTCGCCCTGACGCGCGAGCTGCATCAGCGGGTCGACCGGGTTTTGAGGATAGACATCCATCACCAGCCGGTGGCCGTACTGCCCGACCGGCGCCAGCGTAAATACCTGTGGCTGAACTTCGGTCTTCAGTTCGATCACCAGCCGGATCACACCCGGCTTGTTGCGACCGGCGCGGATCACCTTGATATAGGGGTCAGCGTCGGAAATCTTGCCCGGCAGCGTGCCCAGAACATTGTTCAGTTCGAGCCCCTCGAGATCGATGACCAGGCGTTCCGGGTCCTTGACGAGAAAGTGCGAGAACTTCAGCTCGGCGCGGGATTCCAGCGTGATGCGGGTGTATTCGAGGGCCGGCCAGACCCGCACCGCCACCAGAGAAGACAGCGCGGCCTGTCCGGCGGGGCTGACCGACAGCAGCAGTGCCGCGCCGGAAAAGCCGAGGAAATGGCGCCGACTCAGACCGTCGGCTCGCTTCGGTGGTGTCGAACGAGGTCTTCTAGACATGCGCGTCCCGCTTCGCTGCAGGCGGACAGATGCGCACGACGCGCATCGCCGACGACGGCGAGCGCGATGCGCAGATCGGGGGACGGCAGATGGCCGCCGGCCTTGTCCGGCCACTCGACCAGACAGACACCGCCGGCCGGGCCGGTTTGCCCGAAATATTCGTCCAGACCTGCTTCAATGAATTCATCAGGGTCCGCGAAACGATAAAAATCAAAGTGATACAGCGGGAAGTTTAAGCTAGAAATAGCATAAGATTCAAGCAATGTGAAGGTCGGGCTTTTCACCTTGCCGGTATGGCCCAGCGCGCGCAGCATGCCGCGCACCAGTGTGGTCTTGCCGGCGCCCAGGTCACCTTCGAGAAAAAGCGTCAGGCCGGGACGCAGGGTCTCGGCCAGACAGGCGCCGAGCGCCTCGGTCGCGTCGGTATCGGCGAGATCGATGCTGAAAAAGTCGGCCATGGACGGTTTGATGCACGCAAAATCGGAGTTTTGCCATTATCAACCGTCGGCTGCGATGTCCGGAATCCATCGCGACTCGCGCACGATGCAGCGCCAGCACCGTTTCACACTTCGAACCATGCCCGCACGCCCGACTTCTCCCCCCTCTGTGCCCGATTCGCCCGCAGCGTTGGCCGCGCAGATCCGCGGCTGGGCGCACGAACTGGGCTTTGCGTCCGTCGGCTTTGCCGGTGTCGATCTGGGCGACGCGGAAACCCGGTTGATGGACTGGCTGGCCGCCGGTCGCCACGGCGACATGCACTATATGGAACGGCACGGAACGACACGCGCACGGCCGGCCGAGCTGGTGCCGGGCACGCTGTCGGTCATCAGCGTGCGCCTGCCTTACTGGCCTGATCCGCAGCAGGCCGCCGACGCCCAGGCTGTACTCGAAGACCCCGACGCCGCCTACGTGTCGCGCTATGCGCTCGGCCGCGATTACCACAAGGTACTGCGCGCCCGGCTGCAGGCGCTGGCCGATCGCATCGAAGCCCGGGTCGGCCCGTTCGGCTACCGCGCCTTCACCGATTCGGCACCGGTCATGGAAGTCGAGATCGCGCGCCGCGCCGCGCTGGGCTGGCGAGGCAAGCACACTTTGCTGATCCATCGCGACGCCGGATCGCTGTTCTTCCTCGGCGAGCTGTACACCAATCTGCCGCTGCCGGAGGACACTGCGCAGCCCGATCACTGCGGCACCTGCACGCGTTGCATCGACGTGTGCCCGACCGGCGCCATCGTCGCGCCCTATCAGCTGGACGCACGGCTGTGCGTGTCCTATCTGACGATCGAACTCGACGGCTCGATTCCCGAGCCGCTGCGACCGGCGATCGGCAACCGCATCTATGGCTGCGACGATTGCCAGCTCGTCTGCCCGTGGAATCGCCACGCGCAGCTCGCCGTGGAACCCGATTTCGCGGTGCGCAACGGGCTCGACCGGGCGTCGCTGACCGAGCTGTTCGCCTGGCGCGAAGACGAATTCGACACGAAACTTGCCGGCAGCGCGATCCGTCGCATCGGCCATGCGCGCTGGCTGCGCAATATCGCCGTCGCGCTCGGCAACGCGCCAGCCGCCGCATCGAACATCGCCGCCCTCGCCGCGCGCGCCGACCACCCCTCGGCCATGGTGCGCGAACACGTCGCCTGGGCGCTCGCCCGACAACATTCACCGGATCTCCAGCATGACTGAGCCCCTGAAAACCGAACGATTCGATGAGCTCGAGGCGCGCATCGCGATGATGGACGACCTGCTCGACACGCTGAACCGCACCGTGTTCGACCAGCAGCGCCAGATCGAATCGCTGCAGCAGCAGCTGCGCCATCTTTACCAGCAGATGCAGTCGTCGCAACAGGCCGACGCCGACCGCAGCGCCGACGCCCCCGACCCGAGACAGGACATCCCGCCGCACTGGTGACGGCGGGGCGACCGGAGCACTTCTTCCCGAAACGCCGCGCTGCAGTGGAAGATTCCTTCAGGGGCGGAGCGGGGGTTTCGGCGAGCACTGCTCGCCGCCCGCAGGGCCGGCAGTGGATCGCCGCTCCCTCAAAACCTTCGCCGCTCCCACCCGCCGCTCCCACCCGCCGATCCCACGACGGCTGCCGCGGCGCGGAAGTCAGCGATCCTGCGCTGCGAGCGCGCCGGCGCACGACGCCAGCCGCCAGTGTCCGATCGCCCACGCAAGCAGGGCGTCCCGACCGGCCGCGATGACTTCCGCAGGTGGCGCGTGATTGAGAAAGCACAGCGCCTCCGCCAGATCCGGGACGGCGTTCGCCGCTTGGAGCGGTCGGGCCAGCGTCTGCTTCGACAGCTTTTCACCGTGCGCATCCAGCACCAGCGGCACATGCGCGTAGCGTGGCCGCATCAGCCGGAGCGCCTGCTGCAGCAGGATCTGGCGCGGCGTGGAACCCAGCAGGTCGGCACCGCGCACCACATCGGTCACGCCCTGCTCGGCGTCATCCACGACCACCGCCAGCTGATAGGCGCAGAAACCGTCGGCGCGCCACAGCACGAAATCGCCGACATCCGCCGCGACGTCGATGGACTGCACACCGCAGATGGCATCGTCGAATGTGACCACACCGGGCGGCACACGGAAGCGCCAGGCGCGCGGCGGGAGGCCGATCCGGTCGCGACAGGTGCCCGGGTAGCGGCGCGTGCCATCAAGCGACAGTGGCTCGAGTTCCAGATCGCGCCGGGTGCAGGCGCAGGCGAACGCCCGGTCACCTGCGATCAGGCGATCCAGCGCTGCGCGGTAAAGGCGTGTGCGCAGGCTTTGCCACAACAACTCGCCATCCCAGTGCAGGCCGAGCGCGTCGAGTTGATGCAGGATGGCATCGGCCGCGACCTTGCTGCAGCGGGGTTCATCGACATCCTCGATGCGCAGCAGCCACTGGCCGCCGTGCGCACGGGCGTCCAGCCAGCTGGCGAGCGCCGCAACCAGCGAACCCTTGTGCAAGGGCCCGGTCGGACTGGGTGCGAAGCGGCCGACGTACGGCAGCGCCCGCCCCACATGCGGAACATCCGGGGCGCGACTATCGGCTACCATGCGACGTCACCCGCAAACGCCCCACCACGACAGCCCAAGGATAACCATGGCCACCCTCGACCTCACCGCCGACACGTTCAACACGACGATAGAAAACAATCCGTTCGTCCTCATCGATTTCTGGGCCTCGTGGTGCAGCCCCTGCCGCAATTTTGCCCCGGTGTTCGAAGCCGCGTCGGAAAAGCACCCGGACATCGTGTTCGCCAAGATCAATACCGAAGAAGAACAGGGCATCGCCGCTGAATTCGGCATCCGCTCGATTCCGACGCTGCTGCTGTTCCGCGACCAGATCATCCTGTACTCGGAAGCCGGCGCCCTGCCCGCGATGCAGCTCGAACAGCTGATCGAACAGGCGCGTGCGCTGGACATGGACGCGGTCCGCGCCGAAATGGCGGAGACGGCGGCGAAGGAAGCGAAGGGCTGAAATCCGGTCCGTCCGCGCCGGCAGTCTTTCGCGGGCACAAGCCGGCAGATTCGCGCTCATAGTGTCGATGCAGCGGACCGGGCGTCATCGGGCGATATTCAGCTGCCCGGGATCAAGCATCAGGAAGCGGGCACACTGGCCGGCAGCGTGGTCGCCATCGTCGCTGACGATGATGATCTTCGGTTGGCTGTCGATGATGGCGGGGCAGATGCCTTCGGCACGTTCGAAGCCTGGCACGCCTGCGACGTCGACGCGGTGTGCGGGCTCGCCGGACATGCCGCTCCAGAACCAGAGGCGGAAATGCGCCGTTCCGCCCGCCACCGGACCACTGCTGAGCAGGTAACCGCCCAGTGACGGAATGCGCGACAGGCTGCGCAGGCCGTCGCCGTCGAGATCGAGGGTGATCAGAGACGCCGCGATGCGCGGAGGCGCCCCGGCGTCGAACATCTCCGCGGTGTTTTCCAGGCTTGCGATCAACGCCCGCCCGTCCAGCAACGGGCTGCGGAAACCGATCAGCAGGGTCTGGCCATCCGGACCGAATTCCAGGGCCTCGATGTTCAGGCCGCCTTCGCGTTTCACTTCACGCTTTGCGGCGGCCGCTTCGAGCACCGGATGAGCCGCCAGAAGCGCCGGCTTCAATCCATTGACGACCTTGGGTGCGACCACCCGACCCGCCTCGATCCGGAAGCGGACCAGCTTGTCGCGTGACTTCCTTTCATCCCCGTCGCCGTCGCGCGAGTGCGACGTGACGGCATGGATGTTCCCCGCGCTGTCGAGCGCGATACCTTCAAGATCATCCAGTTTCCAGAAATCGTCGCTGGAATCGAGCCAGGCTTCGAGCCAGCCCGGTCGCAGCGGTGCGCTGTCGACACCTCCGTCGGGAGCGATGCTCACCAGACTGAACGGACGCTGCCTTTCGTCTTCAAGCACCAGGAAGCGTCCGTCGGCCAGCTGCTGGATGGCCGACGGCTCGTGAATGCCGGTGAGCGGCAGAAATGCGGGCGTATCGTGTGCAGTCATGATTTCGTCGCCTCCTGGAGTCTGTTCTCATTTGAAGCCCACATCACGCGCGCGTGCAGCCCGAGGGTAACGTGACGCACCAGTCGAATGAGAACACACCCCGGGATGTCACATGCGCACGCGGAAACATCCGCTGGCGCACCGGACGATGGGCACGACAGTCTTTCCGGATCACTGCGGGTCGGGTGAGCGTCACGCAAGGTCGCAACAGACAAAAACCCCTGTATCCGCAGGAATACAGGGGTTTTCGCGTCGTGCGGGGCGTTGTGGCGGCGTGACCGTCAGACGTTGAACAGGAAATTGAGTACGTCACCGTCCTTCACCACGTATTCCTTGCCCTCGGCGCGCATCTTGCCGGCTTCCTTTGCACCGTGTTCGCCCTTGAAGGCGATGAAGTCGTCAAATGCAATGGTCTGGGCGCGGATGAAGCCGCGTTCGAAGTCGGTGTGGATGACACCCGCGGCCTGCGGTGCGGTGTCGCCCTTGTGGATGGTCCAGGCGCGCACTTCCTTGACGCCGGCGGTGAAGTAGGTCTGCAGTCCGAGCAGGTCGTAGCCGGCGCGGATCAGCCGGTTCAGGCCCGGCTCGTCCAGGCCGAGATCGCTGAGGAAGGCCATCTTGTCGGCATCGTCCAGATCGGCCAGTTCGGCTTCGATCTTGGCGCACAGCGCGACCACCGGCGCGCCCTCCTTCGCGGCGTGCTCACGCAGGCGATCGAGGTAAGGGTTGTTCTGGAAGCCACCTTCGTCGACGTTGCCGACGTACATCGCCGGCTTGAGCGTCATCAGGCACAGCGGCTTGAGCAGCAGCTTCTCGTCGTCGCTCAGCGCCAGCGTGCGCGCGGGCTTGCCTTCATTCAGGTGCGGCAGCATCTTTTCCAGCACTGCGCACAGTTTCTGCGCGTCCTTGTCCCCGGCGCGCGCCTTCTTCGTGTCGCGGTTGAGCGTGCGCTCGACCACGGCGAGGTCGGACAGGCCGAGTTCGGTCACGATGGTTTCGATGTCGGCAATCGGATCGACGCGACCATTCACGTGCACGACGTTCTCGTCGTCGAAGCAGCGCACGACATTCACGATGGCATCGGTTTCACGGATGTTGGCGAGGAACTGGTTGCCCAGGCCTTCACCCTTGCTCGCGCCCGCGACCAGACCTGCAATGTCCACGAACTCGACGATGGCGGGCTGGATCTTCTGCGGCTTGACGATTTCCGACAACGCCGCGAGCCGCGGATCCGGCACCTCGACGATGCCGACATTGGGCTCGATCGTGCAGAACGGGTAGTTCTCCGCTGCAATGCCAGCCTTGGTCAGCGCATTGAACAGGGTGGATTTGCCGACATTGGGCAGACCGACGATGCCGCATTTGAGGCTCATGAGGGGTTTCCTTGTTTGGGCGGCTTTGCATTGAGCAGGGTGGACACGCGCGTCCAGTCGCCGGCCGCGATCAGCGGCCAGGCGTCGAGTGCGCGCCCGATGGCGGCATCGATATCGCGCTGTTCGTCGGCGCGCGGCCGGTGCAGCACATAGTCGGCGACTTCCGCACCCGGCGCCAGCTGGCGCGGGTGACCGATGCCGATGCGCAGGCGCCAGTAATCGTGCGTGGCCAGGTGGGCGCTGATGTCCTTCAAGCCGTTGTGCCCGCCGAGACCGCCGCCGAATTTCAGGCGCAGCTCACCCGGCAATACGTCAAGTTCATCCTGTACGACCAGAATCTCGGCCGGTTCGATGCGGTAGAAGCGCGCGAGCGCGCCGACCGACTGTCCGGACCGGTTCATGAAGGTCTGCGGCAACAACAGCGTGATGCCGTCGGCACGCGAACTGCCGACCAGGCCGTTGAAGCGCGCTTCGCGATTCAACGTGATGCCGAGCTTGCGTGCCAGCTGCTCACAAAACCAAAACCCGGCGTTGTGCCGGGTTTCGGAATACTCCGGACCGGGGTTGCCCAGTCCGACGACCAGCCGGGGCACGGCTTTGGCACCGTTCCCGGACATCGCGTGCGATTACTTCTCGGCTTCGCCGTCGGTGGCGGCAGCTTCGTCGGACTTGGCGCCGCGCGGCAGCGTCAGCGTCGCAACGACCGGGTCAGTGCCGTGAACGATGATTTCGACGCCAGCCGGCAGCGGAATCTGCGACACGTGGACCGACTGACCGACCGACAGGCCGGACAGATCGATTTCGAGGTATTCCGGCAGCGCGCTGGGCAGGCACTTGATGTCGATTTCGTTCATCACGTGCGATACGACACCGCCCTGCATCTTCACGCCCGGTGCGTTCTCGGCGTTGACGAAGTGCAGCGGCACCTTGGTGTGCAGTTCGTGCGTGAGGTCGACACGCTGGAAATCCACGTGCATGACCTGCTGGCGGTAGGCGTGCATCTGCGTGTCACGCAGCAGCACCGATTCCTTCTTGCCGCCGACATTGATGGTCAGCACCGACGCGTGGAACGCTTCCTTGCGCAGGGCGTGGAAGATTTCGTTGTGGTCGAGGGTGATCGGCAGCGCCGGTTCGGTGCCACCGTAGATGATGGCCGGCACCTGCGATGCGCGACGCAGGCGGCGGCTCGCTCCGGTGCCCTGTGCTTCGCGCGTATTCGCGTTGAGTTCGATAGACATGATGACTCCAGGTTGATGAAGCCGCCCGCGACCAGGCGGCTGGGGTGTCCCGTTTCAGGGAACGATGTTCATTCCATGAAAAGGGACGAAACGGATTCTTCGTTGCTGATGCGCAACAGGGTTTCGGCCAGCAGTTCGGCAATCGACACCACACGGATCTTGCCGCAGGCCTGCGCGGCCGGCGACAGCGGGATGGTGTCGGTGACGACAAGCTGGTCGAGATCGGACTGTTCGATGCGGCTCACCGCCTCACCGGACAGCACCGCATGGGTACAGTAGGCGAGCACACCGGCTGCACCATTTTCCTTCAGTGCCTGCGCCGCCTTGCACAGCGTGCCGGCGGTATCGACCATGTCATCCATGATGACGCAGGTACGGCCCGACACGTCGCCGATGATGTTCATCACTTCCGACACGTTCGCCTTCGGACGGCGCTTGTCGATGATGGCGAGATCGCATTCGAGACGCTTGGCAAAGGCGCGCGCCCGTACCACACCGCCGACGTCGGGCGACACCGCCATCATGTTCGGGTATTCCTTCTTCCAGATGTCGCCCAGCAGGATCGGCGTGGCGTAGATGTTGTCCACCGGAATATCGAAGAAGCCCTGGATCTGGTCAGCGTGCAGGTCGACCGTCAACAGACGTTGCACACCCACGGCCTGAAGCATGTTGGCAACCACCTTGGCGGTGATCGGCACACGCGCACTGCGCGGCCGACGGTCCTGCCGGGCGTAGCCGAAATAGGGCATCGCAGCCGTGATGCGACCGGCCGAGGCACGCTTCAGGGCGTCGACCAGAATCACCAGTTCCATCAGGTTGTCGTTGGTCGGCGCGCCGGTCGGCTGCAGCACGAACACGTCCTTGCCGCGGACGTTTTCGAGGATTTCGACATTCACTTCGCCGTCGGAGAAGCGACCGACCTGGGCGCGTCCGAGCGACATGTTCAGCCGCTTGGCCACATCCGCCGCCAGTTTGGGGTTGGCGTTGCCGGTAAAGATCATCAGGCTGTCGTAAGCCATGCTGCCTCGCGATACTTGGTGAAAGCTCAACTTTAGACCGGACCGGCCGGCACTGCCCGCATCGGCAATCCGCCGACGCCCTTAAAACAACTCGGGCAGACCCGCACTCACTGCGAGTCTGCCCGATACGATCTGGCTGAGGAGGAAGGATTCGAACCTTCGCATGCCGGAATCAAAATCCGGTGCCTTAACCAACTTGGCGACTCCCCAAAACTGCTGCAATGCCTTTACGGCATCGCCCTTCAAAGCTGTACTGCGAAACCTGTACTGCGCGTTCACTCTGCCGTTGCGCCGTACAGCGGATGCACATCAATGCCGCGTGCAACGAACACCTGCCAGTTTTCAGGCCAGCGGACGGATATCGTTTTCCGCACCCTCTCGGCGTCGCCGAGCGTCGCGCATTGCGCAAAAACGCAGGCACCCGAGCCGGACATCCGCACCTGCCGTTCGCCCGCGGCGTCACCGACCAGACTGACCGCCTCGGCCACTGCCGCAAAGTGCCTCTCAGCAACCGGCTGCAGATCGTTGCGTCCGAAAAGCCTGTGCTCAACAGCCGCTGCAGCAAAGTCCGCTATTTTGCAAGGTTCGGTATTTCGTGTCAATTCCGGCGCGGCGAAAATAAGCGGAGTCGGCACCGACACGCCGGGTGCCACCACGATGTAAGCGGCCGGCGGAAGCATGACCGGCTGAAGTCGCTCACCGACGCCTTCGGCAAAGGCGGACCGACCAAACACGAACACCGGCACATCGGCGCCCAACTGCAGCCCGAGCGCCTGCAGACGCTCCCGTCGAAGATCAAGGCGCCACAGGTGATTCAGCGCGATCAGCACGGTGGCGGCATCCGAGCTGCCCCCGCCCAGTCCGCCGCCCATCGGCAGACGCTTGTCCAGTTCGATGTCCGCCCCTTGGGTGCAGCCGGTTTCCGCCTGCAGAAGCCGCGCGGCGCGCACGCACAGATCATCTTCCGCGGCGACACCGTCCAGCGGCTTGACGCGGCGGATGTCGCCATCGCTGCGCGGCGCAAAGCGCAGTCGGTCGCCGAAATCGAGAAAGCGGAAGGCGGTCTGCAGCAGGTGGTAACCATCGGGCCGGCGACCGACCACATGCAGGAACAGGTTGATCTTGGCCGGCGCATCGAGCCAGACGCCCCAATCGACTGCATGGGTCTCGGCAACACTCATCGGGTGGCGCTCACTTCACCGGACTCCACTCGTCGATCAGCAGCCGGAATGAATGTTCGCCGTCACTCGCTTCGATCAGACGCGGCAGCGCATCCGCACTGTCGTCTTCGTACCGGACAAACTCAACCCGCCAGCCGCGTTCCGTCAGGGCGGCAATGCGACCGGCCCCGTCACGCGATGTGACCGATGCGCCGCCCGGCCGCCCCGTAACCCAGTAGGCGGCACCGGTCAGCGGAATGTCGGCCCCGAACGCGGCGCGCGCCAGTTCGTCCAGCGTGGCGGCGCGGGTGACGCGCTGGCCGTCATCGACCAGACGAACGCCGCTGGCGTCCCGGGTCAGCTGGGCCAGCACCTTGCCGAGCGGACCATTGATCTGAAGCTCGTCTCGATCCTGCGCGTGCTGCCAGTCGAGGCTGGCGGAGGCGGACTGATCAGGCCCCTTCACGACGAAACGCCCGCTGAGGAAAAACGCAGCGGCGCGTTCATCCCGCGCCATGCTGCGGATCAGCCCATGCTCATCGAGACTGACCGGCGGCCGGGTTGCGCACGCCGAAAGGGTCGCTGCGCACGCGGCAACGAGCGCCATGCGGACTGCGGGCATCACGGAACGAAGCGCTTGATCGTCGATTCGAGCGCTGCATTGTCAGGGTGCTGGGCGGCCACGGCGCGCCACAGTTTCACCGCATCTTCCTTCTGCCCCAGCAGCCATTTCACTTCGCCCAGATGGGCGGCGATTTCCGGGTCCGGGCGGATCGAGAACGCGCGCTCGAGATAGGTCAGCGCACCATTGAGGTCACCGCGCCGGAACATGACCCAGCCCATGCTGTCGAGAATGAAGGGATCGTCCGGCGCCAGTTCCAGCCCCTTGGCAATCAGCGTCTGCGCTTCGTCCAGACGGGTGTTGCGCTCTGCCAGCGAATAGCCGAGCGCGTTGTAGGCATGCGCATGGTCCGGCTTCACTTCGATCAGACGGCGCAGCCGCTGTTCGGCAACTTCGATACGGTTGTCGCGTTCTGCCAGCATGGCGGTTTCATACAACAGTTCGGGCTGATCCGGCTCCGCTGCCAGCGCCGCCTCGAGCACCGCCTCGGCTTCTTCGCCGCGGTTGGCATCGCGCAACAGCTGGAATTCGAGCATGGCCGAACGCGACTTGCTGCCACCCGGCCGATCGGCCAGCTGGCGCAGGTGGGCGCGCGCATCTTCTATGCGACCCATGCGACTGAGCAGCAGCACGTACCGCCCCTGGGCACCCAGGTAGTGGTCGCCCTGACCGACCTGCTGGTACCAGTTGAGCGCGTCGTCGTTCTCCTTCAGTTCTTCGGCCAGCTGCGCGAGGTAGAGCCTGACCAGGTTCGGGTCCTGGTAACGCATGCCGAGCAGCTTGGTGAAGTAACCCTGGGCGCCCTTGTAGTCCTGCGTCTGCATCGCCAGCACACCGACGGCAAACACCACGTCTGCATTGTCCGGCGCACCGCCGAGCAGGATTTCAAACTGCTTGCGTGCGTCTACGTAGTTGCGTTCGGCCACCAGCAGGCGGGCGAACTGCATGCGGACTTCGCGCGCATCCGGATAGCGCTTGAGGTGCTGCTCCATCAGCTTGCGCGCAGCGAGCTGGTCAGATTCTGCTGTGGCCTGAGCGCGCAACAGCAGCCCGGCTTCCCATTCCGGCCGGAGTTCATTGGCGCGGATGGCCGATTCGAGCGCACGCTTGGGTTCGCGCGCAACCATCGCCGCCTGCGCGCGGGCGAAATGCGCTTCGGGCAGTGTGAGATAGGGCTCGGTCAGCCGCTCGACCATGCGCATGGCTTCGGCCTTGTCGCTGAGGCGGCCGAGCACCCGGTTGAGCCGGAGCAGGCTTTCGCCGATCTGCGAACCTTCCTGCGCGAGCAGCGCGACCAGCTGCGGTTCGAGCTCCTGCGGCCGGTTGGCATTGACCAGCAGGCCGGACAGCATCTGCCGGGCCTGCACCGACTCCGGATCAAGTTCCAGCCAGAGCTGGGCCGCCTGCAGCGCAACTTCGCTCTGCCGGCTGAAGGCGGCGATCTCGGCCGCGCGCTTGGCGATGCGCGGATCGCGCGTCGACTGCGCCAGATCCATGTAGGCAGACGCCGAAAGACCCAGTTCGCCGCGCTGGGCTGCAACTTCGCCGAGCAGCAGCTGATAGGTGATCTGGCGCGTCAGTTCGACGTCGGGCAGCGGCGGCACACGCGGCGCGACGACCACCGGTTCAGGCTGTTCGGGGCTGACGGCCGTGGCGGGCGGCTTGCCGCCGGTCTGGGCGCAGCCGCCGAGCAGAAGAACAAGTGCAAGCAGCAGGGGGCGGTTTGTCATGGGCAGAATCGCCTGGTGGGTTCAGAGTACGCTTGCGCGATTAAGGCCTTGGAGTACGCCGACCGGAAATCGTTGCAGCCCCCGGCGCGTGATGGTATTCCAAATCCCGATTGGCCGTCGCGCACCTGTCTGTCGTTTCATGCCAGAACTTCCCGAAGTCGAAATCACTCGCCTTGGCATCGCCGGCCCGCTGACCGGCCGCCGGATCGATGCCTGCACCATTCGCAATGGCGCATTGCGCTGGCCGGTGTCCGCCCATCTCGCTGAATCCCTGCCCGGACAGACGCTGCGCGACATCGACCGGCGCGCCAAGTACCTGCTGCTGCGGCTCGACCGCGGCACATTGATCATCCATCTCGGCATGTCCGGCAGTCTGCGTGTGCTGACGAGCGGCACGCCCGCCGAAAAGCATGACCATATAGATATCGTGTTCGGCGAAGCCACCTTGCGCCTGCGCGACCCGCGAAGGTTTGGCGCCATGCTGTGGCACGAGGGGCCGGACGCGCTGCATTCGCTGCTGGCCCACCTCGGACCGGAGCCGCTGGGCAGCGATTTCAGCGCAGCAGCGCTGGCGGGCGCTCTGGCACATCGACGCTGTGCAATCAAACTGGCCATCATGGACAGCGCCGTCGTGGTCGGCGTCGGCAACATCTATGCGTCGGAAAGTCTGTTCCGAGCCCGTATCCGGCCCGGCAAGGCGGCCTGCCGACTGACCGGGCCGCAGGTCGCCCGGCTGGCCGACGAAATCCGCCAGACGCTGCGCGACGCGCTGGCCGCCGGCGGCAGCACGCTGCGCGACTTTCTGCACACCGATGGCCAGCCGGGATACTTCCAGCAAAGCTATTTCGTCTATGGGCGGGATGGCGAGGCCTGCCGGGTGTGCGGAACCGCCATCCGAAGCCGTCGTCTGGGCAACCGATCGACCTTCTTCTGCACCGCCTGCCAGAGATAGCGCGCGCCACGTGTGCTAGATTGCCAAGTGATTGAGTGGAGAGCGCAATGAGCATGCAGGAAGAATTATCGGTCTATGGCAGCTGGCGCACGCGCGTCGAGCAGACCATCGTCCGTATCCGCGGCTGGCTCTTCGAAAGCAATCTGAGCGACGCCCACAACGACCAGTGCATCGAACAGTTGCTGCTCAAGCTGCGCGACGACCGGCTGGTCGTGGCCTTCGTTGCCGAGTTTTCACGCGGCAAGTCCGAATTGATCAATGCCATCTTCTTCGGTGACCAGGGCGCTCGCGTGCTGCCGTCCAGCTCCGGGCGCACCACCATGTGCCCGACCGAGCTGATGTACGACGCGGCGCGCCCGGCCTGCATCGAGCTGTTGCCGATCGAAACCCGTCGCGGCACGACCACGGTGTCCGATCTGAAAACCCAGCCCGGCGCATGGCGCCGCCTGCCGCTCGACACCACATCGGCGGCATCGATGCAGCAGGTGCTCGGCCGGGTCAGCGAACAGCGCAAGGTCACGATCGGCGAAGCCGAGCAGCTGGGATTCCACATCGACCTGAGCGGAGAAAACGGCCTTCAGCCGGACGCGAACGGCATGGTTGATGTGCCGGCCTGGCGGCACGCGGTGATCAACATGCCGCACCCATTGCTGCGCCAGGGTCTGGTCATCCTCGACACGCCCGGGCTGAATGCAATCGGTGCGGAGCCGGAGCTGACACTTTCGCTGCTGCCGTCGGCGCACGCGGTGCTTTTCGTGCTCGGCATGGACACCGGCGTCACGCAAAGTGATCTGTCGGTGTGGAAAACACATGTCACCGCGGCGGGCGGCTCACGCCAAGGTCGGCTGGCCGTGCTCAACAAGATGGACAGCCTGTGGGACGGACTGCGTTCCGAAGCCCAGATCGACGCGGAGATCGGGCGCCAGATCGCGTCCTGTGCGGCGACGCTCGACCTGCCGGAGAACCGGGTTTTCCCGGTGTCCGCCCAGAAGGGATTGCTGGCACGCATCCAGCGCGACGGCACACTGCTGGCCCGCAGCCGCCTGCCGCAGCTGGAGCGGGCGCTGGTCGAGGACCTGCTGCCGGCCAAGCGTGACATCGTGGGCGCGGCGGTCGAACACGACGCGGGCGGCCTGCTGGCCCGCACGCACGACATACTGATCGCCCAGAAGAAGGCGCTGGATGATCAGCTGGCGGAATTCTCCGACCTGCGCGGCAAGAACCGCGGTGTCATCCAGTACATGCTGAAGCGTGTCCGAGCGGAGAAGGAAGAGTTCGAGCGCGGCCTGGAGCGCTTCTACGCAACGCGCAACGTGTTCTCGTCGCAGACCAACGCTCTTTTTGCCCATCTGGGCATGGACGCGCTGCGCACCCGCACGGCACAGACCCGAGAACAGATGGAAAAGGCCAACTTTTCACTGCAGTTGCGCGATGCGATGAATGCCTTCTTCGGCGATGTACGGGGCAGCCTGCAGAAGTCGGCGGTCAGCGTCGATGAAATCTTCCGGATGATGGAGGCGATGTACCAGCGGTTTTCCGCTGAACATGACCTGCGGCTGGGCGTACCGGTGCCGTTTTCGGTACAGCGCTACGAAAAGGACATCACCCGGCTTGAAAAGGCCTTCCACCAGCAGTTCAACACCTGGCTGAACATGCTCACGACGGAAAAGCGACAGCTGACGCAGCGCTTTTTCGAAACGGTGGCGGTGCAGGTGCGCAAGCACATGGAGGTGGTGAACCGCGATGTCGAGCACTGGTTGCGCGCCATCATGGCGCCGCTGGAAAATCAGGTGCGCGAACATCAGAAGCAGTTGAAGCGCCGTCTGGAAAGCGTGAAACGCATCCATGAAGCCACCGACACGCTGGAAGACCGGATAGAGGAACTGCGCCAGAGCGGCGTCGCGATCAATCAGCAGATCGAGGAACTGGCGCGGCTGCGTGCTGCGCTGGATGCCGCGCTGAAGGCGGCTGTGATACGCGAGATGGACGCCGCCGCCTGACCGCACGGGCCCATCGTCGCGCGGCGAGCCGGTGCGGTCAGGCCTTGACGGCCGTCAGGATGTGGTATTTCGCCAACAGCTGGTCGTGCGTTTCCTTGCGGTCCGGGTCGAGCGGAATGCAATCGACCGGACACACCTGCTGACACTGCGGTTCGTCGAAATGCCCGACGCACTCTGTGCATTTGCCCGGATCGATCACATAGATTTCCTCACCCTGCGAAATCGCCCCGTTCGGGCATTCCGGCTCGCATACATCGCAGTTGATGCATTCGTCGGTAATGATCAAAGCCACTTCAGTTGCCTCCACTCATTGCAGCCAGCTTGGCGCTGATGCGCGCCAGCACCGAAGGCTGCACAAACTTGCTGACATCGCCGCCCAGTGAGGCGATTTCGCGCACCATGGTGGCCGAGATGAACATGTACTGGTCGGCCGGCGTCAGGAACACCGTTTCGACGTCGACCCGCAGCGAGCGGTTCATTCCTGCCATCTGGAATTCGTATTCGAAATCCGACACCGCACGCAGTCCACGCACGATGATGCGCGCATCGCAGGTTGCGAGGAAGTCCATCAGCAGACAGGAAAACCCCCGCACTTCGACATTCGCATACGGCGCAAGAATCTCGCGTGCCATGTCGACACGCTCCTCGGTTTCGAAGAAAGGCCGCTTGGAGCGGCTTTCGGCGACGCCGACAATGACCCGATCGAACATTTCCGCCGCGCGCCGCACCAGATCCTCATGGCCGCGGGTGATCGGGTCGAATGTTCCGGGATAAACCGCAATGGTGCCGTTCATGTTCGTTCCAGCAACTGGTAATGGACTTGCCCGGCCTGCCCTTCGCGCGTCATGCGGAAGTTTCCGAGCACCGGCACCGGATGTTCCGCCTCGCAGTAGATCACCGCGCCTTCCGCCGCCAGTGCATCGAGATGCGGCGCCAGCCGGTCGAGCAGGCCGTGCCCATAAGGCGGATCGAGGAACAGCACGTCGAACTGTCGGGGCGGATCGAGCACGAATGTTAGCGCATCGCCCCGCACCAGTTCGACCTGGGGTGCCGGCAGCTGTTCGACCGCCTCGCGCAGTCGGGCGAAGGCGCGCGGGTCGCGTTCGACCAGCGTGACCGATTCTGCGCCGCGCGACGCCGCCTCGAAACCGAGCACGCCGGTACCGGCGAACAGGTCCAGACAGTGCTGACCACCCAGGTTCTGCCCGAGCCAGTTGAACAGTCGCTCGCGGACCGCGTCGGGCGTGGGTCGGAGGCCGGGCACGCCTGCCACGGGCAGCAGACGGCTGCGCCACCGGCCGCCGATGATGCGAATGCGTGACATGACCGCGATTCTAACCGCGGGGGCGCGGCCGGGAGGCCAAACCGCGCGAGAAGTGCCGGCACCGCCGCGCACATGCGCGTGCTGGCGTCGCCAAAAGGCGCCAGCAAGGCTTCGCTGATTCCCCAGTTATCCGACGGTACCGCGCGCGTCCGTGGCGGGTTTGTCAGGAGCGCCCGTCAATCACCCGCGACGATCACGCGCACGATGTTGTCCGCCGACAAGCGTCGCTGGAAGGCATCCTTCACCTGGGCAGCAGTCACCGCTTCGGCGCGCTCGGGAAACTTCTTCAGCCAGTCGAGCGGCAGGCCATAGAAGCCGATGACGGCCAGACTGTCGAGCAGCTTGCGATTGCTGTCGAGGCGCAGTGAGAAGCCATCGACCAGATTGCGTTTGGCGGCCCGCAACTCGTCTTCGGTCGGCCCCTTGGCGATGAAGGCAGCCAGCGTTTCATCGACCACCTTCAGCGCGGCGGCAGCCTGGCTGCGTTCCGTCTGCAGACCGATCTGGAAGGGCCCGAGCTGGCGCTGCGGGTTGAAATAGCTGTAGACGCTGTAGGCAAAGCCGCGCTTTTCGCGCACTTCCTTGGTCAGCCGCGACACGAAACCGCCGCCGCCGAGGATGTAGTTGCCGACTTGCAGCGGAAAGAAATCAAGGTCACCGCGCTGCAAGGCGGGCTGACCGATGAAGATGTGACTCTGGTTGGCCGGGTGGGCGATGTTTTCGGTTTTCGCCTGCGGCAGCGTCACCGCGGGAAGTGGCGCAAGCGGCTCACCCTGCGGCAGATCGCCGGTCAGCTGCAGGGCGATGGCTTCCGCCTGCTCGCGCGTCACATCACCGACGATCGACACGACCGCGCGCGGCGCGACGTAGTGCGTGCGGTAGTGCGCCACCAGGTCATCGCGACTGATCGCGGTGACCGATTCGATGGTCGGCGTGCGGCCATACGGATGGTCCCCGTAAAGCGCACGGGCGAAGCGCTTGCTGCCGATTGCATCCGGCTTGGTGTCCGCCTCGCGCAGACCGGAAATGGCGCGTGCCTTTTCGCGCTCCAGCACGGCAGCCGGAAACTCGGGCCGCGTCAGCAGGGTGTGCAGCAGCGCGAGCGACCCTTCGCGCTCGCGGGCACTGGACAGCGTGCGCAGCGACAGACCGGCACGATCGTTGTCGGCCACGCCGCCCAGTTGGGCACCCAGATCGGTGAATCGCTCGGCCAGCGTGTCTTCGTCCAGACCGCCGGCTCCGGTGTCGAGCAGGCTTTGCGTCATCGACGCGACGCCGCTCTTGCCGGCAGGATCGCGCGCTGCACCGGCGTCGAAATCGACCTGGACGTCCAGAATCGGCAGCACGTGACTTTCCACAAAGTACACCCGGGCGCCGTTGGGCGCCACCCAGTGCTGGATATCGACGTTTGCGGCGGCCGGCAGTGCGGCGGCAGCCGCGACGAACATGAAGGCAAGGCGCGTCAGCGCGTTGCGGAAAGATGGGTTCATCCGTTTCCCCTGCTTGAAATCGGTGGGCACGCTCAGTGACGCAGACCGGCGGGCTTGGCGCGCGGCTTGGCGTTCGGGTCGAGCGGCTGCGGGTCGAGCACCGCGACGGTCAGCGTGTCGTCGCCGAAGTACTTCTGTGCCACGGCCTGCACTTCGGCCGCTGTGACAGTACGCAGCTTGTCGAGCATGCGATCGCCATCGCGCCAGCTGTAGCCGGCCGCCTCGAGACGGCCGATTTCCATCGCCTGCACATAGGTGGAGTCGCGCTTGTAGACCTGCGACGCGATGGTCTGGGTCTTGATGCGTTCGAGTTCCGAATCCGACACGCCTTCATCCGCGATACGCTTGATTTCCGCCCGCAGCGCCGCTTCAAGCTCCTGCACGGTCTTGCCTTTGGCCGGGGCGCCACCGAGCACGAAAGTGGCTTCGCCACGCGACGTCGAGTCGTAGTAGGCGCCGATTTCGGTCGCGATCTGGCTGCCGCGCACCAAGTTGCGCGACAGGCGCGAGGCGGCGTGGCCGTCGAGAATGCCGGCCAGCACATCGAGCGCATACGGCTCGCGATCGTTCTCCACGTCGGCCAGCCGCGGCGCCTTCCACGCCATCAGCAGCTGCGGCACCTCGGCCGGTGCCTTGACGACGACGCGCCGCTGACCGGTCTGCACCGGTTCGGCGGTCGTCTTGCGCACCGGCAAGGGCTGACTTTTCATCTTGCCGTAGTTCTTCCTGACCTGTTCGAACACCTTCTTGTGGTCGACATCGCCCACCACCACGACGTAGGCGTTGTTCGGGGCGTACCAGCGCCGGTACCACTCGCGTGCGTCATCCGCGCGCATGTTCTCGAGGTCGTTCATCCAGCCGATGATGGGCCTGCGGTACGGATGCGCAGTGAAGGCGCTGGCCATCAACTGCTCGTACAGCTGCGACTGTGGCTTGTCGTCGGTGCGCAGCCTGCGCTCTTCCATGACCACCTTCAGTTCGCGGCCGAATTCCTCGTCGGTGATGACCACGTTGCGCATGCGGTCGGCTTCGAGTTCGATCATGCGCGGCAGCGCGACCGCCGGCACGCGCTGGAAATAGGCGGTGTAGTCCTGGCTGGTGAAGGCGTTGTCGCTGCCGCCGGCACGGGCGACGATTTCGTTGAATTCGCCCGCCTTCAGCTTCTTCGTGCCCTTGAACATCATGTGTTCGAGCACATGCGCCACGCCGGTGGTGCCGTCGTGTTCGTCCATCGCCCCGACGCGGTACCACACCATGTGAACCGCCACCGGCGCCCGCCGGTCTTCCTTGACGATGACGCGCAGGCCGTTCGCAAGGGTGGTCTCGTACGGGTTGGCAAGCACCGGATGCGCCGCCAGCGCGCATGCCGCAAGAGCGCTGCACAGCGCGATACCACGGGAAAAACGGCGCAAATCCATCTGATACACTCTCCGGCAGTAAATGTGAGCGCGGCGAAATCCGCCTTCACGCCTCTGTTCCAAAGCCTTGCGCAAGCCGCAAGGTGTTCCAGTGACCGTCTCCCACATGTTTGGTTTCTTCAAGAAAGACAAAGCCGCCGCGCCCGACGCCAGCGATGCCGTACCGGCCGCGCCCGACGTGGTCGCGGCGCAGGATAGCGCGCCTGCCGCCGACGCGCCGAAATTGTCGTGGGCGCAGCGGCTGCGCGCCGGGCTGTCGCGCACGCGTGCCCAGATCGGTGGCCAGCTCAATGCGCTGTTCCTGCGTACCAAGGTCGATGACGAGCTGCTGGAAGAGCTCGAAACGCTGCTGATCACGTCCGACGTGGGCATGGATGCCACCACCCATCTGCTCGACCGGCTGCGCGATCGCGTAAAACGCGAGCGCATCGAAGAACCGGCGAAGTTGCGTGACGTGCTGCGCGAGGAACTGACCCGCCTGATCGCGCCGCTCGAGAAGCCGCTCGATGTGGACGCGCACAAGCCGTTCATCATCATGATTGCCGGCGTGAACGGCGCCGGCAAGACCACGTCGATCGGCAAACTGGCCAAGCATTTCCAGTCGCAGGGAAAGAGCGTGTTGCTGGCTGCCGGAGACACTTTCCGCGCCGCAGCGAGAGAACAGCTCGAAACCTGGGGCGCACGCAACAATGTTGCGGTGATCGCTCAGGATTCCGGCGACCCTGCGGCCGTGGTGTTCGACGCCGTCAGCGCAGCGCGTGCGCGCGGCATCGACATCGTGCTGGCGGATACCGCCGGCCGCCTGCCGACCCAGCTGCACCTGATGGAGGAGATCGCCAAGGTGAAGCGGGTCATTGCCAAGGCGGATCCGACCGGGCCGCACGAGGTGCTGCTGGTGCTCGACGGCAACATCGGCCAGAACGCACTGGCGCAGGTGAAGGCCTTCGACGCGGCAATCGGCGTGACCGGACTGATCATGACCAAGCTCGACGGCACGGCGCGTGGCGGCGTCATCGCGGCCATCGCGAAGCAGCACGCGCCGTCGCGCCCGATCGCGCTGCGCTACATCGGCGTCGGTGAAGGTCTGGACGATCTGCAGCCGTTCAATGCGGCGGAATTCGTCGATGCCCTGTTCGAACCGCCGAGATCCCTCTGACCGCAGCCCGAGCCCACGCCGCATGATCCGTTTTGCTCAGGTCACCAAAAGATATCCGGGCGGCCACACCGCACTCGACCGGCTGGACTGCGACATCGCACGCGGTGAGATGGTGGTGGTCAGTGGCCACTCCGGCGCAGGCAAGAGCACGCTGCTGCGCCTGCTCGCCGTGCTCGAACGACCGACCGAAGGCAAGGTACTGGTCGGCGGCGAGGATGTGTCGGCACTCAAGCGCGCCGCCCTGCCCTACTGGCGCCGTTCGATCGGCCTCGTGATGCAGGACCAGCGCCTGCTGTTCGACCGCAGTGCCTTCGACAATGTCATGCTGCCGCTTTCGATCAGCAGCCATCCGCCGCGCGAAGCGACCAACCGGGTGCGCGCCGCACTGGAACGCGTCGGACTGTCCGGGCGCGAAAAATCGATGCCGGTCGAGCTGTCGGGCGGTGAACAGCAGCGCCTGACCATTGCCCGTGCCATCGTCAACCGGCCGCAGATCCTGCTCGCCGACGAACCCACGGCCCATCTCGACGACGCCTACGCGCGCGACATCGCCGAGCTGTTCCGATCATTCAACGAAGCGGGCGTCACCGTGCTGCTGACCACGCATGACGACGCGCTGTTCGCGCGCTACGCACCACGCAAGCTGGTACTTGCCCAGGGGCGGCTGCAGTGAGGTGGCTGAAATGAGATGGCTGCGCCTGCAGTTGCGTGCCGGGCTGCGCGCGGCGCGCCAGATGGCCCGTCAGCCTTTCAATACCTTGCTGGCCGCGCTGGTTGTCGGCATCGCCGCGGCGTTGCCGGCCACCGGCTACATGCTGCTGGGCAATCTGCAGCGACTGGCCGGCAATGTCAGCGCCGCCCCGGAAATTTCCGTATTCATGCAGCCGGGCGCGAACGCCGACGCGGTCCGGACCGCCGAGCAGCGCATCCGCGGCCTGGCGAAGGACGCGAAGGTCGAACTGGTGTCGCGCGACGCGGCACTGGTGCGATTCCGCGACAACGACGCGCTGGCCGAAATCCTCGACGCACTGCCCGACAACCCTTTTGCCGATGCATTCGTGGTCCGGCTCGATTCGGCGGATGCCGCCCGGCTCGAAACGCTGCGCACCGAATTCGCCAAGCTGCCGGAGGTCGACCACGTGCAACTCGATTCCGCCTGGGCGAAGCGCCTCGACGCGCTGATTGCTCTGGGCCAGCAGGCGGTGACGATGCTGGGCGTCGTGCTCGGCCTCGGTCTGGTCGCCGTCACCTTCAACACGATCCGGCTGCAGCTGCTGACGCAGCGCGACGAGATCGAGGTCAGTCGCCTGCTCGGCGCCACCGACGCCTGGATACGCCGCCCGTTCCACTGGTTCGGTGCGCTGCAGGGCCTGCTCGGCGGCGCGCTCGCCGGCGTGCTCGCCCTGCTTGCGACGCGCGCGCTGGCCGCACCGGTGGCCGAAATTGCCGGTCTGTACAGCCTCGAATTCGTGCTGCGGCCCCTCGCGCCGGCGCACTGGGCTGCGCTGCTTGCCCTGTGTGCGGCACTCGGCTGGCTCGGTGCCAGCGCCTCGGTACGCCGCCATCTGTCGCGCATCGCCTGAGCGGGCTGTCGTGCGTCTCGCGCTCGCCGTTCTGCTCGGCCTGATCGTTGCACCGGCCTGCGCGGTACTCCCGGCGCCGGTATTGCAGGCGCTGCGCGCCGCAGACATTCCTGCAACATCGATTTCGGTCATGGTCCAGTCGGTGGATGGCGGGCCCGCGCGCATCAGCCATCGCGCGAAGGTGCCGATGAACCCGGCGTCGGTGATGAAGCTGGTCACCACCTACGCAGCGCTCGACAGTCTCGGTCCCGCCTACAGCTGGCGCACCGACGCGCTGATGGCCGGCCGTCTCGCCGACGGCGTGCTCGATGGCGACCTCGTGCTGCGTGGCGGCGGCGATCCGGCGCTCAGCATCGAGCAGTTCTGGTTGCTGCTGCGCGATCTGCGGGCGCGCGGCGTGCGGGACATCCGCGGCGACGTGATCACCGACCGCTCGGCCTTCGCGCCGATGCGACACGACCCGGGCGCCTTCGACAACGAACCGCTGGCCGCCTACAACGTCGGTCCGGACGCGCTGCTGCTGGCACACAATGCGCTGCGGGTGCGCCTGCTGCCACAGGCTGTTGGCGCTCCCGCGCTGTGGGCCGAACCTCCGCTCGATGGCGTGCAGATCGACAACCGCGTGCAACAGGTCGAAGGCGAATGCGGCGACTGGAAGGACAGCCTGGCCGCGAAAATCATGCCGGCCGCAGACCGCAGCATGCTCACACTGCAGATCACCGGGCGCTTCGCTCGACCGTGCGGCGAACGCATATGGAACATCGCACCGCTGCCGGCCGACGAGTTTTTCGCCCGCGCCCTGCGCGCGATGTGGGCCGAGCTGGGCGGACGGATCGCCGGACGGGTGCGCGACGGTGCAACTCCGCCCAACGCGCTGCCGCTGGCCGGCATCGATTCACCGCCGCTGGCGCAGGTCATCCGCGACATCAACAAGTACAGCAACAACGTGATGGCGCGGCAGTTGTTCCTGACGCTGGGCAGCGGCGCCGGAGCACCGGCAGATACCGCCGCCGCCGACGCCGCCGTGCGTACCTGGGCGACGCGGCGCGGTCTGGCACTACCCAGCCTGGTGCTGGACAACGGCTCGGGTCTGTCACGCAGCGAACGTCTGTCGGCCGCCGACATGGCTGCGCTGCTGCGCCACGCCTGGGCGAGCAGTGTCATGCCGGAATTCGTGTCTTCGATGCCTGTGCTGTCGGTCGATGGCACGCTGCGACGTCGGCTGCGCAATTCGCCGGCCAGCGGTCAGGCGCATCTGAAGACCGGATCGCTGTCCGACACGCGATCGATCGCCGGCTACGTTCTGGATCGCAACGGCCAGCGCGTGCTGATGGTGGCATGGCTGAACCACCCGAATGCCGGGCGCGCACAGCCGGTGCTGGAAGCCTTGCTGGAATGGGTGTGGGCCGGCAACCGGCAGTCCTTCCCGGTCACGGAATGAGGCGCACCGCCTGCCGAACCGGCCGAAGATGGTCGCAGTCCGGATCGCCATGGTGGCCGTCAAGTCGATGCGCGGGCCTGAGCCTGCGCATCGACTGCCGACCCGATCTGCCATGGCAACCCGGTCTGCGTTCCGGCGACGTTCAGGAGCCGCGAAGGCCCTGACGCAATGAAGTCTGCAACGCGGACGTTTCGCGGTGCAGCGCCATCAGACGTTCCGACAGCGCAAGAAGGTAGTCTTCCATCATGCGCGACAGCTCGCGCACCGACTGGTTGGGCGACCCGGCCATGGCACGGCTGGCGTCGATCTGGCTCTGCAGGTCGCGCAGCACCGCCTGTTTTTCAGGCGGGCAGGTATTGATGAATTTTTCAATCACGCGCCGTCGCTCCGCGAAGTAGGTCTGTGGATCGGACTGCGCAAGATCCTTCCAGACGTCAAAATCGAAGTCCTCTGCTTCTTCCGACACTCAATGTCCTCCGCCGAATCCGATTTCCAAGTCGATGACTGACTCGATCACTGACGGCGATTGGAACACAAGGGTCGCGGACTTACCGCGGGAGGGTTTCACGGGCGGCGACCAGGCGGGCGGCCTGTTCAACGCCCTGATAGGCGAGCTGGCCCGACAGATCGGGGCACAGTGCATCGGTATGAACCATGTCGAGCGTGGTCTGTACCCACGCGCGCACTTCCTGGGCACGCATGAACAGGCCACGTGCGTCGGCTTCGGCCGCTTCATCGGCCAGACTGAGTGCGGTCACCATGGCTTCGTTGCCGAGCATTTCGATCGACGCCATCAGGCGCATGATTTCTGCGTGATGCGCTTGCACGCTCGCGGCCGGCAGCAGGGCTGCTGCGGGAAACGGAGACGAAATCGGCTGGATGAGAGTTGCTTCGGCCATGATGGGGCTCCTTCGTCGTTCGATGGACGGATTACCGTTGGTATCTGTTTATCGACCGCAACGCCCCACTCTTTAGGGGCAGAGACTCCTGCCGGCATATCCTCCACAAGTCATTGAAGGGAAAAGAAAAAGCCCGCTCCATCTTGCGACGGGGCGGGCTTTCCGGCGATAACGGCCGATTTATTTCTATCAGGCGGCGAGTGACACCGGGCTGATCAGACTGGAGCGCGACACGCCGCGCGAGTCGCCAAGCGAACCGAGCAGTTCCTTCATGTCGAGGATCAGCACGATCTGGCCGTTCGACAGCGTCGTGACGCCCGCCACGCCCTTCGGACGGAAGTCGTCGAGACTCTTGATCACCGCGTCCTCGCGACCTGCGAAATTGTCGATCGCCAGGATGAAGGACGATTCGGCGGTCTGCATCAGTACGCCATACTGCGGCAGGTTCTTCTGCGGCCAGCCGAGCAGGCGGGCCAGCGGCAGCACCGGCATGACCTCGCCCCGCACCACCATGGTCGCGCGGCCACCGACTTCCTGGATGTCCTGCGGCTGGATCGGCAGGATTTCGCGCACCATCGACAACGGCACCGCGAAGTGCTGTTCGGCCAGGCGCACCAGCAAGACCGGCAGGATGGCCAGCGTCAGCGGCAGCGAGATCACGAACGTCGTGCCCTTGCCCTGGATGGACCGGATTTCGATCGAACCGTTGAGCTTCTGGATATTCGTCTTCACGACGTCCATGCCGACACCGCGACCCGATACGTCGGACACCGTCGCGGCGGTCGAGAAGCCGGGCAGGAACACCAGGTTCAGGCTTGCACGCTCATCCAGCGTATTGGCTTCCTCGTCGGTGATCAGGCCCTTTTCGAGCGCCTTGGCGCGTAGCCGCTCGGCGTTCATGCCGCGGCCGTCATCGGCCACCATGATCACGATGTGATCACCTTCCTGACGTGCTTCAAGGCGCACCACCGACTTGCCCGGCTTGCCCTGGGCGATCCGGTCTTCCGGCGTTTCCACGCCGTGATCCACGGCATTGCGGATCAGGTGGATGATGGGATCCGACAGATCCTCGATCATCGTCTTGTCGATTTCGGTCTCTTCACCGACCAGCGCAAGTTCGACGTCCTTGCCCAGATTGCGGGCGAGATCGCGGGCGATGCGCGGGTATTTCTGGAACAGGCGGCCGATCGGCTGCATGCGGGTCTTCATCACCGCGTTCTGCAGATCGGACACCAGCAGATCGAGCTGGCTCACGGCCGCATCAAGCGCATGCAGCGTTTCGCTGTCGTTCTTGCCGGCCAGGATGTCCGCGCGCAGCGAGGTCAGGCGATTCTTGGTCAGGCCGATTTCGCCCGACAGATTGAGCACCTGGTCGAGACGCGAGGTATCGACCCGGATCGAGTTCTCGCGACCCTTTTCAGCGTCGCGGCGGCCGGTCGGTGCCGGCGTGCCCGGACGATCGGCAGCCCGGCGGCCGAACGCGGCATTGACCACCGCAGCCACATCGCCATCATTGGCCGAGCGCGCTGCAGCCGGTTCGGGCACCGCTTGCGGCGCCACCGGTACGACACCGGTCACCGCCTGATGAAGTGTGCTCCAGTCCGGCTCGACGCCCCGAGGAGCTGCCTGGGCGGGGGGGGCTTCGACGCTTGCGCCTGCCGCGGCAACCATATCGAGCTCACCCGCCAGTGCAGCACGCAGGCGCGTCATCACACCGGCGTCGGCGGCAGCGGGCAGCATGCCGCGCTCCAGGGCACCGAACATGTCGCGCACGATGCCGGTCGCGTCGAGAATGACATCCATCAGCTGCGGCGTAATGGCCATTTCGCCATTGCGCAGTTTGTCGAACAGATTTTCGGTCAGATGACAGAGCGCGACCAGTTCGGAAGCATTCAGGAAGCCGGCGCCGCCCTTGATGGTGTGGAAGCCGCGAAAAATCTCGTTCAGCAGACTGCGGTCACCGGGCGTCTTTTCGAGATCGACCAGCTTGTTGTCCACACCGGACAGCAGGTCGGTCGCCTCGACCAGAAAGTCCTGCAGCAGATCTTCCATGCCCTGAAAGTCACTCATTGTTCGCTCCTGTGGCGGGCAGCGTCTTCAACGCGCTGCTCGCCCTACTGCTCCTGTTGTTCCGGCTCCGCGGATGAATGTCATCCGTTCGACCGACCCGTGCGTCCTCGCTGACCGAACGCTGCGTCACGACTGTCCTGCTGCTGCCTGTAATCAGAAGCCGAGACTTTCGAGCAGATCGTCCACCTGCTCCTGGCTGGTCACCACATCCTCGCGTCCCTCGGCCGATACAACCGGGCCATTCAGCAGGCTTTCCGGCGTGCTGGCGCGCTTTTCGGCCGGCATGGCTTCGATCAGCACCTGCAGCAATCCGCTTTCCAGCTTTTGCGACATTTCGACGATTTTCTTGATCACCTGTCCGGTCAGATCCTGAAAATCCTGGGCCATCATGATTTCGTTCAGCTGCGCCCGGGTGTCGCGGGCAAAGGCCGGCACATCGCCGAGAAAACCACGGGTTTCTGCCGCCAGCGCCTTGAATTCATCGACCGACAGCTCGTTCCGGTACAGCTTTTCCCAGCGGTCGTGCAGCGTGCTGGAACGCTTCTCGACCTCGTCCTGCAGCGGTATCGCGATGTCCGTCGCGTTGAGCACGCGGCTCGCCGCGCTCTCGGTCATCTGCGCGATATAGGTCAGGCGGCTGCGCGCATCAGGCATCTGGGTCGCAACGTCTTCCAGCGCATGGTCGTACCCCAGTTCGCGCAGCGTGTCGTGCAGCTGGCGCGCGAGGTGGCCGACCTTGTTGAACACGTTGTCGCAGCTGTGTTCGTCATCACTGCCGGCTGCGGGAGCCGCGGCGACCGGTGCTGAGTAGTCATCGGATACCGAATCGAACAGGGCTTCCAGATCGGCGCTGTCGCCGCTGCTGTTTGCGGCTTCCGGCACCACTTCGAGCCGCACCTTCTGCGGCGTCTCGGACGCGATGCTGTCGAACAGCGCCTGCAGGTCGTCGGAATCACCGGTTTCGTCAAGCTTCATCTTCTTCACAATGTCATCTCCCGATGCCCGCTCAGGCGGCCTTCTGGTTCATCTTTTCGAAGATCTTCGTCAGCTTTTCACCCAGCGTGCCGGCGGTGAAAGGCTTCACGATGTAGCCCGAAGCGCCGGCCTGGGCGGCTTCGATGATGTTTTCCTTCTTGGCTTCGGCCGTGATCATCAGTACGGGCAGCCCCTTCAGGGCAGCGTCGGCACGGATGGCACGCAGCAGCTCGATGCCGGTCATGTTCGGCATGTTCCAGTCGGTGACGACGAAGTCGAAGTCGGCTGACTTCAGCTTCTGCAGCGCGATCACGCCGTCCTCGGCCTCGTCGACATTGGTGAATCCGAGTTCCTTCAACAGATTGCGCACGATGCGGCGCATGGTCGAAAAGTCGTCGACAACGAGAAACTTCATCTTGGGATCTGACATGGCCTACCTCTCTCAGGCTTTATGGGCTTGCAGCAACGGACGCAGCGTATCGGCCAGCACTTCGGCATCGAACTTCGCCACGTAGGCATCGACACCGACGCTCTTGCCCATTGCACGGTTTGCTTCCGACGACAGCGACGAGTGCATCACCACCGGTATATCGACGAATCGGGGATCGTTCTTGATGTGCCGCGTGAGCACGTAGCCGTCCATCTCGGGCATTTCCGCATCGACCAGTATCAGGTCGATCTCGTCCGTCAGCGGCTGGCCGGTCTGCGTGGTGTGGGCGGCCATGCCCTGCAGGCGTGCCCACGCTTCGGCGCCGTTGGTGGCGTGCTTGTGGCGGATGTTCAGTTTGTCGAGCACTTCGGCAATCTTCTTGCGGGCGACCGCGGAATCATCGACGAAGAACACATTCGGGTCGTAATTGCCGCCGAGCGGCGGAATTTCGCCGACGACGGCGTCGCCGAAAGTGCCGGCCAGAATGCTTTCCACGTCAAGGATGGACACCAGCCGGCCATCGTCGAGTTCGGTGATCGCGGTGATGTAGAGCTGTTCGCTGGTGACGACCGACTCGGGCGCGCGTACGCGGTCCCAGTCGACGCGGATGATGCGATCCACTTCATGTACCAGAAAGCCCAGCGTGCGCTTGCTGTACTCGGTCACCATCATCGCGCCACCCATGCCATCGGGTGCGTCGGTCAGGTTCATGATGCGTGCCAGGGACAGCACCGGAATGACGTTTCCACGCAGCGAAATCAGACCTTCGACGCCATCCGGCATATTCGGTGTCGGCGTCACGATGGGCGTGCTGCTGACCTCGCGCACCTTGAACACATTGATGCCGAACAGCTCGTGCGTGCCGAGCGAGAACAGCAGGATTTCCATCTTGTTCGAGCCCGCCAGCTTGGTGCGGGCGTCCACCTGCTCGAGCAGGTTGTGGTCGGGTCTGTCCATCGTGTTGTCTCCGGTCTTGTTCAGGCAGCCACGCGATCGATGCCCTTGCTGCGGCGGATCAGGCGGGTAATGGTTTCGGCGAGGCGCTGCGCCTCGAACTTGGACACATACTCATCGACACCGACCGATCGGCCCAGCTGCTGGTTGGAGCCTGATGACAGCGACGAGTGCATGACCACCGGAATGCCGGCAAAGCGCGGATCGGCCTTGATGTTCTTGGTCAGGATGTAGCCATCCATCTCGGGCATCTCGACGTCGGTGAGGATCATGCTGATCAGTTCATTCACCTTGCGGCCGCTGGAATCGGCGTAGCTGGCAACCTTCAGCAGCTCGGCCCACATCTGGCCACCGTTGATCGCACTCACGTATCGCACGCCCATCAGGTCCAGCGTGCGGGTGATCTGGGTGCGGGCAACCGGCGAGTCATCGCAGAAGAAAACCGTTGCATCCTCGATGTCGAGCGGCTTGATGTCCTTGAACGCCAGATCGTTGTCGATATCCGCCGTTTCCGACAGGATCTTCTCGACGTCGAGCATCATCACCAGGCGGTTGTCCGCCAGCTCGGTCACTGCCGTGACCAGACCGCCGAGGTTGGCCGTCAGCATGGCCGGCGGCACACGCATCTGCGACCAGTCCAGTCTCAGGATGGTGTCGACCGACTCCACCAGGAAACCCTGGGTGTGGCCGTTGTACTCGGTCACGATCATCACGTCGCGCGGCGTATCGCTCGGGAACTGGGCAAACTTGGCCAGATCGACCACTGGTACCAGCGCACCGCGCAGGCTGACCATGCCTTCGACCGCATTGGGCATTTCCGGCGCTGCGGTGATGTTGGGGGTGCGCATCACCTCCCGCACCTTGAACACATTGATGCCGAATGTCTCGCGTCGTCCGGTGCGCGTATCCACGCCGAGCGAAAACATCAGTATTTCGAGCTTGTTGGTACCCGCAAGCTTGGTGCGGGCATCGATATTCTTGAGTAACTCTGACATGTCGGCCTCGTCTGTCTGTTCAGTGGCACGAAAACAACCGGGTGCTGATGGTTTTACGGCAGCGCTTGGAAAGTCTTGAATGGCTGCAGACCTTCAAAAGCGCTGCGAATGGACCGCATTTCCGGCCGCGACAGATGCTCGGGCAGGTCACACGCGAAAGCGCGCGCCGGCCTCTTCCAGTTCGCGGGCCAGCGAGGACAGGTGCTGTGCCTGTTCTGCCATCGAGTTGATTGCAGACGTGTTTTCTTCCGTCATCTGGGCGATCTGCTCGATCTTGCGTGCCACCTCGTGACTGGCCGTCGTCTGTTCGCTGACCGATTCGGCGATGCCGCTGATGCCGCTCGACGTCGACGCGGCTGCCTCGGCCGCACGGCCCAGCGCTTCGACCACCCTGGTCAGCTGCTGGCGCGAGGCGTTGATCGCGTCGGACCCGCGCCGCACCACGGCATCGACGCCTGCTGCGTGTGCGTCCAGCGTGCGCGTGACGGCCTCGATCTCGAGCGCCGATGCAGCCGACTTCTCGGCCAGCTTGCGCACTTCGTCAGCGACTACCGCGAAGCCGCGTCCCTGCTCACCGGCACGGGCTGCCTCGATGGCCGCGTTGAGCGCCAGCAGATTGGTCTGTTCGGCGATGTCCTTGACCTGACGGGTCATGCCACCGATGGCACGCGTGCTGTCCACGAACGCACTGGCCGCATCGGAAATTTCACCCACCACCTGACCGACGTCGTCGAGCTCACCGCTCACCGCGTCGATCGCGCGCCGTCCCTGATCTGCTTCGTCGCGGCTGGAGTTGGCGTGGTGACGCATATCGGACGCACTGTCCGACACGCTGTTGATCGACACGGACAGCTCTTCGATGGTGGCTGCCATGGCCGACGCGGACTGGCTCTGATGAGTCGATGCATGACTGATCTGCTGCGTCGCGCTGGCGACGACATGGGTCACTTCAGACACGGCCGAGGCCGAAGCCTTCACCCGTGCGATCAGCGCCGACAAGCCATCGGCCATGCGGTTGAAGCTGGTTGCGATATCCCCGAACTCGTCGCGACTCGAAACGTCGATGCGCGCCGTCAGATCTCCATCGGCAAGGCGCTGCCCCCCTTCGATGGTGCGGCGGATATCGTCCTGCAGGGAGACGTAGAGGCCGAGCGCAAGATACATTGACAGCAGCATGCCTGTTGCCAGCGCTGCAGCGATCAGCACCTCCTTGCGTACCATCTCGGTCCGATGCACGGCAAGGCTGGCTTCAAGGCTGGACAACAGCGTGCGGGCACTGCCCAGTGCGGCATCGACCGGCGCGCTTGCGCGGGCAAACACCTCGGCCGGCTGCAAATCGAAGGTCTGGCTGACCACCGAACTTTCGATCATCTGCGCCGTGGCGCCAAAGGCGTCGCGCAGCGCCGACACATCCGTGGTGACTGCGCCTGCGTGGGCCGGCGCATTCTTCAGCACGCGCTCGAGCATGCGTTCCGATGCATCGACCTGCGCCTTCGACAGTTGCAGCAGCGACCCCAGTTCGACCGCCTTCTCGGGCGACATCGAGCGGCTTGCGCTGATCGACGCCGCCAGCCCGCGCAGCCGGGCCAGGTACTCGACCGTCTGCGGCATGATGCCGATCGTCGCGTCCATCAGTGTGTAACTGTCCGCGAAAGGATCGAAGGTCAGGCCGGACGCATCGGCCACCATGCGGAAGTCGTTCAGCAGACTGACGATCAGTTCCGAGTGCCGCCGGAAGTTCTCGCTGCCGGTCGCCCCGCTCATCAACTGGCGGACAGCCACCCACTCGTCATTCAGGCGATTGATCTGCGCCCCCTGATCCAGCAGCGCAAGATTGGCATCATTCTGCGCCTTCAGCTTTGCGATGCCGGCAGCCACGTCGGCTGCCTTGGCTTCGACCTTGGGTGCAAGGCTCGCGTCGCCGTTGAGCATCGATGAGGACATGCCACGATGCTGCTGCACCGTGGCGAGCACGCCCAGCAAGGTGCGGACATAGTCGGCGCCGATGCGCTCGTTGTCCATCGCGCGCACCGCATCCATGCGGTCCAGCGTCTGCAGCGCGGCAACGCCGAACAGCAGCGACAGCAGGATGCCCATGACCAGCATCATCTTTGGCGCGAAACGGAGACGTGACATCAATGCCCGGGCGGGCGACAGCAGGGCGTTCATGGTGGATCTCCTTGAAGGACAGTTCTGGGCGAATCGGGAGCCGGATTCGACGGCGTGCTCACGCTGCGCCGAATGAGTGGCGGACTTATCGAACTTAACGGCGGCGACGCCGACGCTTTGAGCGCTCTGTCGCATGCCGCTTGATCCAGATCAGCCGCGCTACATATTCAGGCGACGTAACCGATCCGGAAGCCGCCCCACTGGCGACCGCAGACGTGAATCGGTGCCGAAATGTCGTGCACCACTTCCCCGGTGTCGCGGCGATAGGTCTGGATCAGGAACGGCTGGGCATGCGCACCGCAGCGCTTGCCGACCGGGTCTTCAAAGATGCGCTTGGTGCGGTTGCGCGCGATGTCGACCTTCTCGTCGCCGGTCAGCGGCTGCGAAAACTTTTTATTGTGGGTCGGAAAATAGCCCTTCCGATCAACCGCTCCGGCGTAGATGAGGCCGGGATGACGATCGAGCAGCGGTTCCTGGATGGCCGGCAGCAGCCGGTCGGTCAGGCTGTCGAATCGGGTCGTGAACTTGGCCGGCCGGGTACCGGCGATCGGCTGATAGTTCTCGTCGAACAGGTCTTCCAGCCTGATCTCGCCGCGCTTCACCGCCGCTTCGAGACAGGCACCGACCTGACTGGCCGCTTCGGAGACGATGGCCGGCATGCGGCCATGCATGGCCACCGCCTGTTCGGCTCCGGTACCCAGTCGGAACACGAGGGCCAGCTCGGCCAGATTGCTCGACAGCACGCCAAGCTGGCCCGCGTCGGTCGCCGCCGCGCGCGAGACGTCGCGATTCGATTCCGCCATGGACAGGATGCGCTGCACATGCTGCTCGACCCGATCGCCGAGCGCATGGTTTTCGCGCATGGCCTCGACCGTGCCATCGACGCGCTCCAGCGTTGCGGTGGCGCACTCGCGGATCAGTTCCAGCGTCGCCACGGCTTCGCCCGACAGTTCGGAACCACTGCGCGCCTCGACTGCGCTGGCGCGCACGACGGCCGCAGCTTCGGCCGTCTCGCGCTGCACGGCGGAAATCATTTCGTGAATCTGTCCGGTCGATGCGGCCGTGCGCTCGGCCAGCTTGCGCACTTCGTCGGCCACCACGGCAAAGCCGCGCCCCTGCTCGCCGGCACGCGCCGCCTCGATGGCGGCGTTGAGCGCCAGCAGATTGGTCTGGTCGGCGATCTCGCGGATCACCTGCACCACACTGCCGATCTGCTCCGACCGACTGCCCAGCTGATCGATCTGGCGCGCACACTGTTCGACGCTACCGGACACCCGGACCATGCCTTCGGCCACGCGACTGACCACCTGTGCGCCCTGCTGCGACAATTCACGCGATCGCGTCGCGTCTTCGACGGTGCGCGCCGCAACGTCGGTCGCTGCCTGCATGCTGCCCTTCATGTTGCCGACATCGGCGCTCGCGGCACCCGACGCATCGCACTGCGTTTCGGTCGACGCCACCACCCGCCGGGCGCCATCGCCCAGGCTTGCGCAGGCGTGCTGGAGGCGCTCCGAGGTGAACAGCATCTTCGCCATGGCAGCGCCGAATTCCTCGATCAGGCGGTTGTAGCTGGCGGCCAGCCGCTGCTGCAGCGCATCGCCCTGCATCGCCAGCTTGAACGAGAGGTCGCCGGACAGGCGGGCATTCTCGATGCCGGTCACCACGCGTTCGAGTGGCTTCTCGTACCGTGTCCGGCACGCCAGGCGCACGACGGCCAGCACGCCGAAAGCGAGCGCGGCGCAGATCAGTGCATCGGTCGAGCCGAAAGCCGGTGCGGCCCATGCGAACAGGCCGGCATGGGTGAGCAGCAAAAGGGAATACAGGCCGAGCCAGGCCAGGTTTGCGCGCACCAGCGCGCCAGGCTTGCTTGTCATGTCGTTCCGTTCCTTGGTGTGCGGGCGATGAAACCCGGGCAGGTAAGGAGGGTTACGACCTAAACGGAAGCGTCTTTAGCGTGCGCAGATCAAAAACAATCGTCAGTCGATGCGGAACAACTTGCCGAAATTCGCGATGTCGAGCACCTGGCGAACCGGCGGGCTGCAACGCGACAGTCTGATTTCGCGCCGCGCGTTGCGCGCCTTGTCGCGCAGCATCAACAGCATGCCGAGCGCGGAACTGTCCACGTAATTGACCGCGGCGAGGTCGACGTCGAGTTCGCTCACTTCATCGCGCGACAGGAGCTGCTCGGTGGTGTCCCGGAATTCCTTGTGCGCCGAAAAATCAAAGCGCCCGCCCAGGCTCATGCGCGCGACCTTGTCGGCGATGCTGACCTTGATGTCCATGATGCGTATTCCCTTATGTAATCGATGAATGAGGCGGCAATCCGCCGTCAGCCGTGGGCGGCCATGCGGCGCCCGCCCTGCAGCGCCGACATGATGCGTTCGGCCACCTGCGTGAGCGGACTCACCTCGCAACACGCGCCGATCTGGGCCGCCTCGCGCGGCATTCCGTACACGACGCAGCTTTCCTGGTCCTGACCTATCGTCCACGCACCTGCCTTGCGCATGGCCAGCATGCCCTGTGCGCCGTCCTTGCCCATGCCGGTCAGCAGCGCGGCAACCGCACTGCCACGCGCCTGTGCCGCTGCGGAATCGAACAGTACGTCGACGGCCGGGCGATGCCGGTTGTAGGGCGGCGTCTGAAGCAGTTCGCACACATAGCCACCGCCGGATCTGCGGATTTCGAGGTGCGAATGCCCGGGTGCGAGGTAGGCATGGCCCGGCAGGATGCGTTCGCCGTGTTCGGCCTCCTTCACGCGCAGACGTGACAGCGAGTCGAGCCGTCGGGCAAAGCTCGCGGTGAACATTTCCGGCATGTGCTGAACCATCACGACGCCGGGCATGTTCTCCGGCAGGCGGGTCAGCACTTCCTTGATCGCTTCGGTGCCCCCGGTCGATGCGCCGATACACACGATGCGGTCACCCCAGTTGCTGCTCACCACTGTGGGCGGCGTCACGGCACCGACAGAAGGACGCGCCGGCGGATCGCGCCTCACCTTCACGTGTGCGCTGAACGCCGCACGGATCTTGTCCTGCACCTCCTGTGCATAACCGGGCGGCAGCCCCGCAAGCGTGGCGCGCGGCTTCGCGATGTAGTCCACCGCGCCCAGTTCGAGCGCCTGCAAAGTCGCTTCGGAGCCCTGCGCGGTCTGGCTGGAAATCATGATCACCGGCATCGGGCGCAAGCGCATCACCTTGTCGAGAAAGTCCAGACCGTTCATCTGCGGCATTTCGACATCCAGCGTCAGCACGTCCGGCAGCAGATCCTTCACCTTCTGGCGCGCCACCAGCGGGTCGGGTGCGGTACCCGCCACTTCCATATCGGGCGCCTGATTGATGATCGCGGTCAGCATGGCCCGCATGACTGCGGAATCGTCCACCACCAGCACCCTTATTTTCGGCTTGTTCATCAGCGTCGCCCGGTCACGAGAACAGCTCGATATCGCCCGACGCATCGGTGCGTGCAAGCCGCTCCTGATACTCGCGCTCGCGCCGCGCCAGCGTGTCGTTATTGACGCGTGCCAGCTTCTTCACCAGCACCCGTCCGACACGCGGAAAGAAGTAGATCTTGCGTGCATGCTTCTCCTGCAGATCCTGCGCGATGACCGGAATGCCTTCCTGCTTCAGGTAATCGAGCACGAAGGACGCATTGCGTTCACCGACATTCGCGCTCGACAGCGATGCCATCACGCGTCCGCCGCCAAACACCTTGGCTTCGAGCGACGAACGCCGGGCGCCCGACTTGATCAGCTCATTCACAAGCAGTTCCATCGCATACCCTCCGTAGCGCGCCGAACGACTGGTTGCTTCGGTGCCGCCGTCGGGCAGCATGAAATGATTCATGCCACCGATCCCGCGTTCCGGGTCTCGGATGCAGGCCGCGACGCACGAACCCAGAACGGTCACCAGCAACATGTCGCGTGTGGTCACGAAGAACTCGCCGGGCAGGATCTTCACCGCCTCGCGCGAAAATTTGCTATCGAAATAACGCTGCGTCGACTGATGCTCGATCAGGGAAGGACCGTGACTACCGACCGCCGTCAGCACGACCATAAACCGTCCTTCCGAGATTGCGGAACAGATCGACTGCGTGCGAAAAACTTTCCGAATGACCGGCGAACATGAGGCCTTCAGGACGCAACAGCGGGACGAAGCGCTTCAGGATGGCGTACTGCGTCGGCTTGTCGAAGTAGATCATCACGTTGCGACAGAAGATCGCCTCGAGCGGCCCGCGGATCGGCCAGTTCGGTTCGAGCAGGTTGACCCGCGTGAAGCGGATCAGCTTCTGCAGTTCGGGGCGCACGCGCACTTCGCCGGCGCGGCCGCCGGTGCCACGCAGGAAGTACTTGCGCACCATTTCCGGCGACAGCTTTTCGATGCGGTCCTCGGTGTAGACACCGGCCTGGCCCTGCGCCAGCACCTGGGTATCGATGTCTGTCGCGATGATTTCCACCGGCGGGTTCATCGAGCCATACAGCTCGCAGCAGGTGATGGCCAGCGAGTAAGGCTCCTCTCCGGTCGAGGCGGCGCTGCACCATATGCGCGCCGTCGGTTTTCCGAGGCGGGTCAGGTGTTCCTTCAGCAGATCGAAGTGATGGGCTTCGCGGAAGAAGGACGTGAGGTTGGTGGTCAGTGAATTGACGAAGGTTTCCCACTCGGCGTGATCATTGCGCTCGAGGCGCTTGAGGTAATCCGCGAAGGTCGCGTCACCGGTCGCGCGAAGCCGGCGCGCCAGCCGGCTGTAAACCATGTCGAACTTGATCGGCGACAGCGATATCCCGGCGTGCTGGTGTATCAGTCTGGCGATGCGGTCGAAATCGTCGCGCGTGAAGGAAAATTCGCGGGTACCGCCTGACAGGGATGTTGAATCCGCCAGTTGCCGGGTCACTTCGACTGCACTTGCTGTATTCCTGCCTGCCTGAATCACGATGCCGACCTTTCAGTTGATGCCCTGCAAGCGCGATTGCGCCTGAACCTTCTGCCCGGGGGCTGCTGCCCCTAGAACTCTTCCCACTCTTCCTCGTCGGCGATCACCGCCGCTGACTGAACCCGCTTCACCTTGCCCAGCGCCCCGCCGCGCGATCGCGGCAGCACCGGCTCCGTGTTCGCCGCCTCCCGCTGCCTCAGCGACGCTCCATCAAACTGCATCCCGGTGCCACCGCTGCGACCGTCCTGATCGTCCAGCCTGAACTGACCCACCGCGCGCATCAACGATCTCGCCTGCTCTTCCAGACTTTCCGCCGCCGCCGCCGCTTCTTCCACCAGCGCTGCGTTCTGCTGCGTCACGCCGTCCATCTGGCTCACCGCCTGCGTCACCTGCGATATCCCGCTCGCCTGCTCCTGGCTCGCCGACGCAATGTCCGTCACCAGCCCCGTCACCTGACGGAAACTGTCC
>JAEUNO010000005.1 GCA_016791045.1 Methyloversatilis sp. | reverse complement strand
CAGGCTGCGGAACAGCTTGTCGATCAGGTTCGCGCGTTCGACCAGATAGCCCATGAAGACGAACAGCGGGATCGAGATCAGCACGTCGTTGGTCATGACCGAAAACGCGCGCTGCACCATCAGGTCAAGCGTCTGCTGGGTCGCGATGTCCGGATTCTGCGAGCGGTAGGCGAGCCAGGCGAAGATGACGCCCATGCCCATCAGCGTGAACGCGGTCGGAAAGCCCAGCATGATGGCCACCACGACCAGCGCCAGCATCAGCAGGCCGAGGTGGCCGGTCGTCCACTCCGACGGCGCGGGCATCAGGATGGCCGTGGCGGCGATGATGATCGCCATCAGGCCGAAGCCGAAACGCAGTTCCTTTCTCATTTCGAGCTCCCGGCCGCCGCCTCTTCTGGCAGGTCGGCGTGCACCATGTGGCGCAGCTTTTCGACGTCGACCTCCTCCACGTCGCGCACGCGCGACGGCCATTCACCCTGGCGGATGCAGATGATGCAGCGCAGGATTTCGACCACGCCCTGCAGCATCAACGAGGCACCGGCCAGCGGAATGATGGCCTTGAACGGATAGATCGGCGGGCCGTCGGCCGACACCGAAGAATGTTCGTTGATCACCCAGGATTCGGACGCGAAGTCCCAGCCGGCCCAGCACAGCGCCAGCACGCCCGGAATGAAGAACACGAAGTACAGGATGAGGTCCAGCGTGGCCTGGGTGCGCGGCCGGAAGAAGCCGTACAGCACGTCGCCGCGCACATGGCCGCTCGCCGCCAGCGTGTAGGCGCCGGCCATCATGAACAGTGTGCCGTACAGCATGTAGGTGGCGTCGAACACCCAGGCGTGCGGCGAATTCAGCACGTAGCGGGAAAACACTTCCCAGGTGATGAGCAGTGTCAGCAGCACCACGGTCCACGCGAAGGCGTGTCCGACCAGGGTGTTGAATCGATCTATGCGCAGCAGCAGTTGTTGCATGGCGGTTTCCTGATCCGGCAGGCACGCGCATCGATGCCTGCAATGAAAAAACCGGCGCCCCGTTCGGTAGCGCCGGTCTGTTGGCTGACGCCGGGGCTCAGCCCTTCTTCGAGAAGAAGTGGTCGTACGCCATGCGGAAATTGACGGTGGTGTCGTTCTGCCAGGCCGCGGCGCGCTTGGCAAACGTGCGCTGCGATTCGAGCACCTTGGCGAACAGCGGGTTTTCCGACGCCTTCTTCTCGGTCACCTTGTCCCATGCGGCCAGCTGCGCCTTCAGGATCGGGTCCGGCGTCTTGTAGAACTTCACGCCCTGCTTGTCGCGCATTTCCTGGTAGGCGGTCGAGTAGCGGTCGATCGCCTTCCAGGACATTTCGGCCGAAGCAGCGGGAACGGCCGACGCGATGATGGCGCGCAGGTCGGGCGCCAGCGTGTCGAGGCGCTTCTTGTTGAACAGGATTTCGAACTGTTCCGACGCCTGGTGAAAGCTCTGCAGCATGCACACCTTGGCCACATCGGGGAAACCGAGCACCTGGTCGCTGGATGCGTTGTTGAATTCGGCCGCATCGAGCAGGCCGCGGTCCATCGCCGGCACGATTTCGCCGCCAGGCAATGCATTGACCGACACACCCATGTCGGTGAACACGTCGATCGACAGGCCGACGGTACGGAACTTCAGGCCCTTCATGTCTTCCGCCTTCGACACCGGCTTCTTGAACCAGCCGAGCGGCTGGGTCGGCATCGGGCCGTACATGTAGGACACGACATCCATGTTGAGGCTCTTGTAGATCTCGTCCAGCAGTGCCTTGCCGCCGCCGAATTCGTGCCACGCCAGCAACATGTTGGCGTCCATGCCGAAGGCCGGACCGGAGCCCCACAGCGCGAGCGCGGAATTCTTGCCGTACCAGTAGGCGATCACGCCGTGGCCGCCATCGAGCGTGCCCTTGTTGACCGCATCCAGCAGGTCGAACGCCTTCACCACCGAGCCGGCGGGCAGTACGTCGATCTTCAGCCGGCCCCCCGACATTTCATTGACCAGCTTGGCGTAGTCCTGGGCGAATTCGTGAAAGATGTCTTTCGCCGGCCAGGTGGACTGGAAGCGCAGCGTGATCGGCGACTGGGCGACCGAAATGCTCGGAAAGGCCACTGCCGCCGTACCGGCTGCCGTGCCGGCGGCCCTGGCCAGGAAGTTTCTGCGGGCTGACTGGGGTTTGTTCTGTTCGGACATGTCTTGCTCTCCTCATCGTCGTTGTTGTGACCGCATCATGCTGTGCGGTGCAATGCTCGCCGTGTGCCGTACAGATACGACGCCCGGAGATGCTAACCCCGGCGCACCGGCCACCACAAGGCGCAGTGCAGCGTCGCTGCGCAGGCGGGCGCACCGTATATTTTCTGCCTTACTGTTTCCTTACTTCACCAGGCCCCAGTTCTGCAGTCGCTGAAAGGCGAATTGCGCCTGCGCGTCCTTGCTGCCGCTTCGGATGTAGGCCGCGTAGTGCTGGCTGGCGTTGCGCTTGTCCTGCATCGTTTCGTAGGCAACACCCTTCAGGAACAGCGTTGACGGGTTGCCCGGCAGGATGCGGTCGTAGGCGTTGAACGATGCCAGCGCTTCCTGCGGCCGGTTCAGCGCCAGCTTGGACACGCCGCGCTGGTAAAGCGCCTGACCTTCGCCTGGATAGACCTCCGCGGCACGTGCGAAGTGCCGGTCGGCATCTTCATACTGTTTCTGCGCGATCAGGCACTTGCCCATCAGCACGTTGCCGCAGTAGTCGTCCGGCGCGACCTTCAGCGCCTTCGCGAAGTTGCCTTCCGCCTCTTCGATCGATTTCTTCGCCATCAGCGATTCGCCGTCCTGCTGCGCCTTGATGGCGGGCGCGATGCGACGCAACGACGCCGTGTTGTCCATGTAGCGTTCGCGCGACAGCTTCTTGTTGCGCAGCGAACCATAAGTGCCCTGCGCATCGCGCTCAGCGGTGGCATAGCGCTCGTCGGACATCGGGTGCGACGAGAACATGGTCTGCAGCAGGCTGGGCTTGGCCTTGTTCTGGCTGCGCAGCATGTCCATCAGATTCACCATGCCGTCCGGGTTGTAGCCGGCCTTGGTCATGTATTCCAGGCCCAGTGCATCCGCCTGGCGCTCGTCGCTGCGCGAATAGCCGGCCAGCAGCGCACTGGCGCCGACCTGGGTCGCGATGTTGGCCAGCGGTGCGGCGCCCCGGTAGTCGGACATCGCCACCGCGACATTCACCGCCGTGGCGCCAGCCTGGGCGATCATCGAGCGGCCGGCCTGCTTGGCGCTGTGCCGGGCATTGACGTGGCCTGTCTCGTGGCCGAGCAGGGCGGCCAGTTCGTCTTCGCTGTCCATGTCCAGCATGATGCCGCGCGTGACCGCCATGCTGCCGCCGGGGAAGGTGTAGGCGTTGATGTAGTTGGCGTTCACGACGCGCGCGTTGTACGGCACCTCCGGCCGATGCGTGTTCCTTGCCAGCGACAGCTCGAGATCGTTCACGTAGCGGTTCAGGGCGTTGTCCTGCACCGCACCGTAGTCGGCCGAGAACTGCTTCGGCGAATGCTGGCGGTCGATGCCCAGTTCGCCCTCCTCGGACAATCCGACGACGACCTGCTTGCCGGTGATCGGGTCGGTCGCACAGCCGGTCAGCTGGGGCAGCGTTACCGCGGCGCCGGCGATGCCGGACAACCAGAGGAAGTCGCGGCGCGACATTTCGCGGCGGAAGTAGCGGTCATGTGACATGTGTTTCGGTCCTTTCGATCATCAGTCTGCGCGGACATCACAACGATTCGATGCGACATGGCGCTGACGACACATCGTTTCAGATTCAAGATGCAAGATGCAAGGTGCAAGGTGCAAGGTCAGGCGCTGCCTTCAGAGTGGTTCGGCGTGCTCGACCATCAGTTGTATCCGGCGTACGCCCTGGTATTCGTTGATGTCCAGCCGGTAGGCGGCGGTCACGCGCGCCGGCAGCGGTTCCGCGCGGTTGAACCAGATGGCGTCGAAGCTTGCGCCGTCCTTCACCAGCGCGAGCTTCAGGTGCTTGTCCTTCAGCAGGCGCTGGTTGCGCACTTCGAAGCGGTCGGAAAAAACCGGAGGCGGAAAACCCTGGCCCCATGTTTCAGCTTCGATCAGCGTCGCCGCGTTGAGGTTCATCAGGGACGCTTCCAGCGCACCGTCGGTTTCTATGGTGCGGGTCAGTGCGGAAGGTTCCACCATGTCGGCGACCGCCCGTTCGAAGGCGGCTCGAAAGCGGTCGAGGTCGTGTTCGAGCAGCGTCAGGCCGGCCGCCATGGCGTGTCCGCCGAAACGGATGATGAGACCGGGTTCGCGCTTGGACACCAGATCGAGTGCGTCGCGCAGGTGCAGGCCGGGAATCGAGCGGCCCGAGCCCTTGATCTCGCCTTCGTGGCCGCGCGCAAACGCGATGGTCGGTCGGTGTGCGCGCTCCTTGATGCGCGAGGCGACGATGCCGATGACGCCCTGGTGCCAGTCCGGGTGGAACAGCGACAGCGATTTCGATTCGCCGATATCGATGCCGGCCAGTTGCGCCTCGGCGTCTTCCTGCATGCCCTGTTCGATTTCGCGCCGCTCGCGGTTGATCGCGTCGAGCTGCTGCGCCAGACCGAGCGCGCGCGCGAAGTCGTCGGTGATCAGGCATTCGATGCCGAGCGACATGTCCGACAGCCGTCCGGCCGCGTTCAGCCGCGGCCCGAGCGCGAAGCCCAGATCGAACGATTGCGCCTGCGACGGCTCGCGCCCGGCCGCTGCGAACAGCGCGCGCAGCCCGGGCACCATGTTGCCGGCGCGGATGCGCTGCATGCCCTGGGTGACCAGAATGCGGTTGTTGTGGTCCAGCTTCACCACGTCGGCCACAGTGCCGAGCGCCACCAGATCGAGCAGATTGCCCAGGTTCGGTGCTTCCCGGCCGTCGAAGGCGCCGCGGCTGCGCAGTTCGGCGCGCAGCGCCAGCATGACGTAGAACATGACGCCGCAGCCGGCGATGGCCTTGCTCGGGAAGTCGCAGCCCGGCTGATTCGGATTCACGATGACGTCGGCTGCCGGCAATTCGTCGCCCGGCAGGTGGTGGTCGGTCACCAGCACCGACATGCCCAGTTCGTTCGCCCGCGCCACCCCCTCGACGCTGGCGATGCCGTTGTCCACGGTGATCAGCATGTCCGGTTCGGCATGCGCCGCCAGATCGACGATTTCCGGCGTCAGGCCGTAGCCGTATTCGAAGCGGTTCGGTACCAGATAGCTCACGTTGGCACCCATGGCGCGCAGCGCCCGGATGCCGATGGCGCATGCGGTGGCGCCGTCGCAGTCGTAGTCGGCGACGATCAGCAGGCGCGCGTCGGCTTCGATCGCGTCGGCCAGCATGACCGCCGCGTCGGCCAGTCCGCGCATCGAATCCGGCGGCAGCAGCGCCTTGAGCGAGTAGTCGATCTGGCTGCGGTCCTGTACGCCGCGCGCGGCGTACAGGCGGGCCAGCAGCGGGTGTACGCCCTGCTGGGCGAGCATTTCGCTGCTGCGCAGCGGGACGGGGCGGTTCTTGATGCAGGTCATCGGAATTCCGGCAGGCAAGGGTCGCGCATCAGGGCGACGCAACGACGGAAAAGGGGCGGCGCCAGAATTTCATCAGGTCGCGCCGCTGCACGGTGACATCGACGCGGCCGTCGTCGCCGCTCAGCGTCAGCGTGAGTGTCTGCACATCGCCACGCCGGAGCGCTGCCAGTGCCGGTACGATCCAGTGCTGCTCGAGGATGAGCGCGGCCTGCGCCCAGGCTTCGGCGTCGAGGTAGAGCGAAGGGGCCAGTGCGGCGTCGAGCACCACGAGATTGTCCGGCAACAACGCCACGTTGATCTGTGCCGGCAGCGGCGCCGTGCGCACGCCGGCCGCCAGTGCCATGCCGCGTGCCAGCGCGTTGTCGGACCACACCTGGATCGGTCGCGCCTGCGCGCGTGCGACCGCCACGCCGGCGCCCCAGAACCACAGGCTGTTGATGGCAGGGCGCCCCGCCTCTTCGCGCGCGGCGTTCACCGGGTGGCTGTGAAACAGCATCTGGGTTTCGTTCATCCACTGACGCACCTTCGCGCCATCCGGACCGGATGGCAGGCGTACGTCGATCTTGCGTCCGAGCGCGCCGCCCGGCGGCGTGGTGTCGACGGTGACGGGTTCATGCAGCGCCAGATGGCCGTGACCGCCGGCGCCCATGTAGAGCCAGCCGACATTGGCGAAATGCGCGTTCCACGACGCGCACAGCGCGGCGGCTTCTTCCGCGTCGGGCGCCACATCGGGTGCATCGGTCAGCAGCAGGGCATCGCGCGCGAAGCGCAGATGTACGGCGTCGGCTGCCAGCCACTGCCGGCTGTTGACCGCCTCGCCCTGGCCGGCACGGCGCAGCGCGCCGAACGGTGCCCGCTCGTCGAGCCCGAACAGTGACGCCAGCAGGTATTCAGCCGCCAGCGCCGGCCGTCGCACCGTGCTGCCGCAACCGGCCAGACGCGACAGTGCCGGCGTCTTCAGCGACTGCAGGGCGGGTGGATGGTGCGGGGATGACGGCCAAAGCAGGCCGGGCAGAACGATGTGCAGGGACATCACGCAAGTGTACCCCGCCGGTCGCCCGGACTTCATGGCTTGCATGGAATGTCAGTGCCACCGCTGTGGAAACGGCGATCCCCGCTCCCACAGGATCTTCGCCGCTTGCACGCGGTACGCTGCAAAAGAAAAGCCCCGCACACGGGCGGGGCTTTCCGGAACAGCGGCGATGAAACGGCTTACTTCACGCGGTTCTTGTATTCGCCGGTACGGGTGTCGATTTCGATCTTGTCGCCGATCTCGCAGAACAGCGGCACCGACACTTCATAGCCGGTGTTGATCTTGGCCGGCTTGAGCACCTTGCCGGAGGTGTCGCCCTTGACGCCCGGTTCGGTGTAGGTGATTTCACGCACCACCGAGTTCGGCAACTCGACCGAAATCGCGCGGCCTTCGTAGAACACCACTTCGCACGCCATGCCGTCTTCGACGTAGTTCAGTGCGTCGCCCATGTTCTCGGCGTCGACTTCGTACTGGTTGTAGTCGCCATCCATGAAGGTGTACATCGGATCGGCGAAGTACGAGAAGGTGACTTCGCGGCGCTCGAGGATGACTACGTCGAACTTGTCATCGGCTTTATAGACCGTTTCCTGACCGGAACCGGTCAGCAGGTTCTTCATCTTCAGCTTGACGACAGCCGAGTTGCGGCCGGATTTGTTGTAGTCGGCCTTGAGCACGACCATGGCTTCGTTGCCGATTTTCACGACGTTGCCGGCGCGCAGTTCCTGAGCGGTTTTCATGCAGGGTTCGTTCCTGTGGGGAGGGTTGTGATTGAAAGCCGCCGATGTACAGCTCGAACCTTTGCAACCCCTGTTGCAATGCCCGCCGCGGCAAACCCGGCATTATATAGGTGGTTGATTAAACATCACAAGCTGTGTCGCGAGGTCGTCCTGAGACGCCAGCGCGAGCGCCCGCTGGCGTGCGTGCGACGCCAGATGTGGCAGGTCACCGAGCAGGGCCTGCCAGTCCTGCACCGGCACCGCGTTTGCGCTGTTCCAGCCACGATGAAGCGCGCGCAGGCGTGTCGCCACCTCCGTGGCCAGCCCCTCCGCATGGCGGTCGAGGAAGGCGTCCAGCTTGGTCAGGTGAGCGCCTTCCTCCTGAGGGTAGATGTGCCACAGCATGGGCCGCGCGGCCCACTGGGCGCGCACGAATGAATCCTCGCCACGGACGATGTTCAGGTCGCACTGCCACAACAGCCGGTCGTAGTCATCCTGGTCCATGAAGGCAAGTACGTGCAGCGAGAGCGCGCCGCGCCGTACGACCTCCCGGGGGCGCAACGTCCGACCGAGTGCCTCGGCCGCCACCGTCAGCGACCGGCCTTCCGGTACCCACAGCTGCACCGGTTGCGCATGCGCCGAGAGGGCTTCGATCAGCGTCGCGATCGATGGGCTTTCGTAGCCGAACAGGGAAAGCTGCAGCGCCCCGGCATCGACGGCCATGCCGAGTCGCTCCAGATCGTGTGTGCGGGCCGCGGCATCGGCCAGCCAGGCGTCGCGCTGCGCCGACAGATCACGCTCGCGCAGCAGGCCGCCGGTGCGTGCCGTGAAACCGGGAAAGAAGAAGTGCTTGGTCAGCCCGCTCGCCGCGTCGTGCGAAGGCAGCCCGTGGCAGCCTTCCACCCAGGGTTCGGCACTGAGATATTCCAGATTGATCCAGGTTGGCGGCGGGTGTTGCCGTGACATGGCCGTCACGAAGGCCGGCGGCAGTTCGCAGGCGAAGGCCTCGATGACGCAGCCGGCCGGTTCGCAGGTCGTGGTGTCGTCATTCCATTGCCTGACCTCGATGCCCGGCTCCGCCGCGCCGCGCGGCTTGATGCGCGCCAGCGCATCCGGCGCATCGACCCACAGCCTGACATGCCAGCCCTGGTCGCGCGCCAGGCAGCGCGCCAGACGCCAGCACACGCCGATATCGCCGAAGTTGTCGATGACGCGGCAGAACAGGTCGGCGCTGCGCCGGGTCAGCGACGGCTTCCGTGATGAATCTTGCGTGACAGGGTGCGACATGCCTTCAAGTCCTGAATCCGTTCGTCGTAAAGGGAGAAGTATTCGACATCATCCGTCATTACCTGCCTGCTCAAGGAGTCCAGTCATGCCCATGCAGCGTCCGACGTCCGAAGCACTCGGTTTTCGCCACACCCACCGCACCCTGCAGGCCGGCGAAGACATCCCGCCGATGCCGAGCCTGCTCGACCAGATTGCGCAGATCAATGCGATGGCGCTGGTTGCCGAAGCCGATGGCGAGGCCGACAATGATGACTGGGCCGGCGACGCGGCAATCGACGACGAAGAGGACTGAACACGCAGCGCAGGCACCATTCAGCCGGCGTCCATCCCGGCCGTAAACAGGTCATCTGAACGAAGGACCTGAATCATGCGTGATGTTTCGATCGCCACCCTTGACGGCTGGGTGGCGTACATGGGGGACAAGCCCCTGCCGGTTCTTGCTCGCACCGTGCGTGAACTTGCGGTGCTGCGGGAAAAGGAGAACTCGGTCAGCGCACGCAGCATCGCCCAGGTCGTGCTGCACGATCCGCTGATGACCTTGCGGGTGCTCGCCTTCATCGAATCACGCAATCGCCACAGCCAGCATCACGACATCACGACCATCGAACGGGCGCTGATGATGATCGGCATCACGCCCTTCTTCAACCATTTCGACGGCCTGCCGACGCTGGAAGACCACCTGCACGGCCATCCGCAGGCGCTGCTCGGCGTCATGCGCGTGATTGCGCGTGCGCGCCGCGCGACCAGCTGGGCGCGCGAGTGGGCGATCATGCGGCACGACATGGACGTGGATGAAATCACCGTCGCCACGCTGCTGCATGACGTCGCCGAAGTGCTGTGCTGGGTGTTTGCGCCGAAACTTTCGCTGGACCTGCGCGACCTGCTGCGCGCCAACCCCGGCATGCGCACGGCGGCGGCGCAGAAGGCGGTGTTCAACGTCACCGCGCACGAACTCCAGCTCGCGCTGGTGCGGGCCTGGAAGCTGCCCTCGCTGCTGGTCGAACTGATGGACGACAGCCGGGCGGCCACGCCGCGCACCCGCAACGTATCGCTTGCCGTGAATCTGGCGCGTCACAGCGCCAAGGGGTGGGACGATCCGGCATTGCCGGACGACTTCGCGGCGATCGAGGCGCTGTTGCGCGTCAGCCACGAAACCCTGCTCCGCCGGCTTGGGTTGCCGATGGATGGCTCGCCGCCCCCCACGCCGCCGCAGCCGGACGAGCCTCAGCAACCCTGAACGCATGATCCGGTTCAGCGGCGTGCTTCCAGCGCCTCCCAGCGCACCATCGCCTGATCGATCAGAGTGGCCAGTTCGCCCAGGCGCGCCGATACCTTCGCCGCATCGGTACCCGTGCCGGCCGACAGGCGGTCGGTGAGCGTTGTCTGTTCGGCTTCCAGCCTGGAGATCAGATCGGGCAGTCCGTCCAGTTCCTTCTGTTCCTTGAAACTGAGCTTCGACTTCGCAGCGGCGGCGACCGGCTTGTCGCCTTTCACCGCCGGCGCGACGGTGACTTTCGCTGCCGCACTGGCGGCCGCCTGCACCGTGGCGCGCTGCGCCACCCAGTCGGTGTAGCCGCCGATGTATTCGCGCCAGCGTCCGTCGCCTTCGTAGGCAACGGTCTGCGTGACCACGGCGTCGAGGAAGGCGCGGTCGTGCGACACCAGCAGCACGGTGCCGTCGTAGTCCTGCAGCAGCTGTTCGAGCAGATCCAGCGTTTCCATGTCGAGATCGTTGGTCGGTTCGTCGAGCACCAGCACATTGGCCGGGCGGGCGAACAGCCGTGCCAGCAGCAGGCGGTTGCGCTCGCCGCCGGACAGCGATTCGACCTTGGCGCGCGCGCGCTGCGGCGGGAACAGGAAGTCGCCCAGATAGCCGATCACATGCGTGCGCTTGCCGGCGATCTCGACGAAGTCCGACCCCGGGCTGATCACCTCGGCCAGCGTGGCCGAATCGTCGAGCTGGCTGCGGAACTGGTCGAAATAGGCGACCTCGATGCGCGTGCCGTTGCGCACCACACCGCTGTCGGCCTGCAGCTGACCGAGGATGAGCTTGAGCAGCGTGGTCTTGCCGGCACCGTTCGGGCCGATGAAGCCGACCTTGTCGCCGCGCACGATGCGCGCCGTGAAGTTGCGCACGACCACCTTTTCGCCGAAGCGCTTGCTGACGTCTTCCAGTTCGGCCACCAGCTGGCCCGACGCTTCGCCGCGATCGACCTCGATGCGTGCCCGGCCCATCTGGTCACGGCGCGCTTCGCGCCGGGCGCGCAACTCGTCGAGTCGCTTGACGCGGAACTGGGCGCGCGTGCGCCGCGCCTCGACACCCTTGCGTATCCACACCTCTTCCTGCGCCAGCAACTTGTCGGCGCGCGCCGATTCGAGCGCCTCGGCCGACAGTTCGTCGGCCTTGCGCGCCACGTATTCGGCGTAGCGGCCGGGGTAGCTGCGCAGCTGCCCACGATCCAGTTCGAGGATGCGGCTGGCGAAGCTGTCGAGGAAGCGCCGGTCGTGGGTGATCACCAGGCTGGCGCCACGGAAGTCGTTCAACAGCGCTTCCAGCCAGGCAATGCCGTCGAGGTCGAGGTGGTTGGTCGGTTCGTCGAGCAGCAGCATGTCCGGTTCGGCCACCAGCGCGCGCGCCAGCGCCACGCGCTTGAGCATGCCGCCGGACAGCGATTCCACCTTCGCGTCGCCCGGCAGCGCCAGCCGCTCCAGCGCCTGTTCGATGCGCTGCTCGAAGCGCCAGGCCTGATGATGTTCGAGCGCATCCTGCAGTTCCGACATGCGGTCGAACACGGTTTCGTCGCCGTGCGCCATCGCGTCGGCCACATCGTGATAGTCGATCAGCAGTTGCGCCAGTTCGCCCAGTCCCTGCGCGATGGCGTCGAATACGCGTGCACCGGGTTCGAATTTCGGTTCCTGCGACACATAGGCCAGCTTCATGCCGGGCTGGCGCCAGAACGTGCCGTCGTCGAGCGCGGCGTCGCCGGCGAGAATCTTCAGCAGGCTGGATTTGCCGGTGCCATTGCGTCCGATCAGTGCCAGCCGCTCGCCGGGTTCGACCACCAGCGCGGTGTGGTCGAGCAGCGGCACGTCGCCGAAAGCAAGGCAGGCGTCATCGAGGGTGATCAGTGGCATGGGGAACACGGGAAGTGGAGCGGCGCAGCAGTATATCGCCGCACCGCAGCAAGCCGGTCACCCGGGTACAATCGCGGCCGCCGGCTCCATAGTTGAATGGATACAACAACCCCCTCCTAAGGGGTAGGTACAGGTTCGATTCCTGTTGGGGCCACCAGCACCGTCCGCGCCCGCCCCTCCGTCTTGTCCGCCCGCCATTCCTGCCCGACCCGGTCAATTCGCACGATTGCCGGTTCAAGACTGGGTCCAGATCGGCCGATTAAGCTCACGTCAAACATTTCCAACAGACAGGACACGGGCAATCATGGGCATGCGGTCGATGCGGGGCGACGACGTCGCGGTATGGGCAGGTCTGGTTTTGAGTGGCATCGCGGCAGGACTGTCGGCGGGCGGGCTGGCGACAGGATGGATCCACGCTTTGCTGGCGGCAGCGATCGCCAGCCTGATCGCGTCGCAGGTGCTGAGCCGGCGGGCACGTCGGCATCATGCGGCCCGTCAGGCCGCCCGCATGGCGGAGATCGACCACAGCGTCGGTCGCTATGACGAACTGTGTTCGGCGCTGGCCACCGGCAGCCGCGAACAGTTCCAGCGCCTGCAGGGTTCGCTCGAGCACAGCCAGGGCATCGTGTCGGGCGCCGCGAGCAGGCTGCGCGAAAGCAGCGGGCAGGACACGCTGCGTGCGATGGTCGAACAGCTGCAGGCACTCGCGGCCGACGAAGAACAGGCGCAGCGCAGGGCCGACATCGAACGCTTTGCGCAGGACACCCGGACGGCCCTGTCGGCCTTCGTCGCCACGGCGGAAAAACTCGGCGCCGACAGCATCGTCATCGCCGAACGTTTTCAGGGCGTGCGCGGCCAGCTCGATCAGGTGCGTGGCCTGATCGGCCAGGTCAACGAGATCAACCGCCAGACCTCACTGCTTGCGTTGAATGCGGCAATCGAAGCGGCGCGCGCCGGCGAGGCGGGGCGCGGCTTCGCGGTGGTCGCCGATGAAGTGCGCAAGCTCGCGCAACGCACGGAATCCTTCAGCCACGAAATCGGTACGCTGCTCAAGCACGTGAACGAATCCATCGTCGAAACCGGTCAGGTGGTGACGCAGTCGGCCAGCACCGACATCGGTTCGGCGCGCGCGGCCGAGGCAAACGCGGAACAGCTGCGGCGCCGGATGGAGGACATCAACCGTCACGCCGCCCTGCAGGCCGATCGCGTGAACGAGCTGTCGGGTGCCATCCACGACACGGTGATGCAGAGCATCGTGTCGATGCAGTTCGAGGACATGGTGAATCAGGTGCTGGCGCGCGTGCGCGAACAGTCGCAACTGATGGCGCACTACGTGAATGGCGTGTTCGACGCGCACCGCGACCTCGAGCAGCGCGACGGCGTGTCGCGGGTGACCCAGCGCAACGAGGTGTTGTCGCGCCTGCTGGCCGACGCCGAAGCCGCCACGCGGGTGATGAGCGTGAATGCGGTCAGCCAGACGGCCATGTCGACCGGCGAAGTCGAACTTTTCTGAGTGTGGCCGGTGCGCGGGGGGCGGGCGGCTCAGCCCCGCCGCGCCTCGACCACGCCGTCGACGTCGCGCAGCAGTGTCAGTATCTTCTGGATCTGGCCGACGCTGGCGATTTCAACCGTGAAGCTCATGCGTGCCATGTCGGCCTTCGAAAGCGTGCTCACCGCCGTCACATTGATGCGCTCGCGCGACAGCAGTTCGGAGATGTCGCGCAGCAAACCCTGCCGGTCATGCGCTTCGACCAGCAGGTCGGCGGCGAAGCGCGATTCCGGATCCTGGCTGGCGATTTCGCCCCACTGCGCGTCGACCACGCGCTCCGGGTTGCGCGCCACCATGTTGATGTAGTTCGGGCAGTCGCTGCGGTGGACCGCTACACCGCGTCCGCGCGTGACGAAGCCCGATATCGGATCCGGCGGGGCCGGCTTGCAGCAGCGACCGAGCTGGGTCAGCAGCTTGCCGACACCTTCCACCAGCACGCCGCGTTCCCCCACGGCACGCGGTGCGCGTGGCTTGATCAGCGGTTCGTCCGGGAGCGGCTCCTCACCCTTGAGCGCAACATGAATCGCGCGCGGTCCGACCTCGCCGTGCGCGCACGCGATCAGCATGGCGTCCACGCTGTTGTAGCCCAGCTTCTGTGCCAGTTCGTCCAGATTGGTCTGCGTCGCGCCTTCGCGCGACAGCTCGCGCACGAGCCAGTTGCGGCCCTGCGCCAGCGTTTCGCCTTCCTCGATCTGGGCGAACCAGCGGCGCACCTTCACGCGAGCCTGATGGGTCGCGATGTAGCCCTGCTGCGGGTTCAGCCAGTCGCGTGACGGCCCGCCCTGCTTGGCGGCGATGATTTCGACCCGCTGTCCGTTGTCGAGCGGCGTATTGAGCGGTACCAGCTGGCCGTTCACACGCGCACCGCGGCAGCGGTGGCCCAGATCGGTGTGCAGCCGGTAGGCGAAGTCGATCGGCGTTGCACCCTGCGGCAGGTCGATCACCTTGCCCTGCGGCGTGAGCACGTACAGCGTGTCGTCGAGCGCGGCACGCTTGAACTGCTCCACCCACTCCGAGTGGTCGGCGATTTCGTCGCGCCACGACAGCAGCTGGCGCAGCCAGGCGATCTTGTCGTCGTAATCCTTGTCCTGACCCGAACCTTCCTTGTAGCGCCAGTGCGCCGCCACGCCCATCTCGGCGTGCTGGTGCATCTCGCGCGTGCGGATCTGCACCTCGAGCGAACGGCCGTCCGGCGCCACGACCGCGGTGTGCAGCGAGCGGTAGTTGTTGCCCTTCGGATGCGCGATGTAGTCGTCGAACTCACGCGGCAGCGGTTGCCACAGCTGGTGCACCACGCCGAGCGCGGCGTAGCAGTCGCGCACCTCGTCGACCAGCACGCGCAGCGCGCGCACGTCGTACACCTCGGCGAACTCGATGCGCTTGGCGCGCATCTTGTTCCAGATGCTGTAGATGTGCTTCGGCCTGCCCTGGATTTCCGCCTTGATGCCGGCGCCGGCCAGCTCGGCCCGCAGCCGCGCCATCGAATCGGCGATGAACGCTTCACGTTCGAGGCGCTTCTCGTCGAGCTGCTTCGCGATGCGCTTGTAGGTGTCCGGTTCGAGAAAGCGGAAGGACAGGTCTTCCAGCTCCCACTTCAGCTGCCACACGCCGAGCCGGTTGGCGAGCGGCGCATAGATGTCGAGCGATTCGCGCGCCATGTCGATGCGCTGCTCGTTCGGATTGACCGTGAGCCAGCGCAGGCTCTGCACGCGCGACGCCAGTCGCAGCATGACGACACGGACGTCCGCCACCATGGCCAGCACCATCTTGCGCAGCACTTCGGCCTGGTTGCCGATCTCTGCACCGGTGGTGCTCTTGGTGGCGTGCGAGCGGGTGATCAGGCGCAGATGATCAAGCCGCTGCAGGCCGGACACCAGCTCGCTGACCGACTGGCCGTACTGTTCTGCGATCTGCTGATCGGCGTCGTCGATGACTTCGTGCAGCGGGAAAAGAAGCGCCGCCAGACGGGTTTCGAGGTCGAGCCGCAGCGAGGCGCAGATCAGCGCCTGACCCACCACGTGTTCATGCATCGGCTCGCCGGTGCCGAGCGTACGACCCGCGTACAGCGTCGCCACGCGGTCGTGGGCGGCCCGCAACGTGGCGGCCTCGGCGTCACCCAGACCGTCGGCCAGCAGTTCGAGCGTGGTGCGGGCAGTATCTGCGCTGACGAGGGAATGGACGACGGAAACCATGTTCGGGATTATCGCTGATCAGGGACGCGGGGGCTTGCGGCGCAGCAGCATGGGCGGATGCGGCGGGGATGCCGGGGGCGGAAACAAAAAGGGGCGACCGATCACTCGGCCGCCCCGCTGACATCTGTCTCACGACAGTTGTCCCGAATCAGGTCTTCGGCTTGTCCGGTTGGGAGCTCTGGGGTTTGGCGTCGCCGTGCTTTTCGCCCGGGCATGCAATGACAACGCTGGACGACGCAAACATCGCCAGCCCCAACAGGATCGCGAGACGTTTCATCACGGATCACCTCCTTTCATGGTTGCGGAGCCAGTACGATAGGCGCGCCCCCGACCTTACGCAAGCAAGGACCATTGCCAAATGTTTCACTGGCTCAGACGCGCGCTTGCGCCGGCCGAAGCCGACCTGCCCGATGTGGCGCCGGACACCTGGGCGCGCATCGAGGCGCGGCTGCCCTTTCTCGACTACCTCGACCCGGCCGACCGGCCGCTGCTGCGCGAACTGGCGCGCCAGTTCATCGCCAGCCGGCAGTTCCACGGCGCGCACGACATGGTGCTGCACGACGACCAGCTGCTCGAGATCGCGCTGCAGGCCTGTCTGCCCATCCTCCGGCTGGGGCTGGACTGGTACGACGACTGGGTCGGCGTGGTGCTCTATCCGGGCGACTTCCTGGTGCCGCGGCAGAGCGTGGACGACGCCGGCGTGGTGCATGAGTACAAGGAGCCGCTGATCGGCGAAGCCTGGGCCGGCGGCCCGGTGCTGCTGTCCTGGCAGCCGGACGATCACGCGGCTGACGGCGTGAATGTCGTCATCCACGAATTCGCGCACAAGCTCGACATGCGCAATGGCGACGCCGACGGCCTGCCGCCGCTGCACGAAGGCATGAGCGTGGCGCGCTGGGCCGGGGTGTGGTCCGACGCCTACCAGCGCTTCTGCGCCGACATCGAAGCCGGTGTCGAAACCGGCATCGACGACTACGCCGCGGAAAGCCCGGCCGAGTTCTTCGCCGTCATGTCGGAATGCTTCTTCGAAATTCCCGATCTGATCCAGGACGTGTGGCCGGATCTCTATGCGCAGCTGGCGCTGTTCTATCGGCAGGATCCGGCGCCGCGCGCCCGTGCGCTGCACGCCCCGGGTGGCGGCGCCGCAACGTGATCGCCGAACTGCTCGCCTGGTGGCGCATCGACTGTCTGCCAGCGGCCCGGCGCCTGGGTTACCGGCGCGAAGCGGCGGCGCTCGTCGTGCGCCACCGGCGCCTGCGCGATCACTGGGCCGACCATCTCGCGCACACGCGTGCCGCGCTGCGGGCATCCGCCCGGCAGGCGGCCGAGGCGCGCGATGCGCCGAAAAGGGGCTGGGTCATGGGCGCCGGATTGCTGCACGACGTGCCGCTCAAAGACCTGCTCGACTGCTTCGAACGCATCGATCTGGTCGACGTCGCCTTCGCGCCGGCGGCGCGTGAGGCGGCGCGCCGTTATCCCGGGCGCGTGGCCTGTGTGATGCAGGACGTGACCGGACTGATGGCCGATCCGTCCGGTGCGTCCTTGCGGAATCCGTCCGAAGCATTGCCGCCCCTGCCCGGTGACGCCTGGTGCGCATCGGTCAACCTGCTGAGCCAGTTGCCGCTGCTGCCCTGCGCCGCGTGGTTGCGGCAGGGCATGGCCGAACCCGAGGTCGAGCGGCGCGGCCGTGCCATCCAGCAGGCGCATGTCGAGGCACTTCAGCAGGCGGCGCATGCCTGCCTGATCATCGAATACGCGCAGACGCATCCGCCGCCCGGGCCTGCCGACATGCCCCTGCTGCCCGGCCTGCCGGCGCGCCTTGCCGCGTCCGGCTGGCTGCAGCACGACACCTGGCATTGGCCGCTGAATCCGGCCGGCGAAACCGAATTGCCGGAAGGCCGCGCGATGCAGGCCTGGTCACGCTGACGCGCCCGCAGGAACGGAACCGGGGATTCGGCGAGCACGGCTCGCCGATGCCGCCCTCCGAATACGCGCCGGTGCTTGATCAACGCGCGGATCGCGACCGGGGGTCGCTCCTACAGGGGCAGCACGGTTTTTGCAGGACCGAGCCCCGCTCGCGATTCAACCCTCCGAACACGCACCGGCGCACGATCGACGCGCGGATCGCGACCGGGGGTCGCTCCTACAGCGGAGGCACGTTCTTGTAGGAGCGAGCCCCGCTCGCGATTCCACCCTCCGAACACGCGCCAGCGCACGATCGACGCGCGGCTCGCGACCGGGGGTCGCTCCTACAGGCGCGGCACGGTTTTTGTAGGAGCGAGCCCCGCTCGCGATTCAACCCTCCGAACACGCGCTGGCGCACGATCGACGCGCCGATCACGACCGGGGGTCGCTCCTACACGGGCGGCGCGGTTCCTGCAGGAGCGAGCCGCGCTCGCGATTCCACCCTCTGATCACGCGCTGTGGCGTGTCCGGCAACACGTCCGGCCGCGCAGTCATCCGGCCCGCTCAGTCGGCCGGCCGGCGCCACACGCTGGCCAGCCAGTTCTGCTGTTCGCGCGGCAGGCCGGGCGGGCGGTAGTAGTGGGTCAGTTCGACGAAGCCGGCGCCGCTCAGATAGCGGCGCCAGCCGTCGAGGTCGTGGTAACTGCCGTAGCGTTCGCCATTCCACCCCTCCTGTCCGTTGCCACGCGGATTCGAACTGAACAGCACGCCCCCGGGCTTGAGTGCGGCGAACAGCTTGCCCAGCACCCCGGGCAGCAGACGCGACGGGACATGGAACAGCGAGGCATTGGCGAAGACGCCGTCGAAACGCGCCGGTGGCAGGTCGAGCTCGAGGAAATTCTGTTCCAGGACCGTGCAGCCGCTGAACGCGCGTGCCATCGCGGCCGGAAGCGCGGCGCCTTCGAGCCCGGTCGGGCGGTGGCCCATGTCCTTCAGCGCCTTCAGGTCGCGGCCGGGTCCGCAGCCGAAATCCAGCAGCTCGAATGGCGGCTCGGCTTCGATGAATGACAGCAGGGCGGCGATGTTCTGGCTCACATCGTGGTCGCGCGTCCCCTGCCAGTAGTCCTCGGCATGGCGATCGTAGTGGCCCAGCGTGGAGCGGGTGATCAGGTCTGCATCGTCGGGCGTTTCGGACATGCGGTGCGCTTTCATGGTGGGGTCAGGACGACATCGCTGCAGTGCAGCGGGAAACCTGCGCGAAAACCTCTACGCTGTAAAGCTGCGCCCGCCCTGCCATCCAACAATATTCGAATAACCGGCCGGCAGACGATCATGCCCGGCGGCGCCCGAGGCCCGCGCCGTGCGGGCGCCGACGCTGGAAACGAACCTGGCAATCTTCACTCGTGCGGCCACCCGCCGCAGCGGGTGAAGTGTCACGACAGATGGAGGAGACCGTCATGAAACGTGCAGGAAAGACTCCCGACCCTGACCCTTGTTCGACGACCGGACGCGAGGCGAGGGCTGGTGCCGGACCCAGGGAGGACATCGCAGCCGAATTCCTCCCGCCCGTTGATGTGCTGCAGGCGGAGAATGCCGGCTTCGGCATGGCTTGGGAGCGCGAACTCGATGTCGTCGCCGCCTGGCAGGCGGCCGGCGGCAATGTCGACAGCGAGTGGGATGCCTGCGTGTGGGAGACGCACTTCTCCCGGTTGCGCAGCACCTCGAATGCATCGCGCGCGGCGGGTCCGGATGCCGCGAACGAACCGCCGACCATGGCCACCGTGGTCCGCCTGACGACCTCGCTCGTGTCCCTGCGCGAGCGGCTGTTCCGCATGCAGAACGAGGTGACTGACGTGGCGCGCGGAGAAATGCGCGAGCGGCGCACGCCGTCCGACGATGGCGATGCGGCGCCTGCGCGCTCGGTGGTGCGCCGCCCGCTCGGCGCGCCGAACAGCGCGCGCATCCTGCGACTGGCGCGTGACTATGTGGCAGCGCTCGATCTCGCGCGCGCCGGCATGGCCAGTCTGGTCGGCGTGCAGCCGATGAATGAAGGAACGGCTGCGCCGATCGTCGACCGTCGGCGCAACCGCGTGCTCATCGACTTTCCGGACCGCCGCTCCGCCGGCTGACCTGTCAGGCAGGCCCCGGCGGGGCCTGCCGCCCGTTCAGGCCACGGCGGCAGTGGCCGCTTCCGCCGGCTCATCGACATCCTCGCCGAGGAAGCCGCCGCTCTGGTGCGCCCACAGCCGTGCGTACAGCCCGCCGCGGGCCAGCAGCGTCGCGTGGTCGCCTTCCTCGACGATGCGGCCGCGATCGAGCACGATCAGGCGGTCCATCGCGGCGATGGTCGACAAGCGGTGCGCGATCGCGACCACGGTCTTGCCGGTCATCAGCCGGTACAGGCTGGCCTGGATCGCGGCTTCCACTTCCGAATCAAGCGCACTGGTCGCCTCGTCGAGCAGCAGGATGGGGGCGTCCTTCAGCATGACGCGGGCGATCGCCACCCGCTGCCGCTGCCCGCCCGACAGCTTCACGCCGCGTTCGCCGACATGGGCATCGTAGCCGCGCCGGCCCTTCGGATCGACCAGGTCGGCGATGAATTCGTCGGCTTCCGCGCGTTCGGCGGCGGCGATCATGTCGGCATCGTCGGCGTCCGGACGGCCGTACAGGATGTTGTCGCGCACCGAGCGGTGCAGCAGCGAGGTGTCCTGCGTGACCATGCCGATCTGCGCGCGCAGGCTGTCCTGGGTGCCGAGCGAAACGTCCTGACCGTCGATCAGGATGCGGCCGCCCTCGACGTCGTGAAAGCGCAGCAGCAGGTTGATCAGCGTCGACTTGCCGGCGCCGGAGCGGCCGACCAGACCGATCTTTTCGCCCGGCCGGATGTGCAGCGACAGGTCGTCGATCACCCGCTCGCCGCTGCCATGTCCATTGCCGTAATCGAACGTGACATGCTCGAAGCGGATGTCGCCGCGCGTCACCTGCAGCGGCTGCGCGTCGGCACGGTCATTCACCAGCCGCGGCCGCGAAAGCGTGTTGATGCCGTCGCGCACGGTACCGATCTGTTCGAACAGCGACGCCAGTTCCCACATCACCCAGTGCGAAATGCCGTTCAGGCGCAGCGCCATGGCGGTGGCCGCGGCCACCGCGCCGACGCCGACCTGGCCGTGCATCCACAGCCACAGGGTGGTACCGGCAGTGCTCGCGATCAGTCCCATGCTCAGGATGTGATTGACGATTTCGAAGCCGGTGACCAGCCGGCTCTGTGCGTACACCGGCACCATGAATTCTCGCATCGCGTCGCGCGCGAACAGCGCTTCGCGCGCCGAATGCGAAAACAGCTTGACGGTCGCGATATTGGTATACGCGTCGGTGATGCGGCCGGTCATCAGCGAGCGGGCGTCCGCCTGCGACTGCGCCACCTTGCCCAGCCGCGGCACGAAGTAGACCATGGCCGCCACGTACAGCGACAGCCAACCGGCGAAAGGCAGCAGCAGCCACAGGTCGAAACTGCCGACCACGGCCACCATGGTGACGAAGTAGATGACGACGAACACCAGGATGTCGGCCACGATCATCCAGGTGTCGCGCACGGCCAGCGCGGTCTGCATCACCTTGGCGGCGATGCGGCCGGCGAATTCGTCCTGATAGAAACTCATGCTCTGGTCGAGCATGTGCCGGTGGAAGTTCCAGCGCAGCCGCATCGGGAAGTTGCCCGCCAGCGACTGGTGCTTGATCAGCGTCTGCAGGGCGATCAGCAGCGGGCTGGCCAGCAGGATGCCGCCCAGCATCAGCAGGTGGGTGCGCTCCTCCACCCAAAGCTGTGCCGGCTCGATCTTGCCCAGCCAGTCGACGATGTTGCCCAGCATGGCGAACAGCATGGCTTCGAACACGCCGATCAGAGCGGTACACGCGGTCATCAGCAGGATCAGCCCGCGCATGCCTTCGGTGCCGCTCCACAGGAAGGCGAACAGGCCTTTGGGCGGCGAGGGCGGCGTGCCGTCCGGATACGGATCGACCCGTCGTTCGAAATAGCTCAGCAAATCTTTCTCCGAGAGGGGCTGCAAGGGTGCGCCGTACAGGCCCGAAGGGCGGATTTTACCCGGCCGGGGGTGACAGTCCGCGCTTGGGCAACGGATCGACGGGTTGGTTGCGCCGGCGGGTGCCGGCCGGCGTCTACAGCAGAACCACCCGGTCCGGCAGTTCGTTGTGCGGGTGGCCGTCGGGCGGGAAGTGGCGCGCCAGTGCCTGCGTGACCGCCTCGACGCACTCCAGCGCGCCGGCGCGGAATTCGCCGCGGGCGAAGCGCGCTTCGAGCTGCTGGCACAGCACCGCCCATTCGGCGTCGCCAACGCGGGCGCGGATGCCGCGGTCGGCGACGATTTCGATGTCGTGGTCGGCCATCTGCAGGTAGACCAGCACGCCGTTGTTGTGCGCCGTGTCCCAGATGCGCAACAGCGAGAACACCTCGATCGCGCGCTCGCGTGCGGTCTGGCCGCGCCACACTGCCAGCGGAGCCTGCGCACCCTCGACCACGAAACGCAGCTCACCGGCGTGACGCGTTTCGCTGGCCGTGATCGCCTGTTCGATGGCGCGCAGCGTCTCCGCCGGAAAGGCGCGGCGCATCTGCCAGGGCAGATGGAAGGCATGCTTGAGCATGCGCAGCACGGTCATGGCCTCCCTCCGTTCACTTGCTCGTCCGTCCGCTGGCTCATGGGTTTTCTCACCATCGACCCGATGCGCCGCCGCCGCCAAAACCGCCGCCACCGCCGCCGAAGCCGCCGCCTCCACCGAAGCCGCCACCCCGCCCGCCGCCGCCCATGCCGCCGAGCCCGCGCCCGCCACCACCGAACAGCGTGACCAGCAGCGCGATGATGCCGGCGGCGATGGCGATCCCCAGCGCACCCACCATCAGCCAGGCGACGAAGCCGACTGCGCCGCCGGTCACCAGAGCGCCGGGCAGGCGGCCCAGCACCGAGCGCAGGATGCCGCCCATGGCCAGCGCAATGACGAACAGCACCGGCACATAGCCTTCGATGTCGCCTGCCGATTGACCCGCCTTCGGCGACACGGCCGGCAGCGGCTCGCCGTCGATCACCGACACCATGCGTTCGACGCCGGCGCGCACGCCACCGTCGAAGTCGCCTTCGCGAAAGCGCGGCGTGATGATCTCGGCAATGATCCGCTTGGCCGTGATGTCGCTCAGCGCGCCTTCCAGCCCGTACCCGACCTCGATGCGCAGCGCGCGATCGTCCCTGGCCACCAGCAAGAGCGCGCCATCATCGACGCCCTGGCGGCCGAGCTTCCAGGTTTCGGCGACGCGCAGTGCGTACTGCTCGATCGTTTCCGGCGCGGTCGTCGACACGACGAGCACCGCGATCTGGCTGCCCTTGCGCGCCTCGAAGGCCGCCAGGGACTGTTCGAGCGCGGCCGTCGTGGCCGTGCTCAGCGTGCCGGTCTGGTCGGTGACGCGCGCGGTCAGCGGCGGTACCGCCAGCTGCGCGAAGACCAGCGTGGCGAACAGCAGCAACGCGCCGCAAGCGGCGCGCAGGCCGGACATCAGGTTCACTGCGGGCTCACTGCGTGGCGCCCGCCGGTTTCGCCGGTGCGGTGCCGAAATCCACCGTCGGCGGGCGGGCAATCTCGGCCTCGTTCTCGACCGTGAAGTTCGGCTTCACGTCATGCCCGAACACCATGGCGGTCAGGTTGCTCGGGAAGGAGCGCACCGTCACGTTGTAGTCCTGCACCGATTTGATGTAGCGGTTGCGCGCCACGGTGATGCGGTTTTCCGTGCCTTCGAGCTGCGCCTGCAGGTCGCGGAAGTTGGCGTCCGACTTGAGCTGCGGGTAGTTTTCGGCGACCACCAGCAGGCGCGACAGCGCGCTGCCCATTTCGCCCTGGGCGGCCTGGAATTTCGCGAATGCCTGTGGATCGTTGATCAGTTCCGGGGTGGCCTGGATGGCACCGACCTTGGCACGCGCTTCGGTCACGCGGATCAGGATGTCCTTTTCCTGTTCGGCGAAGCCCTTCACCGTATTGACCAGATTCGGGATGAGATCGGCGCGGCGCTGATACTGGTTCAGCACCTCCGACCACGCCGCCTTCACCTGTTCGTCGCCCGACTGCAGCGTGTTGTAGCCGCAGCCCGACAGCAGGGTGACGGTGATGAGAGCCAACAGTGACATCCACAACTTGCGCATAGCCTGCCTCCGGAACCGTTTGAACATCGCGGTAGTTGGGGGCGAATGCCCCGGATGCAAGCAGGATACAGGCTGGATGTGACGACGCGTGCTGTGGGGAGCGGCGGCCCCGCCGCGATTGGCACGTTGATCAACGATCATCGCGGCATCCATCGCGGCAAGGCCGCCGCTCCCGCATGTTGGGCCCGGACTCAGTCGACGGCGCCCAGCGCAGTCTGGCTGAAGCCGGCGTCGACGTAGGTGACCTCGCCGGTCACGCCGCTGGCGAGATCCGACAGCAGGAAGGCGGCGACATTGCCCACTTCCTGGATGGTCACGTTCCGGCGCAGCGGGGCCACTTTTTCGTTATAGGCGAGCAGCTTGCCGAAGTTGCCGATACCCGACGCCGCGAGCGTCTTGATCGGACCGGCCGACACGGCGTTCGCGCGGATGCCCTGCGGACCGAGGCAGGCAGCGAGGTAGCGTACGGATGCTTCAAGGCTGGCCTTGGCCAGCCCCATCACGTTGTAATTGGGCAAGGCACGCACCGCGCCGAGGTAGGACAGCGTCAGCACCGCGCCATTGCGCCCCTGCATCATCGGGCGCGCCGCCTTCGCCAGCGCCGGGAAGCTGTAGGCGCTGACTTCATGCGCCGTGCGGAAGGCTTCGCGCGAAAGGCCGTCGAGAAAGTCGCCGTCGAGCGCCTCGCCGGGGGCAAAGGCGATCGAGTGCACCAGGCCGTCCAGTCCGTCCCAGGCCGAGCCCAGCTGTTCGAACAGTGCGGCGATCTGCGCGTCGTCGGCCACGTCGCAGGCGAATACCATCGATGATCCAAAGTCCCCCGCCATCTTGGTGACGCGATCGGTGAAGCGCTCGTTCTGGTAGGTGAACGCCAGTTCCGCGCCTTCGCGGTGACAGGCCTGGGCGATGCCGTAGGCGATCGAGCGGTTGGACAACAGTCCGGTGATCAGTATTTTCTTGCCGGCGAGAAAGCCCATGTGCGTCTCCAGAGATCCGGCATCGCGCCGGTTGGGGGAGGGCGGATTATAGGGGATGGCGCGCGCAGCGCTTCGCCCGCACGCGAGTGCCGCATGGCACCATCTGCCGGTGCCGACCTCCGCCCCTCTCTCGCCCGAACCTTCGCCGGAACGTCCGGCCGGACCCGCGCCCTCATCGACCTGGCAGATCTGGTTCGATGGCTGCGCGCTGCCCAACCCGGGCCGCATCGGTCTGGGCGCGCTGCTGGTGTCGCCCCAGGGCAAGCGCATCGAGCTGTCCAGCCCGGCCGGGCGCAGTGGCTGCAGCAACGAGGCCGAGCTGATTGCACTGTGCGCCGCACTCGAACATGCCGGTGGTCTCGGCGCCCGCCATATATGTATACGCGGCGACAGCGACTTCGTGGTCCGCCACCTGCGCGGCGAACAGCGCACCGCCATCGCGCCGCTGCTCGAACTGGTCGTGCGCACCGAAGCGCTGCTCGCCCGCTTCGAATCGGTCAGCCTGGAATGGGTGCCGCGCCACCGCAACCGCGACGCCGACCGCCTGTCGCGTGCCGCGCTCGGCCTGCCGGACAAGCCGGCGCCGGTGCCCGGGCGGCGGCGCTAAGGTCTGCCGGCATTCAATCGCATGACGCGCGCCGTCCGGGTATGCAGCGTGCGGGCCACGGACCGCGTTGCGCGCTCCAGTGTCCGCACGGATCTCAGCCCAGCACCCGCGCCGCCGCCGCTGCATACACCGGTATGCCGATGAGCAGGTTGAGCGGGAAGGTGACGCCCAGACTGAGCCCGAAATAGAGGGCCGGGTTGGCTTCCGGTATGGCGGTACGCAATACCGCAGGTACCACGATGTAGGACGCGCTGGCCGACAGCACCATCAGCAGGGTGGCGTCGCCTGCGCCCATGCCCAGCGCGGCAGCGAGCGCCAGGGCAATCGCGGCATGCACGACCGGCGCCACGGTGGCGTAGACCAGCAGCCAGCGCGACGCCTTGCGCGCCAGATCGAAATTGCGCGCCACCATCAGACCCATGTCCAGCAGGAAGAAGGCCAGCATGCCCTTGAACAGGTCGCCGGCGAAGGGCTGCATCACGGCCTTGCCGGCTTCGCCGCTGAAGTAGCCGATGAACATGGCGCCGATCAGCAGCAGCTGCGCGCCGTCGGTGAAGGACTCGTGCAGGATGCGGCCGATCGGCGTACCCGGCGCGCCCGCGCCTGCGGTCATCACCGCCGCGCCGCCGCCGGAGGCCACCACGGCGGGTGCGCTCACCGCCTGACGCGCCGCATTCGCCAGCAGCACGGCCATGATGATGGCGGGTGATTCCATCAGCACCATGGCGGCGGTCATGTGGCCGCCGAAGTCGGTACCGGCATTGTCCAGATATTGCGTGGCCGTGACGAACGTGACTGCGCTGACCGAGCCGTAGGAGGCGGCCACGGCCGCTGCGTCGAAGCGCGACGCCACCCGGCGCAGCAGCAGATAGCCGATTGACGGCACCAGAAAGGCCATGAAGACAGCGGCCGCCAGGCCGGCGGCCACACCGGGATTCATGCCGGATTGCGCGAGGGCGAAGCCACCCTTGAGACCGAGTGCCATCAGCAGGTAGAGCGACAGGAATTTCTTGATCGGCTCCGGAATGTCGAGATTGGAGCGCAGCGCGCCGGCAAGAACGCCGAACACGAAGAACAGGATCGCGGGATCGAGCAGTGTGTGCATGAGGGTATCTCCTTTCGCCCCGGATGCTAGGGTGTTCGGATCATCGGGTAAAATCGATTTTTGTGTCTCGCAACATAGGTAAAACCCTATGAATATCACCTTCAGGCAGTTGCGGCTCTTTCTGGCTCTGGCCGAAACCGGCAGCGTGAGCGGCGCGGCGCGGGCGCTACACGTGACGCAGCCCACCGCCTCCATGCAGCTGAAGGACATGAGCGAAGCCGTGGGGCTGCCGCTGTACGAAGTAGTGGCGAAGAAGGTGTATCTGACCGACATCGGCCAGGAACTGGCCAAGACCGCGCGCGCGATCGCGCAGTCATGGGACGCCTTCGAGCAGGAGGCCGACGGTGCCCGCGGCCTCACGAGAGGCAAGCTCAGGGTGGCGGTCGTCAGCACCGCGCAGTACTTCATGCCGCGCCTGCTCGGCAGTTTCTGTGCCCGGCATCCGGCGATCGACGTGTCCCTCGAAGTGCTCAACCGCGACGGCGTGGTGCAGCGCCTGCGCGAAAACATGGATGATCTCTACATCATGTCGATGCCGCCGGCCGACATGGACCTGAGCGACGACATCTTCATGACCAATCCCATCGTCGTCGTGGGATCGGCCGACGATGCGCTCGCCAGCCGGTCAGCGATACCGCTGGACGCGCTGCGCAGCCACCGCTTCATCCTGCGCGAGCGCGGCTCCGGCACCCGCATGGCGGCCGACCAGCATTTCCGCAGCCACCGCTTCCGGCCCGACATCCGGCTCGAACTGGGCAGCAACGAGGCGATCAAGGAAGCCGTCGCCGGCGGCCTCGGCATCGCCGTGCTGTCGCGCCATGCGCTGCACGGTCTGGATGGCGAGCATGGGGTGAGCGTGATCGATGTCGACGGATTTCCGGTGCTGTCGAACTGGCACATCGTGCATCCGGGCGGCAAGAAACTGTCGCCGCTGGCGCGTGCGTTCAAGGCGCATCTGCTGGCCACCTGAGCCGGCGACGGATGGCCGGATACGCTGTGCGGGAGAACCGCCCGCGGTCGGCGATTGCAGGCGCGCGGCTCCCAGAGGGGCAAGCGCCCACAAGGAGAACGCCGCTCCGATCACAGGGCCTGGCCCGTGATCGGAGCGTCCGCCGCGCCCGCGCAAACCCTTGCGGTTGCGCGGGCGCGGCGGACGGCGTCAGGCCAGAAAGAAGCGGTAGGCGGTCATCACCTTTGTCCACGCGGCGACGAAGTCGTGCACGAACTTCTCCTTGCTGTCGTCCTGCGCATAGACCTCTGCGCAGGCGCGCAGGATGGAGTTGGAACCGAACACCAGGTCGACCCGGGTGGCAGTCCATTTCACCTGGCCGGACTTGCGGTCACGGACTTCGTACAGGTTGCTGCCGGCCGGCTTCCACAGGTAGGCCATGTCGGTGAGATTGACGAAGAAATCATTCGTCAATGCGCCGACGCGGTCGGTGAATGCGCCGTGCAGGCTGCCGCCGTGATTGGTGCCGAGCACCCGCATACCGCCGATCAGCACGGTCATTTCCGGTGCGGTGAGGCCCATGAGCTGGGCACGGTCGAGCAGCAGCTCCTCGGCGGTGACGACGTAGTCGCGCTTCTGCCAGTTGCGGAAGCCGTCGGCCACCGGTTCGAGCACTTCGAAGGATTCGACGTCGGTCTGCGTCTGTGACGCGTCGCCGCGACCCGGCGCGAAAGGCACCGGGATGCCGAAGCCGGCTGCCTTGATGGCCTGCTCCAGACCGACATTGCCGGCCAGCACGATCACGTCGGCCAAGCTGGCGCCGGCGGCTGCAGCGATGGGTTCGAGCACGCCGAGCACGCGGGCGAGGCGGGCCGGTTCGTTGCCTTCCCAGTCCTTCTGCGGCGCGAGGCGGATGCGCGCGCCGTTGGCGCCGCCGCGCAGGTCCGAGCCGCGGAAGGTGCGCGCGCTGTCCCATGCGGTGGCCACCATGTCGCCGATCGACAGGCCGCTGGCCGCGATCTTCGCCTTGACCGCGGCGATGTCGTAGCCGGTGTTGCCGGCGGGTACCGGGTCTTGCCAGATCAGGTCTTCCTGCGGCACCTCAGGCCCGATGTAGCGGGCCTTCGCACCCATGTCGCGGTGGGTCAGCTTGAACCAGGCGCGCGCGAACACCTCAGAGAAATAGGCCGGGTCGGCATGGAAGCGTTCGGAAATCTTGCGGTAGGCCGGATCCATCTTCATCGCCATGTCGGCGTCGGTCATGATGGGGTTCCGGCGGATGGCCGGGTTTTCCGAGTCGACCGGCTTGTCCTCTTCGCGGATGTCGACCGGTTCCCACTGCCAGGCGCCGGCCGGGCTCCGCCGGAGTTCCCAGTCGTAGCCGAGCAGCAGCTTGAAATACCCGTTGTCCCACTTCGTCGGGTGCGTGGTCCAGGCGCCTTCCAGCCCGCTGGTGACGGCGTTGCTGCCGACGCCGCGTGATGTGTGGTTCATCCACCCGAAGCCCTGTTCCTCGATCGGTGCGCCTTCCGGACTCGGGCCGAGCAGCGCCGCATCGCCATTGCCGTGTGCCTTGCCGACGGTGTGGCCGCCGGCGGTCAGCGCGCAGGTTTCCTCGTCGTCCATCGCCATGCGGGCGAAGGTGATGCGCACGTCATGCGCGGTCTTCAATGGATCGGGCTGACCGTCGACGCCTTCCGGATTCACGTAGATCAGCCCCATCGTGACCGCGGCGAGCGGGTTGTCCAGTTCGCGCTGGCCGGAGTAGCGGCTGTTCGGGTTATCGGTCGGGGCCAGCCATTCCTTTTCCGAACCCCAGTAGATGTCCTTTTCCGGATGCCAGATGTCGGCGCGGCCGAAGCCGAAGCCGAAGGTCTTGAGCCCCATGGATTCGTAAGCCACTGTTCCGGCGTACAGCATGAGGTCGGCCCAGGACAGCTTGCTGCCGTATTTCTTCTTGATCGGCCACAGCAGGCGGCGCGCCTTGTCGAGGTTGCCGTTGTCCGGCCAGGAGTTGAGCGGGGCGAAGCGCTGGTTGCCGGTGCCGCCGCCCCCGCGGCCGTCAGCCGTGCGGTAGGTGCCGGCTGCGTGCCAGGCCATGCGGATCATCAGGCCGCCGTAATGGCCCCAGTCTGCCGGCCACCAGTCCTGGCTGTCGGTCATCAGCGCCGTGACGTCCTTCTTGAGCGCTGCGAAATCCAGCTTCTTCACCTCTTCCCGATAGTTGAACGATTCGCCCATCGGATTCGTCTTGCGGTCGTGCTGGTGCAGGATGTCGAGGTTGAGCGACTTGGGCCACCACTCGGTCACCGATATGTCCTGGGTCGTGGCGCCGCCGTGCATGACCGGACACTTGCCGGCCGACGTATCTCTTGCATTCATCGTGCTCTCCTTTGGTAGTGACCCCGGCACGTTCGCTCAGGCAGAGGTCTTGCACAGCCCGGATCAGCGTCTCGGGCAATTCTTGAAATGGATGAATCAGAACAGATCAACCATGGCACCTGAAGGTTCAGCCCGGCCTGCCCGATCCGGCTGCTGCCTGCATCGCGCAGCGCACTCCAGCTTGATGACGATGCACGATCAACCGAGTCTCGTCGACGCCCCATGAGTAGCGGTCGCTATTTTCTTTAGAACAGTGTCAACAATCAATGCGAGTTGCCGGGCGTCGATCCGTCAATCGGATTTCATGGGTGACGCGCTTCTGCCAGGCCCCGGGTTTGCGTCACTGCGCCAACGGAGACGACAGGCACGCTGACCGGGAGGGTCGAACGCAGCCAGCGCCGGTGGGTGCCGGTTCGGCGGGCATCGTCGATCAGGCGGACTTTCGCCGGCCGCGATTCACCGCTCGATCACGCGCGTCGCGGCCGCCGGTGCCGGTCATCGAATTCCGGCGGTCGGCGGCGTATCCAGCGGATGAAGGCGGCGATGTCGGGGTGTTCGCGCAATCGCTCCGGCGAGGCGTAGTCACGCGCCAGTTCGTCCTCGCTCAGTACGGTGTGCAGCTTGCGGTGGCAGATGCGATGCATCAGAACCGTGACACGACCGCCCTTCGACTTCGGTACCAGATGGTGCTGATCCACCACTGATCCGGCGCGCATCGGACGCCCGCACAGCGGGCAGGGCGCGTCTTCACACAGGCGTGTGCGGCCGCCGTCCAAGAGGGTCGAGTCCGGGTTGCGTGACATGGCCACCCAGTGACCCGGCGTGACCCCATGCGGTTCCGGGCGTCCGGCGCACCTGCGTGACGATTGCGTGACGATTGCGTGATGTTCGCGTGACACGGGGGAACTTCATAGCGCACGAAGCTTCTATCCACTGCTTCGTCCCTGGACGGAGCCGTGCGCGTGATGCAACGCATCCGGTCCGCGTGCACAGGGAGGATAGACGCGAGAGCGATACGACATCGACACAAGGCCGGCCCACCGGCCCATGACCACTCTATCCATTCAGGAGCGTACCCATGATGATCAGGAAGATTGCAGCAACTGCAGCACTCGCGGCCCTGGCCGCTTCCCCGATGACGGTCAGCGCGGCCATGCCGATCGAACCCATCGGACCTACGGTGACAGTGCTGACCGCAACTCCCGCGCTGGTGGGCGCAGGCGTGTCCGTCAGTGCGCTGGGCCTCGGATCGCTCAGTTTCGATGCGTCGGGCAATGCGGTCGGCCTGTTTCCGATCACCGGCGGCTATCTCGATCCGGACTTGTCCAATGCAATGGTCCAGCACGCCGGCAGCGGGCTGCGGCTGTCGCGCGCAGGCACCGATGTCGATCTGGAAAATTTCGTCATCGACACCACGCTGGCGCAGGACACCATTTTCGGTCAGGTGACGGTCGGGGCGACGGTGCTCAATGACGTCCCGTTGTTCACGTTGAGCGGTTTCAACCTCTTCCTGTCCGAGCCGGCGGGCGACGCGCTCGTCAGCTTTCTCGGCATTCCCGATCTGGGCGGCGCCCAGTTGGGTTTTGCGCTGACCAGTCCGGTCGCCGCCGTGCCCGAGCCCGAAACCTACGCGCTGCTGCTGGCCGGCCTCGGCCTGATCACGCTGGCCGCGCGCCGGCGCAAGCAGGAAGGTTGATCGCGCGGGAAGGCTGCGGGCGTTGACCGGAGCCGTCGCCGCTCCCACAAGCGCGGCGTCGTCGATCACGCCGGTTCAGAAGGGCAGCGCGAGCTGCCCTTCGTCCTTGCCGGGCGAGCTACCCGATGCCGGCAGCGCGTCGGCCCGCATCAGGTGGCCGGCACGCACGCCGAGCAGGCGGAAGCGCCGGTCGAGCGGCATGCGCTTGACGCACAGGCCTGCGTGATGACGGATCGCAGGCGCATCGCATATGTATACAGGCAGCGTCAGCTCGCGGGTCAGGATGCTGAAGTCGTCGCGCCTCATCTTCACGCCGATGGATTTCGCGACATAGCCCTTGCGCTGCAGGTCGTCAGCGAGCCGCTCGCACAGACGGGTGAAGATGGCGCCCAGTTCGGCGCGGTCGTGGCGCGCATGCAGATCGCGCTCGAAAGTGGTTTCGCGGCTGAGCGACTTCGCCTCGCGCGCGGTCACCAGCGGCCGGTCATCGCGGCCGTGCGCCGCTTCGGTCAGCCAGCGGCCGTAGCTCTGGCCGAACTGTTCGATCAGCCCGTGCGGTTCGGCCGCCGCCAGTTCGCCGATGCTGCAGATGCCAAGTGCCTCGAGTTTCGCATTGGCTTTCGGGCCGATGCCGTTGATGCGTCGGGCCGGCAGCGGCCAGATGACCGACGGCAGATCGGCTTCGGTCAGCAGCGTGATGCCGTGCGGCTTGTGCAGGTCGGACGCCAGTTTGGACAGCAGCTTGTTCGGCGTGATGCCGATCGAGCAGCTGAGTCCGGTTGCCGCGTGCACGGCCTGCTGGATGCGCCGCGCAATGGCGCGTACGCCGCCGTGCGGATCGTCGCCGACGACCTCCTGCGCGCCTGGCAGGTCGGTCAGGTCCATGTAGATTTCGTCGATGCCGCGGTCCTCGATCAGCGGCGCATGTTCGGCCACGGCGGCCTTGAACAGCCGCGAATGGTGTCGATAGGCCTCGAAGTCGACCGGCAGCAGCACGGTGTCCGGCGCGAGCGCGGCGGCCTTCATCAGGCCGATGCCGGAATGCACCCCGAAGGCGCGCGCTTCGTAGGTGGCCGTGGTGGCAACGCCGCGGCCGGCATAGTCGCGCAGCCGGGCGAAGCGGCGTGTACCGTCGGGCAGCCGTTCGGGCTGATGCCGCGCGCCGCCGCCCACCACCATCGGCAGGCCACGCAGCTCGGGGTAGCGCAGCAGCTCGACCGAGGCGAAGAAGGCGTCCATGTCCAGATGGGCGATCCAGCGGCGCGGCATCGCAGTCCGCTCAGTTCGGTTTGCTGCTTTGCGGCTTGACCCGCGGGGGTGGCTGGCTGGCCTGTTCCAGCGCCTCGCGCACGCGCTCGATGTCATGCGCACGCAGGCCGTCGACCAGCGCGCGCGAGGCGTCGAGCCGCCGTTCGGCGTAGCGGCGCAGGCTTTCCAGCGTCGGCGCCGACGGTGCTTCCGGGCTGAGGCGCAGGTCGGTCAGTTCGTCGAAGCTTTGCTGATAGGCGTCGGCCACCTCGGTTTCGATCCGCCCGGCCAGTTCGTCGAAGGATGCACCGGACGATTGCGCGTCGCCGATCAGCTGCGTCCAGCGGTCGGCGATGCGCTTGTCTTCGCCGATGAACTCACGAATCTCGCCGCGTGCCATCACCTCTTCGCTCCAGCGATAGCGCGGCGACGGAATGCCGATGACCAGCAGGACCAGCGCGGTCACCAGCGTGAAGCCAGCCAGCCACTGCCCGGCCGAGGCGGTCCGCGTGCGATAGCGGCCAAGCAGCGGTTTTGCGCTGTCGCCCAGCGGTTGCGCCAGCGCGGCACCGGCCAGCACGCCGGCGATGAAGCCGCCGATGTGCGCACCGTTGTCGATGCCCGGGATCTGGAAGCCGAGAAAGATGGTGATGGCCGCGAACAGGCAGGCTCCCCAGAACAGGCGGGTGAATTCGCGGCGCTCCAGCGTGTCGCGCTGCTGCCACAGAAAGCTCAGCAACGCGCCATACACGCCGAAGATGGCGCCCGATGCGCCGCCCGACACCGCCCGGTCGCCCTGCGCGATCAGCGACAGCAGATTGCCGGCCAGACCGCTCACCAGATAGATCGCGATGAAGCGCACCGGACCGAACATGCGTTCGACCAGCCGGCCGCCGTCCCACAGCGACAGCATGTTCATGCCCAGATGGAACAGCCCGAAGTGCAGGAACAGCGCGCTGCCCAGCCGCCACCATTCGCCGTCCTTGGTCGCCGGACCGAAATTGGCGCCCCAGGCGAACTGCACGTCGCTCGAGGAGTGCCACAGGCCGGCGCCGTACAGCAGCATCAGCGCGAACACGCCGACATTGAGCCCGATCAGCGTCAGTGTCACCGGAATGCGCCGGCGGCGCCGGATCAGCTGGTCGAGCAGGGGCAGGGGGGTGGGGGTCACGTGCGGCAGTGCGTCATGCGGGAGTGGGCCGAGCGTAGCACTCCAGTCCGGCGCCGATGATCACCATCGTGTATCCGTTTGCGACCCGTCCGGGCGGAAGTCGCGGAAGCGCTCGGCGAGAAAGTCGACGAAGGCGCACACCCGCGCCGACAGCTGGTGATGCGGCGGATAGACGGCGTGAATGTCGGCCGCCGTGCCGGCCCACGGTTCGAGCACGCGCACCAGCGCGCCGCTGCGCAGGCTGGCGGCGATGTCCCATTCCGAACGCAGCAGGATGCCGTGCCCGGCCAGCGCCCAGTCAACGGCAATCTCGCCGTGGTTGGTGGCGAGCGGTCCGCCCACCTTCACCTTGACCTGCTGGTTCCCGTCGGACAGTACCCAGGTGTTGAACGCGTCCTCGTTCTCGCGGATGACGATGCAGCGGTGCTGCATCAGATCGCGCGGTGTCGCCGGCGGGCCGTTGGCCGCGAGGTAGTCGGGCGCGGCGCACAGCAGCCGGCGGTTGCCGGCAATGCAGCGCGCCAGCACGCGCGCGTCGGGCGCCAAGCCGAAACGGATGCCGACGTCGAGGCCGTGCGTGTCGAGATCGAGTGCGCGATCGGTCAATTGCAGCACCACGTCGACCTCGGGATACCGGCGGACGAAGTCCGATACCGCGGGTGCGAGCTGGCGCCGGCCGAAGCCGAAACTCGCGTTGACGCGCAGCAGTCCGCTCGGCACCGCCTGGCCGGTGGCCAGCGAACGCTCGAGGGTGTCGATATCGCGCAGGATGCGTTCGCCGTCTTCCAGATAGCGCACGCCGCTGGCGGTCAGGCCGAGCCGGCGGGTCGTGCGGTTCAGCAGCCGTACGCCCAGTCGGGCTTCCAGCGCCGCCAGCCGGCGGCTGACCGCAGGCGGCGTGACGCCGAGTGCCTGCGCGGCGGCCGCCAGACTGGGCTGGCGCGCCAGCGTGCTGAAGAAAGCCAGATCGGTGCCTGAATTCATTATTGATCGTGAACTTCAGAATGAATTGAAATTACGGCCATTGTAGTAATTCATGAGATGAATAGCATGGACGATCCGTTCGCCCTCCCGTCGCCCGATGACCGCGTCCCTGCTGAACGCCGTGCCGTACCTGCTTGCCCTGATCGCGCTCGGTGCCGCGCTCGGCTTTTTCGGCGGCCTGTTCGGCATCGGTGGCGGCATCATCGCGATTCCGATGCTGGCGCTCGTGTTCGGCATGGATCAGGCACTTGCCCAGGGCACGGCGCTGGTCATGATGGTGCCCAACCTGCTCGTCGGCTGGTGGCGCTACCAGCAGCGCCACCCGGTGCCGCCCGGTCGCCTGCTGGCGATTGCGACGGTCGCGACAGTCAGCACGGCGGTGTCGGCGCATTACGCGGCGCGACTGGACCCGCTGCTGCTGCGCGCCGTGTTCGCCGGATTCCTTCTGCTGCTCGCGGCATCGCTGATGCGTCGCACGGCCGCGCGCGACCCGGTGGCCGCCGGGCCGCTGGACCTGCGATGGATGCCCTTTGTCGGGGTGGTCGGCGGCAGCAGCATGGGTCTTCTGGGCGTGGGGGGTGGCCTGGTGTCGACGCCGCTGTTCGCGCGTCTGTTCGGTCAGCACCAGACGACGGCGCAGAGCCTCGCGCTGGCGCTCGTCACGCCGAGCGCACTGGTTGCGCTGGCCAGCTATGCCGGCGCACAGCGGGTGGACTGGATGACCGGACTGCCCCTCGCGGCCGGCGGCCTGCTCACCGTATCGGCCGGTGTGGCGCTGGCGCACCGCCTGCCGGAGCAGCGCATGCGCCGGCTGTTCGCCCTGATGATGGCACTGACCGCGCTGTGGCTGATCAGGCTCGCCATCGACCGCTGACGTGTGCGTTCAGCGACCGAATTCGGTCATGTCCAGCAGATCGCTGATCAATTCCAGACGCAGCAGCGGATCGGTCATTTCCATCATGCGCTGGCGGTCTTCGGCCGGTACCGGCAGCAGTTCGCACCAGCGGTTGGCCACCCAGCCTGCGGCGTCGAAGCGGCGCGGTTCGAGGATGGGCGACACCTCGGCCGATTCGAACACTTCGAGCATGCGGACCAGATTGGCCGCGACATAGGCCAGATCCGACGGCACCTTGACGTGCGGGTCGGCCGGCAGCACGTCGATGTCGGCCATCCACAGACCATGCGGTGTCTGCTCGCTGGCCGTCACCTTGAAGCGCGACGTGCCGCGGGTGACGATTTCGATCAGCCCGCGCTGCGGGGTCTGGTAATCGATGATTTCGGCCAGCGTGCCGATGGCGTGAAAGCGCTCGCCCGGCGCCGGGCCGGGGCGCTGCACGTCCTGGCCCTGGGTCAGGGCCACCACGCCGAACGGCTTTCCGGTCTTGTGGCACTGCTTGATCATCGTCAGATAGCGCACCTCGAAGATGCGCAGCGGCAGCATGCCGTCCGGAAACAGCACGACGCCGAGCGGAAACAGCGGGATGGCGTCGGGAGAGAGTGAGGATGTCATGAGCGGGCCTGTAGGCTGGATTCGCTGCGGCGGCAGGCGATCTGTTCGATATCGGCGATGAGCGAGGCGGCTTCGTTCTGCAGGTGCTTGCGCTGCGCTGGCGTGAGCGACGTCGACAGCGCAGACAGCGCCTCGGCCGCGCGGGCACGGTTGGCATCGAAGGCGGCGGCATAGCCCGGTGTGAAGACGGCGCCAGGCGACACGAAAAGTGTTTCGAGGTCGCTGATTACGGCGTCGCGTTCGGCATTGCGGCGCGCCAGCACGTCTGCCAGCGCCGTCTGCCAGCGGCGGCGGGTCTCGATGCCATCGTCGCCATTGCTGCGCACGTCGCGTGCCCAGTCGTCGATCAGCGTCAGCTGCGCCGGCGTGAGCTTGCCCAGCCAGGCCTCGCTGCGCTTCTTCATGCGCTTGGCGCGCTCGCGCACGAGTTCGTCGCGCGGGGGTTCGACCCAATCTTCGACATAGTCACGGTTGCTCTTCTTCATCCGCTTGTTGAATGCCTCGATCTGCGCCGGTGTGGCGCCCACCATGAGCGGCCCGACTTCGCGCGCCGCGCGGCGGGCGATGTCGTGGCCGAACCCCAGGGCCTGGCCGATGTGCGCATTCGCACGCGCCACGCTCAGACCGTTGCGCATGTCGGCATCGACCGTACGCAGCCAGGCCGAGTATGCAGGAAGCTGGGTCGCGCAGTGCCAGTTGACGAGCCGCGCGACCGCCGGCTCGACCACTGCACGCTGCGCCGAATACATCGGCAGGTAGTCGTCGAGCCGCCAGGCGATCAGGCGGTCGAGCTGGTTGTAGCCCATCTGCACGAAGCTGCAGCCGGTGAGCGCGAGCGCAACGGCGAACGCGGGCAGCAGCGCCTTCAGGGCGCGGATACGGGGACGGACATGGGGACGGACCAGATTCATCGGCGGGCGGCACGGTGACACATCATCTGCATCCTAGACCGATCGTCGCACCGTCGGTTCGCCGAGTTGACCGACAGCCCTGACCGTCAGGCCCGTCAGCCGGGCATCACGGGAAACCTTTTTCCGCCGGCCCGCTCATAGAGCGGACCCCGCCGCCTACAATCCGCCCATGATCCGACTGCGACCGCTGCATCGCTCCCTGTGCCGACTGCTGGCCGCGTCCATGGCTTCCATGCTGCTCAGTGGCTGCGGCGAGGTCTGGAACAATCCTTATCCGGCGGCGGAGACGGGTCGAAACATTCTGTATACGGCCTTCACCGACCCGCCCAAGCACCTTGATCCGGTGCAGTCCTACAGCGAAAACGAAATCACCTTCACGGCGCAGATCTACGAGGCGCCGCTGCAGTATCACTACCTCAAGCGACCGTTCGAACTGACCACCGCCACGGCCGAGGCGATGCCGCAGCCGCGCTTCTACGACCGCGACGGCCGCGAGCTGTCCGCCGATGCGCCGGCGGCCGACATCGCCGAGTCGGTGTACGACATCCGCATCAGGCCGGGCATCCGCTATCAGCCGCATCCGGCGCTGGCGCGCGACGAAGCCGGCCGTTACCTCTACCACTCGGGTGGCCCGGGCCCGCGGCTGACGCTGTACGACTTCGAACAGACCGGCTCGCGCGAGCTCGAAGCCGCCGACTACGCCTACCAGATCAAGCGGCTGGCCCATCCGGGCCTGCATTCGCCGATTTTCGGCCTGATGAGCGACTACATCGTCGGCCTGAAGGAGTTCGGCGACACGCTGAAGGATGCCGCGAAGACATTGCCGCCCGGCGCCTGGCTGGACCTGCGCCAGCACGCGCTGCCGGGCGTCGAGGTGATCGACCGCCACACCTACCGCATCCGCCTGAAGGGCAAGTACCCGCAGTTCCTGTACTGGCTCGCCATGCCCTTCTTCGCGCCGGTGCCGTGGGAGGCCGACCTGTTCCACGCCCAGCCCGGCATGGCCGAACGCAATCTCACGCTCGACTGGTATCCGATCGGCACCGGCCCCTACATGCTCAGCGAGAACAATCCGAACGCGCGCATGGTGCTGACGCGCAACCCGAATTTCCGCGAAGAAGCCTATCCGTGCGAGGGCGAGGAGGGCGACCGCGAAGCCGGCCTGCTGGCCGACTGCGGCAAGCGCCTGCCGCTCGTGGAACAGATCGTATTCACGCGCGAAAAGGAACAGATTCCGTACTGGAACAAGTTCCTGCAGGGCTATTACGACGCGTCCGGCATCAGTTCCGATTCCTTCGACCAGGCGGTGCAGTTCGGCCAGACCGGCGAGGTCAGCCTGAGCGACAGCATGCGGGCGCAGGGCATCCGGCTGCAGACCTCGGTATCCACGTCCACGATGTACATGGGCTTCAACATGCTCGACCCGGTGGTCGGCGGCATGGCAGAGCGCGGCCGCAAGCTGCGTCAGGCCATCGGCATTGCGCTCGACCAGGAGGAGTTCATTTCCATCTTCCAGAACGGCCGCGGCCTGCCGGCCCAGTCGCCGCTGCCGCCGGGCATCTTCGGTTACCGCGACGGTCGCGAAGGCATGAATCCGCAGATGTACACGTGGGTGGGCAACGCGCCACAGCGCAAGCCGATCGATGATGCGAAGCGGTTGCTGGCCGAAGCGGGCTGGCCGAACGGTCGTGACGCGAAGACCGGCGAAGCACTGGTGGTCAATCTCGACACCACCGGCACCGGTCTGGGCAGCAAGGCGCGCATCGACTGGCTGACCAAGCAGTTCGAACGTCTGGGCGTGCAGCTCGTGGTGCGCAGCACCGACTACAACCGCTTCCAGGAAAAGGTGCGCAAGGGCGCCGCCCAACTTTTCTTCTGGGGCTGGAACGCCGACTACCCGGACCCGGAGAATTTCCTGTTCCTGCTCTACGGCCCGCAGTCGAAGGTGAAGGTGCAGGGCGAAAATGCGGCAAATTACGAGAACGCCGAATTCGACCGCCTGTTCGAGAAGATGAAGGCGATGGACAACAGCCCGGAGCGGCAGGCCATCCTTGACCGCATGCTGGCCATCCTGCAGCACGACGCACCCTGGGTGTGGGGCTTCCACCCGAAGAGCTACGGCCTGGAACACAGCTGGGTGTTCAACCGCAAACCGTCGACCGTGGCCAACAACACGATGAAATACACCCGCATCGACCCGGCGCTGCGCGAAGCGAAGCGCGCCGAATGGAACCGCCCGGTGCGCTGGCCTCTGTTCGCCGGCGCGCTGCTGCTGCTTGCACTGGTGTGGCCGGCGTGGCGTCACTGGAAGCGCTCGGAACAGGCGCGCGCCGTGGGGGCGGCGGCATGAGGACGTCGCTGGCCCGGGCTGGTGTCACGGGATTGTCCGCCGGGATCGCCTGCAGGGCAGGCTCCTGCGACAGGCGTGCCGAAAGCTGCAGGGTTTTCGCAGGAGCCTGCCCTGCAGGCGACAGCGCGTCGATCGACGATGCTGCGGGCGCTGCCTTGCGCATCGCGGGCCTCGCCTGCGACTGCAGGAGGCTGACCCGATGATCGCCTACATCATCCGCCGGCTGCTCTATGCCATTCCCATCCTGATCGGGGTGAACCTGATCACCTTCCTGCTGTTCTTCGTCGTCAATTCGCCGGACGACATCGCGCGCATGCAGCTGGGTGCGAAGCGGGTGACGCCGGAGGCGATCGAGAAGTGGAAGGCCGAGCGCGGCTATGACAAGCCGCTGGTGTGGAATGCCGCCGCGCCGGGTGTGGCGAAGGCGACCGACACCATCCTGTTCGACAAGTCGGTGCGCATGTTCGCGCTGGACTTCGGTCGCGCCGACGACGGCCGCGACATCGCGCTGGAAATCAGGAGCCGCATGGGGCCCAGCCTCGCCATCGCGATTCCGACCTTCATCCTCGGTCTGTTCGTCACCGTCAGTTTCGCGCTGCTGCTGGTGTTCTTCCGCAACACCGCGCTGGATGTCGGCGGTGTGGTGCTGTGCGTGGCGGCGATGTCCATTTCCGGGCTGTTCTACATCATCGGCGGCCAGTATCTGGTCAGCAAGGTGTGGAATCTGGTGCCGATTTCCGGCTACAGCGGCGGGCTGGACGCCGGCAAGTTCCTCATCCTGCCGGTGCTGATCAGCGTGGTCGGCGGCATCGGGGCGTCGGCGCGCTGGTACCGCACGCTGTTCCTCGAAGAGATCAACAAGGACTACGTGCGCACGGCGCGCGCCAAGGGCCTGTCGGAACTGCACGTGCTGTTCCGGCATGTGCTGAAGAACGCGATGATCCCCATCCTGACCGGCGTGGTGGTGGTCATTCCGCTGCTGTTCATGGGTTCGCTGCTGCTCGAGAGCTTTTTCGGCATTCCGGGGCTGGGCAGCTACACCATCGACGCCATCGGCTCGCAGGATTTCGCCGTGGTGCGCTCCATGGTGTTCATCGGCTCGGTGCTCTACATCGTCGGTCTGCTGCTGACCGACATTTCCTACACGCTGGTCGATCCGCGGGTGAGGCTGAAATGACGGCCCCCACGCTCACTGCGTTCGCACAGGGCCGGCTTTGCGAAGCCGGCCCGTTCGGCCGGCGCAGCGCATGCGCTGCGCAACCCCGGCCTCACCCCCGCCGAGGGGGCTGCGCTCGCCCTTGGGGCGGCCCTGCGGGCGGCGCGGCCGCGACTGTGCGGAGGATGCCGCATTGATGTTCCGCCCGGTTTTCCTGTGGTCCGACATCCTGCTGTGGGCGATGGTGGCCGGCTGCATTGCGCTCGCCGTCTACTGCCGTCGGCAGGATTACCTGCGCCGCGCCTGGCGGCGGGTGGGTGAGTCGGGCGTGGCGATGGCGTCGGCGACGATACTGGCGGCCTTCGTCAGTGTCGGCCTGCTCGATTCCCTGCACTACCAGCCACGGTTGCCGGCTCAGGAAGGCAGCAGCGAAGTGCAGTACGCGCCCGAGGTACTGTCGGCGCTCGACGCGCTGGTGGCCGACCTGCGGCTGAACAAGGAAAAGACCTACTCCGCGCCGCTGGCCACGCACGCCTTCGCGAAGGAAACGATGGAGCGCGACGGCGTGCAGACGCGCGACTACCCGCGGCTGAAGTGGGGTGGCGCGCACCTTGAAGAGGTGGCCGGACGCGACAGCGATCTCGCGCGTCGCGCCGCGAGCGGTGCGTTCTACGGCCTGCTGCTGTGGGCGGTGGTGGTCGGTGTGGCGGTCGGATGGATGGCGCTCGCGCGCGGTGCACCCTACGGCGCCACCTGCCGCACCGTGTGGCGGCCGGACACCGCGACGACCCGGCCGATCGCCTGGCGCGCCGTGTTCGTGACGCTGGCCGTGCTGTGCGTGATCGGCGGCGTCACCGCAGCCTGGGCCGCGGGTTACCACGTGTTCGGCACCGACAAGGTCGGGCAGGACGTGCTCTACCTGTCGCTGAAATCGGTGCGCACCGCGCTGCTGATCGGCACCCTGACCACGCTGGTGACGCTGCCGCTGGCGGTCGCGCTCGGCCTGATCGCGGGCTTTCGTGGCGGCTGGTGGGACGACGCGATCCAGTACCTCTACACCGTGCTCAACTCCATCCCCGGCGTGCTGCTGATTGCCGCCATGGTGCTGATGATGCAGGTCATCATCGATACCCACCCCGAATGGTTCGAAACCGCCGCCGAACGCGCCGACGCCCGGCTGCTGGCGCTGTGCTTCATCCTCGGCCTCACCTCATGGACCGGCCTGTGCCGGCTGCTGCGCGCCGAGACGCTGAAGCTGCGCGAACTCGATTACGTGCAGGCGGCACGCGCCTTCGGCGTCGGCGACGCACGCATCATGGCCCGCCACATCCTGCCCAATCTGATGCACATCGTGCTGATCGCGCTGGTGATGGATTTCTCCGGTCTGGTGCTGTCCGAAGCCGTGCTGTCCTACATCGGCATCGGCGTCGACAGTTCGATGAACAGCTTCGGCACGATGATCAATGCCGCGCGTCTGGAGCTGTCGCGCGAGCCGGTCGTGTGGTGGTCGCTCGCCGCCGCCTTCGTACTGATGCTGGCGCTGGTGCTGGCAGCCAACCTGTTCGCCGACGCGGTGCGCGACGCCTTCGATCCGCGCTTCCAGTGGCGCGCGCGGCGCATCCTGAAGAAGGTGGCAGCATGAGCGGGCCCGACGTGAGACACGTGGTCGAGCCGCTGCTCGACGTGCGCGGCCTGATTGCCGAACTGGATACGCCGGCCGGCATTGCGCGTGCGGTCGACGGCCTCGACTTCGAGGTGCGTGCCGGCGAAACCATGGCGCTGCTCGGCGAATCCGGCTGCGGCAAGTCGATGACGGCCGGTGCGCTGATGCGCCTGCTGCCCGACGTCGGCTACATCGCCGGCGGTTCCGTGAAGCTGGCCGGGCGCGAACTGACCACGCTGACCGAAGCGCAGATGCGCGAAAGCCGCGGCAGCGACATGGCGATGATCTTCCAGGAGCCAGCGACCAGCCTGAACCCCGTGCTCACCGTGCTGCAGCAGATCGGCGAGGTGCTGGCCACCCATCGCGGCCTGCGCGGCGCACCGGCGCGCGCCCGGGCGCTCGAGCTGCTGAACGCGGTCGGCATTCCCGACGCGGCGCGCCGGCTCGACGAATACCCGTTCCAGTTTTCCGGCGGAATGAAGCAGCGCGCGATGATCGCCATGGCGCTGGCCGGCGAGCCGCGCCTGTTGATCGCCGACGAGCCGACCACCGCGCTCGACGTGACCATACAGGCGCAGGTGCTCGACCTGCTGGCGCGGCTGCAGCGCGAGCGCGGCATGGCGGTGCTGCTGATCACGCACGACCTCGGCGTGGTGGCGCGCATGGCGCACCAGATCGGTGTCATGTACGCCGGCCAGCTGATCGAACAGGCGCCGCGTGCCGCCTTCTTCACGCGGCCGGCGCATCCGTATTCGAAATTGCTGTTCGATGCGCTGCCGGATGCCGCGCGCCACGGCCGCGGCGAACTGGCGACCATTCCCGGTTCGGTGCCGCCGCTGACCACCGCCTTCACCGGCTGCCGCCTCGCCGACCGCTGTCCGCAGGCCTGGTCGCGCTGCCGTGACGAAGCGCCGGCCTGGCATGAGGCGGGCGAGGCCCAGCGTGTGCGCTGCCATCTGTACGACCCGGCGGAGACGGCGCGCGCTGCGCCGACGGCGACGGCGCCGTCGACAGTCGTGGCCGATGGCCGCATCGAGGCGGGGCAGGCGCGCTTGCTGTCGGTACGCGATCTGAAAGTGCATTTCCCGATCCGTCGCGGTGTGCTGCAGCGGGTGGTCGGTCATGTGCGGGCGGTCGATGGCGTGTCGCTCGACATCCGCCCGGGTCGCACGTTGGCGCTGGTCGGCGAATCCGGCTGCGGCAAGACCACGGTGGGCAAGGCCATCCTGCGCCTGATCGAACCGACCGGCGGCACCGTGAGCCTCGATGGCCAGGATGTCGGCAGCCTGTCGAGAAGCGCGCTGCGCAGCCTGCGCGCGCGCATGCAGATGGTGTTCCAGGACCCGTACGGCTCACTGAACCCGCGCATGCGGGTCGGCGAGATCATCGGCGAGGGCATGGGCGCGCTGCAGCAGGGCGGCGACGGCATGGCGGTGGCGCGCCTGCTCGAACAGGTCGGCCTGCGCGCCGACATGGCCGATCGCTACCCGCACGAGTTTTCCGGCGGCCAGCGCCAGCGCATCGCCATCGCGCGCTCGCTGGCGGTGCAGCCCGCGCTGATCGTGTGCGACGAACCCACTTCCGCGCTCGATGTGTCAGTGCAGGCGCAGATCCTGAACCTGCTGGGCCGGCTGCAGCGCGACATGGGACTGGCCTACCTGTTCATCACGCACAACATCGCGGTGGTCGAACACCTCGCGCACGATGTGGCGGTGATGTACCTCGGGCGCATCGTCGAGATCGGCAGCGTTGACCAGGTGCTCGGCGCGCCGCGTCATCCCTACACGAAGGCGCTGCTGTCGGCGGTGCCGCGTGCCGACCTCGACGCCGCAACGCTGCCGCAGAAGCTGACCGGCGATCTGCCGTCGCCGGCCGATCCGCCGTCTGGCTGCCATTTCCACCCGCGCTGCCCGCGCGCGCAGGCGCGCTGTCGTACCGATGTGCCGGTGCTCGAAGGTCATGATGGTCGCCAGGCCGTGGCGTGCTGGTTCGCGGACTGAACGCTTCGCGGCGAACTGCACGGCGATGCTTTGGGGAGCGGAGCGAAGGTTTTGTGGGAGCGGCAATCCACGGCTGGCCCTGCATGGCCAGCCGGCTCTGCGGGCGGCGAGCAGTGCTCGCCGAAACCCCCGCGCCGCCCTCGCCGCGATGGAGCCGTGACCATCGTTGTGCAGAGTGCGTAGCGCGGCGGGGCCGCCGCGCCCACAAGGACAGCCCCACAGGTTGCAGGCCCGACCGCTACTTTCCCGTCGCTGACTTTCCAGCCGGAATCACCGTCTTCTTCCGTGCCGGCGGCGCGCTGACCTTCCTCTTCTGCACCCCCGGCTTCACGGCCTTGCTGCCGGCGGCGGGTGTGACCGGTACATTCACCCAGCGGCCGTTGCGTTTCACGCGCTTGTATTTCGGCTTGTCCACGCCGAGCCGCGGTGCTTCTTCGGCATTGCCGCCGTCGAGCGACAGGCTGCTGTTCTCGTCCGGCACCAGCAGCGTGCTGCCCGGGCCGATGCGCACGGTCGGCGACAGGCCGTTGAAGCGGCGCAGCCGCCATTCGCTGACGCCGAAGCGGCGGATCACCGTCGCCAGTGTTTCCTTCGGGCCCAGCGTGTAGGTCCGCCACGGCGCGCCGGCGGTCGGTGCGGCGTCCGGGTTGCGGTTGTCCAGATTGGCCATGAAGGTGTCGACGGCGTGCGCAGGCAGCACCAGCTGCGCACCGCCCTTGCCGGTCCGGATGACCGGTCGCTTGTGCTGCGGGTTGAGCGCCTTGATTTCGGCCACCGGCACGTCGGCCAGCCGGGCGGCCGTGGCCAGGTCCATCGATGGCGCTTCGGCGACCTGGGCGAAATAGGGCTTGTTTTCGACCGACTCGAGTTCGATTCCGAACAGTTCGGGCTGCGCGATGATGTTCTTCAGCGCCTGCAGCTTGGGTACGTAATGGCGTGTTTCGGCCGGCATGTTCAGCGAGGCATAGTCGGTCGGCAGGCCGGCCGCCTGGTTGCGCAGCACGGCGCGCCCGACCGCGCCTTCGCCCCAGTTGTAGGAGGCCAGCGCCAGATGCCAGTCGCCGTGCATTTCGTAGATCTTCTGCAGGTATTCGAGCGCCGCCTGGGTCGACGCAACGATATCGCGCCGGTCGTCGCGCTGTGCATTCTGCTCGAGCCCGTAAAGCTTGCCGGTGGACGGGATGAACTGCCAGAGGCCGGACGCCTTGGCGACCGACAGCGCCTCGGGGTTGTAGGCGCTTTCCACCATCGGCAGCAGCGCCAGTTCGGTCGGCAGTCCGCGCCGCTCGATCTCTTCGACGATGTGGAACATGTAGCGCCGGCCCCGTTCCGACATGCGGCGGAAGTAGTCCGGGCGGTTCAGGTACCAGGCCTGGTGCTCGGCGACCAGCGGGTGGTCGAGGTCCGCCATGCCGAAGCCCTTGCGGATGCGCTCCCACAGGTCATCCGGCGCCAGGGTGAGATCAACCGGCTTGATTTCGTCTTCCGGTGCCCGGACGATTTCGGTCGGTTCCGGGAAGGGGATGGGTTCGGCCTTGCCCGGTTTGATGCCCGGCGTACGGCTGGTGTCCCCCGGCTTCTTCGTGACCCGGCTGCGATCCGGCGTGCTGACGGACGACCGTGCAACGGGCGCGTCGCCGGCATTCTCGCTGACCACGCCGGTGGCCGCGCAGCCGGCGAGCAGCAGGCCCGACAGCAGGATCGCGGCGCGGCGCAGGAGGGAGTCGATGAGAGGCGGCATTGCTGCGAAAGAGCCAAACCCCGAATGCTAGCCATCCGGAGCATGCAGCGTCAAACCTGATTGCGGACGCTGCCGGCGTTGATGAACCGATGAAGAGACCGGTGACGGACCGCGCGGGCAACGGTTAGTTTCGTTTCGTCAGACACCCGCACGCGCGGCGCGCACGTGGCTTATGATGCGAAAAAAAAGGGTATGTCCATGAAAGCGCTGATCATTGAAGATTCCCAGACGGGGCTCGCCGTCATCAGTCAGCATCTCGAGCGGATGGGCATTCTGCCCATCGCCGCCACCGACGGTGAAGCCGGCATTGCCGCCTTTCGCGAACACAACCCGGACATCGTGCTGCTCGACGTGGTGCTGCCGGGCATCGACGGCTACGAGGTCGCGCGACGCATCCGCGCCATCGAACAGTCCGGCGAATGGACACCCATCCTCTTTCTGACCGCCCGTACCGCCGACACCGACCTGGTCCAGGGCATCACCGCGGGCGGTGACGATTACCTGTTCAAACCGGTCAGTGAAGTCGTGCTGGCGGCCAAGGTGCGCGCCATGCAGCGCATCCTGCAGATGCGTTATTCGCTGGTGGTGCTGACGCGCAAGCTCGATGCGGCCAACCAGGAACTGACGCGGCTGAGTTCGCTCGACGGACTGACCGGGCTGGCCAACCGCCGCCAGCTCGACGAAACCATCATGCGCGAATGGCGTCGCGCGGCACGCTACAAGCGGCCGATCGCGCTGGCGCTGGTCGATGTGGACAACTTCAAGCAGTACAACGACACCTACGGTCACATCGCCGGCGACGAGTGCCTGAAAAGTGTTGCCAATGCATTGCTCGCGGTGTCGCGCCGACCCAGCGATCTGGTCGCGCGCTACGGCGGCGAGGAATTCGCGCTGGTACTGCCGGAAACCGATCTGAGCGGTGCGCGCCGGGTCGGCGAGGGCCTGTGCGACTCGATCCGGGCGCTCGGCATCGAACATCGCGCGGTATCGGGCGGCACGCTGACCATCAGCGTCGGCGTCGCCAGCACGACACCCGGCCAGGAAAGCGGCGGTCCGCAAAGTCTGCTCGCGGAAGCCGACTTTGCGCTCTACGCCGCCAAGTCCGGCGGGCGCGATCGCGTCGGCTTCAAGGTGCCGGAAGTCGCCGTGGAGTGATTGGGGGCGTTGCGCCCGTCTCGGGGGGGCACGGCGCCATCCATATTGCAGGTCAAACTGAACCGTCGCCTACGCACGGGCGACGTCATCCACGGGGGCACCATGACATTTTTCTCGGCCGATGCCGCGGGCGAGGTGGTTGCGGTTCGCAGCGGCTGCTACGGTTCAGGCGGTGACTTGATCATGGAGTGGTAATCATGGGTGCCTGCTTTTCGAACCGAGTCGTTCGGTCACATCGCCGTCACCACACTCTGCGGTCAGGACGTTCTGCAGCGTTGGCGCTGCTTGTGTGCGGCGCTGTGGCGTGGACGTCGGCGACGGCGCAGACGACCGTGCCAAGTGGTCAGCAGGTCGACAAGTACGGAGCCGTCGATCTGGGCGTGCTGTCGATGGAAGGCGGCACGATCATTTTTCGGGACGGTTTCGAGGGACCCGCAACCGCAACAAACGCTGTGCTCGCCAATGGCTGGATTTCCGCCGCCGGTTACCCGGCCCGGATCGAATTCCGCGGAGACACCGCCGTCCCGGGCGCGAGCTTCGGGCCTGCTTTCCCGACCGACGGCATGTACATCGCGGCCAGCGACGCGGAGAACACGTTTCCGCTCGATGCGATCAACAAGGGACAGTTTTTCCAGACGGGCAACGGCCAACTTACCCTGGGTGGCGGCGCGCGTTTCGTCAATGATGTTTTTTCGACGTACTGGATCCAGAACGATCTGGGCATGGTGCGAACCTCCGATCTTGCACGGTCGTCCTTCGTGAATCGGAGCGGGTCGGTCATCAAGGCGTCCGGTACCGGAACGAGCGTGTTTGCGCTGCCGGTGCAACACGATGGCGGAAAGTTCGAGACATGGTCGGGCACGCTTCACCTGGCCGCCGGTGGATATCACGATAGCGCCACCTTTTATGCCGACGGGCTTGGCGGAAACACGAACACCTACGGCATTTCCTTCGCGGGCTCCCATGTGTTCACCGGTATCACCACGACGGAGACCGGTGGTCTGCTGCTGAACCAGCGCAGCCGCATCGCTCTGGTGCGAGGCGGGAACTTTGATGTCGGCGAGTGGCGACAGCACGCCGTCTTTCTCATCGACGGGTTTCAGAGCCGCATCGAGATCGGGCCCGATGCGACGCTGCGCAACACCGGATCATTGGTGACGGCGGGCGGTGGTGCGTTGGTGGCGATGGGGGCAGGGTCGTCGCCACTCGCTACTCCGGGTCGCGGCCAACTGATCAACGAAGGCGCTTTCTCGGGCGTGTTGCTGGGCAGCCACAACTCCGGCCCCTGTTCGAACGATCGATTCGGCGACACCTGCGTGATCAACGTCCACAACGCGCGGGGGGGCGAAATGACCTTTCTTCCGGTGCCGGCAGACGATCCGCTTTTTCCTGACAACGCCTCCGATTACAACGCCGTCGGCGTGTTCGAGAACGCCGGCCGCGTGCGCGTACCCGGGATTGTCGACCCGCTCACCGGGCTCGCGACGGTGGTGGACGCCGACGCCTTCACCCAGAATCGTCAGGGCGTCGCCACGCTGTTCAACACCCCTGAACTGGTGATCGACGCGGATGGTGAGCTGCGCGTCGGCAGCTTCAGCCAGATCGAGGGCGATACGGTGGTCAATGGCAGGCTGACCGGAGACGAGATCGAATTTCTCGGCGGCACGCTCGGCGGCACCGGTACGATCGGCTATGGCTCGGGCGGTTTCAGCAGCCTGATTTCGACGGGCGCCGTCACCATCGGGCCGGGCAACTCGCCCGGCACCCTGACCATCGACGGCAATCTGGAGGCCCGTGGCACGATCTTCGACATCGAAATCGGCGGCCGCCTCGCGGGCATCGAGTATGACCAGCTGGTCGTTCTGGGTCAGGCAGATCTTGTTGACAGCATCGTGAACCTGCGTTTCATCAGTGGCTTCGTTCCCGATCAGGGCGACGTGTTCGAATGGCTGGTCGCCGACCCGCCATTCGTCGGTCTTGCACCGCTGACGGTCCATGTCTTCAGCGACCTGGCGGTGATCGAGGGCGAAACCGACGGCCGCCGGTTCTACGTCAATTCAGTCACTGCCGTGCCTCTGCCGCCTGCCGCCTGGCTTTACGGAGCAGGGCTTCTGGTGATTGCCGGGCTGGCCCGGCGCAGACGGTGATCGCCGCATGAATCCGAATTGATCGGTTCGGAAAGCCGGTTTCGATTCGAAGACAAAGACTTGCCTGGCGAACCTGAGGCCCGGCCAGGATCCGAACTCGATCGGCTGAACCATCCGGCCGTTCCGCGTCGCGCTAAAACCCGTTCTTCCATTCCCGCAGTACCGCGAACACCTCGACCGGGCTTTGCAGTCTGCGGCCGGCGTGTGCCTCTGCGGCGCCGATGATGGCTGCCTCGCGCACGCGCAGGAAGGGGTTGGTCGCCAGTTCTTCGGCCAGCGCGAACGGCACGCTGGGCTGATCGGCCGCCCGGAGCTTCGCGACGCGGCGGGCGCGTGCGATCAGCGCCTGGTTGTCCGGTTCGACCGCCAGTGCGAAGCGCAGATTGGATTCGGTGTACTCGTGCGCGCAGTGGATGCGCGTGTGCAGCGGCAACGAGGCGATGCGCGACAGCGAGTGCCACATCTGTTCCGCCGTGCCTTCGAACAGCCTGCCGCAGCCGGCGGCAAACAGCGTGTCGCCGCAAAAGAGTGCATCGCCGCCGTACCAGGCAATGTGGCTGCGCGTGTGGCCGGGCACTTCGAGCACGGTCAGGGCGACGCCCAGCCAGGGCAGGTCGATGCGCCGGCCCTCCGCCACCGGATCGGTCACTTCGGCAATGCGCTCGTCCGCGGGTCCGTAGACGCGTGCGCCGGTGCGATGCACCAGTTCGGCGACGCCGCCGATGTGGTCGCCGTGATGGTGCGTGATCAGGATGGTGTCGAGCGTCAGGTGGTGCCGGTCGAGTGCCGCGAGTACCGGCGTGGCGTCACCCGGGTCGACCGCCAGCGCGCGCGTTCCTTTTGCGACCAGCCAAAGATAATTGTCGCCAAACGCGGGTATCGGATATATCTTCATCCGCCCGATTCTGGCGTGACGCTGACGCAATGACAATGCGTCGGCGTCACGCGTGACGATCCACCGCCCCGTAAAACATGTCGATTCCCGGTTTGCACGAATGGCTGGATACCCCGCAGGGACAGTACGTCCAGCGCTGGGAACACGCACAGGTGGACCAGATGGTGGCCGACGTGTTCGGTTACAACGCGGTACAGATCGGCCTGCTGCAGCACGACTATCTGCGCGCCAACCGGATGCCGTTCAAGCTGTACAGCGACGATGCGCGCCCGGGTCCGATGCCGGCGCTGGTGTGCGATCCGGTGCATCTGCCGTTTCCAGCCACCAGCGTCGATCTGGTGGTGCTGCCGCATGTGCTTGAATTTGCCGCCGACCCGCACGCCGTGCTGCGCGAGGTGGAGCGCGTGCTGGTACCGGAAGGGCAGGTGCTGGTGACCGGCTTCAACCCGTTCAGCCTGTGGGGTGCGCGGCGGCGGCTGCAGGAACGCGAGCCCTTCCCGTGGAATGGCGACTGGCTGTCGGTGCCGCGCCTGCGCGACTGGTTCAAGCTGCTCAGCCTGGACACCCAGGCGGGCTGTTTCGGTTGCTACCGCCCGCCGGTTTGCAGCGAAAAATGGCTGGCGCGGTGGAGTTTCATCGAATCCGCCGGAGACCGCTGGTGGCCCTTCCTGGGCGGCACCTACGTGCTGCAGGGTGTCAAGCGGGTGCATGGCATGCGCCTCATCACGCCGAAATGGAGCGACCGCCGCGCCGCCGCGCGGGCCGTGGCCAGCGTCGGCAGCGCTCGTCGCAATACCGTGCCGGACCGCAAGTTCGGCACCTGAACCTGGAGCAAGTCTTGGACGACGTGATCATCTATACCGACGGTGCCTGCAGCGGCAACCCGGGCCCGGGCGGCTGGGGCGCGCTGCTCAAGTGCGGCGCCGTCGAACGCGAACTGTCGGGCGGCGAGCGCGCGACCACGAACAACCGCATGGAACTGATGGCGGTGATCGAGGCGCTCAACGCGTTGAAGAAGCCGGTACGTGCCGTGGTCTACACCGATTCGCAGTATGTGCAGAAGGGCATCAGCGAGTGGATACACGGCTGGAAGCGCAAGGGCTGGAAGACGGCGGGGGGCGACCCGGTGAAGAATGTCGACCTGTGGCAGGCGCTTGATGCGGCGGCACGTGTGCATGAAGTCGAGTGGAAGTGGGTCAAGGGCCATGCCGGCCATCCGGAGAACGAGCGCGTCGACCGTCTGGCGCGCGACGCGATTCCCGTGCGCGGTGCGTGAGCGCGACGGCTGGCTGTAGAATGCGCCGCGCAGTGGCCCGACCTGTTCCCGGACTTTCCCTTCCATGAAACGCCAGATCATCCTCGATACCGAAACGACCGGACTGGAATGGCAGAACGGCGACCGGTTGATCGAAATCGGCTGCGTCGAAATGGTCGGTCGCAAGCGCACTGGCCGGCAACTGCATCGCTTCGTCAATCCGGAGCGCGACGTGCCGGAAGGCGCAGTCGCGATCCACGGCATCACGACCGAGTTTCTCGCCGACAAGCCGAAATTCCGCGATGTGGCGGCGGAATTCGTCGATTTCTTGCGCGACGCCGAACTGGTCATCCACAACGCCGCCTTCGACGTCGGATTCATTGACAACGAACTCAACCTGATCGGACTGCCGCTGCTGCGCACGATCACCAGCGGTCCGCCGATCGACACCGTTCGTATGGCGCGCGACATGTTCCCCGGCAAGCGTGCCAACCTCGATGCATTGTGCGAGCGCTTCGGCATCGACAACACGCACCGTGAATTCCATGGCGCGCTGCGCGATGCCGAACTGCTGGTGGAAGTCTATCTGGCGATGACGCGTGGTCAGGAAAGCCTGATCATCGATCTCGAGCCGGATGCCGCAGCGGTGCGCAGTGCCGCGCCGACGCGCGTTTCCGGTGCATTGCGCCGCGTGCAGGCGAGTGACGCCGAGCGTTCGGAGCACGAACGCGTGCTGGCGGAGATCGACAAGGCCAGCGGCGGCGCCACGGTATGGCGCGCCATCGAGCCGGTCACGCCGGCATGAACATGGGGTCTGCCGGTGCGTGCCGCCAGACCCTGCCGGGGCAGGTTTCTTGCTTCGGCCTTCCCACATTTCCGGACGCTGCGCCAACCCGGCGCTGACGTACGGCGATGCATAACCATGACAGGAGACCCCGAATGAGTGCGCAGAAAATTCCCGCCACCCTGATACCCGGCGACGGTATCGGCCCCGAAATCATGGACGCCGCGCTGGCCGCGCTGGACGCCGTCGGTGCGCCGTTCGAATGGGATACCCAGCCGGCCGGCATGGGCGCGCTCAAGACGCATGGCGATCCGTTGCCGGAGGCGACGCTGGAAAGCATCCGCCGCACCCGGCTCGGCCTGAAGGGCCCGCTGGAGACGCCGGTCGGCGGCGGCTTCCGCTCGATCAACGTGCGCCTGCGCGAGGCGTTCAAGCTGTACGCCAACATCCGTCCGGCGCGCACGCTGATCCCCGGCGGCCGCTACGACAACATCGACCTCATCGTCTGCCGCGAAAATCTCGAAGGCCTGTACATGGGCTACGAGCACTTCATCCCGATCGAGGGCGACCCGCACGCGGTGGCCATGTCGACCGGCGTGAACACCCGCCAGGGCGCGCGCCACATCCTCGAATATGCGTTCGAGCACGCGATCGCGCTCGGCCGCAAGAAGGTGACCGTGGTGCACAAGGCCAACATCATGAAGGCGCTGACCGGCATCTTCCTGGAAACCGCCGAACAGATGTTCGAAGAGCGTTACAAGGGCCGCATCCAGTTCGAACAGGTCATCGTCGACGCCTGCTGCATGAAGCTGGTGATGAACCCCTGGCAGTTCGACGTGCTGGTCACCACCAACCTGTTCGGCGACATCCTGTCCGACCTGACCGCCGGCCTGGTCGGCGGCCTGGGCATGGCGCCGGGCTCCAACATCGGCGCCGACGCGGCGATCTTCGAGGCGGTGCATGGCTCGGCGCCGGACATCGCAGGCAAGGGCATCGCCAATCCGACCGCGCTGGTGCTGGCGTCGGCGCTGATGCTCGACCACGTGAAACTGCAGGACAAGGGCGACATCATCCGCAAGGCGGTGTCGGATACGCTCAACATCGATGATGTGCGCACCGGCGATCTGGGTGGCAAGGCGACGACGAAGCATTACACCGATGCCCTGGTCGCGCGCATCCGCAACAGCTGATCGGTCACTGAACCGACCGACGGCATTTCATCCTTCAGGGCCGCCCGGTTCGTGTGTCGCCAAGGTCGTGCCGCAGGCGCGAGCCCCGCTCGCGATTCCGCCCTTCGAACAGGCAGCGACACACGATCAACGCGCCAATCGCGACCGGGGGTCGCTCCTACAGGGGCAGCGTGGTTCTTGTAGGAGCGAGCCCCGCTCGCGATTCCACCCTCTGAACACGCGCCGGCGCGCGATCAACGCGCCAATCGCGACCGGGGGTCGCTCCTACAGGGGCAGCGCGGTTCTTGTAGGAGCGAGCCCTGCTCGCGATTCCACCCTCCGAATACGCACCGGCGCATGATCGACGCACCGATCGCGACCGGGGGTCGCTCCTACAGGGGCAGCGCGGTTTTTGTAGGAGCGAGCCCCGCTCGCGATCCCGCCCTCTGAACACGCGCCGGCGCTTGATCGACGCACCGATCGCGACCGGGGGTCGCTCCTACAGGGGCGGCGCGGTTTTTGTAGGAGCGAGCCCTGCTCGCGATTGCGTACTCTGAACACGCGCCGGCGCTTGATCAACGCGCCGATCGCGACCGGGGGTCGCTCCTACAGGTGCGGCGCGGTTTTTGTAGGAGCGAGCCCTGCTCGCGATGGCTGCTGCGGATATGCATGTCGCCCGGGCAGCTGGATCAGCGCAGGTTGCCGCGGTAGCGCTGAACGTCGATCACGCTGACCGGGCTTGCCGTGTTGCGCCAGCTGCCGCGGATATGCGACACGACCAGCGCGATGTCCTCGTCGCTGAGACTGGCGGCGAACGGCGGCATGCCGAAGGGGCGCGGGTTGCCTTTCGTGGCCGGGGCAAAGCCGCCGCCAAGCACGATGCGCAGCGGATTGGCCGGCGGGTCCAGCGTCACCGCACGGTTGCCGTCGAGCGCCGGGTAGATGTTGCCGGATCCTTCGCCGTTTTCACCATGGCAGCCGGCGCAGTGGTCGGCGTACAACTGCGCGGCGCGGGCGCGCTGCGCATCGTCGAGCGCGACGACCCTGCCGGTGACTGCCACCGGAGGTGTCGCAGGCAACGCCTGCAGATAGGTCGCCATCGCGTCCAGATCGCTGGCGGACAGATATTGCGTGCTGCCGAATACCACCTCGGCCATGGGACCGGCGACCGACGCACTGTGCGAAATGCCGTCGCGCAGCAGCGCGATGACCGCTTCGCGTTTCCAGTCCTGCACGCCTGCCTCGTGCGGTGAGCCCAGCGACGGCGCATACCAGTTCTGGCCGGCCATCAACCCGCCGGCCAGCTTGTCCGCGTCTTCGCTGGCGCCCAGCGCGTTGCGCGGCGCGTGGCACGCGCTGCAGTGGCCGAGCCCCTGCACCAGATAGGCACCGCGGTTCCAGGCCGCCGACTGCGACGCGTCGGCCTGAAATACGGCCGGCTTGAAATACAGCGTGCGCCAGGCGGCCAGCGCGGCCTGCGAGTCGTACGGGAAACGCAGCACATGCGGCCGGCTGGCTTGCCGGGTCGCGGGCAGCGTCTGCAGATAGGCCCACAGCGCATCGGAATCTTCGCGTGTGACATGGGTGTAGCTCGTGTAGGGAAAGGCCGGATAGAGCAGCCGACCGTCGCGCGAGCGACCTTCGTGCAGCGCCCGCCAGAAATCGTCGGCCGTCCAGCGGCCCAGGCCGGTGTCGGGGTCGGGGGTGAGATTGCTGGTGTAGAAGGTGCCGAACGCGGTGTCGATGGCGCGCCCGCCGGCCCATGGCGTGCCGCCGCGCGCGCTGTGGCAGGCCATGCAGTTGCCTGCACGCGCCAGATACGCGCCGCGTGCGACGCGTTCGGCCGGCGAAGCGGCGGAGCGGGAGGCGTCGGCGACCGGCAGTGTGTCGGCGCCGGTGTCGGGACCGGTCGACCACCAGACCAGCGCCGCCAGCAGCGCGAGCAGCGGAAGGATCAGGGCGGCGCGCTTCATCGTGCGACGTCCCCGGCCGTCTGCGAGGCGGGCACGCCACCGCAGCGCAACGGCAGCGCGCGCGTCGGCATGGCAGCGGGTTTGGCGCCGGCCGGCACGGTTTGCGCAGCCAGCCATTGCGATACCGCGCCGATGTCGTCCGCGCTCAGTTGCTTGACGATCTGTGCCATGCAGTCCGGTGCATGCGCCTGTCGGATGCCGCTTTTCCAGGCGCTCAGCTGGGCGGCCAGATAGTCGCGCGGCAGGCCGATCAGCCCCGGAATCGCGGGCGCGACACCCATCAGTGTGTCGCCATGGCAGCTGGCGCAGGCTGGCAGGTCACGCGCGGCGTCGCCTTCGCGCACCAGTTTTTCGCCGCGCCCCAGTGCGGCGCTGGGGCCGGTGGCGCGCACGGCCGGGTAGGGCAGGTCGAGTGCGGCGAAGTGGTCGGCCATGTCGCGCAGGTAGTCGTCGCCCAGCGTCTGCAGCAGTTCGGACATCAGGGGGTACTGACGGCGACCGTCGCGGAAATTCAGCAGCTGGTTGTGCAGGTAGCCGGCCGGCTTGCCGGCGATGCGCGGGTAGTAGCCGTCCGGGCCGGCGCGACCTTCGGCGCCGTGACAGCCGGTACAGGCGAGTACGCGCTGCGCCATCGTGTCTTCGACGACCGGCGCGGCAAGTGCCGAAAAGGACAGCACGGCGCAGCAGGTGAGCAGCAGGCGCTTCATCGGCAGACGGACAGGGCGGGGTTCAAGCAGTTGTTTCATCGGAACGGGCGGGGCGGGCAGACGGGAGGCGATCAAACCGGATGATAAGGGGCGCGCCCCGGTATGCACGGTTATGGTGCGATGCCGTGTGCCGGCCGACGTGATCAGAGGCGGCGGATCTTGTGCAGCAGCGCGGTGGTCGAGCGCTCGTGCTCGAAGGCGATGGATTCAACCCGGCCGCCCCACGCCAGCACTTCGCGCGCACCGACGATGCGGTCAATCGGCCAGTCGCCGCCCTTGACCAGCACTTCGGGACGACAGGCAAGAATGAGGTCGAGCGGGGTATCGGTGTCGAACCAGGTGACCAGACTGACCGATCCCAGTGCCGCGATCACGGCGGCGCGGTCTTCCAGCGGATTGACCGGGCGATCATCGCCCTTGCCGAGCCGGCGTACCGAGGCATCGGAGTTCAACGCCACGATCAGCGCGCCGCCAAGGGCGCGCGCCTGTGCCAGGCAGGTTACGTGACCGCGATGCAGGATGTCGAAGCAGCCGTTGGTGAATACACGCGGCCCGGGAAGATCGGCAGCACGCGCCGGCAGGTCGGCCGGCGCGCACAGTTTGGCCTCGAAAGCCGGGATCCCGCCCTGCATCAGGCTGCTGTGGCGAACTGCTTGCGGAAGCGGTTCAGGTCGCTGATGGTCTTGAAACTTTCGCCGAACAGCGAACTGAGATTGCGCAGGATGCCGCCGATGACGCGCGCCTCGCAGTCCTTGTCGAAACGGATCTGCTGGTCCAGCCAGTGTTCCAGCCAGTCAGGGTCGGGCAGGCGGGACTGGATGGTGTCGCGCGGATACAGCGTCTTGCTGACGTGCAGATTGGTCGGATGCAGCGGCTTGCCGGCGCGTCCGCTGGCCGCCATCAGCATGCCGATTTTGGAAAACGCTGCCCGCGCGGTGTCGCCGGTGCGCTCGATCGCACGCTTCATGTACTTCAGATAGGCCCCGCCGTGCCGCGCCTCGTCGCGCGACAGCAGGCCATAAATATGCTTGATGACCGGCTCGGTGTGCCATTCCGACGCACGGCGGTACCACTGGGTCAGCCGCACTTCACCGCAGAAGTGCAGCATCAGCGTTTCCAGTGCCGGTGCGGGATCGAACTCGAAGCGCACTTCGTGCAGTTCCTGTTCGGTCGGTGACAGGTCGGGCCGGAAGCGGCGCAGGTATTCGAGCAGCACCAGCGAATGCTTCTGTTCCTCGTAGAACCACACCGACATGAAGGCGCAGAAGTCGGAGTCGTCGCGGTTGTCGCGCAGGAACATTTCGGTTGCCGGCAGCGCCGACCACTCGGTGATGGCATTCATCTTGATGGTCAGCGCCTGTTCGTCCGACAGCAGCGACGCATCGAAACCGTCCCAAGGCACGTCTTTGTCCATGTCCCAGCGGGCGGATTCGAGTGACCTGAACAGTTCGGGGTAGAGCATGGGCGGGCTCCTCGGGAAAACGCCATTTTACGCAAGTACAAGTCAGCATGATGAATGCTGCACTGATACGACCGATCAGATCAAACCACGTTCAGCCCGCAGCCGGTAAATGAAATAGGCGGATGAAAAGGGTGCTATCGAACGTGAGCGGTGTGCCCGGGGCATATTTCAGGAGAAAATCCCGGCCGGTTGGCATCCGCCGGCTGAGTCGGTGCGTCAGTTGAGGGCGGCGACGGATGCAGCCGGCAGCCGGGCCGCACGCCACTCGGCCAATGCGTCGGGGACGGTGCGGATGGCACCGATGACGGATACGCCCGGGATGCCCGCCAGTCGCTCGTGCGCGCCCGCGCCACCAACCCAGATGTCCACCGTGTCCGGCAGGGAATCGCGCAGGGTACGAACGCCGGCGAGTGCCTGGCGCAGCGGATAAGCGGCGCTGAAGGAGAGCGCCACGATGTCGGCTGCCGAGGTCAATGCCGATGTGCGGATGTCGGTCAGCGGCATGCGGGGCCCGAGCGAACAGCATTGCGCGCCTTCTGACGCCAGCATCACCTCCACCATCAGTAAACCGAGGCCATGTTCCTCTTCCGGCAGTGTGGTGAGCAGGACGCGCGGCGGCGCGGCCGGCCGGGTGTAACTGGCGAGGGTGCCGCGCAGAAAGCTCTGCACCTGCTCGGTATAGAAGTGTTCTTCCGGAACGCCCAGTTCGCCGCGTATCCAGGCTTCGCCGATGACCACGTTGAGCGGCGCCACCAGATCCGACACCAGGGCCTGCAGTCCCCGTTCGAGCAGGCTGCGCTGGAACAGGTCGCGCAGTGCGGGTACATCGTGGCGCCGTATCGCCGCGAGTACCTCATCGGTCGGCACGCCACCATCCGGCCTCACTGGCGCGCCTGCGCCACGTTCTGCCTCGACGATCCGCTGCAGCTCCGCCTCGCTGGCGGCCAGCAGCTTGCCCGGTCGCCAGCCCTGGTCGATCAATCTGCGGATCAGGCGCAACCGATTGACGTCTTCCAGCGTATACAGACGCTCGCCCGCTTCGTCGCGGACCGGCTGAGGAAATCCGTAACGCCTTTCCCACACGCGCAACGTGTCTTTGGGAAGGCCTGTTTCGCGTTCGACGGCGCTGATCGTCATTCGACCGAAGCCGTTGGCATCATGTTTCATATTGTCCTGGACAAACCATTGACACGGCGTTCAATGCGCCCTAGATTAAGAGCCATAGATGGTTTTGTCCAGGACAAAATTGGGGGGTCAGTCATGAAGCACGCTGCTGTCGCGGGTTTGTTTTTCGCCGGAATGGGTGCCTTCAGCAGTGCGTGTCTGGCACGCATGCCGGGTGCGGACGAGCCGTCGGCCGCGGCAAAGCCTGCGCAGGTTGCGCTGGCCGTCCAGGCAGTTGCCGCGCACAAGCTGACGCCCAATGAAACGCTCATTCACCTGCATCGCGCGGTGACGGGCATCCATTTCCTGCCACCGGCGTTTTCCGAAACGACGGTGCGCTGTTGCGAGCCCAGCCGTGCGTCGCGCTGACTGGCTGTTCGCCGCCGTCCTCACATTGACGACCGGAGCTGCCATGGCCGAATCCTGCCCGACCCTGCTTGACCGTTCGCTGCCCGGGCTGCTCGACGGCAAGCAGAAATCACTGTGCGAGTTCAGCGGCAGGGTGCTGCTGGTCGTCAATACCGCGAGCCGCTGTGGTTTCACCCGGCAGTACGAAGGGCTGGAAAAACTGCAGGCGCGCTTCGGTGCGCGCGGCCTCACCGTGCTCGGTTTTCCGTCGAACGATTTCGGCAATCAGGAGCCGGGTAGCGACAAGGACATCGCGGAGTTCTGCAGCATGACCTACGGCGTCAAGTTTCCGATGTTCTCGAAGACGGCCGTGAGAGGGGCGCAGCGTCATCCGTTTTACGCAGACCTCACGCGCCTGACGGGTGTCGAACCTGGATGGAATTTCCACAAGTACCTGATCGCGAGAGATGGCAGCACGATCACGTCGTTTCCTAGCAATGTGGCGCCGGAATCGCCAGAAATGATCGCTGCGATAGAGGCTGCGCTGGCGCGCTGAAGCAAGTGTCAATTTGCCGGTCTCGGGTGGTGTCAAGGTAAAGTTACGCTTGATGCGGCGGGATGGTCCGGCCGCACATCATCCAATGCGGTTTCCAGGAGAATTATGAGGATTGCAGTCGTGGGTTCCGGAATCTCCGGACTCGCAGCCGCATGGCTGCTGTCGCGTGAACACCAGGTCACGCTGTTCGAACAGAACGGTCGCCTTGGCGGCCACTCGAACACGCTGGATGTCGAACTGGGTGGCGTACGCCACCCGGTCGACACCGGCTTCATTGTGTTCAACAGGGCGACCTATCCGCACCTGTGCGGTCTGTTCGCTCATCTCGGCGTGGACATTGCGGACAGCGAAATGAGTTTCGGCGTCAGCCTGCAGGACTCCGGCATCGAGTGGAGCGGCAGCAGTCTGGCTACGGTGTTCGCCCAACCGGCCAACCTGGCCCGGCCGAGATTCTGGCGGATGCTGCAGGACATCATGCGCTTCAACAGCGAAGTGACCGAGCGGGCGGCCAATGGCAGCGCCGAACATATGTCGCTCGGCGAGTTCCTGGTCAAGCATCGTTACAGCGAGGCTTTCCGGGACTGGTATCTGCTGCCGATGGCGGCGGCGATCTGGTCCTGCCCGACGCGCACGATGATGGCTTACCCGCTCGCCACGTTTGCCCGCTTCTGCCACAACCACGGGTTGCTGCGCGTGAATGACCGGCCGCAGTGGCTTACCGTGCGCGGCGGCTCGCGCGAGTATGTGAAAAAGCTGGCTGCATTGCTGTCGGATGTGCGGCGTGGCGAGGCCGTGACCCGTGTGCGCCGGGCGGAAGAAGGCGTATGGATCGATACGGGCGACGCGTCTCAATGCTTCGATCAGATCGTGATGGCCAGCCACTCGGATGAGTCGCTGGCCTTGCTTGGCGACGCTGCGACGCAAGCGGAACGGAGACTGCTCGGTGCGATACGCTATCAGCCCAATCATGCAGTGCTGCACACCGACACACGGTTGTTGCCGCGCAACCGGCGCGTCTGGTCGGCGTGGAATTACCTGGCGGGTGAAGGCGCGCCCGACGAACGGCCGGTCAGCGTGTCCTATCTGATGAACCGCCTTCAGCCGCTGCCGTTCCGACAGCCTGTCGTGGTGACGCTGAACCCGTTCATAGAACCTGATCCAGCCAGCGTGATCGCACGCATCGAGTACGCGCACCCGCTGTTCGATGGTCCCGCGATCGATGCCCAGCAGCGGCTGCCGGAGATCCAGGGCCGCGATCGTATCTGGTACTGCGGCGCCTGGACGGGCTACGGTTTTCACGAGGACGGCCTGTCATCCGCAGTGCGCGTGGCGCGGCAACTCGGTGCCGACGTGCCCTGGCAACGCAGTGAGCCGGTGCTGGCTGCATGAGGGCCGTCAGCGATGTCAGCCTGTGCCGCGGCGCGGTGATGCACGAGCGGACCGCACGGGTTCGTCGTCGCTTCGCCTATCAGTTGTTTTTCATGCGCTTTCGTCTCGATACGCTGGGCGCATCAAAAATTCCGATGCTGGCGCTGAACCGCTGGGCACCGTTGTCGTTGCACTACCGCGACCACGGCGCCCGCGACGGATCGCATCCGCTGCCGTGGATACGCGCATTGCTGGCGCAGGAGGGGCTGGCCGGCGTTGACGGAGACGTGGTGCTGCAAACCATGCCGCGGCTGTTCGGCTATGTGTTCAACCCGGTCAGCTTCTGGTTCTGTCACGACGCGGGCGGTGCCTTGCGCGCCGTGCTGTGCGAGGTGAGCAACACCTTCGGCGAACGCCATGCCTACCTGGTGTCGCATGACGACCGCCGGCCCATCCTGAACGGCGAATGGCTGGAGACACGCAAGGTGTTTCACGTGTCGCCCTTCTTTCCGGTCAGCGGTCGCTACCGCTTCCGGTTCGACCAGCGCGGCAGCCAGCATGCGGTGGCGATCGATTATTTCGAAGGCGCGGAACGGCAGCTGCGTACCCGTGTCTCAGGGCGCGCCGTGCCGATGAGTCGTGCTGTCGCGTGGCGTGCGCTGGCGGCTTTCCCGCTGATGACGCTGGGTGTGATTGCGCGCATACACATCCAGGCTTTTCACCTGTGGCGGGCGAATGTGCCCTTTTTCAGAAAACCGGCTCCTCCAGTACAGGAATTGACCCGATGAACCAACCGGATGCGATGCTCGCGCTTGCGCGACACGGAAAGCTTCCATCGGCCGCGCGCCATGTATTCAAACTGCTTGAGCGCATCGAGCACGGCTGGCTGATGATGTCGCTGCCGGATGGCGAAATGGTGTCTTTCGGCGGCCGCGGCGAGCCGGTCGAAATGCGCGTCCTCGACTGGGGCGTGTTCGACCGCGTGATCGCACGCGGCGACATCGGCCTCGGCGAAGCCTGGTTCGACGGCCTGTGGGACACCGACGAACTCGGCCGCGTGCTGACGCTGTTCGCGCAGAACCGCGACGCGTTGCAGCGCGCGGTGCACGGCAACCTGCTGGCGCTGGTGTTTGCGCGCATGCGTCACCTTGGCCGTGCGAACACACGACGAGGCAGCCGCCGGAACATCGTCGCCCACTACGATCTGGGCAACGAGTTCTACGGTCTGTGGCTGGACGGCAGCATGACCTATTCGAGCGCGCTGTATGAGGGCGATACCCGACGTGACCTGGAAACGGCGCAGCTCGCCAAGTACCAGCGCATCGCGCGCGTGATGGGTTTGTCGGCCGACGACAGCGTGATCGAGATCGGTTGCGGCTGGGGGGGGTTTGCAGAAGTCGCGGCGCAGCGTGCCGGTGCGCGCGTGCATGGTGTGACCCTGTCTCCCGCACAGCTTGCGTGGGCACGGCAGCGCGCCGAGCGCGGCGGCTACGCCGACCGCGCGACCTGCGAATTGCGTGATTACCGGGATCTGCGCGGCAAGGCGTCGCACATCGTATCGATCGAAATGCTCGAAGCCGTCGGCGAGCGCTGGTGGCCGACCTATTTCGCCAGGCTCGACAGCCTGCTGGCGTCCGGCGGGCAGGCGGTGATCCAGACGATCAGCATCGCCGACGACCTGTTTGCGCGTTACCGTAAAGGTACTGACTTCATCCAGCAGTATATTTTCCCGGGCGGCATGTTGCCCTCGCCCAGCGTGTTCGTGCAGCAGGCGGAAAAAGTCGGCTTGCAGGTGCGCGACGATTTCCGCTTCGGGCTTGATTACGCCCTGACGCTGGCACGCTGGCGCGCCACCTTCGAAGCGCGCACCGACGCCTTGCGCGCGCTGGGTTTCGATCGTCGCTTCCAGCGGCTGTGGCGCTTCTATCTGGCGTATTGCGAAGCCGGTTTCCGTGCCGGTTCGATCGACGTTCATCAATTTCATCTGGAGAAAACCTGATGCGCCGAATGCTTGCCTTGTTGTTGATGGTCGCCGGCATCGCTTCCGCCCAGCCTCTGGCGGGGGCCGGCGACGTACTGCCCGACCTGAAGCCGCTCGGCAAGGGTGAAATGCGCTGGTTCGGCTTCAAGCTGTACGACGCCTCGCTGTGGGCCAGCGGCGGCACGTATTCGCCGGACGGCGGTTTTGCGCTGAGCATCCGCTATGCGCGTTCGTTCGACGGCTACAAGCTGGCGGAAGCCAGCATCGACGAGATCAAGCGGCTGGGCGAGCGCGACAAGAAGCGTCTGGCTCGCTGGAAGGACATCCTGACGGGTGTGTTTCCCGACGTGAAGGAAGGCGATGTGCTGACCGGCGTGAAGATGCCGGACGGCAGCGCGCGCTTCTTCCATCAGGGCGCAGAACTGCCGGCCATCGAAGACAGGGCGCTGTCCGATGCCTTCTTCGCCATCTGGCTTGACGCCCGCACCCGCGAGCCGAAGCTGCGCGCCCGTCTGCTGGCCGAATCGCTCCCTTCCAGTTGAGACCGGCGCGCCTGTTTGCCTATGGCGTGCTCGGCGCGCCGCTGGCCGCCGCGGCACTGCCCATCTACGTACACATTCCGAAGCTGTACGCCGACAGCTTCGGTGTATCGCTGACCGTGCTCGGCATCGTGCTGTTCGCAGCGCGTCTGCTGGACGCCCTGGTCGACCCGCTGATCGGCGCCGCCAGTGATCGCGCGCGGGGCCGTCGTCGCCTCGTGTGGATGGGCTTGCTGCCGCTGGCGCTCGGGCTGCTCGCACTGGTGCGTCCGGCCGAAGGCACCGACCCGGTGTTCTGGCTGATCGGTGCGCTGGCGCTGGTCTATGCCGGTTACAGCATCAGCAGCATCAACTATTACGCCTGGGGTGCCGAACTGTCGGCGACGCCGGCCCTCGGCACCCGGCTGGTCGCGGTGCGCGAGGGTTGTGCGCTGGTCGGTGTCGTGGCGGCGTCCATCGCACCCGGCTTGCTGTCGCCGGATGCGGCACAGGGCTTGTGGCAGGCGGTGCTGTACTGGCTGCCGCTGCTGGCGGTGAGCGCCGTCATCACGCTGTTTGCCGTGCCGGAGGCCAGCCGCGCGAGGCCGGTGCGGCACGAGCCGCTGCGCGCCGTGCTCGGCGAAGTGCTGCAGAACCGGCGCTTCCGCCGCCTGCTTGCGGTGTTTGCGCTCAATGGCATCGCGTCGGCCATTCCGGCCACCCTGGTGCTGTTCTTCATCGCCGACGTGCTTGGCGCGGCAGAGCGGGAAGGGCTGTTTCTGGCGCTGTACTTCGTTGCCGGCGTGCTGGCGCTGCCCCTGTGGACGCGCCTGTCCGACCGTTACGGTCGCGCGCGCAGCTGGGCTGCGTCGATGGTGCTCGCGATATCGGTCTTCGCCTGGGCGTTCACGCTCGGTCCGGGTGATGACGTGGCCTTCATGCTCATCTGCGCAGCATCGGGCATTGCGCTCGGGGCGGACCTCGCATTGCCGGCGGCGCTGGTGGCCGGCCTGGTCGGCCGGCGCGACGAGCCGCTTTCGGCGGGCGGCAGCTTCGGCGTATGGAACTTCGTCACCAAGATGAATCTGGCGCTGGCGGCCGGTCTGGCGCTGCCGCTGCTGGGGGTGCTCGGCTATCAGCCGGGCGCCACCGACGCCGATGCACGACTGGCGCTGGCCGCGGTCTATGGGCTGGTGCCGCTGGCGCTCAAGGCGGCTGCCTGCGTGCTGCTGTGGCGCCATGCGGACTGGCTGGAACCGGAAGCGGAACCGGAATTGAACAATGAAGCAGGAACGGACATGGCAACCGAAGCGGAATACGGAGGACTGAAATCGTGAAATCGATGTTGTGGCGGATGCGGAGCTTCATCGGTGCCCTGTGTGCCGCCGTGCTGGTGGCCGGGTGTGGTGGCGTGGCGGTCGACCGTTATGCAGGGCAGAAGCCCGCCATGGACCTGCGCACCTACTTCAACGGCACGATCAATGGCTGGGGCATGTTCCAGGACCGTGGCGGCGAGGTGATCAAGCGCTTTACGGTGCGCATCGAAGCGCGCTGGGAAGGCGACACCGGCACGCTGGATGAACACTTTTCATGGAGTGACGGCACGACCAGCCGCCGTGTCTGGACCATCCGGGATCTGGGCAATGGCCGCTACACCGGCCGCGCCGACGACGTCGTCGGCGAAGCGATCGGCGAGGCAAGCGGCAGTGCGCTGCGCTGGCGTTACGTGCTGGCGCTGCCGGTCGACGGCAGCGTCTACAACGTCGACTTCGACGACTGGATGTACATGATCGACGACAAGGTGATGCTCAACCGCTCGGCAATGAGCAAGTTCGGCATCCACCTCGGCGAGGTGACGCTGTCGTTCACCCGCGGCGCGCCCTGATGTTCGCACCGCTGAATCCGCCGCTGACGGACTGGTCGGGCAAACGCGTCTGGCTCATCGGCGCTTCGTCCGGCATCGGCGAAGCGCTGGCGCGCCGGCTGATGGCCGACGGCGCCAGGGTGGCCTTGTCGGCGCGCAGTGCGGACAAGCTCGCGCAGCTGGGTGTGCTGTCTCCCGAGGCCGTGGTGCTGCCGCTCGACGTGGCCGAACCCGACGCACTGGCGCGTGCGGCTGCCACGCTGACCGCGCGCTGGGGCGGCATCGATGCCGTGCTGTTCGTCGCCGCGCGCTATCAGGCGGTGCGCGCCTGGGAACTGGATCCGGCCGACATCGATGCCACGCTCAACATCAATGTTGCCGCCGTCATGAAGGGCTGTGCCGCGGTGCTGCCCGGCATGCTGGCCGCGCAGTCGGGTGCGCTGGTCATCCTGTCCAGCGTGGCGGGTTATCGCGGCCTGCCGAAGGCCATCATCTACGGTGCGACCAAGGCGGCGCTGATCAACTTCGCCGAAACGCTCTTCATGGACGTGCGGCCGCGCGGGCTGGGTGTGCATCTGGTCTGCCCCGGCTTCGTCGAAACGCCGCTGACCGCTCAGAACGACTTCAAGATGCCGGCCCTCATTTCCTCCGACGAGGCGGCAGGGCACATCCTGAACGGCCTCGCCCGCGGCGACTTCCACATCCACTTTCCGCGCCGCTTCACGCGCTGGCTGCTGCTGCTGCGGCTGCTGCCCTACCGGATGTATTTCGCTGCCGTGCGGCGGATGACCGGGCTTTGACGCCCACCGACGCGGGACTCAGCGCGCCTCGACCGTCGCGGCGGTGTCGTCCCGACGCATTGCGAGCCCCGCCAGCCAGTCCAGCGCGCAATAGAACGCACCGGCTGCGATCGGCGGATTGGCGGCGGTAAACGGCAACCCCGGAATGAGCAGCGCCCAGGTCCAGTTGCCCATCGCCGTGCCGTACAGTTCCATCAGCAGCGCAAGCGCGAACATGGTGCCGTACAGCCGGGGTGACGGACCGTACCGGATGCACAGCAGGAAGAAGGCGAACAGCAGCAGGCTGATGGTGTCGGCTTCCAGCCACGCGAAGGACAGAACCAGACCGGCGCCCAGTGCCGGAACGGCGTCCGGCAGTGAGGCGGGCAGGCGCTCGGTGAGCCACATGCCGAGCGCAAACAGCAGCACATGGCCGGGCGGCACGAACAGCGGCAGATTGCCGAGCCGGTATTCGTACAGTCCCCAGACCAGCGCGAGCACGATTTCGCCGAAGGTCGCCCACGCCAGGCAGACCAGCCACAGCCGGCGATGGTCGGCATCGGCGCGCCAGCACAGCAGGCCGAACAGCATCCAGGTCCAGATGGACACCACCGGCTGTGCCCAGGCGTAGGCCTGCCCGTCGAGCCACAGGCCAGCGACGATGGTGAGCACGATGATGAGGGCGAAGCGTTGTGTCATGGCGAGGCGGGTGCAATCACGGGTGGTGTGCGCCGGAAAGGCGCGACCGGGGCGCATGGTAAACTCCGGGCCTTGAAAAATCGCGGGTTTTCCCATGTCCGGCAACACTTTGGGCACGCTGTTCTGTGTCACATCCTTCGGTGAATCGCACGGTCCTGCCATCGGCTGCGTGGTCGATGGCTGCCCGCCGGGGCTGGCGCTGACCGCTGCCGACATCCAGCATGAACTTGATCGACGCAAGCCCGGTACATCGCGTCACGTGACGCAGCGGCGCGAGCCGGATGAAGTGGAAATCCTGTCTGGCGTGTTCGAGGGCATGACGACCGGCACGCCGATCGCGCTGCTGATCCGCAACCAGGACCAGCGTTCGAAGGACTACGGCAACATTGCCGAAACCTTCCGCCCGGGGCATGCCGACTACGCCTACTGGCAGAAGTACGGCATCCGCGACCACCGCGGCGGCGGTCGTTCGTCGGCGCGCGAAACCGCGGTGCGTGTGGCGGCCGGCGCGATCGCACGCAAGTGGCTGAAGGAGCGACATGGCATCGACATCCACGGCTGGATGAGTCAGCTCGGTCCGCTGCGCATCCGCTACCGTGACCGTGCCGCCATCGCGGACAACCCCTTCTTCGCCCCCGACGCGGCCATCGTGCCCGAACTCGAGGCTTTCATGGACACGCTGCGCAAGTCAGGTGATTCCTGCGGCGCGCGCATCGATGTCATGGCATCCGGTGTGCCGGTCGGCTGGGGCGAGCCGGTGTATGACCGGCTTGATGCCGACATCGCGCACGCCATGATGGGCATCAACGCGGTCAAGGGTGTCGAAATCGGCGCCGGTTTTGCGAGTGTCGAGCAGCGCGGCACCGAACATTCGGACGAAATGTCGCCGCAGGGCTATCTGTCGAACAACGCCGGCGGTGTGCTCGGTGGCATTTCGACCGGGCAGGACGTGCGCGTATCGATCGCCATCAAGCCGACGTCGAGCATCCGGCTCGACCGCCATTCGATCGACAAGGCGGGCAACCCGGTCATCGTCAACACGCATGGCCGTCACGATCCGTGTGTCGGCATCCGCGCGACGCCGGTGGCGGAAGCCATGCTGGCGCTGGTGCTGATCGACCATGCGCTGCGCCACCGCGCGCAGTGCGGCGACGTCGAATGCGCGACACCACGCATCGCCGCTGCGGCGCCGTCCGACGTGATCGCCGGCATCCGCGCGCAGCGCGACGCGGCGGTGGATGATCCGGAGCCGGACGAGGCCTGAGGGTGCGTCAGCCGGCGACTGCCGGGTTCAGCGAATAAACGCCGGTCAGTTTCGCTTCGCCGAGCACATGGCCAGCCATGGCCTTGAGTGCATCGGCAGCGGTGAAACGCCCGTCGACCGGCAGTCGCTCGATGTCCAGCGCGTACAGCGTGAACACGTAGTGATGCAGGATTTCGTCATTCCACGGCGGGCACGGACCGTCGTAGCCGTAGTAGTCGCCCTTCATCTGCGCGTCGCCGGCAAACCAGGCCGTGTAGTCATTGATGCCCTGGCGCGTGCCGCGCGGTCCGGTCGGTCCCGGCTTGCCGCACGGCGTCACGTCGGACGAGAACTCGCCTTCGGCGATTTCCCCAGACGGGGCGAGATCCACCAGCACCCAGTGCGAAAAATCGGTGCGCGGCAGACTGGCCGGCACGGTGCGTCCTTCCTGATTCACATCGTCCGGCCGGGTCGGTACGTCCGGATCGTTGCAGATCAGCACCAGCGAACGGGTGCCGGTCGGCAGACCGGACCAGGCCAGCTGCGGGTTGCGATTCGCGCCCAGGCAGACGTGGCCGGTGGCGGCCGGAATGCAGAAGGCGTTTTCGCCCGGAATGCGGCCATTGTCCGCGAAGTTCTTGCTCGTCAGTTTCATGCATGCCCTCCAGTCAGGATGCTGCGCGACGCGAAAAATCGCGCAGCCGGAAACCCAGTGCAAACAACGTGGCGAAATAGCTGCCCGCACCCGCCGGGACGATCCAGGCCAGGTTCAGGATGCGCGTCATCGTACCTGCGCGCAGCCAGTCGCCGGCGAGATCGGCGCTGACGTACAGCACGCCGCCCATGACCGCCAGCGCGATCATGATCTTCAGCCAGAAAGCGGCCCATCCGGGTGCCGGCAGGTAGGCGCCGATGCGCCGCAGGCCGCGATACAGCAGCGCGGCGTTGACCAGCGATGCCAGACCGATCGACAACGCCAGTCCGGCGTGCGCCAGCGGTTTGATGAAGGCGAGGTTCATCAGTTGCGTCAGCACCAGCACGCCGAGCGCGATTTTTACCGGCGTACGGATGTCCTGGCGGGAATAGAAACCGGGTGCGAGCACCTTCACCAGGATCAGCCCGGTCAGACCGACGCTGTAGGCAACCAGTGCGTTGCGCGTCTGCAGCACATCGTGCGCCGTGAACTGGCCGTGGTGGAACAGCGTGGCCACCAGTGGCGTGGCGAGCAGGGCGAGCGCCAGTGCGGCCGGCAGCGTGAGCATCAGGGTCAGCCGCAGGCCCCAGTCGAGCAGGCCGGAAAACTCGCCGGTGTTGCCGTCGGCGTGACTGCGCGACAGCGAGGGCAGCAGGATGGTACCCAGCGCCACGCCGAGCAGTCCGGCCGGAAATTCCATCAGGCGATCGGCGTAATACAGCCACGACACCGACCCGCTTTCGAGGAAGGACGCGAAGATGGTGTTGATCAGCAGTGAAATCTGCGACACCGACACGCCGAGGATGGCCGGCAGCATCAACTTGAAAACACGCCGCACGCCGGGGTCCTGCAGATCGAGCCTGATGCGCGGCAGCATGCCGATGCGCATCAGCGCCGGCACCTGCAGCGCCAGCTGCAATACGCCACCGATGAACACCGCCCAGGCGAGCGCCAGTACCGGCGGCTCGAAGAAGGGCGCCGCGAACAGGCTCATGCCGATGAAGCTCAGATTCAGTAGCACCGGTGTGAATGCCGGTATCGCGAAACGGCTGAAGGTGTTCAGCACGCCGCCGGCCATGGCCACCAGCGACATGAAAAGGATGTAGGGAAAGGTGATGCGGGTCAGCATGACCGTCAGGTCGAATTTCTCGGCGTCGGCGGCGAAACCCGGGGCGGAGATGTAGATCAGCCACGGCGCGCCGAGGATGCCGAGCAGCGTCACGCCGGTGACGATCAGCGCCAGCAGGGTCGCCACCCGATCGATCAGCGCCCGTGTATCGTCGGTGCCGCGCCGGTTGCGGTACTCGCCGAGAATGGGTACGAAGGCCTGCGAGAACGCACCTTCGGCGAACATGCGGCGCAACAGGTTGGGCAGGCGGAAGGCGACGAAGAAGGCGTCGGTCGCGGCGCCCGCACCGAAAGCACGTGCGATGAAGAAGTCGCGTACGAAGCCGAGGATGCGCGACAGCAGTGTCATGCTGCTGACGGTCGCGAGTGCGCGGAGCAGATTCATCGAAAGAAGGCGATGCCGGGTCAGCGCGCACCTTACCAGAGCGCGCAGCGCGAACGTGCCTGCCGGGAGCTCGAACGGGGGCTTGCGCCGCACTGTGTGCTTATGTATATTCGCGTGTTTTCCCGAACACGAGTTCGCAACATGGCCAATTCAGCACAAGCACGCAAGCGCGCCCGTCAGGCAAACGTTCGTCGCGATCACAACACGAGCCAGCGCTCTGAACTGCGCACGGCGATCAAGAATGTCCGCAAGGCGATTCTTGCCGGCGACAAGCAGGCCGCGCAGGCGATCTTCCTGAAGGCTCAGACGACGATCGACAGCATCGCCGACAAGAACATCATTCACAAGAACAAGGCCGCTCGCCACAAGAGCCGCCTGTCCGGTGCAATCAAGTCGATGGCCGCAGCGGCCTGAGCCTCGATACGAATGAAAAAGCCGACCTTCGGGTCGGCTTTTTTGTTTTCTCCGGCAACTTTTCCGACACAACCGTCTGAGGCGTCGGGCGGGTCGTCCGGATGATCGATCCGGAATTCATACGTCGTCGTGGATTCCCGCGTTCGCGCTCCGTCCGCATTCCGGACGACGCAGGCCGATTGCGGCCATGCCGGTCAGGGCAGCGTGTCGCTGACCTGATAGTCGACGCGCAAGCCGTTGTCGCGCGCGAAGTGCATCAGGAAGTTGTAAGCCAGTGGTTCGAGCTCATACAGCCGCGCATCGACAAAAACACACTTTTCCCCGGTGATCCAGCACCCCGGTCGCACAAATGGTGAGTAGCGCATCTTGCGCTGGCTGCCGAACGACGACATCACGCCGCACAGACGGTCGCACCAGTCGCTGGGTCGGAACGCCCTGCCATTCGCGGTGGCGCCGATGATGGTGAAACTGCGCGGAGCGCGGCTCCCGTCCCGCAACGCGTCATCGGCGTGGCGTGTCGACAGGACTTCGTTCGCCGGTGAATCGGCAATCGATAACGCTGCGGCTTCGAGGTGCGGTACGGCGCTCATATCGGATTTACGACCTGTGCAATGGAATTCTTGACCCGGGTCGCAGATGCGCGTGCCGGCAGGCAAAGCGAGTCAAACAAGAAATCCCTTAAAAAACAATCGGAACGAATTGTAAAGTTACCAACTAGTTTCTATACTCGCGCTATCTCCATGACGAGATTGCGATTTATGCTTAATTCACCCATGCGCGCTCACAAGGCAACGAAGCCTTCGACGGTGCGGTCTCAGGTAGCACGGTTCGGATTCAGCATTCGCACACGCAGCGGCGTGTTGATGGAGAACCTGAGCATCCCGGGTACGTCGGCCGACGATGCCGAACGCAAGCTGAAACAGATCTACATGGGCTGCTCGGTGATAGCACGCTTTGTGCCAGACTGAGGTCGGCGCGGCACACCTGCCGGTGATCCGTTCCGGATCAAGGCGCTAGCGATGTTGTCGTCCATTTCGGGCGGGTCGTGAAACGGTGTGTCACCTGCGCCCGATGCTGCGCTGCAGTGACGATGTGCGCCGCACATGAAGGTCTGGCGCTACACAGCGTGACGGCTTTGCACTAAAATCTTGGCTTGATCAAGCACGGCGGCGCGAGCCGCCGTGCTTTTTTCGTTTTCCGTAGTGCGCCTGACGGCACACTCGCCACGCGGTCGCGGAGCTTTCGATGACGCATCTGATGAATACCTACGGCCGGCAGCCGGTCGCCTTCACGCACGGCAAGGGCGCGCGCCTGTATGACGACGCCGGGCGCGAGTATCTGGACGCGATGGCGGGCGTGGCGGTCAACACGCTGGGCCATGGTCACCCCGATCTGGTGCAGGCGATTTCCCGCCAGGCGGCCGAAATGATCCATTGCTCGAACCTCTACCGGGTGACCGCGCAGGAAGACCTGTCGGATCGCCTGGCCGCGTTGTCGGGCATGGACGAGGTGTTCTTCTGCAATTCCGGCTGCGAAGCCAACGAGGCTGCCATCAAGCTGGCACGCCTGTACGGTCATCAGCGCGGCGTCGAGCTGCCGGGCATCATCGTCATGGAGCACGCCTTTCACGGACGCACGCTGGCCACATTGTCGGCGACCGGCAACCGCAAGGTGCAGGCCGGGTTCGAGCCGCTGACGCCGGGGTTCTACCGGGTGCCTTTCAGCGACATCGCCGCCGTGAAGGCCATTGCCGAACACAACCGCAATGTGGTGGCCGTGCTGTTCGAGCCGGTCCAGGGCGAAGGCGGCATTCATCCCGCCGATCTGGCCTACGTGCGCGAGCTGCGCGAACTGTGCACCCAGCATCAATGGCTGATGATGGTCGACGAGGTGCAGAGCGGCATCGGCCGGACCGGCAGCTGGTTCGCGTTTCAGCATGCGGGTATCGAACCGGACGTGATGACGCTGGCAAAGGGCCTTGGTTCGGGTGTGCCGATCGGCGCCTGCCTCGCGCGCGGTCCGGCCGCCGGTGTGTTCAAGCCCGGCACGCACGGCTCGACCTTCGGTGGAAATCCGCTGGCCTGCGCCGCGGCGCTGACCACGCTGCATGTGGTCGAACGCGATGGCCTGCGGGAAAACGCCGTGCGTCAGGGCGATGCCATCCGCGCCGCCTTCCGCACGGCGCTGGCCGACACCGCCGGCGTGAAGGACATTCGTGGCGTCGGCATGATGATCGGTGTCGAACTCGATCGGCCGTGCGGTGCGCTGGTCGCGCAGGCGCTCGAAGCGGGCGTGCTGATCAACGTCACTTCGGAGAGCACGATCCGTCTGGTGCCGCCGCTGATCTATTCCGATGCCGACAGCCAGGAACTGGTGCAGCGCCTGACGCCCCTCATCCGCAACTTTCTCGCGGGCGCCCAGCTCGCCGCCTGACGATGACCCGACCCAGACACTTTCTTCAGCTGACCGACCTGTCGCGCGAAGAACTCGAGTATGTCTTTGCCCGCACGCGCTGGATCAAGGACAAGTTCAAGCGCTACGAACAGTACTGGCCGCTGCAGGACCGCACGCTGGTGATGATTTTCGAGAAGCAGAGCACGCGCACTCGGCTGTCATTCGAAGCCGGCATGCACCAGATGGGTGGCAGTGCCATCTACCTGAATACGCGCGACTCGCAGCTGGGTCGCGGTGAGCCGGTCGAAGACGCGGCGCAGGTCATTTCGCGCATGTGCGACGTGGTCATGATCCGCACCTTCGAACAGACCATCATCGAGCGTTTCGCCGCCAACTCGCGGGTGCCGGTCATCAACGGTCTGACCAACGAATACCACCCTTGTCAGGTGCTGGCCGACATCTACACCTGGATCGAGCACCGCGGCGAGATTTCCGGCCGCACGGTGGCCTGGATCGGTGACTCGAACAATATGTGCCACACCTGGATGCAGGCGGCCGAGCTGTTCGACTTCAAGCTCAATATTTCGACGCCGCCGGGGTACGAGGTGGAACCGGAGCGCGCCGGCGTGGGCACTGATCATCACGAATGCTTCGCCGACCCGATGGACGCCGCGCGCGGTGCCGATCTGGTCACCACCGACGTATGGACCTCGATGGGCTGGGAAGCGGAGAACGAGGCGCGCGCCGCGGCGTTCGCCGACTGGCAGGTCGACGCCGACATGATGAAAGCCGCGAAGCCGGATTCGCTGTTCATGCACTGCCTGCCGGCACATCGCGGCGAAGAGGTCAGCGCAGACGTGATCGACGGCCCGCATTCGGTGGTGTGGGACGAAGCCGAAAACCGCCTGCACGCGCAGAAGGCGCTGATGGAATTCCTGTTGCTGGGCCGCGTGGCCGGCAGCTGAATCAACGAATCAACTGAAAGCGAAAGACGAAGACGATGAGTAGCAGCGACATCAAGAAAGTGGTCCTGGCCTATTCGGGCGGCCTGGACACCTCGGTCATCCTGAAGTGGCTGCAGGATGTGTACCAGTGCGAAATCGTGACCTTCACCGCCGATCTCGGCCAGGGTGAAGAGCTCGAACCGGCGCGCGCCAAGGCGATCAAGCTGGGCATCAAGCCGGAAAACATCTACATCGACGACCTGCGCGAGGAGTTCGTGCGCGACTTCGTGTTTCCGATGTTCCGTGCCAACACGATCTACGAGGGCGAATACCTGCTTGGCACCTCGATCGCGCGTCCGCTGATCGCCAAGCGCCTGATCGACATCGCGCGCGAAACGGGCGCCACCGCGATTTCGCACGGCGCGACCGGCAAGGGCAATGACCAGGTGCGTTTCGAGCTGGGTGCCTACGCCTTGATGCCGAACGTGAAGGTGATCGCGCCGTGGCGCGAGTGGGATCTGCTGTCGCGCGAAAAGCTGCTCGCCTACGCCGAAACGCACGGCATCCCGATCGAAATGAAGCACAAGCAGGGTGGTTCGCCGTATTCGATGGACGCCAATCTGCTGCACATCAGCTACGAAGGCCGTCATCTGGAAGATCCGTCCGCCGAGGCCGAAGAGTCGATGTGGCGCTGGACGGTGTCGCCTGAAGCGGCACCGGACGCCGCCGAATACCTCGACCTCGAATTCGAGCGCGGCGACCTGGTCAGCATCAACGGCACGCGCATGAAGGCGCACGAGCTTCTGGCCTCGCTGAACCAGATCGGTGGCAAGCACGGCATCGGCCGCCTCGACCTGGTGGAGAACCGCTACGTCGGCATGAAATCGCGCGGCTGCTACGAAACACCGGGCGGCACCATCCTGCTGCGCGCCCACCGCGCCATCGAGTCGATCACGCTGGACCGCGAAGTCGCCCATCTGAAGGACGACCTGATGCCGCGCTACGCCAGCATCATCTACACCGGCTACTGGTGGAGCCCGGAGCGCCGCGCGCTGCAGGCGCTGATCGACCACACGCAGCAATCGGTCAATGGCTGGGTGCGGCTGAAGCTTTACAAGGGCAACGTCATCGTCGTCGCACGCGATTCGAAGACCGATTCGCTGTTCGATCCGACCATCGCCACCTTCGAGGACGACGCCGGTGCGTACGACCAGAAGGACGCGGCCGGTTTCATCAAGCTGAACGCGCTGCGCATGCGCATCGCCGCCAACGCGGCGATCAAGCGCGGCAAGTAAGTCTCCAGTCGCCTACCCACTTACAGGAACGGAAGCATGTCCCAGTTCGACAACGTCAATGTCGTCAAGAAGGCCAACGTCTACTTCGACGGCAAGTGCGTCAGCCACAGTATCCAGTTCGCCGACGGAACGAAGAAGTCGGTCGGTGTCATCCTGCCGGCCACGCTCACCTTCAACACCGGCGCACCGGAAATCATGGAAGGCGTGGCAGGCAGCTGCCGTGTCCGCCTGAAGGGCGAGACGGCTTGGAAGACCTACGGCGCCGGCGAGTCCTACGATGTGCCGGGCAACTCGTCGTTCGACATCGAGGTCACCGGCGAGCCCTATCACTACGTCTGCCATTTCGGCTGAGCGGACACTTCCGGGAACCGACGCATGCCTTCCTTCGACATCAGTTCCGAAATCGACATGGTCGAGCTGCGCAATGCGGTCGATCAGGCGAACAAGGAAATTGCCAACCGCTTCGACTTCAAGGGGTCGGATGCGCGCGTCGAGCAGGGTGACAAGCTGCTGACGCTGTTCGCCGACGACGACTTCAAGCTCGATCAGGTCTACGACGTGTTGCTGACCAAGTTCGCCAAGCGCAACATCGACGTGCGTTCGATCGAGCGTGGCGACGCGCAGAAGATCAGCGGCAACAAGTCGAAGCAGGAGCTCAAGCTCAAGGTGGGCATCGAGAGCGAATCGGCCAAGAAGATCGTGCGTATCCTGAAGGACAGCAAGCTCAAGGTGCAGGGCAGCATCCAGGGCGAGGAAGTGCGCGTCACCGGCGCCAAGCGCGACGTGCTTCAGGACGCGATCGCACTGCTGCGCAAGCAGGTGACCGACATCCCGCTGCAGTTCGGCAATTTCCGCGACTGAGCGGCGCGCGGCCGCGTCAGTCGCTGGCGCGGCTCAGTCCTTCAGACCTTCGCTCCACTTCGCGTAGGCGCAGTCCGCGACGGCGTGCAGCGCCGCCACGCGCGCCTCGATGTCCTGCTGCATGCCTTCGGCCGACTGCACCGTCGGCTGGGCCGAAGCTTCGCGGATTTCCTTCTGCCCGCCGACACACCACTCGCGGATCATCGCTTCGGTCATTTCGATGTGGCACTGCATCGCCAGATGTTTCCCGATCGCCCAGGCCTGATGGGTGCAGGCGTCCGACGCCAGCAGATGGGTGGCACCTTCCGGCAGCGAAAAGGTTTCACCGTGCCAGTGAAACGACAGGAATCCCTCCCGGTCGCCGAACCACTCGCGCGCAGCCGCACCTTTGAGCGTCACGTCGCGCCAGCCGATCTCCTTGACCGGATTGGCACCCACGGTGCCGCCGAGCGCCTTCGACATCAGTTGCCCGCCCAGACAGTGACCGATGACCGGGATGTCGGCGTCCATCGCGCGGCGGATCAGCGCCAGCACCTCAGGTATCCAGGGCAGCCGGTCGTTAACACTCATCGGGCCGCCCATGAAACACAGGCCGGCAAATGCGGTCGGATCGTGCGGAACGACATCTCCGCGGTCGATGGCGACCACCTTGATGTCGCGGCCTATGCCTTTCATGTATGTTGCGATATGTCCTGGCCCCTCGGTCAGGCTGTGACGGAAAACTGCAATGGGCTTCATCAATAGACCTCCTGCGTACATTCTAGCGATGCTTCTGTCGCTGGCGGTCTGTTCCGCGCAGGCGGTCGACCTGTCTCTGGCCGGTGTGTTCGGCGGCAAGGCGGTGCTGGTGGTCGATGGCGGCGCGCCGCGCACGCTGGCCGTCGGTGCGCGGTCGCCGGAAGGCATCCGGCTGTTGTCGGTCGACCGCGACAGCGCGTGGGTGGAAGTCGAGGGCCGGCGCGTGCAGCTGCGCATCGGCGAAAACGTCGCCTCGTCGCGCAGCAGCGATGCCGGGGCGGCCGCCATCCACCTGAACGCCGATTCGCAGGGACACTTCCTGTCCGATGGCGCGATCAACGGCACACCGGTGCGCTTCCTGCTCGATACCGGTGCCACGGTCATCGCGCTCGGGCGCAGCGATGCGCTGCGCGCCAACATCCGCACCGCGTCCGCCCCGGTCATGACGGTACAGACCGCCAATGGCGTGGTGCGCGCCTGGCGGGTCAAGCTGGCCAGCGTCAAACTGGGCGGCGTGACGCTGAGCAATGTCGACGCGGCAGTGATGGAGGCCGACATGCCGCACGTGCTGCTGGGCATGAGCTTTCTGAACCGCATGGACATGCAGCGCACAGGCCAGGTCATGACGCTGAGACAGCGCTTCTGATGGACACGCCCGTGCTGTCGTCCGCCGGCTTCGATCCGCATGGCTTGCGCAGCCGCCTGCGCGCGCTGCAGCCGTGCCCGATTGACGAGCGCTTCGCCGGCTTCACCCCCGCCGCCGTGCTGGTGCCAGTGGTCATCGGCGGTGCCGAGCCGACCTTGCTGCTGACCCGGCGCAGCGCCCATCTATATGATCACCCGGGACAGATCGCCTTCCCGGGTGGCCGGGTCGACCCGGGTGATGAGTCGCCGGAAGCGACCGCGCTGCGCGAAGCGCAGGAAGAAATCGGTCTGGCGGCCGGACAGGTCGAACTGATCGGCCGCCTGCCCGACTACTTCATCACGGCGAGCGGATTCCGCGTGACGCCGGTGGTCGGCCTGCTGCATGCACCGCTTGCGCTGCAACTCGATCCGTTCGAGGTCGCCGAAGCCTTCGAAACGCCGCTGTCCTTCCTGATCGATCCGTCCAACCGCACGCGCGGCCGCATCGAGCACGAAGGCGTGATGCGTGAATACTGGGCCATGCCGTGGCAGGGCTACGACATCTGGGGGGCGACTGCCGGCATGATCGTCAGCTTCGCCGAGCACCTGCTCGCGGATCCTCCACTGCGGCGGTGACAACGGACTGTGTTGACATCTGGCCGCGGATGCCCGCCCGGCGCCGGATTCCGCGGTGTGCTATCGTCCGCAGGCTGGCACGGCAACTGACGCTTCTTCATGACCTGGCTGTCCCTCTTCGTCGCACTCCTGATCGAGCAATTCAAACCGCTGTCCTACGAACGCGTAGTGGCGGGGCCGCTTGCCCGCTACGCCTTCTGGTTCGAACAGCGCCTCAATGCCGGTGAAGCACGGCATGGCGTGATCGCCTGGGTGCTCGCAGTCGGCCTGCCGGTGTTTGCGGTGTGGTGCCTGTACCTCGTTCTGGTGTGGATCAACCCCTTGCTCGGCTGGGCGCTCAATGTGCTGGTGCTCTACGCCACCATGGGTTTCCGCCAGTTCAGTCATCATTTCGAAGCGATTGCCGATGCACTGCGCGCCGACGATCCGGACACGGCGCGGCGCGAGCTGTCGGACTGGCTGCAACGCAATACCGATCGCCTGAAGACGGAGGAAATCGCCCGTCTGTCCATCGAGCAGGGCATTCTCGCGGCGCACCGGCACGTGCTGGCGCCGCTTGCGCTGTTCGCCCTGCTGCCCGGGCCGACCGGGCCGCTGCTGTATCGCCTGACCGAACGCCTGTCGTGGTCGTGGGCGCGGCGGGAAAACATCGAATTCGGTGCGTTCGGCCGCTTTGCGCGCCGCATGTACGAATGGCTGGACTGGGTACCCGTGCGCATGACCGCCGCCACCTTCGCCATCGTCGGCGATTTCGAGGATGCGGTGCATTGCTGGCGTACGCAGGCGGCAAGATGGCCCGAACAGGCGGCCGGCATCCTGCTGGCCAGTGGGGCCGGCGCCCTGGGCGTCAAGCTCGGTGCGCCGCTGTTCGAGCTGGGCGAGGTGGCTGACCGGCCTGAACTGGGCATGGGCAACGACGCCGATGTTGATCTGATGCAAAGCGCGATTGGCCTGGTCTGGCGCACACTGGTGTTTTGTCTGATCCTGCTTGGCTTGCTGACGCTGGCCGGCTATATCGGAAACTGATTCGAAACGTGTTCGGAAACTGATTTCAAGGGAGGTTGTGGCGATGGCTGACAAGAGAGAAGTGGTGATCGTGGGTGCAGCGCGTACGCCGATCGGTGCCTACGGCGGTTCGCTGAAGGATTTCACGGCATGTGATCTGGGCGCGCACGTCGTCAAGGCCGCGTTCGCGCGCGCCGGTGTCGATGCCAAGGAAGCGCAGCATCTGGTGTTCGGCAACGTGATCCACACCGAAGCGCGTGACATGTACGTGTCGCGCGTCGTCGCACTCAATGCCGGCATGGCCCAGGAATCCTGCGCAATGGGCGTGAACCGCCTGTGCGGTTCCGGCTTCCAGGCCATCGTGTCGGCCGCCAACGCCATCCAGCTGGGCGACGCCGAATGTGCGGTCGGCGGTGGCGTCGAAACCATGAGCCGCGGTGGCTACCTGATGCCGGCGGCGCGCTGGGGCGCCCGCATGAACGACACCAAGATGATCGACATGATGGTCGGCGCACTGACCGATCCGTTCGAAACGACGCATATGGGCATCACGGCCGAGAACATCGCCAGCCAGTTCGGTTTCGGTCGTGAAGATCAGGACGCGTTCGCCGTCGAATCGCACCGCCGCGCGGCGGCTGCAACCGATGCCGGCCATTTCAAGTCGCAGATTGCACCGCTTGAAGTGCAGACCAAGAAGGGTACGACGGTCATCGACACCGACGAACATTTCCGTCGTGACGCCACGATCGAAGGCATGGCGAAGCTGCGCCCGGTGTTCAAGAAGGATGGCTCGGTGACGGCCGGCAACGCTTCGGGCATCAACGACGGCGCGGCCGCCATCGTCATGATGGAAGCGGGTGCCGCGGCGCGTACCGGTGCGAAGCCGCTGGCCCGCCTGGTGTCCTATGCGGTCGCCGGCGTCGCACCCAGCATCATGGGCACGGGCCCGATTCCCGCCGTCAAGCTGGCGCTCGCACGCGCCGGCCTGAAGGCGTGCGATCTCGACGTGATCGAATCGAACGAGGCCTTTGCGGTGCAGGCGATGTGCGTGACGCGCGAACTCGGTCTTGATCCGGCCAAGGTGAACGTCAATGGCGGTGCAGTGGGCCTCGGGCATCCGGTCGGTGCCACCGGCGCCGTCCTGACCGTCAAGTGTCTGTACGAACTGCAGCGCACGGGCGGCCGCTACGGCCTGATCACGATGTGCATCGGCGGCGGGCAGGGCATTGCCGGCATCATCGAACGCATCTGAGCGCGTGCCGCTTCAGCACTCCGGAACGCCCCGCACCTTGCGGGGCGTTTTGTTTTGCGGCTCTGCACCAGATGAATCCGATCGCCGCACCGATGTGGTGCAAAAACCCATTCGAGGCAGGGGTTTTCAAGTGTCGACGCGGCTTTGGCGCATGGCACATTTCTCGCTGTGCTCCGGATGAAGTCAGCACACGCGCCACATCACCACCGAGACAACACGATCATGGCAAATCCGTCGTCGATCTATGACGAAATGAACAGTGCCGACGGCACGGTGCGCAGTCACTACGCCGGATACAAGAAGTGGCTTGCGGAAACGCCCCCGGAGCGCATTGCCCAGAAGCGTGCCGAAGCCGACCTGGTCTTTCACCGCGTCGGCATCACCTTCGCCGTCTATGGCGAAGAATCCGGCAAGGAACGCCTGATCCCGTTCGACATCGTGCCGCGCATCATTCCGGCGCAGGAGTGGAAGCAGCTCGCGGCCGGCCTGCGCCAGCGGGTCAAGGCGCTGAACATGTTCCTGAATGACGTCTACCACGACCAGGAAATCATCAAGGCCGGTCACGTGCCGGCCGAACAGATCCTGTCGAACAGCCAGTATCGCCCGGAGATGCAGGGTGTCGATGTGCCCGGCGGCATCTATGCCCACATCGCCGGGGTCGACGTGGTGCGAGCCGGTGCCGGCGAGTTCTACGTGCTGGAAGACAATCTGCGCGTGCCCTCCGGCGTGTCCTACATGCTGGAAGACCGGCGCATGATGATGCGGCTGTTCCCGGAGCTGTTCTCGCGCTACCGCGTGGCGCCGGTCGAACACTATCCGGACATGCTGCTGACCAATCTGCGCGCGGTCGCGCCGGCCGGGGTCATCGATCCGACGGTCGTCGTGCTTACGCCAGGGGCCTACAACTCGGCCTACTTCGAGCACGCCTTCCTCGCCCAGCAGATGGGCGTCGAGCTGGTCGAGGGGCAGGACCTGTTCGTGCGTGACGAGCACCTGTACATGCGCACCACGCAGGGACCGCAGCGCGTCGATGTGATCTACCGCCGCATCGACGACGACTTCCTCGATCCGCTCGCCTTCCGCCCCGATTCCATGCTTGGCGTGCCGGGGCTGCTGCAGGTCTATCGCGACGGACATGTCACGCTGGCCAATGCGATCGGTACCGGCGTGGCCGACGACAAGTCGATCTATCCCTATGTGCCGGACATGATCCGTTTCTACCTTGGCGAAGAACCGCTGCTGAACAACGTGCCGACCTTCATGTGCCGCAAGCCGGACGATCTGGCTTACGTTCTGTCCCATCTGGACGAACTGGTCGTCAAGGAGACGCACGGCGCAGGCGGCTACGGCATGCTGATCGGCCCGCGTGCGACCAAGGAGGAGATCGAACGCTTCCGGCAGCTCATCATCGACACGCCGGATCGCTACATCGCCCAGCCCACGCTCGCGCTGTCCGCTTGCCCGACCTTCGTCGATGCCGGCATCGCGCCGCGCCACATCGACCTGCGTCCGTTCGTGCTGTCGGGCAAGGACATCAACATGGTTCCGGGCGGCCTGACCCGCGTGGCACTGCGAGAAGGTTCGCTGGTGGTGAATTCGTCGCAGGGCGGCGGCACCAAGGACACCTGGATACTGGAAATCTGACATGCTGAGCCGCACCGCAGATCACCTCTACTGGATGGCGCGCTACATCGAGCGCGCCGAAAACGTCGCCCGCATGCTGGACGTGAATTACCGCATGTCCATGGTGCCGCAGGCCGAGGGCGGCATCGACGCCGGCTGGGGGGCGACACTGTCGATCACCGGTCTGGAAGACGCTTTCCGCGCCAAGCACAGTGCGGCGACGATGGAATCAGTGCTTGAATTCATGGTGTTCGACGGCACGAACCCGTCGTCGATCATGAGCTGCCTGCGCATGGCGCGCGAAAACGCCCACGCGGTGCGCGGCACCATCACGTCGGAAATGTGGGAAACCACGAACGACACCTGGCTCAAGATGCGCGACTACCCGCGCTGGAAACTCGCCGGCAGCGAAATCGGCGAATTCTTCGAGTGGGTCAAGTTCCGCTCGCACCTCTCGCGCGGCGTCACGCTGGGCACCATGCTGCGCGACGAGGCGTTTCACTTCATCCGTCTCGGCACCTTCCTCGAGCGGGCCGACGCGACCGCGCGCTTCATCGACGTGAAGTACCACATGCTGGTCGACGGCGCGGCACCGCCCGATACCGCAGCCGATTATTACCAGTGGAGCGCGCTGCTGCGTTCGGTGTCGGCATTCGAGGTGTATCGCAAGGTCTACCGTGACCTGATCACGCCGGTCAAGGTCGCCGAACTGCTGATCCTGAATGACCAGATGCCGCGCTCGCTGCGCACCAGCATGGTCGAGGTGTTCGAAAACCTGAATGCGCTGTCGAACTACCGTTCGAGCGAAACCGAGAGGCGAGCCGGCGAACTGCAGGCCAGCCTGAAGTTCGGCCGCATCGAGGACGTGTTCGCGCGTGGCCTGCACGAATACCTGACGCAGTTCATCGTACGTGTGATCGATCTGGGCAACCGGGTGTCCGAAGACTTCCTGGTGCCGATGTCGTCAAGTTGATCACCCCTCGGGGGGGCGGGCCTGCGCCCGTCCCCGAGGGGGCCAGGTCGTCCCGGGGCGGGCCGGCGACGAGTTGACGACCCCTTGGGCCGGTCTGCGTCCGTCCCGCCCCCCGAGGGGGTAAGTCGTGCTTGGGGGCGGCCCGGCGGCGACTTGTCTGCCGAAATCAGAGGAGATAACCATGCTGCTCGACATCCGCCACGAAACAACGCTGCGCTACACGCGGCCGGTGCAGTACAGCATCCAGCAATTGCGACTGACGCCGCGCGAGGATTCGACCCAGCGGGCGCTGGCCTGGAAGGTCCAGGCGCCGGGCAGCGCACGTCGCTCGATCGATGCGCATGGCAATGTCGGCCACCTGCTGACACTGGACCGCCCGCACAGCGAGCTGTCCATCCTGGTCAGCGGGACGGTTCGCATGACCGACGATGCGGCGTGGATGCCGCGCGATGCGGGCACGCTGTCGCCGCTGTCCTATCTGGCGACCAGCCGCCTGACGGAAAGCGACGAGCAGGCCCATGCGATGGCGGCCACCCATCTTCGCGCGCGACGCGACACCGTGGGCGAACTGCTTGATCTGAGCGGCGCGGTATGCGGGGCGGTGCGCCACCAGCCGGAATGCGTGCCGCCGGCCGGTGCCGCCAGTGCATTCGAAGCCGGGCGCGGCTGCGGCGCCGACATCGCGCATGCCTTCATCGCCTGCTGTCGTGCCGCCGGCCTGCCTGCGCGGTTCGTCAGCGGCTATCTGGTCGATGCCGCCGGGGAATGGGCTGCGCCGCACACCTGGGTCGATGTCTGGCTGGCCAGCGGCCCGGCTGCCGGTGGCGAAGCCGGCTGGGTCAGCGTCGATGTGCTCGAACGGTCGCTGGCCGGGCAGGGCTACTGCCGGCTGGCGGTCGGTCGCGATCATCTGGACGCCTGTCCGGTGCGTCTGAGCGACACGGCTGACCATGCCGTGATGACGGTGACGCGGGTGTCCGTACACCGCCACTGAGCGGGCAGGTTCGCCCGGCTGTGGCTTTTCGGGCCGCACTGCGCACAGGCCCGCCGACACGGATAACATTCCTCTCCCACACCTGCCGGAACTTCTGCCATGACTTACTGCGTGGGCATGCTGCTCGACGCCGGGCTGGTCTGCCTGTCCGATTCCCGTACCAATGCGGGGGTCGATCACATCAATACCTTCCGCAAGATGAATGTATTCGAGCGCGCGGGCGAACGTGTGCTCGTGCTGATGAGCGCCGGAAATCTCGCGGTCACGCAGACGCTGGTGAGCCTGTTGCGCGAGCGCCTGACCACCGACGGCCCGAACCTGCACACCGTGGCGAACCTGTTCGAAGCGGCGCGCCATGTCGGCGACTGCCTGCGCGAGGTGTATGCGCGCGACGCCGATGCCCTGCAGGAGTTCGGCATCGAATTCAACGCGTCCTTCATCCTCGGCGGTCAGATACTGGGTGAGGTGCCGCGTCTGTTCCAGATCTACTCGGCCGGCAATTTCATCGAGGCGACACGCGACACGCCTTACTTCCAGATCGGCGAGGCCAAGTACGGAAAGCCCATCATCGACCGCGTCATCCGTCCGGAAACCTCGCTCGACGAGGCGGCCAAGTGCGCGCTGATCTCGATGGATTCGACCATACGGTCCAACCTGTCGGTCGGACTGCCGCTCGACCTGCTGGTGCTGCGGCGAGACGGGCTCAAGGTGTGCTCCAGCCTGCGCATCGACGCCGACAACGCCTACTTCGAAATGATCCGCAGCCGCTGGGGCGAAAGCCTGCGCGAGGCCTTCCACGCGCTGCCCTCGCCGGACTGGATACCGGGCTGAGGTCGCGTCGGGCCTGCCGCGAAGCGGCGAACCACGCGTCGCATCGCGCGGGACCATTGTTCTTCCGGGCATTTCCCCCGGCCTGCCCGCAAAGCTAAAGGTTCCCGCGAGGCCGTCGTTAATCCGGATTCCAACCACGAACCTGTCCGGAGCATGTCCGCTCGAGCCGACTGGCATTGCGCACGCGCAAGCGATGTGTGCGTCACGCCGCGTACCCCGATGATCCGGGGGTTGCGAGGTGTTCTGTACTTTCTGCTGTGTCTGGTCGCTTCAGGCGTTGCGTGCATGGCTGCGGCGCGCGCGGCCGACCTGCCTTCCATCGCGTTGCACTATGGCAAGCAGGCGCCGCTGGCTTCGCTGAAGGCGTTCGACATTGCCGTGGTCGAGCCTGACCACGGTTTCGACCCGGTCGCCTACCGTGCCGGCAAGGCTGAAGGTGCCGGCAGCGAACTGTTCGCCTATGTCAGCGTCGGCGAAGTGCATCCTTCGCGCGGCTACGCCTCGCGCATCCCGGCGTCGTGGCGCATCGGCAGCAATACCGACTGGCAGTCCATCGTGATCGATCAGGCGCAGCCGGACTGGCCGGCTTTCTTCGCCGAACAGGTCATCGCACCGCTGTGGTCACGCGGCTACCGCGGCTTTTTTCTCGATACGCTCGATTCCTACCACCTGGTGAAGAACGCAGACGTGGCGGCGCAGCAGGCCGGTCTGGTGGCGGTGATCCGCCTGATGCGCACGCGCTTTCCGGGCATCCGCCTCATCATGAACCGCGGCTTCGAACTGCTGCCCGCGCTGCGGGGCGAGGTGTTTGCCGTGGCGGCCGAATCCCTCTATCGCGGCTGGGACGCGAAGAAGAAACGCTATGTCGAGGTGTCGCAGGCGGATCGCGACTGGCTGCTGGGCCAGCTGGTCGCTGCCCGCGACCAGTACGGCGCCACGGTGCTGGCGATCGACTATGTGGCGCCGACCGACCGCGCGCTGGCGCGCGCGACGGCCCAACGCATCCTGTCGCACGGCATCGTGCCCTACGTCACCGATGCCGCGCTCGAAACAACCGGCGTCGGCCTGATCGAAGTGCTGCCGCGCAAGGTGATGTTCCTCTACAACGCCCGTGAATCGACCCGCATCAATGCGTCGAACGCACACCGCTACGCCGAAATGCCGGTCAATCACATGGGTTACGTGGCGGAGTATGTCGACGTCAATGGCAGTCTGCCGGATCGGGTATCCGCCGGCGACTACGCCGGCGTCGTCGCCTGGTTCGACGGCTATGTGTCGCCGGATCGCACCGGCGCGCTGCAGAACTGGCTGGCTGCGCGCATCGCCGACGGAACGCGCGTGGCCGTATTCGGCAGTTTCGGGTTCCAGCCGGCGGGCAGCTTCGTTCGCGCCGCAGGGCTCGACGACGCGGCCCCACCGAAAGGTGCGCTGAAGGTCGTCAGTGCCGATGCGCTGATCGGCTACGAGTCGCCGGCGCTTCCGGAGCGACGGGGCGTCGAGCCGATACGGGTGTCGGCGCCCGGCGCACGGACGCTGCTGCGCCTGTCGGATGCGAACGGTACGCACTACGACGCGGCCGCCCTCACCGGATGGGGCGGCTACGTGCTGAATCCTTTCGTGGTGCGCGTACTTCCGGGCGAGGACGAACAGTCGCGCTGGATCGTCGAACCCTTCGCCTTCATCCGTCAGGCGCTGGCGCTGCCTGCACTGCCGGTCGCCGACACCACGACGGCCGCCGGACGCCGCATGTTCTTCGCCCACATCGATGGCGACGGCTTTCCGTCGCGCGCCGAAATGCCGGGCCGCCGTCTGGCCGCGGAAGTGCTGCTCGACGATGTGCTCAAGCGCTACCCGGTGCCGCATGCGATGTCGGTCATCGAGGTCGAAACCAGCCCGCAGGGCGCGTATCCGAAAGAGTCGCCGCTGATGGAAGACGTGGCGCGTCGCATGTTCGCGCTGCCGCACGTCGAGATCGCGTCGCACAGCTATACGCATCCGTTTTTCTGGGACAGCGTCGAGCGCGGTGAAGTGCGCGAGTCGCTGCAGGGCTATTCACTGGCGCCAAAGGGCTATGTCCCCAGCCTGCAGCGCGAGATTCTGGGATCGAGCGAATACATCCGCAGCCGTCTGGCACCGCCCGGCAAACCGGTCGGGCTGATGTTGTGGACCGGCGATGCGTCGCCGACCGAAGCTGCGCTGGATATCGTCGTCGACGCCGGCATGCTGCAGATGAACGGCGGCTTCACGGTGGCCACCCGCAACTACGCCAGCCTGGCCGCGGTGTCCGCGCTGGGCGCCTGGCAGGGGCGGCGCTTCCATGTGTATGCGCCGATCATGAACGAGAACGTCTACACGAACTTGTGGACCGGCCCGTTCTACGGCTTCGAGCGTGTCATCGAAACCTTCGACTACACGGGGGCACCGCGCCGCCTGAAGCCGATCAACATCTACTACCACACGTATTCGGCCAGCAAGCGGGCGGCGCTCGACGCGCTGCACAAGGTGTATCGCCATGCGCTGGCGCATGACGTCCACCCGGTGTTTCCGAGCGAGTACGTGCGCATCGCGATGAACTTCAACGACCTGGTGCTGGCGCGCTCGCTGGACGGGCAGCGCTACCTGGTGCGCAATGCGCCGCATCTGCGCACGCTGCGCCTGCCCGCCGAACTCGGTTATCCGGATCTCGCCGCAGCGTCCGGCGTGGCCGGCTTCAACGTCGGACCGGAAGGCCGCTATCTGCATCTGGCCGCCGATCAGGCGAGCTTCGGCCTGCAGCCGACGGTGCCGGCGGCGCCCGCGCTGTCGAGCAGCAACGGCCGCATCGCCGCGATGACGCGCGATGCAGACCGGCTGGTGCTGGACCTGCGGGCTCATGTGCCGCTCGAGTTCGCGCTCGCGAACATCGATCGATGCACCGCCAGTGCGGACGGCAAGGCGCTCAAGCCCTACCGTCGCGACGCTGGACTTTCACACTTCAGGCTGACCGCGCATGCTGCGACGATCGAGTTACGCTGCCGCCTCGCTTGAGCGGCCGCGGCTGGTCGCGCCGCACGTGCTGCTGGGCATTGCGCTGCTGGTGGCGCTGCTGCTGGTGGTGCTCTATCCGTATCGCGAACTGGTGCAATTCACGCTGAACGCGACCCGTGGCGACACGCTGACCATCGCCTATCTGCGCAATCTGCTGCGCACCGATCCGGACAATCCCGAACTGCGTCTGGCGCTTGTGCGACAGGCGCTGGCGCGGCGCGACTACGACGGTGCGCGCCTCGCGCTGGCGCCGCTGCTGTCCGGCTCGCCAGCCGGTGCCGCAGGCACCGAGGCGCGCTGGGTCGAATGGACGGTGTTCGAAAGCGAGCTGCTGGCCAGCCTGCCCGGTTCTGCGCGGCGCGCCGAACTCGAGGCGGCCCTGCCCGAGAAATTGCGCCGCACCGTGCTGATCGATGGCCTGACCGACCAGAACCGCATGGCGCTGGTCGAACGCGCGCTGTCCTGGGGGCAGGCGGTGCTGGCGCTGGAACTGCTGTCGGGCTTCACGCGCGAAGGTGTGCGGCCCGACCCACGCATCTATCGCGAGGCGGCGAAGGAACTGCTCGGCCACGGCGAGTACCAGAGCGCCGCGAAGATCCTGCTGCTGCTGCGTGCCGCCGAACCGGATGCCGCAACGCGTCGCCAGCTCTATCTGCAGGCCATCCGCATCCTGCAGTCGGGCAACCTGCTGGCGCTGGCGCTCGAAACGGCCGAACGCGAGCTGGGCGAACTGTCGGGCGACACCGAAGTGCTGTACTACCTGGTCACGCTGGCGCGCGCCGCCAACCGTCCCGACGCGGCGGCGCGCTTTGCGCGCGCCATGCTGAAGCTGTCGCTGCAGCAGCAGTGGCGCCGCACGCTGCTGGCGCAGTCCGGCTTCGATGCGCAGCCCTGGCGGGTGGCGACGAATGGCGTGCCCGATCTGCCGTTCGATGACCGCATCTACACGCTCGGGTTCGAGGCCTTCCTCGGCAACCGTCAGCTCGACGACGCGCAGCGCGTCGCCGCATCGGCGGTGCGCCAGGCGCCCGACAGCCTGGTCTGGCGCGAGCGTCTGGCCACGTCGTCGGAGTGGGCCGGCAAGCCGCAGGAAGGTCTCGACCAGTGGCTGGTCATTGCCCGGCGCACCGGCCGCGAGGACGCGTGGGACGCTGTGCTGCGGCTGGCCCCCGGCCTGCTCGACGACGAAGCCCTGCTGGCCGGCCTGCGTCACCGCATCGCACGGCAGCCCGGCGACAGCCGCCTGCTGACCGCCATCATCGCGACCTATGAACGGCTCGGCAAACCGCGCGAGGGTATCGAATTCCTGCAGGGCCTGGGCGGGGTGAACCCGCCGCAGCCGGTGCTGGTGGCGCTGGCCGATCTGGCCGAACGCGCAGCCGACATCGAGCTCGCACTGGCCACGCTGGCGCGCATCGATGCCACCGCCACACCGGATGTGCGCCGCACGTCGCGCCGCGCGGCGCTGCTGATTGCGCGCAACCGCTTCGATGAAGCGATGGCGGCGCTCGAAGCGGTCCGCCCGGCGGCCACCGATGCCGATCGCGAGTACTGGCGGCTCTATGCGTCGCTGGCCCAGCTGCTGCAGGACGACGACCGCGCGCGCGACGCGCTGGCCCGCATCACGCGCTTCGACGATGCCGAGGTGTCCGAACTGCAGGATCTGGTCGAACTGCTGCTGGACGTCGCACCACTGCAGGCAGCGCGCGAAGCCGAGCGCGGCTGGCGCCTCCATGGCGATCGCGTGTGGCTGATGCGCACGCTGGATCTTTATGTATTCACCGGTCGGCCGCAGGACATCGGCCGCATCATCGGCGAGCTGTCGGACGCCCAGCGGCGCGATGCCGAACAGCTTCCGCTGTTCCTGCAGATCCGCGCACGCTGGCATCAGGCGGCCGGCCGCAAGGCGCAGGCGCTGGACGACTTCAGCGCCGCGCTGGCCATCGAACCGGGCTCGGTCGAGGTGCGCTCCGCGCTGCTGTGGCTGTTCATCGACGGCAACGACACGCTGGCGCTGCGCGAACTGCTGGCGCGCCACGAACAGTCATGGTCGCGCGAACCCTTGCTGCATGACGCGCTGGCGGCGTCCTGGCAGGCGCTGTCGCGCCCGCAGACTGCGCTCGAACGTTATCTGCTGCCGCGCGTCGGTGCGCAGCGCGGCGACTTCCTGTGGATGATGAATGTCGCCGACGCGCTGGAACAGAATCAGGAAACCGAGCGCGCCTGGCGGCTGCGCGAGCAACTTTGGCGCGCCGAGCGGCCGAAGCTGCGGGTACTCGCCGCCGACGATATCGCGCAGCTGCAGCGGCTGGCGCGTGTGCGGCTCGCGCGTGCGCAGCAACCGGGCGACGCATCGCATGCGCTGCTGCGCGAAGTGCTGCGGCTCGACCGCGCGCCCGACGGCGAATGGCTGCCGGCGGCGAAGGAACTGGCGCTTTCATGGTTCATCGATCACGGCGAGTACGAGGCGGTGCGCGGCTTTCTGTGGCACCAGTACGGTCGCGCGCTGAACCGCCCGCTGTGGGCCGACATCACCGCCGCGCTCGGTCAGGGCGACGTCGCAGCGGTGGGCGCGCTGCTCGAGCAGTGGGACGAACGCCTGCCGCGCTACGACCGCGTCAACAGCGCGCGTCTGGTCGGCGATGTGCGGCGTGCCCAGACAGCCGCCTTCGAAACGATGGACGCGCAGCGCGACGACGCGCCGCTGCACCTGCAGCTGAGCGATGCGCTGCTCGATTACTCGGACCGCTTCGACCTCGACATCGCCCAGCGCGAACTGGCCGGCATCGACGAACGCCAGCAGTCGGCCACACTCGACATCGGTGTCGCGCCCGACCTGCGCTTCAGCGTCGAATTCGGCTCGATCACGCGCGGCCGCGGCGACAACGTCGACTACTCGGCGGTACCCGATGAACGCGAATACCTGCTCGGCCGGCTGGCCTGGGCGCACGACGACGGCGTGACCCGCATCACCGTCGGCCAGCGCGACGGCTTCGAAACGATTCATCCGTTCGCCATCGAGCGCGAACAGCGCATCGACCGTCGCCTGTCCGGATCGCTGGGCATCGGCCTGAACATGCCGGCCACCGAGAACCTCGGTCTGCGCGTCGCCGGCATGCGCGATCAGGTCGAACTGCGCGGCACCTACCGGGTGTCGCGCTACGACCGCGTCGGCCTGCAGCTGTCGCGCTACCGCTATCAGGCGCAGAACGATCTCGACATCGGCCGCGGCCGGCTGTGGCAGGCGGAATATGTGCACTCGATCCGTACCGAACTGCCCGATCTCGAAGTCAGCGCGTATGTGGCGGGTTACCGCTTCAATCCGTCCGACATTGATCTTGCCGATGCGCGTGCCGTAGACATCAAGAACCGGCTGTTCTTCGCCAGCGCGTCCGACGCCACCGCGCTGCGGCCGCAAAGTTTCAACCTGCATGGCGTGCGACTGACCCACAACGTACGGCTGGTGCGCGACTACACGAAGGCGCTGCGTCCCTTCGGCTCGATCGGCGTGCTCAACAACAGCGTGTCGGGCGCCGGTTACGACGTGGCGCTCGGGCTGGCCGGCAGCGTGCTCGGCACCGATCATTTTTCGCTGTCCTGGCGACAGAACAAGGGCGGTGGCGGGCTGTTCGCGCGTACCACCGAATTTGCGCTTCACTACCGGCTGTTCTTCTGATGGCCGCCTTTCTAGAACAGGGAGATACACCATGACCCGCCTGATCCACCGCACTCTGGGCCTGCTGGCCGTCGTCACGCTGCTCGGCGGTTGCGCCGTCATCGACCACTCGCCGCCTTCCGGCGCCGACAAGAACGCCGCCTGGGTGGTGCTGCCGTTCGCCAACGCGACCGAAACGCCGTTCGCCGGCCAGCGCGCCGAAAGCGTCACCGAAGGCCTGCTGCGTTCGCTCGGCGTGGCCAACCTGAAGCGCTACCCGGTCAGCCTGCAGAACGACAACCTGTTCGAATCGGGCAAGCCGAAGGACGCCGACAAGGCGATGGACTGGGCGAAGGAGCAGGGCGCGCGCTATGCGGTCACCGGCACCGTCGACGAGTGGCGCTACAAGGTCGGCGTCGATGGCGAACCGGCGGTGGGCGTGGCGCTGCAGATCGTCGAGATCGACGGCGGCAAGGTGGTGTGGAGCGGCGTCGGCGGCAAGAGCGGCTGGAGCCGCGAATCGCTGTCCGGCGTGGCGCAGGAACTGATCAAGTCGCTGCTCGTGCCGGCCCTGAAGTAAATGAATCCGCGCGCGCCCGGCGAGAAGCCGGTCATCCGCCGCGTCGATGAGCCGCTGCTCCGGCGCATCATCGACCGCTTCACGCCGACCGGCTCCGGCGCCGGTGCATCGGCGCTGACGGAAACCCTGGTGCTGCCGGTGCTGGCACTGGCACTGGCGTTCTGGCTGAATCCGCTCGATCCCTTCTTCCTGCGCTCGCAGTTCGCCTGGGTGTGGCTGGGCCCGGTGCTGGTGGCGCTGCGCTACGGACCGCTCCCGGGTCTGGTCGGCAGCGCCATCGTGTTCGGCGCCTGGTTCGTGTTCGGCGAGCTGGGCGTGGCGCTGGGCGAACTGCCCAAACTGTATTTCCTCGGCTGGCTGATCACGGTGATGATCAGCGGCGAGTTTTCGTCGCTGTGGCGCGGCCGCGTGCGACGCGCCGAAAGCGTGCAGGCCTATCTCGAACAGCGGCTCGAATACCTGACGCACCAGCACTATCTGCTGCGCCTGTCGCATGACCGGCTGGAGCAGGACCTCATTTCGCGCCCGGTGTCGATGCGCGATGCGCTGGTCAGTCTGCGCGGTCTGGCGTCGGCGCCGGCCGCCGAGGGGACCTCGCTGCCCGGTGCGGCCGAACTGCTGCGTCTGGTGTCGCAGTACTGCCAGATCGAGCGCGCGGCGCTGCTGCAGATCGATCAGGATGGCCATGCGGTCGGCGCCGCGCCGGTTCATCTGGGTGCGCAGTTCGACATCGACATGGCGGATCCGCTGGTCGGCTATGCCTGCGAACGGCGCCGCCTGGCCCACATCGCGCTCGACGGCGAACGCGCCCTGAGCGGCTCGCGCTACCTGGTCGTGGCGCCGCTGACCGACATGAGCGGCGACATGCGCGCGCTGCTGGTGGTCGACGGCATGCCGTTCTTCGCGCTCCATGACGAAACGCTGCAGATGCTCAATCTGCTGCTCGGTTACTACGCCGACGGCCTGTCGGCAAGCGAACTGGCGGCACCGATCCGCGCGGTACACCCGGACTGCCCGCCCGACTTCGCCTTCGAACTGGCGCGCATGTGGCGCGTACGGGTCGAATCCGGCGTGGCCAGCGCGCTGGTCACGCTCGATTTTCCGGCCGCTGCGCCGGAAGACGATCTGGCGCTGCAGATCAGCCGCATCCAGCGCTCGCTCGACGTGGTCTGGCTGGTGCGCAGCGACACCGGCTCGCAATTGATCACGCTGATGCCGCTCGCCGGCAGCGCGGCGGTCGAAGGCTATCTCGCGCGCATCGATGCCTGGCTGGCGCAGCACCGCAACGGCGGACTGGATGCGAGCGGCGTCGGCAGCCGCATCCACCTGATCGATACGATCGAACCGCTGACGCTGCTCGAACGGTTGCTGAAAGGTCGCCATGGGCGCTAGCAAATTCGGCCTGATGGCCCTGCTGACCGAGCTGGGCGCGCTGCAGGCCCTGCTTGTGGTCGAGCATGCCGATCAGGCACTGCTGGCTTACCTGGCGATCCACGCGCCGGCCAGCGGCCTGCTTGCGCTGGCCGTCTACCTGCTGATCCCGGCGCAGCAATCGAAGCCGCGTGCCAGCGTGCTGGCGCTGCTGTTCAGCTGCATCTTCTTCGTACCGCTGCTCGGCTTCGTCGGCGTGGTCATCGGTGCGCTGCTGCGCCACCTGCTGCCGCGGCTGCGCGCGCCGCAGCGCTTCACCGCGGTGCGTCTGCCCGATCTCGACACGCACGAAAGCAGCGAAAAGTCGTCCGCCGGATTCCGCCAGGCCGGCGTGCGCCAGTTCCTGAAGAACGAGCGTGCGCCGGTGCCGCAGCGCCTGCGTGCGATGGTGGCGCTGTCGCACGCGCCGTCGCGCATCGGCTCGCCGGTGCTGCGCGAACTGCTGGGCGATGCCGAAGACGATCTGCGCCTGCTCGCCTATGGCCTGCTGGACGGACGCGAGAAGCAGCTCAACGCCTCCATCCACGAAGCGCGCCAGCGCCTCGCGGCCAGCCGCGATGTCGCTGAACGCAGCACGGTCGCGCATCAGCTCGCCGCGCTGTACTGGGAACTCATCTATCAGGGACTGGTGCAGGGCGACCTGCTGGACTACGCGGTCGGCGAAGCGCTGCGCCACACGGAAACCGCGCTGCAGGGACTGACCGACGATCCGGCGCTGCACCTGCAGCACGGCCGCCTGCTGCAGCAGCTGCAACGCTTCGACGAAGCCGACACCGCCTACCGGCGCGCGCGCGAACTGGGTCTGCCGGCGTCGCGCGTGGTGCCCTATCTGGCCGAACTGGCGTTCGCCCGGCGCGACTACGCGCGGGTGAAAACCCTGCTGGCGAGCATGCAGGACTGGGAGGGCCTTTCGCGCCTGCAGCCGGTACTGCGTTTCTGGGGGCACGCATGACAGACCCGATCAAACCGGCGGGCGTCGATGTCGCCCTGCTGCTCGAAGGCACGTTTCCGTACGTGTCGGGTGGCGTGTCGAGCTGGGTGAACCAGATCATCCGCGCCTTCCCCGACCTCACATTCGCGGTGGTGTTCATCGGCAGCCGGCGCAGCGATTACGGCGACATGCGCTACACGCTGCCGGACAACGTGAAGCACATCGAAACCCACTACCTGCATGACGACCTGGGCAGCGCCAGCGCACACGACCGCAAGACCGGCATGGCGGGCGACACCGAAGGCTTCGCCCGCATGGCGGCCCTGCACGACACCTTCCGCAGCGGTGGCGACGCGCTCGACCTGTTCGGTGCGGCGTGCCGTGAAATCAGTCCGGGCGGCCGTGTCAGCCTCGACGACTTCCTGCGCAGCGAAGCCTCGTGGGACATCGTGACCGACCGCTACCGCAAGTACTGCAGCGATCCCAGCTTCGTCGACTACTTCTGGACCGTGCGCATCATGCACCAGCCGCTGTGGCAGCTCGCGCGCGTCGCGCACGGGCTGATTCCGGCGAAGGTCTATCACAGCGTATCGACCGGATACGCCGGCTTCCTCGGCGCCATGCTGGCGCAATCGACCGGCCGGCCGCTGGTGCTGTCGGAGCACGGCATCTATACCAAGGAACGCAAGATCGACCTGTACCAGAACGAGTGGATACGGGACAACCGCAACGTGTTCCAGAAGGACGCCTCCGAACTGAGCTACTTCCGCCAGCTGTGGATACGCTTCTTCGAATGGCTGGGCCGGCTGACCTATGGCGCGGCCGACCCCATCATCGCGCTGTATGAAATCAACCGTCTGCGCCAGGTCGCCGACGGGGCCGACGCCGCGCGCACGCGCAACATTCCGAATGGCGTGGCGATCCACAAGCTGGCGCCGCTGCGCGCGCAGCGGCCCGAAAAGGTGCCGCCGGTGCTGTGCCTGATCGGCCGCGTGGTACCGATCAAGGACATCAAGACCTTCATCCGCGCGATGCGTCGCGTCGTGAATCGCATGCCCGAGGCGCAGGGCTGGATCGCCGGCCCGGCCGAAGAAGATCCGGCCTATGCAGAAGAGTGCCGCAACCTGGTCGACAGTCTGGGCCTGAACGACAGCGTGCGCTTTCTCGGCATGCAGAAGATCGATGAACTGATGCCCCGGATCGGTCTGGTCGTGCTGTCGTCGATTTCCGAGGCGCTGCCGCTGGTGCTGCTGGAAGGCTTTGCGGCGGGCGTGCCGGCGGTATCGACCGATGTCGGTTCGTGCCGTCAGTTGATGTACGGACTGGGCGACGAAGACGAGGCGCTGGGCGCCGCCGGCCGCGTGGTCGGCATCGCAGATCCGCAGGCGCTGGCCGATGCCGCGCTCGAACTGCTCGGCGATCCGGTTGCCTGGGCCTCCGCGCAGCAGGCCGGCATCGCGCGCGTCGAGCGCTACTACAGCGATACGCAGATGTTCGGCCGCTACCGCGAGGTCTACACGCAGGCGCTGGCGCGCGAAGGTCGCACCGCCGGTGGCTGCCCGTTCGGACACGGAGCGCGCTGATGGCCGGCATCGGTTTCGAACTGCGCAAACTGCTGAAGAAGGACAGCCTGCTCGGGCTGGCACAGGCCTACAGCTATGCCGGCGTGATCGGCTCCGGACCGTGGGTGCTGTCCATCGTCGGCATCCTGATGGTCGGTCTGCTGTCGCGCGCCGTCGTGGTGCCGGAATTCCTGATCACGCAGTTCCAGGTGTCGGTGACCTACCTGATCGCCACCTCGCTCATCCTGACCGGCGTCGTGCAGCTGGCATTCACCCGCTTCGTGTCGGACCGCCTGTTCGAGAAGCGCGACGACATCATCATGTCGAACTTCAACGGTCTGCTGCTGTGGGTGATCGCGCTGGCCGGCCTCATCGGGCTGGTGCTGGCGTTCACGCTGTTCTCCGGCCTGTCGGTCGCCTACCGGCTGCTGATGCTGTCGGGCTTCGTGCTGCTGTGCGGCATCTGGGTGGCCACGATCTTCCTGTCCGGCCTGAAGATGTACCGCGCCATCCTTCTGCTTTACGCGCTGGGCTACGCGGTGACGGTCACGGCAGCGCTGCTGGCCCGGCCGTGGGGGCTGGAAGGCCTGCTCGGCGGCTTCGTGCTCGGTCACTTCGTGCTCCTGGTCGGCATGTGGATCATGACGTCGTGGCACTACCGCTCGGCGGTCACCCTCTCATACGAATTCGCCGACCGCAGCACGCGCTATCCGACGCTGATGGCGATCGGCCTGCTGTACAACCTCGGCGTGTGGGCCGACAAGTTCATGTTCTGGAGCTGGCCGGAAACGTCCGACGCCATCATCGGACCGCTGCGCGCCTCGGTCATCTACGATCTGCCGGTGTTCATGGCCTACCTGTCGATCATTCCCGGCATGGCTGTGTTCCTGGTGCGCATCGAAACCGATTTCGTCGAGTACTACGATCGCTTCTTCGATGCAGTGCGCGCCGGCGGATCGCTCGAATACATCGAGGACATGCGCGACGAAATGGTCTATTCGATCCGTCAGGGCCTGGCCGAAATCGGCAAGATCCAGACGCTGGCCATGCTGGCGGCCATCGTGGCGGGTCCGGCCGTGTTCGCCGTGCTGGAGATTTCCGAGCTCTACCTGCCGCTGCTGTACATCCAGACGCTGGCGGCGAGCCTGCAGGTGGGTCTGCTGGCGCTGCTCAACGTGTTCTTCTACCTGGACCAGCGCCGGCTGATCCTCGGCCTGTGCGCCTTCTTCTGCGTGTCGAACATCGTGTTCACCGCGCTGTTCTTCAAGCTGGGCGCCAGCTTCTACGGCTACGGCTACGCGTTGTCGGTGCTGCTGACGCTGCTGTTCGGCCTGTACGCGCTCGACCGCAAGCTCGGCCGGCTGGAATACGAAACCTTCATGCTGCAGTGATCTGAGGCGCCGGACGAATGGCCGAACCTGACGAGCAGGCGTGGCCATCGGGCCTGAACATCAGGCCTGACGCCGTCCGTCCTGCTCGGTCCGTGATCCGCCCCGTGTCAGGTCGGGCGCGGCGGTCGAGATCGCAAGCAGCGCATCCGAGCCGTCGGACTGCATGTCGCTGGCGTCGCACAGCGTCGTGATCTGCAGACGGCCACCGGTCTGCTGCGCTTCACCCTGCATGCTGATGGCCGGCAGATCGCTGGCGTCACGACCGGTGCCGATGCGGATCAGACGGCCGATCGGCGCCGTGCCGGTCGGGTCGAACAGATACCAGCGATCACCCAGAAACACCTCGATGCAGCAGTGCAGACCGGACAGCCCCTGTCCTGAACTGCTGCCCGGCCCGGTCACGCTGACCAGCCGGGCCGGAATATAGAGTGCGCGGCACAGCGAAATGGCGAGATGGGCGAAGTGTTCGCTTGCGCCGCTCTTGTCCAGCAGGGTGTCCATGACCGACTTGTCGGCGCCGGCCTGCGCCGGGTCGAAGCAGGTGCGGTCGCGCACGCACTCGCACAGTGTGGCGACGCGTGCGTAGCCGGGCTTCATGCGGCCGAAGGTGCGGAAGGCGAGACGGGTCAGCGGCTCGGTCGGGCAGAACGGGCTTTCGTGCAGGAAGGGCAGTACATCGAACGGCAGTTCAGCGACACCGATCTCGGCCAGCGCTGCCGGGTCGGCCATGTGATGCGTGGTCAGCACGCGCGCCGAGTAGTCGATTTCGAGCGGCCCGGGTGGCGCCTGAACGTGCAGTACGCGCTGCCCGAGGCGGCCGTTGACGATGCGGCTGCGGGCGCCGAGCGATGACACCAGCGACTCGCCGCTCACCTTCTGCTGGGGTGTTGCGGCGGGCAGGATGCGCAGCGCCAGACTGCCCGCGGTGCCGACGTCGTAACGCAGTGAAACAGTGACGTTCATCCTGGGCATGGGTGCGGCTCCGGTATCGAATAGATGCGACCGGCCGGATGCTAGACGTGCAGGGTGCCCAAGGCTGTAGGACGGGGACTACCTGCTTGCGGGCACGTAATGCTCGGGAAAACCGCCCGATTTGAGATCAGTACAGCGGCCGCTGCAGCTCGGTCCGCAGGATGCGGTAGAGCGACATGCGTCCGGGGGCGACGTGGTCGCGCAGCGCGCAGTCGGGCTCGCGGTCGTGCGCGCAGTCGCGGAAGCGGCACTTGCCGAGCCAGGGACGGAAATCGACGAAGGCGTGCTCCAGCGCCGGCAGATCGAGGTGCGACAGGCCGAATTCCTGCAGGCCGGGGCTGTCGATCAGTTCGCCGCCGCCCGGCAGTTCGTACAGCCGGGCGTAGGTGGTGGTGTGCTTGCCGGAATCGAGCGCCGCCGATATTTCGCGCGTCGCCGCCGCGGCACCGGGGATCAGTGCGTTGACCAGCGTCGACTTGCCCATGCCGGACTGGCCGATGAACACGTTCAGCCGGCCCTTCAGGTGGCTGGCGAGCAGCGACACGTCCTGCTTCGCCGACAGCTCGAGCACCGTGTAGCCCATGGCGGCGAAGCCGGCGAGCTGGGCGCGGGCGCCCGCGAGGCCCTCGGCGAGGTCGCACTTGTTGAGCACGATCAGCCCGTCGACGTCCTGCGCCCCGATCGCAATCAGGATGCGCGCCACCAGATCGGCATTGAAGCCGGGTTCGGTCGCGGTGACGATCACCACCTGGTCGACGTTGGCGGCGACCGTCTTCTGCTTGAAGGCGTCCTTGCGGTAGAGCAGGCTGCGCCGTTCGTGAATGCGTTCGATGCGCGCCTGATCGGCCTGCAGCGACAGTTCGACCCGGTCACCGCAGGCGACTTCGGAACGTTTGCCGCGCGGGAAGGCCTGCAGCACCTGTCCGTCGTCGAGCCGCACCATGTAGTGCCGGCCGTGCGCCGATACGACGCGACCTGCAACGGTGTTCAAAGGTCGCGCATCGCTTCGATGCGGGCGGCGCAGATCAGGTCATTGATGGATACGCCGCGCACGCTGTGCGTCGTGAACACCACGCGCACCCGGTTGAAGCCGAACATGATGTCCGGGTGATGATCTTCGGCTGCCGCGAGTGCGGCCACCTGGTTCACGAACGCGACCACCTGCGCGTAATCGGCGAACTGGAAGTCCTTCGAAATGTGGTTGTCCGCCTCGATCCAGCCCGGCACGCTGCGCAGGTGGGTGGCCAGCGTGTCGCCGGTCAGCCGCTTGTGCGCGCCCTTCTGCGGCGTGCAGTGCTGTTGTGCAAGTTCGTGTGCGTCCATGGGTTCCTGGGGGGTCAGAGCGTCTGCAGTTTCGCCACGCGCAATGCGGCCGGCGGGTGCGAATCATAGAAGCTGGAATACAGCGGGTCGGGCGTCAGCGTCGAGGCGTTGTCGCGGTACAGCTTGACCAGCGCCGACACCAGCCAGCCGGAGCGGGTCTGCGCCGCGGCGTAGGCGTCGGCTTCGAATTCATGCTTGCGCGACATCAGCGACATGATGGGCGACAGCGGGAAGGAGAACACCGGCATCACCAGCGCGAACAGCATCAGCGCGATCACGTTGCCCTCGCTGGTCACCCCCAGTTGCGAGTAGAACCACGGCTGGTCGATCAGCCAGCCGAGCAGGGCGAAGAAGGCCAGGCTGCCGCCGCCGATCAGCGCCACGCGCTTCCAGATATGGTGGTGCTTGTAGTGGCCCAGTTCGTGCGCCAGCACGGCTTCGATCTCGTCGCCGCCGAGCCGGTTGAGCAGGGTGTCGAAGAACACGATGCGCTTGCCCTTGCCGAAGCCGGTGAAGTAGGCGTTGCCGTGCGCCGAGCGGCGCGAGCCATCCATGACGAACAGGCCGTCGGCGCGGAAACCGCAGCGCTCGAGCAGGCCTTCGATGCGGCTGCGCAGCTCGCCGTCGGGCATCGGCTCGAACTTGTTGAACAGCGGCGCGATCAGCGTCGGGTACAGCAGCATGGCGGCCAGGCTGAACGCCAGCCAGAACGCCCAGGCATACACCCACCAGGCACTGCCCAGGCTGTCCATGATCCACAGCACCGCGGCCAGCACCGGCGCGCCGATGGCGGCCGCCACCAGCCCGTGCTTGATCAGGTCGCCGAAGAACATGGCGGGCGTCATCTTGTTGAAGCCGAAGCGCGCTTCGACGACGAAGGTGCGGTACAGCGTGAAGGGCAGGTCGATCACGCCGGACGCCAGGGTCAGCACGCCGACGAACACCAGGTCGCGCAGCAGGCCGTCGCCGGCCAGGTTTCCGGCAAGGTCGTGGAACCACTGCAGGCCGCCGCCCAGCGTCAGCACGAGCAGCCACAGCGCGCTCACCACCACATCGGCGCGGGCAAGGCTCACGCGCGCCATCGTGTAATCGGCCGCCTTCTGGTGGGCGTCCAGCGGAATGCTGTCGCGGAAGGCCTGCGGCACTTCGGCGCGGTGCGCGGCGATGTGCGCGCGGTGGCGGGTCGCGAGCCACAGGCGCACGCCGGTGGTCAGCACGAGTGCAAGGACGAATATTTCGGTCAGCATGATGGAGAGCCTCGGGTGGATGCGGTTCCTGTCGGAACTCCGATTTAGACGGAGTCCAGGTCAGCTGAGTGTGACAAAATCAGGCCGATCCGCGTTCGGACGAACGCATTAATCCCGCTTGGAAATTTTCTCGATTATGGCACAGGACCCCACCTACCTCGTCTGGCTGGACATGGAAATGACCGGCCTCGACCCCGACAACGATCGCGTCATCGAGCTGGCCTGCGTGGTCACCGACGCGCAGCTCGAAGTGGTCGCCGAAGGGCCGGTGATCGCCGTACACCAGTCCGACGAGGTGCTCGCCGGCATGGACAAATGGAATACCAGCACGCACGGCAAGTCCGGCCTGACCGAGCGCGTGCGCGCCTCGACCGTCACCGAAGCCGCCGCCCAGACCGAAATGATCGCGTTCCTGAACCAGTATCTGCCCGAGCGCACCAGCCCGATCTGCGGCAATTCGATCTGCCAGGACCGCCGCTTCCTTGCGCGCCACATGCCGCAGCTCGAAGCCTGGTTCCACTACCGCAATCTCGACGTGTCGGCGCTGAAGGAGCTATGCAAGCGCTGGCGGCCCGAGCTCGCCGCGCAGTTCAAGAAGGCGCAGCGGCACGAGGCGCTGGCCGACATCTACGAATCGATCGACGAACTGAAGTTCTACCGCGAACACTTCCTGCGCATGGAGTGAGGCCATGAGCACCCTCCGCATTGCGGTTGCGCAGATCAACTGCGTGGTCGGCGACCTCGACCACAACGCCCGCCTGATTCTCGACGCCGCGCAGCGCGCGGTGGAGCAGGGCGCCCAACTGCTGCTGACGCCCGAACTGGCCCTGTGCGGTTATCCGCCGGAAGACCTGCTGCTGCGGCCGGACTTCATCCGCGGCTGTGCCACCGCGCTGGCGCGGCTGGCGGCCGATGCGCCAGCCGGCCTTGCGCTGCTGGTCGGTCATCCGCATGCGACGGGCGACCGCCTGTACAACGCCGCCAGTGTCGTGCGTGGCGGCCGCGTCGAAGCGACCTATTTCAAGCAGCGCCTGCCCAATTACGAAGTGTTCGACGAAGAACGCTATTTCGACGCCGGCACGGCCCCGCTGGTGGTCGAGGTCGCCGGCGTGAAGGTCGGCGTGAACATCTGCGCCGACGTGTGGGAAGCCGGCGCGCCGGAAGCGGCGGCGGCGGCGGGCGCCCAGCTGCTGGCCGTGCTCAACGCCTCGCCCTACCACGTCGACAAGCCGGTCACGCGCGAACAGGTGCTGGCCGAACGCGTGCTCGCGACCGGCATTCCGGCCATCTACTGCAATCTGGTCGGTGGTCAGGACGAACTGGTGTTCGACGGCGCCTCGTTCGCGCTCGACCGGCTCGGCCGCCTCGTCTGGTGCGCGCCACATTGCCGCGAACACTTCGCCACGGTCGAATTCAGCGGGGGCGACATCGTCGCCCAGCCGCTGCCGCCGGTCACCCCGGTCGAGCAGGACTGTTACGAAACGCTGGTGCTGGGCGTGCGTGACTACCTCGGCAAGAACGGCTTCAGGCAGGCGCTGATCGGCCTGTCCGGCGGCGTCGATTCGGCACTGACGCTGTGCATCGCCGTCGATGCCATCGGCGCCGAAAACGTGCGCGCCGTCATGATGCCGTCGCCCTACACCGCCCAGATGAGCCTCGACGACTCGCGCGAGCTGGTGAAGCACCTCGGCGTACGCTATGACGAAGTGTCGATCGCCCCGGCCATGGCCACCTTCGAGCAGATGCTGAAGCCGCTGTTCGGCGACGCCGCCGCCGACACCACCGAAGAAAACGTGCAGGCGCGCGCCCGCATGATCATGCTGATGGCGCTCTCCAACAAGACCGGCGCCATCGTGCTCACCACCGGCAACAAGAGCGAAATGGCCGTCGGCTATTCCACGCTGTACGGCGACCTGGCCGGTGGCTTCGCGGTGATCAAGGACATCTACAAAACCTTCGTCTATCGCCTGTGCGCCTGGCGCAACAGCCAGCGCCCCGACATCCCCGACAACATCCTCACCCGCGCCCCGTCCGCCGAGTTGCGCCCCGACCAGACCGACCAGGACAGCCTGCCGCCCTACGAAACCCTCGATGCCATCATCCAGGCCTACATGGAACGCGACGAATCACCGCGCGAAATCATCGCGCAGGGTTTTGCCGAAGTGGATGTGAAGCGGGTGATCGGCCTGCTGAAGCGGAATGAATACAAGCGCCGGCAGGCGCCGCCGGGGGTGAGGGTGACCGAGCGGGGCTTCGGGAAGGATTGGCGGTATCCGATTACGAGTGGGTACCGGGACGAGGTCTGACGTTTGCGCGCTCAGATGACGGGTTCGAGCACGAGATCTTCCGGATAGCAGAAAAAGACCGTGTCCCTCTTCGGGCAGACCGTCTTTTTGCCCCGTGTTGGTCCAAACGCGATCGCGTACCTCGCCCGGCATCGCCTTATCCGACCAGGGCGCATGGTCATCAAGCCGTGCATGCGCTGACGTTTTGAACGCCTCCACTTTTGGGGCAAGACTATGCGCGTCGGAAAGCCACTCGCCCCGCCAGTCCGACGATCACCCCTGCGAAAAGTCCCGCCAGCAGGAATCGTCCGCCTCCCTTCAGGAAGGCTGACCACACCAGTATCGGCGAGCTGCCACCCGGGTCGTGCGCGTCGCGATGCAGGCCCCACAGCAGTGCGTCGAGCACGAAAGGTGCGTCGAGCGCGAGCAGCAGGGCCAGGGCGGGCAGGGCGCACAGTGCGCGCAGTGGCCATTCGGTGGTGCGCTGCGCCGGCCAGGCGGCGAGCAGTGCGACGAACAGCGTGGGCGCCAGCCAGAATGCCGCCAGCGGCGTGGTGATGACGGCGCGGGCACGCGGGTCGGCGTGGGTCACATGCGTGCCGGTCACGATGAGCTCGCGGATGCCCGCTTCCATTCGGATGACGGTGTCGGCCCCGACCTGTGTGACTCCCAGCGCGATCACGCTGTGATGGCGATCGAGCAGGTCGATGGTCAGTGCGATCGGGCCGAGCAGACGCTGCATCATCGCTTCGCCCTGCCACAGCACCAGCGCACCGACGATGCACAGCGACGCGATCAGGCGCAGTGCGAGCGGGCGAGGGTTCATCGGTAGCCGATGTCCGGTTCAGGTCCGGCCACGGGCGCACGCTGCATGATCCAGTGGAAATACAGCGCGAGCAGCGCCACCAGCACGAGCGGACCGATGTAGTTGTGCAGCCAGTCGAACCACGCCGGATCGCTGCGCCAGGCGAAGAACAGTGCGGTGATGCGGGTGATGTTGAGCAGCCACACCAGCACGAGCCCGGCGATCCAGCCCCCCAGTCGCCAGCGCCAGGCGAGCGGCGCCACGGCGAACGCGGCCGTCATCAGCCACAACATTTCGGCGCCGTCGCACCCCTGCAGCACATTGATGCCGCCACCGGGCGCGTGCACGCGCGAGCCGGCCGCCGCAGCGCCGCTGTCCGGCTGCAGCGCGGTGATCAGTGCGGCGGCGGCGCGCACGTTGAGGTCTTCGACCCACAGCCGGAACAGCGCGCTGTCCTGCTGCGCGGCCCAGCCCCACTGCAGTGCGCAGAAAATCAGCGCAAAGACGCCCACTCGCCAGACACCCTGGCGCCCGGATGAGGATTTGCCGGTGGTGTCATCGACCGGCCGGCCCGGGCTCACGGATGCCGGCCGTCGCGCGGGTCACGCCGGGCGCGCGTGCGCGCCACCGAACCTGCGAGCGCGGCGGCCAGGGCGCCAAGTGCCCACGCGGGCAGCGGTACATCGCCGGACGGCGCGACCGGCGGCTCGTACTGCAGCGTCAGCAGGGGTCCGTTGCCGCCGCCCTCGCGGCTGATCAGGCGCTTGGCGTTCTGCGACGACACTTCATTGCCGCGGATCAGCCAGCCGTGGTTCGACGAAGGATCATTCACCCAGGCCTGCACATCGGCGATCATTTCCGGTGGGTTGGACCAGACGAAACTGCCGGTGGTGGTCAGCGGGATGGCTGCGCCGCCGGTGGCAAAATCGCCGCCCGGTGTGGCCCACGACTGCTGCGGGTTGGCGGCGAAGAAGCGCTCGGTCCACGTGGCATCGCCCGGGCGGGCGACATCGCCGGCGCCGCTGCCGCCGCTGTTCGACGTACCTTCGCCCCATGCCGCGAGCAGCCGGTGCGCGGTGGCGGTGTCGTCCGGCGATGAGCCGATGGCCGACCGGTCGACGAAAACCCGCAATGAGGCAGCCGTGATGGTTGATCCGGGCGGGATGTCGGTCAGATCGAAGCGGATCAGTGCCCGGCGCGGGTCGCCGCTGGCGATGGCGCCGATGAACAGATGGGCGCCGGCGCCGCTGGCACGGTTCGCCTCGATGGCGAACAGGGTGACATCCGCCACCGGCGCGCGCTGCACCTCCACACCCTGCACCGGGCCGGCAAGACCGATGAGAACCAGCGCCCGCCAGTACAGGCGGTGATCGGGCAAGGCCCGGAATCGCGAAATCGTGCTCATGGGGTGGCTCGGGATGGATGTCTCCCGGAGTCTGCGGATGAAACATGATGGTTTTATGTTGCGGAGGCGTGTCGGCGCTGTGCCGCCGCGATGCTGCGGGCTGCCGGAGCCTAGTGACGCTCCGACGCAGTGAGCTTCTCGACCAGCTGAGCAAAGTTGATCGGCTTGGCCAGGAAGTCGTCCATGCCGGCGTCGATGCACTTGCGGCGATCGGTGTCGAAGGCGTTGGCGGTCAGCGCGATGATGCGCGGCTGCGTGCCGGCGTGCGCGCGGATGGCGCGGGTGGCTTCGAGGCCGTCCATCACCGGCATGCTCATGTCCATCAGGATCACGTCGTGGCCGCGTTCCGACCACAGGCCGAGCGCCTCCGCGCCGTCGTTCGCGAGATCGGGTTCGACGCCCAGACGCTGCAGCATCCGCTGCACCAGCATGCGGTTGACCAGATTGTCGTCGGCCACCAGCACGCGCAGATCGGCGGGCAGGCGTGGCGCGGCGTCGGCCGTTACGACCGGCGCGGGGGGGCTGGCACAGGCTTCGGTCAAGGGCAGCACGAAGCTGAAGGTACTGCCGGCGCCGGGCGCGCTGTCGACGACGATCAGGCCGCCCATGGCCTGCACCAGCCGCTGGCTGATCGCCAGCCCGAGACCGGTGCCGCCGAAGTGGCGGGTGGTGGAGGTGTCGACCTGGGAGAACGGGCGGAACAGCCGGCTGCGCTTGTCGTCCGCGATGCCGACGCCGGTGTCGATGACGGCCCACTCGACACCCGGTGTGCCGTCCGCCATCGGTGCCGGCCGCACGCGCAGCACGACCGATCCGGCGGCGGTGAACTTGATGGCGTTGCCGACCAGATTGACCAGAACCTGACGCAACCGGCCCGCGTCGATCATGGCGTGCGTGTCCGGTGCCACCGCCGAGTCGAGTTCGAGCGACAGCGACTTCGCCCGCGCCTGCGGCCGGGTGATCGACAGCACGCTGTCGTGCAGGTCGGACAGCGTGCTGGCATGGATGTCCAGCTCCAGGCTGCCCGCCTCGATCTTGCTGAAGTCGAGGATGTCGCTGATCAGGCCGAGCAGCGAATCACCGCATTCGAGAATGGTGTCGACGTACTGCGTCTGTTCCGCGTCCAGGTCGGAGGCCGCCAGCAGCTGGGCCATGCCGATGACGCCATTCATCGGCGTGCGGATTTCGTGGCTCATCGTGGCAAGAAAGTCGGACTTCGCGCGGTCGGCGTGTTCCGCCCGTGCCAGCGTGTCGGACAGCCGTGCGGTCCGCTCCGCAACCTGTGATTCGAGCGAGGCGGCGAGGGCGCGCAGCGCCTCGTTGCTGTCGAACAGCTCGCGCGCCTTGTCTTCCAGCAACTTCTCTGCCGCCTGCCGCGCCGCGCGTTCGCGTGCCAGCCGGCGCTCGTACAGCGCGATCTGCCGGCCGTCCGGCGCAGTGCTGTCCGGCTCGCTCATGCCGTGCCGCGGGTCAGCGTGAAGCGGATGACGCTGCCGGGCGCATCCGAAATGTCTTCGCGCCGGATGCCGATGTTCTCGTTGAAGTGTGCGATGCAGGCCATGATCAGACCTTCGGCGAGGTCGCCGAAATGGCGGTCCGAGCGGTAGGTCATTTCCAGCGTATTGATGCCGTCGCCGCCGATGTCGAAGCGCGGCGGCCGTGCGTCCGGATAGAGCTTGCGCACTTCGGGGTGAATGATGGATTCGATGCTCGACAGCATGTGGAATGCATCGTCCATACCCGAGAACAGATGGCCGTAGCCCTTGTGGAAACGGCCGAACAGGTATTCGCCGAAGGTGCGCACGAGTTCGGGCACGGTCTTGCCGGTGCGTGCCGACAGTTCGACCACCATCTTCACCAGCTCGTGATGATCGTACTGACCCACGGCGGTGTAGGCGCCCCCGTTCGGCGGCGCAGCTGCCTCGATGACTTCATCCATCAGTTCGGGCGAGTAACGCGCCTCGACCATGTCGATGAATTCGGTGAACACCATGCCTTTCATGCCTGACCTCCCCACCACCCGCGGACGATGCCCGGTTAACGGCGCTGCCAGTGAGGCCTGAAGCCTTTATACTTCGCGGCCTTAGCGAGGAGAAAGCACCATGAAAAAAATCGAAGCCGTCATCAAGCCATTCAAGCTCGACGAGGTCCGTGAAGGGTTGTCCGAAGTGGGCGTGACCGGTCTGACGGTGACCGAAGTGAAGGGTTTCGGCCGGCAGAAGGGCCATACCGAGCTGTACCGGGGCGCCGAGTACGTCGTCGATTTCCTGCCCAAGATCAAGATTGAAGTCATCGTGGCAGACGAGACCGTCGACCGCGCGGTCGAGGCCATCATCAAGGCCGCCCGCACCGGCAAGATCGGTGACGGCAAGATTTTCGTCATGTCGGTCGAGCAGGTCATCCGCATCCGTACCGGTGAGTCGGGCGAAGAAGCGATCTGACGGCATGCCCGGTTTCCGGGGCATCCCGGAACTACTGGCCGGACATCGGTTTGAGCAGCACCATCAGGGCCCCCGCGCCGCCTTCGTGCGGCCGGGCCTGACAAAAGGCCAACACCTCCTGGCGGTGCATCAGCCAGCCCAGTACCAACCCTTTCAGCACCGGTTCCCGCCCGGGCGAACCGAGCCCCTTGCCGTGGATCACCCGCACGCAGCGCAAGCCGCGCCGGTGCGCGTCGTGCATGAAACCGACCACCAGATCGTGCGCTGCGTCGCGCGTGGCGCCGTGCAGGTCGATCTGCCCCTGCGACACCCAGCGGCCGCGTCTCAGGTCGCGCAGCACCTGCCTGCCCAGGCCGGCGCGCAGGAAAGACGGCTCCTCGCCGCCCTCCAGCCGCAAATCGGTCGACAGCGGCCCACGGATCGATTCGGCCAGCACGGATCGGTCGTCCGCTTCACGCTGCACCGGCCAGGCGCGCGGCGGCGGGGTTTCGAGCAGGATGCGGTCCGTATGCAGACGATGCACGCCTTCCACCGCCTGCCTGAACAGCGCGATGTCTTCAGCGTCGGGCAGCGCCGGCGACGGGTGGCGCCGCCTCTTGTTCGAAGACATCGCGCTTCATGTCCAACCGGAATCAGGCCAGACCGAGACTGTCGAGATAGCGCTCGGCATCGAGCGCCGCCATGCAGCCGGTGCCGGCGCTGGTGACCGCCTGACGGTAGATGTGGTCCTGCACGTCGCCGGCGGCGAAGACGCCGGGGATGCTGGTTGCCGTGAAATCGCCCTGGCGCCCGGCCCTGGTGACGATGTAGCCGCCTTCCATGTCGAGCTGACCTTCGAACAGCGAGGTGTTCGGCTGGTGGCCGATCGCGATGAACACGCCGGACAGCTGCACGTCTTCGGTCGTGCCGTCGAGCGTGGATTTGACGCGCATGCCGGTCACGCCGGTCTTGTCGCCCAGCACCTCGTCCAGCGTGCTGTGCCAGCGGATCGTCACCTTGCCCTGCTTCTGCCTGTCGAACAGCTTGTCCTGAAGGATTTTCTCCGACTTGAACTTGTCGCGACGGTGCACCACGGTCACGTGGCGCGCGATGTTGGACAGATACAGCGCCTCTTCGACGGCGGTGTTGCCGCCGCCGATGACCGCGACATCCTGGTTGCGGTAGAAGAAGCCGTCGCAGGTCGCGCAGGCCGACACGCCCTTGCCGGCGAATTTCTCTTCCGACGGCAGACCGAGGTACTTGGCGCTCGCACCGGTCGCGATGATCAGCGCGTCGCAGGTGTAATCACCGTTGTCGCCGACCAGCCGGATCGGCTTTTCAGTGAGGTGGGCGGTGTGGATGTGGTCGAACAGCAGTTCGGTTTCGAAGCGTTCGGCGTGGCGCTGGAAACGCGCCATCAGGTCCGGGCCCTGCACGCCTTCGGCATCGGCCGGCCAGTTGTCGACATCGGTCGTGGTCATCAGCTGGCCACCCTGGGCCATGCCGGTGATCAGCACGGGTTTGAGATTGGCGCGCGCGGCATAGACCGCAGCGGTGTAGCCGGCGGGGCCGGAGCCCAGAATGAGAAGACGCGAGTGCCGTGAAGCCATGACTTGATTCCGGTGAGGTGGAAGATCGACGAAGCTTGAAAACTGACTGCGCCCGGCAACCGCTGGTGCCCGGAATGAACGGGCGTTCGGAAATCGACGGAACGCGGAAGCGACGGATTATAGCGATCGCGCCTGCACACGATCGCTCTCAAGTTCTTGTGTCATCCGCCCGATAAACAAGACAGATATTGGGGCAATTTGTTTCCAGTGTGGAAAAGTCCCTATAATCAGGGCCGCATCAGTGTTTGTGGCTCAACCCCAGCTCCGGCGACGACGCAGTGGCCCGGAGAATGACCACAGGCGCGACGATCCATTCAAAGCGGCGCAGCCTGTTCCTGTCAGGCATGCTCGCATCAGGAGGTCTTGAGATGGTAACGGCTCACCCCGTTTCAGTTACGGCTTTGCGCACGTTTTCGATGTTCAGCGGCCTGCCCGACAGCTCGCTCGACCCGGTCGCCAAGGTGTCCAACATGCGGCGCGTGCCGCGCGGTTCCATCGTGGTCCGCGCCGGTGACAAGACTGACTTCGTCTACCTCATCCTGTCCGGCAGCCTGAAGGTGCTGGTGAGTGACGAGGAGGGACGCGAAGTCATCCTGTCGATGCTCGGCCCGGGCGAGTTGTTCGGCGAGATGGGCGTGCTGGACGACAACCCGCGTTCAGCCACCGTGGTATCGGTGGTGCCGAGCGACCTGATCGTCATCGCCAAGAGCGACTTCAAGCGCGTGCTGCAGGAGAACTTCGACGTGTCGATGTTCATCATGCGCAATCTGGTGGCGCGCCTGCGCACCGCCGACCGCAAGATCGAAAGCCTCGCGCTGATGGACGTCTACGGTCGCGTGGCGCGCCTGCTGCTCGAAATGGCTGACGAGGTGGATGGCCAGAAGGTCGTCAATCGCAAGATTTCCAAGCAGGACATCGCCAAGATGATCGGCGCGTCGCGCGAGATGGTGTCGCGCGTCATGAAGGACCTGCATCTGCAGGGCCTGATCGAAGAGGCGAATGGCAAGATCCACCTGCGCGAGCGCCTCGAAACGGTTTGACGCTTCCAGGTCGCCGCCTTCCGACACGGGCCGCTGATGCGGCCCGCGTCTTATAATCGGGCCTGTTTCAACCCCGGCCCCGCGCCATCTCCCCTGTGGCGAAAGACGCTCAGCAACTTCCCCTTCCCGAACGCATCGCTGCCGTGCTGCACGAGGCCCGCTGGCTGGTCCTGGCCGCGCTGGCGCTCTACCTCGTCATGGCGCTGGGCGGTTACGACCGCGCCGATCCGGGCTGGTCACACGCCGCCGCATCGGAAGGGCTGTCCAACCCGGCCGGCCGTTTCGGTGCCTGGCTGGCCGATCTGGCGCTGTTCCTGTTCGGGCTGTCGGCCTGGTGGTGGGTGGCCCTGCTGATCGGCGGCTGCGTCTGGCTGTCGCGCGCGAGTGAGCGCCGGCTTGATCGCCGCCCGCTCTATGTCGCACTCGGCGGTTTCCTGCTGGTGCTGCTGTCGAGCAGCGCGCTCGAGGCGGTGCGTTTTCACAGCCTGTCGGCCGATCTGCCGGTCGGGCCGGGCGGCATGCTGGGCAACGAACTCGGACAACTGCTGAGCAGCGGCTTCGGCTTCACCGGCGGCACGCTGCTGCTGCTGGTGTCGCTCGGCGTCGGTCTGAGCGGCATGACTGGCGTCACCTGGCTCGGTGCCGCCGAAGCGGTCGGCAGGGCGCTGGAACTGGTGTGGTTCGGCAGCGTCCGCGCCTTCACCACCTGGCGCGACCGCCGGGTCGGCCAGCAGGTGGCGGAACAGCGCGAGGCGGTGGTCGAGGCCGAGCGTCGCAAGCCGTCGCGCCGGCGCGAACCGATCCGCATCGAAGTACCCGAAGTCGAGGTGCAGCAGTCGGAACGGGTCAATCAGGAACGCCAGCAGACGCTGTTCGCCAACCTGCCCGGCTCGCTGCCGCCGCTCGCGCTGCTCGACGAAGCGAAGCCGGACATCGAACCGCCCAGCCCGGAAACGCTGGAACTCATTTCGCGCCAGATCGAACGCAAGCTGGCGGATTTCAATGTCGAGGTGAAGGTGCTGGCGGCCTATCCGGGCCCGGTCGTCACGCGTTACGAAATCGAGCCGGCGACCGGCGTCAAGGGCAGCCAGATCGTCGGTCTGGTGAAGGATCTGGCGCGCGCGCTGTCGGTGACCAGCATCCGCGTGGTCGAAACCATTCCGGGCAAGAGCTGCATGGGGCTGGAGATCCCGAATGCGCGCCGGCAGATCGTGCGGCTGTCGGAAATCCTCGGCTCGGTCGCCTATCACGACATGGCGAGCCCGCTGACGATGGCGCTCGGCAAGGACATCGGCGGCCTGCCGGTGGTGGCTGATCTGGCGCGCATGCCGCATGTGCTGGTCGCCGGCACGACCGGTTCCGGCAAGTCGGTGGCGATCAATGCGATGATCCTGTCGCTGCTGTACAAGGCCGATCCGAGCCGCATCCGGCTCATCATGATCGACCCGAAAATGCTGGAACTGTCTGTTTACGAAGGCATTCCGCATCTGTTGGCGCCGGTGGTGACCGACATGCGCCATGCCGCGAACGCACTCAACTGGTGCGTCGGCGAGATGGACCGCCGCTACAAGCTGATGTCGACGCTCGGCGTGCGCAATCTGGCCGGCTTCAACGCCCGTCTGATGGAGGCCGAAAAGGCCGGCGTTCCGCTGAACAATCCGTTCTCGATCACGCCGGACACGCCTGAACCACTGCAGACCCTCCCGATGATCGTCGTCGTCATCGACGAACTGGCCGATCTGATGATGGTGGCCGGCAAGAAGATCGAGGAACTGATCGCCCGGCTGGCGCAGAAGGCGCGTGCGGCCGGCATTCACCTGATCCTCGCGACGCAGCGGCCGAGCGTCGATGTGATCACCGGCCTGATCAAGGCGAACATTCCGACCCGCATCGCCTTCCAGGTGTCGAGCAAGATCGATTCGCGCACCATCCTCGACCAGATGGGTGCCGAAGCGCTGCTCGGCCAGGGCGACATGCTCTACCTCGCGCCCGGTACCGGCCTGCCGACGCGGGTACACGGCGCCTTTGTCGCCGACGGCGAGGTGCACAAGGTGGTCGATCACCTGAAGAGCACCGGCGCGCCGGATTACATCGAAGGCCTGCTGACCGGCGCCACCGACGACGAGGGCGGCGAACTGCAGCTCGAAGGCGCGGGTGGCGGTGCCGGCGGCGAAGCGGACCCTTTGTACGATCAGGCGGTCGAAGTGGTCGTCAAGACGCGCCGGCCGTCGATTTCGCTGGTGCAGCGTCACCTGCGCATCGGCTACAACCGCGCCGCGCGCCTGATCGAGCAGATGGAGAAATCCGGGCTCGTGTCACCCATGAATGCCACGGGCGGTCGCGAAGTGCTGGCGCCGGTGAGGGAGGAATGATCATGGTGCATCCATGGAGGGCATCCGTCGTCGGCGCGTTGTGCCTGCTGGCTTCGTTGCCGGCGTCGGCCGCCAGCGGCATCGAGCAATTGCGGTCGTTCATCGAATCGACCCAGTCGGGCCGAGCGAGTTTTGAGCAGCGGGTGACCGCGAAATCCGGTCGCAAGCCGCAGGAAGCGAGCGGCACGATGGCGTTCTCGCGCCCGGGCAAGTTCCGCTGGACCTATGACAAGCCTTACTACCAGTTGCTGGTGGGCGACGGCGACAAGCTGTGGGTGCATGACCGCGACCTGAACCAGGTCACCGTGAAGACACTCGGCGACGCCCTGGCGTCGACGCCCGCCGCACTGCTGGCCGGTCGCAACGAACTCGAACGCAATTTCGAACTGCGCGAAGGCGGCGTCGAGGACGGACTGACCTGGGTGGACGCCAAACCCAACGCAGCGGAGGGCGGTTTCGAGTCGGTGCGCATCGGTTTCGCCGACGGCATGCTGCGCGGCATGGTGCTGCGCGACAGCTTCGGTCAGACCACCTTGCTGCGTTTCAACAGCTTCGAACGCAATCCGAAGCTCGACGACGCGCAGTTCCGCTTCACGCCACCCGCCGGCGCCGATGTGATCGGCGACGACGCGAAGAAGTGAGTCCGGTCGTCGTGACCCGCGCGCATGGCTGATCTTTTCGGCATGCCGGACGAGCCGGTGCCGCCCGCGCGCGCAGCGGCTGTGCCGGGCGAAGCGAAAAGTCCGGCCCATGCCCCGCTGGCCGAGCTGCTGCGCCCGCGCACGCCGGACGAGGTGATCGGCCAGCAGCATCTGCTCGGGCCGGGCAAGCCGCTGCGCCTCGCCTTCGAATCCGGCATTCCGCACTCGATGATCCTGTGGGGCCCGCCGGGGGTCGGCAAGACCACGCTGGCGCGCCTGATGGCGACCGCCTTCGACGCCGAGTTCACCGCGCTGTCGGCGGTGTTTGCCGGCGTGAAGGACATCCGCGAAGCCATGCAGCGCGCCGAAGCGGTTGCCGCCAGCACCGGCCGGCGCACCATCCTGTTCGTCGATGAGGTGCACCGCTTCAACAAGGCGCAGCAGGACGCCTTCCTGCCGTATGTCGAATCGGGCACCGTCACCTTCATCGGGGCGACGACCGAAAACCCGAGTTTCGAGGTCAATTCCGCGCTGCTGTCGCGCGCCGCTGTATACATATTGCAGAGCCTGAACGAGGACGAGTTGCAGGCGCTGTTCGAGCGCGCCCGCACCGGTGCCCTGAAGGGCCTGGCCTTCGATGATGACGCCCGGGCACGACTGATCGGTTTCGCGGATGGTGACGCACGCAAGTTGCTGAATCTGCTGGAACAGCTCGATACCGCTGCGCGCACCGCCAGAGTCGATCCGGTCACCGCCGCCTTTGTCGACAGCACGCTGTCGCGCAATCTGCGCCGCTTCGACAAGGGTGGCGACGCCTTCTATGACCAGATTTCAGCGCTGCACAAGTCGGTGCGCGGCTCCAATCCCGATGCCGCGCTGTACTGGTTCGTGCGCATGCTCGACGGTGGTGCCGATCCGCTCTACCTGGGCCGGCGCATCGTGCGCATGGCAGTCGAGGACATCGGCCTGGCCGACCCGCGCGGTCTGGAGCTGTCGCTGCAGGCCTGCCAGACCTACGAGCGGCTGGGCTCGCCGGAAGGCGAACTGGCGCTCGCCCAGGCCGTCATCTTTCTCGCCTGCGCCGCCAAGTCGAACGCGGTCTACATGGCGTACAACGCTGCCCGCCGCTTCGTGTCCGAAGACGGTTCGCGCCCGGTGCCCATGCATCTGCGCAACGCGCCGACAAAGATGATGAAAAACATGGGCTTCGGCGCGGAGTACCGCTATGCGCACAGCGAGCAGGACGGCTATGCGGCCGGCGAGCGCTACCTGCCCGACGGCATGCCCGAGCCGCAGTGGTACCAGCCGACCGATCGCGGCATGGAGGCGAAGATCGCCGAAAAACTGGCTGCCCTGCGCGAGCGTGACCGCAAGGCACGCGGCGACTGATCGACGCGCGGATCGCGACCGGGGGTCGCTCCTACAAAGGCGTCGCGGTTTTCCTGCAGGAGCGAGCCCTGCTCGCGATTCCACCCTCTGAACACGCGCCGGTGCCTGATCGACGCGCGGATCGCGACCGGGGGTCGCTCCTACGAAGGCGTCGCGGTTTTCCTGCAGGAGCGAGCCTTGCTCGCGATTCCACCCTCTGAACATGCGCCGGTGCCTGATCGATGCGCGGATCGCGACCGGGGGTCGCTCCTACAAAGGCGGCGCGGGTCTCCTGGAGGAGCGACCCCCGGGCGCGATCCGGTCGTTAAGCACGCGACGGCGCGTCAAGCAAGGCAGGCGGCGAGATGGGCGAAATCGTCGTGGATGGCATCCGGGCGGATGTCCGGGTGACTTTCGTCCGCGGCTGAATACTTGCCGGTGCGCACCAGCACGCCGGCAATACCCAGTGCCTGCGCTCCTCCGATGTCGTCGCGCAGGTCGTCGCCGACCATGAGGGTGTCGGCGGCTGCCACGCCGAGGCGGTCGAGCGCCGCCTGGAAAAAGGGCGCCGCCGGTTTGCCGGCGATCTCCGCCGTGACGCCGGTGCTGTATTCGAGTGCAGCGACGAAGGCGCCCATGTCGAGCGACAGGCCGTCTTCTTCCTTGAAGGTCCGGTTGCGCGCCATGGCGATGAAGGGCAGGCCTCGCTGGATCAGACGGAAGGCGGTGTTCAGCGTTGCATAGTCGAAGCAGTGGCCGGCATCGCCCAGCACGACCGCATCGGGCTCTGCGGCATCGGGTCCGACTTCGCTGCGCAGGTCCGGATGCACGACCCAGTGCGGATGCAGCCCGCGCGAACGCACCAGATTCAGCGTGGCGCCCGGTGCGGTCAGCAGTTCGTCTTCCTGCATCGCGAAGCCGAGCGCATTCATCTTCGCGACCAGCGTGCGCAGCGGCGTGCGCGTCGTGTTGGTCAGGAACAGCAGCGGCAGACCGGCGGCGCGCAGCCGGGCGAGCGCATCGACCGAACCCGGGATGACCTGGTCGCCGACATGCAGCACGCCCGCCAGATCGATCAGCAGGGCCTTGGGGTGGGCGGGCAGTGGCATGGCAGGTCTCCCGGATGTGTCGGTGATGGCGGGCCTGATCGCGGCGGGGGCGGAGCGGGGGTTTCGGCGAGCACTGCTCGCCGCCCGCATAGGCTGCCGGCCATGCAAGGCCGGCAGTGGATCGCCGCTCGCATGGCATCCGTCCCACAGCACACCGCAACCTTCCTGCCCGCCGGTCAGACGCAAAAGATCACAGCGTCACCAGTTGATGGCGGGCGGCAAAGCTCACCAGTTCGACCGGGTTCTTGATGTCGAGTTTTTCGAACAAACGCGCCCGATAGGTGCTGATGGTGTTGGCCGACAGCGACAGTTCGCGTGCGATGTCGCCCACGCTGTGGCCGCTGGCGAGCAGCTTGAGCACCTGCATTTCGCGGTTGGACAGGCTGTCGAGCGGGCTGGCGGGGGTGTCGCTGCGCACGCCGAAAGCGAGCCGCTCGGCCAGTTCGGGTGTCACGAACAGGCCGCCGCGCGCGACGCGGGCGATCGCTTCGAACAGCTGTTCGGTCGAACAGCCCTTGTTCAGGTAGCCGGCTGCGCCGCTCTTGAGCGCGCGCACGCCGAACTGGGATTCCGGATAGGTGGACAGCATCAGCACCGCGACCTGCGGGAATTCGCTGCGCAGCTGCCTCAGCACGTCGAAGCCGTCGCGGTCATTCAGCGCGATGTCGAGCAGTACCACATCAGCGCCGTCGGTACGCAACAGACGCATCAGGTCCGGGCCGCCCGCCGCTTCGCCGACGACTGCGATGGCCGGGTTTTCGCCGAGGATCTGCGCGATGCCCCGGCGCAGCATCAGGTGGTCGTCGACGATGACGACGCGCGTGGGCCGGCTGGCGTCCGTGAAGGAATTCATCGGGTCGAATCCGGTACGCGCAGCGTGACCGTCGTGCCGGCGCCCGGCGCGCTGTCGATCTGCAATTCGCCCCCCAGCACGCGCGTGCGTTCGTACATGCCGAGCAGGCCGAACGAGGTGGGTTGCGCCGGCACCTGCATGCCGCGACCGTTGTCGCGGATGCGCAGTTCGATGTGGCTGGCCGCTCCGGTCACGTCCACCTGCACTTCGACGGCGCCGGCATGGCGCGCGATATTGGTCAGTACCTCCTGGACGATGCGATACACCGCCACTTCGGCGCTGCGCCCGAGCCGGCGTTCCGGCCCGGTGTCATGCACGTTCAGCGTGCAGCGCACGCCGCTGCGCGCCTGCATTTCCTGCAACTGCCATTCGATCGCCGCCCACAGACCGAGGTGGTCGAGCACGCCGGGCCGCAGGTCGGTCAGGATGCGCCGCACCGCGCCCAGCGCCTGCCGGGTCACGCCGACCATGTCGTCGAACTTGCGCTCGAGCGTGTCGTCATGCGCCACCTTGGCGCGCAGCCAGTTCAGGTCGAACTGCAGCGCGGTCAGCGACGCGCCCAGTTCGTCGTGGATTTCGCGCGCGATGTGGGCGCGCTCGTCCTCGCGCACCTGCTGCAGGTGGGCCGACAGCCGCTGCAGCGCGCCGTGCGACTGCTGCAGCCGGGCGTTGGCCTGCGACAGCGCGGCAGTGCGTTCCGATACGCGGCGTTCCAGTTCGGCATGGTTGGCGCGCAGCACCGCTTCCGCCTGCTTGCGTTCGCTGATGTCGGCGAAGGTGACCACGGCGCCGACGATCTGGCCCGCGTCGCGGATCGGGTAGGAGGTGTACTCGGCCGGAAACGCGCTGCCGTCGCGCCGCCACAGCACTTCGGATTCGACCCGCACGCCGCGCCCTTCCTGGAAGGCACGGAAGATCGGGCAGTCCTCGACCTCGTAGCAGCGGCCGTCGGAATGCGCGTGATGGATCAGGTAGTGCATGTTGCGGCCGAGCACTTCGTCGGCGTCGAAGCCGATCAGTTCGGCGCCGGCACGGTTGATGAAGATGCAGCGGCCGCGCTGGTCGATGCCGTAGATGCCTTCGCCGGCCGACTCCAGCAGCATTTCGAGCTGATGCCGCCAGGCAGCGTGATGCGACAGATGGTGGAGGTTGGCGAACACGGCGCGCGCACGATGAAGCGATGCGGCAGCCCTGCATCAAGCGTGCCAAAAGGCGTCGCGGCTGCTTTCCATGCACCGGCGCGGGTTTGCCTGTGATCGGTCGATGCACGCAGACGGTGCGCGCACCGATATGGTGCGATCAGGCGGGCGCGTCGCGCACCCGCAGTGCGCCTTCGGTGTCGCCCGCTTCGATCAGCCCCAGCTCTTCATAGCGACGCAACTTGCGCCATAACGACACGCGGTCGATGCCGAGCAGGCGTGCCGCCATGGCGCGGTTGCCGCCGACTTCGGCCAGCACATCGAGGATGTGCGAGCGCTCGACACTTTCCAGCGTGCGGATTTCGCCGCCCGCGCGGCTGCCCGCGTCGCGGTGAACCGCCGACGCGGCAAATCCGGCCGGCAGGTCCGCCTCGCCCAGCATGCTGCCGCTGGCCAGTGCCACGCCGCGCTCGATCAGGTTTTCGAGCTCGCGCACATTGCCCGGGTAGTCGTAGGCGCACAGCTTCTGCATCGCCGACGGGGCGATGGCCGTCACCGGCTTGCCCATCGCCAGCGCGGCGCGGCGCAGGAACTGCTGCGCCAGCAGCGGGATGTCCTCGCGCCGGGCGCGCAGCGGCGGCAACTGCAGCGTGACCACGTTGAGCCGGAAATAGATGTCCTGCCGGAACGTGCCGGCATCGACCGCGCTGCGCGGCTCGCGATTGGTGGCCGCGAGAAAGCGCACGTCGGCGCGCACCGGTTCGGTGCCGCCGACCCGCATGTATTCGCGCTCCTGCAGCAGGCGCAGCAGCTTGACCTGCATCGCCGCCGACATTTCCGTCACTTCGTCGAGAAACAGCGTGCCGCACTGCGCCGCTTCGACCAGGCCGCCGCGTGAGTGCTGAGCGCCCGTGTAGGCGCCCTTTTCGTGACCGAACAGTTCGTTGGCCAGCAGCTCTTCGGTCAGGGCGCCGCAATTGACCGCGACGAACGGTCCGCCGGCGCGCCGGCTGTGCGCATGCAGGTGGCGTGCCAGCAACTCCTTGCCGGTGCCGGTTTCGCCGACGATGAGCACATTGCAGTCGGTCGGCGCGACGCCGCGCGCGATGTCGAGAATGGCGCGCATTCCGCCGTCGCGCGTGATGATGCGTTCTTCGGCCGCCTGCTCGACCAGCTGGCGCAGGCGGTGGTTCTCCGCGCGCAGCTGCGCCTTGTCGGCGGCCTCGCGCACCAGCTTGCGCACCTCGCCCAGCCGGAACGGCTTGGAAATGTAATAGAAGGCACCGGTGCGCATCGCCTCCACCGCCGATTCGGTGGTCGCGAAGCCGGTCACCACGAGCACCTCCATGTCGGGCCAGGCCTCGCGCGCGCGGCGCAGCAGGTCGAGGCCGTCCATGCCGGGCATGCGCACGTCGGTCAGCATCACCTCGAAGTCGCGCGTGCGCAGCAGCGCCAGCGCGCTGTCGCCGTTGTCGGCCGTCGTGACGTCGAAGCCGTCGCGCCGCAGTGCAGTGGCCAGTCCCTCGCGGGCGACCGCCTCGTCATCGACCAGCAGTACACGTGCTCCACTCATGATGCTTCCTCCGCCGGTATCCAGACCGTGACGCAGGCGCCGCCGTCCGGTTCGCGCGCGATGCTGACCCGGCCGCCGTGTTCGGCCGCGATTTCATGCACCACGAACAGCCCGAGTCCGGAGCCCTTGCCGACCGGTTTGGTCGTGAAGAACGGGTCGAACACGCGCTGCAGATTTCCCGGCGCGATGCCGGGGCCGTTGTCGCACACGTCGATCGCCGTGCCGCCGTCACGCTGCGTGCCGCTGACCACGATGTGCGGCGTGGTCGCGGTTTCGTCACAGGCTTCGAGCGCGTTGCGGATCAGGTTGAGCAGCGCCTGCTGGATGCGCTGGCCGTCGGCGTGGATTTCCAGCGCCGGGTCGATGCGCAGCGTGACCGCATCGCCGGCGTCCGGCTGTTCGGCGCGCAGCAGCGCGATGGTTTCCTCGACCAGTGGCCGCAGTGGCTGGCGCACCAGTGCGAAGTGGCTGTCGCGCGCGAAGGCGAGCAGCGTGCGCACGATGCGCTGGGCACGCTGCACCTGATCGTCGATCTGTTCGACGAAGGCATTGAGCGGAGCAGCGTCGCCCCGCTCGGGTTCTTCGAGCAGCAGCTGCGCGTTGAGCGAAATATTGGACAGCGGGTTGTTCAGTTCGTGTGCCACGCCGGACAGCATGGTGCCCAGCGAGGCCAGGCGCGCGGTGCGCAGCACGGCCAGCTGGCGTTCTTCGAGATCGCCGAGCGCGCGGTTGAAAGCATCGACCAGCGCCGCGATTTCGTCGTCGTGATCGCGTGGCGTGAGGCGGGCCAGATTGCCGGTACCGACGCGCGCCAGATCGCTTTCGACCTCGCGCAGCGGCACCACGACGCGCCGTGTCACCAGCTGCCCGATGCCCAGCACCAGCACGATGGCGGCGAACATGATCACGTACAGCCGCGATTCCTGCCCGGTCAGTGCGCTGCGCATCGCCTCGCGCGCCTGGTCGGACAGGCGCTCGCTGCTGTCGAACACCTGCTTGCCGACCGCCTCCATGCGCTCTTCCAGCGGCGAGATCGGGTCGGTCGGCTTGATGCGGCGCTGCAGGCGGTCGTCCAGCAGGTCGCGCCAGTCGGACAGCGACTGCTCCAGTTCGTCGAGCGCAAAACCGGGTGCGGCACGCTGCATCAGCGGGCGGTCGCGCCCGATCATCGCCAGCGCCTCTTCCGCCTTGCTGACCGCCGCCTTCAGTTCGGATGGCTTGCGGAACAGCAGGTAGTTCTTCTCCAGCCGGCGCGCCTCGCGCACCACGTCGTGCATGCGCGTGACCTTGTATTCGTCGTCGACATGCGAAAGCAGGTCGCGCACCTGTTCAAGCGCGGCGAACACGAGCAGCACGAACAGGCCGCCGAGCACGATGTAGCCGAGCAGGATCTTGCCGTGCAGCGATCGGGGCAACAGTTTCATCAATTGCATGTTGAAACGTTGCGTTGCGGATTTCAACGGTAATGCGAACGGCGCATCGGTCGGTTTCATGCGGGTTTTCGTCGATCGGACAGGCATGAATAGCCCGGGTTGCTGCATTGTGCAACGTCCGCTGAATGCATACGCCGGGGCTGGATCGGTGAACATAATGAAATCAATGACTTGAAATCTGGGTTTGAACTGGCACATCCCCTGCTAGAACTTCCATGCCAGCTCTGTGGCCACCGCCCGACGGCTCCTCGGACGGTGGCCGGTGGCAGGGGGGCAATGGGGAGGCCGGTTTGCCAGCGGACTGAACCGGTTCTTTTGTGCGGCTCGCGACTCCTTCGCGAGCCGTTTTTCTTTGTTTGTCGTTGTCCTTTCCCTGTTTTCGCGACCGGCCTTGTCGCCCTCCGGGCTGCGACGTGATGCCGGCCATCCGGCCGGCTCACATCACCAGACCTTCGCGCACCGGTTTAACGGATAATTCGCGGCCGCCCACCCGTCGTCACGCCTCCGTTCCCGCTGTCCGAAACCTCGATGCCCGAACCGTCCGCCCCGCTGCTCGAAACCCGTGCCCTGACCTGCGTGCGCGGTCGCGCGCGGCTGTTCGCCGGGCTCGACCTGACCGTTGGCGAAGGTGAGCTGCTGCATGTCGCAGGTGCCAACGGCAGCGGCAAGACCAGCCTGCTGCGCATCCTGTGCGGCCTGTCGGAACCGGAATCGGGCGAGGTGCGCTGGCGTGGCCAGCCGGCCCGGTCGGTGCGCGACGACTGGCGCGGCGGCATGCTGTATCTGGGTCACCGCAACGGCGTGAAGGACGATTTCACGCCACTCGAGAACCTGCACGCGAGTGCCGCCATCGCCGGCGAGCGCATCGCCGACACGGTGCTGCTCGAAGCGCTGGTCGACATCGGTCTGGCCGCGCGTCTCGATGTGCCGGCGCGCAGCCTGTCGCAGGGCCAGCGCCGCCGCGTGGCGCTGGCGCGCCTGCTGGCCGACACGCGCAGCGCGCTGTGGATACTCGACGAGCCCTTCACCGCGCTCGACGTGCGCGCCGTCGCGGTGCTCGCGGCGGCCATGGCGGCGCATCTGCGACGTGGCGGCGCGCTGATCTACACCACGCATCAGCCGGTGGACATCGAAGCCGAGCGCCGGCAGACACTCAATCTGGACGACTACGCATGCTGAGCCTGTTCGTGTCGGTGGTGCGCCGCGACCTGCTGCTGGCCTGGCGACGGCGCTCCGACGTGCTGACCGCGCTCGGCTTCTTCCTGCTGGTGACCAGCCTGTTTCCGCTCGGCGTCGGGCCTGAACCGGAGCAGTTGAGCCACATCGCGGCCGGTGTCATGTGGGTCGCCGCGCTGCTGGCGACGCTGCTTTCGGTCAGCCGGCTGTTCGAATCGGACGAAGCCGACGGCACGCTGGAACAGATGCTGCTGTCGGTCGAGCCCCTGCCGGTCATCGTGCTGGGCAAGGTGTGCGCCTACTGGCTGCTGACCGGCCTGCCGCTGGTGGTGATTGCGCCGCTGATCGGCCTTCAGTTCAACCTGTCGGCCGACGAAACCCTGATCGTGTGTGCCACGCTGCTGGTCGGCACGCCGTCGCTGTCTCTGCTCGGCGCAGTCGGCGCGTCGCTGACGCTGGGCCTGCGCGGCGGTGGTGCGCTGATCGCGCTGCTGGTGTTGCCGCTGTACGTGCCGGTGCTGATCTTCGGCGCCGGCGCGCTCGACGCCTGGCGGGCGGGGCTGGGCATACAGTCACATCTGGCGCTGCTGTCGGCGGTGCTGCTGGTGGCGCTTGCGGTGTGCCCGCTGGCCAGTGCGACCGCGCTGCGGATCGCGCAGGATTGAACTGTTCCTGCAGCATTCGGGCCAAAGCAGCGAGTCGGTTAAACTGTCGGCCGCTGATGTGGCAAGCGGTCATTTTCAATGGTGACCGGGCCTGCGCCGTGCGACCGCCACGCCCCGCCACACCCCGGTGACACCACCGGGCAACCTGAACCCGGATCAACCCGAAATCGCTGATGTCTGACTCACCGCTTACTGCAACGCGCGCACCGTCGTCCGGCTTCAGCCTGTTCTACTACGCCAGTCCGCAAACCTTCTTCCCGCTCGCCGGCAAGCTGCTGTGGCCGACCTGGATCATCGCCATCGCGTTGACGATTGCCGGCCTCTATACCGGCTTCTTCATCGCACCGACCGACGCCACCCAGGGCGACAGCTACCGCATCATCTTCATCCACGTGCCGGCAGCCTGGATGTCCATGGTGGTCTATCTGGTGATGGCTTTCTGGTGCGCCGTCGGGCTCATCTTCAACACCCGGCTGTCCTTCATGATGTCGAGCGCGCTGGCGCCGACCGGTGCGATGTGGGCCTTCATCGCGCTGTGGACCGGTGCGCTGTGGGGCAAGCCGACCTGGGGCACCTACTGGGTGTGGGATGCGCGACTCACGTCCGAACTCATCCTGTTCTTCCTGTATTGCGGCTACATGGCGCTGCAGGCGGCCATCGACGACCCGCGCCGGGCCGATCGCGCCGGTGCGCTGATCGCCATCGTCGGTGCGATCAACGTGCCGATCATCTATTTTTCGGTGAAGTGGTGGAACACCCTGCATCAGGGGGCGTCTGTAAGCCTGACGCAGTCACCGTCGATGGCCAGCACCATGCTCACCGGCATGCTGCTGATGGCGCTGGCGGCGTGGGCTTACACGATAGGCGTGGCACTTGTGCGCGTGCGCGCCATCATGATCGAACGCGAGCGGAACACCGACTGGGTGCGTCAGCTCGGCAACGCGGCACAGGCAGGAGACAGCAAGGCATGAACTGGGAAAGCGCCAGCCATTTCTGGGCGATGGGCGGTTACGGATTTTTCGTGTGGGGCTCGTACGCGGTGACCGCGCTGCTGGTCGCTGCCGAACTGGTGCTGGTTGCGCGGCGCATGCGTGCGGCGCGCGCGGGCGCGGCGCGCGACGTGGCGATCGAACGCATTGATGCCGATCGGCGGGGGCGCGCATGAAACCACGGCAGAAACGCTTCGCCCTGATCGCGGTTGGCGTGATCGCGCTGGCCGGTGCCGCCACGCTGGTGCTGACCGCCTTCGAAGACAATATGGTGTTCTTCTTCACGCCGACCCAGGTGGCGGCGCGCGAAGCACCGCAGGGGCGCACCTTCCGCATCGGCGGCATGGTCGAGGAAGGCAGTCTCGAGCGCGGTGCGGATGGCACGTCGGTGAAATTCCTGGTGACCGACACGGTGAACAAGATTCCGGTGACCTACACCGGCGCACTGCCCGACCTGTTCAAGGAGGGCAAGGGCGTGGTCGCACAGGGCAAGCTGAACGATGGCGGCGTGTTCGCGGCCAGCGAAGTGCTGGCCAAGCACGACGAGAATTACATGCCGCCGGAAGCGGCACACGCGCTCGAACAGGCGAAGAAGGCGCAGGGCACGGTCGTCCAGTGAAGTCCAACACCGGTGCGCCCTGGCGGGCCGGTTTCAGGGGTTGAGCACGCATGTATCCCGAATTAGGCAATTTTTCGCTGTCCATCGCGCTGGCGCTGTCGCTGCTGCTGGGCATCCTGCCGCTGGTCGGCGCGCAGCGCGGCGACGCACGGCTGATGGCCGCGGCGCGCCCGCTGACCCAGGGCGTGTTCGTATTTGTCGCTTTCGCCTTCGTGTGCCAGATCCAGTCCTTCATCCTGAATGACTTTTCGGTGCTGAACGTCGCGACCAACTCGAATTCCACACTGCCGCTGGAATATCGCATCGCCGCCTCGTGGGGCAGCCATGAAGGCTCGCTGCTGCTGTGGGTGTTCATGCTGGCGGGGTGGGCGCTTGCGGTCAGCGTGTTCTCGCGCCGCCTGCCGCCGGACATGGTGGCGCGCGTGCTCGCCGTGCTCGGCCTGATCACGGTCGGCTTTCTCGCCTTCATGCTCGCCAGTTCGAACCCGTTCGACCGTCTGTTGCCGGCCGCGGTCGATGGCCGCGACCTGAATCCGCTGCTGCAGGATCCGGGCATGATCTTCCACCCGCCGATGCTCTACATGGGCTACGTCGGCTTTTCGGTCGCCTTCGCCTTCGCGATCGCGGCGCTGATCGGCGGTCGCCTCGACGCAGCCTGGGCGCGCTGGTCCAGGCCGTGGACCACCGTGGCCTGGGTGTTCCTGACGCTGGGCATCGCGCTTGGCAGCTACTGGGCCTACTACGAACTCGGCTGGGGCGGCTGGTGGTTCTGGGATCCGGTCGAGAACGCCTCCTTCATGCCCTGGCTGGTCGGCACGGCGCTGATCCACTCGCTCGCGGTGACGGAAAAGCGCGGTGCCTTCAAGAGCTGGACGGTGCTGCTGGCGATTTCGGCCTTTTCGCTGTCGCTGCTCGGCACCTTCCTCGTGCGCTCCGGCGTGCTGACTTCGGTGCATGCTTTCGCCACCGACCCGGAACGCGGCGTGTTCATCCTCGCGCTGCTGGTGTTCGTCATCGGTACGTCGCTGCTGCTGTTCGCGATCCGCGCGCCGTCGGTCGGGCTGGGTGGCGGCTTTGCGCTCATTTCGCGTGAAACGGCGCTGCTCGGCAACAATGTGCTGCTGGCAGTGGCCACGTCGGCGGTGCTGCTGGGCACGCTGTACCCGCTGTTTCTCGATGCGCTGGGGATGGGCAAGATTTCGGTCGGCGCGCCGTATTTCGACGCTGTGTTCGTGCCGCTGATGACGCCGGTCGCCTTCCTGATGGCGGTCGGACCCTTCGTGCGCTGGAAGAAGGACGGCGCGCCGAACCTGGTGACCCGCCTGCGCTGGGCGTTCGGGGTCAGCGTGGTCAGCACGGTCGTCATGATGGTCATGTCAGGCGGGTTTTCACCGATGCTGGGTCTGGGTACCTTCATCGTGGTGTGGATCGTCGCCACCAGCGTGCAGCACCTGGTCGAGCGGCTGCGCGGCCGCACCGGTGACGGCAACTGGTTCGCCCGCGCAAGGTCGCTGCCCGGCGGCTGGTGGGGCATGTGGTTTGCCCATCTGGGCATCGCCGTCACCATCGTCGGCATCACGCTGGTCAAGGGTTTCGAACAGAACATCGACCTGAAGATGGCGCCCGGGCAGACGGCAACGCTGGCCGGCTACACCTTCCGTTTCGACGGTGCGTTCGCGCACGAAGGGCCGAACTACGACGCGGCGCGCGGGCGTATCGAAATGACGCGGGACGGCCGGTCGGTCGCGATGATGTACCCGGAGAAGCGCATGTACCGCGTGTCGCAGATGCCGATGACCGAAGCGGCGATCGATTCGGGCGTCACGCGCGACATCTATGTGTCGATGGGCGAGCCGCTGCCGGATGGCAGCGCCTGGATCGTGCGCATCTTCTACAAGCCCTTCATCAACTGGATCTGGATCGGCGCGCTCATCATGGCCTTCGGTGGCGTGCTTGCGGCGGCGGATCGTCGTTATCGCAAGCTCGCGCAACGTGATGGCAAGCAGGCGGCCGAGGCGCCGGCACCCGCGTTGAAACCCGGTCCTGCGCAGGAACAGCACGCATGAGTCGTTATCTGTGGCCGCTCGGCCTGTTCGTCGTGCTGGCCGGCTTCCTGTTCGCCGGCCTGTTCCTGAATCCGCGCGAGGTACCCAGCCCGCTGATCGGCCGCGCAGTGCCGGCGTTCAGCGTCGCCCAGCTGGGGGCGCCGGACAAGACCTTCTCGCCGGCCGACATGAAGGGCAAGGTGTGGCTGATGAACGTATGGGCCTCGTGGTGCGTGTCGTGCCGGCAGGAGCACCCGCTGCTGGTCGAGCTCGCGAAGACCGGCACGGTCACGATGGTCGGCCTGCACTACAAGGACGAACGCGACGCCGGCCTGAAGTGGCTGGCCGACTACGGCGATCCCTACCTGCTGTCGGCGCATGACCGCGACGGCCGCATCGCGATCGACTTCGGTGTGTATGGCACGCCGGAAACCTTCATCATCGACCGCCAGGGCGTGATCCGCCACAAGCACACCGGCCCGCTGACGCCTGCGCTGCTGCGCGACGACATCCTGCCGCGCATCCGGCAACTCGAGGCCTCCTGACATGCGCCATCTGTTCCTGCCGATCGCGCTGTCGATCTGCGCGCTGCTGCCCGCGCACGCCGATCAGGCGCCGACGCTGGCCGACGATCCGGCGGTCGAGGCGCGCGTGCAGCATCTGGGCGAAGAATTGCGCTGCCTCGTCTGCCAGAACCAGAACATCGCCGATTCGCACGCCGATCTGGCGATGGACCTGAAGAAGCAGGTGCGCGAGCAGATCGCCGCCGGTCGTACTGACCGCGAAATCCTCGACTACATGGTCGAGCGCTACGGCGACTTCGTGCTCTACCGTCCGCCGCTGAAAGCCACCACGGTGCTGCTCTGGGCCGGGCCGTTCGTGCTGCTTCTGGTGGTCGTGCTGCTGCTGGCCCGTCGCCTGCGCCGTCGCACGGTTCAGGCAGCTGCCGCCAATACATTGAGTGCCGATGAACAGCAGCGCGCGCGCGCGCTGCTGGCCGGCGAGGAGAAACAGGTTTGACGCAGTTCATGATAGGCGCCGGGCTGATGCTCGCCCTGGCGCTCGCATTCGTGCTTGCCCCGTTGTTGCGCGGGCGTTCCGGTGCAGTCCCCGAAGCCCAGCGCGCACTCACGCTGGCCATTCACCGCGATGCCCTGGCCGAACTCGACCGCGATCTGGCGGCCGGCCTGATCGACGATGCGCAGTACCGCATTTCCTGCGCGGAACTGGAGCGTCGCGTGCTCGACGAGGCCGGCGCCGCGCCGACATCGGTACGCAGTTCCGGCCGCTGGGTGGCCATCGTGTCGGCCATCGCCGTGCCTGCGCTGGCCGTGCCGGTCTATCTGGCCCTCGGCAAGCCCGAAGCCGTGGATGCACCGCGCAGCAGCCCGAGCGAACAGCAGGCCATGGGGCAGGAGGAAATCACGCCGGAGCGCATTCGGGCGATGGTGGATCAGCTCGCCGAGCGCATGAAGAGCGAGCCGGACAACGCCGACGGCTGGCAGATGCTGGCGCGCTCGTACAGCGCCATGGAGCGCTTCGACGAGGCGAGCGCGGCGTACGCGAATCTGGTGAAGATCGTCAGCGGCGATGCCCAGGTATGGACCGATTACGCCGATGTGCTTGCGATGAGCAAGGGCCGACAGTTGTCCGGCGAGCCGGAAGCCATGCTGGCGAAGGCGCTGGCCATCGATCCGGACCATCCGAAGGCCTTGGCGCTCGCCGGCAGTGCGGCGATGCAGCGCGGTGACAAGGCCGGCGCACGCAAGCACTGGGAGCGACTGCTGAAGTTGCTGCCGCCCGAGTCGCCGCTGATCCAGCCGCTGACCGAAAGCCTGCAGGATGCTGCGGAGACGCCTGCGAACTGAGCTTTCAGGACGTAACTGTCATTACGCGCCGATCCGCAAGGATCGGACCGGACAATGAATCGCTGAGAGTTTTGAAACCGGCGGACAAAAAGACAGACGAAAAAAAGCCGGCATCGCGCCGGCTTTTTTCATTTCGAAGCGAAGAATTACTTCTTCATTTCTTCAGCGGCAGCCTTGGCAGCATCGGCAGCAGCATCAACGGCTTCGCCGGCAGCCTTGGCAGCTTCGCCAGCGGCGTCGGTTGCGGTGGCAGCAGCGTCGGTCGCGGTAGCGGCGGCATCGGTGGCCGTGGTGGCAGCAGCATCAGCGGCAGCGGCAGCCGGGGCTGCAGCAGCGTCAGCCGGGGCGGCGGCCGGAGCGGGTTCGGCAACCGGAGCCGGTGCTTCTTCCGGCTTCGAGCAAGCGGCGAGAGTCAGGGCGAGCAGGGCGGCGGCGAGGAGGGACTGTTTCATTTTGATTTCCTTGGCTGAGGGCGACAACAAAAATTCTGTCTCACAAGATCGAACGTACAGCATCGATCAGCCCAAAATAGTAGCACGGGCGTCATGTATCAAGGTAGCGCGCGGGAAACATGACCTTAGAGGCCGAACTTTGTTGTGCTGATGCAACATGAACAGGCGTCCCACAGTTCGCCGAAGCGCTGCCTGTAGCCGGCGTTTTCCTGCGTGTCGCCGACCAGCAGCTTGCCGCGGAAATGCATGCTGTGCGTGCGAACCAGCAGGGCGCCACCGGCGCTGAGCATAAAGGTTTCGGTCAGGTGGCGCAGGGTGCGCGGGGTCTGACGTATCTGCATCCGATGCGATTGCGCGGTGCACAAATTCCACAGCCTCGGCATGCGATGCTGAAGCGCGTCGGCGTCATGAAGCACGATGCGCACGGTCATCGCCGGGTCGCGCGTCAGCGCGTCCGACAGCTGTGCCACGCGTGGCGAGCTCGACAGCGCGGTGTCCACCAGATCGACGTCGAAAATGTCGAGTCCGACCCGGATCCGGTCGAGCCACTGCGCCACCGCGGCCTGATAGCCCGCGCGGTCCGCGAAGCGCAGCGGCTCGGCCGTGTCAGTCACCGTGTGCACCCGGGTACAGGAAGCCGTCGCCATACCAGTCGTGCAGCAGTGCCAGTGTGTCGGCGTGGTCAGGCACGGAGGGCAGCCGTCGCTCGCGCGCCAGGGCAGTCAGCGCGTCGGCGCTGCCGGGCGGTACATCGACTGCCTCGCCGTTGATCCAGACATGGCGACCGCTGCGCAGCAGTTGCGTGCGGGTGTCGAGCCGCACGCCGTGCTTCGCGACCTTCTGTGCGAAGCGTTTCGGACTCAGCATGTCGTCCGGTGGATCGAAGAACACGTGCTGCTTCGGTTCCGACAGATAGCTGCCGAGGAACTGTTCGACATCACTGCGCGTCCAGCGGATGGCGCCGAGCATGTCGGCAACGCGATCGATCATCGCCGGCGGCAGTCGGGCGGGGTCATCCTGCAACGCGAGGTCCGGGTCGGCGTACATGCCGTCGAGGCACAGCCGGTCGCGCAGGTGATCGAGGAAGGCGGTGCCCAGTTCCTGAGCCGACGGGGCGCGGAAGCCGATCGAATAGGTGGTGCATTCGCCTTCCGCCACGCCGTTGTGCGCGTAGTGCGGCGGCAGGTAGAGCAGGTCGCCGGGTTCGAGCAGCCATTCCTGCTCGGGCACGAAGTTGCGCAGGATGCGCAGCGGCGCGCCTTCGACCAGCGTCAGGTCCTTCTGCGCGCTGATCTGCCAGCGGCGCCGGCCACTGCCCTGCAGCAGGAACACGTCGTAGGAGTCGAAATGCGGTCCGACGCCGCCGCCGTCGGTGGCATAGCTCACCATGACGTCGTCGAGCCGCGCGTAAGGGATGAAGGCGAAGCGGCGCATCAGGGCATCGGCCTGCGGCAGCACCAGATTGAGGCCCTGCACCAGCACCGTCCAGGGCTGCGCCTTCGGCCGCTTGAGCAGGCGCCCGGGCAGCGGGCCGCGTTCGAACTGCCAGCCGGTGGTGTCCTGCGCGATGAAGCGCGATTCGACGTCCTCGTCGCGCGCCAGATCGAACAGCGCGTCGCGGCTCAGCAGGCCGTCGAAACCGGGGATGGCGCCGCGCACCAGCAGCGGCTTCTTCTGCCAGTGGTCACGCAGGAAGGTGCGCGGGCTCAGCCCGCCGAGCAATGTCTTGTCCATGGCGCGGATTATCTCCGATGCGCCGGAAAGCGCGCGCGCAGCGGGTAAAATCGCCGTCCCCAAAGTCACGCAAGGTTGTGTCATGCCGGTCGTCCGTATCGAATCGCTGGACCACGAAGGTCGCGGCGTCACGCACTTCGAAGGCAAGGTGATTTTCGTGGATGGCGCGCTGCCCGGCGAACTGATCGACTTTTCGCCTTATGTCCGCAAGGCGTCTTACGAACTGGCGCAGATCAGTCGCATCCTCAAGCAAAGCCCGCAACGCGTGCAGCCGCGCTGCCGCCATTTCGGCACCTGTGGCGGCTGCAGCATGCAGCATCTGGACGTTGCGGCGCAGGCGTCGGTCAAGCAACGCGTGCTGGAAGATGCGCTGTGGCACGTCGGCCGCGTGAAGCCGGAAACGGTGTTCGCGCCGCTGGTCGGTCCCGGCTGGGGCTACCGCTACCGGGCGCGCCTGTCGGTGCGCCACGTGCCGCGCAAGGGCGGCGTACTGGTCGGTTTTCGCGAACGCAAGTCGAGCTATGTGACGAACATGTCGTCGTGCGAGGTGCTGCCGCCGCATGTGTCGGCGCTGCTGATGCCGCTGCGCGAGCTGATCGATGGCTTTTCGATCCGCGAGCGACTGCCGCAGATCGAAGTGGCGATCGGAGGCGAGGGCTCGCGGCAGATGACGGTGCTGGTGTTTCGTGTGCTGAAGCCCTTGTCGGCGCAGGACGAGGCGACGTTGCGTGCGTTCGCCGAGGCGCAGCGGGTGTTCATCTATGTGCAGCCGGGCGGCCCGGACACGCTGGCGCCATTCTGGCCGCTGCCGATGCCCGAACTGGCGTACGAGCTGCCGGATTTCGGTGTGCGCCTGGCGTTCGCGCCGTCCGAATTCACGCAGGTGAATCACGGCATCAACCGCTCGCTGCTGCGCCGCTCGATGTCGATGCTGGCGCCGCAGCCGGGCGAACGCATCGCCGACATGTTCTGCGGTCTGGGCAACTTTTCGCTGCCGATTGCGGCGCTCGGCGCCGATGTGGTCGGTGTCGAAGGTGCCGATGCGCTGGTGCAGCGCGCCGCGCGCAACGCCGAAGCCAACGGACTGGCGTCACGCGCGAGTTTTCGTGTCGCGAACCTGTTCCAGGCCACGCCTGAAAGCCTCGCGGCGCTCGGCCACTTCGACAAGATGCTGATCGATCCGCCGCGCGAGGGCGCGATCGATCTGGTCAAGGCACTGCCCCGGGCAGACGCCGCGGGGGCGCTGCAGCGCATCGTGTATGTGTCGTGCAACCCGGCCACGCTGGCGCGCGATCTGGCCGTGCTGATCAACGAGAAGGGCTATCGCTTCCGCGGCGCGGGCATTGCCAACATGTTTCCGCAGACCTCGCATGTCGAGTCGATCGCGCTGATCGAGCGCTGACCCGATCGCCTGCGACGACAGGAATGAAAAAGGCGGCCGAAGCCGCCTTTTTCATTCCGTGCTTCCTGGCTCAGTCGCGCTGACCGGTCAGCGCCATCAGCAGGTGCAGCAGGCTGACGAACATGTTGTACAGGTTCAGGTACACCGACAGCGACGCCGAAACGTAGTTGGTTTCGCCACCGCGCACGATGCGCTGCACGTCGTACAGCATCCAGGCCGCCGAGATCATCACGATGCCGCCGGAGATCGCCAGCGACAGCACCGGCATCTGCAGGAAGATGTTGGCGACGATGGCGAGCAGCAGCACGATCATGCCGACCATCAGGAAGCTGCCCATGTTCGAGAAGTCGCGCTTCGTCGTGCTGGCGATCGACGCCAGCGTGAAGAAGGTGACGGCCGTGCCGCCGGCCGCCATCGCGATCAGCGATCCACCGTTCGAAAAGCCCAGCGCGACCTGCAGGATGCGGCTCAGCATCAGGCCCATGAAGAAGGTGAAGCCGAGCAGCAGGGCCACGCCCAGCCCGCTGTTCTTGTTCTTCTCGATCGCCCACATGAAGCCCCAGGCAATACCCATGAACAATGCGAACGCGATGAACGGGCTGCCCGCCATGAACGAGAAGTTCATCTGGATGCCCACGACGGCGCCGAGCAGTGTCGGGACCATCGACGCGGCCAGCATCATGTAGGTGTTGCGCAGTACGCGGTTCTGCCCGGCGCTTGCGGCGCCGGCAGTCTGTATGGTCTGGAATTGCGGTTGCATGGCGTAACCCCGAAGGATGATTAACACACTAAAGACTATCGCACAGGTCGTTAAGTTTCAACGCATTGGACGCGTGTTAGTATGCGGCCCCGAATGAAATCGCGGTGTTGCGGCGTCGGACACCTTGATATTCATCGCGAGCAGTGCAGCGGAAGCGTGGCAGAGCGGTTGAATGCACCGGTCTTGAAAACCGGCGAAGGTGAAAGCCTTCCGTGAGTTCTTATCTAAACCAGTGTTTTGTGCATCTAGTAAAAAAAATAATTCAAATAAAATCAAATAGCTAGCACGGCCTTGCTTTGTGCAACTTGTGTCATATATTCCTTATGTCACGTTGCCAAACCTGCCTATGCCAAGCTTAAAAAATTTTACGCGTCGCAAAACCGAAAAGCTCGGAGAAACGACTTGGGAACTCCACGATGAGCATGGAGTGTCAGTCGAAGCTTTCTCTTACTTCTGTAAAAAAAACAACGACTACGCGTTCGCGACAAAAAAGCGCTATGCGGAAGTGGTTGCCGCCTTTCTAGATTATCTGACCGAGGCAAAGGCGTTTGGAGTCAGTTCGGCTCCGACGAAGCAATATCTCAATGCAGTGATCGACGCCTATCCCGTCCTCTTGAGAGATGGAAGCGAAGATCTCTGTAGACGAGTCTCCGCGTCACTAAAAAAAAATCCGGAAGACAAATGGCTTGCGGATGTATCACATGCATTAAATCGTAAGCCGCTCGCCCCCGCCAGTTTCAGTAATTCAATCGCTGCTATTAATCGGTTTCTTCGACTTTCAGAGTCTTTGGCGACCGAAGCTTTTGAGTTGGCAACAATCCGTGGCTTGGACCACAGCAATACTTTTCCCTCTTTAATCGCAGCGCTGTCGGGAGCGGAGACGGTATCCGCGTCTGAAAAGCGAAACATGCGGATGAACTCGGTATTAGGAAGCGTTTTACGCTTTCGACAAGAGGGCTTGACACGTCCAAGAAGGCTAATAAATCCATCTGAACCTATTCCGATGGAATCGCGAAATCGAGACTTTCCCCTCGATTACGTTTTTCCCTTAGCAGATGCTGCAAGTTCATCGCGGGATAAGGCGTTGTGGCTCTTGCTGGCCGCATCGGGGATCCGTATCAGCGAAGCTCTGAATCTACGATGGAGTGACATAGAAACAGGCAGTCAAAAGGTTTACGTCCTTGATCCGAAAGCAAAAAGACTGGGGGGCGATCTGAGTGCGGGTGTGCAACAGCGCTTTAAAGGCCGAGAAACTTCGATGACCTACCTAATTCAACCTTTTAGGGAGGCCTTCTTTGTAGCGCTAGAACAGTATTTTAAAAACGAATATGTAATGCCGAGGGCTGGAACGAGAAATGACTATGTATTTCAATATGTTGAGTCTAGTTCGCGGGGTAAGCCTTACGTTCTCGCTTCCGATGCAGCGTTTAATAAAAGCTTTCGAGCTGCCTGCGACCGCGCTTCCGTTCCAGCACCGGGTGGCCACAAGAAATATTGGACGCTGCATTCATTAAGGCACCTTTATGGTGTTTATATGGTGAATGACCTCCCAGTAAACCCCGAAAAAAATCATTTCGGTCTAAACATGGCGGAAGTGCAGGTGTTGATGGGGCATAAAAGTATCAGAAGTACGCAAATATACGCTCGTAAGAAGCGTAGAAGCATAGAAAGGATCTTGTCTCGCGCCGACAAACATATCCTTGGACTTGACGAGGGACAGTTTCTTGCGATTCCGCGACATCCCGGCGAGGGAAGCAATGGTTAATACAACAGATGGTATCGTTTTATTAGAAACCAACAATTTAAATGATGCCGTCCGTTTGGCTATCGAAGCGGTTTTGAGTCATCTGACTGTACGGTATTCATCGCCACCGAAGCGGATTAAGTGGGCCTCGCCTCACGGTTTTCAATACTTATTTTCAGATGCCAACATTCGGAAAAACGCAAATTTTGACGGCGAATTTCTTACCACAGCTTTCCAGTTTTCGGGATTGGACAGCCAAAACAGGGGTGCAAGTGACTATTTTAATCAGTTAGATAAATATTTACACGGCCTAAGGCCGGATGCTTGTGCTATCGCGTCCGTCAAACAGGGCGTTAAGTTGTTGCTCGTGGAATTGTGGAAGCGTAAGGTTGTTCTTTTGCCGACTGTTTTTTCACCTGGCAGTCATTTTGATCCTATTCCGATCGCCTCGGAGCTTTATTCTTTCATCCAGTCTTTCGACCACAACACTGCCTCGAAAGGCGTGGTAGACGAAGGTGCGCGACGGTTGTTTTATTACATGCCCCGAATATTGTTCGCTACAACATGGGGCACGCCTGAGGACGTAAGTGTTAAAGAACTGGCTGTGCTGCATAGGGCGCAACGGTTGTTCATGACTGGGAAGAGTGACATACGGTTCATTACTTCACCAGTTCCTTGGAGTTTGTTTCTGTCCGAGCTCCAAAAATCGTTCCCCTCGCGAGTCAATTTTTCGCCAGACGACTTAATTGGATACTCTCAGTGGGCAGCGTCGGGTATGGTTGAACATTCCTATGCTGAATTTTTAACCCAGCAAAGAAACATAAAAAGTTATTCTTTGCCGAAGCGAAGGCGCTTATTTGACTATTCTTCGCCCAAGAACCATGAAAGAAATGAAGTCTTATTAGGTCTTTCGAACTCAAAATTTCATGCTGATGCGTTAAAGTATCTTAAGCAATATTTTGGAGGCAATCGTCGGGGGCTTGATTGGCTTGACGACGAGTCCTTTCATTATTCAGGCAGGGAGCATATCTCTTTAAATGGTTTGGTTCCTTTCTGGCGGCAAGCCATGAAGGATTTCTTGAAACATCGTAAGCAGGTGAAGGGTTACGAGGACGATAAAAGCGTTACGGCCTCGCTGAACCACCTTGCCGACTATTTATTTCTCTATTTGCCATGGTGGAAAGAGATTTTCCCAAAATCCACTTTGGCGCTCCCATCTGCTCCGAAAGAATTTAGTCGCGCAGCCTTTGTTTCTAGGTCATCAGATTTACCTCTCGAGGAATTTCCAGAAACTTTACTTTCGATTTTGAAGGTGAGGCGGAGCAGTAAAGATAGTCAATACGCGGCACTAAAGCATATTCAAATTTTTTTTCGCTTTGTTGAGTCAGCTTTCTCAGAAGACGAAAATATCGCAGGCCACAACTTTAGAAATCCGATTTACGGCGAGTTTGACTTACCTCGCGTGGCAAAAAGAACAAAAACGTCAAAAGTGGTATTCCCCAAGGGGGCATACAGCTATTTGGTGCATTACGTTTACGCAGTAGAAGCAATGGGTGAATTCTTGTCGAGTAAATGTATGGGCAGTGAGTTTTCAGAAAAAAAGCTACTTGCGCTCAAGAAAATGAGATGGATTGATACTGCTGAGTTCGGATTTGTCCCGCTTATTCGCTTTAAAGGCAGGGTTACCCATTTGACACAAGTTCCAAATGTGTTTGATTGGGAGGTACGAACCTTTAAGGATTCCCGCAATATAAAAGAAGAGCATTTTGTCCCACACCTAACAACTCTTCGACTTTTGATGGTTGCGATCGAGACCGGGTTGCGCCTTGCCGGTCTTCTTTGGCTTGATAAGAGAACGTGGGATAAAGAGAATAGTGAAGGGCCGTTGACGACTGAGTTCTCTTTCTTGCCTAATGGCCCATATCTTTATCGGCTGTTCGTTAATACTGATAAGACTAAAGAAAGTCCGTGGGTTACAGAAATTGTTTTTCGCGTACGATCAGTTTTACTTCGCGAGAGCGCTTTTCAGTTAAGTATTGATGAGCCTGGTATGAATGACTCGGTGCCTTATAAAGATCGTGAAGATTCACGTTTCGGTGAAATCGTCCCGTTGTTTAGAGGCTCGTCGTCTCCAAAACCTATAACAGTCTCGCATTACTCCGAAAAATGGGCTTTGCTCTTGACTGGCTTCCAGTCATTCTTTTCGAACGTACAGGGTCATCGTGCTTTATTTGTCAAAGTAACGCCTGTGTCGATTAGTCCGAATAGTGATGAAATAAAGACTGTCATAATGAAAGACGGGACGCAGTTTTGTCCTGTATCTATACTTGCGATTAACACTCCGCATGCCTGTCGCGCTACTTATGCCACAAACAGACAAGGTCTTATCGAGACCTCTGACATTGCAATACAGCTTGGCCATAGTAGCACTGCAGTAACTGAGTACTACCAGTCACCTCGCGCTGAGGACCTACATGAAAAGTTAGAGGCTGCTGACCGAGCGATTTTTGACGATGTGCAGCGATTTGAATCCGAAAATCAAGCGTATGTTCGGGCAGACAAACCAGACAGCGTATTGGCGCGAAGTTTTATGGCGGATAGAGAGGCCGCACTGAAGCAGTTCCGGGTAATGCCACCGATCGCACTCTGGAACACCGCTGAAACTGAAAGCTTGAACGGTGAATCTATCGAAGAGTTGCGTAGCGGCCCGATGAGCCTTGTAAGGTTCCACCCGACGCATATTTGTCCAGTTGGTGATGAGTGCCCGGCGGACGTCATTAAGTTAGCCGGCGACTTTAGGAGATGCGGGATGTGTCCTTTGGCGTTAAAGGGCATTGATCATCTTCCTGCTATTGCGGCGAAAAAAAACTGGCTTCTCGAAAGAATAAGGTACCAATTGAAGCAGCGTGATTCTTTCGAGAGCTCTGGGGATGTTGAAGCAGCAGAGAATTTATGGGATTCGGTCGAACTTGACACCAATGAATGGGTGGGCTGGCAGTTAAGTGAGGAAGTACTTGTAAAGTCACATGCAGAGGCTATGGCAGAACATGGCTCTAGCGATGAAGGTCTTTTCTATCACGCCGAACAGCCTGAAGTCGTCCGAAATCATTTACAACGTGTTGTTAAGTATTCCAGTGAGGTAGAGTTTTTGCTGTCCCGTATAGCTGAATCCAACGCGTATCCGACGTTGCAAACGCCTCAAATTCAAGCTGTTGCAAGTGGGATCCGTCGACGATTGTTGGCGTCGCAGGATTCGCAAAACTTTTTTTCGGAACTTCCAGGTCCTGTTGACGTTACGCTCGCAGCGACAATGCTAAAAACACTTATCGGTATAAAAAAATTATCGTTGGCAGATTTGAGTGACCATTTGGCTAGGCCTTTAGTTTTGCCTTCCTCGGGTCTATTACGTATCGGAGAGTCGAAGTGAAGCTTCTTCGCGGCGGTGAAAATTTAAGAAAATTTAACGAGCAGCGCGAGCTGAAAGCTTTAATGCTTATCAAGGAACAGCTCGTAAGGTGCCAAAAACATCGCCTTTCGTTCAAATCAATGGGTGCGCTGGCGGACTATCTTGCTTCAACCACAAGTATTCACAGAACAACGTTTATCCGGAATCCTCGGTACAAAAGTCTTTTGACCACATCTGGTTTGGTTCAGAATATTCACTGCCCGGATGTGTGCGACCAAAACGCTTCGCCAATCGTATTGCGAGCTAGATTGTTAGCGCTTGAACTTGAGAATTCGAATCTGACCCAGAAGTTGCAACGGATGGAGGTATGCGTCAAGTCACTGCAGGCGCAGTCGAAGGCGGTCCTACTTCCCGCTTCAGACGGGAGTAACTCCGATTATTTGGCTTTTGTTGACACCGCTATGGCTTTAACGGCGCTGCTTCGTCGTCTTAACGATTCAATTTCCATCAATTTTGATAAAAAGACGATAGAAGACAGGGCCGCGCGTTCAAGTCAACGCGTAGTCGTGGGTCCTGAACGTACTACCGCGTACTTAGACTGGTTTCAGGCCAACAAGGACAAGTTGTTTGAATTTGATCAAGGTGTAAGTTAGGGAAATTGTATTTTTGGGGTGAAGGTGAACTTGCGCTATTCTGAAGATGATTTTATTTTTATACATTAGATTTTTCTTATTGATCCTTGGTTTTGTTATGAATTCTTCGTGTTCAGTATGAACTCATTTTGAATTTATGTTGAACTTATGTTGAATTCATGATGTATTCACGATGAATTCATGATGAGCTGTTTATCGTTTTTGGTCGTTTTTAGTGGCGACCAATGTTTAAGTTATAGGTTTTCTTTTGCCGTCATCTTTTTTAAGTTAGGTATAAACGGTTTTGTGTTTAAAGTTAATAAGTTTATTTTAAAATATAATTTTTATAGAGTGTAGATTAAAAAATTTGTTTACAGGTTGTCAGGGTGATGCTCTACTGCGTTCATCGTGAGGGTGGACATGGCGCTGAAGAACATTCTTTTGGACAAGGTCTTCGATGACCACCAGGCTTTCGTTGCGTTTCGCACCGACGTTCAGAAAGCTGAATTCCAATGGTCCACACAGTTTTCCATCGAATTCCTCCCCGGCCATGTGTCGATCGTTCTTGATGCCCTGAATGAATTCCGCGTGATCGTAGGCGATGCTCGTGTTAACGACACGTCTGCTTTCTTCTTTTGGACCTACGGCGCATACGGGCCATCAGTGTTCATGTTTATCAAGGAGTTAGACGAGGCAAGAACAGCCGCGCTCGCTGAACGGTGTCGCCATTTCCGATACGTGGCTGCGTATTCATGCAATGCGTGTGGATGTCCTCTGGGGAGAGAATACAAATTCTGCAAGACGCATTCCTATCTTGAAGGATTGAAGGTTGCGGCGTGGTTCGACGCAACCGACCCTCAGTCTTCAAGTGCCATTCCACTTTTTTCTTCCAGCGATTCGGTTGATTCCCTCCCTGGTGTTTCGTCTGTTTCGTCTGTTTCGTCTGTTTCGTCGGTTTTGTCAGTTTCGACGGGTGAGGGGGATGCTCAGCATCCGCCAGACGTCGAAGAAGCGGGTTTAGCTCTTTTGCAGTGTGATGAACTGGTGGATATATGGGATGAGAAGGGTGTAGAGCTTCTAGAGATGCGCGTCAGTGGGCGAGACTCTGATACGAAGGCCCGTGTTCGTGCTGTCGTCGCAGGATTGAAAGCGCAAAGCTCAAAAAAGCCCCTGAGACGGTTTTCAGGCGTCATTCATGGTCTTTTCACCGAATTAAGAGCCGTATTTCCAAACTTCACTTCGGTCACCGACTACATCGAAGGCCAATGCGCGCTGTCCCTGGCCACTGGAAGCGCCATTGCGTTTGACCCGGTGTTGATCCATGGCCGGCCGGGCTTGGGAAAGACGCTGTATCTGGAGCACTTGGCAGACGGACTGCGCCTGGCTCCCGTGCTGCTGGTCGATATGGCCACCGCACAAAGCGGTGCGGCCCTCGCTGGCAGTGAGACCTTTTGGGCGAACTCTCACGAAGGCCGGCTGTTCTGGCACCTCGTAGCCTCCCCGGTCGCCAACCCCGTTGTGGTGCTGGAAGAGATCGACAAGGTGAGCAGCCTGGGTGGTGGGACCGGCGAAAGATCCGCGCTGGGGGCGCTTCACGTGCTGCTTGAAAGAAGCACCGCCAGATGCTTCCGTGATCTGGCGCTTCCCGAGTTGCTTCTTGATGCGAGCCGAGTCCTCTGGTTTGCGACCTGCAACCAGATCGAACTCGTTCCCGAACCCATCCGCCAGAGATTCGTCACCTTTGAGATTCCGCGTCCGGAAGTGAATCAGGCGCGGCAGATCGCAACCTTCGTGTTCGCCCACTTGCTCGACGAGCGCGGATTGACCGATGTGCTGGAGCGACACCTGAGCGAAGAGGTCTTGAGCGTGCTTTCGGTCTTACCGCCCCGCGAGATGAGAAAACGGCTCACATCGGCTGCGGGTCGGGCGGTCCTGACGGGGCGAAGCCACCTCACTGCCGAAGACTTGTTCGGACGTGATCTCACAGCCGACGCTGCCATACTCGCCCTTCATTGACAGATATGAATCCCGTACTCGTCAAAAAGCTGGTTTCTCGCTACCCGCTGTTCCTGCGGGAGATCAAAGCGCTGGCCGAGCATGAGTGGTATTCGCGGTTCAGGGATTGTGGGGACGGGTGGTTTGATCTGGTCGACCAGGCGTGCACGGGTGTCGAAGCCGAGTGCCTTTACGCGTTGAAGATCCGGGAAGCGCCGGTTGCAAACATTCCACATCTAAAGTGCGCGACGCAAAAATCCTGGGAGCTCAGGCTTCACGTGGGCATGAGCACGGACCACTCCACGCGCCTCGGCAACATCGTCCGAAAGGAGTCCTTATTTATCTGCGAGCGCTGCGGAGCGCCTACTTCCCACCACCAAACTTGCTGGACGACGCTGTGTGAGTGGTGTTTAAGGCTTGCCGGCGCAACAGGACGCAGGCGATGAACGACCATTTCCCCGAAAACCCCGTTTTTACGCGTAAAAACCCGAAATTTCAGGGGTTATTCGAATGAAATCGCGCTGCATCCTCCTTTTTGGGGATGTTCACGGGCGCTTCGACCATGCCATCCACGAAGCGCTGGCGCGCTCGCCTCTAGGGGTCATCTTTCTGGGCGACATCGAGCCCTCGAAAAGCATGCAAGAAATCCTCGCGCCACTAAAGGAGGAGGGCATTCAAACCTGGTGGATACGCGGCAACCACGACACTGAACTCGTCACCACATGGCTCAACCTCCTCACCGCTCTGGATGACAACCTCGATCAGTGCGTGATTGACATGCAAGGCATCCGACTCGCGGGCTTCGGGGGTGTTTTCCGAAAAACCGTCTGGTCACCGGATTTGCAGCAATTCGATGGCAAAACAGCGAATTTTAGGAGCTTTAAAGAGTTTGCTACGCAACGAATCCTCGCCACACCCGGCCCAGCGCGCTTTAAAAAGCAGGGGATCACGGCTGAACAAGCAGTCGCTGCGCTTGACGATCCCTCATTTCACGCAAACGTACTCTTTGGTTCGGAAATCCTCCATTTATCAAGCATCTTTCCGGAAGATTTCCAACGCATGGCCAACCTGCAGGCGGATGTGCTGATCACCCACGAGGCGCCCAGCTGCCACCCCTACGGGCACATCGGAATTGATCACCTTGCAAGGGCCATGGGCGCAAAACTTGTCGTCCACGGCCACCATCACGACAGTCTCGACTACAGCACTGAGGAGAAACGAATGGGATTCGCGTGCGTCGGACTGGGCTTTCGAGGCATCGCGGAACTTAATCTGGACAGCCTCGAGGTCTGTGTGGTCCGACAGGGTGACTACGACGTAGAGCGCGCCGGTCGGATGCGGTTGTCCCTTATGAACACGGACGATGAACTCTGAGACCCGCCGTTTAGCTCCATTCTAGAGCCTCCGAGGAAAACGATGAATTCCTTTGACCAACGAATCCACCATCAGCTGATCACAGAATGCCTGGCAGCAACAGGGGACTCCATGACGACGGTCGAACTTTCCCTGCTCAAGGGCCTGAGTCGCGATGAAGTCGAGGTGGCCACTGAAGAGTTGGTACGTAGAGGACAGATCGAGCGATGCCGGGGCCGCGGCAGACGCGTGCGTCTCGTTCGAAAACCTTGTGGGTTTGAGGGATTGCCTCTCGAAAATCACAGCGAACCGACCAATTGGTTGAGAGAAAAGCAATCCTATTGGCCAATCCAGGAAAAACTCCAGCGTGAATGGATGCCAGGACGACTCGGATTCTCAAATGTTGAGGTGACGAACACCGCGTATCAAGGCCGACGCGACACCGGGGGAATCTGGTCGAGGCAGGATTTGTTGGGAAGCGGCACACATCCGACCTTGAGGCGAGGCGGACCAACGCGCCATGTGGTGACCTTCGAAGTAAAACTTGCCGATCAGTTCGACGTGCGTGCAATCCACGAGGCCCACGCACAACGCATCCACCTTTATGCCTGTGCTGCGTTCGTTTTGGTCGTCGTCACCCAGAACGGAATTGCGGATGCACTCAGCAAACATTTTAGAAGGGTGCTGCGGCACGCGAGCGAAACAAATGTGGGTCTTGTACTACTCGTCTCTACGTCCAGGGATCTCATCTGGCAACCGCTGCAGATGCCCCGGGAGTGGAGCGGTCGGGGGAATGGCGGGTAGTCGCGGTTTGGAAAATAGGGTCTACGAGGGAGGCCACGCAGGACCTGCCTTCGGTCGATAGCCCGATCACGCGCAAACAGCGAACTGGGAAAAACTGTGATCGGACACTCTGATTCCAGGCGAGGCAGCTTTTCTGCCATGAAGCGAACCGCCTCCATCCGCGCCACCGATTATGGACAAATGAATGAAAAAAGAAGGAGTTCATCGTGACCTGCTTTCGAAAACGGTACAGCGAGCAGTTTCAGGACCCTCAATACATAGGCACGAGCATCCCTCCAGGGTGGAACCACGTGGTCGAGCGAGCGCTTGAACGAGTACGTGATGCGCTTACGCCGGAGGAGATGGCTGCGTTCCAATGGGTGCAGATCAAGGAAAAATTCGGGCGCCTCTGTATGTACTGGAATAGCGCCGTCGTGTCGGTATCGCTGATAAGCGAGGACGGTGTGCGCAGGGTTGCCATCGATACCTCAGTAGAGGATGACCAGACAGATGATGACTCGGAGGAGTCAGAGGACATCAAGGTTGCGTCGGAGGACGGCAAACGCATGCTCGCTGTTCTGAGAGAAAAGGTCGATGCCATTGTCCAGGTTGCCGAGATCGAGGCGCGGCGAACCTGCCAGTGTTGTGGGGAGCCTGGACGTCTGTATTACGGAGGATGCTGGGCGACCTTGTGCGACGAGCACGCCGAGGAGCGGGAGTTTCCACCGGTATATGGGAAGTGGCTCGACGCTCATGATCATCAGCGCATCGGAAAAGACCGGATAAGCGAGCGCGTCATGTATTTCCGAGGCGTTGCCCTTTTTTCCTGGCGTCTCAGTGACGCAGGCCCCGAGGATTTCGTGCCTGTTGAAGACATGCCTGAATGGCTGTCTGATCTTGCGCGCGGGGTTGACGTGCCAGTAGCCACGTTTCTCGGAAAACCGGCCTACATCGCCGACGACATTGCCCGTGTTGTCGACGCCCACTCAAACGATCTACGAAGCCAGACCGAGATGAGTCTGCCAAAGGGCGCCCGCATCAATCCGGAGCAGGGCTTCCGTTACAAAATCGCGCGCGCGACCGGTGTGCGCCGTCCCAAGATCGAACACATGGTCGATGCATTGGTCGGCGATCTTGCAATTGCAGGCGTCCGCATGGCGGACGGCGAATTCCGGGTTTTCAAACAGGAGGGAATTGCCGTCTCCGAGGTGACGTACTGCCCTGAAGATTTTCTTGAGCGGCGGGTAGAAGTTCTCGAGGGACAGGCGGCGGCACTGCGAGCCATGCTCCGCGAAGTCCAGCAGGATTAGTTTTTTAGACGACTGATAAGTGAAGAACCGATCTATCTACCCACGCAATGGGTGGGGGCCCCTTAGTTTTTACGTAGCCCCATCGTTGAATGACCGTAATTTATAAGCTGGAGACAAACATTCGATGCGCTTTTCAGCATCCGCAGAGATCGGTTTTCTTCTTCCAGATCACGGATTCTTTGTTTTAAATAAGACAGTTAGGTTGTCTTCTTTGATGACGATTTATGCGACTTGATGACTGAATCCATGATGACTCCCGGTATATGTAGTTAATATATTCCTGAAATCTTATTTGGAGATCTTTGGAGAATGAAATGGCTGGAAAGGAAAATGGGGGTGGATGGTGGTGAAAATATTCAGGGGGTCTTAAAAATGGGGTGTATTAATAGGGGCTTGATTTCTTATTAATTTAATAATATAATCACAAAAAACTCTTGGAGATAGAAGGATGTTTGGAAATAAAAAAATCAACGGTGATGGTCGAGACTACCTGATGGAAGGGATGTGGCACGGTGCCGAGATCAGGGCGAATAAAGAAAGTGCAAAAGCTGTGGCCAGTAAAGACATGGCCGAATTTTGGGAAGACTATTCCGAAAAACTGAAAAAGAAGCTTGAAACCGTAGCCGCTGAACGTGATGCTGCGATGGAAGTTATTGAAGAGGTAATGAAAGAAGAAGAAATACTCAAAAATCCCGAAAAACAAAAATATTTCTCCGACCCAAAAAACAGATTCTCAAGAACAAATCTCTTTCATAAAATAAAAGAAGAAAAAATAGAAGAATACTCAAAAGTTAACTCTTCTAAAATCCCCGAAGAAGTTTTTAAAAAATAAGTGGTGTTAAAATAAAAAAGCCGGCTCAAGCCGGCTTTTTTATTTTTAAAGATTAGAGCTGTTTTCTGCTCTTTTCTTTTTATCTTTATTAAGACCAAGTTCTTTGGCCTGATTCTCCCTCGCTTGCTTAGATCTATTCGCAGCGCCAGCAGTCTGCTGACCAACGCCTTGAGCCCGATTAAAGTAAGCCAATACGGTTCCATGGATCTCCCTGTCAGCCATGTCGCCCTGGTCGTGTCCTGACGAGTGGATGGAGACCCAACGCAGCACTGAATTCGGGAAGATGTGAATAATCGCGAAGCAGCGATTTACCAAGCCAAGGCAAAGCCTACGTAGATAAAGATGATGGCAAGGAAGGTGGTCGGCGTTTATTGTGTTTAAACTCTATTCATTACATAAAAAACGAAACCCAAGATTGTCGACAGGGTAACTGCCAAAAAATAATCTTCAATTCGGGTTACGATGTACCACCCAAAAGCAGCAGCAATAAATCCGGACGCGATGACGTCGCGTGTGAAAATCCAGAGCCCGATCAAGAGCACCCCAAATAAAAAAACAAATGCGTGAGAGCAGGGTTTATGAACACCGCTTTTTAGTTCTGGGCCCATGCCGTTCCTCCGATTGCTAGTGAAGTCATAGGTACCAATAATACTGTATCTGCAGAATTTTATTAGATTGTGCGGGACTCGCTTTGTTGAGGAATTCATGGGCATGAGGTTCGAGCAAACATGGTGGTTTGGTAATCTCTTCGCAGCGATTATTCGGCGCTTTGATGATTGCACCTATAGCATTTAAGGAAACAAGAGTTCTCCAACGAGTCCGGTCTAGAGCGCTCAACACCGCAACCCAAACCGATGGATCAACAACCTCGGGGCACTTCCTGGTGTCGCTAGGGGGGCGGTTTGTGATGTCGTTGGACAGAAACGTGAGAACGAGTCAGCGCCGGCCTCCGCGCATTGCCGAAGAGCCGTTTCATTCCAGCGCGTGAATTGCAGTTGATAATGAGCTCTTGGTCAACTCGCACGACGGGCGGGCACCGTCTTGCGCTGTCACTGCAATACTCGCTGCACTTCAATGAAGCCCCGCCAGCGGCGGGGGATTCAGCTTCGTCGCGTCGCCAGTCTTGGCGGGCTTTTCCATCCTTCAATGAAGCCCCGCCAGCGGCAGGGATTCAGCGCTCCATCACCCGCTTGATCATCCCGATCAGGTACCTTCAATGAAGCCCCGCAAGCGGCAGGGGATTCAGCACGGGTGGCGACAGGTCGCGTCGATCGCGATGGACCTTCAATGAAGCCCCGCCAGGGGCGGGGGATTCAGCCTGCGCGAGGCGGTGGAGTCTGTCGCCGCTTACGGCCTTCAATGAAGCCCCGCCAGCGGCGGGGGATTCAGCTTGCACAGCGCGCACAATGAGTCACCGAACACGCCCCTTCAATGAAGCCCCGCCAGCGGCGGGGGATTCAGCAATCGCCATACGCTTGTGTCACCGCCGTCGTGCGTCCTTCAATGAAGCCCCGCCAGCGGCGGGGGATTCAGCTGTCCGATCGCAAGCAGCTGTCTTTTCAAAAAAAATTCTCTACATCCCGCGAACCTGCCCTTCGGCGTCCGTTGATGTTGCGAACCGCTTCGCAAGCTTAACGCCGGCCTCGCGCGAACAATGTGGGAAATCCGGATCACTCGCGGTCCGCGCACAAAAGTCCAAGCCCGAAATGACGACCTCGCCCAATCGCTATGGGGCCTCTCACAGGGCGACTGAATTCGATCCTGACGTGTCGAAGTGGAACCGCGTGGGCCTTCCAAGCCTTTAGCTTAAAAGCGGAAATTGGAAGATCGTGAGCGTGCAGAGGTACCCGACTGGATACGATCGCCTTCACCAGCCCCAGGTCGATCTGCGCCTCCCGTAAGGCCTTTCGAATGAGCTTGAGAACTCGCTTTTCATCCGTCGCAAAGTCGCCGGGTAAGGCAACTGGAGTCACACTTTGCCAGACCGTTCCTTCGGCCAGATATCTCGAAAGCACCCCAGTACTTTGATCCGCAGAATCAACGGGACAGAGGGTCGCCTTGATTTCGCCGGAAGCTTCGTCCGTCACGCGAAGCCGGTCCTGCAGAAGCGCTTGCTGAAGGGCTATGAGGCCAGCCTGTTCCGACGGACGCGCCAAAAAAACGGCTCGGCGGATGCGCCGATCGACATTACGATGGCCGATCGATGGAAGCGGGACCCAGCTTAAACGCGCATCAAGGTCTGACTCGGGCGCATGCCCTGACGCCCATGCGCCCCAAATTGAGCCTCCCAGAGCTTGTATGGCCGCATGGCGAAGCATGCCTGCAACGCGCACGGTATCGCCCATATGCCAAGACGGAGAGGTTGAACCGGACATGGCCGCAAAACGTACGGGCAGTCCCACCATTCGCGGCATCTCGTGTGACGAAAGGTATTTGACTGCGCAGTGATTCGCCGGCGGCAGCACGGGGGATACAAACGCATCGGCACGAAACCGTTGCAGGCTGGCTTCGTGGCGTTGGCGGACAGAATCGAGCGAGCCGGCAATCGGAACCCGAAGGGTTATGCCCCTTTCGGCTATCCAGCCTTCAGGTAGCTTTGAGGGGCGCCACCAAAGCCGGGAATCGTCACTGGAAGGTTCAAGCGCCGGAATTAGAAAACCATTGACGGCGCACATGTCCTGGCCAGTACCTAGCGTGTGGACGTTCGAAGCCAGTGAAAGCACCTCTTGGGCATGAGCGCCATCATGGTCTTCGATTCTCCATATATAGGTGACCGGATGAGCGATGCGCCGAACGTTCCTGTCCCGACTCGTTTTTTCGTTCGGCGTGCCGGGTGTTCCCCTCTCAGTGTTATTCGGTACCCATGTTCTGACATGGCTTGACGGCGGATCTGGCTCGGCCAGAATGTCCGGCGCCCCAAGGGTCTCCAGCCAACGCAGGCCTGCAAGGTCGTGATTTCGACATCCTGCGACGATCGCTTGCAAAAGCCTCATTGGTGCCGGCGGCCACTCCAGGCCACCGTATCGTTCGGCTATGAAGCGTGCTTCGAGTACGAAGTGGGGCACGCTCAATCTCCTACGCTTTCCCTCAGAGCTCTGACTCCGGCTGGTGTTACGACCCCCTTCAAGTTCTTGATTTGAAGCTTGTCCGCGGCGCTTCGCACCGCCGCCAGTGCTTCTTCGTGAGAAATGGATACGTCTCGAGTCGTACCGTCCAGTTCCACAATATGAAGTGAAGGCGTTGAAGCGGCGATCAGATTGCAGCCGGAACGCAGCCACGGGAATGCCGGCATGGTCAAGGCAACCAGGCCAAGTGCTGCAATATAGTCCGCAGCGTGGCCATGGGCGACATCCGCAGGGCGATTTTTGCCAAGACGCAAATTGGACCGAAGGGCTGTGGCAGACAGGAACGCCGCTCTGTCGATGGTTCCGAGCACTTCAACGCCGCCTAATCCGTCTCCTGAGACGGCACCGTCAAGGCCAATTTCAGATGGCTTGGTTCCCGCCGCTTTTTGGATTTCCGGATCAAGCTGATTTGCGTGCCACGCTGAGTTGTACTGGGCATGGCGAACACGCTGACTGACGTCACTTGCTTCGATCGTCGCACTGAACGCGCGTGGCAATTTGAGTCCGGTTCTATGCTTGCGACTGTCCCAAACGCCCATCAAAAGAGAAGTCGGAGATAGCCGGGCTAGTTCCACCGGAGACGGGCTTTCGCCAGTCATAGCCTTGAGCGCGCGCGTGAGATCCGGCTCTATCGAAGATGCAAGGGCAGCCCCGTCAGTGGCGCGATGCCCGAGTTCGAGCAGGTTTCGAATCCCGATCGTACTGTCGGCCAGTTTGGCTTCGATCGTTACTTGCGGAAGGAGCGGTTGATAGAGCGTAAGCGTCCGACCGACACCGTGTTGACGGTCAGAGTTTGATCTTTGCGAGTCGTCGATCGACTTCGGCGATGTCGAAGGCAGCGGGGTCGAAGGTTGAGCCGAACCAGTCGAGCATGGCTTGATGTTCGGGATGTCG